>NZ_CP014263.1:0-1200000 GCF_001988955.1 Spirosoma montaniterrae | reverse complement strand
AATGTGATCTAACTACCTTATTCAATCATTCCTTCATTCAATCATTCAATCATTCAACTATGGACTTACTACGTTTTATTACCTGTGGCAGCGTTGATGATGGGAAAAGTACCCTCATCGGACGGCTGCTGTACGATTCCAAATCGATTCTGGCCGACCAGTTGGAGGCCATCGAACGCGCCAGCAAAACCCGCGACAACGGTGAAGTTGACCTCGCCCTGCTTACCGACGGGCTTCGTTCGGAACGAGAACAGGGCATTACCATCGACGTGGCGTATCGGTATTTTCAGACGCCGAAGCGTAAGTTTATCATTGTCGATGCGCCGGGACATATCCAGTACACGCGCAACATGGTTACGGGCGCGTCGAACTGTCAGTTAGCCATTGTGCTCATCGATGCCCGGCATGGCGTGGTGGAGCAAACCCGGCGACATTCGCTCATTGCCAGCCTCTTGGGCATTCCGCAGATTGTGGTGGCCGTGAACAAAATGGATTTGGTGGGGTATTCGCAGGATGTATTTTCAGACATCTGTATTCAGTATGCCGAACTGGCAAAGAAGCTGAATGTCAGCGCGGTAACATACATTCCAATCAGTGCCCTCAACGGCGATAACGTGGTCGATGAATCGAAGAACATGCCCTGGTACGACGGCCCGACCTTGCTCCATTACTTAGAAACGATTGTTATCTCTGATGATGTGAACCCGGCTCAGGGGCGTTTCCCGGTGCAGTACGTCATTCGTCCGCAAACTGCCGAACTGCCCGATTACCGGGGGTACGCGGGCAAAGTCACGAGCGGCACCTTCCGCGTGGGCGATGCCATTACCGTATTGCCGTCGGGCGAAACGTCGGTCATCGATGGGATTGAACTGGCGGGTCAGTCGCTTCAGGAAGCTGGCGCATCGCAGTCGGTGATTCTGCATTTGGCCGATGACGTTGACATTAGCCGGGGCGACCTGATTGTTCGTACCGATAACCAGCCTGTTACCAGTCAGACCATAGAGGCCATGCTGTGCTGGATGGACACAAAGCCGTTGAGTGTGGGCAGCAAATACGTGTTGCAGGTCGGTACGGCCCGCACACGCTGCTCGGTCCGGCAAATCGCCTACCAGCTTAACGTCGACACTTACGACCACACCGAGGACGTTGATAGCCTGAAACTGAACGACCTCGCCAACGTAGTTCTACGTACAGCCCAGCCTATCAGTTTCGACCCGTATCAGCAAAATCGCGCCACCGGCGGGGCCATCCTGATCGATGAAACCAGCAACGTAACGGTGGGAGCTTTGATGCTCGTAGGCGAAGCGGGGTGATTTTTCAACTGCAAAGGCGCGGGGGAAATCTTCTTTGCGCCTTTGCGGTTAAAAAATTTAATAGTGTTCCGGCACCTGCGGCTGGCGGGCAAAATCTTTCAGCGTAACGTTTTCATAGACAGACAGATTGGCATCGCGAACGCGCTCCATAATGGGCCGAATGGTGCAGGTTTCTTCGTCGGCGCAGTCGTCGCATTTGACGTAGAAGTTTTTAGAAACGCAGGGTGTAGGCGCAATCGGTCCGTCGATAACGCGCAGAATCTGGGCCAGATTAACGCGCTCCGGGTCGACGCGGAGCCGATAGCCGCCCCCTTTTCCCATCTGGCTTTGTAGAATACCATGATTACGCAGGTCGAGCAGAATCAACTCCAGAAACTTCTGGGGTATGGCTTCGGCTTCGGCAATCTGCGCAATCAGAACCGGCCCTTTGCCATATTGCTGGGCCAGAATCCGGAGGGCCTTAAAGGCATATTTTGCTTTCCGTGAGATCATGGCAGTTTCTGTTTAAGTCATGGAAATAAACCCGGCACTCAATCTGATTAGGCGAATATAATACATATTCAACAAATTCCATTGAAGTAGTAGAATAAAAGGAGATGTATTTTCATCTCTATAGTCTCACTATCAGTTTGTTGCGTCGTTACGGTTCTGTTTAGTTCTGAAATCAGATAGGCTTATAGCACAATTAACTGACAATCAATTTTTTATCTTTTTCTTGGATATAAATTTTTCGCGTATCAACTTTGTCTTACTCAACCGCAACGAGCCAGCTTACCAACTGGCTCTTTTATTCCAAACAATAAACTACAAAATCAATAGAATTAATCTTTTATGAATAATTCTGTCACTGCCAACGAGGTAACTCCCGCTACGTACCGGGTTGTCGGCTTCGACCGGCTTCGCTTTGTTGACGACGTTACGAATGCCATTCCACAAGACGACACCTGCCGGATTGTGGGCCTGTCGTTTTTAGCCGACGGCGTTCGGGTCGATGGCCGGTTAACCGTGAATATCCCTGATGAGGGGCACCGCATGAAGCTCGACCGGCAGTTACGCGCTATTCGGGGGATTGTCAGCGTTACTCAAATCAATTGAGCATGAACGAACTATTCATTGAGACCGCGTCTCCAAACAGCAACCTGTATGCCCGCCTTTTTTTCTGGTTCTGGGGTATTGCCTGTCTGGCGTTAGTGGGTTTCCGCACCGACGATCCAGCCTATCGTGAGCAGCTCGACCAGTGGCATCAGCAACGCATAGAGTCGCTGAAACGTGAAAACGGCTGGCTTAATCTGGCGGGCCTGTTCTGGCTCAATGAAGGGCAGAACACCGTGGGCAGCGATCCGGGCAACAATCTGGCGTTTCCTGCCGATAAAGCGCCGGCGCAACTCGGTGTGTTGCGGTTAGTCAACGGCACAGTCACGTTCGAGCCATCGCCCGGCGAAATGGTACGCGTTACTAATGAGCCACTTCTGAAAGCGACTACTATTTTTGAACCCGGACCCGGCCAACCGCTTACGCTACAATATGGCTCGCTGCGCTGGTTTGTGATTAAACGTGGCAATCGCTATGCCGTGCGTTTGCGCGATTTGGAGAATCCATTATTGAAGACGTTTGCAGGTATTGATCGGTTTCCGGTTGATGAAAGCTGGCGCGTAACAGCCCGGCTTGAACGCCCGACCCAGCCGCGCACCATCCCGATTTTAGACGTAACGGGCCAAATCAGTCAACAACCATTGGTCGGTACGCTGGTGTTTGAGCGCAACGGCCAAACCTACCGTTTAGATGCCGTTCGGGAAGGCAACGACAAACTTTTTATCCTCTTCGGCGACGCAACGAACGCCCACGACACCTACGGTTCGGGGCGGTTTTTATACACCGATGCCCCGGTTGCGGATGACGCTGTAACGCTGGATTTTAACCGGGCTATCAACCCGCCCTGTGCCTTTACGGCTTTTGCCACCTGCCCGCTGCCACCCAAACAAAACCGTTTAGCCGTTGCCATTCGGGCGGGCGAAAAACGGTATGGCGACCATTAACAATTTGGCTGACAATTGTTTATTTCTTCCTCACCTCGTTCGTATAGCGGGTAAATCCAGCGGCAATGCCAAGTCGGACGAAGGCGTAACGGTCGTTAAAATAAATATTGTACGGGTCTTCGCCGTAGTAGCCAACGGTAGTAAAAACGCCCGCATCGCGACTAAAGGGCGGAATGTACCACAGCGTTAGTTCAGCGTTCAGCCGTCGCCGAACAGCCGCTAACGTCCAGCCTTCCAGCGTGTTCAGGGCATACGATGCCTGCAAACTCACCCGCAGCCGCTCGGTTGTGCTGCTGCTCGGTATTGGCTGATCGCTGTCGGTTCGGCAGAATATCCGGTACAGAGCCTGCCCCATTACCCGACTAAACCCGTACTGCCCCAGCAACCCTTCAGAGTGGTTGAAAAACGGTGCGTGCCACCGATAGCCGACGTTGAAAAATGTGCCATGCCGATGGGGCTGATGCGTTCCCCAATTATAGGTGAGTTGTAGATAGTTGGTCGAGAAGTCGCCGGTGGCGGTGTTGTAGCTACCGTTGGGCAGAAACACTGGCCCATCCTGCCCATTGGAGTGATGGTATAGTTGCGTTTCGACGTATTTATAACGGTTCGTGCTGGCACTGAGCCGGTAATAAACGTGTGCGCCAAGCCGAAAACTTGGCGTTCGCACGGGGGCCGATTGTTCGGTGCGAACCCGCGCCCAAAACCGCTGCATTACTGCAACTGAAATCCTCGATTTTGGCGTTGCCAGCAGAAAAAAATTAGCAATCAGTTCGCCATTCAGGATATACGTATCGGGTGCGCCCAACTCGCCTTTGGGCGCGATATACGATAGGTCGCGGTTGCCCCGAAAAAATTCGTTATAGCGATGATTCCGAAACCGTACCGAATCGACCGGGGTGGTCAGGGACGTTGAGTCGGGTTGTGCCTGCGTTGGTTGGGCAAACGCAATCAGCAGGCCAGTGTACCAGATCAGGCAGTTTCGCATCATAAGTTCTTTTTTGGGACGGCAGATAAAATGACCTGCGTCAATTTTTACGCCCCTTCATAGATAGAATTTTGGCATGTAAATCAACCTAACTCTTGAACAAAGTCCTATGCGCTTCCCAAAACTCAGAAGACGAACCTGGGCATTGGTCTTAATCGGCCTGTATCTATTGATGGTCAATATTTTCTGGCCCGTCCGCTTATTAACTGGAATGTTCCTGAATCGGATAAGCGTACCAGATGACACAATAAATACGTTGGTAGGCGAGTTACAATGCACAACCCTACATGGTGACTACAAAGGCTTCCACGGGAGGGGTATTACCTTTGGCAATTCATTTGATAATGTTGAGAAGCGGTTTGAGTTTTACAAGCAGTGCCATCCCACCAGTCCCGATACGGTGCTGTATCGCACCTACACATTTAAGCCGTATATGGTCTGGGAAGTCGTAGCCTATTTCACTCTGGCTGATTGGAAGCTGCCCTATTTGCCGCCTAATCAAGTACAACCCCGCCTAAATCCTCGCCCGGCCAGCATTTGTCCACCGAAAAAGTACAGCCCCTATTAATTTGACGGTGCATTGGCGTATGGCTGACGCAGGTGGAGACGCAAAGGGTTGCGTCTCTACAGGTGACCGTCCAGCGTAGAGACGCAACCCTTTGCGTCTCCCTCGCGTCAGCCATACGCCGATGCATTCCCTCAGGTCAGCCATACGCCACGCGTGATTCAATTTCGTATTGTAGCCAGATTAAACACTGCCCCAACGAACACCAGGATCGGTTCTGGTATAACAGGAATTTATGAAACCATACCTATTGCCGTTTAGCCCGCAGGCGGCTTAGGGTTTCTGGACTGATGTTCAGGAATGAAGCCACTAATTTGAGCGAAACGCGGTTAATCAGGCCCGGATAAGCCCGCAAGAAGTACGCGTATTTGCTGGCAGCATCGGCCAGCCGCAACGTGCCGGTACGTTGCTCACTCTGTACATAGTAGGTCTCTGTTAAGACACGGCCTATCTGGTTGAAGGCAGGATAACGGTCATACAGTTCGTTTAGCCGGGCGCGGCTGATGCTGTGCAGAATGGTTTCTTCGAGCAGAACAATGTACTCATTAGAAGGTGATTGGGTGTAAAAACTGACCGGCGACAGCACAAAATCGCCTTCCTTCATGAACCAGGCGGTGTGTTCGTGGCCTTCGTCTAACCAATACCCTCGTACTAAACCGCGCTCGATAAAGTAAATTTTATCAGCTACCGAGCCAGCACGAAGCAGCAGCGTATGGCGGGGTAGCGTTTGTGAAACCAATGCCTTACTCAACGAATCATAAAAATCGGCGGGCATTGGGCATATCGATTCAATACTTCGTCGCAGCGTGTCCATGCTCGTAATCATGCAACTATTGACCTACACGGCTACCGGTGCTTTGATGGCGGGCCAGGGGTCGTAGTTTTCGAGCGTGAAATCGTCGTAAACGAAATCGAACACCGAGTGTACTGCCGGGTTCAGGCGCATAGTGGGCAGTGGGCGTGGCTCTCGCGAGAGTTGCGTTTCGACCTGCTCTAAATGATTCAGATACAGGTGCGTATCGCCACCTGTCCAGATGAACTCGTTGGCTTCGTAACCACATGCCTGCGCCACCATCATCGTCAGCAGGGCATAGCTGGCAATATTGAACGGCACGCCCAGAAACACGTCGGCACTGCGCTGATAAAGCTGACAGGAAAGTTGCGGGCGCGTTTCTCCTTTCAAAGTGTCAGGGGGTGCCACAAAAAATTGGAAAAGTAAATGGCACGGTGGCAAGGCCATACTCGGCACGTCGGCGGGGTTCCAGGCCGAGACAATCATCCGGCGCGAGTCGGGCGTATTTTTTAGCTGATTCAGTACGTCCTGCAACTGATCGATAACGCGCCCGTCTGGAGCAGCCCAACTTCGCCACTGTTTGCCATAAACGGGACCAAGATTCCCCTCAGCATCGGCCCACTCATCCCAGATGCTTACACCATTGTCTTTCAGATACTTAATATTTGTCTCACCTTTAATGAACCACAGCAGTTCGTGGATAATCGATTTGGTATGTACTTTTTTGGTGGTTACGAGCGGGAAACCGTCTTTGAGGTTGAAGCGCATCTGGTAGCCAAAAACGCTCAGTGTACCCGTCCCAGTACGGTCGGTTTTGCGGGTGCCGTTATCGAGAATGTGGCGCAGCAGGTCGTGGTATTGTTTCATAATAACTCAAACGAATACGTAATGTCGGCGGTTGGGCGTAGCTGGGCCGTAGCCGAGCAGTATTTGTCCATCGAGAGGTCAATGGCGCGTTTCACTTTGTCGGGGTTCAGGTTGCCTTTCAGCAGGTAGGTGATATGAATTTTTTTGAACGGAGCAGGGTGGGCATCCTTTTCGCGCAGGCCCTCAACTTTCAGTCGAAAATCGTCTATGACCTGCTTTTGTTTTTGCAAAATCACGATTACATCAATGGCCGAGCAGCCGGCCAGTCCCATCAGCAGCATCTCCATAGGCCGCGCCCCGGCATTATGCCCGCCAATGTCGGTGCTGGCGTCAATATGCTGGGCTATTGCCGACGTGCCGACCGCTTCGAAATGAAACGCATCGTCGACCCGAACAAGCTCGACCTGCATGGTATTGTATTGGGGGTCAACCCCGGCGGGTTTTGTATCGGCAAGCATCTTTTTTGCGTTTATAGACTATAGTTCGTACTTTCACTGCCCCGGCATTTTCCTCACAAACTGCAAACCGCCACTGTCATGTCCGAAAAATTCACCGACGATCTATTCGATCTTAAAAACGACCGACGGCTCAGTGTTTACCTGTATCGGGCGGGTTTTGCGATGTGGCTGCTGTACATTGTATCGGGAGCGCAATTTATGCAGGACGTGCGTATGTACCGAACAGATTTCGGTGTGTTCTCGTTCTTTCTGATGGTGATGGGGCTGTCGGCGTCGATGATCTACGATTATTACCATCATCCGGCAGAGTTCGAGCAGAAGAAGAAATGGCTGGCGTTCAGCTACTTAATTTTGGCTGCACTCGTATATTTTTTCATACTGCACAACGAACCGGCTTTCGTAGAACGGTTGGTTAGCCGGGGGTTGTTCTAATCTTCTCATTTCCGGGTATCTTTCCAAATCAGGACTTCATTCGTCCGGGTAGCGAAAAAGTCGGTGCATCTACCATCACCACCCCCGCTGATACCACCATCGGGCGAACAACGCAACGTACACGATTCATCGTACAACAGGCTGGCAATATCACAGCATCGTTGCGGAATAAAGTATACTGTTCTACCCTGATACGTATACCGATAAACGCGGGCAGGAGGATTTGTAACGGGCTGCTGTTTATACTGATCAATCAAATTCCGAACGCAGGTCGGTGTGTCTGTCGGCACCTCTTTGTTACTACATTCCAGCAGAAGCAGGCTTAAGCAGAAAAGGGAAATAAGTCTCGTTTTCATAATCGCATCGGTATCTTTCCCGCATAAGACCCTCTCACCACCAAACAGGTTGCAACAAGAAAATTCAGGATTTTTTGGAGCGTTGATAACACACTCTCCATCACTTGGCTTTCGTCTTTTGCTCGGTCGGAATTACGGCCACCTCGCGCTCACGTTCGACCTGTTCAACGTACACGGCATAATCGGCGGGTCGAATTTTTACGCCGAAATGGTTGGCGTATGCCAGCGTGAACTCAGCACCGAAGTATAAAATAGCGGCTGTGTAATAAATCCAGATCAGGATAACAATCAGCGAACCAGCCGCGCCATACGCCGAACTGGTAGAGGTCGTTGCCACATACAATCCAATCACATACCGGCCCAGCATAAACAATAGCGCGGTGAAAAATGCCCCCCAGCGCACGTCTTTCCAGGCAATTTTAGCGTCGGGCAGAACTTTAAATATTGTCCCGAACAGAACGGCCACTACCGCTGTGCTGAAGGCAAAGTTGAAACCGCTGATAATCAGGACGCCGATACTCGGAATGTATTTTGTTAAAAAACTGCTCAACGCAAGTACCAACCCGTTGATAATGAGCGACACCAGCAGTAAAAAGCCCAGGCTGATAACCAACGACGACGACAGCAGCCGGTCTTGCAGCAATTTCAGCCAGCCGCGCTTAGGCTTGGCTTTCACCCGCCAGATCAGGTTAACAGAGTCCTGAATCTCAATAAATATGGTGGTAGCACCCACCACCAGTGTAACGATGCCGATTCCCAGAGCCGTGTTGGTTTTCCCCGACAGTTCAACGTTTTTGATCATTTCCTGAATCTGTCGCGCTGCCTGATCGCCCACTAAGCCGTGTATCTGCTCGAACACATGCCCCTGCACGGCCTCCTGCCCGAAGAAAAAGCTGATGAGCGACATTGCCAGCACCAGCAACGGGGCCAGCGAGAATACGGTGTAATAAGCCAGTGCCGCGCTCAGCTTCAGGCACCGGTCGTCAATAAATCCGTTGTAAGCGTCTTTTAATAAAATCCAGAGATTGACAAAAAATTGCCTGATTGGCTGCGCATTCATGACGTTTCAGCGTGTGTGTCGGTAGCGGAATAGGCTACAGGTTCCGAATAAACTTCTGTCCGCCTAAGTAACGCATTTGGCGGGCAATTTGTCGGGTACGTCGCTGAATATAGTTCGATGGTTTCTTTATCGAGAACAGGCGGGGGTTTGGCAGCACGGCGGCAATGCGGGCAGCTTCATTGCGGCTGAGACTTTCGGCAGCATGGCCGTAATAGCGTTGACTGGCGGCTTCAACCCCGAACGTCATGGGTCCGGTTTCGGCTACATTCAGATAGACTTCCAGTATGCGTTTTTTGCCCCAGATCAACTCAATCAGTACGGTGAAATATACCTCCAACCCTTTACGAATGTAACTCCGTCCGTTCCAGAGAAAAACATTTTTAGCGACCTGCTGCGAAATGGTACTGGCTCCACGCGGGCGTTTGCGATGTTGATTCTCTTTGATAGCATCCTGAATTTCGTCAAAATCGAAGCCCCAGTGCGTCGGAAATGCCTGATCTTCAGAAGCTACCACAGCCAGCGCGGCTTCTTTGCTGATTTTATCGTAAGGTCGCCATGATTTATAGACCTTGCTGCTCTCGTTGGTGCCAAGAGTGTCTATCCAGCGCGAAACAATCAGTGGCGTTACCCAGACCGGAACGTATTTCAGTACAACAACATAGCCGATGGAGCCGAAAAATAACCATAGTAATGCTTTGACAACGAACCAGTAAACCCGTTCGAGCAGGGGCCGCTCGCGCACGAATCCCCGCGCCCGCTGCCAGGGCATGTCTGAGCGTGTTGGTCCACGCTGCGTCGACGTACTGTCGACTCTGGGACGGGGTTGCTGCTGCGGCATATCACGAAACGTATTGGCTCGGCGTGGCGGATTCATATCGGCGAATTTCTGTTCAGCGAAAATAGCGGATAAATTGTAACGCGGCTGGAAAGCCATAGTTTTCGAGCGTACACAAAGCGGCTTTCCAGCCGCGTTACTCTACAAACAACGTAGCCGCCACGCGGTCGGCAAAAAGTTTGCCAGCGGTCGTTAGCCGCAGCCAGCCGTTCTGAATCCGGAGCCAGCCTGCCTGTTGCATAGCAACCAGATTAGGGGCCTGCTCCTGCGCAAAATTGCGGCCCAGTAGCATATCAAGCTCGGTCTGCGAACAGCCCCATTGCGTCCGCAGCCCTGTCAGCAGGTATTCATTTACCTGATCGGCAACACTCAGCACCTCAACCGTAGCTGGTAGGTGGCCCTGCGTTAGCTCGCTCGTATAACGTGCATTAGTAGAAATGTTGTATTGCCGCGACGTGCCATTGTACGAATGGGCACTTGGGCCAATGCCGAGATAGGGTTTGCGTTGCCAGTAGGCTGTGTTGTGCCACGCATACTGACCGGGCCGGGCGAAATTAGAAATCTCGTAATGCTCATAACCGGCCTGCGTCAGTGCGGTTGTCAGTTCCTCAAACTGACTGGCGGCCACCCCCTCATCAGCCGGCACCATTTTACCGGTTTTTGTCCATCGGCCAAAAGCAGTATCGGGTTCAATAGTGAGCGCGTAGGCCGACAGGTGCGGCACACCAAGGTCCAGCATCCGCGCCAGGTCATACGCCCAGCGCGACGCATCGCGATTCGGAATGCCGTAGATCAGGTCAACGCTGAGGTTGTCAAAACCGGCATCCTGCGCCCGGCGCACACAAGTTTCGGCTTCAGTGGCCGTATGCGCCCGATTCATCCAGCGCAATGTTGTTTCGTCAAATGTTTGAATACCGATGCTCAACCGATTGGCGAAACGACGTATCGCCAGCAGCCTGTCGGTGGTCAGGTCATCGGGGTTCGCTTCGAGCGTAATTTCTGCCCCTGGCAATACCGTAAAATGCGCGTGAATTGCCGTAAAAAGCTGCTCTAATTCGCCTTGGGTCAGCAGCGAGGGCGTTCCTCCACCGAAGTAAATCGTTTCCAGCTCCGGGCCGGGCAGGTAGTTTTTCTGTAGCTCTATTTCGGCGCAAAGCGCATCGAGCAACGCAGGTCTTCCGCGTTGATTGGTGCTGAAATGAAAATCGCAATAATGGCAGGCTTGCTTGCAGAATGGGATATGAACGTAGAGATGCATACAGCCATAACACCATCAGACTGGTTTTTTCTCCAATACAATCATTAGTTTTCTCTGCGTAGGTCAGTGCTGTTGAGACCGCACGTCAATCGGGGCACTTCTTGCAGCGTTTGCCTTTTTTGTACTTCTTGCAGCACTTTTTCAGCACGCAGCACACATCACCAGCGAATGGATTATCGGCAGGAATGGTTTTCGTCGTAGAAATCGACAACAGGCAATCGGTCGACACAAACTCAGCGATCATCATTAATCAATTTTGCGCTACAAATGTAGTTTATTTAGATTAATTACAAATTAAAACGTATGAAAAAAAATTTGTTGACCGCTGCGTTGCTTACGGTTCTTAGTTCGGCACTGGCGCATGAGTTCTGGCTTCAGCCCAGCCGTTTTTTTGCCCGTGTTGGCGAGTCGATCAACATTCAGGTGTTGGTTGGCGAGGGCTTTCAGGGGGAGCGTTCCGAAGGTAAAAAGAACCGCATTATCCAGTACAGGCACCACACAGCGACCAGTAGTGCCGACCTCTCCCCTGCCCTCACCGGCGACCATTATGGCGACGTGTCGGTTGTGCTGAAAACGCCGGGCACACACCTGTTCAGCTTTGCCAATACGCCCAAATTTCTGACGATGAAAGCCGATAGTTTTCTGCTGTACTTACAGGAAGATGGGTTAGATAACGTGATTGCGGCCCGAAAGCAGCAAAATCAGACCAATCGGCCCAGCCGCGAACTTTATCAGCGGTGCGTGAAAACGCTGGTGCAGGTTGGCCCCACGCCCGACGAAACTTTCGCCAAGAATACCGGTATGCCGCTGGAAATTACGCCCCTACAAAACCCGTATCGACAACGTCCCGGCGAAACGGCTGAGTTCAGGCTGACATTCCAGAACGAGCCACTGACGGGTGGGATGGTGCGCTACTGGAACCGCGACGCTCAAAACAAACTTCACGAAGAAAGACAACGTTCCGACGCGCAGGGGCGGGTGCGCTTCAAACTACGGGTGGGGCAAAATATGATTAGCGTCGTGCGGATGGTAGCAAACGAAGACACCACCCAAGCCGACTGGCGCAGTTATTGGGGTAGCCTTACATTCGGTTGCCGTTAACGTATTATACCGATTCTTATGAACGAATTTCTGAATTCGCTGGGCCGCTATCGGGCCTACGCCCCGTTTTTGCTTCGGCTGGCGTTTGGTTATCAGCTCTACGATGCGGCTGGTCATACGGCACTGCACCCCACCGACGGCATACCGGGCTACGCCGACTGGCTAAGAAGTCTGGGGTTTCCGTTGCCAATACTCAGTGCCACGCTATCGGCCTACACCGAGTTTCTGGGGGCGGTTCTGATGATAATTGGCTGGAAAACCCGCTGGGCCGCGCTGTTTTTAGCAATCAATTTTATGCTGGCAATTATCGTGGGCCATATTGCCATTGCCGACACGTACAAGAACACCTTCCCGTCTATTAACCTGCTGGCGATGAGCATTTTTCTCCTGCTCAACGGCCCTGGTAAACCTTCGATAGATGAAGGCAGGTGAGAAGTACGCGATAGGCTTTACAGAATCTCTCCGCTCAAATACAATTGCACCTGCCCCGAAATATCGACGCGGTCGTTGTTGAGTCTGCAGCGAAGGTAGCCGCCCCGCTTCGAGAGTTGGCGGGCAGTTAGCTCAGTTTTGCCAAGTTGTTCGGCCCAATAGGGTATGAGTGTAGTATGCGCCGAGCCGGTTACAGGGTCTTCGTCGATGCCTGATTGTGGCCCGAAAAACCGCGACACAAAATCGACACCACTTTCTGCGCTGCCCGGTGCTGTAACGATAACGCCCCGCGCCGGCACCGTTGCCATTTCCCGAAAGTCAGGCGTCAACGCTTCGATCTGGGCCTGACTTTCGTAGACGAGCATATAATCTGTCTTGCCTTTGTAAACCGCTACCGGCTTTTCAGTCAGGCTGGTGAGGAGCGCGGGCGGCTGCACATTCGCTTTCTGAAAAACATCTGCGGGAAAATCGAGCGTTAGCCAGCCATCGTCAGACCGGCATACTTTCAGCGGGCCACTGCGCGAATCGAACGTGATAGCGTCTTTTTCGGGTTTATCTTCCAGAAAAAAAACGACATACCCCGTCGCCAGCGTGGCATGGCCGCAAAGGTCAACCTCAACCGTGGGCGTGAACCAGCGAATATGATAATCCGTGTCGCTGTCAGTCTTCACAAAGAAAGCGGTTTCAGCCAGATTGTTTTCAGCCGCAATCTGCTGCATTTGCTCGTCGGACAGCCACTCCGTTAGTGGCACCACAGCCGCCGGGTTACCTGTGTACAAGCGGTCGGTGAAAGCATCAAGTTGGTAGATACGCATCGAAAAGTCACGAATTGCGACCGATTATCGTCGCAGTAATAAAATTAGGTGTATACAGGCTATTAAGCCGCACTCTTTTGACTTGTGTTTTCCAGAAGCGTCAACGTTTCGGCTGAAAAATCATGTAGTGACACCAAAATCAGATCAGCAACAGCAAACTTCGGGTCATCGCGTTCAAAATCAGCAGGTACAGCAACCGTCAGCATTCCAGCCCCCTTCGCCGATGTTACGCCCGCGCCAGAATCTTCAAAAGCAACGCACTCGTCGGGCCGAACGCTTAACTGACGGGCCGTACCCAGATACACGTCGGGCGCGGGTTTGTTACGGGCTTCGAGCGTGGCCGAGTGCCACAGCGTGAGCTGATTACGAATGCCCATACGGTCAACAACGACCTCAATCAAACTCATAGGGGACGCCGATGCAATGGCCGTAGCGATACCTTGCCCAACAAACCAGTTGAGCAGGTCGATGGCTCCCGGCATGGGTTCGGCTCGTTCGCCAATGCGCTGATGCGCCCCAGCCGTAATGGCCGCGCCGATGTCGGCTTTGGTTTGTCCCGGCTGCGTGTCGTTCCACGGGAAGCGGGCATACCAATACTCAACTACTGCCGGAATGGGCATACCAGTTGTTTGTTTGCACTGCTCATCGGTAAGCGTCAGGCCCACCGAACCGAACACCTCTCGTTCAACACTGCGCCAGTGCGGTTCCGAATCGACCAGCAGGCCGTCCATGTCAAAAATTGCGGCTTTGAGCATAAAAATCAGACGGTGGCTTGCCGGAAAGGTTTCACATCGATGGTCTCCCAAACACCCTCCACGATGTAGGGGTCGGTTTTGAGGTATTCCTGTAGTTGCTCATCAGTATCCAGATCAAGAACCAGCATCGAGCCGATCATGCGCCCGTCAGAGTCGAGCAGGGCACCACCGAGTAAAAACTGCCCACTGTCTTTCAGGTTGCGAACATACTCGAGATGGGCGGGCCGAACGGTCATACGCCGGTCGAGCGCATCGGCGTCGGTATAATCGTAAGCGTGAATGACGTAGTGCATGGGGCAGGTTTCAGCGACAATTTATTGGTTTTCAACGGGCGGATGTTGAGTAAAATAATCAAGCGTTAACTGGTAAAAGGCGCGGGCATCGTGAAGGAGAAGTTGAGCTTGTTCCTTCGTTATTTCTGTTTCCATGTCATAATCAGCCGACTGCCGTGCTTCAAAATTACGCTCCAGCATACGCCCGGCGTCTTTGCTGAACCGACCCGTTTTTACAAATAACTCATGAAATTTCACCCGTGCGCCCTCATGCTTTTTCGTTACGATCCGTTCGGTCAGCAGCAGCGCGCAAATACAATAGAAGATAGCGTAATAGGAGCGATTTGCCAATGCCAGATTCTGATCGTTTTCCAACAATACATCAGCGGCATCCAATGCACTTTCTGCACGTTCCAAATATTTGGCAATTATATCATTCATAAAATAAACCCTTCTTTCCGGGCATTTTGATAAACAGGCATCAATGAAGTAGCGTATTTGCGGGCTTCAACGGGTAAAGGTGAAATGGCTTTGCCATACTGTAAAATGACGTTCATCGTCAAGTCACTCAAACGAAATACTTCTGTAATCGTATTAATACGCTCATCATTCAAAACCACCATTAAATCAATGTCCGACTCGTCGTGGTAATCGCCACGGGCGTAGGAGCCGTAAAGCACCACCTCGCGCAGGCGGTCGCCGTAGAGGTCTTGCAGGGCGGCTTTGAACTCGCGCACGATGGGTTCAATAGCCGGGTTGATAGCCGGTTTTGTGGGCGTTTTCATGCCGAAAAGTACGCCTTTCGCGCTTTTCTTCCTAATTTCCGGCTTCACTCACAGTTCGCTTTTCTTGATGAACCGCTACGTTTGTCTGCCCTTCCTGTTGCTATCGGTTACGGCCCTTGCCCAAACGGCTTCCCGCCCCCCGCTCACCGTCGAAACCATCATGCAGGACCCCAAACGGTGGGTTGGCACGTCGCCCTCCAACCCCTTCTGGTCCGACGATTCACAGACGCTGTATTTCTCCTGGAATCCGGCCAACGCGCCCGGTGGCCCGGCTAAAGGCGATTCGCTGTATAAAGTGACCTTCGCCCGCACGGGGTCGGGTCGGCGCAGTGTATTGACGCCCTCGGTTCCGACAAAAGTCGGTCCAGCCGAACGGCGGGCGTTGCCGGTGGCTTCGATAGTCTACAACCGCACCCGCACCCAACGGCTGTTTGAGCGGCAGGGCGATCTGTTCGTGATCGATGTGCGGTCGGGGCAGGTACGGCAACTAACAAATACGGTTGAGACCGAGAGCGAACCCGGTTTCTGGGAAAACGACCGCAGCGTGGCCTTCCGGCGTGGAGCCAATCTGTTCAGTATCAATCTGCAAACTGGCGAACTCGCTCAGTTGACCGACTTCCGTAGCGGCTCGAAACGAGAAGCCCCCAAACTGTCTGACCAGGAAAAAGCACTGAAAGCCGACCAACTCCGGCTGTCGGACGTGCTGCGCGAACGAAAAGAAAAACGCGACGAAGCCGAGCGAATCACCAAAGCCGACCGCCCCCGCCGACCTAAAGAAATTCACACCGACGACCGAACGCTGGTCAGTCCGCAGATTAGCCCCGATGGGCGTTTCGTAACGTATCGGCTCACGAAAACCCCGCCGTCGTCGAAATCAACTGTTGTACCAAACTACGTGACGGAGTCGGGCTACACCGAAAACATACCCAGTCGCACAAAGGTAGGGTCGCCCCTGGCCGAGCAGCCGTTTTTTGTTTACGACCGTCAGCGCGATACAGTACGCCAACTAATTGTGGCCGATAAATACTTCTTTGCCGCGAAAGACAGCACGGGTAAGGCCCGAACGCAGACCATTAAAACCGACGCGACCAAACTGCTCGTCAATGGCCCGCTCTGGTCAGAAGACGGCAACATCGCCGTGGTAGTGGTTCGGTCGTTCGATAACAAAGACCGCTGGATTTGCCGCCTGCACCCCGATAGCCTGACGCTAACGCTGCTCGATCATCAGCACGACGATGCCTGGATTGGTGGGCCGGGCATTGGCCCTACTGTAAGCATGGGCAGCATGGGCTTTCTGGCTGACAATCAAACGCTCTGGTTTCAGTCAGAAGCCGATGGTTACTCGCATCTGTATACCGTGAACGCAGTAACGGGCGAACGCAAGCAACTCACGAGCGGCAAGTTTGAGGTGCAGCAGGTGACGCTCTCGAAAGACAAAACCCATTTTTATCTGCAAACCAACGAGGTGCATCCGGGTGAGCAACACGCCTACCGAATGGCTGTAACGGGCGGGCCGCGCACCCAACTCACAACAATGGCCGGAGCCAACGACGTGACGCTCTCGCCCGACGAAACCCGGCTGGCAATTCGCTATTCAAGCAGTACGCAACCGTGGGAATTGTACGTAGTGAATAATGAAAAGTTAAAAATGAAAAGTGGGCCGTCGAGCGGTGAAAACGCACCCGTCCGGCTGACGCAGTCGCAGACGGACGCCTTTAGAGCCTATCCGTGGCGTGACCCTACGCTCGTGACCATTCCGGCCCGCGATGGGCAGTCGATTTATGCCCGGCTCTACAAACCCGAGAAGCCCAACGGGAAGTCGGTAGTTTTTGTACATGGAGCCGGTTATCTGCAAAACGCACACAAGTGGTGGAGCCAGTATTTTCGTGAATATATGTTTCATAACCTACTGGCCGACAAAGGTTTTACGGTATTGGATATTGATTACCGGGCCTCGGCGGGCTACGGGCGCGACTGGCGAACGGGCATCTATCGGCACATGGGCGGCAAAGACCTCGACGACCACGTCGATGCGGCCCGGTGGCTCGTAAAAACGCAGGGCGTCGATGCGGGGCGGATTGGTATCTACGGCGGTTCGTATGGCGGATTTATGACGCTGATGGCGATGTTTACCCAATCCGATGTGTTCAAGGCTGGGGCTGCGCTTCGGCCCGTTACTGACTGGGCGGCTTACAACCACCCCTATACCGCCAACATCCTGAACGAACCCCAGACCGATACACTGGCCTACCGACGTTCCTCGCCAATTTTCTTTGCAGATGGGCTGCGCGGCCATCTGCTCATCTGCCACGGCTTAGTCGACGTGAACGTTCACGCGCAGGATGCCATTCGGCTGGCGCAGCGGCTTATCGAACTCAAAAAAGAGAACTGGGAACTGGCTCTCTACCCGATGGAAGACCACGCCTTCGTGGAGCCCACCAGTTGGATGGACGAATACAAACGGATTCTGAAACTGTTTGAGGAGCGATTGTGAGTATCAGCCTGCCCCGAAGTGCGTATATTTGTTTCGGATAAGTTGATTTAGAGAAGTATGACCTACGTACAACTGTATCAGAAATATCAGACGTTGCCGCCCGATAGGCAGGCTGAAGTTGCTGATTTTGTCGAGTTTTTGACAACGCGGGTTTCGCCACCACAGGCAACTCCGAAGAAGACCCCGGTCTTTGGTAGTGCCAGAGGGCAGTTTGTGATACGCCCCGATTTTGATGCCCATTTAGAAGACTTCGCTGATTATCAGTAATGAACAATATTACATATTTTTGGCGGTAAGATTACCCACCGTTTATGCGCCTGCTTTACTCCCTGTGCGCCGTGCTGTTCACGGCCTCCTCTCTTTTTGCTCAATCATACCCATCAACGTTTGGCCTGCAAAGCAACAGTCCGGTTTGCAACGGGCAGACGTTTAGAATTAACGTTCAGTATTCAGTGCCACCGAGCGGTACGGCTATCTCGTTTCGCTGGTCGGGGCCAAACAGTTTCACGAGCAACTCAAACGCCACCCTGCAAGTACCCGCGTCGGCCACTACAGCAGGCGTTTATTCGGTAACGATGTCGTTTAGTGGCCCGGTGAGCGGCACTGGCACGGCTACGGCTTCAACAACCGTGAGCTTAGGAACGCCCAAACCGGAAGGTTACGTAACCTCCTTTAACCAGGGCAATCGAAGTTGGTCGCCCAACTATCAGCTTTGCGGCCCCGGCAGTTTTTCATTAGTGGCTTACCCCGATGCTGCGTGGAGTACCAACGCGGCTACCTACACCTGGACTGGTCCAAACGGGTTTAGCAGCACCGAACAAAATCCGGTTGTAGCACAAGGTACGGCGGGGTTATACATTGTAGAAGCCACCTATCCAGACGGTTGCGGTACGGCTAAGGATACCGTAACTGTCTCCAACTATAGTCCAACTATTTTTGTAGATACGTATCGTATAGACGGAAACGCGTCTACATTCACTCCATCGTTTTGCCCCGGCTCGTCGGCAGACATTCGGGGATATATCTCGACGCCTACCAACACAACGGTCGCTTATGCGTGGAGCGGGCCAAACGGATTCACCAGTGCAGCCCAAAGCTTCACCCTGACCAATCTGACCCCGGCAATGGCTGGCGCATATAGCGTGACGGCTACCCTGACCGGTGCGTGTTCGGGAACGGCATCGGCCTCGCGGACTATTTCGGTCTCTCAGCCAACACTAACCATCAACAGTACGACCGTAGAAGCCACTCCTTACTTTACGAGTACATTCTGTCCCGGCGGCACCTTCCGGCTGGCAGCGTCTGTTTCGGCCAATGCCACGGCCACGTACCAATGGAGTGGACCAAATGGGTTTGCCAGCACCGCTCAAAGCACTACATTCACTAACCTGACTTCGGCCATGACGGGTGTATATAGCGTAACGGCTACGCTAACCAGCGCGTGTTCGGGTGTATTATCTGCCACGCAGGCCATTACCATCGGCAACCCAACGGCGTACGCCTATAGTGGCGAAGCTAACGGTAGCGGAGGAGGTACAATAAGTACGTTCTGTCCCGGCTCGTCGTTTCGGGTAGTAGCACTTGGTGGAGCGGCTTATCGGTGGAGTGGACCAAACGGCTTCACCAGCACAGCCCAAAGTACAACGCTGACGAATGCTACAGCAAGCATGTCGGGTATTTACAGCGCAACCATCACGTTTCCCGGCGGTTGCACGGGCGTGGCAACGACCACCGTTACCATTGGCCCACCGGGGCTATGGGTTCGTTCATTTACTGTTGATAACACGCCTGTTTCGACGGGTGGGTTTTGTGCAGGCAGTGCGTTTCAATTAACGGTTTCGACCCTTCAAACTGGTTTTACGCCAACCTATCAATGGAGCGGTCCCAACGGATTTACCGGCAGTGGACAGAGCGTAACGGTAACGAATGCTCCTGCGGCTATGGGCATTTTTTACAGCGTGACGGCTACTTATACGGGCAATTGCGCTGGCACGGCAGTGGAGCAGATATACATCTTCACTGGTCATCGAACGCCCGTAATTTCAGCTTCCAATCGATTTACATCTCCCAATCAGGCCGTAACACTACAGGCAACGGGCTGCTTTCCCGGTTTCGAGCAGGTGGTGTGGTCAACAGGAGCTATAGGAGACGTGCTGGTTGTAAGTCCGGCACAAAGCACAACCTACAGCGCGGTTTGCCGACTGATTGGCAATAGCTGTAGCGGCAATCCATCCAATGTTGTTTCCATTACGGTGAGCCAGCAACCGGCGGTCGATCTGAGCCTGTCGATGCAGGTGAGCAACCGCGTTCCCGCTATCAGTCAGCCTGTTACGGTCACGCTGACAGTGTCAAATCAAAGCGGTAACAGTGCTGACAACGTTCAATGGCAACTCCGTTTACCTTCGTCACTCACCATTGTCTCGACCGGAGCCGATGTTCAGTTATCGGATGGTTCGCTCATCAGCGTACCCACGGTTGTTCCGGCGTTTGGAGCGGTAGTCTACGTTTTTTCGGTCAAACCCGGAACAGAGGCTATTTATCGGCTGGCGACACAGATCATCCGTTGCGACAATCCTGACCCCAGTTCAACGCCCAACTTTGGCACCAACAGTGGGCAGAAATACGTTGCCTGGGCCGATTTCCGCACAACGGCAACGTCAGGCCCTGTATTCGTCTCACCAGAGCCGAATCCGGCTACAATGCCGACAGTTCAATCGAACGAGCCAACTATTGTACTTGACAGAAGTGAGTTGGCACTCATGCTGACACCCAGCACGTTGACGCCTGCACTTAACAGTGAGTTTACAGTATGGGTTTCGGTCAGGCAGCGTAGCGTTATGGCCAGGAACAGTGCCCGTATCCGGTGTCAGCTCCCCGACGGACTGGTCTTCGTCAGCAGTACCGATTTCAGCGCAACGGGTAGTGAACTCACAACAGATACAAGAGCCCTGGCTTTCCCCCACCAAACCACTGTTTTTATGTTTCGGGTGCGGGCCGTGTCAACGGAACCGGCAACCATCAAAGCCGAAGTGCTGAGTTCATCCCTGATCGACCCGGCATCGACGCCCAACAATGGCTTCGATACCGGTGAGAAAGATACGGCTCAGGTTAGTTTGCGGGTGTACTAATCTACTCGACTACCACACGCAACACCGCCCGGCGCGAATCGGCGTCGGCCTTCAGCAAATACGTGCCGGTCGAAATGCCCGTCAGCGGCCACGTAGCCTGCTTTTTGCCTGTAAAGGCGGGTACTTGCTGTTGCCATATAACCCGTCCTGATGCATCGAGCAGATTTAGCGATACCGCCGACCGTTGGGCCTGTTCGAGTTCAACGCGTAGTTGGCCGCCCGAAACCGGGTTTGGCGCAACGCGAACCGTAAAATCGGCAACGGGTTCGGGGGTGGCCGTAAGCACGAAGTTTACCCGGTCAGATGGGGGCGACGAACAGCCGTTGGCCGTAATCACTACGTAATACTGCCCGCTTTCAAAGGGCGTCAGCACGGGGCGGGTGGCATTGGGTACTGGCCGGGCCGGGTTCGTTCCCTGCTGCACGTACCACTGAATACCAACGGTTTGATCGACTAACAGTGCCCCGCCTGAGAGTTGGACAGTTGGTTTTGTTGGCACCGGAAACTGCGACCGTAGCGTAACAAATACGGTGCTGGTCGTGCAGCGGTTGCTGTCGAGTACACTTACCGTGTAGGTGCCTTCAGGCAGGTTTGTCTGCGTGGCCGTTCGGGTTTGGAGTGTATCCTTGCGTTCGGTCTGCCAGAAAAACGTAAACGGTCGGGTGCCACCCGCTACCTGAACGGCAGCTTCGCCATCGGAGCCGCCCGCGCAGAGTACATTCTTAATCGTTCCGGTGGTGAGTGTCATTGCCGACGCATCGGTTACGCGAACGGTTACGGTGTCGGTACAGCCAACTTCATCGGCTACGCGCAGTTGGTAGGCATTAGGTCGCAGCCCGGCAAACTGTGCATTGGCCTGATACGGTTGCCCGATAATCTGGTACTGGCGCGTGGCACCACTGCCGCCCGTGCTGCTCAGACGGACTGCTCCCGTTGGACAAACGCAGCAGGTAGCGGGCGTCATAGCCGCCTGTACTCTGAGCACGTCGGCCCGGCCCACCGTTACGGATACGGGTGTGGTGCAGCCATTGGCATCGGTTCCGACGATGGTATATTCGCCCGTTCCCAGGCCCGTAAATACGGTACTCGTCTGCGAGGCAGGGGCCGTTGTAAGCCGGTATGTGACGGCCCCGGTGCCGCCCGATGCCGTAACGCTGGCCGTTCCGCTGGTCAGGCCAAAGCAGTTGATAGGCGTCGACGTTGCAGTCAGTCGCAGGGGAGTTGGCTGGCCTACCGCAATAGATTCTCGGCCCTGACAGCCGTTGGCATCCTGCACGGTCACTTCATAGGTATTGGCGGCTAAACCGGTAAAGAGCGTTCCCGACTGGAATGGGCCATTACCGATTCGATAGATTAGATTACCCGTGCCGCCCCGCACCGATATAGCCACTGTTCCGTCTGCCGAGCCAGCACATTTGGCCGGTTGCGCCGTCAGGCTAATGGTATATGAATTGGGCTGTGGAATAGTTACTTCCCGCGCCACGATACAGTCGCGCTGGTCGGCGGCTACAACGGTGTAAAGGGTATTGGCTTTCAGATTAGTAAAAAGGCCGGTTGGCTGCGGGGTTGTTTGAAAATTTAACGAGTACCGAAACGGCCCGCCGTTACCACCCGATGCCACGGCGACGATAGTGCCATCGTCGCCACCGGCGCAGCGTGAACTGGTTGGCGTTGCCGTCAGCGACAACGGCACCGGCTGCGTGACCGTGACGTTGGCCGTTGCCGTACACCCGCGCAAATCTCTGGCCACAACCGTGTAGGCACCCGCCCTCAGCCCGCTCAGCGTGTTCTCGCTCTGAAAAGGCTGGCTATTAAACTGGTACTGAAAAGGGGCCGTACCACCCACTACGGCCACGGCTATACGTCCGTCGCTGGTGCCATTACATACGGCGGGTGTCGCGGTAACTGACAAGCTCAGGCCGGGAGTTGTCTGAATTGAGATGGACGCCGATCCTGATGCAGAATTGGAGACCAATGCCGTTGTGCTCGAAACGTAGGTCGTGCTGACCGCCGTCGCATTTACTGCCGAGGTGCTGATGGCCGTGGTTGTCACTACCGAGGTAGTGGTAACGGTACAGGTGGCAGAAAAAATCGTTGCCTGCGTTGGAGTTACCGTAACAGGGTTTGTGGTTTGATTGGTCGACCATCGGAGAGCCGCCGTTGTTGGGCAGCCCGATGCCGTAAGAACCGTATTGGAACCGGCACAAACCGTTGCCGAACTGGCCGATAGTGTAATGACTGGCGGCACTTGTGCATAACTGGTATGAACCAAACAGCCAGTCAGGCATATAACTGTGGCTATGAATAGACGAATCTGCCAACGAACGGGATGGAATAGAGCGAGTAGCATTTTTTTCATAGAATGGACAACAGAACGCAAAGATAGCCCTTTAAATTAGTGATAAGCCACTGAAAAGGTATACGTTTATTTAGTGGGTGGTACGTTTACCGAGCAAAAAGCCATGCAAAACGACGATAGCCTTTAATTGTTATCGGGGTGGCAGGCTGGGTAGCGGTCAGCGCAATAAAAACGCCCCGGTCGTGGGGCGTGTAGAACATCTACGCAAAAAAGTTAGTAGAAAAGGCCCCAGTCATCAGGTGCATCGTTATCTTTATCAAACCCGTTGACCCAGTCGACAAATAATAACCGAAACTGCTCGATCTCGTCGCGAAGTACGTTCAGGTAGGCGGGTTCAGCGAGTTTTTCGGCTTTGCAGTACGATGTCTGCGCCAGTAACTCGCGGGCGTGCATTTTGATGATGACAGCGTTTTCCATGCGGAGCGTATACAAATCGCCCCCTTCGGCACCCACAATTTTGGGAGCCAGCATCATAGCATTCGCCAGCATCTGCTCATGCATCATCAGTACGTCTTCTTCCTTATTGATCGTCTCGACAATGGCCTGCGTGAGTTCCATCAATTCATTCGCCTTCCGCAAAATCGGCAGGTTTTTGATACGCCGGTTTTCAGCTTCCATTTCGGCGCGGGTTTCTTCAGGATCGTAATCCTCATCGAAGCCGTCCCAATCCATAAAGCTATCGTCGTCGTCTTCGTCGTCAAAATTCATCGCCAAACGGGTAAAGGGTTAATCTCCTTCGGTAAGACAAAGTAACAGAATCGTTTCCCAAAAACAAACCCAATTACCGAAAACTCCTGCACTTACCATAGGAATAGAAATAGTCATCCTCAACGAGGTTGGCGCGACCGGAGTCTGACGAACAGACCGTTTAGTCGTTACACGCGATAATTTGTCTATTTTTCATCTCGTAGAAACGTATAAAGCCAGATATTGCAACGTGGTGACGAAGTAAGTCAATATTAACAAATCAATTTATTCAACTATGAATACACTTACACCTGTACATTTGAGAATATGTATCCTTCTCTATGTACCTGCACTCCTCACCCACTCTTTTCCCTCATTAGGCCAGATCAAACTCACTTATCCTCTGAGCCGGATGGTGATTCAGCGCGACAATAGTAATCAGGCCAGCGTTCAGGTAGCCGGAAGTTATGCCCAGCCGCTCGATGCGGTAGAGGTCCGGTTTGTGGCACGCGTGGCGGGGCAGGGTACAACTACCAACTGGCGACTGCTTCAGGCAAACCCAGTCAATGGGCAGTTCAACGGTATAGTACCCGTTAGTGGCGGCTGGTATCAGATCAATGTGCGCGGACTGAAAAACGGGCAGGTCGTGGCAACCGATTCGCTTGATCGCTTTGGCGTAGGCGAAGTGTTTGCTATTGTGGGCCACTCGAACGCACAGGGATCAAGCTGTTTTGTCAACGGCGTTGATCAATGCCCCACAATGGCGGGCGCCACCGACGACCGCGTGATAGCTGTTCCGTTCAATTTTCCCTCGCCCGAAATTGACCAGTATTTCAACACGGCAAATCCGCGTTTTCTGGCCGGGCTTGACTTCCGAAAGTTGCAGACCGGAGCCACCATATCGCCCTTTGCCAGCGTACCGTGGCTGTGGGGTCGTATGGGCGACCTGCTGGTACAGCGCATCAATGTACCCGTACTGTTCTACAATGCTGGTTTTGGTGGCACCAACATGGAGTACAACTACAAGGCGGCCTACGATATTCCCTTTGATCATTCTTTTGTCAGATACCCGATTCGTATGCCGTGGGCCAACGTCCGCAATCTGATGGGGTTATACGTACCGGCCACGGGCATACGGGCCATGTTATTGCAACATGGTGAGAACGACCGGGGTAACTCGACAACCGACATTCTGACCCACCATTACGGCGTCATCGACAAATCGAGAACCGAATTCAACAAACCCAACCTGGCCTGGATTGTGGCACTGTCTTCGTTTGTGGGCGGGCCATTTGAGAACGTTCGGTCGGCGCAGTCGCAGGTCATCAACCGGGCCAATTACCGCACCTTTCAGGGTCCCGATCTCGACAATATCACTTCGCTGGCCGAACGCCCCGACGGTATTCATTACTCGCCATCGGGGCAGGCGCGGGCGGGCGAACTATGGGCTAATGCTATCACCAACAGTATGTTGCAATCAATTACGCCGTATCTGGCGCAGCCACAACCGTTGGTCAGTTTAACCTGTGCCTCGGGTAATCAGCTCACGCTTACCCAGCCCGGCGGCTACTCGGAGTATATCTGGACCAACGGTGCCAGCAGCTCGTCTGTCAGTGTTGGAACCGGCCTCTACTCGGCCCGGTTGCGCAATGCACAAAACCAGCACGTATTTCCGCCCGCCGTACAGGTGCCTGCCACGGTTCGGCCCGCTACGCCTACCATAACAGCCAGCGGGTCGGGCGATATTTGCCTGGCTGCCGGTCTGAGTCTGACGTCTTCCTATACCGGGCTGAACCGCTGGAACACGGGCGCAGCGGGGTCGTCGATTACTGTTACCAGTGCCGGGTCGTATAGCGTTCAGGCCGAGAATGAAGTTTACGGATGCCTGTCGGCCCCGGCAAGCCGAACCGTTGCGCTGGCTGGTGCAGATTTGAGCCTCGCCATGAGCGTTAGCCGCCGAACACCTGCGATGGGTGATACCGTTACGTATACGCTTACCGTACGCAATGAAAGTGGCTGCGATGCCAGGTCCGTGACGCTTCAGAACCGGCTTCCGGGAAATCTGTCTTTTGTTTCTTCAGCAGACGGCCTGACAGCGGCCAATAATATCGTGAGCGGCACCATTCCAGTGGTAGCTGGCGGGCAGCAGGTAAGCCGCCGATACATAGCCCGCCTGACAGCCGCCGGAACCTACTGGAATGCGGCTGAACTGACAGCCACTACCAATCCAGACCCCGACAGTCAGCCAGCTACCGGCACCGCCGACGGCCAGGACGATGCTGCCACGGCTGACCTGCGCACTCGCCCAGGCAGTTCGTCGGCAGTGTTTGCTTCGCCCAACCCCAATCAGGCTGCACTACCCCCTGTTCAGAGTAATCAACCAACACCCGACCCCACCAAAGTTGATCTGAGTTTGCATACCAGCGGCAACGTTCAGGTAGTGAAGGTAGGCCAGTTCATCACGTTTACACTCACGGTGCGCAACAGCGGAGGGCTATCTGCAACGGGTATTGGCGTGCAGCATACACTGCCTGCCGGGTTGGTATTCAGTTCCTCTACTACGGGCATGGCAGCCAATGGTCAGTTGGTTAGTGGCACCATAACCAGTCTGGCTCCGGGGCAGTTTGCCAGTCTTAGTTTCGTTGCCAGAGCCACCACGGCGGGTACGCTGACCGGCATGGCGCAGATCAGTTCGTCGGGTCAACCCGACACCGACTCTCAACCGGGCAACGGAGCTGCCAACGGTGAAGACGATGCAAACGTAATTGTAGTCAGAATAACCAACTGATAATCTGGTGAGTTACCAATTTTTTAACAACTATTTACGGATAAAAACAAGCGGAGGGACGTACAAACACGGGGCAATCTATATATTTGTTCGGCAGACAACCGGCTCTTCACCCACTGTACAGAATGACGTATTGTTTAGGCATTAAAGTTCGCTCAGGCTTAGTAGCTATTGCCGATACCCGATTAACGTCGGGGTCGGAGGTGTCATCGAACCGAAAGATATCCGTTCATCAGGTCGAAAATCACACCTTATTTATCATGACGTCTGGGCTGCGGTCTGTACGCGACAAAGCCATCACGTATTTTCAGGAAGTGCTCGACGAGCGGGATCGTTCGTTCAATAAGCTCTACAAAGCCGTCAATGCGTTTGGCGAACAGGTCAGGCGGGTAGCACAGGAAGACAAAGCAGCGATTGTAGCGAGTGGTATGAATTTCAACCTGAACGCTATTGTGGGCGGGCAGTTGGAAGACGACGACGAGCATAAGCTGTTTCTGCTGTACCCGGAAGGTAATTGGGTAGAAGTAGACCACGGTGCTCCGTTCCGCATCATCGGGAATTCGGGCTACGGAAAACCGCTTCTCTTCCGCAACCTGTCGTATGAGACCAGTATGCAGGAAGCACTTAAAATTGGGTTTCTGGCGTTCGATGCCACCCGCGTCAGTGCCAATGACGTCGATTACCCGTTAGATGTGGTCGTTTATCCTAAAGACAGCTTCCATATGACCGAACACCGGCTCGAAAAAGAAGACATGGACGAGGTCTCCCATCAATGGAGTGCGCTACTGGGCAACTCCGTCCGAAAGCTGCCAACTTACTGGATGGACCCCATTTTCGATAAAGTAAACGCTGAAAAAGAGTGATGAACGATGAATGATGAACGGTTTGCTGACGCGCCAGCCACTCATCACTCATCGTTCATCGTTCATCACTACCCTATGCGCCTTCACGTTCGGCATGAATCTGAGTACACATATGACCAGCCTGTGGTATTGGGACCCCAAACGCTTTACCTGTATCCCCGAACATATCCATACCAGCAACTGCTTCGCTACGATCTGATTATTGACCCGCAACCATCGAAAGTGGTTCAGAACGTAGACGTAGAGGGAAATGTGCAGCAGTTGGTTTACATCAATCAACCCACTACGCACCTCCGTGTGACAGTTGATATTGAGATGAATTCCGAGGAGTTCAACTCGTTTGATTTTGTGTTGTTCCCCTTTGATACACAGCGCGTTCCGTTTCGATACCCCAAGAACGACTACGACCTTTTGCAGCCTTATCTTGACCGCACCGGGGTGTCGGAGCGAATCGAGCAGTGGGCGCGGCAGCTTGCGGCCAGTGCCGACTGGCAAACGACAACGTTTTTAATGGTTCTGAATCAGACCATCCGAACATTCACGTATCAGGTTCGGGAGGAAGGAAAACCTTTTCCGCCCGAACAAACGCTCATGCAGCGGTCTGGCTCATGCCGCGATTACACGACGCTGTTTATGGCAGCCTGCCGGAGTTTGGGCATTGCAGCCCGGTTTGTCAGCGGTTATTTGCTGGGCAATCCCCAACAGGAGCATCAGCTTCATGCCTGGGCCGAGGTGTATCTGCCCGGTGCAGGCTGGCGCGGTTTCGACCCCACCGAAGGCTCGGTTGTGGTGAATCGCCACATCTTCCTGACATCTACCGCCAAACCCGAACTGGCAGCTCCAATTAGCGGTACGTATTCAGGCCAGGCCAACTCAACCCTACGGTCAGAACTGGTTTTTGCATAATTTTCCCGGCGAATGGCTGGGCTGGCGCAGGTGGAGCCGCAACGGGTTGGTGGCTGACGCACATGGAGACGCAAAGGGTTGCGTCTCTACAGGTGACCATCCGGCGTAGAGACGCAACCCTTTGCGTCTCCCTCGCGTCAGCCATCAACCCGTTGCGTCTCCCTCGCGTCAGCCATAGACTGTTCTGTTTAGCATTATCAAAAAACTAAATCAGGCGGTACGCTTTTCCCGAAACTGTCACGCAGCGCAACGCGAGCCGCGTGGTAGCCGCACATGCCGTGAACACCCCCGCCCGGTGGTGTGGCCGACGAGCCGATAAACAGACCCGGTTCCGACATTCGATAGGGCGACAAACTCAACGTAGGTCGGGTGTAAAGCTGCCGCCAGTCGAGAATGCCGCCGTTGATATCGCCCCCCACATAATTGGGATTCCATGCCTCGATTTCTGCTGTATTCATGGTGTGGCGGGCCAGAATACAATCGCGGAAGCCGGGTGCGAATCGCTCTACCTGCTGTTCGATACGTTCTGTCATATCGACAGTTGAGCCGTTTGGAACGTGGCAGTAAGCCCAGGCCGTGTGCCGACCTGCCGGTGCCCGCGTTGGGTCGAAACGGCTTTGCTGAGCCAGCAACACGTAAGGCTGGGCGGGATGCCCGCCATCGAAGGTCTGCTGTTCGGCTTGCACGATGGCCTCCAGTGTGCCGCCGAGGTGTACCGTACCCGCCCGCTCACAATCGGCACTGGCCCACGGAATCGGCTCGTTTAAAGCCCAGTCGATTTTAAAGATACCGGGACCGTAGCGGTAGTTTTCAAGCTGTTTTCGATAAAGCCACGAAAAGCGGAGCGGAGCCTGGCGGTCGCCCGCAATTTGCAGGATTTGTTTCGGCGTCAGGTCGAACAGCACAACCCGCGTTTTGGGCATGTCGGCCAGCGACCGCACGGGCCGATCTACCACAATTTCTCCGCCCAGCGACTGAAGGTAGCCACTTAGAGCGTTGGCAATAGCCTGAGAACCACCTTTAGGCATAGGCCATCCCTGATGGTGCCCAGCCGCCATCAGCACCAGGGCAATAGCCGAGGTAGTCGGGCTGGTCAGCGGCTGAATGGCATGAGCGGCCATACCCGCCAGTAGCCCCCGCGCTTCGGATGTTTTAAAGCGTCGGGCCAGTTGAGTAACGGGCAGGAGCGCGTTCAGGCCGAAGCGGGCCAGGTCGAGCGGATGATTCGGCCAGCGCAGTGGCCCCAGCACGTCGGGCAGCAACGTGGGCCAGTGCCGTACAATCGGCTCAAACAGGTTCAGATACACCTGCTTATCATCGCCTAACCGTTCGGCGGTTTCGAGTACTGAACCCGTCAGTAACGCTGCCCGCCCCCCCTCAAACGGGTGGGCCGCTGCCACAGGTGGGTAAATCCAGTCGAGACCATGTTCGGCCAGCGGCAAACGCTGAAACAAAGGCGAGCCAGCCGCCAGCGGGTGAATAGCAGAGCCGATGTCGTGTACAAAACCGGGGAGTGTCAACGCTGCCGACCGCGTTCCTCCGCCAATGGTAGGTCTGGCCTCCATCACCACCACCGACAACCCGGCCCGTGCCAGCACAATGGCTGCGCTCAAACCGTTTGGCCCGGAACCCACCACTACCACATCGTATTGCTTCCCGCTACTTTTCATCACCGGTTTTTAATGAGTCAACACCCGTTGGACAGCCAGACGTTCGGCAACGCCTGCGCCAGACTGTCCAATGTGTCAGATAAACCGGAATACGGTTCAGAACGAATACCGCAGCGTCACGCCGTAGGTGCGTGGGTCGCCCAGCACGGCCCCGTATTGGCCGGCGTTACCGGGGGCGGGTAACAACTGCTCAAAATAATTCTGGTTCAGCAGATTACGACTCCAGATGAAGACTGAAGTGCCGTTCGACGCCCGAAATCCTACGCGGGCATTAACCAGCGCGTATCCGTCAATGTTAAGAAACTGCGAGGGCGATGGACTGGAAGAGAACGACGAGCGGTAGTAGCCATCGGCAGCCAGAAAGAACCGGCCATCCTGCGCCAGAAATTTACCGGTTCCGCTCAGTTCGCCCCCTAATGAACCGGCCCATCTGGAGATACCGGGCAGCTCACCTCCTGAAATATCTTTGAAAGCTCGCTCTCCGCCAGTTTCTTCCAGTGGCACCGGCGCATTGGTGAATGACACATAGGTTCCGTTAGTGTAGGCCATCGAGCCATATACCGACAGCGCGTTACCAAACCGGATGGTACCATCTACCTCCAGGCCAAACACCCGCACCTTCTCGGCATTGGCCAAGTAACCCCGGTTCACGCCCGGCTCCGGCGTTTGTACCTGTGTCTGATAGTCGCTGATGTCTGAGTTATGAAAAACTACGTTCAGCGTGGAGTTGGGCGTAGGTCTGGATTTCACGCCGAACTCGTAGTGCCGTACCGACTCGGGTTTGACTCGGGCCAGTTCGAGTAACACGCGCCCGTTGGCGGTGGGCAAACCAGCGATGTTAACCCCTACCGGCTTGTAGCTCACCGAAAAAGTACCGAAGGCATTCAGGCGACTACTGGCTTTGTATTGCAGCGTCAACTGGCCCGAAAAGTTGGTTTCATCCACTTCTGTGTCAAACGCCTGATTGGTATACACTGCATTTTTCAGAGCCAGCAACGCCGGGTCGGTGGTTTGCAGCCCCCCGTAAGTTTCGCGCTTATAGTTGGCAATCTTCTTGTCGTAATTATAGCGGATGCCGGGCAGCACGTGCAGTTTATTGCTGATAGACCAGTCGGCCTGGGCAAATACGGCAGCAGAGGTGCTACGGAGCCGGTTGGTGGTGCGGATGCCGAAGCCATCGAACAAACCGGGCGTTCTCCAGAGCGCACTGGTCGAGCTTTGGGCAAACCGCCACTGCGCGGCACCAGCCTCTTCGGTCTGTACGGGGTCTGACTGCAAATCCTGATATAAATAATACACGCCCAGCACACCACTCAATCGCGGAGAAATCGTTCCGGCATAGCGAACTTCCTGCGACCACTGATCGTGTTTGGAGTTGGCGGCAGAGATAGAGAAAACGGGCAGGCCAATGTAATCGCGGTCGTTGAGCGGCCCCCAGAGCCAGTATCGCCAGGCCGAGGTTGCCGTCAGTGTGCCCGCGCCGATCCTGACGTCGGCGTTGAGCGACACGCCACCCAACTGGTTGTTGGCTTTCGACGGGGTGTCGTGGTCAATAATGCGGTCGAAGGGATTGGTACTGGGCAGTGTATATCCCAGATCGGCGATGATGTTATTGAATTGCCGGTACGCTGCCCGCCGGGTCGTTACAACGCCAGCCACTACCTGCGCGTAGCCGTTCGGTTGCTGGTCGGTGTAGTCGCCGATGAGCGTTAGCCGAACATTATCGGACGGGGTGTACAGCAACTGTCCCCGAAAGCCGAGGTTGTTGAGCGTATTAACCGACTGATTGGTACGGATGTTGGTTAGCAGACCGTTGCGCTGCGTACCGGAAAACGACGCACGGGCGGCTAATTTTTGGGTAATCGGCCCGGTGATAGATGCCTTCGCCTGCACAAAATTGTAGTTGCCATAACTTACCTCAAAAGTGGCTCCCGGCACAAAACTGGCTGCGCGGGTGGTGATATTGAACGCCCCGGCGGTGGTATTCTTGCCAAACAATGTACCCTGCGGCCCACGCAGCACTTCTACCTGCTCGATGTCTACAAAATCGAGTGCCGTAACTGCCGGGCGGGCGTAATAAACGCCATCGACGTAAAAGCCCACGCCCGGATCAATACCGTCGTTGGTCAGCCCGAATGTCGAACCCAGCCCCCGGATGTTCAATGTAGTATTGCGCGGATTAGACGAATAAAGCTGTACGGAAGGAATGAGTTCTTTCAGCCGATTGACGTTGAAAGCCCCGGCATCTTCGACCAAAGCACCCCGGACAACCGAAATCGGAATGGGTACGTCCTGAGCCGACTCCTGCCGACGACGCGAGGTGATGGTGATGTCGTCGAGTTGAGTAGCTCCTTCTATCAGCCTGATTTCGGCATCATCCTGCGCCAGCACGATTTCCTGCGTTTGGTAGCCCACGTGAGAGACAAGAATGGTAAAAGGTAGTTTCTGGCCCGTAATGAGCGTAAACTGACCGTTCTGACCGGTGGCCGAACCGTTGGTGGTTCCTTTTATAGTGACCGTTGCGCCAACCAGACGTTTGCCCGTGCGGGCGTCAATAACTTTCCCCGTTACGGTAGCATTGATAACTGGGGCATTTTGAGCCGATAGCCATAGCGGTAAAAGCAAGGCGGTAATCAGGAATGCTGTAGTGAAAAACTGTTTCATGTAATAAACCTGAGTTAATTTGTTCGTCCGTATAAGCCGTAGTAGTCCCGGTGTTGGATAGACTATAAGTACTTATAATCTATTGACTTAGTAGGATTTGCAAATAAAGGCCCAAATCGTATCTCCTTCCAAATTTTCAGTGATAAATTTTAGCGAGAACCGTTATCAGAACGGCCAACGATCAATAGTAGACCGTGCAATTATTGTCTCAGGCGAGGAGCGTAGGATTTTATTTCAGCATCGGGGAGATCGTTCGCTATCTTTGCCGAGCAAGTTTTGGAGCGTATACGAGATTGAATCAGGTGTGGCGAATGGCTGACGCAACGGGGTAATGGCTGGCGCAGGTGGCTGGCGCGTGTAGAGACGCAAAGGGTTGCGTCTCTACAGGTGACCATCCGGCGTAGAGACGCAACCCTTTGCGTCTCCACCTGCGTCAGCCACATGCGTCAGCCATGAACCCTTTGCGTCTCCACCTGCGTCAGCCACCTGCAATGCAACGTCAAATTGGTATTATTACTGATAACATGAATCGGAATCGTCGCATTTTTATCGCTGTTTTTGTGCTGTTCACAGCATTGGTTATTTTAGTTACCATCGATATGGCAAGCCAGACCACAGCCCCCTGGAATAAACGGAAACAGGCCGAACGGGCATTCAAACGCGATGGCGTCGTTACTGACTCCGTAGCAAATGATACGCTGCTGTTACCCAAAAAATGATGCTGCAACTTAGCCATATCCATCATATTGCCATTATCTGTTCCGACTATGAACGGTCGAAACAATTTTATACCGACATACTCGGCTTAACCATTTTGCAGGAAGTGTACCGGGCCGAACGGCAATCGTATAAGCTGGATTTGTGCGTGAGCGGCCAGTACCAGATCGAATTATTCTCGTTTCCCAACCCGCCCCAACGACCGTCGCGCCCCGAAGCATCGGGCCTGCGCCATCTGGCCTTTGCCGTACCCGACCTCGACGCAGCCGTAACGCACCTGACTGGGCAGGGCGTTCAGACTGAACCGATTCGGATTGATGAACACACGGGCCGACGCTTCACCTTCTTCGCCGACCCCGACGGTCTGCCCCTCGAATTGTACGAAAGCTGAGCCAGACACATACCCGACGCGAGCAGGATTTGGCACGACGTTTGTTCTAAAGTAACAAACACCATTCACCTGTTATGACAACTCTACTGGGTATTGGTTCGCGCGTTTGCCACGCCGAGTTTGGCGATGGCGTCATTATCAATGCAAAACCATCACGTTTCATACCGAAGGCGTAGAAGTGCTACGGTTCGATACGCCGTTGACTGTTATTGCGATATTGTTTCTTATGTAGTTTTGGGTTAGTTAACTTCAGGCTCCCCGCTGTCGGTTTCGGTAGCGGGGACTTTTTTTGAGTTATAGAGTTGTAGGGTTATAGAGTTGTAGAGTTGCTCCGCACGCATGAGGTACGCCAACAACTTTACAACCCTATAACCCTACAACTTTACAACCTTACAACCCTAAAACCCCCTTCTTGCCCTGGGGTGAAACTCTTTCAGCGTCTGCTGGAGATAATCGCGGTCGAGGTGGGTGTAGATTTCGGTGGTGGTGATGGATTCGTGGCCAAGCATTTGCTGAACGGCCCGCAAATCGGCTCCACCTTCGATGAGGTGCGTAGCAAACGAGTGCCGGAACGTGTGTGGGCTGATAGTTTTCTGAATCCCGACTTCAGCGGCCAGTTTTTTAATGGTTGTAAACACCGACACGCGCGAAAGCTGACTCCCGCGCAGGTTCAGGAAAATAGTGTCTTCATCGCCTTTTTGCACGGGTAGCTGACTCCGCACGTGTTCAACATACTGGCGCGTGTAGTGCATGGCGTCCTGCCCGATGGGAACCAACCGCACCTTATCGCCCTTACCAAGAACCCGGATAAATCCGGCATCGAAAAAGCAGTTGGTCAGGCGCAGGTTGAGCAGTTCCGACACGCGCAGGCCCGAACTATACAGCACTTCGAGGATGGCCCGGTCGCGGGTGCCGCCGGGAGTAGAGAGGTCAACGGCTGCAAGCATGGCTTCAATTTCGGGGAAACTAAGCGTATCGGGCAGTTTGCGGCCTAATTTCGGTGATTCGAGCAACTGCGTTGGGTCGTGCTGAATCAGGTTTTCGAGCAGGAGGTATTTGAAAAACGATTTCAAACCCGACAGCATCCGGGCCTGACTTTGCGCCGACAGGCCCAGTTCGCCCAGATATTTCAGAAAATTCATCAACTCTTTTTCCGCCACCTGCATGGGCGTCAGGGCCGGGTTGGTCAGCAGGATGTACTCGTGCAGTTTTTCGGCGTCGTGCAGATAGGCTTCTACCGAATTTTCGGCCAGCGACCGTTCGAGTTTGAGGTAGTTCTTGAAGGCGTTTATATAACTTTGCCACATAGGCTTATCTTATGAAACAGATTCTCATCATCAACGGGCCGAACCTGAACCTACTGGGTCGGCGCGAACCCGATATTTACGGCAATCGCTCGTTTGTCGATTACCTGAAAACGCTCGAAGCGCAGTTTCCAGACCTGCAACTACGCTATTTTCAGTCAAACCACGAAGGCGAACTGCTCGATAAGATTCATGAACTCGGCTTCACCGTCGACGGTATCGTGATTAACGCGGGTGCCCTTACGCACACCTCGATTGCCCTCGCCGATGCGCTGTCGGCGATTACGGCTCCGGCTGTGGAGGTGCATATCAGCAACGTTCACGCCCGCGAGTCGTTCCGGCACCACAGCTATCTTTCGGCCAAATGCAAAGGCGTGATTGTGGGTTTGGGGCTGAAAGGATACGAATTGGCAATACGTTTTTTAGTGATGAATGATGAACGATAAGTGATGAATAGACTAACGTTGCCAATACGCATCACTTATCGTTCATCGTTCATCACTCATCACTATCCATGATAACGTTTTACCCTGGCCCCTCGAAAGTGTACCCACAGGTGGCCGATTATGCGGCTGAAGCCGTGCGGTCGGGAGTGGTGAGTCTGAATCACCGGAGTGCGGGCTTTATGGCGATTGTTCGGGAAACCATCCGCTTATTACACGAAAAGCTTGCGATTCCGGCTCATTACCACATCGCCTTTGTGTCGTCGGCTACGGAATGCTGGGAGATTGTGGCGCAGTCGCTCACGGCGCAGGCGAGTTTGCACCCGTATAATGGCGCATTTGGCAAAAAGTGGGCCGAGTACGCTTACCGCATCAAACCACCCACGAGTCTGAGCGAAGCCGATACGCTCTGTATCGTACAAAACGAGACATCGAACGGTACGCAGGTAAGTATGCATGCGCTGGCCGAATTTCGGCGCGATTTTTCGGCACTGATTGCGGTCGATGCCGTGTCGAGCATGGCGGGCATAACATTCGACTGGACGCTGGCCGATGTCTGGTTTGCGTCGGTGCAAAAATGTTTTGGTTTGCCCGCCGGGCTGGCCGTGCTGGTATACTCGCCCGCTGCCCTTCGCCGGGCCGAAGAAATTGGCGAAGATGCGCACTACAACAGTCTGCTGTTCATGCACGAGAATTTCGCCAAATTCCAGACGCCCTACACGCCCAACGGATTGGGTATTTATTGCCTGATGCGGGTGCTGGAGCAGGTGTTACCCATTGCCGACATCGATGTCCAAACCAAACGCCGGGCCGCTAACTGGTACACTTTTTTTGAGCAGGACATGGCCCAATCGCCGTTCCGGTTGCTGATAAACGACCCGGCCACCCGCTCCCACACGGTCATTGCCGTTGAAGGCCCCGAAGTCGACATCAATGCTGTGAAAGCAGCCGCACAGCAGGCGGGCATCACGCTGGGCAACGGCTACGGCGACTGGAAAAACACAACCTTTCGTATCGCCAATTTCCCGGCCATTACCGACGTCGAGATTGAACAGTTACAGGCATTTTTGCGTAGCTACAAGCATGACACTCAGTTTTAAAGAAATCATTTCGGTTACGCTCATTTTATTTTCGGTCATCGACATTGTTGGCTCGCTGCCAGTGCTTATCGACCTGCGTAAGAAAGTAGGCAAAATTGAATCGGAGCGGGCTACCGTCGTATCGGGTGCGCTTATGGTATCGTTTTTATTCGTAGGCGAGCGCATTCTGAAATTATTTGGCGTCGATGTAGCTTCGTTTGCCGTTGCGGGTGCCCTGATTATTTTCCTGATTGGGCTGGAAATGATTCTGGGACGTACTATTTTCAAATCCGAAGTAGAAGCGGGGGGCGGGGCCACACACATTGTTCCTATCGCGTTTCCGCTCATTGCCGGAGCCGGTACGCTGACTACCATCATTTCGCTACGAGCTGAGTATCAGACAGTAAATATTATTATCGGTATAGTTATCAATTTGATTCTGGTCTATGTAGTGCTGAAATCATCCGAATGGCTCGAGAATCGCATCGGACCGGGTGGACTGGCTGTGTTGCGTAAAATTTTCGGTATCATTTTGCTGGCAATCGCCATTAAACTTCTTAAAACCAATCTGATTGCCGACTTCTGAACGATGCACCTCTTTTACCAACCCGACTCGGTTAACCTACTTAGTGAAGACGATTCGCGCCATGCCGTTAAAACGCTGCGGCTACAGGCTGGCGAATCCATTGCCGTGACCGACGGACACGGAAACCGGCATTTGGCCGTTATTACTCAGGCCGATGCCCGACGTTGCGCGTTTCGGGTTACAGACACGATTACTACGCCCCCGCGCTCCTTTTCAGTGCGCATTTGTGTGGCACCAACGAAAAACATCGACCGGATCGAGTGGTTTGTTGAGAAAGCCGTGGAAGTAGGAATCGAACGCATCAGCTTTTTTTTCGGACAGCATTCCGAACGGCGCGTAGTGAAGCTGGAGCGGATCGAAAAAATTGCCGTTGCCGCTATGAAGCAGTCGCTCCAAAGCTACCTGCCGCAACTCGACGACGCCGTCTCGTACACGGAGTTGCTGAAAACAGTGGTCGATGGGGAGCGATTTCTGGCGCACCTGCCTACCGATGAGCCTCCCCTGCATCTGGTGCAGGCGGCTAAACCGGGAGGGCAGTACACAGTATTGATTGGACCTGAGGGCGATTTTTCGGCGACAGAAATTCAACAGGCTATCGCTGACGGCTTCAGCATGATCACGCTCGGCCCCACCCGACTCAGAACCGAAACAGCCGCCCTGACAGCCTGCCAGATGCTAAACTTTTTAAACCTATGAGAAAGTTACTGATCACACTGTTCATTTTTCACTGTTCACTTCTCACTGTAAGCGCGCAGTACGGGTATAAAATTGCCAAGCTCAAGTACGGCGGTGGGGGCGACTGGTACGCCAACAAAACCTCGCTGCCAAACCTGATTAAGTTTGCCAACGCCAACCTGCGCATGAACATCTTTCCTGAAGAAGACATTGTGGAGCCGGGTAGCCCCGATATTTTCGGCTATCCGTTTGTGCACATGACCGGCCACGGCAACGTGTCGTTTACCGACGCCGACGCCCGTAACATGCGCCGGTATCTGCTGTCGGGCGGTTTTTTGCACATCGATGATAATTACGGCATGGATAAGTTTATCCGGCGTGAGATGAAGAAAGTATTTCCCGAACTGAGTTTTGTCGAACTGCCATTCAACCACCCGGTGTATCAGCAGAAGTTTAAGTTTGCCACCGGCCTGCCCAAAATACACGAGCACGACGGCAAGGCTCCGCAGGGGTTCGGTTTGATTTATCAGGGACGATTAATTTGTTTTTACAGCTTTGAGTGCGACCTCGGCAATGGCTGGGAAGACCAAAGCGTATACAACGACCCTGAGCCTGTACGGCAGCAAGCCCTGCGCATGGGAGCTAACCTGTTGCAATATGCTACAACAACCAACTAATTTAGTAGATTCTTTGGCTTGAAGAAGCCAGAAGCGCTAAAAATTCGTTAGTATTGTAGGCGTATTCATTGTAATCGCGTGTTCACCTTTTAATCTATTGCTCTTGTGATTGTTCTGGCTGCTTTTGTCGCACACTGGTACTTGTCTTTGTTTTGCCAAACGTTCTTTCTGCATCGCTACTCAGCGCATAAAATGTTCTCTATGAGCAAGTTCTGGGAGCGGTTCTTTTATATGCTGACCTATATCTCGCAGGGTTCGTCGTACCTCAGCCCCCGCGCGTATGCGGTGCTGCACCGGATGCACCACGCCTTCAGCGATACCCCGAGAGACCCGCACTCGCCCCACCATACGAAGAATATCTTCACGATGATGTGGCAAACGAAAAATATTTACAACGCCGTGCTGCACCGCACACAGGCCGTTGAACGCCAGTTCGACCGGAATTACCCAGAATGGCAGTTCATCGAAAAAGTGGGCGACTCGTGGTTCTCGCGGGCCGGATGGGGTATTCTGTATAGCCTGTTCTACATTTTCGCTTACGTCTATTTGGACATGCATTGGGCGTTTTTCTTCCTGCTGCCGGTGCATTTCGTAATGGGACCCGTTCACGGAGCCATCATCAACTGGAGCGGCCACAAATACGGCTACGCCAATTTCGATAACCAGGATAAGTCGAAAAACTCGCTGATTTTAGATGTAGTGATGATGGGCGAACTGTTCCAGAACAACCACCACAAACGCCCTAATGCCGCCAACTTCGGCGCGAAATGGTTTGAATTCGACCCAACCTACCCGCTCATCACTATTCTTCACAAACTACATATCGTTCGGCTCAGGCCAGCCGCCGAAGCGAAGAAAGCCCAGCAGGAAGTCGGCCACGACCGGGCCAAAGAGCAGGAAATCGAAGCATAACAAAAAATCCCCGGAACGCTCCGGGGATTTTTTGTTAGTTAAGTAACGCGGGTGGAAACCCGCAATTACACGCAAATTAAAGCAGCACCTTCGCTATGTCCTGCCACGACATTACCCGCTGAAACTGATTATCATCGCGGTTGTGGAGCGCATCGAACAGCAGGCCGTGGCCTTGAAAGGTGCGTAGATTACGCGGCATGTCGTCAATCAGATAAGCCGTATTAAGCACACTTTTATCGCCCATGAAAATGTAGTTCCGCCACGAAATAGCCGGAAAATGCACCTGAAGCCAATCCCATTTTTCGCGCAGTGAGTTTGGAAACTCCTGAGCTGCCGATGCCACGAATACCTCATATTTCTGCATCAAATCGGCAATAACGTCCTGCGCGCCTTCCATTACCGGAATATCAGCGAAGAACCCCGGCTCATACACCCGGCTCGACAACGCCCGGTATTCATCGGCATCGAACAGTTCGTGGAACGACTTTTCTTTCAATTCTTCGAGCGTGTAGCGGGGCATTTCGCCTTCCAGATACAGCTTAATGAACTTGGCGTGGGTATCGGCCATGACATCATCCATGTCGATGGCAATGCGTTGCTTCATATAGATTTGTTAACCGTGAAAAAAGTCTTTCATTTTATCGAAAAAGCCTTTTTCGTTCTTGTTCGGCTTGGGCTGAAAATTTGGCGAATTGCGCAACCGCTCCAGCAGTACACGCTCTTCCGACGACAGTGCTTTGGGTGTCCAGACGTTTACATGTACGAGTTGGTCGCCCCGGCCATAGCCATTTAATTCTTTGATACCCTTGCCTTTCAGCCGCAGAATTTTACCACTCTGCGTACCGGCATCGAGCGTAATACGCGCCTTTCCGTCGATGGTTGGCACTTCAACACTGGTGCCAACAGCCGCATCGACAAAGTTTACGTACAGGTCGAACACCACGTTGTTGCCATCGCGCTTCAGGTCAGCGTCTTCTTCTTCTTCAACTACAATGAGCAGATCGCCGGCAACGCCCCCGCGTGGTGGTACATTGCCTTTGCCACCCACCGATAGCTGAATGCCCTCGGCTACGCCAGCCGGAATTTTCAGCGGAATAACATCTTCCTGCAATACGCGGCCTTCGCCAAAACACACCTCGCAACGGTCGGTCACAATCTTACCGTCGCCGTTACAGGTGGGGCAGGTACTGGTCGATACCATCTGACCGAGCATGGTGTTCACTACCTTACGTACCTGCCCGGTGCCGCTACAAGTGCCGCAGGTCTGCACGGCAGTGCCGTTTTTCGAGCCGTTACCTCCGCAGGTTGTGCAGGTAACGTGGCGTTTTACTTTAATTTTCTTCTCAACACCGTTGGCAACTTCCTGAAGGTTAAGTTTCAGCTTAATCCGCAGGTCGGAGCCACGCCGAACGCGCTGACGCTGTCCTCCCCCGTTGGCTCCCCGGAAGAAACTGCCAAACGGCGAATCGTCGCCGAAGACATCGCCAAACTGGCTGAAAATATCCTCCATTGTCGGACCACCGGGGCCGTAGCCACCGCCAGCCGCACCGCCTAAACCGGCATGACCGAACTGATCGTACCGCGCCCGTTTCTGGGGGTCGTTCAGCACGTCGTAGGCTTCGGCGGCTTCCTTAAATTTCTCCTCGGCGGTGGGGTCGTCGGGGTTTTTATCGGGGTGGTATTTGATTGCCATCTTCCGATAAGCTTTCTTCAAATCGTCCGCCGAGACGTTCTTGTCAACGCCTAATATTTCGTAATAATCGCGCTTCGTTGCCATATCTATTTTTTGAATGGTAGAATGATAGACTGATTGAATGGTACTCGTAGTGATAATTCAACCAGTCAATCAGTCAGCCATTCAATTAGCTGCCTACAATAACCTTCGCAAACCGAATGACTTTATCATTCAGAAAATACCCTTTTTCAACTTCGTCGATCACCTTACCTTTCAAGTCTTCGCTTGGGGCCGGAAACTGCGTAATAGACTCGTGCAGGTCGGCGTCGAATGGTTCACCTTTCGAGACCATTGGCCTGAGACCCTTGGTTTCGAGGGTCTTAAAGAGTTTATTGTAAATCAGCGCGATGCCTTCTTTTATGGCAGCAATATCGTCGGTTTTTTCAATCGACAGCATGGCCCGTTCAAAGTCGTCGACCACCGGAATCAGAGCCTGCAACAGCCCTTCGTTGGCATTGCCGATGAGGTCGAGTTTTTCTTTGGCCGTGCGCCGACGGAAGTTTTCAAAATCGGCGTACAGCCGCAGGTATTTATCTTTCAATTCGGCAATTTCCTGATTAGCCGACGGAGTTTCCGCAACGGGTTGCGCGTCGTCTGCAACTGGCTCATCAGTCTCCGGTTCGCCACCGTTGATGTTAATGGCCTCTTCGTCATTGGGCACTTCCGTTGTCAGGTTGTCAGGTTGCAATGTGTCGGCAGACGATTGCTCGTCCAAAATGTCTTTATTTTCCATGAATGAATCGCGTGTTCGCTTCCAGAAATTCATGTGCAAAGATGGGCAAAACCCCGGCCAATTCCTGTTTTTCTGCCAACTTGACATAATTTAAGGGCAACACGGATTGTACGGATGTCACGGATAAACACGGATTTTTTCGGCATTTCCGTTGTTGTTCTATAAAATAAAATCTGTGTACATCCGCATAATCCGTTGAATCCGTGTTGCCCTTAAAAAAATACAGCCAACTGATAAAAGCCGAAGCTACGCGGCTGGGATTCGACTTTTGCGGCATTGCCAAAGCTGACTTTCTGGAAGAAGAAGCCCCGCTCCTCGAAACCTGGCTTAAAAACGGGATGCACGGGCAGATGAGTTACATGGCCAACCACTTCGATAAGCGGCTTGATCCGCGTTTGCTGGTCGACGGTGCCAAGTCGGTCGTAACGGTGCTGCTCAACTACTATCCCGAACAACGGCTTCCTGAAGGCGAAGACGACTATAAACTATCGAAATACGCGTATGGCGAAGACTATCACTTCGTGCTGAAAGATAAGCTGAAACAGTTACTGGCGTTTATTCACGACGAAATTGGCGAGGTAAACGGGCGGGCCTTTGTCGACTCGGCCCCGGTCATGGATAAAGCTTGGGCAAAACGGGCAGGCGTGGGCTGGATTGGCAAACACACGAACCTGATAAACCGGCAGATTGGCTCATTTTTCTTCATCGGCGAACTGATTCTCGATCTCGAACTCGAACCCGACGGCCCCATTACCGACTATTGCGGCACCTGCACCCGCTGCATCGACGCCTGTCCGACCGATGCTATTGTGGATGCCTACGTGGTGGATGGCAGCAAATGCATATCGTATTTCACGATTGAGTTAAAAGAAGCCATTCCCGATGAGGTACAGGGCAAATTTGAAAACTGGATATTCGGCTGCGACATCTGCCAGGATGTTTGCCCCTGGAACCGGTTTGCCCGCCCGCACCAAACGCCTGCTTTTACGCCCCATCATGACTTGACTACGTTCTCGAAACGTGATTGGGAAGATATTACAGAAGATGTGTTTCGGGAAATTTTCCGGCGGTCGGCGGTGAAACGCACCAAATTAGAGGGTTTGAAACGAAACGTAGCCTTCAATCAGCCAGATAGAGAAGAAATAGAAGATTAAAATTATAGTAAGGCTACAGATTAAATAAACCTGTTTCGCTTATGGTTTGTTACGCATGTAACAACGGGTTACTTAATTCGTTTAACACCCGTACTATCCCATTGTTCAATCTATATGCAGCGTGGCCGTGAAAAAACGGAACAACGGCTTCTTGAAGCTGTTGGACAAATTATTACCAACGATGGACTCGATCAGGTCCGAATTAACCGGGTTGCCAGTCGGGCCGGTGTTAACAAGATTTTAATTTATCGGTATTTTGGTGGTCTTAGTGGCTTAATCGAAACCTATTACAGCATAAACAAGCCGGTTGTTTCGGCACCCGCTATCGACGTTGAGCGGCTGAAAGATGCCCCCTTAACCGACTTTTTCGAGGCTTGTTACGGGTTTATGATTGACGAGTTCCGGCTACTGCGTAACAACGTTCATGCACAGCAGTTTATCAAGGCCAATTTGTTGAGTAACAACTGTTTACACAATACACTGGCTGGAGAGAAAGAAAAAAAACTTCAGGCAATGGTCGATGATCTGGCTAAGATTATCGAACTCGACAATGGCCGTCCGTTTGCTGCTATTCTGATGAGCGGCATGACCATGCTGACGCTTATGGCGCAGCAAAAACGCACTATTTTAGGTATCGACCTCGCCAGTGAGGAAGGCTGGCAACAGATCGAAGTGTCGCTTGGCCGGCTCTTTCACGGTGCATATCTGTACACAAAGGAACGGTTGGAAGCCGATTCAGCCGAGAAATCGGTGTAGGGCCTCTCCTACCCGCCAAACGTCTTCAAACGTATTATACAACGGTGTGGGCGCGAGCCGGATACAATCGGGTTCGCGCCAGTCGCCAATAATACCCGCCTGCGTCAGTTGCTCGAATAAGGCTTTGCCGTTTTTCCGTACCAGCAGTGACAGTTGGCAACCGCGCTGATTAGCGTCGGCAGGCGTCAGGATGCTGATTTGCGGAAACGGACGTAGCACCAACTCGAGGAATCCTGTGAGTAGCTCACTTTTCTGGCGCAGGGCAGCCATACCAGCCTCTGCTGTGATCGCGATAGCGGCCCGGTGCAGGGCCAGTGCCGGAATGTTGGGGGTGCTCAGTTGCCAGCCGTCGGCACCGGGCGCGGGCAAAAAACCGGGTTTCATCTCAAATCGCCGGTCTTCGCGGTATCCCCACCATCCCGCCAGCCGGGGCAAGTTACGGTCATGGTGTTTTTGATGGACAAACACGCCCGACACGGCACCAGGACCACCGTTGAGGTATTTGTAAGAACACCAGGTGGCAAAATCAACGCCCCAGTCGTGGAGTTGCAGCGGGATGTTGCCAATGGCGTGCGCCAGATCGAACCCAACCGGAATGCCATACCGACGCGCTGTTTCGGCAATAGCAGCCATAGTATAGACCTGCCCGGTATAATAATTCAGGCCGCTCATCCAGACTACAGCCAGTTCATCGGCATGTTGGGCGATAGCGTGCTGAATATCTGTGGTATGAATGAGTCCCCGCGTGGATTCGCCACCTTCGCGGGGAGTTATTTCAATAATCGCGTCGGTTGGGGTATAGCCCCGATGCCGCACGTGCGTTTCGAGCGCGTATTGATCCGACGGGAAATCACCCAGAATGGTAAGAATCTTGTATTTTTCCGGCGTTGGCTGATAAAATGACGTCAGCAGCAAATGAATGTTTACGGTCAGCGCGTTCATTGGGCAAACCTCCGCAGGCTGTGCGCCTACGATCTGCGACAGTGCCGTTTTGCAGCTATTATGATAGCCGAGCCAGTTTTGCGTCGCGCCTTCGGGCGTTTCAAACCAGCCTTCCACACCCAGACTTTGCCAGGTATTCAGTTCCTGTTCCAACGCAGCGCGGGCGGACTTAGGCTGCAATCCCAGCGAATTACCACAGAGGTAAATCAATTCCTGCCCGTTGCGTTGCGGAATATGGAAACGCTTCCGGAAGTGGCGAAGCGGATCGGTGTCGTCGAGATGACGCGCAAAGGCCAGCGTGTTTTCGTAGGTCATAGCTACAAAACTACACGACTGGCCTTTGTTCCAAACAACCTACCGGTGGTTTATTGATGATCCATACCACCTTTTTTGCAGCATTCGGGTAGTTTGGCGTATCCGGCCTCGTCGGCCAGCACTTCTTCAGCATCATAACCCGTTTTGCTGATGTTGGCTTTCAACTTATCGACGTCTGTTTTCCGGGGATTATACCGGATGGTTACAACCTTCGATTTCACATCCAGCGTAGCTTCTTTAACACCTTTCTCGAACGACAGATTGCGCTCGATGCGGGCTTTGCACATGCCGCACACGGCTGATGTTTTAATTTTTACTTCCTTCTCGCGGTCGTCAAAAACCAATTTACCGGCGACAACATTGCCTACTAAAACAAGCAGGGAAAGAAGAGTCAGAACAAGATTGCGAAACATGGTTTTAGTTGATTTTAAGGTAGTTAATAAACAAACAGTCTGCACAATTAGTGCCAAACCAACAGCCAGCCTACTGGCTATTCAGTTAGGCTCATGGATGGCCGCATGGCCCGTGTGAGCAGAGCGGCTACTGGCCTGTAATATACCAGGTGTCAGGCGCAGGTATATCTGACCCGACAATGGCATTTTTCCATAAAGCGATTGCAAAAATTGATCCGGCATACTGGCCGTTATCTGAGTTCCCAGCACAAGATCACTCATGGCATAACGAACAAGCCGGAAGTTCATACCTAATGTAGCGTTGTTGACAGTCACTAAACGTGACTCTGTGCCTGCGTCATTATTGATTATGCCTAATTCTTCCTGCGATTTTGTAATATTTTCAAACCGACCATGTAAGGCTACCCGGTTCAGTTGCAAACTCGTTTCGGCCAAGTATGCATTTTCGTTGGTTCCATCGTGCGAATTCATGCCCCACACCAATGCTGAAGTTACGTATCGGTCAGGGCTACCCAATGACTTACTGTGCAGAACAGAAGCCGTAGTCCGATTTACATCTTCTTCCGGCTCGACCGATTCAGGACTTTTCAAAAAACCATGAGACACTTGCAATGCCCAGGCAGGTGACGGGTTTACAGAAAACCGAAACGAATAACTGTCAAAACGGGGCCGGTCTAAGCCAAGTCGGTTCTCATCTGGTTCGCGTCCGGTAAACGATGATGCTTCAATTTTCGCCATTCCCAGTCGATAACCAGCCGTAACAACGCCAAACGTTATATGCGTAGCGTCGTGCCAGTGGTGCCCCAGTGGCGAATCAGGATTATTGAACGCCGACAGTCGATGCATAAAAGCTGGTGGTCCCAAAGCTGGCTCTCCGGGAAAACCAACGTACAAAAAGGCATCTGATTTGTTGCTAAATGCATAGCTATAAGCTACAGCAAGTTCTGAGAATAAATCGTGCTGATGCTGCCGATCAACCAGACGTCGTCCTTGATAACTCTCTCCCGACTGGAACAGTAAAGGATAGCCATTCGGGCTAACGGTTAGCGGATCAAACGAGAGCATAGCCCGCGCCATAAACAATCCTCGCTGGCCTACGGTGCGTTGGGCCATACCCATAAACCAGTTTGGTGCATCGAACTGCCGGTCACGCCCGCGTCCGGTAGGGTTTGTGAAGTTCTGATTAGTATGCCTGAGAAACACGCTGTAATGCAACATATACATCCAATTTTTAGGCGTATGAAGCATGTAGGCATACATCGGCGTATTATCAGGGTGCCAGCTTGTGCCGGAGCCATTCCGATTCATGGGCAGGCTACGTGAAAATGAATGACTCATTGTCATCATCTGATGATGTTGCCGACCCGGCATGGAATCGGTCGTTGCCGATTGTGAGGCAGGTGGGTTTGGTAGGTGGTCGCGATGTTGATGCTGAGCCATAGCGGGCAACACGGAACTAAGCACGAATAATAGACATAACTGGTTCATAAAGCCGTTGAGTTGAGTAAGCGATGGCATCGTTTGAATGCCATCGCCATGTATTCTTCACGAATGGGCCGACATACGGCGGCAGTCCTCGGCACAATCAAAACATATTGCAACGTGTTCCTTGTGTTGATCCATCATTTCCATAAGCGTTGTTTGTGTTTGTCAGACCATCGTTGGCCTATTATTAAAACTCGCTTTATACGCTGTTGATTTTGCATGATTATGGCTCAGTTGTACACAATTCAGAGCGCATCGAGCGACCGCCTGTCGGGCAGTCCGGCTTTACGAAATTGGCCCGGCGTTTGGCCGACAACCTGCCGAAACTGATTGGCTAAGTGCTGCACACTGCTGTAGCTCAGTCGCCAGGCAATTTCGCTGAGCGTAAGTTCATCGTATCGAAGCCATTCTTTTGCCTTCTCAATTTTCAGCGCAATGACGTATTTCTCAATGGTTTGCCCTTCGCTGGCCGAGAACAGACCACTCAGGTACGAATACTCATAGCCCATTTTACGCTCCAGAAACGTGGAGACCTTTTCGGCAGGTTGGCGGTCGCCTTTCAGGTGTTGAAATTCATTGATCAGTACAATTTTCATGTGCTCGACCAGTGCCTGTTTTCGGTCGTTGACAAGGTCAAAGCCATTGGCCTGTAATGCCCGTCGAACGTCATCCAACGATACGTGGGGTGGCAAAGCAGTAATATCGACTTCACCCAGATCGACCCGTTCAACGATCAGCCCCAGCCGTTCTAATTCTTCGCGCACCACCCGTTTACAGCGGTCGCACACCATATTCCGAATGGATAGTGTCATTGATGAGGTGGTTTGAATCTGAATCCCACATAAATCATTTGCCCCGTAATTGGCCCCCAGGCCCGCGCCCCGGCATCGAAGCCTGGGCCGAACGGATTAGCAGGGGCTATAATGGGGTCGAGCTGGCGGAAGCCGGTCAGGTTTTCGCCCCCAACGTACACTTCCCAGCCGCTCCGAAAGGCGCGGCTCACCTGCGCGTTCAGATTGGCGAATCCGGGTGCGTAATCGAGCGGCATGGTAGCCCCGCCCGGCAAGGTCACGCCTTCGCGCAGATACGGAATCCGGCGCGGGCCATTCCATTGGAACGTCGCGTCGAACTTCCACTTATCATAGGGTAACGCATAACCGGCGTTCAGCAGCACCCGGTCGCGGGCAATCATCATGCGCGGCAGTAACTGCGACGGCGTACCCGGTCGGCCCATACTCTGCTGCACGTCGAACCGGCGGTAAGCGGCTTTCAGGTCGAACCGGCGGGCGGGCTGTACGTTCAGTTCGGCCTGAAAGCTGTTCGCAAACGAACGACCCTGTAAGTTATAGAAATACAGATGCGTCGGATGTTCCAGATCGACCACCAACTGATTCTGGAAATCAGTCCGGTAGTAGTCCAGCACCACCGATGCTTTTTTACCCCACAGCCGGAAATCATTCGTCAGACTTGCCCCGTAGTTCCACGATACTTCGGGCCGCACGTCATAGTTCAGGTTAACCCGGCGCGAACTGACTAAGTAGCCCATGTTCTCTGCCAACTGATTCGGCATCCGAAAACCGCGCCCGGCAGACAGCCGCAGCGTTTGGTTTGGCGTTGGCTGATACCGCAGATGCAGCCGGGGCGTAGCCTGCCACTGCGCCCATTGGTTGGGCAACACTACGGTTTCAGTATGGTGCGGCTGTCCGTTTATGGAGGTTGTATTTACCTGCTGCCGCTGCCCACTGACCGACAGATAATCGAGCCGCCCACCCAGCACCAGCGTTAGTTTGTCGAGATAGGTGTAGGTATATTCAAGAAATGCACCCGGCACCGACTCCCGGCGCAAAAGCGGGCGACTGGCGTATTGCTCCTGATAATCGTCCAATACGTAACTCAGCCCCGCTTTGTAGGCATGGCTCGTGGTGCCAATAATGTTCTGGTAAATCAGGTTGCCGTACAACGACCGTTGTTGGCCCGTGTAGGGCGTTAGGCCGAAGCGAGCGGTCTGATCATGATACAGGCCGTTGAGAATCAGGCCCAGCCCTTTGTACGGTTTTTCGGGATACAGCCGGGCCGTTTTTGAGAAGAACTCAACCCGTTTTGTCGTGTTCAGAAATGCATACCGAGATTCGCCAAATCGGGACAATTGCCCGCCATTCCGATCTTCGTAGAGTGCCTTCACGCCAAACTGCGCCATAAAGCGTTCGCCACTGTATTTGAATCGATTAACCGCATTAACCTGGGTGTACAGCGGCAAATCGCGGAATCCGTCGCGGTTTTGGTCGCGCTCGGTTTGCAGCGTACTCGCGTGCCCCAGCACCCCCATGCTCCACCGCTTGTTGAGGGGCTTCGACCAGTTGACGTTACCTTCTGCCCGCCCAAAACTGTTGACGTAGCCATTCAGGAAAAGGCGGTCGGGGCTATCGGGTTTTTGCAGTTCTACGTTCATCTGGCCGCTCATGCTTTCGTAGCCATTCACGACCGAACCGGCTCCTTTGCCAATGTCGATGCTGGTAATCCAGGTGCCGGGAATGTAGTTCAGCCCGAAAGTTGTTGCCAGCCCGCGCACGGTTGGTATGTTCTCAACGTTGGTTTGAACATACTGCCCACCCAGCCCCAGAAACTGAATTTGTTTGGCTCCCGTAACGGCATCGCTGTACGACACACTCACAGACGCGTTCGTCTCGAAGCTTTCCGACAGGTTGCAACAGGCCGCTTTCGCCAGAGTCCGCTGCGTAATAAGCTCGGTCTGAATCGGATTGAGCGGGTCGATTTGCCCCGGTGCGCCCGTAACGGTCACTTCGTTGAGCGTCTGCGCGGCCCGGAGCGTAATAGCTACTTGAGTAGCAGGATTCGTTACCGTGAGCGTATCAGGCTGATAGCCGACGTAGCTGACCACCAATCGATTTTGGGCAGGTAGTAGAGGCAATTGAAAGCGGCCCAGCGAGTCGGTAACGGCCCCAACCGACGTACTCAGCCACCGCACGGTAGCACCCGTGAGCGGCACCCGCCGACCGTTGTTTAGTTCGCTGACAATACCCTGCACCAGAATCGGCTCTGGCGTTATAACAGAATCGGCGGACAGAACAGCGCGATTAGTAGAATCTGATTGGGCCAGTGCCTGCACAACCGGCCAGCCGATGGCAATGCTCAGCACCACACGGCGAAGAAAATGGAATGACATAGGTTCGTTGATTGATGACAGTAAACACGTACAGCCCATGCCCAAACAGGCATCGGCAGCGGAATGTCGATCAACGAATCAAATCAGGAAAGACTGAATAAGCGTAAGAATATCTCGCCCGGAGAGTGGTGGGGGCGAAAGCGAACCGGCGAGCGAAATTGCGGCTTCGCGGTCAAAAACCCAGTTAAGCACCCACGCCAGCAGAGCCGCAACACCCGCCACAACCGCTTCGGTAACGGTCTTGACGAACTTGGCAACGAGCTGGCTCAGCGACGACTTTACGTCAACGTTCTGATAATACGCATCTTCGTCGCAGCAGTTCGACTTTTTAACAGCGGGCTTATTGGTAGGGGCAGATTGGCTATGTTCGGCGCAACCGGGTTTGGTTTTGGCGTCGCTAAACGCAACGACTACCGTTTTCTTTTTGCCGCGCATCTGACACGAATGCTCAACCAGCCCAAAGCCCGTACTGCTCAGCAGCACGACACAGGCCATCATCAGGTTGAGAAACTGGAACAGGGCGCGTTTCATAAGTGAGACAAATATCAGCAATTGGACAATACAAGGCAAGTAACCGGTTGCCCAAAAACCAAAATCTTATTAAAAACAAATGCCATCCTGTAATCAGATGGCATTTCGGTATGTATTATACTGCTTCAGGTTCGCGCTCGGCTACCTCGTTGAGCGGGCGCAGGTTGCGTTGCTCCTCTTCGTTAAACGGGAAAATATCCAGGATTTTCGTCGTGTTCACGTCCGTAATCTCGAACGGATCAAGGGCTGTTCGCAGACTGTGTTCAACGCGCTCGTAGGCTTGCTTGGGCGTTTCGGCGTTCACCAGCATCAGGCTCGGCGACTTCTTCTGTTTGCCGGTTTTCTCGTCGTCTGTGATAAACATCGCCTTCACTTTGTACCAGGTATCGCCCCCTTCCTCACTGAAAAACACATCGGCGAGTTTCATGCGCGAAATATCGGTGATCTCAAAGTCAGGCGTATTGGCCGCAATTTCCTGATAGAGCCGGGCTTCGGCGTCGGTGTAACTCACGGCATCAACCAAATAGGCTTCCGTTACCGTTTTTTGCTTTAAAAATTCTTCGTTGCGCGTACCGACAGTCGCTTCGTCAATCGGTTGCTGATAGCGGATTTTACCGAGAAACCAGTTGGGCATTTTTCAATGATTTAGTACATTGACAGAACACTAAACGTACCGCAAAAGTGCGGAAAAAGCATGGAAACGCGCTATTCACAAACAAATAACAGTATCCGCTGAACTTTATAAACAATTTACATGTATCGACATTAAATACCACTACAACAATTAACGAAATACATCATGGAAGCTCAAACCGCAACCGCCACTCGATGGGTAATTGACCCCACGCACTCAGAAGTTCAGTTCAAAGTGAAGCACCTGATGGTGTCAACCGTTACGGGGCTGTTCACGCAGTATGAAGGCTCGCTGGAAATGGCTGGCGACGATTTTGAAGGTGCCAAAATCGCCTTTTCTGCCGACGTAGCCAGCATCACTACCGGCAACGAACAGCGCGATGGTCACTTGAAATCAGCCGACTTTTTCGATGCCGAACAGTTCCCAAAGCTAACGTTCATCTCCACCAGCATGAAGAAAACCGGCGACGACACCTACGAACTAATCGGCGACCTGACGATGCGGGGCGTGACGAAACCCGTAACGCTGAAGGCCGAATACGGCGGTCAGATGCAGGATTTCTACGGCCAGACCAAAGCCGGTTTTGAAGTAACGGGTACAGTGAAGCGTAAGGAATTCGGCCTGATGTGGGATGGCGTTACCGAAGCCGGTGGCGTGGTCGTCAGCGACGACGTGCGGCTGGTGCTGAATATTCAGGTAACGAAACAGGGGTAATTTTTTTGTAGCAAAATTCCCTGAGAGGGCGAATTAATTCGCCCTCTCAGGGAACGGAACGCTCTGGCGGTTAAACAGAATTTCACAAAATCAACCCGCTCCGGCGCAGCATGGCTTTGGGCGAGGGTTCGCGGCCCCGGAATTTTTTGTACAATTCCATCGGCTTTTCGCTGCCGCCTTTTTCCAGCACGTTCTTGCGGAAACTGTCGGCGGCTGCTTTGTTTTCCAGACCACCTTTTTCTTTGAAGAACTCAAACGCGTCGGCATCAAGCACTTCGCTCCATTTATAGCTATAGTAACCCGCCGAATAGCCGCCCGCAAAGATGTGTGAGAACGCCGGGCTAAACGCTACGCCTTCAACGCGCGGAAACAGATTCGCTACCGAGTCGACTTTGTTTTCAACCTGCGATACGCTCTCGCCCGTTGGTTTCTGACCGTGGTAATACATATCGACCAAGCCAAGACGCAGTTGGCGCAGGTTGGCTAAACCGGCTAAGAAATTCTGGCTGGCCCGGATTTTTTCGATCAGTTCGTTCGGGATTACTTCGCCGGTCTGGTAGTGTTTGGCGAACAGTTTCAGGGCTTCGGGGTCGTAGCACCAGTTTTCCATCACCTGCGAGGGCAACTCCACAAAATCGCGGGGAACGCTCGTGCCGCTCAGGCTTTCATATTGGCCATTTGCCAGCATCCCATGCAGCCCATGCCCAAACTCGTGGAACAGCGTCGTGACTTCATAGAAGGTTAACAGTGAAGGCTTTGTATCGGTAGGACGGGTGAAGTTGCAGACGTTAACGATGTGCGGACGGATGTTCTGCCCGTTCTCGATTTTCTGCCCCTGCACGTCGTTCATCCACGCGCCTGACCGCTTGCCGGGGCGTGGGAAATAGTCACCGTAGAACACAGCCAGAAACTTCCCGTCTTTATCGAACACGTCGTAGGTTTTCACCTCCGAATTATACACCGGAATGTCGGTGCGCTCTTTGAACGTGATGCCATATAGTTTATTCGCTACCGTGAACACGCCGTTCAGCACGTTTTCGAGTTTGAAATAGGGCTTCAGCGTCTCGTCGTCGAGGTCGTATTTCTCTTTTTTCAGTTTCTCAGCATAGTAGCTGTTATCCCAGACTTGCAGTTTGTTGTCGGCGAAGCTGTGGGCTTTGGCGTAGGTCGTCAGTTCGGCGAGTTGTTTTTCGGCGGCTGGGCGGGCGTAGGTCACAAGTTCGTCTAAGAAGCTCTGCACTTTGCCGCGTGAACCTGCCATGCTTTCTTCCAGCACAAAATCAGCGTGGGTGGGGTAGCCAAGCAGGTTAGCCCGCTCATAACGCAGGTTCACGACTTTCTGGATAATGGCCTGATTGTCGTTCTTATCGCCACGGAAACCGCGCCCGTTGTAGGCCATGAACAGTTTCTTCCGCAATTCGCGGTTGTCGGCATATTGCATAAACGGCCCGTAGCTGGGAGCCTGGAGCGTGAACGCCCAACCCTCTTTACCTTTCTGTTTGGCAGTCGATTTTGCCAGTTCGCGCACGTAGTCGGGCAGACCAGCGAGGTCTTTCTCGTCGGTCACTTCCATCACGTACTCGTTGGTTTCGTTGAGCACATTCTCCCCGAATTGCAGCGACAGTTGCGATAGTTCTTTGTCGATCGCCCGGAGCCGCTCTTTTCCTTTGGCGTCGAGGTTGGCCCCGTTGCGGGCAAATCGTTTATACGCTTTTTCGAGCAGCATCGCGCTCTCGGTGTCAAGCTTCAGGCTGGCCCGCTGGTCGTAAACGGCTTTCACGCGAGCAAACAGTTTCTCATTCAGCGTGATGTCGTTGCCGTACTCGCTCAGTAGTGGCGACGCTTCTTTAACGATTTTTTGCAGTTCGGGCGTAGTTTCGGCACTGTTGAGGTTAAATAATACCGATGTTACCCGGCCCAGCAAATCGCCCGCCCGTTCGAGGGCTACGATGGTATTTTCAAACGTGGGTTTTGCCGGATTATTCACGATAGCCGTCACGTCTTTACGGCCCTGCGCCAGCCCTTCGGTGAGTGCGGGCATGTAATCGGCATTCTTGATTTTGTCGAACGGAGCCGTCTGGTGGGGTGTCGTGTACGGCTGTAAAAACGGATTCTGGGTCATTTTAGGCGGTTGGGGCGCAGCGGGCTGGGCCAGTGCCGTAGTGGCAGCAAGAGCCAGCAATACGCCGGTTTGTATGAGTTGTTGACGTGTAAACATATTGGTTTGGAACAAGAGTTTCCCCGAAAAATACGAATCAATGCTCTGACAAACAATCGTTCGTAGTCCAACGGTCAGGATGCAGGGTTGAGTGGCTTACCCCACCCCCGTCCCCTCCCCGTTAGGGAGGGGTGAGGAGCGCGAAGCTTTTCAGGCTTCACCCCTTCATAACGGGGAGGGGACGGGGGTGGGGTCTCAGCGTATCCATCATCAACTGCACCACGCCCTCGCCCCGAACGCCCACGGCAATGTTCACGAGCGGGCGGTTTTTCCAAGGTAGCAGTGCCTCGCCCTCTTCCAGATCCGACTCGCCCAGCGACGGCCACGTTTTGCCCCGGCTGATACCCGCCGACGTATCGACCCGCACCGGATACTGTTTACAATCAAAAAGTTCGGGAGCCAGCAGGTAGGCAATCGCCGTTGAGTCATGTACATATAAGCCGTCGATATTATTGACGCGCTCGTAAAATGCCTGATAAAACGGAATCGTGGCGGCTACGTACTGATTGAAAGCACCGGGCAGTTTTGCCAGTTCTGCGATGGTTGCTCCTGTCAGATTCACCCGATGCGTTACGTCTAAGCCAATCATGGTAACGCGCCAGTTAGCCCCGAAAACCAGATCAGCCGCGTCGGGGTCCGACCAGACGTTGGCTTCGGCAGCGGGTGTAATGTTGCCCGAACAGAACGCATTCCCACCCATAATCACTACATCGACAACGTCGTTGGCTATGGTTGGGTCGAGTTGAAGCGCGAGGGCCAGATTCGTCAGCGGCCCAACGGCTACAATCGTCAGTTCGCCGGGCTGAGCCTTGATTTGCTGCACCAAAAATTCAGCCGCCGACAGGCTAATAGCCGTGTGCTGACTCGGCGGGGCGAAGGTATTCCCCTGTGCATCGTCGCCGTGAACGTGCAAAGCACCACCCTCGAACGGCACACGCAGCGGCTTGTCGGCTCCGCGTGCTACGGGAATGTCGGTGCGCCCGGCCAGGTCGAGCAGGCGCAGGGCGTTGGTGGTCGTTAAATCGACGGGGCCGTTGCCAAACACGGTCGTCAGGCCAATCAGTTCGAGTTGGGGCGCGGCCAGCAGAAATTGCAGGGCCATTGCGTCGTCAACACCGGGGTCGGTATCAAAAATTAGTTTGCGTTTTTGGGGCATGTGATTTGTTCTCGCAGATTTTTCGCTGATGTATGACAACGCGAAGGTAGTGCATAAACAAAAAACAGCCGACCCAAGCGGACCGACTGTTTCCATCTTTCACTCATCCTCACTTAATATCCATACGGGTCGTAGCCCCGACCACGTCCGTTGTTCCAGCCGCGTCCGTTCTGGCGGTCGGCCACACGCTCGTAGGGGCGCATGTGTTCGATAACGCGGTCGCGCTGGGCCGAATTCAGCACGGCCATCATATCGAAAAACTCGCGCTGCCGAAGCCGCCGATAAGAATCGCGCTGGCGTGGGTCGCGAACGTTTATACTCCGCGCCTGCTGGTCGAAGTTTTGCCGAATGCGTCGAATTTCGCGCTCCTGCCGACGGCTCAGGTTCAATTCCTGATCCCACCAGTCGAGGTGCCGATCAAACTGATAATCATCGTAATCGTAGTTGTAATTCGGCTGGTTATAGCCAGGATTACCGTAACGCGGCTGGGGCGGGTAGGTTGGGCGGTCGTAGCGTTGGGCAACGGCAGAACCCGTCAGCAACATCAGCAATACGGCAGTAGTCATCAGTACGTTTTTCATGGTAGTTTTTCAGGTTGTATTTGTCTCTTTGAGCAAAGAGCCTCAGCAAGGTTTAATTCGGGTACTAAACAGTGTAGCGACACTGAATTTGTACTTGTCTATGAAAGACTGGTGCTTTGTTTAGAATCAGACAATTATCTATGAATCCTCTGTTAATTTTAATTCCGAAAACTTCACAAACTGTACTTCCAACCTACTATGTCTTTGAAACGTTTACTACTCCTTGTTTGCCTGGGAGTTGGGTACATTCATACCTATGCTCAGGTAACGACAGCCTCCATTTACGGCTTTATCCGCGATGACAAAGGCGCAACATTGCCCGGTGCAACGGTCGTTGCTACCCACCAGCCTACTGGCGCACAATACGGCGTGACGACCCGCGCTGAGGGCGAGTTCAACTTAGCGAACATGCGCGTAGGTGGCCCATACACCATCACGGTGAGCTTCGTGGGCTACCAGACCGAGACGGTTGAGAATGTGTATCTGAGCTTAGGTCAGAAACTGCCACTTAATCTGAGCATCCGCAGCGACGCCCGCCAACTGAGCGAAATCGAGGTACGGGCCAATCCCAACGACGTGCTGAACAACAATCGCACGGGTGCCCAGACCAACATCAGTAATGAGCAGATTAAAACGCTGCCGACTATCAAACGGTCGATTTTTGACTATACCCGCCTGACGCCCATGTCGGGGGGCGATGGCTCGTTTGGGGGTCGGAACAGCCGTTTCAACAACTTCTCATTGAACGGCACGATTTTCAATAACCCCTTCGGATTGGATGCTGCTACGCCGGGCGGTCAGGCCGATGCACAGCCGGTTTCGCTCGACGCCATCGATCAGATTCAGGTGGCTCTTTCGCCGTTCGACGTAACGCAGGCCGGGTTTACGGGCGCGGGTATCAACGCCGTTGCCAAGTCGGGTACGAACCAGTTTCACGGTACGGCGTTTGGCTTCTTCCGTAACCAGGAACTGACGGGCAAAAAAGTAAAAGGCACCGACATCACCGTGCCGCAGTCGAGTCAGGCGCAGTACGGCTTCAGCGTGGGCGGTCCAATCATCAAAAACAAGCTATTCTTCTTTGCGAATGCTGAATTTGACAATCGGTCTGACCTCGGCACGGCGGGTTGGGTAGCGGCCCGGCCCGGCCTGACGGGTGCCAACGTCTCACGCGTAACGGCGGCTGACCTCGAATTGGTGAGCAGTACGCTCCGCAGTGTACATGGCTACGAAACGGGTGCCTACGAGAATTTCACGCACAAAACGCAGAATGCCAAGGGTTTGCTGCGCTTAGACTGGAACGTAAACCGCGTACATAAACTGTCGGTGATCTACAATTTCTTAGATGCCTCGCGCGATTTGCCCGCCAACCCGTCGGCTATTGGTCGGCGCGGGCCTGACTTCCTGACGCTCCAATATTTTTCGTCAGGCTACCGCATCAACAACAAGTTGCATAGCGTAATTACCGAGCTGAACTCCAACTTCAACGGCAAGTATGCCAACAAGTTGCAGATTGGTTTTACGAACTTCAACGACTCACGCGACCCGTTCTCGACGCCCTTCCCGACCATCAACATCGGTAAAGATGGGGTGCGGTATATCGTAGCTGGTCATGAACCGTTCTCGATCAACAACCGACTCGATCAGAGCGTGTTCCAGATTACGAACAATTTCAACGTATACCTGAAAAAGCACACGCTGACATTGGGCGGCACTTTCGAGCGGTTCAACTTCGACAACTCGTTCAACCTCGGTGCCTACGCGGGTGTGTTCGGCCCGGAATATGCGTCGGTAGCTGACTTTGTAACAGCCGCTCGCGGAGCCGATTTCGCCAAATCCGTGGCCGACGCCAAAGCAAGGTTTGCTGGTGGTCAGTGGGCACTGGCCCAGACGAGCGTTGGTCAACTGGGCCTGTATGCGCAGGATGAGTTTGTGGTGAATCCGCGCTTTACGCTGACCTACGGCCTGAAAGTTGACTTCCCGATGTATTTCGATACACAGCAGAAGATTCAGGAGAACATCGACCGCAACGAGGGCGTCTACCAACCTGACAACCAGTATTACGACGAAAACGGTAATCCGGTTAAGCTGAATTCGCTGACGCTGCCCACCACGGCTCCGTTGTTTTCGCCCCGCTTTGGTTTCAACTACGATTTGAAAGGCGACGGAACCCGGAAACTGCGCGGAGGTTCGGGTATCTTCACGGGCCGTTTCCCGTTTGTCTGGATTGGCAATCAGGTGGCAAACCCGGCCTTCTTTTTCTACTGCGTCACCGACCCCAATTTCAAATTTCCGCAGGTATGGAAAACCAGCCTCGGCTACGACCACAAGTTTAAGAGCGGCTGGATAACCTCGGTCGATGTGCTGTATAACAAAGACATCAACGCCATGCTGGTGCGGAACTACGGCCTGCGCCTGCCGGGTGGCACCCTGCAAGACCCCAGCAACCGCCCCATTTACCGCACTGCCGACCGGGCCGTAAACGCCTTTGGTGGTCAGACCGATGCTTACGTATTCACGAACACGAACCTCGGCTACTCGTTCAACGCCAGCATTCAGGCGCAGCGGACGTGGGCCAATGGTTTGTATGTGAGTGCAGCGTATAACTTCCTGAACGCCAAAGATGCCTCGTCGCTGAGTGCCGAAATTTCGTCGGATGCTTACGCCCGTAATCCCGCTTACGGCAACGTGAATCAGGCCGTGCTCGGGCCGTCGTTTTATGGCAACCGGCACCGGTTTGTAGGGTCGGCCTCGAAACGGTTTGTGTATGGTTTTAGCCGCAACTGGGCCACTACGCTCTCTGCCGTTGCCGAATACGCCGAAGGCAATCGGTTCAGCTTTACCTACGCGGGCGACATCAACAACGATGGCGCATTCGACAACGATTTGTTGTTTATACCGACGGCTGCCCAGCTTTCGCAGATGCGTTTTTCGGGCACCACCGAGCAGCAGAACACCCAACGGGCCGCGTTTGAGTCGTATATTCAGCAAGATAAATACCTGAGTGCCAACCGGGGGCAGGTTGCCGGGAAGTTCGCCAGCACCACGCCCTGGTTCTCGACCCTCGACGTGCGGGCTGTGCAGGAATATGTATTGCCCAACAAACACGCCATTCAGTTGAGCGTCGATATTCTGAACTTTGGCAACCTGCTCAACTCGAACTGGGGTGTTCGGCAAACGGCGTCGTATACGGGGCTGGCTCAGCCGTTAGGCGTGAGCGTAACAAACGGCGTTCCGACCTATAGTTTCGATGCCAACCAGCGCAGCACGTTCTTCAATGATACGCAACTGATCTCGCGCTGGCGGATGCAGGTTGGTGCGCGGTACACGTTTTAAGGATTGACGGGGTTATAACACAGAGATGCGCTGAGTGAAAGGAGATACACAGAGAATAAATTACTGCTCTGCGAATCTCTTTTCACTCAGCGCATCTCTGTGTTATGACCGTTTAAACCTTACTACAAATCCAGCTTGATGGCCCGGATTCGGTCGTTGAAGTTCAGGCTGGCAAAGTCGACATTGGGTACGCAGGTAGCTTCGAGATAACCCATCACAATGTCGCTGTGTGGGATGCGTTTGCCCGTTGCCACGCTGATGTATTTCGACGTTACCCACAACACATTTTTGAGGTGCGTTTTGGCATCATCGGTCATGTAATACTCTGTCACGGTGGTGTCTTCGTTGTAGAAAATCAGCCGCGACGTAATGCGTACCCACTCGCTGACCTGCGCGGGTCGAACGTAGGCAATCTGGTGCTGATACACAACCCAACTGGTGCCAAACTCGCGGAACAACTGGCCGGGGTTGAAGTCATAGATTTTGGCAACCTGATCTTCGCGGGCGTTGAAATAATAATCGAAATACTTGGCGTTGTTGAGGTGCTGGAGCGGGTCGCAGTCCTGAAACCGAATAATCATGCGCGATTCGGTTTCGGTTGGGTAAATGCGGTTAGGGTCGCGATGGAACATGTCTGAACCAGGATTGTACAGGATTTGCAAGATTAATCAAGATTTTACGTTTCGCTTTATGCAGATAGATAAAATCCTGTTTAATCTTGCAAATCTTAGTTAATCCTGGTTCAGATGAAGAAGTATCGTTTTGTATTGCCCCTCCTGCTGTTAGTTGTTTCGCTATTCTCGTTTGCGCCTAAAGATAATCCCGACGCGGTGGTTGGTACATGGCTGAACGGCACCAAGAAAGGCCACGTTCAGATCTATAAACAGGGTGGCACCTATTTTGGCAAATTAGTCTGGGTCAGCGAACCCAACGATCCGGCCACTGGCAAGCCCAAAACCGACAGCCGAAACGCCGACGAGCGGAAACGGTCGCGCCCGCTGCTGAATCTGCCACTGATGTATAATTTCAAATACGATGGCGGCAACGTTTGGGCCGACGGAAAAATTTATAACCCCGAAGACGGTAAGGAATACAACTGCAAGATGACCCTCAAAGACCCGAATACGCTCGACGTGCGGGGCTATGTTGGCATTTCGCTGCTGGGCAAAACCCAGACGTGGACGCGGGTGAAATAAGTTGTAAAGTTGCAGGGTTGCATAGTTGTAAAGTTGGCTGTGCCGTTCGTTAACTTTACAACCATGCAACCCTACAACCCTACAACGTTAATCATTGGTGCTGGCCCGGCGGGGCTGGCAATGGCCGGGCAACTGGCGCAGCGCGGGCTACCGTTTACCGTCCTCGAAGCCAGCGAACACATCGGCTTTGCGTGGCGCAACCACTACGACCGGCTCCATCTGCACACCGTAAAACAGCATTCGGCCCTGCCGCATCTCCCCTACCCGGCTACTTATCCTACCTACGTGTCGCGGTTGCAGATGGTAGAGTATCTCGAACGCTACGCCGAGCAGTTTGACATCAAGCCGCTGTATGGGCAGGCCGTTACGAACATTCAAAAACAGGCCGATGGGTTGTGGAGAGTCCAAACGCAAACCGATGTATTTGTAGCCGAACGAGTAGTGGTAGCAACGGGCTATAATCGTGTGCCGAACGCGCCCGAACTGCCGGGGCAACGTGCTTTCCGGGGCGTTATCTGGCACAGCCGTGAGTACCGCAACGGCGCGGCTTTCCGCAATGAAGACGTGCTGGTGGTAGGTATGGGCAACACCGGGGCTGAAATCGCGCTCGATTTGGTCGAACACGATGCCCGGCCCGTTATTTCGGTACGTGGCCCGGTCAATATTGTCCGGCGCGACGTGTTTGGCCGACCGGCGCAGCCCACCGCTATTTTTCTGAGCAAATTCCCGAACTGGTTCTACGACTTCATGGCCCGGCTCTCGCAGCGTTTCAGCGTGGGCGACATGTCGGCTTATGGCCTGGGTAAGCCCGAACACGCGCCTTCGTTTGACACCCGGCGCGGCAAAATTCCCGTTATCGACATTGGCACTCTCGATCAGATTAAGGCTGGAAAGATTAAAGTTGCCCCCGGCATCGAGCGCGTAAACGCCCGCAGCGTGACGTTTGCCGACGGTTCTGAACGTCCGTTCGATGCCATCGTGCTGGCAACGGGGTATCGGCCCGGCCTGACTGCCTTGCTCGGCGACGCGCTGGCACACCGCATTCTGAACGAACGCGGTTTTCCAAAAAGCCTGTGGTTCAATGAATCAGGACTGACGGATCTGTATTTTCTGGGGTTTACCACTCCGCTGACAGGCGTAATTTACAACCTGACCATCGACTCGGAGCGTATCGCGAACCACATTGCCAAAAACAATTTCATCCCGGCATAGTTCTATTCGTAAATCAACGTTAAATCACTACGATCATGAACGAGACAACCTTGAAAGGTGGCTGGAACGAATTGAAAGGCAAAATCAAACAAGCCTACGGCGACCTGACCGACGATGACCTGACTTACACGGAAGGTAAAGAAGACGAAATGTGGGGTAAACTCCAGCAGAAGACTGGCAAAACAAAAGACGAAATTAACAAAGCTGTGGCTGACTTGTAAAATCAGCAAACCGCTTATCGAAAACCGGAGCCGTCGCACTCCGGTTTTTTTAATGTCTCAAATTGAGAGCTGGTTTTTCGACCAGTTTGAAATAATCGCTTAACCGTTTTCCCTGAGCATCTGTGTAGCCTTGCAATTGGCTCATCGACAACCCGGCCTGCTCACCGGTTGCCACATAAATTACCTTCCCCTGCATTTGTATCTTCTCCGATAACCCGCTGTATTCTTCGCTTGACCCATTTCTCCCCGCTCCAAACCGGATGCGGCCATCGGGTTCTACCCTGATCGTATAGTCGCGGCCCTGAAGCTGACCCCGAAATAGCCGTACAAACCGTTCCTGTTCGCCATATACAAGCCCGATAATGTGCGGAAATCGGCTGTATTCCCGTTGACCGAATTTCTGGTCAATGGCGGGCCACTCGCTTTCCATAAATCGGGCGTACAGGTCGAAAGTCGCGCGGCTAAACCGCTTGGGCGACAGATAAACCATCGTACTGGGGTGTTGCACGGCATTGTCGGGTTCGTTGCGGTACAGAACTGATGCATCCGTCAGGTAGGTTCGGGGGGCATTGCCGTACAGATCGTCGGCGTAGGGTGGTCCCCAATCGGTGTTTACCGCATCAATTCTGAGCGATTTCATCCGCTCCGATTTGATCACGTAATGAATGGAATTGGTGCTGAAACCTTTCGTTTCAACTGATACCAGCTCATATGGTTCGCCCTCAAAAGTTCCGCTGTAGATGACCGTTTCGTGCTGGCAGCCGGTTAGGCCTAACAGTACGGAAAGTAGTATTATAGACCCGAATGTGGTGCTTAACCAGTTCATGGTGTACTGTCCAGCTTGGTTCAACTGCCACAATATCGCTCTATTGAGCGGCCTGATTGAACGATTCGCCTACTTTTTTCAGGCGTGCCTGCTGTTCGGCGGTAAGCGTCAGTCCCTCGCTTTGTATCCGATCCTGAATTTTTTTGTTGGCATCCATCATTTTCTGCGAAAATCCCTGCATTTGCTGTACGGCCTGCATATCACCTTTTTTGGCCTTCGCCATCAGGTCTTTATACTCAACGGCCAGCTCCTCATAATCATCAATTACTGCGTCAATGCCACTGGCACTGCCGCTGGGGGCGTCGGCGGTTGTTGTTGCCTCTTGCGTAGTGGTTGTGGTGCCCGTCTCGTCTTTCGTGTTGCAGGCACTGAGGATACCAACCAGTAGGGTCAGTGAAATCGCGGCTGTCGACAATGTATGTTTGAACATGGGAGTTGGTTTGTTTATACGTAACGACTACTTTTTTTGCTGATTCAAATACTGCGATAGCAGAATATCGGGTTTGCATTCCGCTGACAGGTCTTCGGAATAGCTCAGGAGTCGTTCGGTTTCTTCAGTACCGTATTTCGGCACGAAAAGTGTCGATTGCCCATAACGTTCACGGAACACCAGCACCACAAACGGGCGACCGTTGTGCTGAATCGTGAACTCCTGCCGACCGTCGGCCTTAGCGACGCTGGCTTTGAAAATTTTGCCATCCCAGGGATGGTCGAACCCATCGAGAGCCACCAGCGACTCATTCCGGGCTTCGGGGCCAACCCGCAATAGCAGCACTTTCAACCCCTCGCCCGCCCGGTAGACTTTGCAGTAACGGCCTATCTCGGGGCGGGCTGCGCCTGGCTGGGGAGTACCTGCCTTGCCCGACTGAGCATACCCTGACTGAATGCAGCCCGGTACATACAGTAGTGTGGCGATGATGCTGATACAAATCAATCGAATCATATAGTCGGTCTGAAGAATTGGTTCAGTAATGCTTGTTTATTAGTTGGTTAGGGCTTCGTAGGCACTTTGCGGCACCTGAATCCAGAGTCGTTCGCCGGTCTTGAGCAGAAGTTCTATATCGAAGGCAGCTTCCATTTTGCCCACTCCCGATGCCGCTAAATTGTTCTCCTGATGAAGTCGATTAACAGCCTGAATGTCAGATCGACGAAACCGCAGTGCGCCGATGTTGCCTTCGTCGCGCCGGTCTTTCAGGATAAAGACGCCATCGGTCGTTAGCGAAAGTGCGAAAATGTCATAAACCGAAATCACCTCAAATCCGAGCAGCATCCCGGCGACATTCCCGACGGTTCGGGTTGCTTTCTCAGCATCGCTGATTTTGCGAAGCCAAAGCAGACCGTTGGGCCACATCTGAGCAAGGGTTTCGCCCTCATTGTAGCCATAAAATGAGCGCATAGCGGGCGTGTCGGTCTCGCGCTTTTTGATATAGAAAAAATAGTAAAGATATCCGCCCACCCCGGCAATGAGCAAAAAGCTGATAAATGACATAAGAAGATAAGGTTAAGGGTTATTTGCCACCTTTAGCCAAACCCGCCAAAATAGCATCATTCCAGCCGGGAACTTCTTTGTTGGCAGGGCCGCTCACCGTAACAGTTTGGCCGTCTGCACTCCAGGCCACTTTTATGCTCGTGGCCGTGGCTGATGGAGCCAGAACGATATTGAGTTTCTCGCCTTTAGGTCGCCAGCCATCCGAGATGTACTTGCTCCGCGCCCCAAAAAAGTCGGCGATGGTGGTCAGGTAGCCCATCGTCAGATTGAACGAATCGGGCGTTTTGGCAACGGCGGGCGCGTCGAGTTTAAAGGTGATTTTTTAGCCAGACCGTCGATCTGTTCGGTGCAGTCCGGTTTGTATTCTTTCGCCTTATCGGTTTGCACATCGTAGCCACACTTTCCGTTCAGGGTGGTGTAGCCCGCTTTGTCCGAAAAATCGACCAGCGACTGCGCCATGCGCTTGAAACTGTCGCGGCCACGGGGTTGGCTGGGCGCGGCCAGCACGCTCTCCCACATAGTGGGCGATAGATTGATAGTAAACAGTTTCTCGACAACGTAACCCGTCATCCAGACGTTACTTTGCTCGATTTTGTCAACGAGTTGCTCTTTATTTTCCTGGGCAACAGTCGGCGTACTCAAGGCAAGCAGTACAGCAAAAAACCGGATCGTGTGCTTCATGTGCGGGTTAATTTGTTCGGGGCAAAGTTCATCTGGTCTGATTGTCAATACTATACTACCAAAGTAGTATATTGGTATCTGGTGGCCTATTTGACCTACTACCTTTGTAGTATATGCAGGCAAAAGGCAATCAATTCGGTCACTGAACCTGTACTTTTACTCCACCCGAACCGCCCCGCGCCCCAACTCTTTCTGCCCGCCGATTATGCCACGCGTCACTTTTTTTCTGCTACTCACTCTCCTGTCTGGCATAATAGTGGCCTGCCGCGAGTCGAACAGACCCGCATCGTCGGGTATTTCGGTGGCTGACTCAGCGCGGGTGTTTCGGCTATTCGATAGGGCGTATGAGGTTCAGAACGCCAACCCCGACAGTGCCTACGAGTTGATTCAGCAGGCGGGCGCACTCTCGCGCCAGTATGGGTTCGATCAGGGGCTGTTTAATTATTACAATCAGGCTATGTATAACCGGGCGGCTTACCGGGGCGATTTCGCGCTGGTCAAGCGGCTCGGCGACACAGCGCTATCACTGGTGCAGGACCCCGCCCGGCAGCGGTTTCGGATGCTGATGAACTTCTCGCGGGCCATCGAGTATCAGTTTCAGGAGCAGAACGACTCGGCCATCGTTTATTACCTGCGGGCACTCGACAATCAGGTTTTCACCCGCGACACCTCGCGGGTGTCCATGATTCAGAACAATCTGGCCATTCTGTTTCATTTTCAGCAACGCGACGATCTGGCCGTTACATACCAGCAGAAAGCCCTTCAAAACGCCATTAGCCGTAACGATACCGCCCGGATTATCGGCAGCTACGTGAATCTATACGGATTTGAAATTGCCCGCGCCGACACCGCAACCGCGTTCATGTATCTAAAAAACGGCCTCGCGCTGGCGGCTGATCCCAAAACTTGGCGCGACGAAACCGAACTGTTCAAAAACGCGGGCGAGTACTACGTTGCCAGAGACCGCGTTGATTCGGCCCGGTATTACTTCACCCGATACTATGACCTGACCCGGTCGCTGTACCCTCCGGTTTATCTGGCTCAGCCGCTCATTGGCCTGGCCCAAACCGATTGGCTGGCAGGCAACATAGCGGCTACCGCAGCGCGGCTGGCGACTGTGGCCCGGCTCACCAATCCCGATTCGCTGCCCTTGCTCGACCGGCAGAATTTTTACCGGCTTCAGCATCAGTTACTGAAGAAAACCGGGCAATGGGAAGGGGCGTTGCTGGCCCTTGAACGGTATAACCGGGCCATAGCAGCGTTTCAGAATGGCGAGAAAAACCGCAAACTGGTTCAGTACGATGAACGGGTGAAGCAACTTACGCACGAAAAACAATTGGCCGACCAGCAGTACGCACTCGACCGAAAAAATAGCCTGATTGTCGGGCTGGCAGTCGTGTGTGTGTTGTTGGTAGGGCTGGCGGTTGTTCTCATGCTTTACTGGCGCAAACGTAAGATGCTGGAATCGGAGAAACTCGCCAAACTGGAACTGGAAACGGAATGGGCGCAGCTAAAAAGCCGCATGGAAGCCCAACAGGAAGAACGTGGGCGAATTTCGCAGGAACTGCACGACGAATTAGGCACGGCCCTGACGTCAATTTCACTTGCCAGCGAACTATTAAAACAGCGGGCGGAAGGAAACTCGGCGGAGGTACAGATCATTGCGCGGGCCTCGTCGGAGATGACCACCCGCATGAACGAAATCGTGTGGAGTCTGAACGTCAATAACGATAACCTACAAAGTTTGGTAGCGTATATTCGCAAGTTCTGCGCCGATTTTCTCGGCGAAGCGGGCATACAGATGATATTCTCCGAAACCATTGCCAACCCCCGGCAGGAGTTGAAGGGAATCATCCGCCGGAATGTGTATCAGTCTGTCAAAGAAGCGATTCACAACGTAGTAAAACACGCCGAAGCCTCGCAGGTCGAGCTGGCGATTGCCACGGTCGAAAACGAACTACACATCCTGATCCGCGACAACGGCAAAGGCATGACCGGCGGACCGGTTGAAAGCTGGAGCAACGGGCTGCGGAATATGCGCCGGAACATCGAGACGATAAAGGGGCAAATTAACTGGAGTGTCAACAACGGCACTCAGGTTCGGATACAAACCCCCATGACCCCATGACCATGCCCATCATTTCGGTGCTGATTGTTGAAGACAACCCCGACATTCAGTTGCTGCTGCGAACGATTGTAAGCCGCGACGACGAGTATGTCTGTGTTGGCGTGGTTGCGACCGGCACCGAAGCCCTCCGCCGAATTCCCGAACTGCTGCCCGACGTAGTGCTGATGGACATTGGCCTGCCCGACCTGAGCGGCATCGAATGCGTGCGGAAACTGAAGCCCCTTTGCCCTAACGTGGAGTTCATTATGTGTACTGTTTACGACGAGGACGAAAAGGTATTTGAGTCGCTCGAAGCGGGGGCCAATTCGTACATCCTAAAAAAAAGCAAACCCGAACTGCTGCTTACGGCCATCCGCGAAGTACACGAAGGCGGCTCACCCATGAGCAGCGACATTGCCCGCAAGATTGTGGCCAAAATGCAGCGTAGTCAACCGCCCCGCCCTGACTACCACATCACCCCCCGCGAGGCAGAGGTGCTGACTATGCTCTCCAAAGGATTAACCTACGCTGAAGTGGCCGATGGGCTGTTTATCAGCGTTAAGACTCTCAAAAAGCATATCTATAACATCTACGAAAAACTCCGGGTCGATAACAAGGTGGAGGCATTGAACAAGTTTTTCGGGAAGTACTGAAGGCGTCTTTTGACTCCATTCCAACGCTACGTTGTCCGGCGGGGTCTTAGAGCAAAATTTATGCTTATGCGCTACGTTCTTTACCTCCTCCTGTTGCTCACCGCCTGCCACCGCGCAGAGGTGGCTCCCGCTACCGAATTACGCAATATACTCTGGGGCCGCTGGATTGAATCCTCAGCCCGGCGGGACACGCTCATCTTTCGACAATCGAACAGCATACCGGCCAGCACCCGGCTGGAGGGCTATGTTACGGTCAACCGGGGCCGGGCGGATAACGGCTATGGCCAGATCACCCCTCGGCTCGGCAGCGGCATCTACCAGTTTTACGTGGAGGGTAACAAGATTTACGTCTATAATATGTTGTCCAGTATGTTCCAGTTTGCGCCGTACACGTTTCTATACAATGACCCCGGCAAGGGATTGGCTTCATCGCTGACGCCCGCGTTGAGCGTTGGTAATTTCTTTGAACTGAACGTGCGCGTACCCGAAACAGGCGTTAAAACCTTCGTGCAGTTACCTTAATCGCACAACTCCCGCGCCGTCAAGTACTTCACCATAGCCGGAGCCACAACGCTCCGGCTTTTTTGTGTCGAAAAAACACTGCTTTACGTACCGTTTCTGCCGCTTCGTGCAAAACTGGTGGCGCGATACGAATGAAAACTTTTCCTTTGGGCGTTTATTCAAAACGCTCATGAATCGGTACGTTTTCACCGGCATTCTCCTCACTTCACTTAGCATACACGCACAAACCGTTGTGTCGTCGGTGCAGGAGGTTCTAACGCTGGCCCGGCGCAATAACCCCGAACTGGTAAATGCCCGGCTCAACCGAACGGCGCAGGATCAGCAACGGAACATTGCACGGGCAGGGCTATTGCCATCGGCCCGCTTCTACACCAATTTTGATTACAACTACGCCTTACCGGTACAATTGATTCCGGGCGGTATTCTGGGCATTCCACCCGGCGAAACTCGCGCCATCCGGTTTGGTCTGCCGTTTTTTCTAACCGCTGGCGTAGAGGTCAACGCCCCTCTGCTGAACCGCCCCCTCCGCGCCGACCGGGGCATTACGGAGCAGAATCTGCGCATTATCGACGATCAGACGCTGGTGTTGCAGGACGACATTTCGACCCAAACGGCCCGCGTTTATCACGCTATGTTGCTCACCCGCTCGGCCATTGACATTACCCGGCGTAACCTGTCGGCGGCTGATACGCTGGCGCAGATTGCCCGGCAGCGGTTAGATAAAGGACTGATCGAGCCGCTCGAATATAACCGGATTCGGGCCGTGCAGCTTACCACCGCCGACGTGCTCTACCAGAACGAGTTACAGTACGTGCGCAACCAAAATCAGCTTAAATTACTGCTCGGGCTGGCCCCCGCCGACAGCCTCAGCCTCACCGAAACTCTCGACGCCCGGCCCGCTCCTGCTTCAACTGATGTTCCGGCACTACGCCCCGAACGTCCACAGATTGTGCTTCGGCAATCGCAGGTCGATTTGTCGAAACTGCAACTGAACCGCGAGCGACTCTTGCGGTGGCCTACCCTTTCGGCCTACGGACGCTATACGCAACAGGCACAACGCGACGCCGTCAATTTTCTCAACCCCAACGAACGCTGGTTTACAATTGGCGTTGCCGGCTTGCAGTTCAATTATCCAATTTATTCGGGCGGGCTACGTACCAGCAGCATCAACCGAGCCCGGCTGCAACTCAAACTCGCCGAAGCCCAGTTAGCCTACGAACAAAATAGACAGCAAACCGACACCGACGACGTCCGCAACTCGTATAATCAGGCCGTTCGGTCGCTGGAATTGAACCGGCAGAACTACGAACTCAGCAACCAGAACGTGCAGATTGCGCTGGTGAAATACCGGTCTGGATTGTTTGCCTACGACCAATACCTCAACGTGTTCAACGAAGCACTCACGGCCCAAAATAGATTCCTCAGCAATCTGTCGAACGTGTTTATTAATCAGACAATCTTACAGATACGTAATGGTGAATAGATGAAACAAATCTTGTACATATCCACCCTCCTCGCCTTCGCCGTGGCCTGCAAACGCGGTGGTGATGGCATTTCGCCCACGTATCGCGAACTGACCGAGGCCGTATATGCATCGGGCAACGTATATCCGCGTCAGGAGTACATGGTTACGGCAGATGCCACCGGGCTGATTCAGCAACGGCTTGTGAATGAGGGCGACTCCATCCGGCGAAACCAGTTGTTGTTCGTGCTCGAAAGTGCATCAGCCGATGCCCGGCGACAGGCTGCGGCTGCGGTGTTGCGGCAGTCGCAGGCGAACCTGAACGCCAACTCGCCCGTGCTGGCCGAACTCGAAGCGCAGATACGTAACGCCCGCACCCGGCTCGCCAACGATTCGATCAACTACGCCCGCTTTCGCGAACTCTATGCTCAGAACGCTACCTCCCGCGCCGAACTCGAACGCGCCGAACTGAATTATACGCTCTCGCGCAATACGCTGCGAGCACAACTCAACACGCTCCAGCGCAGTCGGAATCAGATACAGGTTGATGTAGCCAATAACCGGAGTCAGTTGGTGGTGTCGGAAGTGGCCGGGCGCAACACGCGCGTTCGCAGTTTTGTGGATGGCAAAGTGTATGAAGTCTACAAAGATCCCGGCGAATTGGTACGTCCCGGCGATCAGTTGGCCCTGGTCGGCAGTGGACAACGGCTCTATGCTCAGCTTGCCGTTGATGAAAGCGATTTTGGGCGGGTACGCATCGGGCAATCGGTTGTTCTGAAAGCCGACGTGTATCCTGATAAGGTCTTCAACGCCCGCATCACCAAACGCTATCCAAAGCTAAACCGCACCGATCAGTCGTTTCGGGTCGATGCGGAGTTCACGGATAACTACCCCGACGCCTACTACGGCCTGACGGTGGAAGCCAACATTATTATTACGCAGAAACCGCGTGTGCTCACCATTCCAAAAGCTTACGTCGTCGGCAGCGACAGCGTGTGGGTGGAAAAGGACGGCAAAAAGCAGAAAATCCGCTTCCAGAAAGGCATCGAGAATTTTGATGTTGTGGAGGTGCGGGGCGGGTTGAGCGAAACCTCACGAATTACGTTGAATGATTGAATGGCTGAATGATTGAATGAAGCCTTTGCACTCCATTCAATCATTCAACTATTCAATCATTCAATCATTCAAAAAACCATGAACCTCAACATCGTCTCCCAAATCGCTAAAACGCACCTGCTGGCTAAGAAAAAGCAGACACTCGTGGCTATGCTCGGCGTTACGTTCGGGATTGCCATGTTCATCACGATGATTTCGTTCATGCAGGGCGTCAACCAGTTTCTCGAAGACTCGGCATTAGACGCCAGCCCGCATATACGGATGTACAACAAGGTCAATACACAGCGACCGTCTATTATCGACCAGCTACGGCCCAACGGTCTGAACGTTGTGTATCGCCAGAAACCGAAGGCCGAATCGGCCCGGCTCAAGAACGGACTTATTATCGCCGACCGCATCGAACGTCAGCCGGGCGTGCTGGGCGTATCGCCCCAGGCAGCCACGCAGGTGTTCTACAACAACGGCCCCATTCAGCTATCGGGTACGATTTCGGGCGTAGACATTGACCGCGAAAATCTGCTGTATAAACTTACCACGCGCATCGAGTCGGGTGATATGAACACGCTGAAAACCAACCCCAACGCGCTGATTATGGGGTCGGGACTCGCCAGAGACCTCAACGTGCGGATTGGCGACAAAGTGACCGTGACGACCCCTACAGGCGGCACCCGTATTCTGCGCGTAGCCGCTACGTTTGGCTTCGGCATCGGCACTATCGACAATACCCGAAGCTACGGCAACCTCTCGACCGTGCAGGAAATTCTGCAAAAAGACCCGAGCTACATCACCGACATTCACATTAAGATGACCGACCCGCTACAGGCTCTGCCGTTCGGAAAGCAGCTACGGGCCATGTTTGGGTATTATACCGAAGACTGGGCCGCAGCCAACACGGCCATTCTGGCCGGTGAGAAAATCCGTAACGTCATGACCTTCGTGGTGTCGTTTACGCTGCTGGTGGTGGCGGGGTTTGGTATCTACAACATCATGAACATGACCGTCGTGAACAAGATCAAAGACATCGCCATCCTGAAAGCCACGGGTTTCGACAGCCGCGACATCGTGGCGATTTTTCTGTTACAGGCTGTATTTATTGGCATATCGGGCGGGTTGCTGGGGCTGGGCATCGGTTTCGGGCTGAGTTACCTGCTGTCGATCACGCCCTTCGATACGGGTAACGTCATCAGTCTGAAGACATTCCCCGTCATTTTTGCGGCCAAATACTACGTCATGGGCCTGGTGTTTGGCGTCACGACTACGTTGCTGGCGGGCTATTTCCCGTCCAAAAAAGCGGCAAAAGTAGACCCGGTTGCGATACTACGTGGTTGAATTATTGAATGATGGAATGATTGAATGGGTGTATTCAAACCCTTTCGGTAGTTCCGCCATTCGATCATTCCATCATTCAATAATTCAACAAATGAACTCTGTTCTATCAGCGAAACACCTCAACAAATACTTCTACGACCCCGATACGTTTCAGGTGTTGCGCGACGTGACGTTCGACGTGCAGAAGGGCGAGTTTCTGGCTATCGTGGGGAAGTCGGGCTGCGGCAAAAGTACGCTGCTGTACCTGCTGTCTACGATGGACACCGAGTACGAGGGGCAGATCGAGATGGCGGGTACGAAGCTGACGGGCCGGAGTCAGGATTTTCTGGCGCACTTCCGCAACGAACACCTCGGCTTTGTGTTTCAGTTTCACTTTCTGCTGCCGGAGTTTTCGGCCCTGCAAAACGTAATGCTCCCCGGTCTGAAACTGGGAAAGTATTCCGAGAAGGAAGTCGAAGAACGGGCGATGGAAAAACTGCGGCTGATTGGCATGGCCGAATACGCCCGCAAACCGGCCAGCAAGCTCAGTGGCGGGCAGCAACAGCGCGTCGCCATTGCCCGCGCCCTCATCAACGACCCAACCATCATCATGGGCGACGAACCAACGGGCAACCTCGACAGAGCTAATTCCGAGAACGTATTCGCTATCTTTCGGGAACTGGCCGCTGGTGGTCAGACTATTATCACCGTGACGCACGACCCCGACTTCGCGGCTGGCACCGACCGAATAATTGAAATGAGCGATGGACAGATCATCTCCGGTCACTAAGCTCCGGCAGGCGTTTCACACGCCACGCGGCTACGTTTATACGGCGGCTTTTGTAACGTCGGCTATTCGCTACGTGCTGATTTTGACGCTGTTTCCGCAGTACAACGCTACGGAACGGCTGTTTTTTGCGTCCCTTAGTTTCTTCTTCATCCTGTTGATGTGGGAGGTCATACACGCATTCAACCAGTACCTGAACCGTATTCTGCCCTTCGAGTCGGGCGTGCTGCGCCGATTTCTGATTCAGACTGGGTGCTGTTTGGTTGTGATGGTGATAATTCATACCGTGTTTATGAATCAGTTCGACCGGTATTATAAAGACTATTTTACGCCCCAGTTCGCCAGAGCCATCAAAGTAGCGTCGTACTTTCTCGATGTGCTTGTTGTGCTTGCTGTCAACACGGCTTTCTTCGGGTTTTACTTTTTTGGGCAGTGGAAAAAGAATCTGATCGAAAAAGAGACCTGGGCAAAGGAGCGGGCACTGCTTCATCAGGAACGTATCAGCGCACAATACGACAACCTCCGCAACCAGTTGAACCCGCATTTTCTGTTCAACAGCCTGTCGTCGCTCGACGGGCTGATTGACGACGACCCCGCGCTGGCCCGGCAGTTTCTACAACAACTCTCGAAAGTATTTCGCTACGTATTACAACACAAAGACCGCGAACAGGTGCCGCTGGAAACCGAGTTGTCGTTCATAAAAAACTATATATCGCTGCTGCAAACGCGCTTCAACGGCGAGTTGCAGATCGAGTGTCAGATTAGTGAGGAATCCCGCGACCGGCAGATTGTACCCGTTACGCTCCAGATTCTGATCGAGAACGCCATCAAACACAACGTCGTTAGCGAAGCACGACCGCTGGTCATCCGGCTCACCACCGAGGACGATTACCTGACTGTATCGAATCCGATTCAGCGCAAAAAACAGGTCGCTACGTCGAATGGGCTGGGGTTACAGAATCTGCAACATTTGTATGGGTTTTTAAGCAAAAAGCCCGTTTTGATTGAAGATAATGGCGTCACGTTCGCGGTTCGGGTGCCGCTGTTGGAGTAGTCAGTCGGTACCTACCCCGAATCGCTTCAAATTCTCCGACAGGGTTCTAACGCTGCACACCCACGCATTGGCACGCATGGGGTAGTCATCGCTACTGGGCGTTACCACCAGCAGGGGCGGGTTCCCCAAATCCTGTAACGCAACCGTAGTACCCCGGCTCAGCGTAGGCGCGTTCGACAGCTTGATTTCGAGGGCTACCAGTACCGTTGATCCTGACACGACAACCAAATCCAGTTCGGCACCATCGGCAGTACGGTAGAAAAAGGGCATCTGCTGCCACGGAAGCAGCGACAGCACCTGCTCGATTACGTAGCCCTCCCATGACCCACCCGCTACCGGGTTGCCCAGCAGCGATGGATAGTCAGCGATACGTAATAAATGATGAAGCATACCACTATCCCGAACATACACTTTCGGGCTTTTGGTGAGTCGCTTACCAACGTTGGTGTAATAGGGTTGCAGTCGGCGAATGAGTAAAGCCCGTTCGAGGAAGTCGATGTAAGCCGTGACGGTAGTGGACGCGATAGCCAGCGAGTTAGCTAACGTACTGTAGTTCAGCAACTGCCCCTGCCAATGGCCGAGCATGGTCAGTAACCGACCTATAAGTGCGGGTGAAGCCGTGAGTCCGAGTTGGGGCAGGTCTTTTTCGAGATACGTAGTGATAAACGAGCTAAACCAGCGTTGTTGCAGGCCATCAGACGGTGCCAGATACGACTGTGGAAAACCACCCCGAAACCAATGCTGCCCGACCGAGGCTTCGGGCAGTTCGCGAAGCAAAAACGGTGTCAGTTCCATGTAGTCGATACGTCCGGCTAATGACTCGGAGGTATTTTTCAGCAAATCGTAGGATGCCGATCCCAACAGTACAAAACGGCCCGGCTTGCGGTACTGGTCGATTAAGCCACGTAACTGAGGGAATAGGTCGGGGAGTCGATGGATTTCGTCTAAAATTACGGTTTCCTGAGCGAGGCTTTCCAGCAGTAGTCCTCTGTCGTTCTGGAAACGGGCGTGATCGGTGGGGTTCTCTAAATCGAAGTACCGGACTGGTTGTTCGGCATTTACCATCACCGACCGAACAAGGGTGGTTTTACCTACCTGCCGGGGGCCAAGTAAAGCGACTGCCGGGAAATACGTCAGCGACTCCTCTAAACGATTTTTGATAATCCGTTCAATCATATCACTAATTATTCCCGCAAATTTAGTTTGTTAAATTAAATTTGCGGGAATAATTGAATAAATTTGTTTCATGACCATCCTCCTAATTGAAGACGAACCACTGGTCGGCAAGCAACTGCTTAAGTTGATGCGGCAGTTGGAGCCAGACGCTACGTTAGCGGGACCACTGACCAGCGTGCAGGACGTAGTGGATTATCTGACCAACAACCGACCCGATCTGGTCATTGCCGACATTCAGTTAGCCGATGGCGTGAGCTTCGACGCGTTCGGAACGGTGGGCCTCAACGTACCAGTTATCTTTACGACAGCCTACGACGAGTACGCTATTCGGGCATTCAAGCTCAACAGCATCGACTACCTGCTCAAACCCATTGACCCCGATGAACTCCGGGCTGCGCTGGCAAAATATCACCGCTGGCAACCGACCGGCACCGACTTTGCCGAGCAGTTTCAGATGTTTCTGGCGCAGTTTACGGGCAGGTCGGCCACGCCTGCTTACAAGCGACGGTTCACGGCCCACTACCTCCGGCAAATTATTTCCGTATCGCAGGAGCAGATTGCCTGTTTCTGCCGCGACGAACTGATTTTTCTGCACACGACAGACGGCCAAAAGCTCATCACCGACTACCGCACACTGGACGAACTGGACGAACTACTCGACCCGGCCCGCTTCTTCCGGGCCAATCGGCAATACATTATCGCGCTGGAATCAGTAGCAGGCTACGAACCGCATTACTCCGGCAAGTTGATTGTGCATCTGAAAAAACCGAACGATTCATTAGACATCACAATCAGCAAAGAAAAAGCTGGCGCATTCCGGCAGTGGTTCGAGGGGTGAGCAACTTTACCACGAATGCATCGATAAACCCTTCCCATTCACCGCCGTAATCACGCGCCGACCCGGTTGAAGCCGATATGATTTACGAACGTCGCCCCAGAGCCGCAGGCCGGTCACGTCGGAGCCAATCGCCGTGAACCCGCCTTTGCCGTTGCCCGTCAATAACAAACCCTGCGACGCATCCTGACGGCCCATGTTTACTTCATTGGGGTAAAAATTACCCGTTACGAGTGCGTCGAGATGCCCGTCGCGGTTGAAATCGTCCAGCACGAAACTCGCGACGGGGGCCTGCTGCGCCAGTATCGGCAGTGGCTGCAACCGAAAGTTGCCATTACCGAGATTCTCGGCGTAACAGCTTCGCAATTCGGTTGCCTGCCCCGACCAGGCACCTGCCCGTTCTTCCGGCCCAAACAGTTCATCGAACGTTACCTCGGCGTAGTCGGCGTATCGCTGATATTTGCGTCTAAACTGTATAACCTGTTGATTGAGAGCCTCGCGGGGCGGTGCCGGATAGCAACGTCCTTGCAGATAGTAGCCCATGATGGGGTCCATTTGCCCGTCGTTGTTAAAGTCTTTGGCAATGATACGTACCGGCTCCGCAGCCGATGCGCGGTAAATCGTGTTCAAGCCTTCGTTCCCAAGCAGCAGATCGGGGTCGCCATCGTGGTCGAAATCGCCCGCCGACACGCAGTTCCACCAGCCGGAAGAATGAGTGAAAGAGCGAAAGAGCGAAAGAGTGAATTTTGCCTGATGATTCAGCATAAGAATGGGTGCCATCCATTCCCCTACCAGCACTACGTCGGTGTCGCCGTCGCGGTCAGCATCGAGTGGGAGCGCGTCACAGACTAAGCCGAGGTTCATCAAATCGGGAGCGACCTGCGCCGTAACGTCGGCAAAGTGCCGTACCCCGCCGGGACCCTCATCGTTTCGGAGGAGGTAGCTGCTGGCGGGCGTTGGATACCGGCCCGGAAGTTGTCGGCCCGTCAGCAGCAGATCGGCGTCGCCATCGCGGTCGTAGTCGAAAGCGCGGGCGGCCTGACTGCTCACGTTCAGGCGAGGTAGCGCGTTTGGCGATGGTGTGAGCGTGCCGCGTCCGTCGTTCAGGTAGAGCACGGGCTGGTAGGCTTCGGCTACGGTAGCCGGACGTTCGTTACCTCCGCCGACGAGCAACACGTCGAGGTCGCGGTCGGCGTCGGCATCGAAGAGCAATACATCGCCTGCTTCCAGTGGACTGTTGGTCAGCCAGTTCTGCGCCCGGAAGTTGCCGTTTCGTTCACCAAAAAACAACATACCCCCACTTCCCCGGTACGATGGTCCCACCACTACATCGGAAATGCCATCGCCGTTGAGGTCGCCAACGCCCACGGCTGGCCCACCCCGCGAAAACATTTTGTGCAGAGCGGGCGTGGTTTTGAAATCAACAAAATCAGATTCCTGATGCGTGAATGAGAACCGGCTCGTGTCAGCCTGAAAGATTGGCCTGACGTCGTTTCGCGGAGCAGCGTCAACGGCGCGGCTGTCCGACGCCCGGAATACCAATCGCTGATTGGTAGGCACCCGGTAGCGCGTTTCCCTGCGCCCGTCGGGCCAGCGCACCTGCACCGAATCGAGCCGCGTTTGTTGCCCCGCACCGACGATGATACCCGGCTGAACGGATGACAGGTATCCCCGAACAGGCTGGTTTTCATAGTGTTGCAACTGACCATTAGTCCAAACGGTCAGCGAGGCACCCAAACCGGCGCGGTTTCCCGACCCGCCGTCAAACGATACCGTTAGAAAGTTGTTTCCGCCCTGGTCGCGGGTGGTGTTCTGGAAAATAGAAGCCGCCTGGTCGATGTTGTTGACAATCAGATCGAGGTCGCCATCGCGGTCGAGGTCGGCGTAGGCGGCTCCGTTGGCATACGAGAGTTCATCTAAACCCCACGCTGCCGAAACGTCTTCAAAAGTCAGGTTAGTAGCCGAATCGCCCTGCTGGTTTCGGAATGCATAATTACGTAGCTGAACTTCCGGGATTTTGTCTACCAACTTGTCGCGTTGCTGCTGCCGGGCTTCGTCGGAGCCGAACAGATCGAACTCTTCGGTGAAGTTGATGAAATCGCGGTCGGTCACGTTTTTGCGGTAGCCGTTGGTAATAAACACGTCGCGGTGTCCGTCGAGGTCGAGATCGGCCAGCAGCACGGCCCAACTCCAGTCGGTGCGGGCCAGCCCGGCCAGCAGGCCCATCTCGCTGAAAATAGGCAGGCCGTCCTGGTTACCTGTATTCAGTTGGAGCGTGTTGCGCATGTACTGCAACTGGTAGCCATATTGGGGGCGTAGGCTTAGTTCTTTTTTGTCGTAATCCTGCCCCGCCAGCATTTGCTTCAGCCGCTGATTCGATTCGGGCAGCATATCCAACTGAAGCAGATCGGGCCGACCGTCGTTGTTCAGGTCGCCCGCGTCGATGCCCATACCAAACAGGCTCGTATGCGCTGTGGCCGAGCGAATTACGTTCGCGAACGTGCCGTTTCTCTGATTCAGGTACAGCACGTCGCTGCTCAGAAAATCGTTGGAACCATACAGATCGGGCCAGCCATCGCCGTTGAGGTCGGAGACTACCACGCCCAGCCCCAGCCCCTCGTAGCGAATACCGGCTTCGTTGGATACGTCTTCGAAGAGTGAAAGAGTGCGGGCCGCGTTCGGCAAAGAGTGAAAGAGTGAATCAATAGCACTTTCACCCTTTGCCGAACGCGGCCCGCACTCTTTCACTCTTTCGCTCTTTCGCCCTTTCGCCCTTTCGCTCATTAAATTACGATACAGCTTATCGGTCGATGGGTCCGTACCATCGTTGAGAGCAGGGCGCAGCCGATTCGGGTTTTGCAGGTCGGGGGCGGTATTGAGCAGAAAGCAGTCAAGATCACCATCGCGGTCGTAGTCGAAGAAGGCGGCCTGGGTCGTAAAGCCGGCATAGTCGAGACCGTAGCGGGCGGCTTCTTCGCGGAAGGTTGGCACGGGCGTCCGCTGGTTGATAAACAGCAAATTACGCGACTCTTTCAAGTGCTGATGAGCCGCCACGCTAACGTACACGTCGTCCCAACCATCCTGATTGATGTCCACCACCGACACGCCCGTACACCACCGGCTGGTAGTTACACCCGCCGACTCGGTTATGTCCTGAAAACGCAGCTCACCCAAACGGGTCGAATCGGTCTGATTCAGATACAGCCGACAGCTAACCTGGTTGCCGGAAAAAAACAGATCGGGCCGACCATCGCGGTTAAAATCACCCACGCCGACGCCCCCGCCGTTGTAGAAATTAGTAAATGTAAACGCATTCAGCGAATCGCTGGCCGTAATGGTATTGGCAAAATCAACTCCCGAATCGTCGGAATCGATTTTACGAAACAGCGTCGGTTTTTGGTGGCAACCGGCAAGAATCAGAAGTAACAGGGGAAGGCTACGGATGAACATTTGGCTTAGAATCGCTGAAGCAATCAGGATTGGAACCGCATCGACGGTCCGCCGATGCGGTTCCAATCTGCTAATACCCCGGATTCTGGTCTTTGATCTCGATGGCCGGGCTATTGTCTATTTCCTGTTGCGGAATGGGCAACAGTTCATGTTTGCCGCGCTGGAAGTAGGTCAGCGGTTCGGTTTTGAGCTTACCGTTCTTCCGCCAGCGTATAATGTCGAAGTTACGAATCTGCTCGGCGGCCAGTTCAACCATGCGCTCATGAACAATGGCATCGAACACCTGATCTTTGCTGGCAGCCGGGTAGTTTTTGGTTGGGTACGGCGGCAAAGCTACCGATTTCCGCGCCCGCACCTGATTCAACAGCGGCAGTGCAGCGGCAGAGTTACCCAGTTCGTTTTCGCACTCGGCCATCAGCAGCAACACGTCGGCATAGCGCATAATCCGCATGTTGATACCGCTCTGCGCATAACCGGCGTCTGTCTTATACAACACCGAATACTTCCGCCAGCTAACTTTTTGTACTTTTCCGCCCACGTTCGAGGCATTGCCCTGCACACGGTCGGCGGTGAGTACACTGGCACCGTTGTTGAACCTGTCGCCTTCCGACCAGTACGACATGGTATAGCGGGGGTCGTCTTTGGCATCGCCTTTGGCTACCGTTTCGTAAGCGTTCAGCAGTTTGTCGGACGGAATTACGTTGCGCCAGCCAATAGCCGAGTACTCTTGCGTTCGAACGGTTTCTTCCTGCACTACCGACCCGTCGCCATCGCCACCCCAGTTGTAGGCACCACCCGACGGGGCAAAGACTACTTCAAAAATCGACTCACTGTTAAATTCGCCCTCCTCATTGGTAATGTCGAGATAGTTATCGACCAGCTTATACAAGCCGGAGTCGATAATTTTTTTGAGTTCGGCGCGGGCGTTCGTGTAATCGTTCTGTTGCAGGTAGATGCGGGCCAGCAGCATCTGCGCAGCTCCTTTGGTTGCGCGGCCCAGGTCTCGGCCCGAGAACGAAGCGGGCAAACCTTTTTCGGCTTCTTTCAGGTCGGCAATAGCAAAGTCATATACTTCTTTCTGGGCAGTACGTGGCAGTGATCCGTCAACGGCTTTGGCAAATTCCTTGTATAGTGGAACAGCCCCAAAGAACGTAGCCAGTTCGTAATAGGCCCAGGCACGCAGAAAACGAGCTTCGCCCAGCAGTCGGTCGCGAACGGCTGGCGTTACGTTTTTTACCTGGCTACCTTTTTCCAGTACCACATTGGCCCGGTGAACGGCCCGATACCAGCCCGTCCAGATGCTGTTTACCAGTGAGTTGCCCGTGTCATGTACCCCAATCAGCAACTGATTGCGGGGCGTTTCGAGTTGCCCGCCCCCCGACGCCATCTCGTCGCCACGGAGATCGTGGGTAAAAAACCACTCCCGCGATACTAAGCTGTTCGACTGCACCAGGGCATAGATGCCATTGACGCCCGCCGTCAGTTCGCTCTCGTTGTTGAAATACGTATCGAACGTGACCCCATTGGGGTTCACTTTGTTCAGTTCGTCGTCGCTGCAACTCACGGCCAGGCCGAGGCTCAACGCACTAATCAAAAGTATCTTTTTCATGAATGTAGATTGTTGATTAAAAGCCAAGATTTACGCCAACAAGCAACGTGCGAGCCTGCGGATATTGGGCAAAGTCGATACCGTTGTTGAGCAGGTTGCCGCCCCGTGTTGCCACTTCGGGGTCGTAGCCCGTGTACCGGGTAAACGTCAGCAAATTGTTACTCGACACATATACCCGCACCCGGCTCATATACCCCCGCGTGGCTTTGGTCAGCACCGCCGTTGGAATGGTATAGCCGATGCTGAGGTTTTTCAGACGTAGATACGACCCGTTTTCGAGGAAGCGGTCGGAGGTACGCGAGTTCTGGTTGGGGTCACCACTGATCGAGCGGGGCACGTCGGTGTTGGTGTTTTGCGGAGTCCAGGCATTCAGCACGTCGGTAGTGGCGTTGAAAAGTCGGAGTTGTCCCTGCCCAATCACTTTTGTACCGTTATACACTTTGTTGCCCGAAACGCCCTGGAAAAACAGCGTGAAGTCGAAGTTTTTGTACGAACCCGTTGCGTTCAGGCCATAGTTGAATTTCGGGATGTAGCTGCCGAGGTAGGTGCGGTCGTTGGCATCTACGCGCCCGTCGCCGTTGAGGTCGCGGAAGCGAATGTCGCCGGGAGCGGTTTTGTCGTTTTGATAGAACGTTTTATCGTTTCCGTCGATACCATTGGCGGCAGTAATTTCGGCCTGATTCTGAAAAATACCATCGACCACCCAGCCGTAGAACGACTGAATCGGTTGCCCGGCCTCGGTGCGGGTAATGTCGAAGCCACCAAAATCTGAGTTAGAACCCGAGTTAATCGTCGCGTTGGGCGTTGCCAGACTCAGCACCTGATTTCGTACCATATCGAACACGCCTGTAGCCGACCACTGGAAGTTCTTGCCCGAATGGTTATACCCCAAAGCCAGTTCAAGCCCCCGGTTGCGAATGCTGCCTACGTTGGCAAGTGGACTTTGTGAATACCCCAGCGACGCGGGTAGCGGCACCCGTAGCAACAGTCCATCGGTATTTCGCTCATATACGTCTGCCGTCAGATTGATTCGATTGCTAAACAGCGACAGATCGAGCCCAACATCGGTGGTGTTGTTAACCTCCCAGCTTAACGCATTGTTGCTCAACACGTTAATGTAAGAACCCAACTGCGTTTGGTTGTTGAACGGATACAATGTATTGTTTGCCAGCACAAGAGCCTGCCAGTCGTAATCGCCGATGAAATTGAAGCCGGTTCGGCCATAACTGGCCCGCAGCTTCAGTTCAGAAATGGTTGGCACCGACTTCATGAATGCTTCTTCGCTGATGCGCCAGCCGACCGACACCGCCGGGAATGTACCCCATTTATTACCGGGCGCAAACTTGCTCGACCCATCGCGCCGAACCGACGCACTCAACAGATACCGCCCGCCGTATTCATAATTAATCCGGCCTACGTAAGAAATCAGCACGTTCTGGCTCAATGAACTCGATCCGTTGGGGTTCGATACGCCCTGAATGGTCTGGATATTATTGTCGGGACGCTGGCCGCTGGCCGATATATCGCGCGATTCAGCCGTTTGACGTTCGGCAATGGCCGTAGCATTGATGTAATGCTTGCCGAAGGTTTTGTCGAACGTAAGCTGATTGGTTAGCAGGGCCGAGAAAAAGGTGTTCCGGTTTTCTGATACGTTGGCGAGCGGTCGGCTGCGGTTGCCATCATTATAGATAGGCAGGAAACCGTTGAATCGCGTCGTCGAAAAGTCACCTCCGAAGGTAAATCGATAGCGCAGCCAGTCGTTAAAGCGTACTTCGGCGAAGACTGTACCGAGGAGTTTTACGCCCCGATCAATCTGAAACTGCTGTTCCTGTTCGGCCACGCGTAACGGATTTTCGGGGTCGGTAGCGTCTAAGCCTTGTGCGGTGGTGCTGAAGCCGCCCAGTTTGGTTGGGTCGCGCTCGGGCCAGTAAGGCGTCATCCGCATAATGTTCATCACTAAGCTGCGCCCGCCCCCGTCGCGCTCGAGCCGCCGGAAGTCGGTTGATGCCAGCATCGTTTGCCCAACGGTCAGAAACTTGCTGAACTTGTGGTCGGAGTTGATGCGGAAGCTTTGCCGATTGTAGTTGGTGAAGGGCAGAATTCCCTGCTGACTGAAGTTGCCCACCGACATGTAAAACCGTGACTGGGCATTTCCACCCGAAATCGACAGATGGTTGTCGGAGATGGGTGCGTTACGAAACATCACGTCTTGCCAGTCGGTATTGGTCTGGGCGAAGGTTTGCGTAGCACCTTCGTAAACGGGCGTATTCAGGTTATTGAACCGACCGGGTACGGGTTGCCCCGACGCCGTAAGCAGAGCCGTACCGTAGCGTATGTACTCGTCGCGGTCGAGCAAATCGAGTTTGCGCCAGGCCGCCTGTGTCCCATAATACGAGTCGACGTTGATGTTAATTTTACCGTTGTTCGATCCTTTTTTGGTTGTAATCAGAATCACCCCGTTAGCGGCCCGTGAGCCGTAAATGGCTGCGGCACTGGCATCTTTAAGCACTTCGAGCGACTCGATGTCTTTGGGGTCGAAGTTATTCAGCCCACCCGACGGCATACCATCGATTACGTACAAGGGGTTCGGATTCAGGCTGATAGAGCCAACCCCCCGCACGCGTACTACTGGCTCCACACCCGGACTGCTGTTGTTGACGATGCTCACGCCCGGCACCCGCCCCTGCAACGCCTGCTGCGGGCTGATGACCGGTAATGCCGTCAACTCCTTCGGCGTTACGGAAGACACAGCCGCCGTTACCGACGATTTCTTCTGGGCACCATAGCCAACGACAACATATTCTGAAAGCGATTGCACATCTTCGGCTAAGCGCATGTCGATAGAGGAGCGGTTGCCCACGGCCACCTCCTGCATGACGTAGCCAATGTAGCTGAAAACGAGCGTAGCTGTTTGTCCGGCGTTGATGCTGTAGCGTCCGTCGCGGTCGGTGGTTGTGCCCCGGTTGGTGCCTTTCACGACGACGTTAACCCCCGGCAGCGACTGATTTTGCTCGTTGGTTACTTTGCCAGTTATCTGCTGAGCGAAGGCCGTGGCCGATACCATCAGCAGTAGCAATATCCCCGGTGCACTCCGCCGGTTGGTACCATGCCTGAACAGACTCGGCCTGTTTGATTGGATAGACGTTACTTTCATAACAGTGTTGCTTTGGTGAAAAAGAATCCGGTTTTTGTCATAAAGTCTTTCATATGAAATTTTACTCACCCATTCTGGTTTATAGCGGTTTAAGCCCATTTTTTACTATATATATTGGATTTTGCCGAGTTGTTATCAAGTCTGATGAGCTGTTTGCCGTTTATCCGCTCTTTTGTTAAAATGTGTAAAAATCATTGCGATTACATCTTGTCTATTGTAACTATACAGCTTTGTTTCAAATACCCAACTAATCTTTACTACGCGTATGAACCAAGTCAACAAATCGGTTCGGAAGCACTTGCTGGTGGCATCGCTGCTGGCGGGTAGTTTATCGCTTTCGTTCGCCCAAAATCAACCGGCTGCCGTTACCATGCCCGAGGGCGTTAGCCGGGTAACGTCTGTCGAAGGCATTACGGAGTATAAACTCAAGAACGGCCTTCGGGTACTGCTCTTCCCCGACCCGTCGAAGCCAACCATTACCGTGAACATTACCTACATGGTTGGCTCACGGCACGAAGGTCTGGGCGAAACCGGCATGGCCCACCTGCTCGAACATATGGTGTTTAAAGGCTCGACCAAACATCCCAACATTCCGCAGGAACTAACCGAACACGGCTCACGGCCCAACGGCACTACCTGGTACGACCGTACCAACTACTTCGAGACCTTCTCCGCAACGGATGAAAATCTGAAGTGGGCACTCGACCTCGAAAGCGACCGCATGGTGAACAGCTTCATCAAAAAAGAAGACCTGCAAACCGAATTCACGGTTGTGCGTAATGAGTTCGAGATGGGAGAAAACTCACCGCAGTACGTACTGATGGAACGCATTCTGTCGGGGGCGTTTCTATGGCACAACTACGGCAAATCGACCATCGGCTCGAAAGAAGACATCGAGCGGGTTCCTATCGACAATCTGAAAGCATTTTATCAGAAATACTATCAGCCCGACAATGCGATTCTACTGGTTGCTGGAAAGTTCGATGAAGCCAAAACGCTCGCTTTGGTCGATCAGTATTTCAGCCCGATTCCGAAACCATCGCGGGTGCTTACGCAACCTTACACAGTTGAACCAACGCAGGACGGCGAACGCTCGGTGACGCTCCGGCGCGTGGGCGACACGCAGGGCGTGGGCGTAGCCTACCATACCCCCGCAGCCGCCCACCCCGATTATGCCGTGATGGACGTGCTGATCGACGTGCTGACCAACGAACCGTCGGGGCGGCTCTACAAAGCCCTTGTCGAAGGCAAAAAAGCGGCTTTCACCTACGGCTGGGCACCCTCCGTACACGACCCCGGATTTGCTTATTTCTACGCCGAAGTGCGTAAAGAAAACTCGCTCGACTCGGCTCGCAACACCATGCTGACAACCCTCGACGCCGTTTCGACCAAAGTGCCCACGAATGAAGAAGTGGAGCGGGCCAAAACCAAGCTGCTGTCAGACATCGACCTGATGTTTAAGAACCCCGACCGTGTGGGTTTGCAGATGAGCGAATGGATGGGCGCAGGCGACTGGCGATTAGTGTACCTCTACCGCGACCGGATTCGCACCGTAACCCCCGCCGACGTTCAACGCGTGGCACAGGCGTATCTGAAGCCCTCGAACCGCACGGTGGGCGTATTTATTCCTGAACAAAAACCCGACCGTGCCGAAATCCCCGCGACGCCCGACGTAGCCGCGCTCGTAACGAACTACAAAGGCGAAAAAGCCGTAGCCGCCGGTGAATCGTTCGACGTATCGCCCGCCAACATCGATGCCCGTACTAAGCGCGGCAACCTGCCCAATGGGCTGAAATATGCGTTTTTATCGAAAAGCACACGCGGCAACAGTGTAAACGCCACCATCCGGCTCCGGTTAGGCGATGAGAAAAGCCTGACCAACAAAATGACTGTGGCAAGCATGGCCGCGTCGATGATTGAGCGCGGCACCAAAACCCGCAGCTATCAGCAGATTCGGGATGAGTTCGATAAGTTGAAGGCCAAAGTTTACGCCTATCCGAGCGGACAGGAGTTGAACGTGCAGATCGAAACCACTAAAGAGAATCTACCTGCCGTGCTAAAAGTTGTAACTGATTATCTGCGGAATCCGACCTTCCCCGAATCCGAGTTCACGAAGCTGAAAGAAGAACGGCTGGCGCAGATAGAATCGCAGAAACAGGAGCCACAGGCCATTGCGTTCAACGTAGCCGAGCGGCTGATCAACCCCTATCCGAAGGGCCACGTCTGGTATACGATGACGTTCGATGAGGAAATAGAAGCCCTCAAAAACGTGAAACTCGATGAGGTGAAGCAGTTCTACAAAGATTTCTACGGTGCTCAGAGTACGGTGGTTTCCATAGTGGGCGACTTTAATGAAGCCCCGGTGCTACAAACGCTCAAGACCGATTTGGGCGGCTGGAAAGCGGCCAGGCCGTATGCCCGCGTGCCGTTGCAACTGGCGGCTGTGACGCCCAAAATCGAGTCGATTCAAACCAACGACAAGGCCAACGCCATGCTCGTAACGGGTATGAAACTGCCCATGCGCGACGACGACCCCGACTTTCCGGCCCTTTACACGGCCAACTTTATTCTGGGTGGCGGTTTCCTGAATTCGCGGCTGGCGGTTCGGATTCGGCAGAAAGAGGGCGTTAGCTACGGCGTGGGGTCGTACCTGCAACCCGATGACAATGATAAAGTGACGACCTTCGGCTCGTATGCTATCTACAACCCCGAAAACTCGGAGCGATTAGAGAAAGCATATAAGGAAGAAATCGAGAAAATGGTGAACGAAGGCGTATCGGATGCCGAACTGAAAGCAGCCAAATCGGCGGTATTGCAGAACCGGCAGGTGAGTCGCTCACAAGACAACACGCTGGCCCGCAAATGGTCGCAGTATCTGACCAAAGCCGACCGCAGTTTTGCCTTCGACGCCGACTTTGATAAAAAAGTCGAAGCATTGACACCCGAACAGGTCAATGCTGCCTTGAAAAAGTATATCGACTACAACAAATTAGTGATTGTGAAAGCGGGCGACTTTGAAAAGGCGGCAAAAAAACTTACCGAGAAAGCCCCGGCAGCCCAGGTAGGTGGCAGCAAGAATTAAAACTGTGATTCGTCGGATTGTGCTGACCGACATTGATTATCCTGCCTTCGGCAATAAATCAATAAAAAATCAGAGTCGGTCAGCACAATCCGACGAATCACACCGGGCTGGCGTTCCAGTTCAGACGCCCAACGATTTTAGCGTTTGTTTGATGGCCGCCATGCGCTGCTGGCGTTTGAGTTCGGTGGGCGGAGCTACGCGCTCGCGGCAGTCGGTGAGCGGGCAGCGTTCGCACGATTCGTTGACCTCGCGGTGCTGAATGGCCGGGTCGTCTAAAAACCGAATGCGCGACCGCGACGCATCGTTCACCAAAATACCCAACAATACACTGTGGTTCAGATATTTGATGGGCGTCAGCGGACGCGTGAACGATAAAATCAGGTAGGTATTCTGCGAGCCGATATAGTCGGAAAGCTGGGCCCGGAGGAGAGGTTCGGTGTAGGTGTTTTGCTTTAATTTTTCTTCCAGTTCCTGCAAACTCGTCAGGGCTACCCACCGGCGGCAGTAATGCTCGTCGGTGGTGCCGTGCGGGTTGTGTAATCGCGACAGGTGAATTTCTCGGGTCAGGTTCACCACGGGGCTATTGTTTTCCTGCTCGAGTCGCAGAAATACAAATTCATCGATGCCAAAAAAGCGCGGCAACAGGTTGCTCATACGCAGCAGCAGGGTTTCGGGCGTGGCCTGAAACTGATCGAGCAGGGCCATAAACATAGTCGACGCTTCGGCCCAGGTGGTCAGGTTGAGCAGGGTTTCGAGTTGTTGGCGCAGTGCTTCGCGCCGAATCAAAATAGCTCCCGCAAAATAGGACGCCCGAAAATTGTTCAGCACCTGCTCGAACGTATCGACCTCCACCCAGGTCGAGGTAAGCGGGCGGGCTGTCAGGTTCATATACTGAAACGCCAGTTCGCGGCCCAGCGTAAAGACGCGCTGATCGGTTGTTAGCCGCTGATTGAGCAACAGCAGTTTCTCATCCGGAATAAACGCCGACCGAAGCCGCGTGAGGGTCGGGAATGTTTCTTCGGTAAACAGTACAATTTCGTAGCCGTAGTGTGTTGTGAGGTATTCGCTCAGAAACGCATCGCTGACCAATTCGCCGGCGGGGAGACCGCTTTCGGCCAGAAACGCGTCGGCAGCATCCTCAATATCAGGGAAGTAATTGTCGTGCAGTTCCTGATAGGTACGCATGACGGTGAAATAGAACTGCGGCAGTGTTACGTTGTGGCTCCGGGCCATTTCAACTACCGTGCTGATAAACGCACTGAGTTTAATAGGTGCTTCAGACAGCAGTTCGAGCAAGTCGCCGGGTTCGATACCGAACATGCCGAGTGGCAGATCGGTGAGCAGATCGGAGCGCAGAAGCTGATAAATCGGCTCCATCTTTTTATTCAATTGCAACGACACCAGCACGTCGTAGGTGGTGTCCATCGCTTTCGCCAGCGCAATAATCTTCTCTGTTTTTGGGTACTTTTTTCCTTTCTCAATTTCGTTGATATACGATTGAGAAAGACCAGCCCGCTCGGCTAATTCAAGTTGTGTCAGCGACTTATCGAGCCGCATTTGGCGTAGTTTCAGCCCAAACAGCAGCCGTATATTTCCAGAATTCAGGTCCATTCGCTCAATTATAGGGGTTAACAAAGGTACAAAATCAGGGAGTTACAGCAAATTTTTAAGATTTAGCGATTTATCGCTTGTTTATAATTGTATCGCAAAATAGCTTTGTCATACTAATTCGTGTCTGATTATAAACCTTCGTCACTCAAATGGAAGCTACGTTTGCCCCTCAATCAATCGTCAGGAAGTCTGTTCAAACGCCCATTCCGGGTTGGGTTCACCGCAATCTGTCGCCCGATAATCTGGTGAAAGAAATCCTCGCCAATGGCGAAGGCGTTTTAGCCGACAATGGTGCAGTGGTCTGTCAGACCGGTAAGTTCACGGGCCGCACGCCCAAAGACCGGTATATTGTACGCGATGAACTGACCGACTCGACGGTTGACTGGGGCGACGTAAATCAGCCGTTCGACTCCGACGCGTTCGATAGTCTGCACGAGCGGATGCTGGCTCATTTGGTTGATCGCAAAGTGTATGTGCGCGACGCGCTGGCTGGTGCCTTACCTGCCTACGGCCTTCGGTTACGCGTGGTAACAACACTGGCCTGGCACAACCTGTTCAGCTACAATATGTTTCTGCGGCCAGAAGCGGGTGAACGCGTAGACGGCCCGGCTGATTTCACCATCATCTGCGACCCCGATTTTCAGGCCCGGCCTGGATTGGCCCGGCCAATCCAGGCCGGGCCCGTTGCCGATGGCACCCGCAACGCCAACTTTACGATTCTGAATCTGTCGAAAGGCATTATCCTGATTGGTGGTACAGGCTACGCGGGCGAAATCAAAAAAGCTGTTTTCTCGGCGTTGAACTTCATACTGCCCACCCAGTTTGACATACTGCCAATGCACTGCGCGGCCAACGTTGGCACGGCTGATCGCAACGGCGAACGGGACACGGCTCTGTTCTTCGGCCTGTCGGGAACGGGCAAGACTACGCTCTCTGCCGACCCTATGCGCCAACTTATCGGCGACGACGAACACGGCTGGGCCGATGAGGGCGAATCCACGCCGGGCGAATCCACGCCGGGCGAATCCACGCTGGGAGTTTTTAATTTTGAAGGTGGTTGCTATGCCAAAGTCATTAACCTGAGCCGTGAAAACGAACCGCAGATTTTCGACGCCATCCGACCCGGTGCCATTCTGGAGAATACGCGTTTCCTGCCCGATACCAATACGGTCAACTACGCCGATGGATCGGTAACGGAAAATACGCGCTGCTCGTACCCGCTCAGCCATGTTCGTAATGCCGTGACACCCTCGATTGGTGCGGCTCCCAAACATATCTTCTTTCTGTCTGCCGATGCGTTTGGTGTGTTGCCGCCCATCGCTAAACTCACTCCGCAGCAGGCTCTCGATTTCTTCCTGTTGGGTTATACGGCCAAAATAGCCGGAACTGAACAGGGTGTCAGCAGCCCCACGGCCACGTTCTCGCCTTGCTTTGGTGCGGCTTTTCTGCCCCTGCCCGCCCGACGTTATGCCTCATTGCTGAAAGAACGGATCGAACAGCACGGCACGCAGGTCTGGCTCATCAACACTGGCTGGAAAGGGGGTGGTTTTGGTATTGGCAAACGCATGGCCCTGCCCCACACCCGCGCTATGATTCAGGCCGCGCTGACTGGCGCACTCGATACCGTACCCTTCCAGCAACACGCCGAATTTGGTCTTGCCATTCCCAAACGCTGCCCCGGCGTTCCAACTGAACTGCTCAACCCCATCGACACCTGGGAGTACAAGGGCATGTACACAGCCGCTGCCAAACGCTTAGCCAACGCCTTCGCCGAAAAGTTGAAAGAAATATAATTTTCAGTGAAAAATGAAAAGTGAAAAATGTAGTCTGGAAGAAACATTTTTCACTTTTCACTATCAACCATGACCGTCCAGAACACACTCAACGGAGCCGAAACAGCGGCTTTGGGATTACCCATTGGCACTACGCTCGACCGTTTTATTAAACGGCAGCAAAGCCAGTACCCATCGGCAGTGGGCGACTTTTCGCAACTGCTACGCGACATCGCGCTGGCGAGCAAGATCGTGAACCGCGAGATTAACCGGGCGGGCCTGTCGGGGTTGCTCGGTACGGCAGGCAGCACGAACATTCAGGGCGAGATGCAGCAAAAACTCGACCTGTCGGCCCACATCCGGTTTCTGCGGGCACTCAACAACGGGGGCGAAGTGGCGGCCATAGTATCGGAAGAAGAGCCGGAAATCATTCATACCGATCACCCCGACGGTAAATACGTGGTGGCCCTCGACCCACTCGATGGTTCATCGAATTTTGATACCAACGTATCGGTCGGTACTATTTTTTCGGTTTATCGACGGATAACTCCCATCGGTACGCTGCCTACCGAAGCTGATTTTTTGCAGGGCGGACGGCGGCAGGTAGCGGCAGGCTACGTACTCTACGGCCCATCGACCATGCTGGTGTTTACGACTGGCAACGGCGTTAACGGGTTCACGTATGACCCGTCGCTGGGCGAATTTATGCTGTCGCACCCGCAGCTACAGTGTCCGTCTGATGGTACGGTGTATTCCTGCAACGATGGCTATCTGGCGCAGTATGACGAAGCCGTACAACAGTATATCGATCAATGCCGTGAGCGGGGCTATTCGGCCCGGTATATCGGCGCGTTTGTAGCTGATTTTCACCGCAACCTGCTCAAGGGCGGCATCTATCTGTACCCCGGCACCCTGACACAGCCCGCCGGAAAAATCCGGCTGTTATATGAAGCTTTCCCGATGGCCTGGTTAGCCGAACAGGCCAACGGTCGAGCTGAAACCGGGGCCGGGCCGGTGCTAAATGTTCGGCCCGATGCGCTGCATGGCCGGACACCCATTTTTGCAGGATCAGCGCAGTTAGTCGCCGACGTTGTGCAACTATTTACGGATAGTTTTGCACTAAGCACAGAACAGGTTTAATTTTTAAGATTTTCTGCACAAAAACGCGGGGCGATGGTGTTAGATTAACAACATTCTGCCCGTTTCTATGCAAGCTGCCACGTCTACGCCTGTTCCAAATCGCACAACCCTCTGGCTCGCCCTCGTTACTGTTTACATTCTCTGGGGGTCGACCTATTTGTTTGTGCATTTCATGACCGAACGGATGCCACCCTTGTATATGGCAAGCCTTCGGTTTCTGACGGCAGGGGTTTTGCTGTATTCGTATGCACGGCTGACCGGCGCAACACGGCCTTCGCTGGTAAACTGGCGCGGTACGGGCATATTGGGCATATTATTGCTCAGCATTGCCAACGGAGCCGTAACAATGGCACTCCATTACCTGCCCACCGGCCTGACAGCCTTACTGGTAGCCATGTTGCCCGTGTACGTACTGACATTTAACTGGCTGTTTTTCGCCCGCACCCGCCCCACTACTATGGCACTACTGGGGTCTTTATTGGGATTGCTTGGTGTTGTGATTCTGTTTCAGCCGGGGCGTATCATTCTGCCCGGTGGCACCCACGCGCTGCTCATTGGTTTCGCCCTGACCACAGTGGCAAACGCTGCCTGGGCACTCGGTACACTGTTGACGCCCCGCTTACAAACGCCCGCGTCGCCCGTGCTGTCGAGTGGAATGCAGATGCTCGCGGGCGGGGGCGTAATGTTTACATTTGCCCTGCTGACGGAGCCGGTTTCGCTGTTCAGCATTTTGCAGGCACCGCCGAAAGCTTTTTATTCGCTGGCCTATTTAGTTGTTTTTGGGTCTATTATCGGCTTTTCATCATTTGCGTGGCTGGCCCGCAATGCACCTCCGGCTTTAGCCTCAACCTACGCCTACGTCAATCCTATTGTGGCGATGCTGCTCGGTGCGTTCTTCGCCAACGAAGTTATCTCATCGCAATCACTCATCGGAGCCTCCGTCATCATCGCGGGCGTGGTGCTGATTACGATGGGAAAAAAATAGCAATGAGTGCTTGCGCCAGCCAAACTCATCACTCATCACTCATCACTCATCGTTCATCATTCACCACTACTATGCGTAACGTTGCCATTCTCCTGTTCAACGAAATAGAGGTACTCGATTTTGCCGGGCCGTTTGAGGTCTTCGGCGTTGCTGACCGTAAGGCCGATCCGAAGCCGTTTCGCGTGTTTACGGTGGCCGAACGCGGCCCGATATATGCACGTAATGGCCTGAGCATCAACCCTACGTATCTGCTCAACGACCATCCCAAAGCCGACATTCTGATTGTACCGGGCGGTGGTGGCTACCATACAGATGGAACCCCTTACGGGTCGCGCCGGGAGGTTGATAACCCTGCCGTATTGAACTGGATTCGCCGAAACGCTGAAACAGCAGAACTGGTGCTGTCGGTCTGTACGGGTTCGCTATTGCTGGCGAAAGCCGGTCTGCTCAACGGGCTGTCGGCCACAACGCATTATATGGCTCTCGATAGTCTGGCTCAACTCGCGCCCACAACCACGGTGTTACCTACCGAACGATATGTCGATAACGGCAAAATCATCACGTCGGCGGGCATCTCAGCGGGCATCGACATGTCGTTATATGTCGTAAGCAGATTGTTGGGTAAGGCAGTAGCCGATGAAACGGCGCGGTATATGCAGTATGTGTTGACTGATAGAATGATTGACTGATAGAATGGAATTATGAGATCATTCCATCACTCAACCAGTCAATCATTCTATCAGTCAATCACACAGGGGGTATGCCTACGCTGGTCCAGCCGCCATCAACGATCAGGCTTTGGCCGGTGATGTGTCGCGATGCGGGCGAAACCAAAAACAGAGCTGCGTTGGCAATATCTTCGACCGTGGCAGGGCGACCCATCGGCGTGATGCGCGACCAGATTGGTACGTAGTTCGGGTCATCTAACGTCCGTTCGGTACGTGTAGCACCGGGCGCAATGGCGTTGACCGTAATGCCGAGTGGCGACAGGTCGATGACCAATTGTTTGGCAAGCATTTCCAGGCCAGCTTTAGTCATGCTGTAAACGGGCAAACCCGGATGCGCCTGATGCCCTACTACCGACGACATAAACAGCACGCTGCCACCTCTACCCTGCTGGCGCATATGCCGGGCAGCAGCCTGAGCCAGAAAAAAACTACCCCGCAGGTTCAGATTCACAATTTTCTCAAACGCATCGGGTGTGGTCGTGAATACGTCGCCGAACACCGTGACGCCCGCATTGGCAATGGCAATATCGACCGAGCCAAACTGACTCGCAGCTTTTTCAACCATGTGCTCGATAAACCGAACGTCAGACGCATCGCCGGGGCAGGCTTCGCAAATGCCTCCCTCCTCCCGAATCCGTTCGGCGGCCTGTTGAGCCAGCGTTTCATCAAAATCGTTCAATACTACGCTGGCACCCTGTTGAGCAAGAGCTTGTGCAATGGCAAAACCAATACCGACACCCGCCCCTGTAATCAGCACGGTTTGCTTATGGAAAGGTAAAGAAGGCATGAATATAAAAACGTTTGGCAGCAAATGGCGTTTCAACTACGCCTGAACGTCCAAAGTTCAGGCCGTTGACAAAGCTACTCCTTCGCTTTGCGAATTGATTCCCGAACGGTAGCCAGCAACTCCTGGCACTCAGCAAACTGTTCGGGATCGCCATAATCCGTTTTTTCGCGATTCCAGGTCTGGATACTGCCATTGAGCAGGTCGATTAGTGGCGTAGCCTGCTCGGGTTTGGTCTGGCGCAGTTCGGCCAGCTCCTGTTTAATGGCTTTGATTTCGGCGGCCACCCAGGCGCGGTTGGTAGCGTAACGCTGTTTCCACTGCACAAAGGCATCGTCTAACGCCCGGCGTTCGGCATTGGTCGAACCGACGGTTTGTGGCTTATCTGGTTGTTTTGCTGCCGTTGCAGCGGGCATGGCTTTGGCTGAATCACTTGTCTGGGCAGCGGCTATGCCCGACACACCAAGCAGGAAAGCGAATAGTAGCTTCGTCACAAAAATCAGGATGTATTTATGTTCAGAAACGAACCGCACGAGGTTTCGGTGCGTATACAGCAATAAAAAAGCCACCTCATAGTGAGATGGCTTTTGTGCACTCGTAGGGATTCGAACCCCAAACCTCCTGATCCGTAGTCAGGTGCTCTATCCAATTGAGCTACGAATGCGTTTCCCGTTGATTGGGAGTGCAAAAGTAGGAAGATTTTTGGCCTGTGTCAACTTATCGGCCTAAAAAATTTGGCCTGCGCTTCATCAGAAACGCTCCGATACCCTCCGCCGTGTCTGCCGAGCGACCTAAAGCATCTTGATTTTCAGCCTCCTGCTCCAACTGATGGTCAAGGCCCGAGTATAACGATTGATTCAAAACTTTTTTCATGGCCCCAATGGCACGGGTGGGCGCAGCAGCGTAATAACTTACGACTTCGGCCACAACAGCGTCTAATTCAGCCGTTGGCACCGACCGGCCCGCCAGACCCATCTGAGCCGCTTCGGGGCCATAGACCCGCCGACCCGTGCTGCACAACTCAAACGCTTTCTGCGAACCCACCAGCCGGGGTAGAAAAAACGTGGAACCAGCATCCGGCATAAGACCGATATTGATGAAAATCTGACTGAAGTAGGCTTCATCAGCGCAGATAACTACGTCGCAGGCCAGCGCGAGCGAACACCCCGCCCCCGCAGCCGCGCCATTTACACGCCCCACCACGGGCTTCGGCAGATTCCGAATCGCCCGAATCATAGGGTGATACCCATTCCGCAGCGATTCGCCGAGGTTCATTTGTCCTTCAGATGTGGCAGCGTTCGCAAAGCCTTCTTTCAGGTCGGCCCCGGAGCAGAAGGCTTTATCGCCCGCACCCGTCAGCACCACTACGCGCACGCTCTCGTCGGCACCAGCCGCTTCGATAGCGGCTGTAATGTCCCGAATCAGACCGGGGCTTAGCGCATTGTAAACCTGCGGGCGATTGAGCGTAATCCGGCAAACACCCTTGTCTATTTCATACAGAAGATTCTCGAACATACGAATTGAATGGTTGAATGATAGAATGATAGAGTGGTTGAATGGTTGAATGATTGAGTGATAGAATGATTGAGTGGTTGAATGATTGAATGATTGAGTGATAGAATGATTGAGTGGTTGAATGATAGAATGATAGAATGGGGTTGCTACCTAACTACTCCATTCAATCATCCTATCACTCAATCATTCAACCATTCAACCACTCTATCATTCAATCATTCAACCACTCTATCATTCAAGATTACACCAGCCACCACACGGCCCCTACGCTCACGGCCAGGCCCAGTACCAGACCGGCCACAATTTGAGCAGGCGTGTGTGCATTGAGTTTGAGCCGGGCACTCGCCACGAAACCGGCCAGCAAGACCAACACCAGCAACGAACTGTACAATTCACTTAAACCAAATTTGAGCATCAGGCCGGCAATACCGCCCAGAACACCACCAATACCAACACTATGCGCACTGATCTGCCAATATAAACTAATAACGCCAACCAGCAGAATAGATACTGCGATACTCCCCAGCATCACTGCAATTTCGGGAGCCACCACCGACACTAATTGCATTCGGTACGCAAACAGGTAGGTCAGAAACGTGTAAATCAGGGCTGTCAGAAAGTACGGCAACCGGCGGTCGGCGAGGGTATCCAACTGCATACTACGGACGTAGCCGCTCCGAAATAAGTAGTAAATCAGCAGCGACGGTACGGCAAAAGTGCCAATAAAAATCAGCACCAGCAGACTGAAACGCAGAGAGTTAGAGAAAGCATCCAAACCAACCACGCCCGGTGCCTGAAACAACAACAACCCGAACAACAACGTCGGCATCAACAGCGGGTGGCAAACAACGGAAAGTATGCGGGCGAGAGAGGTGGTCAATGAAAAGTGAAAAATGAAAAGTGAAAAATAGTTCTCCACAAAATACTCATGGCTGGTAGCAAAGTTAACTATCAGCGTACATTCTTCATTTTTCACTTTTCATTTTTCACTCAATTTAAAGCTGTTTTCGCAGCCGCGCCACCGGAATATTTAATTGTTCGCGGTATTTGGCAACAGTTCGGCGGGCAATGTTGTAGCCCCGGTCGTTCAGGATTTTTTCAAGTTTGTCGTCTGAGAGGGGGTTCATTTTCGGCTCGGCATCGATCAAATCCTTAAGAATATTCTTTACCTCGCGGCTGCTGACATCTTCACCTGAATCGGTTGCAATACCCTCCGAGAAAAAATATTTAAGCGGATAAATGCCAAATTCGGTTTGAACAGCCTTACTATTCGCCACCCGCGACACGGTCGAAACGTCCATGTCGATTAGCGTAGCAATGTCTTTCAGAATCATAGGCCGCAGTTTCGATTCGTCGCCAGTCAGGAAGAAGTCATATTGAAACTGTACAATGGCATTCATAGTCCGCAACAGTGTTTGCTGCCGCTGTTTGATAGCATCGATAAACCACTTGGCGGCATCTAATTTTTGCTTGACAAACGAGACGGTTTCGCGGAGCGACTTGTTCTGCTTGCTGCTTTTGTCGTAGGTGTCGAGCATATCGGCAAACGACCGGCTGATGCGCAGTTCAGGCGCATTCTTGGAATTAAGCGTCAGTTCGAGCTTACCATTGCTGTTGGTCAGGATAAAATCGGGTGTCAGGTACTGCGCCGTGTCCGACTCACCTTCTACGGAACCCGGCTTCGGGTTTAGCTTGATAATGATATCGATGACTTTTTTCAATGAATCGTCGCTGATATTGAGTCGACGCTGTATTTTATCGTAGTGTTTTTTGGAAAATTCATCGAAGAAATCTTCGATAATCCGAATCGCCAGTACGTTGTACGGTTCTGACTGATCTTTGCGCCGGAGTTGGAGCAGCAAACACTCCTGAAGCGTTCGGGCGGCAATGCCGGGCGGGTCGAAGGTCTGTATTTTGTGGAGAACCTCTTCGATTTCTTCGGAGTCGGTGAATACGTTCTGTGAGAAAGCCAGGTCATTCACAATGGCCTGCAACGACCGCCGGATGTAGCCATCGGCTTCAATGCTGCCAATCAGTTGCAGCCCAATAATACGCTGTTGTTCAGTTAGGTTCAGGTAGCCAAATTGTTGCATAAGCGAGTCGGTCAGGCTCGAGCTTGTGGCTAATGGCATATCGCGGTCTTCGTCGCCATAATTACCATCGCCCTGCATTTTATAGCCGCCATAATCTTCGTTCTGGAGATACGTATCAATATCGAGGTCTTCGTTTCGATCTTTGAAATCATCGTCATACTCATCATCGAACGAATCATCGTCTTTCTGATCGAACTCTTCATCCATGCCTTCTTCCAGCGCGGGATTAATCTCCAGTTCTTCCTCAATGCGCGTATCCAGCTCAGCCGTAGGTATCTGCAACAGTTTGATGAACTGAATCTGTTGCGGAGACAGCTTCTGTTGCAGCGACTGGGAAAGGCTTAATTTCTGCATGGTAGTGATGCTTCAATCTATGGGAAATGGGCTTATGTCAGGTCGGTTGCGAACTCCGCAAAACTGCCCTCACAATTATCAGACCAAATTAACCAGGAATTTGTTTTTTGTCGCAAAAAATTTTCTAACAAGTGCCTGACTACTACCTTGCGGCATGACCAACAAATTATACGATACCTCGCTAAGTCTGCTTACCGACCTTTATCAGGTCACGATGGCCTACGGGTACTGGAAATCCGGGACCGCCGAAAAAGAGTCCGTCTTCAATCTGTATTTTCGCAGAAATCCGTTTGGTGGCGGCTTTACGGTGGCTTGCGGCCTAACTAACGCCATTGGCTACCTGAATCAGTTTGGCTTTTCAAAAAAAGACATTCGTTATCTCACAACTCTCACCGGCAACGATGGCAAACCGCTCTTCGAGGAAGCGTTTATTGACTATTTAGCCAATCTGAAACTGACCCTCGACGTAGAGGCCATTCCCGAAGGAACCGTAGTGTTTCCCAACGAGCCGCTGCTGCGGGTGCGCGGGCCGATTCTACAATGTCAGTTGGTTGAAACGCCCCTGCTTAACCTGATTAATTTCGAGACGCTGATTGCCACCAAAGCGGCCCGGCTGCGGCTCGTAGCCGAGCAGGATACGCTGCTGGAGTTTGGTTTGCGCCGGGCGCAGGGCATCGACGGGGGCATGACGGCCAGCCGGGCGGCTTATATCGGCGGCTGCGATGCTACGTCGAATGTGCTGGCCGGTAAACTCTACGGCATTCCGGTACGCGGCACGCATGCACACAGTTGGGTGATGTCGTTCGATACCGAGCAGCAGGCGTTTGATACGTATGCCAGCGTGCTGCCCAACAACGTAACGCTGCTGGTAGATACCTACGACACGCTTGAGGGCGTTCGGCACGCCATTGAAACAGGTCGCAAACTGCGCGAACGCGGCCACAAACTGGCTGGTATCCGGCTCGATTCGGGCGATTTGGCTTACCTGAGCATCGCAGCCCGGCAATTGCTCGACGACGCCGGTTTTCAGGACACCGCGATTGTTGCCAGCAACGATTTAGACGAAACTATTATCAACAGCCTGAAACAGCAAGGGGCCAGAATTGATACGTGGGGCGTTGGTACCAAGCTCGTTACGGCCTTCGATCAGCCCGCGCTGGGGGGTGTTTACAAACTGGCTGCCCTGCGCGATAATCAAACAGGTCAGTGGAAGTACAAGATGAAACTCTCTGAGCAGGCCATTAAAATCTCCACGCCCGGTATTCAGCAGGTGCGCCGGTTTCGGGACGAGCGCGGCTTTCTGGCCGATATGATCTACGACGTGGAGCAAAACGGCCACGACCGTTCGGTAACAATGATCGACCCGCTTGATTTCACCAAACGCCGACGCTTCGACGCGAACTGTGCCTATGAAGACCTGCTCGTGCCAGTATTTCGGAACGGGCAGTGCGTGTACGAAAAACCCGACATTCATAGCATCCGGGCGCGGGTTCAGGCACAGTTAGCCAACCTTCACCCCGGCGTTAAACGGTTTGTAAATCCGCATCTGTACCCGGTTGGGCTGGAGAAAACCCTACACGAGTTGAAGACAGCACTAATTTTACAGTTGCGGGAAGAAAAGAGTGAAAGGGCGAGAGGTTGAATGATTGAGTGATGGAATGGTTGAGTGATTGAATAGTTGAATGATTGAATGGAGTAGTTAGGTAGCAGCCCCATTCCATCATTCAACCATTCAACCATTCCATCACTCAATCATTCAATCATTCAACCATTCAACCATTCAACCATTCAACCATTCAATTCTTAACACTCCCATAACCGAATGTATTAAAACTTTCCGTTGTTTTACCGTCCCGGTCTGCTCGACCGGCTCTCCAAAAACCTCCCACAATGCAATCGATTGACTTAGTGGTATTTGACATGGCCGGCACGACCGTGACCGACCAGCATGAGGTAGAGCGGTGCTTCGCGGAAGCAGCCGCCCAAACGGGCCTGTTCGTTACAGCCGAACGGATTCTGGCAATGCAGGGACTCGCCAAACGCTACGTGTTTGAAACGCTCTGGAAAGAACAACTCGGCGAACTGCACACTGACGTGACGCGGCAAACCGACGTGTCGTATGCGGCTTTCAAAGGTATTCTGGAAAATCACTACCAGACACAGGGAGCCACGCCCACCGAAGGATGTCTCGAAACCTTTGCCTGGCTGCGTGAGCGGGGTATTGCCATGGCGCTCACAACGGGCTTCTACCGGGTTGTGACCGACATTATCCTGGAAAAACTCGGTTGGCTCAATGGCCTGAATGAGCAGCGTATGGGTGGCCCCGACAGCCTGATTCAGCTTTCTATCGCCAGCGACGAAGTAGAGCGCGGACGCCCCTACCCGCATATGATTGAGCGGGCCATGCACCTGCTCGGCGTATCGAACCCCAAAGCCGTGGTTAATATTGGCGATACACCCTCCGACCTGCTCAGTGGCCGGGCAGCGGGCGTAGGGCTTAACCTCGGCGTTACCAACGGCACCCACTCCCGCGACCAGCTCGATGCCTACCCGCACGACCTGCTGATTGGCTCACTGGCTGAACTGCCTTCAGTTATCAGTCAGCAGCTAACCGCCAACAGTTCTCTTTATGCTGTATAATTTTGATTTGGTATTAACTTCTGGTTGGCTGTAGCTCACTGTTGGTTGTTGACTGCTGACTGTTCACTGAAATGTTCGATCTTATCATCATCGGCGCGGGTGCGCTCGGTACGTTTCATGCCTATCATGCTGCCAAAGCCGGGCAGCGGGTACTCCTGCTCGAAAAAGATCAGTATCCGGTAGGGGCTACAGTGCGTAATTTCGGGCAGGTAGTGCCGTCGGGGCTGGCGGGCCGGTGGTTCGAGTTGGGGCGTCGGAGCCTGGAAATCTACGCCGATATTCAACGCCAGACCGACATCAGCATCCGGGCCAATGGTACGGTGTACATCGCGTCGGACACGGACGAGTGGCAGCTTGCCAACGAATTATACGATCACTATCAGCGCATTGGCTATGCGTGCGAACTGCTCAGCAAAGCGCAGTGTCTGGAAAAATACCCGGCTCTACGACCCAGTTACCCGGTCGGCGCACTGTTTTTCCCGCAGGAACTCAGCGTGGAGCCGGAGCAGATGATCCACCGGCTACTGCTGTTTGTGCAGCGCAAATACGGCGTCGATTACCGGCCCGGCTCGGTGGTGGTCGATGCCCAATCGAACCACGACGGGGCCACCGTGACGCTAGCGAACCGGCAGCGGTTCCAGGCCGGGCGGGTGCTGATTTGCTCGGGCCACGAAGTACGGCTGCTCTTCCCCGACGTATTGACCGAAGCCGGGCTGATTGTCAGCAAATTGCAGATGGTGATGGCTGAGCCGGTAAAAGACGTTTCCTTACCGGGCAATATCCTGACGGGCCTATCTATACGTCGGTACGAATCGTTTCAGCAATGCCCGTCTTATGCCAGTTTGCCCGTTCCTGAACACCTGCTGGAACTCAAGAAATGGGGCATTCACATTTTGTTCAAACAGGCTGTAGACGGGTCGTTCATCGTGGGCGACTCGCACGAGTACGCTGACGCTACGCGGGCCGAAGACCTGGGCTATCACACACAGGAGTACATCAACAACCTGATGCTGACCGAGGCCCGGCGCATCGTCACGTTTCCGCTCACGGTCCGCAAAGCCTGGGCTGGTTTTTACAGCCAAACACCCGCCGAAATTTTCGAGCATGACGTTGACGACCACATTCGCATCATCACCGGCATTGGCGGCAAAGGCATGAGTTCGAGCGCGGGCTATGCCGAGCAGAGCGTGCGGGCGTTGCTGGGCGTGGCAAGGCTCTAACCATACTACCATTTAATCAAGCTACATTACCATTTCGTGAACCTTCTCTTATTCTGTTCACAAACCGTTGATAATCAGTAAACATTGGCGTAATACCCCCCGCCTACTTTTGCAGGGAATACTTAATAGACTAACCTGCAAGAAGTATGAATCGGAAACGTTTACCCACGTTGATGCTATTGTCTCCGTCCCTGCGCCAATGGGCGATAGCATTTTTTGTCTGCCTGCTCTACGGCACGGCGGCTCTGGCCCAGACCATTACGGGCCGGGTGCTGTCGGCTGACGACAACCAGCCCCTGCCGGGCGTATCTATCGTTATCAAAGGCACTACCACCGGCACCACCACCGATGCAAGCGGACAGTACTCGCTCAACGTACCCGGCACCAACCGTACACTGACCTTTTCGTATATCGGCTACCTGTCGCAAGAGATCGCTGTTGGCAATCGCACCACCATCGACGTGTCGCTGAAAGGTGATGCACAAACGCTGGGCGAAGTAGTTGTTACGGCCCTCGGTATTCAGCGCGAGAAAAAAGCCCTCGGCTATGCTACCCAGGAAATTCAGGGCTCGGCCCTGACGATGGCCCGCGAAACCAACGTCACGAACCAACTGGCCGGGAAAATAGCGGGCGTAACGGTTGTCGGTAGTCCGTCGGGTATTGGCGGGTCGGCGCGGGTCACGATTCGCGGTGAGCGGTCGGTCGATCTCAACAAAAACCAGCCGCTCTACGTCATCGACGGTGTACCCATCTCCAACGGGTTGACGAGTGGCTCGGGCCGGGGCAACCTCGAAGTGGATTTTGGCAACGGAGCCAGCTTCATCAACCCCGACGACATCGAGAGCATGAACGTGCTGAAAGGCGCGGCTGCATCGGCTCTTTACGGCTCGCGGGCGGCCAACGGCGTCATTGTTATCAAAACCAAATCGGGGCGCGGCAACAAAGGTATCGGCGTGGAAATCAACACGAACCAGACATTTGAAACACCCCTGAAACTTCCCGATTACCAGGACGTTTACGGGCAGGGCAACGCCAACGGGGGCGACTTTGCGTTTGTGAATGGCGCGGGTGCGGGCCTGACCGATGGCACCGACGAAGCCTGGGGACCAGCGTTTTCGCTCAACAAAACCTACCCCCAATACGACTCGCCCCGCACACTCAATGGGCAGCCCATCAACTTCCGGGGTGGCGACCTGAATGCTCCGGCGGGCAGCGTAATTACGCCTACGCCCTGGGTGGCCGAAAGCGACAATCTGCGTAAGTTTCTGCAAACGGGCCGTACCAACACTACCAGCATCGCCGTAACGGGCAGCAACGACGCCGGTAATTTCCGGCTGGCGCACACGCTCCTGAATCAGACGGGCATCGTGCCCAATACCGACCTGAAACGCTACACGACCTCGTTCAGCGGTGGGTATAATTTCACGCCCAAGTTCTCGTCCAATGCGTTCGTCAGCTACATCAAAGGCGAAAGCGGCAACCGCCCCTCCATCAGCTACGGCACCGAGAGCATCATGTACCTCTTCAACTGCTGGTTGCCGCCCTCCGTGCAACTCGAACCCATGCAGGACTACTGGATGCGCGGACTGGAAGGCACGCGGCAATTTGGCTGGAACTACAACTACCACGACAACCCGTATTTTACGGTTTATGAAAATACCAACGGGCAGTTGTACGACCGGATTATCGGCAACGTGTCGTTGAAGTACGACCTTACTCCGTGGCTGAGTCTACAGGGCCGCACAGCCATTGATTACAGCAGCGAAAAGCGCGAATACCGCCGGGCGTTCAGTTCGCAGCGGTTCCCGTTCGGGCAGTACCGCGACGCCCGCATCATAACCGAAGAGCGCAATACCGATTTCCTGTTCACAGCCAACAAAGAACTCAACCAGGACTGGACCATAGGCGGTACGTTTGGTGGCAACCAGCTTGCGCAGAAGTCTGACTTTCTGGAGACGAACGCCGGTCAGCTCAATATTCCGGGTATTTACAACCTGACCAACTCGCGGATTCCACTGCAAACGTCGCAGGCCCTGACCACCAAGCGCGTCAACTCGCTCTACGGTTCGGCGCAGATTGCCTTCCGTAACTACCTGTTCTTAGAAATGACGGCCCGCAACGACTGGTCGAGCGCGCTTACGCTGCCCGAATACGCCCGCGCCTTCGGTACGCAGCAGAACTCGTATTTCTACCCTTCGGTGAACCTGAGCGGAGTACTGAGCGATATGTTTACGCTGCCGCAGTCTATTTCATTCCTGAAAGGTCGCATCAACTTCGCGCAGGTAGGTAACGATACCGATGCTTTCACGTTTACGCAAGCCTACAACCCCAGCGACCCGTTTGGCAGCAGTCAGATTTACGGCGAAACCGACCGGCTCGCCAACTTCAATCTGAAACCCGAAATCAGCAGTTCGTTCGAGGCTGGCGTTGAGTTGAAAATGTTCAAACGCCGGGTAGGTCTCGACATTTCGTACTACCTGACCAACACGCGTAACCAGATTCTGAACATCCCGCTTTCCATTACGAGCGGCTACAACAGCCGGGCTATCAACGCTGGTCTGATACGCAACAACGGGATCGAAATCGCGCTGAACCTCGTGCCGGTAGAGCTACCCAACAGCCTGCGCTGGGGTGTCGAGTTCAACTTCTCGGCCAACCGCAGCAAAGTCATCGAACTGTCGGATAATATCCAGAACTTCGTGATGGCAAGCCGCCGGGTAAGCATCGAAGCCCGCGTAGGCGAGCGTATGGGCGACATGTACGGCATCGGCTTCGCCCGTGTGCAGAACACCGACCCCACCAAACCATACTACGACGCTTCGGGTCAGTTTGCCGGTCAGATGGTGTTCAACAACGGACGCCCTGTGCCAACTACCGAACGTATCAAACTCGGTAACTACAACCCCGATTTTCTGCTGGGCATCAACAATAGCCTGAGCTACCGCAACCTGCGGCTGAGTTTCCTGTTCGACATCCGGCAGGGCGGGCGGTTGTACTCCGAAACACAAACGGTTGGTCGTGAGGGCGGTATCATCACCGAAACCCTTGAAGGCCGCGCCAACGGCTACGATCTCAACCTCCCCGGCAACGGCGTAATTGGGCAGGGCGTACGCGTCGTTACGGGGACCGACGGTCGGCAGACGTTTGTTCCGAACGACGTAAAAATCAACTCGCGGCAGTGGCATACGGCCTGGACCGGAGGCCGTAATATTGCTGAGGGCGTCATGTACGATGCGTCGTTTGCCAAACTGCGCGAAGTTCAGATTGGCTTCGCCATCCCCGACCGCGTGTGGGGCCGCGTACCACTGCGGGGTGTTACGTTTACGCTCGTGGGCCGCAACCTCGCGCTGTGGAGCAACGTGCCACACGTTGACCCCGAAACGCTATCCTTCGTAGGCGGCACGGCCCTGCCCGGCGTCGAATACATGTCTATTCCATCAGCCCGCAGTTTCGGGTTCAACTTAGGATTGAAGTTGTAAAAATGAACCTGTTGTTACACAGAGATTCACTGAGTAATGAGAGATACACCGAGACCTTTGTGTGTCTCTTTTACCTCTGTGCATCTCTGTGTAACAACCTCTCCGACAGAAACATGAAATCCATAAAATACCTTTTTTCTATACTCGCCCTCCTGCTTGTCACGTCCTGCGACAATCAGTTTGAGGAGATCAATAATAACCCCAACGTACCGACGCAGGTGTCGCCCGATTTGCTGCTGGCAGGGGTGCTACGTAACAGCATCAACGATCAGGTGGGCGAAGCCTGGGGTATTGGCAACATCGTGATTCAACACACGGCCAAAATCCAGTTCGTGAACGAAGACCGTTACCTCTGGGGCGAGCGCAACGGCGTTTGGAACAGCGTATATGGAAACATGCGCAACGTGCAGAATATCATCGATTTAGCCACGACCAATAAGCAGAATAATTACCTCGGCGTGGCCCTGGTTCTGAAGTCGTGGCTGTTTTCTATGGCGACCGATGCCTACGGCGATATTCCGTACACCGATGCTACGAAAGCCAAATCGGAAGGTGTTTACGCACCGAAGTACGATACGCAGGAAGCCATCTATGCCGGTATTCTGGCCGATCTGACCCGCGCCAACGACCTGCTCGGCACCAGCACCGAAGTCATTGCAGGCGATATTCTGTTTGGGGGCGGTACGGCCAGCATTGCCCGCTGGAAAAAATTGGCGAACTCGCTGCGTATCCGTGCCCTGATGCGTATCTCCAACAAGCGTAACGTCGGAGCCGATTTGCAGACCATCGTCGCTGATAAAGCCAAGTTCCCGATTATGGAAGCCAACGCCGACAACGCAGCCCTGACCTATCAGGCTTCAGCTCCTAATCAGTGGCCGTTGTATGGGTCGCGGGTGGGTTCGTTCGATGAATTTAGGGCCAGTAAATCGCTGGTCGACCGGCTGTCGGCTCTGAACGACCCCCGTTTGCCAGTATTTGCGAGGCCTGTGGAGCGGCCTTCGCAGCCGGGTCGGGTTGAGTTTGTAGGCGTACCCAACGGACTGGGCGATACGCCCGCGCTGAACTTCAACGGCGGTCCGCAGGGCGTGTCGCGGGTGGGTCTGCCGTTTGCGTGTTTAGTGTGCAGCTCGCCTGCTCCGGTGCCGAACGTAGCGCGGGGCCTGCTGATGACCTACGCCGAAGTGCAGTTTCTGCTGGCCGAAGCGCGGGAGAAAAACCTGATTACCACGGGCAGTGCCGAAACGTATTACCTCAACGGCATCCGGGCCAACATGGACTATTACCGCGCCATCGTCCCCGCCGAATACGGTATCAACGTAACGCCTTCTGCCGACTATTTCACGCAACCTGCCGTAGCCTACACCGGCACAACGCAGCAGAAGTTAGAGAAAATTGGTACGCAGAAATGGGTTGCGCTGCTGTTCAACGGCTTAGAAGCATGGTTCGACTGGCGCAGAACGGGCATCCCAACCGTAACGCCTGGCCCCGACAACCTCAACAACAACCGGGTGCCGGTGCGCTATATTTACCCCCAATCAGAACAAGCACTGAACGCAGCCAATCGCGCCGAAGCCGTAGCTCGTCAAGGCACCGATGATATTAATACAGCCGTTTGGTGGGATAAGTAAAAAAGTTAAAAATGAAAAGTTAAGAGTGAAAAGTGAAAGCCGATAACTACATTCATTTTTCACTCTTAACTTTTAACTATTCACTCTTGAGATGAACCGTCGGTCACTCCTCAAAAACATCAGCCTGTTGCCGCTGGCAACCGCTCCTTCACTTGTTGCAGCAGTGCAGCCGGCCCGGACGCGCTCGGTGCGCTTTGCCTACATTGGCGATACGCACATGATGCCCGAAGCCATCCCGCAGAAGGGTGTAGCCGCCTGCTTTCAACACATTCAAAGCCAGACGGATAAACCGCAGTTTGTTCTGCATGGGGGCGACATCATCATGGATGCGCTGGTGTCCGACAAAGCCGCCGTTCGGAAGCAGTGGGACGCCTGGAACGCAGTAGTCAAGGCCGAAACGTCGCTACCCGTTCAGTATGCTATCGGCAACCATGACATCTGGGGGCTGGCCTCGGCCAAAACCGATGCTGCCTATGGCAAGGCATGGGTGCAGGACGAGTTGAAACTGGCGGGTCGATACTACAGTTTTGACAAGAATGGCTGGCATTTTGTGGTGCTGGATTCGGTTCAGCCGAAAGCTGACGGAAGTTGGTACAGCACCCGCGTCGATGAAGAGCAACTTGCCTGGCTAAAAGCCGACCTGACGAAAACGCCCGCTACTACCCCCGTGCTGGTGCTGTCACACGTGCCTATTCTGACCGCTACCGTGCTGGACTTTGAACGGCCAAACAATCCCATCGATGGTAAAACGACCATTCTGAATGGCTTGTTTGTCGATAATGCCTACCAGTTAACCGATCTGTTCATGCCATTTCCGAACGTGCGTGCCTGCCTGAGCGGACATACGCATTTGCTCGATGAGGTGGTGTATAACAACGTGCGATATTTTTGCAATGGTGCGGTGAGCGGCAACTGGTGGAAACCCGGCCCTCACCGCAACACCAAACCCGGTTATGCCTTCTTCGACCTGTACGACGATGGGACGGTTGAACGGCAGTATGTAACATATTGATGGAACACAGATGTAACGGATGATACAGATTTACACAGATTGCTTTTCATCCGTGTAAATCCGCACTATCCGTTACATCCGTGTTCCATCCCACATATATGATCGAATCGCTTTTTACTCAACACGGCCACGATGCGTATTACGGCGAACCCGTAACGCAGCTTGAACACGCCCTGCAAACGGCCCAACTCGCTGAAAAGGCCGGAGCCGACCGCGAGACCATTCTGGCCGCACTGCTGCACGACATAGGGCATTTATTGCCCGTGGAAGCTGCTGAAGGCTATATGGATGGGTACGGGACGGTGGATCATGAGCGGCTCGGTGCCGATTTTCTGCGGCAGCGCGGGTACTCGGAAAAGATAGCGCAACTGATTGAAAATCACGTAAATGCCAAGCGGTATTTAGTCTTCAAAAACCCGGACTATTTCGCCCGGCTCTCGGAAGCCAGCTTACGGACGCTCGAATTTCAGGGCGGGCCGATGACGTCCGACGAAGCCGCTCAATTTGAGCAGCATCCGTATTTTCGGGAAATTCTGCAACTGCGCGGGTGGGACGAACAGGCCAAGATACCCGGCCTGAAAACGCCCGACCTGGCGTATTATCTGTTGATAAAGCACGGATTCAACGGATGATACGAATCGATACGGATCATAAATTTTGTCTGACGTAACACCTCTTAAAATCCGTGTAAAATCTGTACCATCCGTGTAATCTGTGTTCCATCAGACTATGAAACATCTCTTCCTGCTTCTCCTCGCCCTCCCGGCCTTCGCGCAAAAAACCTACACAACCCTTCAGGTTCCGGGCCGGGCAGACTACTGCAAGATTGACTCGGCGGGGCGGTCGGTGCTGCCGAGTGGGCGGTACGTGACCCCGGCGGGCCGAAGCCTGCGTATTACCAGCGACCCGTTTGGGCTGGCTCTCTCGCCCGATGGCAGCAAGGCCGTGACGCTGCACGACGGGGTGCTGACCATCATCCAGACTGCCACGCAACGGGCCGTGCGCGTACCGGATTATGCCGGAACCATAAAATCACCCCTCGGCGGGGCCACCTTTCTGGGCGTTGCTGTCGCCCCGGATAACCGAACCGTGTACCTCAGCAATGGCGACAAAGGCCGCGTCATCGTGTTCGATACCGAGCGTCTGGTTGCCACCGACAGCATCAGTCTCGATGGCAACGGTTACGAAGATAGCTTCACGTCGGACCTGCTGCTGAACGGCAGCGAACTGCTCGCCCTCGACCGGGCCAATTTTCGGCTGGTGCGTATCGACCTTGCTACGAAGCGCATCACAGCCAGTATTCCAACCGGGCGGCAACCGTTTGGCCTGGCCCTGTCACCCGATAAAAAGACGGCTTTTGTTGCGAACGTGGGACTATATGCGTACCCGAAAGTGCCGGGCGTGACGAAAACCAACAAAGACACGATGGCCCTGAAATTCCCGCCCTATGCCGCCCACACAAAAGAATCGCGGGACGGTGTTGAGGTGGAAGGGCGCAAAATTCCGGGTTTGGGCAGTCCGCTGGCCGACGAAGCCATGAGCGTGTGGTTAGTCGATTTAGCCACAAACAAGGTCACGGCGAAGTTGAAAACGGGGGTGCAAATTGGCGAAATGATTGAAGAAGCCGAGGTAGTGGGTGGGTCGTCTCCCAATTCGGTGGCAGTGGGCAGTCGGTTCGCTTACGTATCGAACGCGACGAACGATAATATTTCGGTCATTGATTACAAAACGCGAAAATTGGCAGGCACAATTCCAATCAAAATCGACCCAAAACTTGACCGCTATCGGGGCCTGATGCCGTTCGGCCTGACGCTCTCGAAAGACGAAAAAACGCTGTACGTTGCGCTGTTGGCGTTCAATGCCGTAGCTGTTATCGACGTGCCAACGCGCAAGGTTCGCGACCTAATTCCAACCGGATGGGGACCTACCCGCGTCCGGCTATCGCCCGACGAAAAGCAACTGTACGTAGTCTCGGCGCGGGGCTATGGGGCCGGTCCAAACGGCGGGGCGAGTTTCGTGAAACCGCCACAGGGTACGTATATCGGCGATATTCAGTTGGGGCTGTTTCAGGCGTACCCCACCCCAACCCCTCCCCGTAAGGGAGGGACTTTGCCATCCGGCTCCTTTAGCCCCTCCCTTACGGGGAGGGGTTGGGGTAGGGTCCTCGCCAACACCTACCAGACCGTCACCCTCACCGACGACGGTAAAAACCCGCTGCCAGTACTACCCAAAACCCGTACCTCCCCCATCAAACACATCGTCTATATCACGAAAGAAAACCGAACGTATGACGAAGTGTTGGGGCAACTCGAAACAGGCCGGGGCGATTCGACGCTGGCGCGATTTGGTACGGGTGTGACCATCAAACAGCGCGTTTCTACCAGCCGTGGTAACGCAGGTCGCACCACCGATCAGGCTACCGACACCGTGCGGATTACAGCCGCCGATGTGATGCCCAACCACACGCGTGTGGCGCGTCAGTTTGCGTTTTCCGATAATTTCTACTGCGACTCCGACGCCAGCATTCACGGCCACCACTGGATGATGGGCACCATTCCAAACGAATGGGTTGAAGCGCAGTCAGCGTCTGAAGGGCGGTTTCTGCCCGACTCCAAAGCACCCGGTCGGCGGTTTCCGAAAACAACCGGGGCCATCGACCCCGAAGATTACAACGAAATTGGCGGGATGTGGGAAGCCCTGAAACGCAACAAAATCTCGTTTTATAACTTCGGGCAGGCCAACGAATACGCCGGGTCGGTAGAAGAATGGACAACCACACAGTTTGGGGCCGCGCAGAGTGTGGTGTTCCCAATGCCCGAAGCCGTGTACGGAAATACGTCGCGTAACTTCGCGGGCTACAATACCAACATCCCCGATCAGTATCGGCTGAAGCAGTTTGAAGAAGAATTCACGGCGAAGTGGCTGGGTAAAAGCAAACAGGCTCTGCCCCAACTGCTGACGGTGATGTTGCCCAACGATCACGGTGCCGGACCACGCCCCGATTTTGGCTACCCGTATCTGCATTCGTACATGGCCGATAACGACCTGGCGGTGGGCCGTATCCTGCATTTTCTGTCCAGAACGCCGTACTGGAAAAATATGCTCGTTATTATCACGGAAGATGACCCGCAGGGCGGAGTCGATCACGTCGATGCACACCGGAGCTTGCTGATGCTGGCCGGGCCGTATGTGAAGCGTGGCTATGTGTCGCATACACACGCTAATTTCGGTTCGATTCTAAAAATCATCTACAACATCCTGGGCGTAGGTTATGTGAATCAGTACGATCTGACGGCATCGCTCTTGCAGGATTTTTTCACCGACAAACCCGATTTTCGGCCCTACGACGCCGTGCTGCCCGACGCCCGCGTGTTTGACCCGCAGCAGGCGATGAAGCCCTATAAACTGCCTTTCGACTGGCGAAAAATACAGAAGGGACCGGAAATGGACGACCGCGCCGACCAGCGTGCTGACCACTATCGGCAGCAAAACGACGGCTATTAACCAACTTCAATTGACCGAATAGTATTTTCTTCTGCATTTTTCCCGCACAAACTGACTTCTACGTTTGCTTTGCCGTAACTTCTGAACCGATTTCCATCTATACCATGTCCAACATATCTCCATTAATTGATGCGTCTTCTCTACACCGCCTTCATTGGATTAGTAACCATCGGGCATTGTCTGGCCCAAACACTTACCGGATCAGTTCGTGACGCCCAAACACAAGAGTCGCTGCCGGGCGTGAGTTTGCGCCTGCTACCCACTCAAAAAGGCGTCACCAGCGACAACAGGGGTCATTTTGTTTTTTACAACCTGCCGAAAGGCACTTACACCGTTCAGGTGAGTTCGGTGGGCTATCAGGCCACGAGCGTTGTGGTAGCTATTACCTCCCGCAACGACCAGCGAATAACCGTTTCGTTGCAACCAACAGCAATTCAGCTCAACCAGCAGACAATAACGACAGCCGCCCGCACCGAAACCCCCGATTTTCTGCGCCCTGAAATAACAACCGTTCTGACCAGCCGTGATCTTGAGCAACGCGCTCCCCGCACCACGCCCGAAGCACTGTTTGGGGCTACGGGCGTTTGGCTGCAAAAAACCAACCACGGGGGTGGTTCGCCCTTTGTACGCGGGCTTACAGGCCAGCAAACGCTGTTGTTGGTTGATGGGATTCGGCTCAACAATGCTACGTTTCGCTCCGGCCCGAACCAGTATCTGAATACCATCGACCCGCAGAGCATTAGTCAGCTTGAGGTTGTTCGGAGCAGTGGCTCGGTGGCCTACGGTTCAGACGCTATCGGGGGCGTTGTCAATGTGCTGACCAAAACGCCCCAGTTTGCTGATCGCAGCGGTTTTTCGGGCAGCCTATTCGCGAAAGCAATGACACAGGGCATGGACTATAGTGGCCGGGCTGAGGCAGGCTATTCGTCGGCCAACGTAGCGGTGCTGGGTGGCATTGCTTACCGCCGTTTCGGTGATCTGGTTGCTGGTCAGGGCTTAGGGCGATTGTCGCCAACGGGCTATAACCAGTTTTCGGGCGATGTGAAGGCCCGCTTCCGACTGTCGAATCGGTTGATTGCAACGGCGGCTTACCAGAACCTTCGGCAGGACAATGTTCCGCTCTATCACCGCGTTCGGCTCGAAAATTACCGGTATTATCAGTTCGACCCGCAACAGCGTAAACTGGCCTATGCCCGGCTCGAAGGCTTTTATAACCGACCTTATCTGCAATCGGTGCAGCTTACAGCCTCATGGCAGCAACAGACCGAGGGGCGGCAAAGTCAGCGAAACGGCAACCCAACGGCAGTCTACGAACGCGACCAAACCACCTCGCTCGGCCTGACACTTCTGACTGTTGCTCAACCGACTGCCCTCTGGCGAATGCAGAACGGACTGGACGTGTATACCGACTACGTTCGCAGCAACCGCACCGACGCCAACCTGACCACAGGGAGCAACATAGCCCGGCGCGGCCTGTATCCCGACCGGGCCACCATGAATAGCGTAGCTCTGTTTTCGCTACATACGCTGACCATCAAACGACTGACGCTCACGGCGGGCGGGCGATACAACACCTACCAGATCAGCATTCCCGAACAAACCAACGGGCAACCGGGCATCGGCACCAGCCTGAACGAACGGACAAAAATCAGTCCGTCGGCATTGGTTGGTAATCTGGGCGCGTCGTTTGCGGTGTTGCCTGCTGTGCGGCTGGTTGGGTCGGTAGGGTCAGCATTTCGGGCACCCAACATCGACGACCTCGGCACACTCGGCATCGTTGATTTTCGGTACGAACTACCCAATGCCAGCCTTCGCCCCGAACGCTCGTTCAATACAGAACTGGGCGTAAAAATCCGCACCAATCGCGTGTCGGCCACCCTGCTTGCCTATAACAACCGCCTGACGGATTTCATCAACCGCATCCGGTCGGGCACAGATTCCTTACAGGGTTACCCGGTATTTCGGAAAGAAAACAGTGCCGAATCGTTTATTCGCGGCCTGGAAGCCGACGTCGAATACGAATTTTTGCCCAACTGGTTAGCCTATGGCGGGCTGACTTACACCTACGGCCAAAACGTTACGGCCAACGAACCCTTCCGGCGGATTCCGCCCCTGAACGGGCGCGTCGGCCTAACGTACCAGTCGGCCAACCGCTGGTGGGCGCGGGCCGAGTGGCTGCTGGCTGGTGCGCAAACCCGGCTGGCCGCTGGCGACATAGCCGACAACCGCATTGCCAAAGGCGGCACGCCCGGCTGGCAGGTCATCAACCTGAACGGTGGCTACCGCTGGCAGTACGTAACGCTCAGTGCCGAACTGCAAAACCTGACCAATGAAGCGTATCGTACCCACGGGTCGGGCGTCGATGGCGTGGGCCGCAGCGCGTGGCTGTCGGTATTGGTCAACTGGTAAAATAGTGTTTCTTTGGCATCATGACAAGACCCATGCGTTTTCTCCGCAACCCGACTGCCTTCACTATTTTTGGTGCCGTAGCCGCTTTTAGTACCTACGCCTGCATGTATGCCTTTCGGCGGGGTATTACTGCCGTTACATTCGAAGGATTGGCCTTCGCCGGTGTTAACTACAAAATCTGGCTCATCACGGCGCAGGTCTTCGGCTACGCCGTCTCGAAAGGGCTGGGTATCAAATTCGTATCGGAGATGTCGCCCGCCCGCCGGGCCGGAAACCTGCTCTTGCTGGTGGGGTTTGCGCTGCTGGCATTGCTGGGGTTTGCACTGGTTCCGGCTCCGTACAACATCCCGTTTCTGTTTCTGAACGGCCTGCCGCTGGGCATGGTCTATGGCATCATGCTCGGCTTTCTGGAGGGCCGCAAACAAACCGACGCGCTCGTGGCCGGGCTAACGGCTTCGTTTATTTTCGCGTCGGGCTTTGTGAAAACTGTGGCTCTAACCATAAAAAGTGGCTGGGGCGTGTCGGAATTCTGGTTGCCGTTCGTGACGGGTTCGCTGTTTGTAATACCAATGCTGGCATCGGTCTACGCGCTCACGCTACTGCCCCCGCCCACCGCCGAAGACCGCGCCCTGCGTACCGAACGCAAACCCATGAGCGGGACCGAACGGCGGGCGTTTGTGCGCGAGTTTCAGGTGGGTTTGGTACTGCTGATTGCCAGCTACGTGCTGCTGTCGGCTTTCCGCGACTTCCGAGACAATTTTGGCCCTGAAATTCTGCGCGACGCAGGCGTTGACAACCCCGGCATTTTTGCCCGGACCGAAACGCTCGTAGCGGTAGGCGTGCTACTCATAATGGCGTTGTTACAACGCGTGGCCGATAACTTCCGGGCCTTCACGCTGCTCAACGGGCTGATGTTGCTTGGCAGTCTGCTGGTGGGCCTGAGTACGTGGGGCTACCAAAGTGGTTTCATCGGAGCGGGCAACTGGTTTTTGCTGACCGGGCTGGGCCTATACATGGCCTACGTGCCCTGCAACGGCCTGTATTTCGAGCGATTGGTGGCGGCTTTCCGGTATGTCAGTACGGTTGGATTTATTGTTACGCTGGCCGACTGGTACGGTTATTTAGGTAGTGTAGGCGTGCTGCTTTACAAAAACTTCGGCCAGGCCAACATCAGCTACCGCGAGTTTTTTATTTACGGCGGCTACACCATGGCCGTGTTTTACAGCCTGCTGGTCGTTGCGTCGTTTCTGTATTTCAAGAAGCGGTTTCAACAGCGCGATGTTCATACACTTGTTAGCGTAAATTGATCGATATGCAGAAGAAAACAGAGGGAAATCTGTATGATAAGATCGTTAAAGAAAATATTGACAGCATAATCCCAGCTTTAATGAGTAGTGTGCTGGGGTTTCGGGTGAAAGAAGCCGTTGTTCTGCGGGAGAAGCTCCAACAAACGAAGGAAAAAGAAGCTGACGCTTTACGGCTTATTACCGACCCGAGCGGTCAGGAGTTTATACTCCATTTAGAATTTCAAGTGGATGATTACCCCAAAATGGTCTATCGAATGATTGACTACTGGGGCTTGCTGAAAGCAAAGTATAATCTTCCTGTCCGCCAGTTCGTAATCTTTATCGGCAACGGTGAGCCGAAGATGAAAACAGTGCTGGCGGAAGACGGAAACTATTTCCAGTTTGGTTTGATTAACATCACCCAATTCGATTATCTGCGTTTTCTGACATCAACAAATCCAGAAGAGGTAATTCTGGCCGTTTTGAGCGATTTCGGTAAAGCTGAACCGGAAAATGCCCTGAATCAAATCATACATCGACTCGAAGAAACCACTATTGACCAGCGGACGTTTCACAAGCATCTCAGGCAGTTGCGCGTTTTATCAAAGCTGCGTAGATTAGACATAAAATTAGATGATATGCTTCAGAACTTAGATAAATACATAGACGCTGAGAACGACTATCTGGTCATCCGAGCGAAACGGGAGATTGTTGCTAATCTTCTCCGGAAACTCAATCTTACCTTCGAGCAAGTAGCTGATATTACGGGTGTCTCGGTTGACTTCGTGAAGGACATTCAGCAAAAGCTTATTAAAGACGAGTAGTCTCCAGGTTTGGCTACTACCTGCCTTGCATTTACCGCACGCTACCAGCCTGCCGGTCGTTCGTCGTTTCTGTATTTCAAGAAGCAGTTTCAACAGCGTGATGTTCAAATTGCATTATAGCAAGAAATAATTTAAACGGTAGTTTGTACTTTATTCGGCAAATGTTGGATTCTGTGAAATATTATATAAGTTATTAAAAAAAATAGCCGAATAGTATTTGGAAATACGACAGATAGCCTATATTTGAAAAAGTATCTGAGTACAACAAAGCAATCTTCACGCATAACCTGTTCACTGGCCGCACTTGTGGAACAGGTTAATTAACACCAGACCGCACCGGATCACCACCGGTTGCGCGAGGTTTCTTACTACCGCATTTATTGTTGTGTTTCACCCGCAGGCCGCACGGCTTGCGAGGGCAGTCGAATTGCGCCCGGTTGGTTCGGGCGGTTCGGATCGGGCGGCCAGTATTCGGCACTGCCCGTTGCCGACCGGGAGCAGTCGATTGTTCAAACTCTCTGGTACTCATGCGAAAACGACTACTCTTTTATCTTTTATGCTGGTGTTGTACAGGGCTGGCGGCTCACGCACAAAACCGTATGCTAACGGGTACGGTCACTTCTCCCGAAGAAGGTCCCATGCCCGGCGTTAACGTTGTACTGAAAGGCACGAACCTGGGCACCACCACCGACGCTCAGGGAAAATTCACCATTTCTGTACCTAACGACGAAGCCGTTGTTACATTCAGCTCGATTGGCTTTACGACTGAAGAATTAAAAGTAGGCAACCGTTCGTCGCTAAGCATGACATTGCGCCCCGACGTGCGTTCGCTGTCTGAAGTGGTCGTTACGGCCTTCGGCGTCAAAAAAGAAGTGAAATCATTAGGCTACGGCGTTCAGGAAATCAAAGGGCAGCAACTGACCGAAGCCCGCGCCACCAACGTTGCCAACGCGCTGAGTGGCAAGGTGGCGGGTCTGCGCATTGGCAGTAACGGCGGGCCGGGTAGTGGTTCCAGCATTCAGATTCGGGGAGCGGCCTCTATTTCGGGTAATAATCAGCCGCTGATTGTGGTCGACGGCGTACCCATTCAGCAGACATCGGAAAAGCAGTTTGGCGGTGGCCTGTCGGAGATAAATCCCGATAACATTCAGGATATCAGCGTACTGAAAGGCCCCAACGCAGCGGCTCTCTACGGCTCGCGGGCGGCCAACGGCGTTATTCTGGTCACGACCAAAACCGGCGCAGGCACCAAAGGCATTGGCGTTGAAATTAACTCGAACACAACGTTTGAACGGCCCTGGATTACGCCCCAGTTTCAGAATACGTACGGCGGGGGCAACGGCTACCGCACCTGGTATGCCGACGGCTGGAGCGGAGCCATTACGGGAGCCGACCACATTGCCCAGTATCGGGCGGCTTATGGCCCACTGGCACCGTTGAGCGGCACCGAAGGCACCGACGAAAGCTGGGGTGCGCCGATGGATGGGCGGCTGGTACGGCACTGGTGGAGCGGTACGCAGGTAGCCCCGCTGACGCCCAGTCCCAATAACTTCCAGGATTTCTGGCAAACCGGCAGAACGTTTACCAACAATGTCGCGCTGTCGGGTGGCAACGACAAGGGTAACTTTCGGCTCAGCATCGGGCGGCTCACGCAGGATGGCATCATGTATTACAACGACTTCTACCGCAACAACTACAAACTCAACACGGGCTATAACTTTACGCCAAAGCTGAACGTAACGGTATCGGCAGAATACGTGAAGTCGGGCGGAAACCGGGGCTATCAGGAAGGGCAGCAGTTTATCTGGGCGCACCGCCAGACCGACTGGGAAAAGCACCGCAACTGGCGCGACTACACCGCTACTCACATCCAGCGTGCCCTGCCAGGTCGCCCCGCCGATACTGACCCGCCCAACTGGCAGCATACCTTTTTCACCAACCCCTATTATCTGACTGAGTTACTGCCCTATACCAACGAGAAAGACCGGGTGGTGGGTAACATTGCATTGAACTACAAGATTTTACCCTCTTTGAGCGTAATGCTCCGCAGCGGTACCGATCTCTGGAGCGATACGCGCATCAACGTTGTGAACTTCGAGCGGGTTCGGAACGGCAACCGCACACCGGGTCGCTATTCGGAAGAAGTACTGCGTCGGCAGGAAACCAATACCGACCTGCTGCTGACGTTCAACAAGAACATCACTACCGACCTTACGACCACCATTCAGGCCGGGGGTGTGCAGCGCACCAACTATTTCAAACGCAACTACACGTATGTGGGCGAATTGGTGGTCGATGGCGTATACAACCTCGCCAACTCGAATCCGAGCCAGAACATCGCCGAAAGTGCCATTCGTAAGTCGCAGATGAACAGCGTGTTCGGGTCGGTGGAGTTTGGCTGGCGCAACGCCCTGTTCCTGAACGCTACGGCCCGCAACGACTGGAGCAGCACCCTGCCCACCGAAGCCCGCTCGTATTTCTACCCGTCGGTATCGGCCTCGGCGGTATTCACCGATCTGCTGGGCATGCAAAGCAATGTGCTGTCGTTTGGCAAGTTGCGGGCCAGTGTAGCGCAGGTGGGCAACGATACCGACCCTTACCAACTGGCGCAAACCTTCCGGGCGGGCGGCTCCTGGAATGGCTCGGTGCCACAGTTCTACGAGAACACCACCATCGCCAACGCCACGCTCAAACCCGAAATCACGACCGGCACCGAATTAGGCGTCGACCTGCGGTTTCTGAAAGGACGCATTGGCCTCGACGTGACATACTATAAACAAACCTCGCGCAACCAGATTCTGGCGGTCGATATTTCTAAATCGACGGGCTACAACCAGCGGATTCTGAACGCCGGACAACTGACCAATCAGGGCATCGAAATCGTGCTGACGGGCACCCCGCTCCGGTTGCCGATGGGCCTGACCTGGGAAACAACGTTCAACTTCGCCCGCAACCGCAACCGGGTCGATGCGCTGGCCGACGGACTCACTACGTATGTGCTGAATAGCCAACGGGGTCTGAACTCAGAAGCCCGCGTCGGTCAACCCTACGGTACGCTGTTCGGTATTGGTTTCGAGCGCGCACCCGACGGGCAGATCATCTACCGCAACGGCCTGCCCGTGGTGGCTACCGACCCCAAAGTGCTGGGTAATATTCAACCCAGATGGACAGGCGGCTGGCTCAACACCGTCAGCTACAAAGGCATTGTGGTGTCGGCGTTGATTGACGCCAAGATTGGCGGTGATTTCTACGACGAAGGCACTGGCACCGCCCGCTGGACGGGGCAATACGCCGAAACCGCCATCGGGCGTGAAGAGGGCATCATTGGCAAAGGCGTCGTGAACATTGGTAGCACCGAAAGTCCGCAGTACGTACCCAATACGGTGATTGTACCGGCCAGCACGCTCTACGGATACAACAACCCGCGCCGGTATCACGAAGCCGTAATTTTCGACGGTTCGTATGTGAAACTGCGTGAAGCCTCGGTTGGTTACGCGCTGCCTGCGGCCTGGCTAACGGGCAAATTCATTCGTTCGGCCAAACTATCGGTGGTGGGTCGTAACCTGCTGATGCTCTTCCGCAATAACCCGCACATCGACCCCGAAGTAGACCGGTTCGGTGGCAACGCGCAGGGTTTTGCCTACGGCGAACTGCCCAACAGCCGCAGTATGGGTGTGAATCTGAATCTGAGTTTTTAAGAGGATTGTTACACAGAGATGCACGGAGTTAAAAGAGACACACAGAGGTCTCGGTGTATCTCTCTTACCCGGTGAATCTCTGTGTAACGACTATTGCTAAAGAACCATGAAAAAAACAATCTTTATCGCTATAGCTACGCTGCTGACGGCCTCCTCCTGCACGAAGGAGTTCGACCAGATGAACGTGGACCCCAACAACCCCACCAGTTTAGGACCGCAGTTTCTGCTGCCCTACGCGCTCGAAACCAGCATCGACCGCTCGTGGGGCGGGCGCACCCGCTTCGAGCGGCTCAACCTCGACGGAGCCATGCTCTGGATGCAGTACCTCAGCCGGAATATCTACTCCAACGAGGGCGACAACTACGGACTTAGCCCGGCGTTTTACAACAACAACTGGAAAGCCCTCTTCAACGACGGATTAGTTAATTATCAGCGCATTATCACGCTGGCCGGGCAGGGCGGCAAGTTTCAGAACACCAATTACGAAGGCATTGCGCTGGTGATGCGCTCATGGACGTTCTCGCTGCTGACCGACCTCTACGGTCCCATTCCGTACACTGAAGCCCTCAAAGGCACCACCGACGCGCCCATCTACAGCCCGGCTTACGACAGCATGGAAAAGGTCTATGCCGGACTACTGGCCGACCTGAAAACGGCTAATGAGAAACTGACCGTAGGTGGCCCGGCAGTGTCGGGCGATATTCTGTACAACGGCGACATCCTGAAATGGAAAAAATTCGCCAACTCGCTGCGGCTGCGGCTGGCAAACCGGCAGGCAACCAAAAAAGCCGCCGAGTCGAAAGCGATTATGGCCGAAATTCTGGGCGACCCTACGAAGTACCCGGTCTTTACGAGCAATGCCGACAACGCCAGTCTGAAATGCACCACCGTGCTATCGAGCAGCAACGAACTGTTTATGGTGATGGTCAACGACAGCCGTACCGACTGGAACATGAGCAAAACGCTGGTTGACCGGCTGACCGAACTCGGCGATGCCCGCCTGACCATCTACGCCCAGCCAAACAAAGACGGCAAATACCTCGGCCATGCCAATGGCCTGCCCGACGCCATTGCTACTACCTACCTGGGTGTCAGCTCCAACATTGGCAACTATTTTATTCAGCAAACCGCCCCCGAAGTACTGATGACCTTCGCCGAACTGAACCTGATTCTGGCCGAGGCCGCGCAGGATGGCGACATTTCGGGCAGCGCACAGACGTATCTCGAACGGGGCATCACGGCGTCGTTCGACCAATACGGCCTGAAAGTGACCGATGCGTATCTGAAAACCGTTGGCGCGGCCACGAAGGAGAAAATTATGGAGCAGAAATGGATTGCGCTGTTCGGGCAGGGCCTCGAAGCCTGGACCGAATACCGCCGGACGGGTTTGCCCGTGCTGCCTGCCAAAGACCCCCGCGCCGTGTTCGAGAATGATGGTATACTGCCCACGCGCCTGCCTTATCCCGGCTCGGAAGTATCGTTGAATCAGGCTAATTACGAGAAGGCACTAACACTCATCGGCGGCAAAAACGACACCCAAGCCAAACTCTGGTGGGCGGAGAAATGAAAATGTGAATGAAAAATGCAAAACGAAACTACTATGAACCGATATATTCCTCATGTGATAACGCTGCTGGCCTTGACATTGCTGGCAGGCTGTACGAAAGAAGATGACCCCTTTGTTGACCGCGTGGCGGCTCCCGTACTGGTTGTCATCGACAACGCCACCGGCGACGGGGGCGGACTGACGGGCGAACCCGTAGTGTCGCAGAAGGTGGGCGGGCCAGTCACGATGGCCGTGCGCGTCTATGAACTCGATAAAACCGGTATCTTGGACAATAAAGTCGGAATTGATTCGATTCCAGTGTCGGCGCTGGCGTTGCGGCTGACCACGCGCGCCGGTGCGGCACTGGGCGATCTGCAAACCGACGCCACTGGCAAAGCCACTATTACCAAAACCTGGGCCGAATTAGGCGTAACGGCACCCCGTGCGGGCAGCAGTGTACTGCTCACCTGGACCGGCACCCACAAAGGCCAGGCGTTCAGCCGATTATCAAGAGTACAGGGAATTAATTAGTGATGAGTGATAAGTGATGAACGATGAGTAGGCTGACGCGAAGCACTCATCTCTTATCACTCATCACTCATCGTTCATCACTTATCACTTGTTGAACTATGCAAATCAATCGTCGTAACTGGCTGCGGGCCAGTATGTTATCGGGAATCAGTTTGGCCGCTGCCCCAGCCGCACTCTGTGAGCCGTGGTTAGATGAACCGAACGGCCAACCGCTGCGGCTCGACCCAAGAAAGGACGACCCGCGCAAGGGTGTCCTGAAAGCCCGGCTGTCGGCCAATGAGAACCCCTACGGCCCGTCGCCGAAAGCGTTGAAAGTGATTACCGAAGCCGCGCCCGACGGCTACCTCTACGCGATGGAATATGCCCGCCAGTTTCGCAAACTCGTGGCCGAAACCGAGGGCGTTCCCGAAGATCACGTACTGCTGGGTGCCGGTTCGGGCGAGTTGTTGACAGCAACCGCGTTCTGGGCTGCGTATCGGCCCAATGCCGGGCGCACCATCGTAGCCCCCGACCCTACGTTCGACGCCCTGCCCCGCTCGGCTATGCGGCATGGCATTACGATGGACCGGGTGCCGCTCGTTGCCGCCGATGGCTACGACATCAATCTCAACAAATTGGCCGAACGCGTGGGTAGTCAGACCGGCATGGTCTATCTCTGCAACCCCAACAACCCCACGGCCATTACCGTTGACCCGGCTAAACTGCGGGCGTTCTGCGAAGCCGTTGGCGCAAAAACACCCATTCTGGTCGACGAAGCCTACATTGACTACACCCCCGATCCGAAAGCGTATTCGATGGTTGATCTGGTACGCAAAGGCGCAAACGTAATTGTTACCAAGACATTCTCGAAAGTTCACGGCTTTGCGGGCCTGCGAACGGGCTATATGATTGCCAAACCCGAACTGCTGGAGCAAATCAGTAAATTTGCTACGGGCGGCAGCAGTATGAGCATGACCACACTCCGGGCGGCTATTGTGAGCTTGCAGGACACCGACTTTATCAAGTATTCGCTGGGCAAAACGCAGGAGTCGAAAGATTTTCTGGCGGGCGTCCTGAAGCAACACAACTACGAGCCGCTGCCATCGGGCGCGAACTTTGTGATGTTCCCGATTCGGATGAAGGGCGACGACTTCGTGGCCCGCATGATGGAGCAGGGCGTGAGCATCCGGCAATGGAAATTCGACGGGCAGTTCTGGTGCCGCGTCAGCCTCGGCACCATGCCGCAGATGCAGGCATTCGCCGACGGGCTGAAAATTATTTCGTAGAATGGGGATAAATGGAACACGGATTTGACGGATTGAGCGAATAAACACGGATTTTTCTTCCGTTAGCGAGCGAATTAATTCGCCCGCTAACGGAAGAGCCGGGCGGCTAATTTATATTTGCCGCCATGACTGCACAATCCTCCCCTATTCGCGTTCTCGTTGTTGGCTGTGGCAACATGGGCGCGTCGCACGCTACGGCCTACCACACGCTCGACGGTTTTCAAATCTGCGGCATCGTCTCGACCGGCCAAAGCAAGTATGTATTGAACGACAAACTGGGCGGTGGCTACCCGCTCTTCGATGATTATGCCACGGCACTGACCGAAACCCGCCCCGACGCCGTTTGCATTTCGACCTATCCCGACACGCACGAGCAGTTCGCGATTCAGGCTCTCGAAGCGGGTTGTCATGTGTTTATCGAAAAACCGCTGGCCGATACGGTCGAAGGGGCCGAGCGGGTGATGGCAGCCGCCCAAAAAGCAGATAAAAAAGTAGTAGTGGGCTACATTCTGCGGGTGCATCCGTCGTGGGAGCGGTTTGTACAGGAAGCGCAAAATCTCGGCAAGCCGCTGGTGATGCGCATGAACCTGAATCAGCAAAGCCACGGCTATATGTGGACGGTTCACCGCAACCTGATGAAATCGCTCAGCCCGATTGTCGATTGCGGAGTACATTACATCGACGTGATGTGCCAGATGACGCGGGCCAAACCCGTGTGGGTAAGCGCGATTGGCGCACGACTGACCAACGACATTCCAGCCGATAACTACAACTACGGGCAACTGCAAATCCGGTTCGACGACGGTTCGGTCGGCTGGTACGAAGCGGGTTGGGGGCCAATGATGAGCGAAACGGCTTTTTTCGTAAAAGACGTGATTGGACCGAACGGCTGCGTGTCGATTACAGCCAAAAATGCCGGAGCTACCGGGCAGTCGGATAACGTAGATGCTCATACGAAGACCGAATCGCTGCGGGTTCACCGCGCCGACCTCACCGCCGACGACCAATTTGCCTACGCCGACGAGTGGATCGACCTGACCGACGAACCCGACCATCAGGAACTCTGCAACCGCGAACAACGCTATTTCCTCCGTGCCATCCGCGAAAACCTTGACCTCACCGACCACCTGCAAGACGCCGTAAACTCGCTCCGCATCGCATTCGCGTGCGACGAAAGCGTTAAAACGGGAGAAGTGGTACGGTTGTGAGGTGGTTCACCAAATCGTGTTTACTGGATAAGCGGAAAAATAACTGTCGTTTGGAAGGTGTGAGTATCTAATAATTGATTCATGGCATATATGCCTTGAAGTCATCAAGGGGTGCATAGAAGTCCTCGGCCATGAATGCAATTAACCCCTTCGCACTGCCAAATTTAGGTGTGCGAATTGGAGCATGAAGTACTTCTACGAGCGCGTCATACACCTTAATAAACTGCTCATCTGGCAATTCAGTAATTTCTTTTACAACTTTCAGTTTTAACTCAGCAGTTTGCATAGCACATAAGACGTTACGCTGTATGCTTCGAGAGGGTGATTAACGATGCAATATCAACGAAATTATCGGCTGTAGCAACAACAAGCCCAACACAGACAAAGTTGCCGGATTTCGGCACAAAACGCCCGCACAAACTGTTACGGGAGTACTATGCAACCTGCTATTGTTGTTGACATACACCACACCGCCCTACAACCGACTTCGGTCGAGTATTGGGAAACAGCCCTGACGCTGGGCTTCCCGGCAGCACTCTGGCGACTGCCGTATCAGCGCGACAAACACCTGATTGTGTCGTTCGATACGGTGCTGCCCCGCGTGGCGGTCGATCTGGAGGAGTTACCCGCCGGGTTTGCCCTCAGCCCGTTCGATAACCTGAACAGCGATACCGAAACGCCTGCCAAAACGCTGTTTCTCCGGGCCGACATCCACGCCCGCTTTTCAGAAACGGGTCACCTTATCGCTGAAAAACACGACAGTCAGACGTCGAAGTTTGATCAGCAAATCACTGACTTTCAACGTTTTTTGACCCAAAAAAACGGGGCAACATCGCCGACTGTCCTACCTGCGCTGACAGTTCTTCCCGACCCCGACGTACAGGCCCAATTTGAGCGCGACGTGGCCGAAGCCATAGACGCTCTTCAGCGGGGTGAGTTCCGAAAGGTAGTGTTATCGCGAGTGAAGCAGGTGCAGTTTGCCGACGTGCCTAACGCCGTACTGCTGTTCGACCGGTTGTGCGAGGCTTATCCAACGGCGTTCATTTCCGCCGTGTCGGTGCCAGAGCGCGGGCAAATCTGGATCAGTGCCACGCCCGAACGGTTAGTGAGTCAGGACGCCGATGGCATTTTCAAGACGCTTTCGCTGGCTGGTACGCAGTCGGCGCGGCACCCCGATGGTACGGCTAAACGGGCAGCAGACGCTCTTTGGTCGCAGAAAGAAATTGAAGAACAGGCTTTGGTGAGCCGGTATATTATTGAGTGTTTCAAGAAGATCCGGTTGCGTGAATACTTAGAAGAAGGGCCAAAAACGGTCGTCGCTGGCAATCTGATGCACCTCGGTTCGCACTTCACGGTCGATACGCAGGCCGTTCGTTACCCACAACTTGGTACAGTAATGTTGCGGCTGTTGCATCCAACGTCGGCAGTGTGCGGTATGCCCCGCGACCGGGCCTTTGCGTTCATTGAGCAGCACGAAACCTACGACCGCGAGTTCTACGCCGGTTTCCTCGGCCCGATCAATATCGATGCTGCCGACAGCCGTCCGGCCAGCCATTTGTTTGTACACATCCGCTGTATGAAACTCGAAGGCCGCACGGCCACGCTCTACGCCGGAGCCGGCCTGACCGAAGACTCCGACCCCACCCGCGAATGGCTCGAAACCGAAATGAAATGCCAGACGCTGCTTTCAGTTATCAGTTATCAACCAACAGCCAACAGTTAACTATACGGAGAAACTGCTGGCTGCTGCTATAGTGAAGCGGTATTGTTGTATGGCTGGCTGGCGCAGGTGGAGACGCAAAGGGTTGCGTCTCTACAATTGACCGCCCAGCGTAGAGACGCAACCCTTTGCGTCTCCACCTGCGCCAGCCAGCCATACAACATACTTCGTTCAATTTCGCATTAATCACTCTCCTTCGGCTTTCTCGAACGAGTCGGCCCCGGTCTCCTCACTGCGAATGTCGGCGTTGTTGGTACGGCCCTGATTGGCTGCTACCGACGACTGCGTTTCACTGTCGGGTGCGGTGTTGTCGGTGCCACCTGATGCCTGGCGATTCTCCTCTGAATCCTGGGGGTTAGCTTCTGTGTTCATATTCGTTGAGTTTTCGTATTTTTATTCCATACTGTCGTCATCGAGGTCGTCGTCAATATCATCATCTAATTCCAGATCATCGTCGGCAAACTCGTCTTCGATTTCGGCTAAGTCCTCCTCGCCATAGCCACTGGTCGCTCCTGACCCGAGTTCATCAAACTCAGCACCGCCCTCGTCATCGAAGTCGTCGGCTAAATTATCATCGTCGTCATCATCATCATAAGCGGCCATTTTGGGGTTGGGCGTGAGCAGCATTACATCGTCGTCCTGCGCAAAAGTGGGGTGGTTAATCATGGCAGAAAGAAATAATTGGTTCTGTTTTGGCCCAAAAATAACGCGACTTTTGTCATGAAAGTTGGCCGCAACGTCAGGTAATTGACTAAACGGGCAAAAAAATAGTTGTTATTGATAATGAAAAACTACCAGTTCAATCGGTTAACCGATCAGCCAATAATTCGCACCAGCGACGTAACGCCTGCCATCGATGATTTCGAGGTTTTGGGTGCCTTTAACCCGGCAGCATGTTTTATTGACGATGAGATAGTCCTGCTCCTGCGTGTGGCCGAAGCACCCAAACCTAAAAAGGGGCTTATTCTGGTGCCGCTACTCGAAGAAAAAAACGGCGTTCCAACGCTGACGGTCAGGGAGTTTGCCGAACCCGACGAGGACTATGACCCGCGTGTTGTTACCATTCAGGGCAAGCAATACCTGACGTCGCTAAGCCATCTCCGGCTTGCCCGCAGCCGCGACGGGCTGAACTTCACGATTGACGAAAAGCCGTTTCTGTTCCCCGCCCGTATGGACGAGTCGTATGGTATCGAAGACGCACGAATCACGTTTCTGGACGGAAAATACTGGATCACCTACACGGCAGTGTCGGAACATGGCCCGGCGGTGGGTTTAGCCATTACCACCGATTTCCGCGATGTGGAGCGCGTGGGTTTGATTCTGCCACCCCCTAACAAAGACGTGGCCCTGTTCCCCGAAAAAGTTGACGGAAAATACTGTCTGATGCACCGCCCGATGGTGTCGGATATTGGTAAACCGTCAGTCTGGTTTGCCGATTCTACTGATGGCATTCACTGGGGAAATCACCGCTTCGGTTTCGGCGGGCGCGGTTTACAGGATAAAAAGTTTGCCTGGGAAGGCGGCAAAATCGGCGGTGGTCCCGAACCACTGCTCACCGACGAAGGCTGGTTAGTCTGCTACCACGGTGCCGACGAAACCCACGCCTATGCCCTCGCCCTGGCCCTGCTCGACCGCGACGACCCCACGCACGTCCTCGACCGCTCCGAAGTACCCCTGCTCACCCCCGACCTACCCTGGGAGCGCGACGGTTTTTTCCCAAACGTTGTGTTCGCCAACGGCTGGGTTCGCTGGCCCGAGGGTACGGCTCATGCCGGCAAAATCTGGGTGTATTACGGCGCGGCAGATTCGGGCGTGGGCGTATGCGAACTGGTATGAAATTTGGCGATTGTATTCTACAAATTTATAGTTTTTTGTAGAATACAATCGCCAAATCACTACTTCACTCCAGTCTATGGCTAACAGGACATACTTATTTCACTACCTCGCCTTTCACGTACAAGACAGCCGTGCCGCCTTCGGCATTCGACTCGACCAGTACGCTTTTGTTGAACGAGCCGACCGTAGCAGCATTGAACGTGGCCCGGATTTTGCCCGACGCGCCGGGTAAAATAGCTTCTTTCGGGTAATCGACCCCCGTGCAGCCACAGGAGCCTCTGGCATTATTAATCACTAATGGCATATCGCCTTTGTTAACAAATTGAAATTCAGCCGTAACGGGCTTGTTTTGGGTTATTTTGCCGAAATCGTGCGTGGTTTTCCCCCACGTAAACAGAGCCGTCGGCAGGGTCATAGCCACCGAAGCCGACAAACAAACGAGCGAAGCAAAGAACAAAATGCGTTTCATAAAAAAACAGGTTTTAGAAAAAGTGAGAACGTCGCGGTCGTTCACCCGAACGACAGGGCAAACCTACGCACCTCACCCTAACCTGCCTGTTAAGCACTTCCTAACGTTTGTTAATGAGTTGTTAACGCACTCTTGTTGACTGATCGAATGATTGAGTGATTGACTGAATTGCCCGTTCTTTACCTCGCCAATTCAATCATTCAATCATTCAACCATTCAACCACTCAATCAGTCAATCAACGGTCCCGTGTCACGCCTTCGTCTACTGGTTATTTTGTCGGTGCTGAGTATTATTGGCATTCTGGCCGTGCAGGCGGTATGGGTGCGGAATGCCTATGCCCTGCGCGAACGGCAGTTCCGGCAATCGGCGTTTATTGCGTTGCAGGACGTGGCCGACGACGTGGCCCGGCTGAACCGCTTTACGCTGAATCGCTATGCCGTAACTCAGCTTTCGCCCGACTACTTTATAGTGAACACCAATGCCCCCATCGATCCTGTTACGCTCGAAACCTTCATTCTGAATTCGCTGCAACGGCATCACCTGATTACTGACTTTGAGTACGGTATTTACGACTGCGAAACCGACCGCATGGTCTACGGCGACTATGTCAGCACCAGTGCGCAAACCACCCGCAATGCGCGTAATTTGCCCAAATTCGCTGACTACACGTATTATTTCGGCATTCGGTTTCCTAATCAGTCGGGCGTGGTGGCAGGGCAGTTGAGCGGCTGGCTCTGGTCGACGGGCGCGGTGCTGCTGGTGGTAATTTTCTTCGGCTACACGCTGACCGTGGTGCTGAAACAACGGCGGCTGACCGAAGTACAGCGCGACTTTATCAACAACATTACCCACGAACTGCAAACGCCCGTATCGACTATCCGCATTGCCGCCGACGTGCTGCAAACCGATGCCATTATGCAGCAACCCGACCGGCTCCGACAATACGCCCGCGTGCTGAACGAAGAAAGCCGACGCCTGCAACAACGCATCAACAGTGTGTTGCAGGTGGCCCGCTCCGAGCGCAACGGCTTTGTACCTGAACGCACGTCGGTCGATCTGCACGAGGTGCTGACCACAGCCGCCGACGCATTCGGCCCCGCCGTTTCGCTCGACCTGACCGCCCCCGACGCCCACCTCCTGGCCGACCGCCATCAGCTCGAAACAGTAATCAATAACCTGATCGACAATGCGTTGAAATATAGCCAGCCTACACCCCGCGTAGTGCTGCACACCCGACGCGGGAATGGGCGGCTCGTTTGGTCGGTAGCTGACAACGGTATCGGTATTGAGCCACGTTATCACAAAGCTATTTTCCGACAGTTTTTTCGCGTACCGTCAACCGGCCACGTTGCCCCGCCCAACGGCTTCGGGCTGGGGCTGTACGCCGTGCAGCGCATTGCGCGGGCACACGGCTGGCAACTCACCGTAGATAGCCAACCCGAACAAGGAAGCACGTTTATACTAATTGAATGATGGACTGGTTGAATGATTGAGTGATTGAATGATTGAATGGAGTGCCAGACTGCCTTAGATTCGTCGGTAGTTGATTGTGTTGCCGCTACAACCATTCAATCAGTCCATCATTCAATCATTCAACCACTCAATCATTCAACCGGTCAACCACCACGATGGCACGTATTTTATTTGTTGAAGACGACGTTAATCTGGGGTTTGTCGTGCGGGACACGCTCTCAACTGTGCCGTTCAGCGTAACACACTGTACGAACGGTGCCGATGCGTGGGTCGCTTTTCAACGGGAGCCGTTCGATTTGTGTTTGCTCGACGTAATGTTACCGCAAACCGACGGCTTTGAACTGGCCCGGCAGATTCGGAGCGTGAACCTACACATTCCGATTCTGTTTCTGAGTGCGCTGGCCGACAAAGACAGCCGCCTGAATGGTCTGCGACTCGGTGCCGACGATTATTTGGCAAAGCCATTCAGCATTGAAGAATTGATCCTGAAAATCAACGTCTTTCTCCGGCGAACACAGCCTGCGCAACTGCCGGAGAACCAATCCGATTCGTTTCGGCTCGACCGTACCAATCTGGTGCTGTACGTAAATGCTGAACCACAAACCCTCACCCACCGTGAAGCCGACGTGCTGGCCTACCTGCTCGACCGGCCTAATACGCTCGTTCGGCGCGACGAACTACTACGGGCCATCTGGGGCAACGACGATTATTTCATGGGTCGCAGTCTCGACGTATTCATTTCCCGGCTCCGCAAACGACTATCCGACTACCCGGCTCTGCGCATCGAAAACGTTCACGGGGTTGGGTTTGTGCTGCGTCAGGAGAATCGTTGAGGTGTCTACTTTTTGCTAAAAACACTCCTATGTCTGCTGCTATTGAGTTGCCAAATGAATCGCTGCCCGTAGGCGTTGTTGGTCTGGGGTTGATGGGGTGCAGCATTGCCACCTGTTTGCTGGCGGCTGGTCATCCGGTGGTGGCTGTTGCCCCGATTCCGGCTGATTTGCCAACTGCCGAACCACGCATCCGACACCACCTGAACGACCTGCATACCTGGAAAATAACCAATCAGCAGCCCGACTATTTCCTTGAAAACCTGACGATTACCGACACATATGCGGCTCTAAAAAACTGCCGGTTAATTATTGAGTGTACGCTTGAACAGCCTGCCATCAAGCAGCGGGTATATGAGCTGATAGAAGCCGAAGTGGCCGACGATGCCGTGATTAGCTCCAACACCTCCGCTATTCCGATTACGCAGCTTCAGCAGTTTACGCGCCGTCCGCAGCGGTTTATTGGTTTGCATTGGGCCGAACCGTCGCATACAACCCGCTTTCTCGAAGTAATCTGTGGCGATCAGACCGATCTGGCCTGCGCCGAGTGGGTATACGCGCTGGCACATCGCTGGGGCAAAGAACCAACGCTGGTGCGTAAAGACATTCGGGGCTTTATTACCAACCGGCTTATGTACGCCATGTACCGCGAGGCATTCACGTTGGTAGAAGAAGGGTACGCCACCATCGAAGACGTTGATCGGGCCTGCCGTAACAATGCGGGGTACTGGATGACGCTGGTGGGCGTGTTTCGCTGGATGGATCTGACAGGCGTACCGGCCTACCATGCCGTGCTGAAAGACCTGTGGCCCACCCTGAGCAATCGTACTGACGTGCCGAAGCTGATTCAGACTATTGTGGACCGGGGAGGCCGGGGTGTTACCAACGCCGACGGATTCTACGAATACACGCCCGAAGAAGCCAATGCCTGGAGGGATACCTTCGAGCGGTTTAGCTTTGAGATACGCGAGCTGGCATTGCGCTACCCCGCCGACGTGGTGAAGCAGCAACTGAAACAGGTCGGATGATTTTCAACGACAGCATCGTAATTTGCGAACACACGCTAAAAACGCCCTTATGATTCGTCATTTACTTGTCCCGGTCGCATTCGTAGCCGTACTGGCTGCTGGCTGCAAAACCGTAAAACCGTCTTCCGTTTCTTCTGCATCCCAGCTTTCGGCCACCATCACCGAAGAGGGTTTGCTTACCTGCTTTGCACCCGGCACCACGCTCGACGGAAAAGCGGTTTGGTGCGAAGCGTCTGCGGTGGCCTATGATGGCCGTAAGCTCCTGTTCGCCAATGACAAAGACATGCCTGCCGACCTCGGCCCGGTGTTCAGCAAACCGCTGGCAACGCTGGCCGATTCGACACAGCCACCGGCGTATGTAATGACCACGGCCTATGCCCAGGGGCGCAAGTACGAAGATTTCGCCCAAACACCCGACCGGCGGTTTGTACTGCTTACCACAGCCTTCGACCGCGTGAAAGCTGGTAGCCCGGAATGGAATGGCTACAATACGATTCTGTACTGGCGCACTGGCGACGAGCAGAATCCGCGCGTACTGGCTCCCGACGATACCAGCCGAACGTCAATAGCTTACCGAAATAAGCTGGCCCAAGCGTTAAAAACCGAGGAGTTTCCAAAAGGCGCACCGTATTTCAAAGTAGAAGGTCTGGCCGCAACCAACCAACACCTGCTGTTTGGCATCCGCGAAGTGGGCGAATCGTATAGTGCGTTCAAGCCCGTCGATAAAATCATTGCGGTGTCGTATTACATCGAAGGAGCGGGAACTGGCGAGCGCATCCGGCTCCGTGACGACTGGCGCGTAGTGGCCGACTTCGACCCGGCCACTGCCGAACCATCGCTGCCGTTGCCGTTAAGCCTGTCGAGCTTAGAGTATGATCCCTATCGGAATCGCTTTTGGCTGCTGACATCACTCGAAACAAAAGACCGACTCGACGCTTACCTGTGGTCGATATCTGCCGATGGTTTGTTCAGCAATAAGCCTTTCACGCTCGTGCGCGATACGCAGGGGCAACCGCTGCGATTCGGTCATAAAGGCGAAGACCTGACACCGTTAGACAAGAACCGGCTGCTCATTATCCACGACGAAGACCGCTTTCAAACGCCCGTTAACGGCAAAGTACGTCAGCCCAATCAGGCTCCGTATGCTATCGTAACAGTAACAGCAAAGTAGCATGAAATACCTTCCCTTACTTCTGCTGACAGCCCAATTGGCAATAGCCCAGACCGTGGTGAAACCAGTGATAAGCCGACTGGAAATCTATGACCTGACAACGAACACCCGGCGTGTTGTGCGGCAGGATAGCGTTCGGTTCGAGGCACCCAACTGGACCCGCGACGGGCAGTTTCTGATTATCAACGAGCGCGGTCTGCTGTACAAAGTGGCCGTAAAAGACGGGCAGAAAGCGCGTATCAACACCGGAACGGCCAACGCCTGCAACAACGACCACGGCCTGACGCCCGATGGTAAGACGCTCATCATCAGCCACAACACAGATGGAACAGGCCGTGATTATAAAACCTCGAATATATTTACCGTACCGCTGACCGGGGGCGAACCCACGCGCATTACGCAGCAGGGACCATCGTACTGGCACGGTGTCTCGCCCGATGGCAAAACGCTGGCCTACGTAGCCGAGCGGCCCGTTGGCCCCGACAATAAACCCGATTTCGATATTTATACGATACCCATCACGGGCGGCACCGAAACCCGCCTGACAACCTCGCCTGGTCTTGACGACGGTCCCGACTATTCGCCCGATGGCCGCTACATTTATTTTAACTCGTACCGCACGGGCCACATGCAACTCTGGCGCATGGCTCCCGACGGTTCCAACCCTGAACAACTGACCAACGACCAGTATTCCAACTGGTTTCCGCACCCTTCACCCGATGGCCGATGGATAGTCTTTATCAGCTACCTCGAAGACCAGAAAGCCGCTCACCCCGCCGACAAAGCCGTGATGCTGCGGTTGATGGACACAAAAAAGCCGGGCGTATTCAACGAATTAGCCCGGTTTCAGGGCGGTCAGGGCACGATTAACGTACCGAGTTGGTCGCCCGATAGCAAAGCGTTCGGATTTGTGACGTACTGAAAGGGGGGTAAGGGGTAGAGGGAGTAAGGTTGGAAAGGCGTTTTTTTATTAATCAAAACCCTTTCCAACCCTACACCTTTACCCCTTGCCCCCTCTTACCCCTTACTCCCTCTATTGTACCCCACCAAAAAACCCATACGTACCTGTGATGAATTCGATGATGCCGGTGGCGTGGTTGGCTCCGCGCATGGTAATGAGTTCGACGTTGGTGGCTCCGCGTTTGCGCATGGCGTCGTAGGCATTTTTCGAGTTCACGTACAACACCGTTTCGTCGGCGTCGCCGTGGTAGAGCCGGGTACGCGTGCGCGGTTTCCAGTCGTGGATGTCGTTGTCCTGCACTGCCGCCAGAAAACCCTTGTCGGTGCCGTCGTTGATGGCCTGTTTGAAACTATCGGTAAACGCGCTGTTCAGACTTACATTGATGCTGGCAGTTGGGTTGGCGGTAAGTCGGGCAGCATAAGGTTCTTTAAAATAATATGACATCTGGCGGTTCAGGCCATAGATGCGGTCATACGATTGCAACACCCAGACATACAGCCGGTTCACATAGTCGATGCCGCTGGTTCGATTGTTGATAACCTCGCGCATGAAGGCCGGTTTGTCGTAAGCACCGGCCCCGCAACTCGACGCCACCAGGTTGAACTCGCTGCCGGTTTCTTCTTCTATTTTCTTTTGCAAAGCCAGCGTCGCATATCCACCTTCCGAATAGCCCGCCACGAATAGCCGCTTATCCCAGTTGACTTTGTTATCGGCCAGAAACTCGCGCGATGCCCGCAGCATATCGAGCGACGCCGATGCCAGCGTAGCCCGATGCTCATACGGATGCGGCAGGTCTTTCGAGGCACCATAACCAATGTAATCGGGGGCGGCAATGATATATCCCTGCGACGCAAACACCGACCCAAACATATTGGCCTCGCTGCCCGACCGGAAATAGGACGGCGCATCGGCATCATTTTGAATAGTACCGTGCTGCATACTCAGCAATGGCATAGCCGTGGTAGCGGTTGGAATAATGACCGCACCCGATGCTTTAATGGGCTTGCCATCCGTATTGACCGTGCTGTATTCGAGCCGATAAACCTTGATGCCGTGCCGGATAAATAGCTGAAGAGCCGAACTCGCGCCCGTAAACCGGCTACGCAGTTGGGTTGCTGAATACTCGCCGATGAGCGAACTGCTGAGTAACGTTCGGGCAGGCGCGGGGGCTGTGGGTGTTTCGCTGCCGGGTTTCTGGCAACCCGTAGGTGCAATGAGCACCATCAGGCCCGCCAGCAGCAGGACGAACAGAGATTTTATGGTAAGCATGAAAAAAGGATAAAACGTTGTTGAGTTGTATAAAGAAAACACCACTCTGCCCGTTTTCGTTTGCGACCCGGTGTGGAATCGACTCCACAAGAATAGGCATCCCACTTCCCGAATAAAACCCGATTTGCCAATTTCTAAAAACTAACTGCTCAAACTATATGTAAACTATATAACCTTCAACCAACTAATAATCAATCGTTTGGCCTACCCTCTGCTTTTCTCTCCTAATGCTATCGGGTAGACTGGTACGACCTTTGGACTACCGTGGGCAGTACCAAGTATTCACGACACATGAACAAACAATGGATAACGGTTGGTAAACGCTCGCTTTTTGTTTTGGCGGCTACCGGCATGTTGGCAAGTAACGTAACCCTGACGGGTTGCAAATCAATCAAAAACAATACGAATAAAACCCAACGGGGTGCAGCTATCGGTGCTGGTAGCGGTGCTGTAGTTGGGGGCGTTATCGGTCGGCGGTCGGGCAACACCGCGTTGGGTGCCATTTTGGGCGCAACGGTGGGTGGTGCCGCTGGCGCCGTAATCGGTCGGCGGATGGATAAGCAGGCGGAAGAGATCAAGCGCGAGCTGCCAAACGCTGAAGTTGAGCGCGTAGGTGAAGGTATCAAGGTTACGCTTGGTTCCGATATTCTGTTTGACGTAAACTCGTATCAGTTGAAGCCAGCCACGCAGAAGGCATTAGCTGATTTTGCGCAGACGCTCAATAAATATGAGGATACGGATATTGTGATAGAAGGTCATGCCGACGCAACCGGACCGGACGATTACAATCAGAAACTCTCGAAACAACGTGCTGATGCCGTTGCCGATTATCTGAAAGCGCAGGGCGTGAAAACAGCCCGGCTCGATGAGAAAGGGTATGGTGAAGCTCAGCCAGTAGCCGACAACTCGACAGAAGCTGGTCGTCAGAAAAATCGCCGGGTCGACATCGCGGTATTTGCCAATAAGAAAATGCAACGCGATGCCAAAGATGGCAAATTAGACGATTAACAGTGATCGACTACGCTTTATCCAACTAACAGCATTTTGACAATGGCAACGGTTAAGAAAGGTGACGAAGTGACGTGGAAATACGGCAAAGGCGAAGCTAAAGGCACCGTTGCCGAAGTTCACAAAGATGATGTGGAACGCACTGTTCAGGGCGCGAAAGTAAAGCGTAAAGGCTCTGCTGAAGAACCTGCCCTTGTGATTAAGCAGGGCAGCAAGAAAATCATCAAGTCGGCCAGCGAGGTCACTAAAAATAAGTAGACATGGCAACGGCGACCTTAGATGACACTGAGAAAAAAACCATTCGCGATGAGTTTAACGATGCGGTCAACATGACCGCGTCGCAACTCGAAAAATGGTTAGACACCGACGAATCGAAGTCGGTTGGGCAGAAGAAGGACGACGAAGGTGAATCGACCGGGCATAAATCGGGCGAGCGCATCATCCAGATTCTGAAAAAGAAAGCCAGCGATTTATCGGACGACGATTACGCGCACATGCGGAAGGTCGTCAGCTATGTAAAACGGCACAGTGCCCAGCGACCGAAGGAAGTCGACGGGTCGAATTGGGCGTATTCTCTGAAGAATTGGGGACACGACCCGCAGAAGTAGTTTTCTGGTTTACTCAACACACGAAACGTTATTTCTTTTCTTTTTAATTGTTAACACAACCAAACACAGCACGTTATGAACGTTAAGGAAACACGGGGTGAAGTCCTCGACCAACTCAACCGCCTGCTTACGGATACACGTGATGGCGAAAAAGGCTATCAGGAAGCCGCCGAAAATGTAAAAGACGCTGAATTGAAGAGCTTGTTTCTGGCGCAGGCCCGGCAGCGTGGTGAGTTCGCTCTGGAACTTGACCGCGAGATTCGCACACTTGGTGGCGACCCCGACAACAGCACCAGTTTAGGAGCTGATTTGCACCGCGCGTGGATCAACATTAAATCGACCTTTGCCAGCAACGACGATAAAGCAACCGTGCAGGAGTGTCAGCGGGGCGATCAGGAAGCCCTCAACAACTACAATGCCGTGTTGCAGGAAACAGACTTAGTAGCCAGCACCCGCGAGTTGCTGCTACGCCAAAAACAGAGTATCGAGTCGGCTCATGCCACGATGGCTCGTTTGGCCTTGGTAGTGTAGTGAATGGTGGGATCGGAAAGCCTGCTTCCATTGGAGGCAGGCTTTTTTGTTTGTCATCCACCCCACCCCAACCCCTCCCCTCAAAACGAGGGGAGGGGCTTTCGCTGGAAGCATCTATGCTTGGCCCCTCCCTAACGGGGAGGGGTTGGGGTAAACATTCGGCCTGAACGAACGGTTAACTTACTAAAATGAAGGCAGTGGGAAGCCACCAGTTCCTACAACGTTATGAGCAAATCTTCTAAAACCGTCTCTCCTCCGGAGACTCCTCCAACAAAACCGGGCAAACCATATCCGCTCGGTGCTACCTTCGATGGCGAAGGCGTAAACGTTGCCCTGTTCAGCGAAAATGCTACGGGCGCATACCTCTGTCTGTACGACACGGCTGATCCTGGTCGCGAAACGGCTATGATTCCTATAACCGAACGCACTGATCTGGTTTGGCATATTTACGTCGATGGACTGCAACCTGGTCAGCTTTACGGTTTTCGCGTAGATGGCCCCTATGACCCGCAGGCCGGTCATTTTTTCAATCCGAACAAGCTGCTGCTCGACCCGTATGCCAAAGCCATTAACGCACCAGTCAATCATAACAATGACTGGTTGGGATATGACTACGAAGATGGCGAAGACGACCGGCATCGGGTAATGAGTGCCGTAGATAGTGGCCCAACGATGCCAAAATCGGTCGTGATCGATGACAGGGCATTTGACTGGGAAGACGATACCGCTCCGGCCATTCCAATGCATCGTTCGGTTATCTATGAAATGCACGTAAAGGGGTTCACCCATCAGCACCCCACGATTGACGAACGCATTCGCGGCACCTACGCTGGCTTAGCCACCCCGGAGAGCATCGACTATCTTAAAAAATTAGGCGTTACGGCGGTCGAGTTGCTGCCCGTGCATCAGTTTACGAACGAAAGCTACTGGGGCTACAACAGCATCGGTTTTTTTGCCCCGCAGAACACCTACTCGTCGTCCGGCATGAACGGTGAGCAGGTTGTTGAGTTCAAGCAAATGGTGAAAAACCTGCACAAAGCGGGTATCGAAGTGATTCTCGACGTGGTGTACAACCACACTGCCGAGGGCAATCAACTCGGTCCAACGCTCTCGTTTAAGGGCATCGACAACCGGGCCTATTACCATCAGGTCGGCGATAGCCCCGACTATTACATGGATTACACTGGAACGGGTAATACGTTCAACATCAGCCACCCGCGTGCGTTGCAGGTGGTCATGGACAGTCTGCGGTACTGGGTTACGGAGATGCACGTCGATGGTTTCCGTTTCGACCTGGCCTCGGCTCTGATTCGTACCGACGAAGAGATGGGCAATGTATCATCCTTTTTGGATACGGTGGCGCAGGACCCCGTTCTGGCGCAGGTGAAACTGATTGCCGAACCCTGGGACATTGGGTCCTATCATGTGGGCGGCTTTCCGGTCCAGTGGTCGGAGTGGAACGGTAGATACCGTGATGCGCTGCGGTCCTTCTGGAAAAGCGACGAAGGCAAAGCAGGTGAGGTGGCCGTGCGGTTGCTTGGCAGCCCCGACCTATACGACAAAGGCCGTTCGCCAGCCAACAGCGTGAACCTGATTACGGCTCACGATGGCTTTACGCTCAACGACCTGGTTAGCTACAACGAGAAGCACAACGAAGCCAATGGCGAAAACAACAACGACGGTTCGAACGATAACCTAAGCTGGAACTGTGGCGCAGAAGGACCGACCGATGACCCGGACATCAACGCACTGCGTGAAAAACAAAAACGTAATTTCCTGACTACGTTGCTCTTGAGTCAGGGAACGCCGATGATTGTGATGGGCGACGAATGTGGCCGCACACAACAGGGCAACAACAACGGCTACAATCAGGACAGCGAGATTAGCTGGATGAACTGGCACTGGGACGATAAGCAACAGGCTTTATTCGACTTCACAAGTGCGCTGACGACCCTGCGACGGGAAATTCCGCTCCTGAGCCGACGCAAATTCTTCGGCAGTGAGCAAGTGTCGTTTCTGCGCCCCGACGGGCAGGAAATGACGCACGACGATCTTCAAAATCCCGGAACGCATTGCCTCGCGCTGTTCATCGACGGGAAACGCGTGGAAGAACAAACCGAAGATGGACAGGATATTGGCGACGAGCAGCTAATCTGGATTCTAAACGCTTTCTGGGAAGACATTCCGTTTATGCTCCCCAAACTCGAACGCAAAACTGCGTCGTGGGAAGTGCTGATCGATACCAACGTTGGTCAGGTGCGGCCCAGCGTTAAACCCACCAAAGGCGGTCAGGAATTCACGGTAGCGGCCCGCTCGTCGGTGCTGTTACGGCTGAAGTAAACCCCACCCCAACCCCTCCCCGTTAGGGAGGGGCCAAAAAAGCTTACGCCAGTAAGCCCCTCCCTAACGGGGAGGGGTTGGGGTGGGGTTATAACCCACTATAATACGCAATACTTTCTTCAAGCCCGATCTGGATTTCAGGTCGGGCTTTTATAGTTTCATCACAGACGAATGGGCAACTTTTGCTGGTTATTCGTACATTTAAGCAAATTACCCAATCATCCCAATTTATCAGTTTATGCGAATACCTCTCCTGATGGGGCTGTTTGCGCTCGGCCTGTTGGCTACGGCTCAGGCGCAGACGGGCTTCCCGCGCAATGGCGTGTACGACGAACGTCCGGGTCTGTATGCCTTCACTAATGCTACCGTCGTCGTTGACCCACAAACGACCCTCCAGAACGCCACGCTGCTTATCCGCGACGGACGTGTAGAAGCCGTTGGCACCAACCTCAGCCTGCCCGCCGGAACTGTTGTGGCCGACCTGCGCGGCAAACGCATCTATCCCGCCCTGATCGATTTAGACTCCGACTACGGAATGCCCGACGTACCCCGTGCAGCCGGTGGCGGTCGGTTTGGCGCACCTCCGCAAGTTGAGTCGAATAAGAAAGGTCCCTATTACTGGAATCAGGCCGTTCAGCCCGAAAACGACGCGAGTCTGCTCGTCAAAGCCGATGCCAAAAAAGCGGACGAACTCCGAAAAATGGGCTTCGCAACCGTGCTGACCCACCCCCACGACGGTCTGGCCCGTGGCACGGGTGTGCTGGTTACGCTGGCCGATGAACGTGAGAACGCGCTGGTGCTGAAAGCCAATGCCACAGCGCATTACTCGTTCAGCAAGGGCAGTTCGGGCCAAACCGCGCCCAACTCTATGATGGGGTCGGTAGCCATTCTGCGGCAGGCATTCTACGACGCTGACTGGTACAAACGAGCGGGCAAAACCGAACAAACTAACCTCTCGCTGGAAGCTCTGACCCGCATTCAGCCGCTACCCGCCATTTTCGATGCGGGCGATAAACTTGGTATTCTGCGAGCCGATAAAGTGGGCGACGAGTTTGGCATTCAGTTCGTTATGCGTACTACCGGCGACGAATACCAGCGCATCGACGAGGTGAAAGCTACGGGTGCGTCGCTAATTGTGCCGCTTACTTTTCCGGCAGCATACGACGTAGAAGACGCCTGGGACGCCGACAACGTATCGCTGGCCGAAATGAAGCACTGGGAAATGGCTCCCACCAACGCCGGGAAACTGGCCGGAGCAGGCATTCCGTTCGCGCTGACTACGGCGGGGCTGAAAAACAAAGCCGACTTCTGGGCCAACCTGCGCAAAGCCATCGAAAACGGGCTTTCCGAACAAAAAGCATTAGAAGCACTGACCACCACACCGGCCCGGCTCATCCGCGCCGACGATCAGGTGGGCACCTTGCAGAAGGGTCGCGTGGCTAATTTCATCATCACGTCGGGCAACCTATTCAGCCCCGACAATGTGATTTATGAAAACTGGATTCGCGGCAAACAGTACATCGTCAACCCAAAAGATGCTGTTGACCTGCGCGGCAACTGGCGGCTTGTGGTTGGCAATCAACCGCCCGTGTCGCTGAGCATTACGGGAAAAACGGCGGATAAAGTCGAGTACCAGATTATCCGAAACGATACGATAAAAATTACCCCGAAAGTGGCGGTGAGCGGTGAATTAATCTCGCTACAACTACCGACCGACAAAAAACCGGGCACCAGCACTACCCGCCTGACTGGCTACCGCACCGGCCCGGCCAACTACGCGGGCGATGGCGAAACTCCGGATGGGCAACCAGTAACGTGGTCGATGGCGCGGGCAGTTGATTCGCCGGTTTCTACGTCAGCGACAACGGCTTCAGCAACGGCACCAACTGCCGTAACGGCCTCACTGCTGTACCCATTCGTGGGTATGGGCAACGTGCGTAAGCCGCAGCCGCAAACCATACTGATTCGCAACGCAACCGTCTGGACCAACGAAAAAGATGGGATTCTTCCAGACACGGACGTATTCGTAACGAACGGGAAAATTAGCCAAATCGGTAAAAACATGCCCGTTCCCGCCGATATTGCCGTACTCGACGGCACCGGCAAGCACCTCACTACCGGCATCATCGACGAGCATTCGCACATTGCGCTGCTGTCGGTAAACGAAGGCTCGCAGTCATCGACCGCTGAGGTACGAATGGCCGACGTGGTGAACTCGGAAGATATCAACATCTACCGCCAATTAGCCGGGGGCGTTACAACGTCGCAACTGCTGCACGGCTCGGCCAACGCCATTGGCGGGCAGTCGGCCATTATCAAGCTAAAATGGGGCGAAGCACCTGCTGGGCTGTTGCTGCCGGGTGCCGATGGATTTATCAAATTCGCGCTGGGCGAAAATGTAAAACAGGCCAACTGGGGCGATGCCAACCGGGTTCGGTTTCCGCAAACGCGCATGGGCGTCGAGCAGGTGTACATGGATCATTTCATGCGGGCTAAAGAATACAGCCGCATGTGGCAGAACTATAATACGCTGAACGTGAAGACGAAAGGACTATCGCAACCACCCCGGCGCGACATCGAACTCGACGCACTCGCCGAGATTTTAGATGGTAAACGGTTTATCACCTGCCACTCCTACGTGCAGTCGGAAATCAATATGCTCATGAAAGTAGCCGACTCGCTGGGCTTTAAAGTCAACACGTTTACGCACATTCTGGAGGGCTACAAACTGGCCGACAAAATGGCGAAGCACGGCGCGGGCGGCTCGTCGTTTGCCGACTGGTGGGCCTACAAAATGGAAGTGAAAGACGCCATTCCCTACAACGCAGCGTTGATGCACCGGCAGGGCGTAACGGTCTCGATCAACTCCGACGATGCCGAAATGGCGCGTCGCCTGAATCAGGAAGCGGCCAAAACCATCGAATATGGCGGCATGACCGAAGAAGACGCCTGGAAGACCGTAACGCTCAATCCGGCAAAACTGCTGCATTTGGATGGGCGGTTAGGCAGTATCCGCGTTGGCAAAGACGCTGACCTTGTACTCTGGAACGCCAACCCGCTGACCATCTACGCCCGCCCTGACTTCACCATTATTGACGGAGCCATCTACTACAGCCAAAAAGGCGACGAGCAACGACGCAACGCCATGCAGGCCGAGCGCACCCGCCTGATTCAGAAGATGATAGCGGCCAAAGCAAGCGGCAACCCCACCACCCGCCCAGCACCCAAACGCGCCCGTATGTGGCACTGCGAAGACATAGAAGGCGTAATGGCAGAGGGGGAAGAACGATGACAATCGTAGAGACGCAAGATTTTGCGTCTCCGCTCGCGTCAGCAATTTACATTTCCGTTTGGCGTCTCCTTTGACGTCAGCAATTTGCTTTAGAAGATTCTAAAAAACCATCCGGCTACCGAGAGACGCAAAATCTTGCGTCTCTACAAGGATAAAAACATGAAACATTTCATATCAACCCTTTTCGTGCTGGCGTCGGTATCGGCGTTGGCGCAGAACCCGGCTCCGGCCCGGCCACAAACGCGGCCCATTGCGCTTATGAACGGCATCGTTCACGTTGGCAATGGACAGGTGATTCCAAACGGCGTCGTTATTTTCGACAAAGGCATCATCACAACCGTTGTCGATGCCACAACTACGCGGCTGAATCTGAACGACGTGGAGGTAATCAACGTGGCCGGGAAGCACGTGTATCCCGGCCTGATTTCGCCCGCATCGACGGTCGGGTTGCAGGAAGTTGCAGCCGTCCGGGCCACAGTCGATAAGCAGGAAGTGGGTGCGCTGAACCCCAATGTTCGCGCCCTGATTGCCTACAATACCGACTCGGAAATCATTCCGACCATCCGCAACAACGGTATTTTGCTGACACAGGCCATGCCGCAGGGCGGCACCGTATCGGGCAGTTCGAGCATTATGATGGCCGACGGCTGGAACTGGGAAGACGCCGTGCTGAAACGCGACGATGGCATCTGGCTCAACTGGCCCGGTTATTTCAGCCGTGATTTCAATTTCGATGATTTTTCCGTCGTCGTAAAAAAGAATGAAAAGCGCGATGAAACTATCGGCGCACTCCGGGCAACCTTCGCCGATGCCAAAGCTTACGCGGCTATTACGAATCCAATGCCCATGAATCTTAAACTCGAAGCCATGCGCGGACTGTTTACGGGTCGGCAAAACCTGTATGTCCGGGCCGACTACGGCAAAGACATCATCGAAGCCGTGCAATTTGCCCGGTCGGTGGGTGTGCCGAAGGTGGTGATTGTAGGCGGTGAAGAAGCCAATCGGGTCGTCACATTCCTGAAAGAGCAGAACGTGCCGGTGATTCTGAGCGCGTTGCACCGCCTGCCCAACCGCGAAGACGAACCCGTTGACCTCCCCTATCGACTGCCGGGTATTTTGCAGAAATCGGGCGTACTGGTGAGCCTGAGTTATGCCGACGAGTGGTGGCGGACCCGCAACCTGCCTTTTCAGGCCGGAACCGCCGTAGGCTTTGGCGTATCAGACCGCGAAGAAGCCCTGAAAATGATTACATCCAACACGGCCAAAATCCTCGGCATCGACAAACTCGTGGGTACACTGGAGCAAGGCAAGCAGGCCACGCTGTTCGTATCGGCGGGCGATGCCCTCGACATGCGGACAAACGTAATAGAGCAGGCGTTTATTCAGGGGCGAAAAATCGATTTAGACGACCGCCACAAACGGCTATATCAGACCTACAAGAAGAAGTACGAGGAAAAATAATTGTACCTTTACCACTGTATGGAAGCGACCGCACAGAAGATAGAACTCACTGAAGCACAGGTAGCAAAACTTGATGCTGGGCGTATGGTGGCGATTCCGGCATCGTGGGACGAGTTTATGGACTACCTGCCCGATGCTCCCTACCGTATCGAATACCACAACAACCAGATTATTTTTATGGGCTTAGCTGCCTTCATCCACGAATTATTGGTGGGAAACATCATTGCTTTGCTTAAATCAGTAGTAAAAGGCAAAGGCTTCTACGTGGCTGGCAGCAATGTAGGCGTATTGAAACGTGAGGGCAGAGGCTATTATAATCCTGATGTAACAGTGGTGAAGGGCAAACCAGCCTTTCGTAGTGGCTCGAACGCCATAATCACAAACCCGTATCTGGTTGTTGAGGTATTGTCTGAGTCGACGGCGGCTTATGACCTTAGTCATAAATTGCCCAAATATGAGCAGATAGACAGCTTACAAGAGATCGTGTTCATTGACCGATTCGAGCTGTCGGTCAGCACGTTCCGGCGAACCGAATCGCCAAACGTCTGGACCCAGACCAATTACTATCAGTTAACCGACGTGGCCCGCATCGACTTGTTTGACATACCGTTGCAGGAAATTTTCGCCGACCTGCCCGACGAAGAATAACAACGACCTGACGCATAAAAAGCCGCCAAACACACTGTTCTGGCGGCTTTTCACTGAATAATACGTCTCAAATCAATACACCCGCAGCTTCTGACCGGGCCGAAGCCGTGAACCCGACATATGATTCTTGCGCTTCAACGCCGACACCGACATACCGTAGCGGCTGGCTACCGAGCTAAGTGTTTCTCCCGACCGCACCCGGTGCAGCACCGTTCGTTTCAGGCGCGGGCGGGCCACACTTTCCGAACCTGCCGAGCGGCCACCGCGCAGATAATCCCAAACGGCACTGGTCAGTAGAAAATGATCGGAATTGATGGTGTTGGCCGGAAACGAATAAATGTTTAGTGGGCTAAAGGGGTTGCCTTCGTAGCGCGTCTCAAAGTGCAGGTGTGCGCCGTAGCTGCGGCCCGTGTTACCGCCCAAACCAAGCTGATCGCCCGCTTTTACCAATTGACCCGACTCAACCGTTTGTTTGGAAAGGTGCCCGTAAAGTGTTTCGAGACCGTTGTAATGCCGTACCATCACGTAACGCCCGTAGCCGTTACCATCCCAGCCTACAACCCGTACAATACCATCGAAGGCAGCATAAACCGGGTCGCCGGTTTCGAGATCGAGGTCGGTGCCGGTATGCCAGCGGCCCCAGCGATACCCAAAATTCGATGTCATTTTCCCCTCATTGAGCGGGGCCGACCAGTAATGGTTGGCTGGCGGGTCGTAGAGTTTAATGTCGATGGCCTCGTTGAATTCACGCGGGTCGATACCATACGGGTTAATGTTGCGCGAATCCCAAACAGCGTAATAGTCAGCAATCTTCACCCATTCATTCCCAACCAGCACCGAATCAATGACTTCAACAACGCTGGTTTCGCCCTGGTCGATCTGGCTTGTATCTTCACTGACCACCGGGTTAAGTTCTTTTTTCGGCTCAAACTGGTTGTTAAAACGCAGTTGTGTCGTTTCCTGCTCGAAGGGATCGTCCGCTTTTCGGGGCTGCTCAACGACCGATGGAGAGGGATTGTACTGATTTTTTGGGGTAATCTTCAGGTTGTTTTTGAAGCGTCCGCGCTCTTGAGCCTCAGCCGATACGACTAAGCACAGGCATCCAACGGCCAGTAGCCACCGTGTAGCGGTTTTTCTCATAATTACGAGAAGGTGCAAGGTGTAAAGTGCAGGGTGCAAGGCTGGAACGTGTTTTTTATATTCTTTCCAGCCTTACACCGTTTGCCCCTTTCACCCTACAACCCGTTTAGTGTTAATGAACAAGTTCCTGGTCCTGCATTTCTAATGTGACTAAGTAGCGTTCAGCGTCCAAAGCAGCCATGCAACCGGTTCCGGCAGCCGTAACAGCCTGACGATAAACGTTATCCTGAGCATCTCCACAGGCAAAGACGCCGGGTATATTCGTGCGGGTACTGCCCTTCTCGGTCAGAATGTAGCCATTCGCGTCGAGGTCGAGGTAGTCCCGGAAAATATCGGTATTGGGTTTGTGACCAATTGCCACGAAAAAGCCGGTCACGTTCAAAACGCTAACGTCGCCGGTTACATTGTTCTTCACCCGAACCCCTTCTACAGCATGTTCGCCCAGAATTTCTTCGGTTTCGGTATGATACAGAATTTCAATGTTAGGGGCCGTCTGTACACGCTTCTGCATGAACTTCGACGCCCGCATTTCGCCCCGACGCACCAGCATGTACACCTTGCGGCATAGGTTTGCCAAATAGCTGGCTTCTTCGGCGGCTGTATCGCCCGCGCCCACAATGGCTACGTCCTGCCCCCGGAAGAAAAATCCGTCGCAAACGGCACAGGCCGAAACCCCGTGTCCGTTGAGCCGCATTTCCGATGGCAGGCCCAGCCACTTGGCCGATGCCCCTGTAGAGATAATAATGCTATCGGCTTTAATAATATGATGATCATCGACAGTAACCTGGTGCGGATTGTCATGGCCTGGGTTTTCTACCAGTTCTACCTTCGTAACCATGCCATATCGAATATCAGTACCAAACCGGCGCGCCTGATTCTCTAAGTCCTGCATCATCTGCGGCCCCTGTACGCCATCAGGATAGCCCGGAAAGTTATCGACTTCTGTTGTAATCATCAACTGTCCGCCGGGTTGAGTACCCTGGTACAGAAGGGGTTGCATATTTGCGCGGGCTGCGTAGATAGCGGCTGTATAGCCAGCCGGGCCGGAGCCGATAATCAGGCACTTAACGTGTTCGGGAGTCATTGCGGAAGAAACAAAATGTTGTCAGATAGCTGAAAAAACCGTTTGCTTAAAACGATTCTAAAAAGACAACATACGCAAAATTGAAAAAATTTCGCTGGAAAGCAAAGTAAAACGGGGGGTTCTCTACAACACCCGCCACTCAATTCGCCGGTTCTGCCTTCGGTTCTCGTCGGAGGTGTTGGGCGCGAGGGGGCGCGTTTTGCCGTAACCTACGGCCCGGATTCGGCCCGCATCGATGCCTGCACCTGTTAGATAGGCCACTACCGACTGTGCCCGCTTCTGCGAAAGTGTGAGGTTGGCGGCTGCATCGCCCCGGTCGTCGGTATGGCCCGAAATCTCAACTTTTACGGCCGGATTCGCTTTTAAAAATGCCGACAGCCGGTCCAGTTCCGTGCGCGACTTGTCGGCCAGGTCGTAGCGGCCCGTTTCAAAAAAGAGGTTATTCAACGTTTCTTTGGCCGTTGCGCCCGACACGGCAGGTTCGAGCGGTACGCTCAGTGCTACGCCCGTACCGACAGACCGCTCCCCTTTTGTACGCTGCGTGAAATCGAACGACAAACTTTTAAACAGATACCCTGGCATATTGACATAGAGCGCGTATTCACCCCCGGTCGGGAGTATGGCCGTGTACTGCCCCGTTTGCGCGTCGGCCTGCACCCGCGAGACTACTGCGTTGGTTTTCAGGTCAATTAGTTCTACTGTGGCTGGCAACGGTTTTTTTGTGCGGGCATCGGCTATGATGCCTTTCAAATAGCTTACAGGTTTCACGCGCTCGCGCAGGGTTTCGGGCAGATCGAAGGCATACAGCCGCGATTTCTGCGACACGCCCTCTTTCTGTTCCTCGTATGAGTAGTACGCCCGCGTGCCATTGGCCGCCACAAACAGCGACGCCTGATCTTCCGACGTGTTGATAGGATAGCCTAAATTCGACGGAGCCGACCACCCCGACGATACGTCGAAGTCGCTCACGAACAGGTCGTAGCCACCCATACCGACATGCCCATCCGACGCAAAAAACAGGCTTTGCCCATTGGCGTGCAAAAACGGCGATGCTTCGTTCTGGGGTGTGTTGACCGATTCGCCGAGGTTGACGGGTTCGGTCCAGTTGCCGGTAGCGTCGAGGTCACTGCGCCAGATGTCGCGCCGACCGCGTCCGCCGGGCCGGTCGGATACAAAATAAAGTTGACGCCCATCTGCCGAGAGCGCGGGTTGCGATTCGTAGTAGCGGGTGTTGACGGTGGGGCCGAGGTTGTCGGGAGTCGACCAGCTATCGCCGGTTTTGCGGCTCACATACAAATCGCAGCTACCAAAACCTTTGCGTCCCTGACAGGCAGTGAAGACCAGCATACGCCCGTCTGCCGACAGGCTGGGCGTACCTTCATTTTCGGGCGTGTTAATGTTGGGCGAGAGCGATATGGGGGGCGACCACGTTTCACCGTTGAAGCTGGCGGTCATCAGGTCCTCGTCGCCTTCGGGTTTTAGCACTGTAAACACCAGCGTTTGCTCATCGGCGGTCAGCACCGGAAAATACTGCGATGGCGTGGTTTGCAGCACCGACGACAGCGGTTTAGGGTCAACTGTCTGGGGGTGCTGGAGAGCATCCTGCCCAAACCGGGCCGTTTCGAGCTGCCGGGCAATCCGCTGTCCCTGCGCCGACTGCGCGGCAAACAGGGTCTGAAATTTTTCGAGATATGGAATTGCTTCGCTGTACCGCCCCAGCCGCAGCAGGGTGTTACTCAACGACTGATAAGCTGCTCCTGAGGCCGGGCTGTCGGGTTGCAACCGAACGGCATTTCGGTAGGCGGTAATGGCCGGTTCATACCGTTTCGTGAACTCATACAACTGACCCAGTTTGAGGTGTGCATCCGCAAAATTTGGATCTTCTTTCAGAGCCTGTTCCATAAACGGAATGGCTTCATTGGCCCGCCGTTCGCCAAACAGTTTAATCGACTGGTCGTAAAGTTGTTTGGCCTTCGCGCTTTGCGCATAGAGTGACGAGTGAAAAGTTAATAATGAAAAGTGAAAAGTGAGTAGCCATACGAATCGCCACTTTTCACTTTTCATTATTAACTTTTCACTCAAGGTATGTCCAGATATTTGTGCGTTTGTAACGAGAGCTGCCATTGGGGGTGTTCTTTGATATACTGAACGATGCGGGGCAGCATTTCATTGGAACGACTCCATTCTGTTTGCAGAAACAACGTACAACCGGGTCGCAAAAACGGCACAAACGACTCGGCAAAGGCGAAATCCGACTGGTTATACACAATCACTTTCAACTCGTCGGCTTGCTCAAAAATGGCCGGGTTGGGCTTCTTGAACTTCTTGGGCGAAAAGCAAATCCAGTCCCATGAACCCGTTACGGCCTCGCATACGCCCGATGTTTCGATATTGGTCTGGAAACCCGCCGTTTGCAGGGCTGCGGTCAGGTTGGTCAGGTCGTGCATAAGCGGTTCGCCACCCGTAATTACCGCAAGCCGACCAGGATAGTCAAGTGCCCCGGCCACTATATTGTCAACCGTATGATGCGGATGGGCGTTTACGTCCCACGATTCTTTCACGTCGCACCAATGGCAACCCACGTCGCAGCCGCCGAGCCGGATAAAGTAAGCGGCCCGGCCCGTGTGCACTCCTTCGCCCTGAAGCGTATAGAATGCTTCCATCACGGGCAACGTGTTGGTCTGTCTTGTTTGTTGTTGCTGTTCAGAAACCATATACAAAGATACAGTAACGCGGCTGGAAAGCCGCAGGTTATAAACCGAACCGAATCATGCGGCTTTCCAGCCGCGTCACTATTTTTGCTGTCATGCTTCGCTCCTTCCTGAACCGCCCCCTTGCCGAAAACTTCGATGCCAAAACGCAGGTACGGCTGGCCCTACAATCGGGTCTGTATGTTTTCCTGTTCGTAGGCTTACTAAACGGTAGTTTCCGGCGACTGGGCGACACGGCAGTAGTCGGCCTGATGTCAGTGGGTTGCGTAGTAATGGTCATTCTGGCTAATGTAATCATCCCCAAATTACTGCCCGTTTTTTACGACGAAGATCGCTGGACGGTGGGGCGGCATATTATCCATACCTTGCTCGTGCTGTTTCTGATTAGCGTCAGCAACCAATTGGTTTTAACGCTCTTAGAGGCAGGTAGGCCCTCGTTTGGGCAGATGTACCTGCTGGTTACGGCCATTGGTTTTTTCCCGATTATGCTCGGCGTATTCGTAGCCGAACAACGGCGGCTGAAGCGCAATCTCGCGCAGGCGCAGGTGGTGAACGGGCAATTGCACCAACGCACGCCACAAACGCCCGTTTCCCTTCCGGCTACTACGCCACAAACCCAGACCGCTACGCAGCCTACCCCGATTTTACTCATCTCCGAGAGCGGGAAAGAACGGCTTACCCTCCAGCCGGGTCAGTTGTTGTACGTAGAATCGGTCGGCAATTACGTCGATGTGCATTGGCTGAACGGCTCTCAACTACAGAAAAGCGTACTGCGCTCCACGCTGAAAGAAGTAGCCGATAAGCTGACCGGCCACCCGCAATTTTTCCGTTGCCACCGGGCGTTTTTGGTTAACCTGGACGCCGTAGTGCAAACGGAAGGAAATGCACGGGGCTACCAGCTCACCCTGACGGGCATTCAGACCAAAATACCCGTGTCCCGCTCCTATCTCGACTCGTTCAACGCCCGGTTCGAGCGGCTGGCGTAAGACTGGTGCGAGCCTTCCCATTTGTCCCAAAACTTCCGATTTAGCCCAAAACAGGGCGTTTTATCCCTTGCTGTTTGACACCCATCCCACGCCCTTGCGGGGATGAAATCGGCCCGCCATGTTTGTCACGGCAATTCGCCACGACAAACTCATTCGGTCATGAATCGCTTCGTTGTTTTACTGCTGATTTCGTTACTGCCCCGCCTGCTATCGGCCCAAACTACCCGCGTGTCGGGGGTTGTGACCTACAACAATGTTAACCCCATTGCCAACGTCAGCCTCACACTCGACGGCACGTATGACGGAACCACGACCAATGACAAAGGCGAATTTTCGTTCGAGACGTCGGAGGTCGGCACGTTTACGCTCACGGCCAAAGCCACCGGCTTCGTTGACGTGTCGCAGCGCGTAGAACTCAACGGCAAGCCGACGCTGAAACTAAACGTGGTGTTAACCACCAAGTCGTTTACCCTCGCCAACGTGACGGTTCGCCCGCGCCTGTTCGACCTGACCGACAAAAATAAATACACCGTACTCAGCCCGCTCGAAGTACTGACCACCGCCACCGATGGCAACATCACGTCGGCCCTCAGAACCATGCCGGGTGCGCAGGCTGTGGGCGAAAGTGGCGACCTGTTTGTGCGGGGCGGCACCGGCACCGAAACGAATGTATTTATCGATGGACTGCTGGTGAGCAACTTCACATACAGCGGCCCGGCCAACTTAGCCGCCCGGAGCCGGTTCCAGCCGGGCCTGTTCAAAGGAACGTTTTTCTCGACAGGCGGCTATTCGGCGCAGTACGGGCAGGCTCTGTCGTCGGCTCTGGTACTCGAAACCGAAGATATTCCCCTGAAAAGCAGTGCCGAACTCAGCATCTCGCCCATTCTGGGCAGCGCGGGCCTGACGCAGGTAAGCCGCGACCGAAAAACGAGCTACGGCGGCACCCTTAGCCACACGAATCTGGGCCTGTATAACGCACTCAATCCGGGGCGGTTCAACTTCCCGCAGGCCCCGCGTTTCTGGGATGGCAACGGCCTGTTTCGGCATCAATTCAAGAACGGTGGTCTGCTCAAACTGATGGTCAACGGCGGCATCAGCAACATGACCATCGACCGGGCCAACCTCGACTTCGAGGGCGTGACCAACCGGATTAATCTCCAAAACCAGAATCTGTATAGTAATCTGACGTACAAACAGTTGCTACCGAAAGGCTGGACCTGGAAAGCCGGACTTGCCTATGGCCGCAACCTCGATAACACGCGTGTGGTAGCCTTCACGGGTAGCGATGCTCGCCCTGATTCAACCGTTAATCTGGCCGACCGGTCATCGGTATGGCAGGTGCGGAATGTGTTCTCCAAACTGGTGCTGAACCGTACCCGGTTGCACATAGGTCAGGAGATGCTCTACACCTCTGAGCAGCGCAATGACCTGCGCTACACCGACGCGCTCAGTGCCGTGTTTGCCGAGACCGAGTCCTACGTGACCGACCGCCTGTCGGCGCGGGTGGGCGTCCGGGCCGAGTATTCGTCGCTGTTGGATCGGGCTAACGTGACTCCCCGGCTGGCATTGGGCTACAGTGCTGGCAACAACGGCCTACTGTCGGTGTCGTTCGGACAGTTTTACCAGAAGCCCGAACGCCCGTTTCTGCTACAATCCAATGCGCTGAATTTCAGCCGCGCCGATCATTATCAGGTGAGTTATCAGCAGACCGCCAACGACCGCACCTTCCGGGCCGAAGCCTATTACAAAAAGTATAGTGACCTGATTACAACGACGCCTACGCTGGCGAACAATGGCCGGGGCTACGCGCAGGGGTTCGAGTTATTTTTCCGCGATAAGAAAACCGTCAAAGGCGTTGATTACTGGGTATCGTACTCGTTTCTGGACACAAAGCGGCAATTTCTGAACTACCCCGCGCTGGTGCAGCCTTCGTTTGCAGCCCGGCACACGGCCTCGCTCGTAGTCAAACGCTTCTTTAGCGACATCAAAACCAACGTCGGCCTGGCCTATACGGTGGCATCGGGTCGCCCCTACGCCAATCCGAACCGCCCCGATCAGGCATTTATGACCGACCGGACGCCCGCTTTTCACAACCTCGGCCTGAACGTAGCGCACCTGATGAGCATCCGCAAAACACAGTCGGTGCTGGTGCTTACGGTGAGCAACGTGCTGGGCAACCAACAGATTTTCGGCTATACGTACTCGACTACGAATCCGGCCCGGCGCGAAGCCATCATGCCCAACCACAACCCCTTCGTTTTCGTCGGCCTGTTCGTAAACATCGGCGTCGACCGTCGGCAGGAGATTATCAACAGTCAATTATAAACTAAGCAGAAACCATGAAAACCAACCTCATTACCCTCGCCACACTGCTGATCGTCAGCACCAGTACCCTTGCTCAATCGGACAAATACCTGAAAGCAATGGAAAAGAACGTTGCCACCTATGACACGGCCCGTTCGATACCAACAATACAGTCGCTGATGGGCGCATTCGGGCGGATTGCCCAGGCCGAAAAAACGCAGTGGTTGCCGTACTATTACGCCGGGATGTGTGCCACGAGTATGGCAAATAACGAACCTGACAAGGCCCGCGTCGATGGCTGGGCCGATCAGGCCGAAGCCTTCGCTCAGAAAGCCGATTCGCTCAGCCCCAATAATTCAGAAGTATCGGTACTGCTGGCAACTGTTCACTTCGCCCGTATCAACGTCGATTTCATGGGGCGAGGTCCTAAATATTCAGCCCTCGGTGCCGACGCCCTGCAACGCGCGCTCCAGCAAAACCCGAACAACCCCCGCGCTATGGTGGTGCTGGCGCAACTTCGCAATACAGCCCCGGCTGGCTTCGGTGGCGACAAAGCGGTGGCCTGCCAGTTAGCCCAAAAAGCAAAGGCCATTTATGAAACAGAACCACAAACCGGCATTCAGCCCACCTGGGGCCGGGGCAGTGCCAAACGGCTGGTAACGATGTGCGAAAGCAAGTAACGCGGCTGAGAAGCCCCGTTACAAGATAAAAACCTATTAAATTAGCCCGTAGGGCTTAAACAGTGCAACGTCGGTAGTAGAAATCAGGCGTTTCCGGGTTCTCTGAAAAAATCCTGTCAATCCAGAGAATCATGGTTAATCCAGGTTCAGACAACCCTTCACTTCGCTACAGTTGGACTGTTGTTTTTGTCCTGATGCTGGCCTACGTATCGTCGTTTATCGACCGGCAGATTCTGAGTTTGCTGGTCGGCCCCATCAAACGCGATATGCACCTGACCGACACACAGGTGAGCCTGCTGATGGGCCTGAGTTTCGCCCTGTTTTACACCCTGCTGGGCATACCCATTGGCCGACTCGCCGACCGGGCCAACCGGCGCGACATTATCGTGTGGGGCGTGTCGGTCTGGAGTCTGATGACCGCGCTTTGTGGCGTAGTGGGCGGGTATGGGCAGTTTTTTCTGGCCCGGATTGGCGTGGGCGTAGGCGAAGCGGCCCTGTCGCCGGCGGCCTATTCGATGTTGTCGGATTATTTTCCGAAAGAGAAATTAGCTTCGGCCATCAGCGTATATTCGGCGGGGGTTTACCTCGGCTCGGGGCTGGCCGTGCTGATTGGAGCCGCATTGGTGGGTATGGGTAGCGGCCCGGCAACGGTTACGCTGCCCGTAGTGGGCGAGGTGTTCTCATGGCAGTTGTTATTTTTTTACATCGGTCTGCCGGGACTGCTGCTGGCCGCGCTGGTGCGGTGGTTTGTACGCGAACCGGCCCGGCGTAACCTGTTGACCAACAACGCCGGGCAAACACAAACGCTCTCTATAGGCGATGTATTCCGGCTCATCGGTCAACGGCGACGCGGGTTTCTGGGCGTCACGTTCGGTATCACGTTTACCGCGCTGGTAGCTTACGCCTGTACTGCCTGGATACCAACGCTTTTTGTGCGCCGTTTCGGCTGGACGCCGGGTCAGATTGGTTTGCTATACGGCCTGCTGATTACGTTTTTCTCCACGGCGGGCATCATTCTGGGCGGGCGACTGGCCGATTATTACGTTCGGCGGGGTCACGCTGATGGCAAAGTACGGGTTGGGCTGATTGCTGCCGTGGGGCTGTTGCTGAGTTCGAGCATCTGCCTGATTCCCAACCCAACCGTAGCCGTTGCACTGCTCGCGTTTCCGTGCTTTCTGGTTGCCTTTCCGCTGGGCGCATCGTCGGCGGCTATTCAGGCTATCATGCCCAATCAGGCGCGGGGCATGGCCTCGGCGGTGTATCTATTTGTTCTGAACCTGCTGGCGCTCGGCTTCGGACCCACGCTCGTGGCCCTGCTCACCGACTACGTTTTCCACGACGAACAGGCCGTGCATTGGTCGCTGTCGATTGTCATTTTAGGCGGCAGTGTGCTATCGTTGCTCAGCTACGCCTGGGCGCGGGGCGCGTTTCTATCTGATGGCACACGGATTATACGGATGGAGCGGATTTGACACGGATTTTTGTATTTTCACGCACCCCCTGAAAACCGAACCGCTCGTAGAAGTCTATCAGCGCACCGGCACTAAATGGGAATATGCATTTTACACAGAGCTAAGCGATTCGTTCACGCTACACGCGTTGGGGCTAACGTTGTCGGTGGCGGAGGTGTATGAGGGGATGTCTATTTTGTAATGCTTACAAGATGATGTCATATAGAAAATTTATTGTGTTGATTCACAGATGTTTAAAGAGAGAGAAGTAACTTATCCGCCTAATTAAAGTTTTTCTATCATCACAAGGTAACACAAAACTTACGTATATTTCGGAGTTATTAGTAAGGCTATAACGACACATTTTCAATGCAAAAAGAATACGTTAAACAACATTTCATACCTCAATGCTATTTGAAAAACTTTTCTGAAAATGGCAAGTTCGTATTTGTTTACAGCAAGAAAAACAAGAATAAAGGCTACCCACAAAGCATTGCTAAAATTGCTTACCAGGATAATTTCTACACCATTCCCGAAAATTATATAAATCAGGAACTCCTTAACGAGATTGACGGCAATTTCATTGAGAAGAGAGTTTTATCAGAAAGGATTGAGAGCCTTTATTCTGGCCTTTTAAATAAAATAATACGAGCAGCATCAACATGGACAAGCCACAATGAATCAATTGAAATTTTTAGTACGAAAGAACGAGATTTATTTGCGGCTTTGATAGCTATTCAGTATTTAAGAATGCCAAATATCAGGGATAAGTATTGGCATGCTAATAGAAAGATTCAAAAAGAAAGAAATGAGATATTGTCCGCAATGAAGAGAATTTATGGGGATATTGATTGTAGCGAAGTTCTTGCACTTCACAGAGAAGACGACTATGCTCCTGTGCTACATTCCGAAATATTTTTAGACGAAAAACTAATCGCAGACATTCAGGACAAATTAGTGAAGAAGATTTGGAAATATAAAATAGCCCCCAGCGATACCGTTTTCACATCAGACAATCCGATTCTGCTAAAACCACATCTTAAAAACCAAGCCCCCTTTTATGAGGGATTTGCCATGAAGGGAGTCGAAGTTATCTTTCCCGTAAGCGAAAGCATCATTTTGACAATTTGGGACGAAGAAACATTCATCGACAGCAAAGCTGAAAATAATACATTTTCCTTTCTGACAGATGCAGAATTGAGGCACTACAATTGTTATCAATATATTTGGGCAAATGACGAAGTGTATTCCTCAAAGAATGATTTTAAATTGATAAATCTGCTTAAAATAGCTAACGGAGATATCAATACGGAAATAACAATAGAACGTCCGACAATAAAAGTTAATGGAAAATAACAGTCTTACAGTTAACAGGTCGTTTGGTGTTATGGGGACTAAAAATAAAGGCTCAAGTTACCTTGAGTAAGGTCGATATTTTGGTTAGTTGGAACTTCAAGCACATCGTGAACATTTTCAGAATCAGAGGATATAACTCCGTCAACTTGCGTCTTGGTCACGGAACCCTCGAAATTCGTTCACCAAAAGATATTGTAGGCTATGAAAACGAAGGATAGAAAAGGGAAGGAGTTTGATGCCGTGAAGACCTTCCGGGACATCAAAGAAAGGATATCCAAAGACTCCTACGGAATGACCTTCGAGCAATTCAAAGCATACATTGCAGACAAAGAGGGTAAGGCTCACAACGGTTAAAGTCGGCGGTAGTAGCTCCCCAACCCACTTGCCAGAATCCCCTCTCTCCATTACCTTTGCGCCCATGATTTCGTCACGGGCCAATTGTTCCTTCTTCCGACATCGTCGCCATCATCGCGGCCATTAGTCGTGCTGCCCTTTTGCGTTGCTTTGCCGACGCGCCCAATCAGTTATTTCCCTTAGTTTTGCGGTCAATTTTCCACTGCGGTAATGCAGCTACCCGGTAGTCTGTATTCACGGCTCATCCACGAAGTGCGATAGTCATCACCCATCGTAATTCGTACCTCGTCAATCATGTTACGTATTGCCCTTCAAAAATCGGGTCGGCTCAGCGAAGACTCGTATCAGTTGTTCAAAGAGTGCGGTATCCGCTTCGATTACGGCACCGGCAAACTCAAATCCGTTTCGTCGAATTTCCCCGCCGAGTTCCTGTTCCTGCGCGACGACGACATTCCCGGCTACGTGGAAGACGGCGTGGCCGACCTCGGCATCGTAGGCGAAAACGTGGCCGTTGAGACCGGGCGGCCCGTGCAAACGGTGCATAAACTCGGCTTCTCGAAGTGTCGGTTGAGCATCGCTATTCCGCGCGGCACCAACTGGGGCGGTATTCAGGACCTGCAAGGCAAAAACATCGCCACCTCCTACCCCAACCTGCTGGGCAACTATTTGGCCGAACAGGGCGTTCAGGCTGATATCCATGAAATCAGCGGCTCCGTCGAGATTGCGCCGAGCATCGGGCTGGCCGAAGCCGTGTGCGACATCGTTAGTTCGGGCAGTACGTTGTTGAGCAATGGGCTAAAGGAAGTAGAAACTATTTTTCGCTCCGAGGCCATTCTGATTGCCAACTCTGCACTCGATGCTGAGAAACAGGCGTTAGTCGATAAGCTGCTGTTTCGGATCAAGTCGGTGCAGGCGGCCAAAAACAGCAAATACATCGTGCTGAACGCGCCCAATCAGGCACTGCCGCAGATTACGGCCCTGTTGCCCGGTATGCGTAGCCCAACCGTGACGCCCCTTGCCACCGAAGGCTGGAGTTCGGTACATTCGGTACTGAATGAAAACGATTTCTGGGAAAACATCGAAGCCATCCGGGCCGCTGGTGCCGAAGGTATTTTAGTAATTCCGATTGAGAAAATGATTTATTGATAGTGATGAGTGATGAGCGATGAGTGATGAGTGGCTGACGCACCCGTATTTTACTGGCGTTAGTTTACTCATCACTCATCACTCATCACTCATCACTCAACGCCTATGAACATCATTCCTTTCCCTGACCGGGCCGAGTGGCCTGCGTTGCTGGCCCGGCCCGTTCAGTCGACTGAGCAGATTGAGGCCGTTGTGGCTCCGATTCTGGCCCGCGTTCGGGCCGGTGGCGATGCTGCATTGGTTGAACTGGCCCAACAGTTCGACAAAGTGACGCTCGATGCAACCCAACTCGAAGTTACTTCAGACGTACTCGACGCGGCTGAAAATCAGCTTTCAGTGGTGTTGAAAGCGGCCATCCGGCAGGCGTATCAGAACATTCGCACGTTTCACGAAGCACAGCGGCAGACGGTCGAAAAAATCGAAACCATGCCGGGCGTAACGTGCTGGCGCAAAAGCGTCGGCATCGAACGTGTTGGGCTGTACATTCCAGGCGGCACGGCCCCGCTCTTCAGCACAGTGCTGATGCTGGGCGTTCCGGCGCAGTTGGCGGGTTGCCGCGAGGTCGTGCTTTGCACGCCCAGTAACCACCCGGCTATTTACTTTGCCGCTAAACTGGTTGGCATTACCAAAATTTTTCGGCTGGGCGGAGCGCAGGCCATTGCGGCTATGGCTTATGGTACGGAGTCGGTGCCGCAGGTTTACAAGATTTTCGGGCCGGGTAATCAGTACGTTACAGCCGCCAAAATGCTCGTTGCCAAAGAAGGCGTCGCCATCGATATGCCCGCCGGGCCGAGCGAAGTAGCCGTTTATGCCGACGATTCGGCCATTCCGGCGTTTGTGGTGGCCGATTTACTCTCACAGGCCGAACACGGAGCCGACAGTCAGGTGCTATTAGTATCGACCAGTAAGCGGCTCATCAACAGCGTGAACCTGACGATGAGCACGCAACTCGGCAAACTGCCCCGGCGCGATTTGGCGGCTAAAGCCCTCGAAAACAGCAAGGCCATTCTGGTCGAAACCCATGCCGACGCCATTGATTTGCTGAACCAGTATGCCGCCGAACACCTGATTCTGAGCGTCGAAAATGCCGAAGCCGTATCCGACGAAATTATCAATGCCGGGTCGATTTTCTTAGGCAACTACACGCCCGAATCGGCAGGCGATTACGCATCCGGCACGAACCACACCCTGCCCACCAACGGCTTTGCACGGGCCTACAGCGGGGTTTCGCTCGATAGTTTCGTGAAGAAAATCACGGTGCAGCACATCAGCCCGGACGGGTTGCAAGTGCTTGGCCCGGTGGTTGAAGCGATGGCCGAAGCCGAATCGCTCGACGCCCACAAACGCGCCGTAAGCATCCGGCTGGCGAGTCTGACCGAAGCGAATTTGGTGTAAAATTGGTTATCTTGCTAAAAAAAGAGAAGGTTATGGAACGGGTACTTATCGAGTTCGATACGCCACAAGATAAAGAATCTCTGCTATCGGTTCTTTCCAGATTTAACGGACGAGTGATTGATGTAGATCAGGCCAATAAACAGCGTAATTTTATCGAGCTAATGTATGAAATAACCGCCAAAGGCGGAGTTGGTGAATCATTCGGAGATGCTTCGGAATGGCAGCGCGAAACTCGACAAGACAGACCTTTACCTGGCCGTGAATAGATGATTATCGACAGCAACATACCTATCTATTGAACAACCTCCAGACCCTTCGCGCCGATACGCCCGCCGTTGACACGCTGACCCACTTCAATAATGCCGGAGCGTCGCTGATGCCGCAGCCGGTGGTGCAGGCTATTATCGACTCAATCACGCTCGAAGCGCAGGTAGGTGGCTACGAAGCCGCTGAAGTACAGCAGAATGCCATTCAGGGATTTTACGCAGCTACGGCAGCGTTGCTTAACGCCAAACCCCGGAACATTGCCGCCGTTTCCAGCGCGACCGATGCCTACAGTCAGGCACTATCGGCCATTCCGTTTCGGGCGGGCGACGTTATTCTGACCACCAATAATGATTACGCATCCAACCAACTCGCTTTTCTGTCGTTGCAGGACCGGTTCGACGTGCGCGTAGTACGGGCCGGAGACGACCCGGCGGGTGGCGTTTCGGTTGACGACATAGCCGAAAAAATTCAGACTTTGCGCCCCCGGCTGGTAGCCGTTACACACGTACCGACCAACTCCGGGCTGATTCAGCCAGTCGAAGCCATCGGGCCGCTGTGCCGCGAAGCTGGAGCACTGTATTTGGTGGATGCGTGTCAGTCGGTGGGGCAGTTGCCGGTCGATGTGGGGCAGATTCAGTGTGATTTCCTGAGTGCCACCTGCCGCAAATTTCTGCGCGGGCCACGCGGTTTGGGCTTCCTCTACGTGTCGGACCGGGTGTTGTCAGAGAATTACGCGCCCCTGTTTATCGACATGCACGGAGCTACCTGGACTGGCCCCGACAGCTACCGGCTGGCCGACACCGCTGCCCGCTTTGAAAACTGGGAATTTCCCTACGCGTTGATGCTCGGAGCCGCCGAAGCCCACCGCTATGCCCTGCGCGTGGGAGTAGACGCCATCGCTCACCGAAACGCCGAGTTGTGTACGAACCTCCGTCAGCGACTGGCCCAACTGCCCGGCGTCCGGCTGCTGGACGAAGGCAACCGGCTGGCAAGCATCATTACGCTGATTCACAACCAGAAAACAGCCGCCGAACTAAAAGCCGCCCTGTTAGCCGAGCGCATTAACACCTCGGTCAGTTCGTACAATGCCGCCGTCATCAACTACGCCCAAAAAGGTATGACCACAGCCGCTCTGCGCATCTCTCCACATTATTTCAATACCGACGACGAAGTGGAGCGTTTAGTCAGTTTGATGGAACACAGATTAAACGGATGAGACGGACTGACACAGATTAGTAAATTTTGTTCAAGAAAAAATCCGTGTAAATCCGTCCAATCTGTTTAATCCGTGTTCCATCAGATGAAGACCCTCGCTGACCTGCTGCTCCTGGGCGACCCGCGCCTGTATGAATCCTGCGAACCCGTTCGACCCGACGAACTGCCGCTCGTGCCGGGCTGGGTGGCTGATTTGCATAACGTAATGGAGGAGATTCGGGCCAAATACCAGTTTGGGCGCGGTATTGCAGCCCCGCAACTGGGTATTATGAAACGGCTGTTCTACCTGAATATCGACCGTCCGGGCCAGGCTTGGCCGCAGGTCATTATCAACCCCGAACTAACATCTGTCAGCAACGATATGGACGAACTTTGGGACGATTGCATGAGTTTCCCCAACCTGCTGGTTCGGGTGCGCCGACACCGCAGTTTGACGCTGACCTACCGCGACGAACACTGGCACGAACACGTCTGGCCCGTTTCGGACTGGTCGCTTTCGGAACTGATTCAGCACGAGTACGACCACCTCAACGGCATTCTCTGCACCATGCGGGCCATCGATGCCCAGGCGTTTCGCTGGCGACCAACACCAAATTCTTAAATGGAACACGGATTGTACGGATGAAACAAATCAACACGGATGTCTACAGAAAAATCTGTGTTAATCCGTTTCATCTGTATAATCCGTGTTCCCCTGTACCTTTGCAACATGTTCCAACTAAAAAACCTGCTGCGCCCACACATCCTGACGCTGACACCCTACTCGTCGGCCCGTGATGAATATACCGGCACCGAAGGCGTTTTCTTAGACGCTAACGAAAATCCATACGGCCCGACGCTCGGCGGTCCGACGCTCGGCGGCTCAACCACCGCCGAGGTCCACTTCAACCGCTACCCCGACCCGCATCAGTGGGCTATCAAACAGCGGCTGGCCCCGATTAAGGGCGTTCGGCCCGAACAGATTTTTCTGGGTAACGGCTCCGACGAACCCATCGACCTGCTCATCCGGGCCACCTGCATACCCGGCGTGGATTCGCCCGGCGTGGATTCGCCCGGCGTGGATTCGCCCGGCCACGACAGCATCCTGATTATGCCGCCTACCTACGGCATGTACGAGGTATCGGCCACAATCAACGACGTAGCAATTACAAAAATCCCGCTCACGGCTGATTTTCAGGTCGACCTGCCCGCCGTGCTGGCCGGCATTACCGAAACCACGAAGATCGTCTGGCTGTGTTCGCCCAACAATCCGTCGGGCAACCGGCTGCGAGCCGATGACATCCGGACGGTGCTGGAAACGGCTACGCAATCGCTGGTGGTAGTCGATGAAGCGTACATTGACTTTTCGCCGGACAAATCATGGACGAGCGAACTCGACCGTTACCCGAATTTGGTGGTGCTGCAAACGTTCTCGAAAGCCTGGGGGCTGGCTGGTTTGCGGCTCGGTATGTGCTTTGCCAGCGAGGAACTGATTGCGGTACTGAACAAAATCAAGCCACCCTACAACATTTCGGCCCCGACGCAGACCCTGGCCCTTGAAGCCCTGACACGCGAAGCAGACAAAAACGCGATGGTGGCCGAAATACAGACCGAGCGCGGCTATTTAGCTGAACACTTACAATTGCTGCCCGACGTACAACTGATTTATCCGTCGGATGCTAATTTTCTATTAGTACGATTCGCCGATGCGCAGGCCACGTTTGAGTATCTCATTCGCGAACAGGTTATTGTGCGCGACCGCTCCCGCGTAAAACACTGCGACGGCTGCCTGCGTATTTCGGTTGGCACACGGGCCGAGAACGAACGTTTGCTCGAAGTGCTGCGGCAACAACACGAGAACACAGCTACTCCACGTTTACCACTTGGCAATGGCCAACAGGCAACGAAACCAGAGTTAGTCTCGAACGCTTAATTTTGCCAACAATGCAATACAACCACTCTATGAAAAAGACCTTCTTGCTGATTGCATTAACCGTAGCGGGTTGGCTATCAGTTACTAACGTGGCAAAGGCGCAGTATAACAACTGGTCGGTGGGCTTCCGGCTGGGCGAACCGTCGGGCCTGAACATCCGCAAATATTTTGGCAGCAACCACGCCTTCGACCTCAACGTTGGCACGTATGGCGGTTTGTATGGCACCCGGCGTAGCTACCGCACGGGCCAGTACCGCAGCGTAGGTTTGAGCATTCAGGGCCATTATCTGTGGCATAAATCCCTGACCAGCAACGAAAGCCTGCGCGGCTACTACGGCTTTGGCGGGCAGATCAATACGCGCCGGTATTACCCGCCCCGGCTCAACGGCGAGTTCGAGAACGCGCTCTCGCTGGGGGCATCGGGCATTGGTGGGCTGGAGATTTTCCCGGCCAACAAACCGTATTCGTTCTTTCTGGAAGGGGGCGGCTACGTCGAGCTGCTCCAGGCCCCGTTTTTCCTGAGCCTGAACACCGGGCTGGGAATTCGGTATAATTTTTAGGCATGTTCAAAATCTATAGTTCGTCGGCGGGGTCGGGTAAGACGTATACCCTTACCAAAGAGTACCTCAAATTAGCCCTCCGACCAGGCGAGAAAGAGGACTATTTCCGGCATATCCTGGCCGTTACGTTTACCAACGCAGCCGCCAATGAGATGAAAAACCGGATTCTCGACCGGCTCCGCGACCTGGCCGCTGGTAAGGTCGATGACCTTGCTATCGATCTGGCCGAAGAACTGTACGAATGCCCGCGCCAGTCTGATGCATTTGCCGTTGCCCTGACCGACCTGCGCCAGAAAGCCGACGCCGTTTTCAAAACCATTCTGCACCGCTACGCTGATTTTTCGGTGACAACCATCGACTCATTTACGCAACGGGTAGTCATGGCATTTACCGATGAATTGGGCCTGCCCTACTCGTTCGAGGTCGAAATGGAGACCGACGAAGTGCTGGAACTGGCTATCGACAGCCTGATCGAGAAAGCGGGCGTGGATGAAATGGATGAGATTACAACCATCCTGAGCGATTATTACACCACCACCGCCGACGAGGGTAAAAGCTGGAACCAACTGCCCGAAATGCTCAGAGAATTTGGCCGAAACCTCACCTCCGACCAGTTTTACGAGGCCGTCAATGCCGCTCAGCAACTTTCGCCCAGTGCTATTCGCCAGATTCGCGGGCAACTGCTGGGCTTCACCCAACAGCACGAAGCCGACATTGTGGCCCACGCACAACGCGCCTGGCAGCGCATCACAGACGCGGGTCTGAGCGAAGACGATTTCACCTACGGGAAAGCGGGCGTTGGTGGCTTCATTCGGGCCGTGGCCGGGGGCGACGCAGCCAAAGAAGCCGGTACGCGGGTGCGAAACGCCGTTGACAAAGGCGAGTGGTACGGCAAAAAAACGCCGATGCCCGTGCAGGGTATGATCGATGCGATGGCCGACGAACTCTGCGACTGCCTGACCCAAATCGAAACCCTGCGCGACGAGCGCGGTCGGCAGGTCGCGCTGTTCGAGTGTTTGTTGCCACACCTGCAAAAGCTGGCCCTGCTGAAGCAAATGCGAATTGAGTTCGATGAACTGCTTCGCAAAGATGGGCGGGTGCATATTTCGGAATTCAACAAAAAAATTCTGAGCATTGTAGCCTCCGAACCAGTGCCGTTTCTGTATGAGCGGTTAGGCGAGAAATACAATCATATTCTGATTGATGAGTTTCAGGATACGTCGCGGCTGCAATTTGCCAACCTGCTGCCGCTGATTGAGAACGCGCTCGGTTTCGAGCATTTCAATCTGGCCGTGGGCGATGGCAAACAGGCCATTTACCGCTTCCGGGGGGGCGATATGGACCAGATTGTAGCCCTGCACCGGCACGACCTCAACAGCCTGAAACACGCCCACGGACCCGATTCGTGGACCGCCGAACGCATTGCCATGCTCGACGGGCACATCAAAGACGAGGTGCTGAATACCAACTGGCGCAGCGCAGCCCCCATCGTACAATTCAACAACGAATTTTTTGAGCATACCGCCCGCAAGTTCGAGTTCGACCACCCCAAACTCGCCGACGTGTTCGATGCCGAACAGTTGTTTCACCAGCAGGTGTCGCCTAAAGCGCGGCCTGAAGGTCACGTGCAGATTGACTTTGTGCAGAAGGACGACGAAGCCAAAAAAGATTTGACGACCATGATGCTCGAAAAAACCATCGAGCATCTGAACAATGCCTTAGCCGATGGCTATCAGTACGGCGACATTGCCGTTTTGTGCCGCCGAAAAAAGGACGCCCGTGCGCTGGCGAATGAACTCAACGCCCGGCAAATTCCGCTTGTGTCTGCCGATTCGCTGTCGCTCGAATTTTCAGACCCCGTAAAGTGGCTCGTAACGGTGATGCGGGTGCTGATGCGGCCCGACCATAAGTTGTGGCGATACGAACTGCTGTATCTTTATCACCGTGTTGTACGGGGCATTTTTCCCGACGATATGCTGACGGAAGAATTGCGAAAGGTAGCCGAAACCGGGGCCGACGCCGTCTATGAATACCTGACCAACGAAGGCTACCCGCTCAACCCCTATGCGCTCGGGCAACTTAACCCTTATGAACTGGCCGAGCGGCTTACGGCGCAGTTTGGCCTGTTCGGGCAGGCTGAGCACAACCCGTTTTTGTTCCGGTTTTTAGACGAAGTGCTGACCTTCAACCAGAAACGCAGCGGACACCTGGCCGATTTTCTGCTGTACTGGGACGGTGTTCGTGAGAAAATATCGGTCGAAGGCAATGCCCGCAACGCCGTGCAGATTCAGACCATTCACAAATCGAAAGGGCTGGAATTCCCGGTGGTGATTATCCCGTTTGCCAACTGGGACGTTGCGCCCATGTCGAAGGGCACAATCTGGGTCAATCTGGACGACGTGGAAACCGACCTGCTGACCCACGCCGACCCACTGGGCCAATCAACCCGGCTGCTCAGTGCGCCCGTTCATCCGACGAATAAACTCAAAAAAGTACCAACGAGTGTTTCGGCGCAGTATGAGGAAGAGGTGACGCGAACGTTTCTGGAGAATATGAATCTGCTGTACGTGGCTTTCACCCGCCCTACCGACCGGCTGTACATCATTGGCGAGGGGGGCGATTTCTCGAAAGAAGGTAGTCAGAAAGACATCAGCTACTGGCTCCATGCGTTCCTGCGCGATGGCGAGGTGGCCCGCAATTGCGGCTGTAGCTGGCAGGAAGGCCGCAGCAGCTACGAAATCAGCCTGTGTTTAGACGCGTTTGAACACAAAAAAGCCAACGACACTGCCGATGAGATTGTGCTGGACGATATTATCAGCGGCCACCGCCTACAGGAGCTAAACCTGCGCCGACAGGCCGACCGTATGTTCGACGTCCGCACGTTTGAACGCACCCGCGAGCGCGACCGCAAACTCGGCGCGGCTCTTAGTTTGATTAAAGGCCCCAACAGCATCGACAATAGTCTACGTCGGCTTGTTAGCGAAGGACTGATTCGCCTGTCGGACTGCGACGACCTCCGCCAGAGCCTGACCGCCATCGTCTCGCACCCCGCGCTGTCAAATTTATTTGATGACACACTGCGTATCGACACCGACCGAAGTATTCTGAGCAACAAGCGATTACACGGTGCTCCACATCGCGTGGTGCATTTTTCGACGGGCCGAATCGTGCTGGTACAGTACCAATCGGTCGGCCAGCCCGCCGACGAAGCCCGCGACCCGCTCAGCTCGTTGAAATACTTCACAAACCTCTACCGCGACATGGGCTTTCCCGAAGTCGAAGGTCGTTTGGTGTATTTGAGCGACGTACCGGAAGTTGTTGTTGTTTGATGCCCCGACGCCCGTATCTGTAGTGCCGCAGTTTCGGCACCACGTACTATCCTTCTTCCCTGGCCGAAAACAGGCGTTTCAGCCAGCTTTTCTTTTCTTCGGCTTCTTCTTTTTCTTCTTCGTCGGTGAATTTATAGTTCGCTAACGCTTTCAAATCGGGTTGACCGGCATCGACCCAGGCGGTGTACCAGAAATCGCCGACCATTTTTACCGACGCCCGCATCTGCCGCTCCACCTGCCCGTGCAGCCGTTCGTGGTACTGCCGCGAAAAGTCATCGGCGTAAACTTTAGAGGTGATGCCGTTGCGTTCGTCAAAACCAAATTTGCGGCTTTCACCCAGTTCGTCGGTCAGTTGTCGCTCGAAGCGCAGCACCGAATCGAGCGCAGCATTGGCCCGAAACACCGCCCGCCAGGCCGCTTTCTGTGGCGATTGTACGTACTCCGCCGGGCCAGTCAGGAAGTCATAATTCAGGCTGTGCAATTCCGGCAATCGCGATTCCCAGAAACCATGAATGCCCTGTTGCCCAGTCAATTGACCGTTGTAGTTGCGGGTAGTGTGCAACGGCACGTTGGCGTCGGCAATATAGTGGCCCAGATCAGCCGCGATGCGCAGAATACGCCGGATGTTGCGCTGTTTAAACGCTTCGGTAAGCTGGTATTTCGTCAGTTGAATCTGCCACGGCACCAGTCCGTGCAGGGCCAGCGTGTCCTCGCCGTAACGAGTAGCCGCTTCTTTGTAAAAGCGTGGTAATGTGGTTGTTGACGTATCGGGGTAGGCGTCGAGATCGATGAAATGGCGCGGAGCTTCACCCACCACGGCATACCGGCGTTTGTCGGGATTCACGGCGTTGTCGGTCAGGAACTGAATGTGCTTTTTAAAGAACGGCATCATCTCGGCGGGCAGCGTAAACACAGCCAGTCGGTTAATCTGCTGATGCGCGTAAAACCCCCAGGACGGGATTATGTGAATTGTACTTTTCTGAGCCAGAAGACAGCTTGGCTTTTTTGGGAGAATGGATTTTCCGGCGTAACAGGAGCTAATCGAAATCAGGAGACACAAAAAAAATTTCGCGAAACCTTTGCGCCGAATGAATCGTTTGTACATTTGATAGAACATGGTACTTTTTGAGTATTTAATTTAACTATTCAAAAAAACTTCTATGTTTTTCAGAACAAAATTTGGCAAATCAACAAAAAGACAAATAATCATGAATGCGAAATCACGGGGGTATGCCCTCATCGTTGTGCTGATGTGCGCTTTTGCTTTGACAATCTACGGAGCCTACTCGCCCGCCCGCAAAGCGCAGAAACAGCAGATTGTCTGTGTGAAATTTAAAAAAGGGGTCGAATCGCAAGCTGTTGAACGGCATATGAACGGTTTTGCGGCTTTAAAACACGAAATTCCACAGATCGTCAATTATACGTCGGGTAAGACAATCCTGACCAACACTGGTGTTTCTGACTATGACGTAGTACATTACCTGACGTTTCAGTCGGAGGCCGATATAAAAATTTTCGAGAACAGTCCGGCCTACAAACAGTTCGTGGCCGAGAACCGCGCTGATTGGGATAATTCCTTGATCGTCAATGCCGACATTCGGCCCTGACCATGAACTACTTACAAAACAATTCGGGCCGAACTATTGGTGATTCGGCCCGAATTGTTTATTTTTGCGCCCTCATATCGCGACAACGATTTCATTTATATACCAATGGCAAACCATAAGTCAGCAAAAAAAGCAATCCGGTCAAGCGAAAAGAAGCGGTTGCAAAACCGCTATCAGCACGTAACAACGCGGAACCTTGTTAAAAAACTGCGTACCACTACCGACCATGCAATGGCCGTTGAGTTGTTCAAAACCGTATCGTCGGCTCTTGACAAACTCGCTAAGCGCAACATCATCCACAAGAACAAAGCATCGAACAATAAGTCGAAACTGGCTCGGTTGGTTAACAGCCTGAAACCGGCTGCTGCTTAGTTCTACCCCCTTCAGCGACACTGACGAAACCTTACCTTTTTGTGGGTAAGGTTTTTTGTTTTATTTTGCCGGCGTGACTTACGAAACTACTTCCGGTACTATCCTGACTTGGGCCGAGGAAGACCGCCCGCGCGAAAAGCTGATGCTGAAAGGCAAAGCAGCTCTGTCAGAAGCTGAACTGATTGCCATTCTGATAAACTCCGGCACCGTCGATCTGACCGCCGTCGACGTTGCCAAAATTATCCTGAAGAGCGTTGGCAACAATCTTAACGAACTCGCCCGCCTGAGCGTCAAAGACCTGTCGAAATTTCGGGGCATTGGCGAAGCACGGGCTATTGCCATTGTGGCCGCGCTCGAACTGGGGCGTCGGCGCAAAGAACAGGATCGACCGCAACGAGCGCGTATCACCTGCTCACGCGATGCCTACAACGAGATGATACCCCATTTGATGGATAAACCCCACGAAGAATTCTGGGTGTTGCTGCTCAACCGCGCTAATGAAGTTATGCGTCCGGTGCAGATTAGCGCGGGGGGCGTGTCGGGTACGGTGGCCGATACCCGCATTATTTTCAAACAGGCCATTGAGCATTTGGCCTCGGCCATTATTCTCTGCCACAACCACCCGTCGGGCAATCTTACCCCCTCGCAGGCCGATAAAGACCTGACCCGCAAACTCAAAGACGCCGGTCGCCTGCTCGACATTCCCGTACTCGACCACCTGATTTTCACCGACAAGGCGTATCTAAGTTTTGCGGATGAAGGGATTCTGTAGCCTGAACATCTACGCTAATGTCAACCCCCGCATCACCTCGGCACGGCTCAGTTGGCGCACGTCGCCGGGCTGCATACCTTCGGCGGTAAGGTTCTCGATGGACCAGCGCACGAGCCGTAGCGTCGGGAAACCAACGGCGGCTGTCATTCGGCGTACCTGCCGGTTTTTGCCTTCGTGCAGGCTAATGGATAGCCACGATGTTGGAATGTTGGCCCGATACCGAATGGGCGGGTTTCGTTCGGGCAGATCGGGTGCGGCTATGGTGCGGGCCGTTGCGGGTAGCGTCTGATACGGCTTGCCATCGACCGAAATGGTGACGCCTTCGGAAAGTTGCCGACATGCTTCGTCGGTCAACGCCCCATCGACCTGTACGTAGTAGGTTCGGTTATGCCGAAATTTAGGATTCAATAGTCTGTGGTTCAGTTGCTTATCGTTGGTCAAGAGCAACAGCCCCTCGCTGTCGGCATCGAGCCGACCAACCGGATATACATCGGGCGGAAACACAAATGGCAAATCAGCCAGCGTCGGCTTATTCCCCTCACGCGAAAACTGCGAGAGAGTGAGGTAGGGTTTGTAAACGAGGAAATAATCTGAACCAGGATTAGCCATGATTATCAGGATTACCGCAAGATTTAATGCTGGGCTGCGCTTATTTGATTCTACAAAAATAAGCACAGCGCATAAATCCTGTTTAATCCTGACAACTCTGGCTAATCTTGGTTCAACGATAGTTGCACCGGGCAATGGTCGGCGTGGACGGCATCGGGCAGCAGTTGACAGTCGCGGATACGGGGGCGGAGCGGTTCGCTGACCGATGCGTAGTCGATGCGCCACCCTTTGTTGTTGGCGCGGGCACCAGCGCGGTAACTCCACCAGCTATAGGCCACTTTGTCGGGATTGGCGTACCGGAACGCATCGACCATGCCGTTGCCGAACCAGTCGTCCATCCAGGCGCGTTCTTCGGGCAGGAAGCCGGTCGTATTTTTGTTCCGCACCGGGTCGTGGATGTCACGCTCGGTATGGGCAATGTTATAATCGCCCACCACAATCAGATTGGGCCGTTCCCGGCGCAGGTTTTGCACGTAGTCGAAAAAATCGCGCAGAAATTCCATCTTTACGCTCTGCCGGGTCTCGCCCGACGTACCCGACGGAAAATAGCAGTTCAAGAGCGTAATATCCTCGAAATCAGTACGTAAAATCCGGCCCTCACAATCGTAGACAGGTAAGCCGCAGCCAACCACCACATTCGTCGGCGGGATTTTAGAAAACGTTGCCACACCCGAATAGCCTTTCTTCTCGGCAGCGTGCCAGTGGTACTGATAGCCAAGCTGCTCGAACAGGGCCAGATCAACAACATCGGCAGTGGCTTTTACTTCCTGAAAGCAAAGAATATCGAAATCGTGTTGGGCAAGCCAGTCAATCAGGCCGTTGCGCATGGCTGCCCGAATGCCGTTGATGTTGTAAGAAATGAGTTGCATAGGTAAAAGTGAAAAATGAAAAGTTACCAATGAAAAGTGAGTAGCGTTTCCCACACTATATCCGTTACCCACTTTTCACTCTTCACTTTTAACTTTTCACTAAATCAGATTCGTCTTTGGTAGCGCGAACACGTTGTTTGTCGGAAAAGAGCAACACGAATACCACCAGCACGGCGGCTGCGATACCGGCAGGCACGAGCCAGACCGAGAGCCAGTCTTTGGTGCCGTCGGGGCGGGTGTACATATCGAGTACGATGCCCGATAATTTCGAGCCGATGCCCATGCCAATGCCGTAAGTAGCCAGCGTAATCAGCCCCTGCGCCGACGATTTGATTTTTTCGCCCGCTTTGTTGTCGGTATAAATCTGCCCCGTTACGAAGAAGAAATCATAACAAACGCCGTGCAGCAGAATGGCGATATACAGCAGCCACTCGCTCGATGCGTCGCCGTACCCGAAGCAAATAAATCGTACAATCCAGGCTACCAGCCCCACAATCAGCATTTTTTTAACGCCCAAGCGGGTATAAGCCAACGGAATCAGCAGCATAAAAATCACTTCCGATGCCTGACCGAGCGACATTTTGTTCTCTACGTTCTGCATCCCGCCATCGGTGAGCGACGGATTTGCCATAGCGTAGTAGAACGACAGCGGAATACAAATCAGCACCGACGACAGAAAGAAAATGGCAAACGAGCGGTCGCGGAAGAGCCGGAACGCATCAAGCCCCAGAATCTGCGCTACCGAGGTCGATTTATCAGCTTTGGGCGGGGTATCGGGCAGGAAAAACGAGAACACGCCCAGCGCGACAGCCGAGTACATCGACAGTTGAAAAATCGTGACCTGATCGCCGAAGCCGTAGAAACCCACGATGTTCGTAACTACAATCCAGGCTACCGTACCCAGTACCCGAATACCCGGAAATTCTTTTTCGGGGCTGCTCATCTGCTGCATGGCAATCGACGACGTGAGGGCCAGCGTCGGTGCGAAGGTGATGCAGTAGGCCAGAATCAGGTAGAAAAAGCGGTCGGGGTCAGTGTTTTGGGTAATCAGGTACAACACGCCCGCGCCCAGCAGATTCAGGATGCCAAGCATTTTCTGGGCGGCAAAATAGCGGTCGGCAATCATACCGACAAAGAAGGGTGCAACAAGCATCGCCAGCGAAAAAGCCGCGTAAGCGTTGCCCACCTGATCGCCGGTAGCGTTGAGTTGGGTTAATAAATATTTACTCATCTGCCCGTACCAGGCTCCCCAGACAAAGAACTGGAGAAACATCATGATCGAGAGCTTAACGCGCGTTGTGTTCAGCATCGGGGGTTAACGGATTTAGGTTTTATCGGTTGAAGATAAAACGCACCGGCTTCTCATCATAGCACCAAGGCAGATTTCTATTAATCCACTACTCTATCAAACGCACGTTGGTCGAAGCTGTTGATGTTTTTCAGGTCATGACCCGCCGGGCCCAATAATCCTACTGTTGTCGGCAGGATTATTGGGCCTGCCAGGCAGCTTGGGCAAAGTTGAAAAAAGCGGTATCTTTAAGGCTGTATTCGACAACTTTTTTCATGAAAAAACAACTGATTACGCTTGTCGCTCTGGTAGCGATTCCAACTTTTTCGTTCGCCCAAACCGCCGACGAAGTGATTGATAAGCACGTTGCTGCCATTGGCGGAGCCGACAAAATTGCGGCTGTAAAAACGCTCGAAATGGACCAGTCGATGGCGGTGATGGGCATGGAGATGACCGCCAAAAACGTGTACGTCGTAGGCCAGTCGCTCCGCAGCGACGTGTCGGTGATGGGTCAGCAGATTACGAACGTGTTCGATGGCGACAAAGGCTGGATGATTAACCCGATGGCGGGCGGCAATACAGCACAAGACCTGCCTGCCGAAGCCCTGAAAGCCGGCAAAACCGCTACCGAACCACAGATGTTTCATCTGGCCTACCTGAAAGCCGATAAGCTCCCCTACGAACTGGTTGGTAAAGAGAAATTCAAAGAAAAAGATGCCTACAACCTGAAAGTGACCCGGCCCGAAGGTGTTTACAATTATTTTATTGCCGCCGACGATTACCAGCTTTTAGGTCTGAAAGGCAGCAGCCCGCAGGGTGAAACCAGCGCAACGTTTTCGGATTACAAAGTAGTGGATGGGTTGAGCGTGCCACATACGTTTGAGGTCAGCAACCCACAGGTTCCCGCCCCAATTACGGCTAAAATTACGAAGCTGACGATCAACAGCCCGGTCGATAACACCATCTTCGCCAAACCGAAGTAACAGCATTTCGGATTTCAACCCGTTCCCGCTGTGTTCCGTAAGCGGGAACGATTTTTTATGACCTTCACCGAATCCGTCTGGCAAGCTCCTCAATTGGCAGGTCGATAAGCATGCCGATGGGTTTGCCGTAACGGTAGGCCATCACCTTCAGCCGACTGGCTCCTTTGGGCATCAGAATCAGGTTGGCATACAGGAGCGAGCGGTCGTCGGGTTGTGTGCTATCAGTGGTGTAGTACAGCAGCACGTCGGGCAGTTCGTGGTTCAGAAAGACCTCGACGAAACCCAATGGTGGTCGCTTAACCGTGATAATCGGGTTATACACACTGCGGGCGTAGTTGATACCGAGCGCATCGAACCGCCGGAAATGTGCTTCTACCCGGTTCATAAACTCCGGCCAGTTGCGCCGTTCTTTAGGCGACCACAGCACCTCGGCCAGCGCAAACGCACGCGGCCACACCATATATTCGGCGTGCCGGGGCGTTGGCACCGACTCGGTCCAGAGATTACCCTGCCCTCCCAGAATCAACTCGGCCCGAACGCTATCAGGGACAGGTTCAAACCGGTACGAATCACTCAGCCGGCACATGCTGTAGGTACTCGGCTCGACCGACGGTTCGCCCTGATAGAGGTCTAAGTAGCAGTGCTGAAAAGGCGTCATAATGACCGGGCGACCCTGCCGGGCGGCTTCGATACCGCCCCGCATCCCACGCCAGCTCATCACCGTAGCACCCGGAGCCAGCCGAATCGTCGGACCGTCCCCCTCCAGGATTTCATCCCAGCCGATGAGCTTTTTGCCTTTCGACCGCACGATTCGTTCCACGCGCCGGATAAAATAGCTCTGTAACTCTTCCATCGTTTTCAGCCCGTTGGTCGCCATCACAGGTTTACACAGCTCGCAGGTCGTCCAGAAACCCTTGTAAGCTTCGTCGCCCCCGACATGGATATACGGACCGGGAAACAGAGCAGCCACTTCGGTCAGCACTTTATCGACAAAGGCATACGTGCTGTCGCTGCATGGGTTCAGGGTGTTGTCTTCCAACTTATAGAATTTACCATTCGTCGGCACCACCTTCTGTTTACCGTCACAGGCCAGATTCGGATACGCCACGATAGCGGCCATGCTATGCCCCGGCATGTCGATTTCAGGTACGATGGTGATCTGGCGTTCGGCAGCGTACTGCACAATTTCGCGGATGTCGTTTTGGGTGTAGAAGCCGCCATACGACGGATTTTCGCCCGGCATCGGGTTTTCGATGTCATTCCAGCGGCCCGTGCGCGGCACCCGGAATGCGCCCACCTGCGTAAGCCGGGGCAGACTTTTGATCTCGATGCGCCACCCCTGATCGTCGGTCAGGTGCCAGTGGAAAACGTTGTATTTGTACTGCGCCATCTGATCGATGAATCGCTTTACAAACGCTTTGTCGAAGAAATGGCGGCTCACGTCGAGCATCAGCCCACGCCACCCAAACCGGGGCTGATCGCGGATGTGCAGCGCGGGAATACGATCCAGCCGCGAGCCTGACCGCGTTGTTACGGGCAACAACTGCCGCAAGGTTTGCAGCCCATAGAACAACCCGGCTTCCTGCGGGGCCGTCAGCAGAATACCGTCGGCACCAACCGTCAGGTCGTAGCCTTCCGCACCAACGCCCGGCACCGGGGCCAGCCGCACCGTTATGGCTTTTAGGGGTCGGGGCTGATCGGTCAGTTTCAGGCCGGGCAGGTTGGCCCGCACCATCCGGCGTATCGAGGCAACGGGGGTCAGTATATGCAACCGGGTCTGGTTGGTAATGGCGAATGAACCGGAGCGAGGTTCGAGCGTTTGCGGGGCCGGGATCAACGCCGGTATCGTGGTTGACGGCGACTGTGCCCAGGCCGGAGCCGCCAGCCAAAGCAGGTAAACGAGTTTTTTCATGAACACGCGAAGAGAAGGCAAAGATAGACGCATAAGGCTGGCTAAAAAAAGTAGCGGTTCCGGGTAAAAATTGACCGATATGCCCTTTTGTTTACCAAAAACGATCCGATCACGTCTATGAACCAACCTGATAAATTGACCAGTACCGAAACCACCCGCCGACAGTTTTTGCAGACTGGTGCGCTGGCGGCTGCCGGTTTTATGATTGTGCCGCGCCACGTACTCGGCGGCAAAGGCTTTATTGCTCCCAGCGATAAGCTCAATATTGCGGGCGTGGGCGTTGCCGGTAAAGGGTTCTCGGATACCAATAACGCCTTTAACAACGGTGCCAACAACATTGTGGCCCTGTGCGACATCGACTGGAGTCGCGATCAGGTTAAGGCCAACTTCAACAAGCATCCCAACGCCAAGCGGTACAAAAACTTCCGCGAGATGCTCGATAAAGAAGGCAAAACCATCGACGCCGTGACGGTTTCGACCGCCGACCATACGCACGCTGTGGTAGCCATGGCGGCCATGCAACTCGGCAAACACGTGTATGTGCAGAAACCAATGACGCACAATATCTACGAAGCCCGGATGCTGACCGAAGCAGCCCGCAAATACAAGGTCGTGACGCAGATGGGCAATCAGGGAGCGTCGAACCCGGCCCAGCAGCAGATGGTCGAATGGGTGAAAAAAGGATTGCTGGGCAACGTGCATACCATCAATTTCTGGACCAACCGCCCGGTGTGGCCGCAGGGCATTCCGGTGCCGCAAACCACTACGCCCCCCGACGACGTAGATTGGGATTTGTGGATTGGCCCGGCGCAAAAGGTTGGCTACTCGCCTGGTTATCACCCCTTTAAATGGCGCGGCTGGTGGAACTTCGGGGCCGGTGCGCTCGGCGACATCGGTTGTCACATCATGGACGTTCCGTTCCGCACGCTGGGTATCAGCTACCCAACCTCGGTCGAATGCAGCGTAGGTGCCGTATTCATGAAAGACTGGACGCCGGAGTATATCCCGGAAGGATGCCCGCCTTCATCGCAGGTAATGATGCAGTTCGAGCCGACAAAAACCAACAAGTCGCCCATTACGATGACCTGGTCTGATGGCGGTATCAAGCCCTTCCGGCCTGCCTTCCTGCCCGATAGCGAACCGCTCAGCGACGACGGTGGCAGCAACGGTATGTTCATGATTGGCGATAAAGGGTTGCTGACCTGCGGCCTGTATGGTATGAATCCCAAAATTTATACCAAGAGCGGAGAAAAGTACGAAGTGCCTAAAGAAGACCGTAACAACCTGAACCTGAAGCTACCCGAGTGGGGCCATCAGGTGCTGTGGGCCGATGCCTGCAAAGCGGGTTTCAACAGCAAAGAACACAAAGGGTTGACCTCCTCGTTCGACTTCTCGGGTCCGCTCACCGAAACCGTACTGATGGGCAACCTCGCCATTCGCAGCTACAACCTCCGCACGGCCCGCGCCGACGGTCGGGGCTTCGATTATCCGGGTCGCAAAAAGCTGCTGTGGGATGGCAAAAGCATGAAGATCACCAACTTCGAGGACGCCAACCAGTTTGTTTCGCGCCAATACCGCGAAGGCTGGTCGCTCACGGCGTAACCGGCTGTGCCGTCAGGATAACGAAAAAGCGAATGCCATTACTTTCGAGTAGTGGCATTCGCTTTTTCGTTATCCTGACGAAATTTGTTTCGATTACCGCTCGTTGAAAAAAACGGCCAACCCGTCTTTACCAGCCACAATTATGTCTTTCCGGCCTGTTTTACGGAGGTCAGCTACGGCAAAGTAGATGCCAGTGCCTTTGCCTACACCCGCCGGGCCATAAGCAATGTCGTGTTTGGCAAATTGCTTCCGGGCCACGTCCCACGTGAAATAGTACAACCCTACCGGGTCGTTGGAACCGGGGTCGTTGTCATTGTGAGCGCGGTAGCGTTTGCCTGTCAGCAACTCGGGCCGCCCGTCGCCGGTGAGGTCTACCCACTCAAGGCAGTGATATTGGGAATTTTTGTCATCGATCAGGTGCTTCGTCCAGCCGCGCTGACCAGTGGCGGTGCGGGTTTGTTCGTACCAGTGCAGACCGTAGCCATGCCCCTGCCCTACAATCAGGTCGTTGAGCTTGTCGCCATTCACGTCAATGACAAGAACGGGTATGCTGGCCGAACCGAGTGAAAATTCGTTGTGCAGCGTCCACGGACCCGATGCACGGTCGGCGGGGGCCTCGAGCCAGCCGTCGCTTAGAATGAAGTCGCCCCGCCCGTCGGCATTAACGTCACCAAAACCCAGTCCGTGGCCCTGGGTAGGAGCAATTTGCACAATCGTAAACTGGGCAGGGCCAGTCATTTTGAGGTATTTGAGCGGATGGCCGGGGTTATTCGGCACAATTTCGGGCGTACCATCGCCATCAACGTCCCAGGCGCGGGTAGTTTCAATGTTACCTACTTTTGCAATGGGGTGCGTGGGCCAGCGGCTATTTTTTTTACCGGGGTTTTCGAGCCAGCGCAGTGTGCCGTCGAACCAGCCGCCCGTAACGAAATCCATGCGCCCGTCGGCATTGACGTCCATCGGAATAGTCGAAAAATCGTCGTAATATTCGTTCTGCCGGGGTAAATTGCCAATCAGGTGCCGACGCCGAAACGCTGGCCCTTCGTACCAGAAATCGCCCGATACCAAATCAAGTGTATCGTTGTTATCGACATCGAATACGCCCACCGACTCGTAGCTTTCGGCAGCTACAAAATAGCGTTGGAAGCGGGGCAATCGTTCGGGTGGGGTGAGTGCTACACCCAGCAGCAAAGTAAATAAACCTAAAAAAACACGTTTCATAGTAAGCAGCGGTTTACTATCGTAAATTACCGACTTGCCAACTTCTACTATGCCCCTTCACCTGCTTTTAGTTTTCGTTACGCTGCTCGGTTGCCAGACTGCCCCGCCGTTTCAATACAACGGCCCGAAGCACAAAGGCGTGAATTTGGTGGCTCCGCCCCGCCAGCCCGATTCGATGGCATTGGCCCCCGTGCGGGCCATTGGGGGCGAGTGGGTCGCCATTGTGCCATACGGCTTCAACCGAAAAGGCGACCCGCATTTTTATTTCAGCGAAAACCGCCCCAAAGAGCGTCGAAACTGGGGGCAGTGGTGGGGCGAAACTCCGGCGGGTGTGGCCGAAACGGTTCGGATGGCGCGTCGGCAGGGGCTGAAAACGATGCTCAAACCGCACGTATGGATGATGGGTGGTTCGCACCTCGATCTCGAATTTTCGACCGAAGCCGACTGGCAAAGTTTTGAACACGACTACGCGCAATACGTACTGTTTTTCGCCCACATGGCCGACTCGCTCAACGTCGATTTGTATTGCATCACCACCGAACTCGACCGCTTCGCCATTGCCCGGCCTGCCTTCTGGCAACGACTCATTGGACAGGTGAAAAGCGTTTACAAAGGCAAGCTGACCTACGCAGCCAACTGGGACCGCTACGAACGCATCCCGTTCTGGAGCGAACTGGATTACATTGGCGTCGATGCTTATTTCCCCCTTTCCGACGACCGCGAACCGGGCCCCGCCGACCTTGTGCGGGGCTGGAAACCACACCTGAACGCCTTAAAAAAAACCAGCAGCCGACACCAGAAACCCATCCTGTTCACCGAATTTGGCTACCGTGCCTGCGACCACACGGCCCGTCGCCCGTGGGAATCCGACACCGAATGCACGGCCAACCTAACCGCTCAGGCCAACGCCTACGCAGCGTTGCTCGAAGCCGTGTGGCCGCAGCCGTGGTTTGCGGGCGGTTTTGCCTGGAAGTGGTTCATGGACGATGACCTGCGCCACCGCGAACGCGACCAGTACAGCCCGCAGGACCGCACGGCGGGAGATGTGTTACAGAAAGCGTGGAAGCAGGTCAGGTAGCCTATGCACCAGCGAAGTATTCAGCTACACCACTAATTCTTTTCGATAATCGCTTGGCGTTTGACCGGTTATGGCCCGGAACGTTTTGTTGAAGTGCGATAGGTTGTTGAACCCCACGGCATAGCCCACGTCGGCCACGGTGCGCGACGAATGCAGGAGCCTGCGGGCCTGATTGACACGGTACTCGTTTACGAAATCGGTAAATGTCAGGTTCGTCATGCGTTTAAAATAGCGGCAAAAAGCCGGTACGGTCAGGCTAACGAGGTCGGCCACGGCGCGAACGTCGATAGGCTGGGCGTAGTGCTGTTCAACATACTGACAAACGCGGCTAATCCGTTCCTGCTCTTTTGGGTTCAGATCGAACCGAACGCCGTTGGCATGGAGCGGCTGCATGTCTGCGGCATCGGCCAATTGCTGCAACACACGCAGCAGCGTCAGCATTCGCTCGAACGGGGGTTGCGCGGGCAATTCGTTGAGCAGCGGGCCAACGCGCTGTTTGGTTTCGTCGCCGAACGCCAGCCCCCGGTGCGCCCGCTCGAACAACCGCCGAACGTGGCTCAGCTCAGGTTTTTGCAGAAACGAATCGCCCAGAAAATCGTCGCGCATCTGCACAATAATCTCGTCGTACTGCCCGGCTTTACCGTAGCTGAAATTCAGATGCGGCAGGTTCGGCCCGATAAACACCAGTTCGCCGGTTTCGTACCGCGACACGTTGGTGCCAACGCGCCGTTGACCGTTGCCGTGCGGAATGTACACAATCTCGTATTCGGGGTGATAATGCCAGAACACGCGGCACGTTTCGGCTTCGGTCAGGTGAATCACGCGAAACGAACTCCCCGCTTCGGGTTCTATTTTCTCGAATTGTAGTTTCATTCCATTCCTGTAATGCGGGTTTCCACCCGCTTTACCAAAATAACGCCTTATTGATAATTCAACAGACAATAACAACCAAATTTAATCAATACAGCATTAAAACTGGCTAATTCACGCAAGAAACCGCGTGGCAACCTGCTGTAATTTTGTACCTATGAACTCAACTATTTCTGTCGAAAAGCCGCACCGAAACCTGTTTGTGCGGAACCTGCTGACATTCTTCCTGAACCGGCGGGCGTTAGCCATTGGATTAGTCTTTGCTTCCGACAGTATCCTGTTCGGTAGCTGGGTGTCGCACATCCCTTACGTCAAACAAAAGCTGCAACTGTCCGATGCCGAACTGGGCCTGACGCTCTTCGCGCTGCCTGCCGGGCTGTTGGTCATGAACCCCATAACGGGCTGGATCATCGGCAAATTAGGCGAAGCACGGGCGTGTTTGTGGTCGGCTATTGGGCTGGCATTGGCCGTATGCATCCCGCTCAACGCGCCTAATCCGGCAATTTTGGCCCTCGGTCTGTTTCTGATGGGCCTGAATGGTGCGCTCATCAACGTAGCCATGAACACCAGTGCCACCAACCTCGAACGGGCCGAAGGCATCGTGATTATGTCGTCGTGTCATGGCATGTGGAGTTTGGGCGGGTTGTTTGGGTCGGGCATTGCCGGGGCTGTAATTGCGTTGCACGTAGCCCCGCCCGTACACGTGATGGCAATGGCCGCCCTGGTGCTGATTGGCTCGTTTTTGCTACAGCCTACCCTGGCGCAGGTGCCGTCGAGCAGCCGCACGGAATCGGGCGAAAAAGCCGGGTCGTCGTTTGTGCGGCCCAACCGCGACCTGCTGCTGATGATTCTGATTGGTCTCGCTCTGGCAATGGGCGAAGGCGCGGCTTTCGACTGGAGTGCGGTTTATTTACGCGAAACGCTGGGAGCCAGCAGTCAGATTGCCGCGCTGGGATTCGCCAGTTTCTCGCTGACCATGACCAGTTTCCGGTTTCTGGGCGACGCTATTATCCCGAAAATTGGGGCCAAACGCTGGCTGCAAATTGGCGGTACACTGGCCGCTGCGGGTCTGCTTATTGCCATTGCCCTCCCCTATCCAGCTATGGCCCTGTTGGGCTTTGCGGTGCTGGGTGCAGGCTGCTCATTGGGTGCGCCCATTCTGTACGCGGCTGCGTTGCGGGTGCCGGGCATTCCGCCCGCTGCCGGGCTGGCAACCTTCGCCACGTTTAGCTTTGTCGGTTTTCTGGCCGGGCCACCCATCGTTGGTTTCATTGCCGAAAGCTTTGGGCTATATTACGGGCTGGGTTTTGTAGCTATTTCGCTGCTGATTTCGGCGTGGCTGTCGCGTATGGTGAATCTGTTTTGATCGTTATCGTTGCCGTATTGTACGCACATCACTCCACCGGTTGCAGTCGATTCGACGGGATATGAAGCCGAAACAGGGTGCCGTTCTGCCGAACGAGTTCAATGGTAGCGTCTAACTGCTGGCTGAGGGTAGCAACCAATCGCTGCCCAAACGACGCCTGCCGATTGACCTGCGGTTGCCAGTCGGTATCGGCTAAGCCGGGGCCATTGTCCTGCACTTCGAGGGTCAGACCGTTATGATTGTGCAGGCCAATATGCAGCCGGGGCCGCTCCACGTCGGTGTAGGCATATTTGAATGCGTTCGTAATCAACTCATTGGCAATCAACCCCATCGGTATCGCCACATCGACGTCAACGTCGGGCTGGTCGATAGCAATCTGCAAATCGAACCGATTGGCTTCAAAGCCATACGCCTGCATCAGGTTCTGGGCCAGATCGGTCAGGAACTCGCGCATATTCACCGACGAAACGGCGTCGGTCTGGTAGAGTCGCTGATGAATGAGCGACATAGCGTGTACTCGCTGCTGGCTTACCCGCACGGCTTCAATCGCTTTTTCATCGTCTAAATGCCGAACCTGTAGCCGCAACAGGCTCGACACAATCGCGAGGTTGTTTTTGACCCGGTGGTGCAACTCGCGCATCAGCGTTTTTAGCTGATCGGCCTGCCGCTCAATTTCAGACCGTTTACGCCGTATAGACTGGAATTGCCAGAACAGTCCGCCCAGCAGCAGCGTCAGCAACAGCATTCCCCAACGCCTGCCCAAATCTGCCGGTCTTTCAGGGCATTGCTTTCGTTCAGAAGCTGGATGCGGGCTTCCTGTTCGCGGGTTTGGTAGCGGGCGTCTAATTCGGCAATCTGTTGATTTTTAGCGGAATTAAATACGCTGTCGTGAGCCGCCATCTGTAGTTTATAGAAGGCCAGTGCCTGCTGATAGTTGCCCCGGCGTTCGGCTATGCGGCTCAGGTGGCCATACACTTCTTCGTGCATGGAAAACTGATTCACCCCCGTGCGATTGATCCAGGCCAATGCCCGCCTACTGGCTGCTTCGGCCTCATCGAGCCGATTGAGCGGCAGCAGCACGTTGGGCAGGTTGATGTCGACGTAGGCCAGCATCTCCTTATCGTTGGCCTGACGGGAATAGGCAGCAACCTCCTTTAGTTGTGCTTCAGCGGTTTTATACTGCCCCATATCTTTATAGAGCAGTGCCTGATTCAATAACGTTACATTGTATTCTAACTTGTTTTTTTGTTGCTGATATAGCTTCAGTGCAGTTTGACTGTATTGAATGGCTTTGGGATAGTTTTTCTGATCTTTTTCAACTATCGATAAGCTACCATAGAAGTGTACGGCGTCGGAGGTATCTCGCTGTTGCCGGGCAACGGTTAGCCCCCGCTGGAAGTAGCTGCGGGCTTTGTCGGGGTCTTTCAGGTAGAGGTAGCTTTGCCCAATGCGCAGATACACGCGCACGGCCCGGTTTGGCGCGTGCCGATGAAATATGCGTAACGCCTGATGATAAAGGTCTAAAGTTTTACCGTAGTCGTTCGCATTCTGATACCAATAACCCAGCGACCGGTATCCCATGCCAATATCGACGGGACGTTTGGCCGCCTGTGCCAACTCAAGTGCCTGCTGGTAAGCAGCTTTGGCTTCGGGCATTTTACCCTTCACAATCAATTGATCGCCCAACTCGCGCAGGTGCCAGCACTTGACCGAGTCGGGGGCGTCGGCCAGCGAATCGGGCAGCAGCGACGATTGAGCGTTGGCGAACCGGGCCAGCCCAATTAATAAAAAGATATAAAACAAACCGCGTAGATGCATAAGGTTGAGAAGGAAAGAGGAATCCTGAAAATTAATAATGATAATTCTCTCATACAACAAATACCGCATTAACGACCTTCCCGCCAGATTTTGACCGGTTCGATTTCGTCTGGAAAAGTTTCCGGCCCGGTTACGTTCGGTCTGCTGGCTTCGACTTATGCCTGTTTACTGCTGACCAAGTACACCGGCTATGCGTTTATTACCTCCACTGTTCTTCCTGGCCCTTAGTCTTGGTGCAAGCCCGGTTTCGCTGGCTCAGAACGCCGACAACGACCAACGCTATCGGCTTCCAATTCGGCGGGCAACGGGCCGAATTGTACTGGATGGCAAACTGACGGAAGCCGCCTGGAAATCGGCCCGCCCGGCGCGAAACTTCTGGCAGCAATTTCCCTACGACACGCTCCGGGCGGGCAAACAAACCGAAGTTCGGCTTACTTACGATCAACAAAATCTATATATCGGCATTGTCGCGTTTCAGCAGCAGCAGTACGTTATACCGTCGCTCCGGCGCGATTTTGCGACGAGTGGACACTCCGACGCCGTGCTGATCAACATCGACACATTCCGCGATAAACAAACGGCGTTTCAGTTTGCCGTAAACCCGTATGGCGTTGAGCGCGAAGGGCTTGTTTCCAACGGCGATCATTTTTCTACCGATTGGGATAACCGCTGGACAAGCCGAGTCACCAACCTCAACGACCGCTGGATTGTGGAAATCGCCATTCCGTTCAAAACGCTGCGTTACCGGGCCGAGCGCGAAGCAAACCAGTGGGGTATCAACTTTTTTCGCTATAATCTGGCCGACAACGAACGGTCGTGCTGGGCACCCATTCCGCGCGGGTTCAACAGCAGCGATCTGGCTTTTTCGGGTACGCTCGTCTGGGACCAGCAACCGCCACAACCCGGTAAAAACATGGCGTTTATCCCCTACGTACTGGCCGACGTTGAGCGCGATTACGTGCGCGACATACCCGCCCAACCCCGGCTCAACGCGGGCTTCGACGCTAAGGTGAGCCTGACACCCTCACTTAATCTCGACCTCACGGTAAACCCCGATTTCGCGCAGGTCGAAGTCGATCAGCAGGTAACAAATCTCAGCCGGTTTGAACTCTATTTTCCCGAACGGCGGCAGTTTTTTGTTGAAAACGCCGACCTCTTCGGTTCGTTTGGGTTCAGCAAAGCGAAGCCTTTTTTCTCGCGCCGGATTGGGCTGGTCCGCAGCCCCGTCAGCGACGAACTCGAACGCAACGCCATTCACGCGGGGTTGCGGCTGAGCGGCAAACTCAACGACCGCTGGCGCGTGGGCCTGCTTAACGTACAGACCGCCGAAGACGCCAGTCTGGGCATACGAACGGCAAACTTCACCGTTGCCACGGCCCAGTACCGGGTGTTTTCACGCTCAACCATCGGCGGCATTGTCGTTAACAAAATCGACCGAACGGGGTATAATACCGTAGTGGGGGCCGACTACAATCTGGCTTCGCCCGACGGTATCTGGCAGGGTAAGTTTTTCTATCACAAGCTATTGAGAAATCAAAACCGCAGCGAACAGTTTGTGGCCGGAGCACGGCTCGATTACAGCACGAAGCGATTCAATGCCGAAACCGAGAACGAAATCATCGGTCGCCACTATACGCCCGATGTAGGGTTTGTGCCACGTCGGGGCATTGTACGTACTATCAACAAAGCGAGTTACACGTATTTCCCGAAAAATGACCTGCGTAGAACCATCAACGCCATCAGTTTCGGCCCCGAAGTCGACGTCGTATACGGCACAACCCAGCAACGCCTGCTCGACTGGGAAGCCGGGTTGTATGGCCGCGTCAAGTTTCAGAACACGGCCAGTTTGAAGTTTACGTTTCTGCGCTGGGAATACGTGTATCTGTTCAGCCCATTCGACCCGTCGGGCAAGAATGACCCCGAACGGCAGCTTCCGGCAGGTTCATCGTACCGATACGCACAGGCAAAAATCCAGTATCAGTCCGACAGTCGGCAATTGATTTACGGCACTATCGAATCGCGGTTTGGGCAGTACTACAACGGGCAGTTGGTGAATCTGCACGGCACGCTCCATTATCGGCATCAGCCCTTCGCGTCGGTGGCTCTTGAGGTCAACTACAACCGCATTCGACTACCAGATGGCTATAACGACGCCGATTTGTGGCTGATTGGCCCCCGCGCCGACCTGACGTTTACCCGAAATCTGTATCTGACCACGTTTGTGCAGTACAACAATCAGGTCAACAACCTGAACATCAACGCCCGGCTTCAGTGGCGGTTTAAGCCCGTCAGCGATTTTTACCTTGTGTACACCAATAATTATTTTACGCAGGCTACCACACTGTCGGAAGCACGCTATTTTGAGCCGTTTCGCACCCGCGACCGCGCCCTCGTCGCTAAATTAACGTACTGGTTTTCGTTGTAAATACGGTTTTTTCAGGCAATCGGTATTACATTTCCACTGCTTATTTCGACTAACTATTAACCGTAGCTATGGCAACCCGAACAACATTCACCGATGCCGAACTAATCCAGGCGATCCGGTCGAAAACCAATGTGAATCAGGCACTGCTGTTCTTGTACGACCGCTATTACCGGCTGCTGGAACGATACGTGCTGACGAACAGTGGTAGTGAAATGGACGCCGAAGACGTAGTACAGGAGGTAATGGTCTCGTTGGTCGATCTGATACAGCAGGATAAATATCGGGGTGAAGCCAGTGTAAAATCGCTGTTGTTTACACTGGCCCGCAACCACTGGATTACTATGCTGCGGAAGCGCGGCAGCGACACCCGGCGCAACGAAGTCTTTGAAACCGAACGTGATCAGGAAGAAGACGACGTATCGGCTTACGTGATGAGCCTCGAAGCCCAGCAAACCCTGACAGCCCTGTTTGACCGCTTAGGCGACGCCTGTCGGAAAATTCTGACGCTGTTTTATTACCAGAACCTGTCGATGAAGGAAATTCTTACCCAAACCGATTACGGCAGCGAACAGGTACTTCGAAACAAGAAACACAAATGTTTAAAAGACATGACCGAGTTTGTTCAGCGCACGCCCGGCCTGTCGGAATCTGTGAGAGACGCGCTCCAGCGCACCCGATGATATGGAACCAATCGACCGAATTGACCGCTACCTCAGCAACGAACTGACGTCCGACGAAGCCACCGCCTTTGAGCAGGAACTGGCACGAAACCCCGACCTCCGTCACCTCTTCGACAGCCTTCTGATTAGCCAACGGGCGGTGCAGGTGGGAGCCATCCGCGCCGACGTGCGGCAGGTTCATGCACAGTTTATGACCCAGCTTCGGGCCGAACGCGCCGAACAGGATGCTAACGCTGTCGAAGCTAAAGTAATCCCGCTGAATAGCAGCGTCGGGCGGTCCGGCGCACTGGGCTGGGTAGTACGCATTGCCGCGTCGGTGCTGCTGGCAGTGCTGGGATTTGGTGGCTACCAGCTTGCCACCGTCAGCGAGGAGGGCATTTACGGCGAAAAATTTGTAGGCTATCAGCTTCCCACCACGCGCGGCACCGACGATTTGCCTTCGCGGTTAGAATCGCGCTACCGGGCCGGTGATTTTGCCGGCGTAGTGCAACAGGCCCGAACCCTGCCTACCCAGCGACCACCCGATTATTTTCTGACGGGCGTGGCGCACCTCGAATTGCGGCAGTATGAATCTGCGCTTGCTGCCTTCGGACAACTGCAACAGGCCAACAGGCAGCGGGTTACGCCCTACTTCTCGTCAGAAACCGAGTATTATCAGGCATTGGCTTATTTAGGCGCGAAACAGTACGAACCAGCTTACGCCCTCTTCAGCCGGATTTATGAAGATGCCAATCACCCTTACCACGCCTTCGTTAGCCGAACGGATTTGTGGAAACTAAAACTAATTGCCTGGAAAAAATAAGGATAGTTATTTACAAAAAAGGCTCGTTTCTGATGCAGAGACGAGCCTTTTTTCTTTTTCAGAAACTATCATATAAAATTTTTCAATACTTCGATTACATCCGCTCGGGTAGCTACGACTTTGATTGGAAGGCTGGCTAATCGGTGCGATTCGCAACCCGCCCCGATCAGCCAGACCAACGCTAACCAAGTCGTGCATCAACTTTAAAAAAATAAGCGCATGGAACCCCGTCTGAAAAAAACCTTTATCTGCGCCGATGTGCAGCATGTTTCACTCGACAAGCAGCGTACTCAGTATTACGTGCCGCAGGTAGGCGACGTAGCCGTTTTTGAAGTCCTCAGTCTGGGCAAGCACCTGACCATTCAGGGCGAAACGGGCGTCATGAACAAGATTATGCCCGGCGACCGGATCATGGCGGCTTTTGGGCATCGCTACGCTACCGAACAATTTGAAGGCTACGTGCCAGAGCAGTGCCAGCAGGAATTTCACATCCTCGGTGCGGGTGGCACGGTAGGTTGGGTACACAGCACCCACGCCAAATTCAGTGGGGGTGGCCCAACGCGGCTACGCATCATTGGTTACGCCACCGACGACAGCGGGCAGGTCGTTAATACAAAAAAAATGAAAGCCGAACAGCTTTTTGGCTTCTCAGGACTGTCGGCTTCGTTCACGAAAGTTGTGCTGTCGATTGGTTCGTCGATGGACAGCGGTAAAACAACTACGGCGGCCCACCTCGTACATGGTCTCGTTCGGAAAGGAAAGCGCGTTGTGTTTATCAAACTCACCGGTACGGTATTTACCAAAGACCGCGACCTGGCCTACGACCTCGGTGCCGCTCAATCGCTGGATTTCAGCCTGTTCGGGTTCCCTTCGACTTACATGTGCGCCGAAAACGAACTACTCGATCTCTACGAATCGCTGCTGCATCAGGCCCTCGAATCAGACCCCGATTACGTTGTGATGGAAATAGCCGACGGTATTTACCAGCGCGAAACCAAAATGCTGCTGCAAAATGAACGCTTCATGCAGACGGTACACGAAGTTATTTTCTCGGCCTGCGACAGCCTCTCGGCGGTGTGTGGTGTACAGACCTTACAACGCTGGGGTATTGCACCGTTTGCCCTCTGTGGTATGTTTACCACCAGCCCGCTGCTGATGCGCGAAGTGAACGAACAGGTCAGCCTGCCCATTTTCACGCTCGAGAAGCTGCAAAGCGAAGGCGCGTCGCTGCTGATGAGCCGTAAGCCGCTCCCTGCCGACTGCGAAGTGCCGGTTTACGCCCTGGAGCAGCGACTAATGCTAAAAGCAGCCTGACGATGGCTACCCAGCATCAACTACTTTACCCGTTTCTGCGCCAGCGGTGGCGGCTGGTGGGCCTGTCGGTGGGGATAGGTTTATTGAACAGTGCCGTCACGCTGTTGCTCCCACTTAGTCTGGGGCGGTTCTACGAGCAGTTTTTCGGCGGAGTTTCTAACCGGGGGCAAGCCCTCAACACGCTGGGAATGAGCTGGCTTAGCGGTCAGGCGTGGAGTACGTTCTTCGGCATGTTTGCGGCTCTGATTGTGCTGCGTGGCTTGTTGGGATACGCCAATTATCGGCTGACCGGCACATTGGGCGAGTATTTTGTGCAGGAGATGCGCGAGCGCGTTTTTGCCCATCAGCTCGCCCTGCCCACGGCCACTCACCGGCAGAAACCCATTGGCAAGTACCTGCTTCGCTACAGCAGCGATTTTGGGAGTCTGCGCCGATACCTCACCAAAGGCGGCATTGGGTTTATGCAGGACGTGCTGTTTCTGACGCTGGCGGGGCTGGTGCTGCTCTGGCTCAACGCCCCGCTCACGGGCATCCTGGTCTTCAGTATGCTACCGTTTCTGGGGTTGCTCCGGTGGATCAACAACCGATTGGAAACCCACACGATACAACGGCGCGATCTGCGTTCAGGCTATGTGGCCCACGTAGCCACCCGGCTGGCCGCCCTGGAGACCATCAAAGTCTTCAACCGGGAATCTGTTGAGAATGAACAGTTTGCGAAGCGGTCAGCTAACCTCACGCGGGCTAATCGTGATGCACTTGACTGGCGTAGTGCGCTGGAAGGCGTACTGCCGGTGGCTGTTTATGCACTGATCTTCGCGGTTCTGCTGGGCGTCCACGCGCTGTTGCCCAATGGGGTCAGTCGCCAGACGGGGGGTATTCTGATAACGTTTATTCTGCTGGTACTGAGTTTACGGCCCGTTTTTCGGCGGTTGCTGCGGGTAGGATCGGTTTGGCGAACGGGCCGACTCTCGCTCAACAAATTAGCCGACTTTTTCGCCCAGCCTGCCGAAGATACCGACCACCGGCCAGCCTTGCAGGTAACGAAAGGAGTAGTTGTATTCGATGCGGTTTCATTTGCCTATGTGTCCGGTAAATCGGTGCTGAACGACCTGTCTTTGTCGGCCAGTGCTGGCACCATCACGCAGATGCCGGGAGGGCCGGGTACGGGCAAAACCACCGCGTTCAACCTGCTTCTGGGCCTGTACACCCCCAGCGGTGGCAATATCCGAATCGATGGGCAGGTAGTAAGCGAACACTCGGTGGCGTCGGTTCGCAAACACGTCACGCTGGCCTCGGCAGACGTGCCGCTGCTGGGCCGCACCGTGTTCGAGGCCATTTCGTACAGCCGAAAAGCTGACAAACGGCCCCGCGCCGAGAAACTGCTGAACGAACTACAGGCCATAACGAACCTGCCCGGACGCCTGCACCTCGACGATCTGATTGGCGAACAGGGCCGCAACCTCTCCGAAGGCCAACGGTCGGTGCTGCGGCTAACGCGTGCCCTGCTCACCCGGAAGCCAATTCTGCTGCTCGATGAACCGTTTGCCGGCCTGACCGACGACGGTGCCCGCCAACTGATCGACTGGCTCGACCAACGCGCTGATAACCTGACGATTTTACTGGCAAGCAACCGGGAAATCGGCACTGAACCGCTCTTACCATGCACACACACCCTGATTTCGACGCTGTTGTAGTTGGCTCCGGACCAAACGGGCTGGCAGCGGCCATCACCCTACAACACGCGGGCCTGTCGGTGCTGTTGCTCGAAGCCAAAAAAACGGTGGGGGGTGGTATGCGCACTGCCGAACTGACGCTGCCAGGTTTTCGGCACGACATCTGTTCGGCCATTCACCCAATGGGCGTTAACTCACCGTTTTTTCGCCAGTTGCCCTTGTCTGATTTTGGCCTGACCTACATTGAGCCGCCCATAGCTGCCGCCCACCCCTTCGACAATGGCACGGCGGCTTTGCTCCGGCACTCGATTCTCGAAACGGCGCACGGGTTGGGCATCGATGCCGAAGCCTACACCCGGCTGGTGGCCCCCATCCGAGAGCGATGGGCCGACATCGAAGCCAGTGTGCTGGGGCCGCTGACCCTGCACCCGCGCCTGCTGAACATCATGTCGTTTGGGCTGAAAGCGTTGATGCCCGCCGAGTGGCTGGCGAATGCCCTTTTTCGGGGCGAAGCTGCGCGGGGGTTGTTTGCCGGTATGGCAGCTCATTCATTACTGCCGCTCAACCAACTCACAACCTCGGCCATTGGGCTGGTACTCATGACGCAGGCTCACCTAAAAGGCTGGCCCATGCCGAAAGGTGGTTCGCAGGCCATTGCCGATGCGCTGGCAGGCTACTTTGTGTCGCTGGGGGGTAAAATCGAGACGGGCATACGGGTGAAATCGCTAAGACAGCTACCACTGGCACGAGCCGTGCTGTTTGATCTGACACCTACGCAACTGCTCAACATTGCCGGGCATCGGCTGTCGGCTCTGTATCGGTGGCAACTGAAACGGTATCGGCACGGCGCGGGTGTTTTTAAAGTCGATTACGCACTCGATGGTCCTGTGCCATTCAAAAACGAAAGCTGCGGTCACGCCGGAACGGTACACGTCGGCGGCACACTGGCCGAAATTGCGGCTGCCGAACGGGCCGTAGCGCGTGGTCAGCACCCCGAACGCCCTTTTGTGCTGCTGGCTCAACAAAGCCGGTTCGACCCCACCCGCGCGCCCGCCGGGAAGCATACGGCCTGGGCTTACTGCCACGTCCCAAATGGTTCGACAGTGGATATGACGGCGGCTATCGAACGGCAGATCGAACGGTTTGCGCCCGGCTTCCGCGACCGGGTTCTGGCCCGCCACACGCTGAATACGGCTGACCTCGAACACTATAACCCCAACTATCGCGGGGGCGACATCAACGGGGGTCGGGCCGATCTGACACAATTGTTTACCCGCCCTGCTCTGCGGGCATCGCCCTATCGCACCTCGGCGCGAGGGCTGTATCTGTGCTCATCATCGACCCCGCCGGGTGGTGGTGTTCATGGGCTGTGTGGCTATCACGCAGCACAGCAGGCTCTGCGCGACGAATTTCCGGCTCACTTTCAACTTAACAACCATGACAAACACGCCCCGTATGCGCTTAGCCGCTGGCCTGAGCGTACTGATGATTCTGGTCATCGTTTGGCCCGTCCGGTATAACTGGGCCAGAAAACCCGTCGACAGTTTCCCGCTGTCGTATTACCCTATGTTTTCGCACGACCGGCACGGCAAGGCCGAGATGACATACCTGCTGGGTGTTTCGGCAGATGGCAAGCGTCGGTATCTGCCCTACCAACTGGCAGGCACGGGCGGCATGAATCAGGTGCGAAAAGTAATTGCCAAACGGGCAAAAAAAGACCCCACCGGCCTGTGCAAAACCGTGGCCGATGCCATTGCCAGTGGCGAGCGCGACCTGAACGACGTGCAGACGGTGAAAATCATTCGCGGTCAGTTTAGCTTCGATCAATTCTTTTCGGGCGATCAAACGCCCAAAAGCAGCAACGTGCTGTGTTCGTGTTTCGTTAACCGCGATGCTATCGCCCACAAATAACTCCGCTACTAATCTGGCTGCATCATGAAAAATACCCTGAATCACCTCCGTCAGTTCTGGTTTGCCGAAGCTCCTGCCGAACGGCTTGCCGCTCTCCGCATCGTGCTGGGCCTGTTTACGCTCGGTTATCTGCTACCACGCATTGGCATGTACCGCGAAATGAGCCAACAAACCGCTGATTTGTTTGAACCAATAGGAGCTGTAAGCTGGCTAACGGCTCCCCTGCCCCCACTGCTGTTCGATGCGCTGCTGGGCCTGACTCTGCTGGCTACTGTAGCCTTTCTGTTAGGCTGGAAATTCCGGCTCACAGGCCCTTTGTTCGCGCTGCTCCTGCTGCTGACGATGTGTTACCGTAACTCGTGGTCGATGATTTTTCACAACGATAATATTGTGGTGCTGCACGCACTGATTCTCGGTTTCGCGCCCGCTGCCGATGCGTGGTCGGTCGATTCGGTTCGGCGGGCGAGGTTTGGAAGCTTGCTTTTCGGGCGCGTACCAAACCGGGTAGACTGGCAATACGGCTGGCCTGCCAAACTGATGATGGCTGTGGCTACGGCACCGTATTTTCTATCGGGCATTGCCAAATTAGCCGGGCCAACGGGACTGGGCTGGGTAACGGGCGAGGTTATGCGCGATCAGGTAGCAACCGACACGCTGCGAAAAATTGTTCTCGGCACGTCGTCGTCCGATGCCATTTACTGGCTCTACGACCAGCCACTGCTGTTTATGCTACTGGGCTTGACCACGATGGTGGTGGAGTTGGGTTCGCCGTTTGCGCTCGCCAGTCGTAAGTGGGCCATGCGCTGGGCGGTGGTGGCCTGGCTCATGCACTGGGGCATCCTGTTCGTGATGGACATTACCTTCCGGTATCAGCTTTTTGCGGCCATGTATGCGTGTTTCTTCCCAGCCGAATACGCCGTGCGCTGGGTGCTGGCCCGCTTCAGCCGCACCAGGTCGGCGGAGCAGCAGCCCGTACTGAGCGAATCATGACGCCTTAAGTGCCTGATGTTCATAGTCAAGCGTTTCCCGCCGGGAGACGCTTTTGTTTGTTGCGCCGATACCGCCAGAACCACCCGCCTGCCCCCAACCCGCCGAGCGTAAGCAGCAACCAAACGGCCCACGATGCACTGGTTCGGGCGGGGGTGCCAATGTAAATCAGATGCGACCAGTATTGGGGCGAATGAAACTGAACCTGCTGCCGGTCGCGGAGGAGGTCTAATTTGGCTGCCTGCAACGCCCGCGAAAAAGGCATTCCCTGACGCAGATGCCGATAAAACCGGCTGCTGATATACGCCGTGGCATTGTCTTCGGCTTTCCAGAGCGAGGTAACGAGATTGGGGCAACCTGCCAGCGAAAATGCCCTCGACAGGCTCATAACCCCCTCACCCCGAACCAGTTTTCCGCTGGCTGTTTCACATGCACTCAAAAAAACCAGTTCGGTATTGGGCAGCGTACCGTAGTTGATCTCGTGGGCATGAAGCCGGTTGCTGGCGTAGCTGGTAGGGTAAAAAGCAATAAACGAACGTAGCGGGTTTACGTTATCGGCAACGGCGTGGGTAGCCAGATGAATGACCGGATAATCGGCGGCCATGCGCAGAAAATTGGCTTTGGTAGCAAACCGGCTGGTCAGTTTTTCGCCACCCAGCGAACTAATTTCCTGCCGGGAAGCCGTCAGTGGCGCAAATTCACCTGAATTAGTCGGCTTATCGAAAGGGGCAACCGAGAGCATTTGGTCAAGATTGGGCGGACTTTGTAGTCGGCTTTGCAGAAACGAAGCCGCATATTGATACGTCACGTCGAAGCGTTCGAGCAGGTAGGCCCGGCTATGGTCGTGGAGCGTCTCGAAGGGCAGCAGGGTCAGTTCATCGTGCGGAATTATAATCAATGATTTAACAGTGGTCAGATACGGTTCGGCAGGCAGAACCAGCTTGTTATACAGCGACTCGGCGTAGATGTGCCCCCCAAACGCCCGCCCCGGCGAAACGGTCTTCAACTGCGTAAGTAAACCGCCCAGAGCCTGATTGAGAGAAGAACGCTGCGACACCCGAAAATACCGAAGTTGCTTTGCCGTCAGTACAAAACCAAACAGCGTTGTATCGGCCCAGAAATACGATAGCAGGGCCGTTTGCTTTCCCAGCACATTACGTTGCAGATGAGCTACGTTAACACTGTCGAAGCTAAATTTCAGCCGATAGTAGGCCGGGTAGTCGTGCAGTTTGTCGGTCAGCCGCGACAGTTCCAGTTCGGTATCGCGCAACTGTCCGGTCAGCGTTTCGGTCTCGGCATCGTCAACGGCGTTCTCAACTTTCATCATCAGCCGCGACAGGCTCAGGTGCAGATTCCGCTCGCGCGACAGCAGCGAATCGGGAATGCCCGAAATCGACTTGGCCGCATTTTCTTTCAGCCCGATAGCCAGCACTGCCGCTTTACTTTTTTCGCTCCAGCAGAAGGCTTCGTTCAGGTAGGTAGCATCGCCGGTTTCTTCATAGGTTTGTATCAGAAAAGCTACCACCTGCTTGTAAACGGGGTAGGCTTTCTGCACCGTAAACAGCCGGGCTTCTTCATTGTCGAATGATTTTTCGATGTAATCGGCCAGCCGAAACGCCGACAGGTACGTGCTGATAGCTGCCTGCCGGTGCTGGTTATTGGGGCGTTTCCGGTGCAGGCTGCGCCAGCATTCGGCCTTGGCAACGAGGCTTTCAAACAGCAGATAGCTGCTGAAACCCTGCGCATAGTTTTGTGGATTACGGTAAACGTCGGTAGAGGCAAAATCGAGGTCTAACTGAATTATCGATTGCTGGTAGTAATTCAGGGCACGCCAGATTTGGTTCTGCTGCCGGGCTATGTCGCCGAGCAGTTTATAGGTCAGTCCGACATGGCTGTTTTTTTTTGACTGATTACCATACCGGCTCACTACCTGCAAAGACTGGTTCAGGCTTGTTTCGGCACTGGTATAGCGCAGTTGCTGTAGGTAGGTTTCGGCCAGCGCGTTACGCACAATGATTGCGTTGGTTGAATCGGTTTCCACCTTCAGCAGATAGCGCAGGGCTTCGGCGGGCTGGTGTTTGCTGAGGTACACGATGCCGAGGTTGGTGTACAGCTTATTTCGGTTCTGGGTGATGGGCAGCAGGCTTTTGTAGATGGTGGCCGCCGAATCGTACTGATTCAGGTTTCGCAGTGCCGTTGCGATGTTGCTTTTGTAGCTGTACAGGGCGGCACTGTCTGTTTTGGGTTTCGCCAGCATCAGTTGCAGTGCCTTCTGGAAGTAGTTGATGCTCTGCCGATAGTTGCCGGTTTCGTGATACAGCACCCCCAGCGAATTGAAGAGTCGCTGCGCTTCGGGCAGTCGGCGATACCGCTGGAACAGGTTTTCGGCCTGCTCGAAATAATACGTCGTCGAATCGTATGATTGCTGGTAAAAATGCACCGAGCCGGTGTACAGGTACGGGATAAACAGCAACGAATCAGACAACTTGTATTGCCTGCAAATGGCAATGGCCCGCCGATAATTGAGCAACGCTTCCTGTTGATTATCAAACGTTTGCCCGTAAATACCAATTTTCTCATGGCAGTCGAACACCAACGCAGCGGTGGCTGGGCTTAAGCGGGAATACTTCAGCGCACGGCGGTAGAAAAGTAGCGCAAGGCTATCGGTTTCATCAGTCGGATTGGGCGTATTATAGTAAGCCGAAGCCCGCTGATGGCACGCCCTCGCTAACCGGTCTCCGTCACTTTCCTGCCCGTAGAGTACTGCACCAAGCAGGCTAAGGCTAAGTAGTAATACCCAGTAGTAAATACGCATAATCCTGTTGCCTTGCTCAAATATAAACAAAGCAACAGGATTATATATATTACCTTTTGTTTAACGACCTACCAGCACAATGTCGGGTGGGCGGGGGCGGCTGGCAGCAAGCGAGGTAGCCGCAACACGCAGGGTAGCCCCGGTTTTTGTGGTAATCTGCGACAGCAGAGAGGCAGGCACCTGACTCAGTGTGGCATACCAGTGGAAGGTAACGTCAATGTGATTGAGCGTCTTGTTGCTGGCATCGTTCAGGCGGTAATAAATCCGCACGCTTTTCGAGCTGCCATTCACAGGTGTAGTACCGAACGTACCGTTGTTCACCGTTTGGCGGAGGTCTATGATACCGTCGAGCTTGTTGATGGCAATACCCTGCGGAATCACTTCCTGACCAGCGGGTGGCTCATCGCCCAGCCCATCGCCGTCGTCGTCGTCGCGCCCATCGTCAAACTCACAGTTATCGTCGTCGTCATCATCATCATCGTCCTCATCTTCTTCCTCGTCGTCGTCATCATCATCATCGTCATCGTCGCTACAGGGCGGAGCCAGTGCACGAATGGCATTGTAGAAGGGCCGGGCCAGTGTATCATTGGCTGAGAGCTGATAGACTTTGCTGGTATAGTTGACGCCCGAAATGGTCACGTATCGGGTGCAGGTGTCGGCAGTACCGGTTTTCACGAACCACACCCGGTATTTCAGACCCGACTCACTGGCATTGACGTTGATCGCGCCAGTGGCAGCGTTGATGCTCAGCCCCTGCGGATAGGTTCCGTAGGTGCCCGATTGTGCCGTAGTCGGGAGTTCGAGATAAGGGGTTGTCTGCTCACGGTAGTAGAAGACAGTATCGGCATATTGAAATGCCGCGCAGGCCGGATTCGTGCCGCCAGCCCCCGTTGTCTGCGGATCAATGCCCTGGTTGGAATCGCTGCGTTCGCAGCCGACCAGTGCCACCAGCCCTACGGTAACGATGGACAGTAATGTACGAGTTAGTCTGTTCATGATTCTTCGGTTTGATACAGAGTCGAAGCTGTATGCGGGAACGTAACGGCCCAAAGTAAAAAAAGTGCTCTATGCCCGAAAGAATTTATGTGTAGTAGCGCATTAGCTGAATAATAGTCAGCCATCCGTTGTTTGAAAATCGTAAGTATCGCGTTGAATAGTGTTAGTTGACATCCTTCCCCCTGCCTTAGCGGGGGATTCCCTTAATTGGCGTACAATGTCCTGTACGTAGAGACGCAACGGGGTAATGGCTGGCGCGAAAGAGACGCAAAGGGTTGCGTCTCTACAGTAGACCATCCGGCGTAGAGACGCAACCCTTTGCGTCTCACCTGCGTCAGCCGTCACCCCGTTACGTCTCACTAACGAAAATCAGGTCAGCACGACAATCTTTCCACTCGCCTGATTCTGTTCCATCAGCCGGTGCGCCTGAGCAATCTCATCGAGCCGGAATACCTGACTTATCGTGAGCTTGACCCGGCCCGTTTCTACGTCGTTGATAAACTGCTGAAATACATCCGGAGAGCTTCTGATTTGGCCGCTGTCATAAATGGTCAGATGTACGGTTGCGGGGATAAATTCCATCGGGGCAAAGTTGTCGATAGACCAGGTTTCAGACAGCATCCCCGTCATACAGGCCGTTCCGCCGGGCCTCACACACTGCAACGAATCCTGTAGCGTGCTCGCCCCTACCAGTTCCAGCACCTTATCGACCCCTTGCGGAAAAATACTCCTCACCTGACCGCGCAGATTGCCGTCGTCAATCAGCACATAATCGGCTCCATTGGCTACCAACAGTGCTTTCTTATCCCCGTTTCGGGTGGTAGTCAGCACCGTTAGTCCTTCGTTTTTGGCAAGTTGTGTAGCAAGCATTCCCACCGACGACGTACCACCCCGAATCAATACTGTTTCGCCCGGCTGAATGCGAAGCGACAACTGCAACGAGCCATACACCGTCTGAAACATTTCGGGGATGGCCCCCAACTGCGCCCAGGAAAGCGTACTCCGAAACGGATAAATAATGGATGTAGGCACAACGGTATATTCGGCATAACTGCCATCGAAATCACGGCCCATGCCGCCCATCAAAGCCGCAACCTGCTGACCGGGTGCGTATTCGCCCGTTGGGTCATGCGCTACCTCGCCCACACATTCGATGCCCAGCACACGCGGAAACCGGACATTGGGCGACAATCCCTTGCGCGTCATCAACTCCGAACGATTCAGCCCAAAGGCTTTTACCCGAATCAGTACCTGTCCGTCCTGAGGAGTTGGTATTGGTCGTTCTTCCAACCGAAACTGGTCAGCCGCGCCAGGGTTGTATAAGATAGCCGCCTTCATGGGTATGCTACAGTAAAAAGCACATCGGCAAATAACCGCTCACTATCAAAATACGTTTCAACGGGTGTAAAACCGGCTTTTCGCCCCAGTTGGCCTATTTCAGCAACGCTGTATTTTTGCGATACTTCCATGTAAATGGGTTCGTTGCGGTCGAAGTCGAAATGGGTGCCGTCGTCTAATGTTACCCGTTGTTGACAGGTACTGATAAGATAGCTTTTACAGGCTCCGCTCATGGGGTCATAGACGGGGAAATGATTAAACGCATCTGCCTCAAAATTGCCGCCCAACTCCCGGTTGATACGTTCCAGCAGGTTGAGATTGAAAGCCCGCGTAAGCCCGCCTTTATCGTTGTAAGCGTCTAAGATCAGTTGCGGATTTTTTTTCAAATCGAATCCGGTCAGTACATAATCGCCGGGGTTCAGGAACGTATGCAACGACCGAAAAAACGCTGAAGCCTCGTCGGGAAGCAAATTGCCGATGGTTGCCCCCAGAAACAAAACCAACTTTGGCGTAGGTTGGCTGGTCTGCAAGTGCGCCAGCATCGGGATGTATTCTCCGCAGAGGCCACTAACGCGCATACCCGGCAACTGCGCCGGTAAGCTCCGGTTGAGGTGCGCGATCATGCTGGCCGAAATATCAATCGGGATATACTGTCTGCTGCATCGGCGGGCCAACGCTTCCTGCAACAGATAGATTGTTTTAGAAGCATCGCCCGCGCCCAGTTCAACAATGTCGAACACGGGTAGCGTGGCGGTGCAGGCTTGCAGGATTTCCCCACTTTTTTGCTGTAGAATTTCGGTTTCGGCGCGGGTCAGGTAATACTCCGGGCAGTGCATAATCTGCTGAAACAGCGCGTCGCCGGTAGCATCATAAAAATACTTGGGTAATAAATACTTCTGTGGGGCCGATAACCCCCGGATAACATCCTGCCGGAACAGGCTGTCGATCAGCGTAACTTCCATACGATAGCGATAAATCAGATAAATCTTGCCAGCCTTATGCCCGTAAACTGCCAGCGTAACGGCGGGTGAAAAAAATTGCGGTAGGTAGGGCGACTATGCCCCGGCGACGTACCTTCAGACGCTCCCCGCAACACCATCTGACTAACCATGAATTTGCCGTTGTATTCCCCAATGGCTCCTTCGGCTTTTGTAAAACCGGGATAAGGCAGGTAAGCACTTTCGGTCCATTCCCAGCGCGAGCCCCACTGCAATTGAGCCTGTGCGGTTTCCCATTCGGCTTCCGTAGGCAGGCGCAGCCCCCGCCATTGAGCGTAGGCCCAGGCTTCGTAATAACTGACGTGGCAAACCGGCTCATCGAGAGGTAGTTGCATCAACCCTTCCGGCGTGTAATGATGCCATACGCCATCTATCCGATGCCAGTAGAGCGGGGCGTCGATTCGATTTGCCTTCACCCACTCCCACCCTTCGGCGTGCCAGTGCCGAAAGTCGGTGTAGCCCCCAGCTTCGATAAACGCCAGATACTCAGCATTACTAACGAGTTGTTGACGAATCTGATAAGCCGACAAATAGACCTTATGCCGGTTCAGTTCATTGTCGAAACAAAACGCGTCGCCGTTGGCCCCAATGTTGTAGATGCCTGCCGACTGGCTAACCCACTGCTCCGGGCCGATGTGGGGCACGTCTGGTTTGTCGTAGCAGGTTGGGTAGGCGGGCAGCAGCGGATTATGACCCAGAATGTATTTGATGTCGGTAATCAGCAACTCCTGATGCTGCTCTTCGTGGTTAAGGCCCAATTCCAGCATGGCGTTCAGACGTTCGTCAGGCCGGGTCTCCTCAGCCAGAAAGCGATGCATAGCCTGATCGACAAAGGCCCGGTAGGCCAGCACGTCGGCCACGGTTGGCCGGCTCAGATTTCCCCGGTCGGTACGTACCACCCTGACTCCGACCGACTCGTAATAGCTGTTGAAGACGAAATTGTATCCCGCGTCGAAAACCGCGTACTCAGCCGCGTAGGGTTGCAGGATAAAGGTTTCAAAAAACCAGGTTGTATGGCCTAAATGCCATTTTGGCGGGCTGACATCGACAACGGGCTGCACCACAAAATCTTCGGCCTGCAACCCCTGACAAATGGCTTCGGTACGCGCCCTTACCTGTTTATAGCGTTCCAGCAGGTTGGTCATATTCAGAGCTTCGGGCCGACGGCGTCGTAAATCACCACTTTCTCCCACAGATGCGCGTAGTTGTTGCGAAAGTCATCGTGGATGGGGTGTTTTTGGTAGCTTTCTTCGTCGGCGGGGCTATCGAAAAAGCACAGCCACGAGTAGGCATATGCCCGGTCGATGACGGCCCGGTTGGTAGCGGCAGGCGTGCCGATGTGTACCATACGAATGGTTGGGCATTTAGCTAATTTGTTGAGTCCTTCCAGCAGTTTCGCCTGATCGGCTTTACTATCGGGGTTTTTCAGGTAAAAGAGTACGTGGTGTACAAACACGTTTGGGGGAGCAGTTTCGGGGTTGGGCATGGTTGGCAGAGTAGTTGTCAAACCGGCTATTATTGTGTTTTTAACGAAATTTCGGCGTGATTGGTTGCTCATGGTCATTTTCAGTTAGTGGCTCGGAAATTTATTCCACGTTATTGTTTGATTTTCATAATCATCTGCTTGATATTCTTTACTCGAAGGCAACTTGACTAAGCTACCTTTGTTTGCCGTGACGCCGTTGTTGCCCAAAATAAGCTTGTTTGACTTTATCAGTCGTGCAGATGAACAACCAACCCGATACGCAGACCGCCGAGGCCAATTCGCTGGAGCTAAAGCTTAAAGGCTTCAAGGTGTATGAAGTTGACCTGCCCGTTAGCAAAATCCACCCCTACACACGCCGGGATTTTTATAAAATTGTGCTGAGTACGGGGCATCTGGTTATTCATTATGCAGATCGGAGTATCGAAATGGAAGGAACTTCGCTGTTCTTCGCCAATCCGCACGTTCCCTATTCGGTCGAACGGCTCACCGACGTACAGAAGGGCATATCCTGTGTGTTTTCCGAGGAGTTTCTAAAACCCAACGACCGCTCCGAAAGTCTGTTGCAATCGCCCCTGTTCCGAATCGGCGGCACTCCGGTTTTCCTGCTCAACGATGCCCAGAAAGAGACCATCACGCCTATCTTTCAGAAGATGCTGGCCGAGCAGGATACAGATTATGCCTTTAAGGGAGAACTGATACGTACCTACATTAACCTGATTATTCACGAAACGCTGAAGCTGCAACCGTCCGAGGGTTTCGTAAAACCTCAGAATGCCGCGTCGCGGATTGCTACGTTGTTTCTGGAACTGCTGGAGCGGCAATTTCCCATCGAAAGCCCCAACAAACCCCTGACACTACGTACCGCGCAGGATTACGCCCTCCGGCTGTCGGTTCACGTCAATCACCTGAACCGGGCCGTGAAAGAGGTGACGGGCCGCCCTACTACGGCCCACATCGCCGAGCGGGTCATCAGCGAAGCCAAAGCGTTGCTGCAACACACCGACTGGAGTATTTCGGAAATCGCCTACGGCCTGGGCTACGACTACCCGACTTACTTCAATAACTTCTTCAAGAAAATGACCGGAACAAGCCCCAAAACGTTTCGGGTCTGAGTGAATCTCTTACCTTTCTGTTTGCTATTCGTTAGCCATCGCCCTTATGAAAACAATAATGATAAAAGCAATTTTTGGTTTGTTCCTGTGCGTAGCCAGTGTACAGCTATCCCGTGCTCAGGCGAGCCTGCCAATGTCAAGCACAACCAGCCCGGCAACCCCGACAAAAGCGGAACAGGAAGTTCTCCAACTGTCGAAAGACAAATGGAAATGGATGTCCGACAAGAGTGTGGACAAGTTAGACACGCTGTTCGCTGAAAAATCGGTGTTCGTTCATATGGGCGGAAGCTGGGGCAAAACGCAGGAACTCAACGTTATCCGAATGGGCGGCATTTGGTACAAAGAAGCCGAAGTTTACGGAGCGTCCGTGAATATGATGGGCAACACGGCCATCCTGCTGAACGACATTGACTTAGTGGCGGTAGTGGGCGGCAATGAAGTCGTCAATCCGTTTATGGTGACGGAGGTGTATGTGAATCAAAACGGCAAGTGGAAAATGGGTTCGCTAACGTTCTCGAAGCTGATGCGGCCTGTTAAACTAAAATAGTCCGTACAAACCTTAATCGCTTAAAAACCAATCGTTTTATGAAAACCCTGATTATCAACCTGTGTATTTTTATCATGGGCGCATCATCGGCCTTCGCGCAGACAAAGGCCGAACAGGAAATCATTGACCTCTCGAAGCAAAAATGGCAGTGGATGGCCGACAAGAACGTAGACAAGCTGGCTCCGCTCTTTCACGATGAGGCCAAGTTCGTTCACATGAGCGGCACCTGGAAAAAAGCCGAAGAACTCGACATCATCAAAACCGGGCGAATCTGGTACAGGAAAGCCGATGTACACGATGTGGCCGTAGAGATTGTGGACAACACCGCTATTATCTGGAGCCGGATTACGCTGGAATCCACAGTTCGGGGCAGTGAAGCAAAGGTTGAGTTTACCGTAACCGAAGTCTACACAAAACAGGCTAAGGATTGGAAACTCCTGGCCCTGACGTTTAGCAGTGTACGCGACACGCACAAAATTGAGCATTAAATAAGCTTCAGTCCACGATGCACCTGCTACTGGCTCTTTTTCTGCTGATTTCAGCCTGTTCGCCCGCTCAACAGACGGACAGCAGGGCCACCGTAGCCGCTACATTGGCCCCCGACAAGGTGCTGATTGTGTATCTGTCGCGGACTAATAATATCAAAGCGATTGCCGAAATCATCCATAAGCACGTTGGCGGTAAATTAGTTGCGCTCGAACTGGTGACACCCTACCCGCAGGACTACCGCACCACCGTTGAGCAGGTAGCGCGGGAAAATGAAACGGGTTTCCTGCCCGCTCTGAAAACAAAAATTGATAGTATTCAACAATACGACGTTGTGTTTGTGGGTTTTCCGACCTGGGGTATGCAACTGCCCCCGCCCGTGAAAAGCTTTTTGCGACAAAATGATCTAAGTGGTAAAACCGTTATTCCGTTCAATTCCAATGCTGGCTATGGCGTGGGCAGCAGTTTTCAGACGGTGAAGGAATTGTGTCCTGACAGTAAAATCTTAGAAGGCTTTACAACAAAAGGTGGAGTAGAACGAGACGGCCAATACTTGGTTATCAAAGGCCAACGTGCTGACGAAGTAAAGCGGGAGGTGAAGAAATGGTTGCAGAAACTAAACGTTATTTAACCAGACAAACCGATAGAACACAGACCATTATGATCTTTATGATTGATCTTAATAATCATGCTTTCTATCAGCCAAAGCCATGAAAACCGTCAAAACCATCTATAACCGGCGTTCGTTTCTGAAAGTCTCGGCCCTCTCCGGTGGCGGTATGCTGCTGGGTATTAGCTGGCTATCTGAATCCCAGGCGTCCGGCGTACCAACGGGGGCGGGTGTTTCTGCCCCCGCCAACTGGACAGAACTCAATGGATTTGTGCAGATCACGCCCGACAACGTTATCCGTATTATGTCGCCCAATCCCGAAGGCGGGCAGGGGGTCAAAACATCCATGCCGATGATTGTAGCCGAAGAGTTAGACGTGGACTGGCAGACGATTGTGATCGAGCAGGCGGGGTTGGATACCAAACATTTCACCCGGCAGTTTATTGGCGGCAGTCAGGCTATCCGCATAGGCTGGAAACCCCTACGTACTGCCGGTGCTGCGGCCCGGCAGATGCTCCGGCAGGCAGCCGCCAACGCCTGGAACGTGCCGCTCGATGAGGTCACTACCAAAGCCGGTACGTTGCTCCACGCCAAAAGCGGCAAGTCGGCCACGTATGGCGCAATGGCTTCAGCCGCTGCTACGCTCCCGGTTCCCAAAGATGTTTCCTTGAAATCGGTAAAAGATTTTACGCTGGTCGGCACGTCCCGCAAAAACGTGGATGGGTTGAAAATCGTGACGGGCAAACCCTTATACGGTATCGACGTGCAGCGGCCCGGCATGCTCATCGCCATGATTGTGCATCCGCCTGCTTTTGGACTGAAAATCAAAGCCGTAAACGATGCAGCCGCCCGTCAACTACCCGGCATTCGGGACGTGTTCACCGTCAAATCCATGCACGACGACTACGAGCGGCAGTTTTTCGATACTGCCCAATTTCCCGAAGTCGTCGCCATTGTGGGCAACTCGACCTGGGAGGTGATGCAGGCAAAAAAAGCCCTGAAAATTACCTGGGAGCCGTTTGCCGAATACACTGAGAAGAAGGATATGATGGGCCGGAAAGTGACCGCCACCATCCCGGCAGGACTCGAAGATACCGCCGAACACCGGGCCAAAATTGCGGAGGTCAGCCGCCGACCGGCCACCGTTCGGCGACGCGACGGCGACCCGGAAACAGCGTTCAAAAACGCGGCCAACGTACTCGAACGAACCTACACCGGCCCGCATCTGGCGCACAACTGCATGGAGCCGATGAACTTCTTCGCCCACGTAACCGACGAGCGGGCCGAACTCATCGGGCCGTTGCAAAAGCCGGAGTTTACGGAAAAGGCACTGTCGGCCCGGCTGGGGATGCCGTTAGAGAAAATCGACATTCAGATGACCCGGCTCGGCGGTGGGTTTGGGCGAAGGTCGTATGCCCATTGGTTGCTCGAAGCGGCCCTGATTTCGCAACGTATGAAGGCTCCCGTCAAATTAGTGTACAGCCGCGAAGACGACATGACATCCGGCATTTATCGGTCGTCGTACTCGGCTACGTACCGGGCCGCGCTCGATGCCGACAACAACCTGATTGCGTTTCACGTGCGGGCCGGGGGCGTTCCTGAGCCACCTCTTTTCCCTGACCGCTTCCCGGCAGGTGCGGTGGACAATTACCTCGCCGAAGACTGGAGCATCAACACCAACATCACGGTTGGCTCGTTCCGCGCCCCGCGCTCCAACTTCATGGCAGCCGCCGAACAGTCGTTCTTAGACGAACTGGCCGAAGTAGCCGGGAAAGACCCCATCGCGTTCCGGCTGGAACTGCTGAAACGGGCCAAAGAAAAACCCGTTGGTAAGAACAACGATTACGACCCTGACCGTTACGCCGGGGTGCTGGAACTGGTACGTGAGAAGTCGGATTGGGAGCGGCAAAAGAAAACCAAACACCTCGGTGTAGCGGCTTATTTCAACCACGACACCTACGCGGCACACGTGCTTGAGTTGGACATAAAAGACGGGCAGCCCATTGTGCAGCGGGTTTGCGCGGCAGTTGACTGTGGCATTGTGATCAACCCCATTGCCGCTCAAAACATGATCGAAGGGTCGGTGGTCGATGGCGTGGGTACGGCACTGTTCGGCAAGATGACCTTCACCAAGGGCGTACCCGATGCCCAGAACTTCGACCGCTACCGGATGATTCGCCATAACGAAGCCCCGAAGAAAATCGACGTGCATTTCGTACAAAACGAGATTGCTCCAACCGGCATGGGCGAGCCAGCTTATCCGCCCGTTTTTGCCGCCGTTGCCAACGCACTTTACAAAGCCACCGGCAAGCGGTTTTATGACCAGCCGTTTTCGGAAGGTTTAGAAAAATCGTCGTAGTGGCGTAGCGCGTGCTGGCATACAGCTTTTACGGATGTAGTGTATATTTGTTAACAGAAAGAATTTCGCTCATGCTACACGTTCACTACGTCACCGATAGTCAGGGTAAGCCGCTTTATGTGCAGATACCGGTCAAAGAGTACGAGAAATTAGTGGCCGATGCCGAGGAGTTGGCTGATATTGCCGCGTATAAAAAAGCAAAAAAAAGAAGCGGAAAATCGGTGCCATTCGATGAAGCTTTTCAGGAAATAGAGGCTCACCACAGCAATCAGATTTCCTGAATGTACACGATTGTCATCACCGAATATGCCATTCGCCAGCTCAAAAAACTCGACAGGCAACTAATCACGTCCATCAAAGCAGCCATTGCCGGGTTAGCCCAGAATCCCCGTCCTCACAACTATATCAAGTTGACCAACGTGGAAGCATACCGCATTCGGGTTGGTACCTATCGCATTATTTACGAAATCAACGATACCATTCTGACTGTAGGGTGATTGAAGTGGCAGATCGGAAACAGGTGTACAGGAAAAAGTAGATTCGGTATGGGCGAACCCGCCTACCCGCCTGTGTTTAAGGCAACTGGGCAAAAGTTCCTGTTTGAAATTCGTAAGTCTCTGTTTGTTTTTTATTATTTTTCCGTTAGAAAGTAGGCGAGATTTGTCTTCGTAATACTGTGTCAATAAACGGATTACGTTATGGCAAACGAACGGAACAACAATTAGCCTGGCGCAACTGCTTGGAAGCCTTTGCTGGGCGATACGATTTCACAAATCAACATCTTTGGCGACCGTTACACGCCCGTCGAGCAAAGCCGGGTAGGCAACTAAACAAACCTTATGGCAACCATCACCTTCAAACTCAACGGCAAGCGGCAAACGCTGAATGCCGACCCGCAAATGCCCCTGCTGTGGGCCTTGCGCGACACGCTGAACCTCAAAGGCACCAAGTACGGCTGTGGCGTAGGGCAGTGCGGGGCCTGCACGGTTCACTTCAACGGCACCGCCACGCGCTCCTGTCAGTTGCCTCTTTCGGCCATAGCGAATCAGGAAATCACGACCATCGAAGGCTTGTCGGCAAACGGCGACCATCCCGTACAGAAAGCCTGGCTCGACCACGACGTAGCGCAGTGCGGCTACTGCCAGGCGGGGCAGATTATGAGCGCGGTGAGTTTGCTTAAAACGAATCCAAAGCCCACCGACGAGGATATCGACAATGCGATGAGCGGCAACATCTGCCGTTGCGGAACGTACCTACGGATTAAAGAAGCTATTCATTCAGCCGCGAAATAAATAACCCCACCCCAACCCCTCCCCGTTAGTGAGGGGCTAATCGTCGGCCTTCCGTACCAACAGTTAGCTTTGGGGATAGAATTTTCTACTCGTCCCTCCCTAACGGGGAGGGGTTGGGGTGGGGTCTCACAGACCATGAAAAAGACAACCCTCAATAGGCGTTCGTTCCTCAAATCGTCGGCTCTGGCCGGGGGCGGACTGTTGCTGAGTTTTAGCTGGATGGCTAAAGCGCAGGCCGCCGATAAAATAGAAACGCTCGCTGATGCGTGGCAGGAATTAAACGGCTATATCCGTATCACGCCCGACAACGTAATCAAACTGATGTGTCCGAATCCTGAATTCGGGCAGAACGTGATGACTTCGTTGCCTATGATTACCGCCGAAGAACTCGATGCCGACTGGAAGAACGTGGTGGTCGAGATGGCCCCGCACGATGGTGTCAAATACGGTTTTCAGTTTACGGGCGGTAGTCAGTCGGTGCGGGCGTACTGGAAACCGCTACGTCAGGCCGGAGCCTCGGCCCGGCAGATGCTCCGCGAAGCCGCTGCTCAGACGTGGGGCGTTCCGGTTGACGAAGTAACGACCAAAGCGGGGGTGCTGAGTCACAGCAGCGGCAAATCGGCCACGTATGGCGAGATGGCGTCCAAAGCCGCTACGGTAGCCGTGCCGAAAGACGTGAAACTCAAAGCTCCGAAAGACTTCTCGGTGGTTCGGAAGTCGCAGAAAAACGTAGAAGGCAAAAAGGTCGTAACGGGCAAACCCTTGTTTGGTATTGATTACCAGACCGAAGGAATGCTCGTTGCGATGGTACAGCACCCGCCCGCATTTGGCATGAAACTGAAATCGTTCGATGCGGCTCAGGTACTGAAAATGCCGGGCATCAAAGCTGTTTTCTCGTTCAAGGTATTTGAAGATGGCACCGAACGGGGTATGTTCGAGACCCGCACCTTTAATGAGCTGGTGGCCGTGGTGGGCAATAGCACCTGGGAGGTGATGAACGCCCGCAAAAAGCTGAAAGTGAACTGGGAGCCGATGACCGATTTCAAAGAGATGGTCAACATGCGCGGCAACAAACGCGAGGAGTTGATGCCCGCCGGTTTGGCAACCACCGCTGCCCAGTTCGAGAAAATGCAGGAACGGGCCAAACAACCCGCCACCCAGCTCCGCAAAGACGGCGACCCCGAAACGGCGTTCAAAGGGGCCGCGCAGATTCTGGAACGTACCTATACGGCCCCGTTTCTGGCCCACAACTGTATGGAACCTATGAACTGCTTCGCCCACGTAACGGCGGACAAAGCCTTGTTCGTGGGGCCGTTGCAGGCACCGGGTCTGGCCGAAGAAACGCTGGCGAACCGCTTTGGGATTTCCAAAGACAAACTTGACATTCAGATGACGCGCATGGGCGGAGGCTTCGGTCGTAGGGCCTATCCGCATTATATGGTCGAAGCGGGCGTGATCTCGCGGCAGGTGAAGGCTCCGGTCAAACTCGTGTATACCCGCGAGGATGATATGACGTATGGCATCTACCGGCCCATGTACACCGCTACGTACCGGGCCGCGCTCGATGCCAATAAGAATCTGATCGGCTTCCACGTCCGGGGCGGGGGTATTCCCGAAAATCCGGTTCATGCCAACCGCTTCCCGGCAGGGGCCGTAGACAATTACTTAGCCGAAAGCTGGGAGATTCCGTCGAACATCACGATTGGGGCATTCCGGGCACCACGTTCCAACTTCAACGCAGCCGCCGAACAGTCGTTCTTAGACGAACTGGCCGAGATGATGGGAAAAGACCCCATTCAACTCCGGCTCGACCTGCTGAAACGGGCCAAAGAAAACCCCGTCGGCAAAAACAACGACTACGACGCCGACCGCTACGCCGGGGTACTGACGTTGCTGCGCGAAAAATCGGGCTGGGACAAACCCGAAAACAAGGCGAAGAACCGGGGCGTAGCGGCTTATTTCTGCCACAACGCCTACGCGGCCCACGTAGTAGAGATGACCCTGCGCGACGGGCAACCCTACGTTGAACAGGCGTTCAGCGCGGTCGATTGCGGCATTGTCATCAACCCTGATGCGGCCATCAACATGGTCGAAGGGGCGGTTGTGGATGGCATCGGCAACGCGCTGTACGGTGGGCTGACGCACAAAGACGGCGTATCGGGCCAAACCAACTTCGACCAATACCGCATGATCCGGCATAACGAAGCTCCGAAGAAAATTGAGGTGCATTTCGTACAGAACGACATCGACCCAACCGGACTCGGCGAGCCGCCATTCCCGCCCGTGTTCGGGGCCGTTGCCAACGCACTGTACAAAACCACTGGCAAGCGGTTTTACAAGCAACCATTTAGGATAGAGGAGGTTAAGCTGTAACTTATTACACAGAGATGCACGGAGAAGATACGGAGATGCACAGAGATTTTTGAAACAAACTACAAAATCTCTGTGTAACTCTGTTTTCTCTGTGAATCTCTGTGCCCCAAAACTTTTATGCAAACACGCACACTCGGAAATAGTCTCAACGTATCGGCCATTGGCTTGGGCTGCATGGGCATGAGCTTTGGTTACGGCCCGGCTGCCGATAAAACCGACATGATTGCCCTGATACGGGCCGCTGTCGAACAGGGTGTTACGTTCTTCGACACTGCCGAGGTTTACGGCCCATTCATCAACGAAGAACTTGTTGGCGAAGCCCTCGAGCCATTTAAAGGGGAAGTGGTTATTGCCACCAAGTTCGGCTTTGCCCCCAACGCACCCGGCGAAGCCCGATGGGGTAGTCTGAACAGTCGACCCGAACATATTCGGAAGGTAGCCGAAGCCTCCCTGAAACGGCTCCGGGTGGCAACCATCGATCTGTTTTACCAACACCGCGTAGATCCAAACGTGCCGATTGAAGACGTAGCCGGTACAGTACGCGACCTGATTCAGGAAGGCAAAGTGCAGCACTTCGGGCTGTCGGAGGCCGGCCCTCAAACCATTCGCCGGGCACATGCTGTGCAACCCGTTACGGCCCTGCAAAGTGAGTATTCGCTCTGGTATCGGGAGCCGGAAGTCGAAATTATTCCAACACTGGAAGAGTTAGGTATCGGTTTCGTGCCGTTCAGTCCGCTGGGTAAAGGGTTCTTAACCGGAAAAATTGATGACAGCACCCAGTTCGACCCGACCGATTTCCGCAATGTAGTACCACGTTTTTCGGCGGAAGCGCGTCGGGCCAATCAAACGCTGGTCGATTTGCTTAGTCGTGTGGCTCAGGCCAAAAACGCGACGCCTGCTCAGATTGCTCTGGCGTGGCTGCTAACCCGAAAACCGTGGATTGTACCGATTCCCGGCACTACCAAGTTGCATCGCCTGACCGAAAACAACGGAGCCGCATCTATCGAACTAACGACAGACGACCTGCGTGATATTGACAATGCTGCTGCCCAGATTACTGTGCAGGGTGCCCGCTACCCAGAAAGCTCCGAACGTATGACAGGGCGATAAAGTAAAATCAAGCAAAAAGGCTAATCGATTAACAATATGCCGGGCGGTGCGGGGGTGGCCCTATACTTCTTCGGACTCATTGGGTCGGGTGGGTGGTTCCCCGACCCGTTTTTTTGGTGACTAAATGTGAGATTTTGTAAGAGTGGGATGATGTAAGAATAGTATGATCCAAGAATAGCGGCCAATTTCTCAGTACGAATGAACGCTCTACTGCGCGTTATGACCAAAAAAACACTACCGCCCGGCTAAACGCATGCTCTTTTGAGCCTAAGGTCGTTCGTCTGGTAGATGCGAACGACGGTTCCCACATCCCCCAGCGCGGGGCGGTCAACCATCAGAGCCACTAACCGGGTGGCCGAAGCCATCAAGTTCCTGTATCATAGCAATTCAGCGCGTCAGGTCAGGCCGCTAACCGCCCGGTTGTGGGTTGAGTAGGCATTTGAACTATCAATCCGTATTGATTCAGCAGTACGGCTAATTGCGCGATGTACTTGTTTCGTTGGTCGGTGAACTGGTCAATCGTGAATTCGTCCCGTTCCGGGTAAGATTCATGGCGTTTGATTCCTGCGTCCCAATGTTCTATCATTTCCAACAGTTGTTCAATGAGTTCGGCCCGTTCGTGCGGTGTCGTTGGCAGGTCGTCTAAAATGTCCTCTACTTGCATGGCTCAACAGACTATAAGTTCAAGAAATCCTTTGTTTCGGCGGGGGCGGGTGTTGGTACGGCTCCAGTCAAATAGCCATTGCACCCGGTCAGATTCAAAATGAGGTCGGTAGCGGTGGCCTTCGGCATATATCCGAATGAAATGAACATCTACCCGCCCGGCTCCCTGTGCAAATTCATTTTTCAATTCTTTTAATGCCCGTTCGTGCCGACTGTACAGGTCAGCGTCGATAAACGTCAAAACGTCTATATCGTTGGGATCAAGTTTACGGCTCACGAAACTACCGTCTATCCACTGCGTAAACCCGCCCGGTAAGAGCGTCAGTAATCGGTCGGTATAGGCCCGGTATTGCTCAAATATGGTTTGGCGCGTAATCGAGTTAGCAAACTCCCTGACAAACACATGCTCCAGCATGTCGAGGTCAATTTTAATGGGTTCATAGGGTTTCAGAAATCCGTATTCGTCAAAGATTAGCATTAGATTCCTCAGTGTTACACAGCCTTGTGCATGGTTCGTACTACATTGGTGTTCCGCCTTGCTGCGGTTCCGTTGACATGAGGATGGTCGAGTAATAAGCGGGCGTTTTGTTCGCCCGTGACTTTGATGTACTTCATAAACTGCGCTTCAGACTTGTGGCCGGTTATCTTCATAATCGAGACGGTAGGCCAAAAATGCGTTGGTCGTAAACGAATCGTATCAACCTCCTGATTGGGGGACGGATTTACTTTATTTTATCGTATTTATTCTAACAAAGCACAAGCAAAAAAAAGGCTAACCAGTTGAAAATGAGCAATTTTTACTCAAAAACTGATTAGCCTTTTTACGTAAAAAGTGATCCCGTTTGGATTCGAACCAAAGACCGTCTGCTTAGAAGGCAGATGCTCTATCCAACTGAGCTACGGGACCAATACACTAAACAGTCATCAGCCAACAGTAATCAGTGTACACTGTTCGCTGTTGGCTGATGACTGTTTACTAAGTAGTCGGGGTGGCAGGATTCGAACCTACGACCTCCTGCTCCCAAAGCAGGCGCGATACCGGGCTACGCTACACCCCGAAAAGAAAGCTATAACTTTCGCGGAGAGAGAGGGATTCGAACCCTCGGTACCGTTGCCAGTACGACAGTTTAGCAAACTGTTCCTTTCGGCCTCTCAGGCATCTCTCCAGGACCAATTATCGTCTTTCCGAATGATTGGGACACAAAGATAGTGTGATTTACCGTTCTCCGCAAATCATACCAAACAAAATCTTTTTTAATTCGCTAATTTCGCCCCTTTCGTCAGCACAGCCACACCACATAGTGCGTTCTATGTCAGTATGATTACACGTCCGAATGAACTGGCTTTATTCCTTATCCCAAACCGAATTAATTTTTATTGGCCTGTTTGTGCTGCTCTACGGTCTTTACATTTGGCGTACATTCTGGCTGGCAAATCAGTTAGGTACGTCGGCCTGGGGCGTTGTTCCTAAGTTCTTTTTACGGAGTAGTTATCTGAGCCTGCTGCTCATCGCCTTGTTGGGCCCGTCGTTCGGCGAAGCGGAGGGCGAGGTAGCCGCCATCAGCCGCGATGTTTTTATCGTGATTGACGTGTCGCGGTCGATGGATGCCAACGACGTGGTGCCAACACGATTGGAACGGGTCAAATTCGACGTTCAGCAACTTTGTGACTCCTTACCCGCCGACCGTTTTGGCATCATTCTGGCCGCTGATGAGCCGTTGCTGCTCTCTCCGTTAACGAACGACCACGATGCACTCCGGCAAGTTATTCGCGACATCCGAACAAACGTACTGCCGGGTGGGGGGGCACTTATCTGTAATGCGCTCGAATTAGCTCAACAAAAGCTTCTGACTACCCCGTCGATACGCCGGAATGCCCAGGCAATTCTATTGTTCAGCGATGGCGAAACGAATGAAACCTGTGCACAATCAACGCTTAACCAACTCCGCAGAAACAGCCTGTCGCTCATAACCGTCGGCGTCGGCACCGAAGGGGGCGCATCTATTCGGGCAGGCCGTGACTTTGTCCGGGACGCTGACCGGCAAATTGTACGAAGTCGGTTAAATCGTACTTTTTTGCAGAACCTGGTGCGCAATGGACAGGGGCAGTACTTGGAAGCTGATGTTAACGAACACTTCGCCGACCAGTTGATTACGGCAGTGCTATCACTTAAAGGTAGTGTTGCCGACCAACGCCGGGCCGCTGTCTTAAGCAATAAGTACTATTATTTCCTGTTGGCCGCATTACTATTGATTTCACTTGACATAATTATTCGGCTTCGCACGTTTCGGCTATGACGGATTCAGCGTTTCAATTTATTTTTGGCAAGTTATTTATCGTCTATGATTGCTTTCGCTTTTCTTGCTGCCTGGGTCTGGCTCTCCGAATTGCCCGTCTTGAGTCGGATTTCACAGAATAACCAGGCCCGTATCGACGCCGAAAAAGCCTATAAATCAAAAGCATATCAAGATGCTCTACGGTTATATGCTCATCTGAGCCGTACAACAACAACCATCGACCCTGGGGTACGCCTGAACCTGGGCCATACGTATTTTCAGTTACATCAATACCACAAGGCGAAGCCGCAGTATCAAACCCTGCTTCAGTCAGAGCAGCCCGACCTGCGTGCTGTGGCCGCTACGCAGTTGGGCATCATTGCCTGTATTGAACGCGATACGGCCCAGGCATTGGTGTTGTTTCGGCGGGCGTTGCTCGAAAATACTGAAAATGAACCAGCGCGGTATAACTTTGAATTAGTAAAAAACCAATACAGCGGTAAGCCCTCGTCGGCGCGTCCGTTGACAGCCCGTCGGCCTGCGTTAACCCGACAACCCATCGGGCAACAGGTAGAACGGTCTGAACGTCGGGACGATTTGCTGAAACGATTTCAGCGGCTCAATCTGACTGAGGAACAGGCTCTTCAACTGCTTGACGCGATGCGCAACGACGACCTTCCGTATGCCCTGTCTTCGTCGGCCCGGCGTCTGGGAGCCAACCCTGAATCGGGTAACATCCGCTGGTAATCCGTACAACAAATTAATAAACCGCAGTATGAATGAAGTCGTAATTATAGCTGCCGTCCGCACGCCCATTGGCAGTTTTGGCGGTGCCTTAGCCACGCTGTCGGCTACAGAACTGGGCGCGGCAGCTATTAAGGGGGTGCTGAACCGGGCAGGTATTCAGCCTGAGCAGGTGCAGGAAATCATTATGGGTAATGTGGTCTCGGCGAACGTGGGGCAGGCACCAGCGAAGCAGGCGTCTTTAAAAGCGGGCATCCCAGCCAGCGTGCCCTGCACAACCATTAATAAAGTATGCGCGTCGGGCACTAAAGCCATTATGCTGGCGGCTCAGGCCATCCAGTTAGGTCAGGCCGACGTTATTATAGCTGGCGGAATGGAGAGTATGTCGAATGCGCCTTATTACGTGCCTAAAGCGCGTTTCGGCTATAAATACGGCAATGCTGAATTAGTTGACGGGCTGGCCCGCGATGGGCTGGTCGACGTATATGACCAGTGCGCAATGGGCGTTTTTGCCGATCAGACCGCCCGGCAATATAATATCAGCCGCGACCAGCAGGATAACTACGCCATACAGTCGTACCGTCGGGCTGAAGCCAGTACGCAAAGTGGTCGGTTTAGTGCCGAAATTGTACCCGTTGAGGTGGCCGGACGCAAAGGCAGTGTGACTGTCAGCGAGGATGAAGAGTACAAAAATGTCATTTACGACAAGGTTCCGACCCTGAAAGCCGCCTTCACGCCCGACGGAACAGTGACAGCCGCCAGTTCGTCGCCCATCAGCGATGGCGCGTCGGCGGTGCTGGTTATGAGTCGCCGTAAAGCCGACGAACTGGGTTTGACGCCCCTGGCCCGCATTTTGGGCTATGCCGACGCCGAGCAGGAGCCGCAGTGGTTTACGACGGCCCCTACCAAAGCCGTTCCGCTGGCCGTTGAACGCGCCGGCCTGACCATGAACGACATTGATTTTTTTGAAGTAAACGAAGCCTTCGCCGTAGTGCCACTGGCATTCAGCGAAGTTTTGCAGGTGCCGCAGGAGAAACTGAACGTGTTTGGTGGAGCCGTTTCCATTGGTCATCCGCTGGGTGCATCCGGTGCCCGCATCGTAACGACACTAACAAACGTGTTGCAGCAAAACGGGGGGCGTTATGGAGCCGTTGGCATCTGCAACGGGGGCGGGGGCGCGTCGGCTTTAGTGATTGAGATGTTATAATTTTGCTACATGCCTATTCAGGAAACTCACTTCCAGTTCCCCGGTCAAACGGGATTTTATCGCGGTAAAGTTCGCGACGTATATTCATTTCCCGACCGGCTGGTTATGGTCGCGTCAGACCGGATTTCGGCTTTCGACGTGGTGTTGCCCCGGCCTATACCCTATAAAGGGCAGGTGCTGAACCAGACAGCCGCCTATTTTCTGCGAGCTACCGCCGACCTTGTGCCAAACTGGCTCCTCGACGTGCCCGACCCAAACGTAAGCGTAGGCCGACGTTGCGAACCGTTTGCCGTAGAAATGGTGGTGCGAGGTTATCTGGCGGGCCACGCCTGGCGACAATACCGCGACGGCCACCGGACGCTGTGTGGCGTACCGCTCCCCGACGGCCTGCGCGAAAACGACCGACTGCCCCAACCAATTATTACCCCTTCGACCAAGGCGCACGAGGGCCACGATGAAGACATCAGCCGCGACGAAATTATCCGGCAGGGCATCGTCAGCGAAAGCGACTATGTAGTGCTGGAACAATACGCGCTGGCTTTATTTCAACGCGGCTCCGAGATGGCCGCCGAACGGGGCCTGATTCTGGTTGATACCAAGTACGAATTCGGAAAGTTAGCCGGCCAGATCTACCTGATCGACGAAGTGCATACGCCCGATTCATCGCGGTACTTTTACGCAGACACCTACGACCAAAACCAACAGGCCGGATCACCGCAGAAGCAATTATCGAAAGAATTCGTTAGGGAATGGCTTATTGCCAACGGCTTCCAGGGTAAAACCGGGCAGATTGTTCCGGCCATGACCGATGCGTGGGTGAACCAGATTTCGGCCCGATACATCGAACTGTTTGAGACCGTAACGGGTCAGCCATTTGTGCCAGCTTCTGAGGCCGACCCTCAGCTACGCATTGAAATGGCCATTCGGGAAACCATTCGCTAAAACCTGACATTAAACTAATTATGAAGTACACCATTGAGAAAACCGAACGGTATGCCCTGATCCGTCTGGCCGAAAGCGCGTTTGAGGGCGATGTTCCCGCTACGTTTGAAACACTCAGCCGCAACTTGTTCCGCGAGGGATACAGCAATATTATTCTGGACATGGCTACTATAGAGACCATCGATCAGGCCGGGTTCAGTACCATTCGGAAAATTAATCGCCAATGTACCAACGAGATTGGTCTGCTGGTGGTTGTAACAAAAAGCGACGAACTAATCGAAACATTAGATTCGGCGAATCTCAGTGATCTGACTATTCTGCCAACGGTAGAGGAAGGAATTGACGCTGTGTTTATGAATGAATTAGAGAACGATTTTCGCAGCGAAGATGACGATGAGTACGACGCCGGAGGCACCACTATTGGTCGAGACGAACCCTGAACCCGCCGACCACTCAGCAACTGCTATGCATCGACCGGCCCATGTATCCTTTGCCCTCACTATTCTGGGGGCCGGTTCGGCTACGCCCACGCTTCGGATGCACCCCACGGCCCAGTTGCTTACGGTCAACAACGAGTATATGCTGATCGATTGTGGCGAAGGCACTCAATTTCGGCTACTTGAACAACGAATCAAGCCGGGGCGACTTCGCTATATTTTCATCAGCCACCTCCACGGCGATCATTATTTTGGACTGGCTCCGCTCCTGTCGACGCTCAATCTGGGCGGACGCACCGAAGATTTATACCTGTTCGGACCACATGGTTTAGATGAGGTGCTGACGACTATTTTCCGGGTGTCCGATTCCCGACTGGGCTATAAACTTCACTTTCAGCCCGTTGACCCCAATCAGTCGACGCTGATTCTCGACCATCCGCACTTGACTGTTGAATCGATTCCGCTTCAACACCGCATTCACTGCACGGGCTATCTGTTTCGGGAAAAACCGGCTAAGCCGCACCTCCTGCGCGAGAAACTCCCCACCGACACACCAATTCAGTACCTGAAACAACTCAAGGAAGGACATGACGTTTTAGACGAGAACGGCGATGTGCGCTACGCCGTTGCTGAGTACACCGAACCAGGACCGCAGCCTCGCTCCTATGCTTACTGCTCGGATACGCGCTACGTTGAAGGGTTGATTCCGCAGTTGCAGGGCGTCGATCTGCTCTATCATGAGGCCACGTTTTTAGATGATAATGCGCAGAGAGCCGCCGAAGTATATCATTCTACGGCCCGCGAAGCCGCTACCATTGCCGATAAAGCCCAGGTGAAACGGTTACTGATTGGTCATTTTTCATCGCGCTATAAACAGTTGGATGAGTTCCTGAACGAGGCCCGGTCTGTTTTTGGCGAAACCTATTTAGCTACCGAAGGCGAAACAATAAGCCTATAGACCCATGCGGTTTGTTTATATTTAGGCCCATAACTAGTTCAATGTGTTCATGCTGGCTTTTCGCCTGGGTTTTTTAGACATTGGTTGGCTCGATTTGCTCGATATTGGGCTGGTAGCTTTCCTGCTTTATCAGATATATAACCTTGTTCGGGGTAGTGTTGCCAGCCGTGTGTTTGTGGGGTATCTGCTGGTTTATCTGGCCTATTTGCTGGTCAAAGCATTGGGGTTAAACCTGACAACAACTATTTTTGAATACTTCATCAGCGTCGGTGCTCTGGCTCTGATTATTATCTTTCAGCAGGAAATCCGGCGATTCCTGATGCTAATCGGCAAATCGACCAATCTTAGCAGTAACCGATGGATCCGGCGTTGGTTATTGCGTCAGTCAGAACATACAAACGAGCGCATTGCTCTCAAGCCCATACTCGATACCTGCAGAACGCTTAGTGCAGAGTTTTCGGGCGGTCTGCTGGTCTTGCAGCGGCACGACGATCTGGAGAAATTTGCCCAATCGGGCGAGATTATCGACGCCGACTTATCGAAGCCGTTACTGCTGGCTATTTTTAGTCAGTATAGCCCCCTTCACGATGGTGCCGTACTCATTATGCGGGGTCGTATTCGGGCCGCCCGCTGTATTTTGCCTGTTTCTGACGACGATGAACTACCACCCGCTCTTGGTTTTCGGCACCGGGCCGCATTGGGTATGAGCGAAGCCACCGATGCAGCCATTATTGCCATATCCGAAGAAAGTGGCCGGCTGGCTCTGGCCCTCAACGGCGAGTTATATACCAATCTGAATCAGGCCGAATTAGAGAACCGCCTGGAACGCTATCTTCACGAACCGAGAGGCTAACCAAAACCCTTTTACGCGCTTTCGGGTTAGCTTGAAAACTCAACGTCGACCTATGAAGCGTTTTCTTTTGGCAGGCGGGCTGCTCATAAGCCTGCTCGGTTTATCACGAACGGGTTTGTCTCAAATTCGGCTCGACCTCGAAGGCGGGGCCGTTCTGGGCACAGCATACAACAAAATTCGTATTCCCAACACGGGCGGCACACTCGTTGATCTTAACGAGTTGCAGGCTCAACCTAAGGCATTCTATCGAATCCGGCTGGGCTACACGCTGGGGGGCCGACATACTATTTCGGCTCTATACGCCCCACTCACGGTTCGTTACGAAGGTAGTTTCAGCCAGCCTGTTAATTACAACGGAATCGTTTTCCCGACAGGTCAGCCAATCACGGCTTTCTACCAGTTCAATTCCTACCGGCTGACGTATCGATACGATCTGGTTGTTCGCGAACGGTGGCGCGTCGGGCTTGGGCTTACGGCAAAAATCAGGGATGCCAACGTTCGGCTGAGGGGCGAAACTGGCGGGCGCGACACGAATTTCGACAATTTCGGTTTTGTACCGTTGATTAATTTCTACGCGCACTACCGCCCAACCGAGCGATTAGGCTTACTACTGGAAGGCGACGCGCTGGGGTCGACGCAAGGAAGGGCCGAAGATATTTTCGGCGGTATTACGTATCAAGTCAGCCGACGCGTCGGTCTGAAGGCGGGCTACCGCGTTGTAGAAGGCGGAGCCAATGTAGAAAGCATCTACAATTTTACCTGGATCAATTATGCAGCGGTGGGTGCGCTCATTCAGTTTTAGCGCACCCACTGTTGTCATCAATATTCGAGCATGGGCGGTAGACTTTTCGCCTGCTCAACAAAATCGCTCACCTGCTCAACGGAAGGAGGCCGCTGTGTAAACTGGCGTTTTGTGTTGATTTCAATCAGTTTAGCGTGTAAGTTTTCTGGAACCCGGTGGGCCAGTTCTTTTACCGTATCAACGCCAGCTTCTTCCATCAGGTCGCTATATACCCGGCCAATACCTTTAATGCGGGCAAGGTCGGCCCGGTTGGCAAGATTAAGAAGAGTAGCGGCATCAATACCAGCCGCCGATGCCAGTTCTTTGCGTCCCTGAGGTGTGCGGGCCGCTTCTAAAAGGCCATTACTGTCGCCCAGACCCTGGGCTTTCAGTGAATTCAATACGGCATCGGTAATGCCGCGCAGTTCTCCCAATGTCAACATTGTAAAGAGGATATAGGTTGAAGAATCACGGCAAGCCTGACCTTCAGGCTGCTGGGTACAATTTTAACGAATAAGATACTTTCTTCGGGTATCATTTAAAAGAAATTTCTTCTGAGCCGTAAAGCTTTCCGGGTGCATCTGCGCAAAAATACGTTTCCACTCGGCATAATGCTGCGGCTCGGCTAAACGAAACCGGTCAGCATCAATTTTTTTACTGGTCAAAAATTCATCAAACGACATAGCTTCTGCCTTTTTTACAGCATCTGCTCCGAAAAACAGCCACAAACATATTTGTTAGTTGTTTTCTTATGACATAATGGCGGCTCAAAACGTCACTTACAAATATAGAAAAATTTGGAACAGAACGTGTAAGCTGTTCTTTTTCAGCTAAACAGCATGTCTCATGAATCCCTATTATGTGTCTCTCGACAATGACTCCTCGCCTTCATTGGGCCGGGCGGGCGAGTCAGATGCGACGCTGTTAGATGCTTATTCTAACACGGTCGTAAATGTAGCCAAAAAAGTAAGTTCGTCAGTTGTACAGATAAAAGTTAATCGTACGGTCTCAAAACGTTCTCAACCAGCCAACTCGCCACAACGTCGGCCCGGTCAGGGCGGTAATGAGGGAGGTACGGGGTCCGGGTTTGTTATTTCGACCGACGGCTATATCGTGACCAACAACCACGTTGTGGCCGGAGCCAGCCAGATTGACGTTGCACTGCCCGACCGCAACGACGGGCCGGGCCACTCTTTCGAGGCCGCATTAATTGGCCGCGACCCCGCCACCGACATAGCTGTTTTGAAAATCTATGCCGATGGGTTGAAAGCTATTCGGTTTGCTAATTCTAAAGACGTACAGGTGGGCCAGATAGCCATCGCCATTGGCAATCCCTACGGTTTTCAGTACTCGCTTACGGCAGGTGTTGTGAGTGCGCTGGGCCGAACGCTTCGTTCTGAGTCGGGCCGGTTAATCGATGACGTTATCCAGACCGATGCGGCTCTGAATCCGGGCAATTCAGGCGGTCCGCTGGTAAACTCCAGCGGTGATGTCATTGGCGTGAATACGGCGGTAATTTTGCCCGCGCAGGGGATTTGTTTCGCCGTTTCGTCGAACCTGGCAGCTTTGGTGGCTGGTAAACTGATTATGGAAGGGCGCGTTCGGCGGGGCTATCTGGGCATTGCCGGTCAGTTGATTAACCTCACGGAGCGTATCCGGCAGTACAACCAGCTTTCGGTTAAAACGGGTATTATGGTCGCCAGCGTTGAACCCGACGGCGTGGCAGGCAACGGCGAACTTCGGCAGGGCGACATTATCGTTGGCTTCAACGGCCAGCCCGTAGCTACTGTCGATGACCTCCACCGACTCCTGACCGACGAAATCATTGGTCGTCGCGTTCAGCTTACTATCCTGCGCGATAACCGACAGCAGGGCATTATGGTAACACCGGGCGAACTGAAATAACCACTTCAAAAAAAGTGTAACATTATTTTGTGTTGAGTAGAAGACGCTCTATGTTTGCACGGTAATTTTTACCGTTCACCAGATTATAAGTTCATGAAACGTTTTCTAACCGTTCTATTTCTTTCGGTAGCTTTTTCAGCTACTGCGCAAGAGTTCAAGCCGTTCAAGGTGAACCTCTCAGTAGGCATAGCCAAGCCACTCGCTTCAGGTGTTTCGGGGGGAGTTTTGTTCGCCGTTGAACCCAAATATGGCATTAGCGATAATCTCGACCTCGGGCTGCGGGCCGAATGGGCACTGGTAGCCCGAGGGGTTGTAAGTGGTGGTAATACCGTTACGGGCGACGCAGGTGCCTTTGGCTCCTATTTGCTGACCGGCACGTATCTGTTTGGCACAAATGGTGTTCGTCCTTTCCTGGGTGTTGGTGCAGGCTTATACACGATAGCGTCGGCGGGAACTATAACCATTGTTGACGGACAGGGGCCAGAGCAGGTTACGCTCACCGGTGCCACTAAGTTTGGTGGTATGATCCGGGGTGGTATTAAAGCCGGACATTTTGTGGTTGGCGTTGAGTACAATGCCGTACCAACTACGTCGAATAGACTTACCAATGCCACTATCGAAAGCAAAAACACATACCTCGGCATCAAACTCGGCTTCGACATCGGCGGAGGTCGGCTGTAAAAGATGAGTGATCACAGCCACGCAGCGGACAGCAGGTTTTCTAACACCAACCTTGTTGTTCTCTACGTGGCTGTGGTTTTAGACATGCTACTCTTTCGGCAGTAGCAGCGGGTGAAACCGAAAACCCTTCACCCGATTATATTCCAGCGAAGGGGCGGGAATTTTAAAGAATTGCGCCGTTCCGATAAACCGCTGCAACGATGGACTAAAGGCGTCGATGCGCGACAGATCGGCGTCGGGCGAGAGAAAAAACTGACGGTATCGCTCAAATTTCACTTCGTTTCCGGCTGCGTCGAACGTTTTGGGGTTCTGGTGGCCGCCAATCATGCCGCTACCACTGTAGCCTGCGGCCAGATTCAGCCAGCGCGGAAACGAGGGACCAACGGGCAACGCTGATGCCAGATTGACCGACAGCCAGTATTGTTGTCCATTATAATCTTTCAGCATCTGCTGCCCCGTGGTTTTACCCAGCAGATTGGGTCGATACGGCGGAAAGATAGTTTTCCGAAAACCGTATCGCATTGTCACCACCTGCTGCCCGGCTCCAAGCTGTTGCCCCATAAACAGGCCCATTCCGGCAACGTTGGCAATCATATCGCCCTTAGAAAACCCCCACCCTTCCGAGTATCCGTCGTAGACTTCGAGCGTCGACTGAAACAGCAATGCCAGCAAACTGCCTGTGATAATGCTGGCCCGCTCGTTTACGCCACTCCAGCGCATGAGTTCGTAGCCTCCCCGGCTCATGCAATAGGCGGTGGTTGCATGGCCCAGTTTATCCATTTGCAGCCACTCCCGATTGTCATTGAAGCTATGAAACGGCACCCGCTTCTTGTACCATTGTTTCCGCAGTAAGAGCAGCGTAACGGTGTAGAAGACAGCCGTTCCGGCCACCACGCCAATGAACCGGCCCTGATTGATACCCGGCTGTTCGACTGGCGAAACCGGAGCCACAGGCAACGGCTGCGCCTGAGTCGGTACGTTCGATAGAAAGATAGCGAGAAAAAGTAGGCTTACAGCCCTAATTTGCCACTTCATGCCCTAAAGGTACGGTCTAATCCGGAACAACCCGCCTACCATTTTTGTAGATAGAAGGGGCGTTCAGCCCGTTATGAATATGGCAAAGCATACAAATACAACTGAAAAAGGCCCCGACGTTCTGCTGATTGGCGCGGGTATTATGAGTGCTACGCTCGGCGTACTGTTAAAAGAACTGGAACCGTCGCTCACGATTGATATTTACGAACGGCTCGACAAGGCAGCCGCCGAAAGCTCCGACGCCTGGAATAACGCAGGCACCGGCCATTCGGCCTTCTGCGAACTCAACTACACCCCCGAACGCGAAGACGGCACTATTGAAACACCTAAGGCCGTCAAAATTGCCGAATCGTTTGAGCAGTCGAAGCAGTTCTGGGCGCATTTGGTTGAAAACGGGTTTCTGAATGATGCACCGGGCTTTATCCGGTCGATTCCGCACATGAGTTTCGTGTGGGGCGATGAGAATGTGCGGTATTTGCACAAACGCTACGACGCGCTCCAGCAGAACCACCTGTTTCATGGGATGCAGTATTCCGAAGACCCGGCACATCTCGCCGACTGGATGCCGCTCGTAATGGAAGGCCGCGACCCGGCTCAGCCCGTAGCGGCCACCCGCATGGACATTGGCACCGACGTAAATTTTGGCGCACTCACGCGCTGCATGTTCGCCAAACTGCAAGAGATGCCGGGCGTAACGATGCACTTTGGCTACGACGTGCGCGACCTCTGGCGGTCGAAGTCGCTCGGCGGCTGGAAAGTTCGGGTCGAAAACCTAACGACCGGCGCAACCCGCGACGTACAAGCGGGATTTGTATTCATCGGGGCTGGTGGCGGTTCGCTGCGGCTGCTCGAAAAATCAGACATTCCCGAAAGCCGGGGCTATGGTGGTTTCCCGGTGGGCGGGCAGTGGCTCAAATGCACCAACCGCGACGTGGTCGAACGGCACCATGCCAAAGTCTACGGCAAAGCGTCGGTAGGTGCCCCACCCATGTCGGTGCCGCACTTAGACACCCGCATGATCGATGGTAAGCAGGAGTTACTGTTCGGTCCCTACGCCGGGTTCTCGACCAAATTCCTGAAACACGGTTCGTATCTTGATTTGCCGAAGTCGATACAGTTAAGCAACATGGCTCCGATGCTGATGGCTGGTTTGCACAATATTCCGCTGACGAAGTACCTGATTCAGCAGGTGATGCAATCGCCCGAAGACCGGCTGGCGGCTTTAAAAGAGTATTTCCCCGAAGCGCAGATGGACGACTGGGAACTGGAAATTGCCGGGCAGCGGGTGCAGGTCATCAAAAAAGACGACGAAGAGGGCGGTGTGCTGGAATTTGGCACAGAGGTAGTGAGTGCTGCTGACGGCAGCATTGCCGCGCTGCTGGGTGCTTCGCCGGGTGCCTCCACTGCCGTATCGATCATGCTCGACCTGATGACCAAGTGTTTCCCCACGCAAATAGCCTCGCCCGACTGGCAGCAGAAACTACGCGAAATGATTCCGAGTTACGGGCAATCGCTGGCGAAAAACGCCGAACTGACCCGCCAACTCCGCGAGCAAACCAGCCGCATTCTTGGCTTAACGATGGATGAACAAACGCCCGAAGTAACGCGGTAATCAAAACGAAAAACGATACACTACATCGCTGCCACGGGGCGGGTCGACAACGGTTTTATCAACAAACTGGAAACCATGTTCGGCCATTAACTGCCGCAGCGACTGGTCAGTAAACATAGGTTTGCGACAACCAGAATGTTTACGGTTGGGCTTGGTGGCGATTTCTTCCCAGACAAACAACGTTCCGCCGGGTTTCAGATTGTCGCGTATGCTTTGCAGCATAATTGCCTGATGATCAAACTCGTGCAGGCTGTTTTCGATGATAATTTTATCGAAAAGCTGCGTGGGCAAACCGGTATCGCGGTCAGTGCCGCGTATAATTTTGAACGTTGCCGAGCAGTCAGAACGGCCCGCTTTCCCGTAAATTGTCCGCAGCGTTTTATAGAGTCGTTCGGGTGAAAGCCAGTAGGTTTCTACGTCCTGTAAGTAAACCGTCAGGCTGTCGGCCATTAGCGAGTACACGACTTCGCGAATGCCCTGTCCCGCTCCGATGCTGGCGATGGTTTCGCGGGGTTTGAAGTCGTAGATGGGCCGGTAGCGTTCGAGCAGCCAGTTGATACCGTCGGGTTCGCTGTACCAACTGGTTGCGGCTGGATTTTCGTCAGTGGTCTGGGCGTGAACGCTGATTGTAAATAGAGCAAGAATGTAGAGCAGTAAAAGGCGGATCATAGAAGACAAAATTACGCTGTTCTACCTTAATACACCCGCTCGTAGTACTCCTCAGCCATGCGGTTGGCTCCGAAATAAGCGTTTACGTCGTTCATGCTTTGGAATACGAGTTTTTGCCAATCGCCGGGGCGGTCGTAGTAACAGGGCAGAATCTGCGTTTCAAGCAGGTCGAACAAGTGGCTGCGGTCGTGGTCGTCGCGGTCATGATACGACAGCATGGGGTCAGCAGTTGGGACAATGAAACTGTTTTCGCCCGGTTTGGCAAATTCGCAAACCCAGCCATCGTTGGTTGACATGTTTATGGCTCCGTTCATGGCGGCTGTCATGCCGCTGGTGCCCGATGCCTCGCGCGTCACGATGGGCGTATTCAGCCAGCCATCGGCTCCATCTTTCAGCATTTTCGACAGGGCCAGTTCGTGGCCCGTCAGCACGGCCATGTTCGGAAACAGATGACTCAGGTAATAGAGCCGGTTAAAGACTTCAATGGCTCCGGCATCCATCGGATATGGCTTACCGGCCCAGATAATCTGCACCGGGTATTTGGTCTGATTGAGCAACCGTGCAAACCGTTCGGCATCCTGCGTGAGTAAATCGGGGCGTTTATAAGTGGCAAACCGACGCGCCCACACCAGTGTCAGCACGTTTGGGTCAAACAGTTTTCCCACCTGATCGGCTACGAACCGGAATAGCGGGGCCTTCAACTCTTTTTTACGGGCCATAATCGCCCCGGTATCGCCTGCCAGCCGGGCGGTTTCAATGGCCGGGTCAGTCCAGTAGCGTTGGTTTTGGGCGTTCGTGACATGCGTAATCGGGCAGATACCTTTGTAGTGGCTCCACATCTGACGCGCTACCTCACCGTGCAGCTTCGATACGCCGTTGGCCTGCCGACTCAGCCGCAATGCCACCAGCGAATGATTGAACGTACTGTCCTGAATACCGCTGATTTTTCGCACTTTATCGAGTGGAATACTCCCAAAAAAGCCTAATTCATTAAGCAAATGAATGTCGTGTTTTTCGTTTCCGGCTTCTTCGGGCGTGTGCGTAGTAAAGACCATTTTCTTTTTCACCTTCGCTACCGTGTCGAGTTTTTGAAACAGGTGAAACGCTGCGGGCAGGGCGTGGGCTTCGTTGAGGTGATACACGTCGGGCGCAAAACCGAGCGCATCGACTAATTTGGCACCACCCAGCCCCAGCAGCATACACTGAGCAATTTTCAGCCGCACGTCGTTATCGTAGAGCCGGTACGAAATCAGCCGGGTGGCCGTATCGTTGCCATCGATGTCGGTAGTCAGAAAGAACAGCGGTACGGTCTGAAACACTTCCGGGGCCAAGTAATACGCCCGAACCCGGACGGGCCGGTCCAACACGTCGATGGTAAATTCGATCCCCGTATTTTGCAGGAACGAGTACATTTTCTCGCGAAACTGTACGTCCATACTGTTGTCGGTTTTCCGGCTTTGGTCGTAATAGCCGTATTTCCATAAAACGCTGATTCCAATCAGGTTCTGACCAAGTTCATAGGCACTTTTCATGTGCGACCCGGCCAGAAACCCCAGTCCACCCGAATACGTTTTCAGAGCCTGATCGACGGCGATTTCCATCGAAAAATAAACAACCGATTTTTTGAAAGGCCGGGTAACCGCATACGGTACTCGGAAAGGTAACGGAAATGAATTCGTCATGTACGGGTTGTTGAAATGATTTTGCAGCCACGATTCTACAGAAAACCCGCCAAACAAAAAAGCCGGAAGCTGATTCTTCCGGCTTTTACCACAGAGTTAGTTACTCAAAGTATGATTTAAACTGCTGACCAACAGGGGTGGCTATACACTACTGTACCTCCCCCACCATATCGCCGGATACAACCCGATTGTCGAGTTAGCCGAGGATTAGGTACTTGAATTAGTGTACTGGCGTGGCTATTAATTGAACATGATACGCCTTAAGAGCCTGATTTGCTTTGTCAATAAAATCAGCCTTCATAAACTCGTATTGACGTATCGTTGCTGCATCGCCGGAATGCTGCTGATGAAACGTGATCATTTCATCCAACCGCCTAACCTGCTGAAGTAAGTCATTCATCCGAATATCCAGAGTAACTTCTTCTGTTTCCATTGCTTAAGTGCGATTATAATTCACCTCAATATACCCCTTTCGGCTCCGCTTCCCAAATCGATTTGGGCGTGTGTGTGTAAACCAATCGTGCCAGTAAGCTAAATCATGCTCTGTAATGAAATACCGCGAATCTTCTGGCCGATAACAACGAACCGTGTAAACGTCCAGTTTTGGGTAGAACCGTTTCGCGCCAGTGAGACGAAATTTACTGTCAATCAAGCGACGTTAGTCTCGAACATTAAATCCTCAACGTGGACAACAAAATCCATATCGTTAGGATTCAACTTGTTTGTGATGAAACTACCGTCTATCCAATGCGTGAAAACAGGGCAAATTTCACGGGTAAAATCTTCTACAAACTGACAATAAGAAGCAAAGATGGTATGCTGAGTCTCTGAATTAGGGAAAGAATTAACAAATACCTCCTTAAGCTCTGCAAGAGACAACAGAACTATCTCCGCTGGAGTTAACAACCCTTTATTGTCAAACTGCATGGCAATTTTTTACATCTATTACTGACCCGTTACCTCCCCCACCATGTCGCCCGGCACAACCCACTGGTCGAATTCTTCGGCGGTGAGGTAGCCGAGGGCAACGGCGGTTTCTTTCAGCGTACTGCCGTTTTTGTGCGCCGTTTGGGCAATTTCGGCGGCTTTGTAGTAGCCGATTTTGGTGTTCAGGGCCGTTACCAGCATCAGTGAGTTTTGTACGTGCTTTTCGATGTTGGCTTCGATAGGCCGGATGCCTTCAGCGCATTTATCATTGAACGATACGCACACGTCGCCGATGAGCCGGGCCGAGTGCAGGAAGTTATAAATCATGACCGGCTTGAACACGTTCAGTTCAAAATGGCCGTTCATACCGCCGATGTTAATCGCTACGTCGTTGCCCATCACCTGCGCGGCCACCATCGTCATGGCTTCGCACTGCGTGGGGTTCACCTTACCCGGCATAATGCTACTACCCGGCTCATTGTCAGGAATATATAACTCACCAATACCGGCGCGGGGGCCACTCGACAGCATCCGAATGTCGTTCCCAATTTTCATCAGCGAAGCTGCTACGGTTTTCAGCGCACCGTGCGCTTCAACAATAGCATCATGGGCGGCCAGAGCTTCAAATTTATTCTCGGCAGTCACGAACGGCAGGCCCGTCAGGTTGGCGATGTGTTTCGCCACGTTTTCCGAGTAGCCTTTGGGTGTGTTAATGCCCGTGCCAACGGCGGTGCCACCCAGCGCAAGCTCGCTCAGGTGCGCCAGCGAATTGTTAATGGCCCGCAGCCCGTGGTCGAGTTGCGAGACGTAGCCCGAAAACTCCTGCCCAACCGTCAGCGGGGTAGCGTCCATGAAGTGCGTCCGGCCAATTTTTACGACGTGCATAAACGCCTTCGCTTTGGCATCGAGCGTGTTACGTAATTTAGTAATGCCCGGAATAGTTACTTCGAGCAGAATTTTGTAGGCCGCGATGTGCATGGCCGTCGGGAACGTGTCGTTGCTCGACTGCGACTTATTTACATCATCGTTGGGGTTGAGGTATTTTTTCTCGTCGGTGAGTTGGCCGCCGTTCAGGACGTGGGCGCGGTAGGCTACTACCTCATTTACGTTCATGTTGCTCTGCGTACCGGAGCCGGTTTGCCAGACCACGAGCGGAAACTGATCGTCGAGCTTACCGGCCAGAATTTCGTCGCACACCTGCCCGATAAGGTCGGCTTTATCTTGTGGCAATACGCCCGCGTCGAGGTTGGTGAGGGCGGCTGCTTTCTTGAGGTACGCAAACGCCCGGATAATCTCGCGGGGCATTTTGTTGATGTCCTGAGCAATGGGGAAGTTTTCAATCGAACGCTGCGTCTGCGCGCCCCAATAAACGTTGGCCGGCACCTGCACCTGGCCCATCGTGTCTTTCTCGATGCGGTATTCCATGAATAAAAAGCGAAAGAGTGAATGAGTGAAAGAGCAAGCAAGTGGTGCGGCTCTTCGCTCTTTCACCTTTTCGCTCTTTCACTCTTTGTGAATCGTTGCAAAGGTAAAATCTACAGGGATTGCATGGGTAGGAATTATTATCTTTGTCAACCTGTTGTCATTTGACAGCAGTAAAACAATCAATCGACTATGAACGTACCAATCAGTAGAATAGTAGCAGCTTTGGGAGGAGAGCAGCTAATCAATCACCGTGTTCGTCAGGAGTTCGATTTAATGGATGTGGCAATAGAAGGTCTGCCTATTGCATCAGTTGCTTATCTGCAAAATAACTTCGGCTTCACTAACAAGGAGATGAGTCATATTTTGGCAATTTCAGAAAGCACGTATCAACGGAGGGTCCGCGCCAAAACCAGGCTTACACAGGATGAAAGCGAAAAAGCTATCTCCTTAGCCGAAGTTTATGAAAAGGGAATGGAAGTTTTTCAAAATAAGGAAGACCTTGATGACTGGCTCACAGCTAAAATTCCCTCTTTACAAAATAGAAGACCAATTACGCTGTTAGGCTCCATGCTGGGGCGTAAACAGGTTATGAATGTATTAAATGCCATCTTACATGGTATCTATTTGTAAAATTCGCCGATGTTGGTTATATTCTATATGAACCCTAATTTACTATGTTGGTGTGAATTTGTACCGCATTGCCTCAACAAAATATGCTGATGACCTCACCGGCACTGGTGGACTTTTCGGACCCGGTCGCTGGCACCGCGAGGGCACTCGCATTCTTTACACCTCTGAATATGTATCGCTGGCAAAAATAGAAATCTTGGCTAACTCGAAAAGATTACCTAACGACCAGTCTTTGATTATGTTGAAAATCCCCGACTCGGCCAGCATCATGAGTCTCGAACCAGACCAGTTACCCACCGACTGGCGCGACGTTCCATATTTACCTGCTCTCGCCGACCTTACCGACCAATGGCTGCGCGAGGGGCAGTTCTGGATTATGCGCGTCCCATCGGCGCAGTCGCCTACTGAATACAACTACCTGCTTAACCCGCTCCATCCCGAACACCGCACACTACACATCAGCAGTATTGAACCGCACCCGTTCGATACCCGCCTGAAATAGCAAAAGCGGCCCGATGCACAGAATCAGGCCGCTTTTGCTATAATCAGCTTTATTCTTTCCACCACGCCAGTTCGCGGTCTTCGTAAGCCAGGCCGTATTGCTTCAACACGTCGTCGGGAACGCCGTTCCACTGATTGGGCACATTACCTACATAGCCGAGGTCTTTGATACCGATCTGACTTGTGTAAAAACCGCTGGCAGTCATGTTGCGCATCAGGCTGAAGAAAGCCGCGCCCTGCGTCATGTCGGGAGTGGCCTTGGCCGGGTAAGCAATCTGCTCCACCATGTCGATCTGCTGGGCTTTCGTGCATTGCACAAACTGCTTGCCGTAGCGTTTTACGCAGGTGTTATCGAGCCAGCGAATGCCGCCCCGCATAGGGGTCTGGCTGCGCGGCTGGTCTTTCATCATAAACTCGATAAACGCCGGTACGCCCGCCTGCGATGCACTCCCCGACCGCTCATCGGCAGGAATGATAATGTCGGCCAGCACCGTCACGGTTTGCAGCTCGTGGGGAGTAAAGAATTTTTCGGCGTTGAGCTTCGCGTCGCGTTCGGCTTCAAACTTCTGTCGCCCGCCCGGAATTTTGAGCGGTTTGGTGTCGGGTGGAGCCGGAACAGCGGCTTCGGCGGGTGCAACGGCCATGCCGAGGGCCGTTACGGGTATCGTTTTGAGGAGGTCTCTGCGTTTCATATGTTTTTCTGCTTCACCTGATCGATCAAATATTCGCTCGTGCGCATGGATGCTGCCAGAATAGTCCAGGTTACGTTTTTGTCGCCCTGCGAGGGGAACGCTGCTGCATCGACTACAAACAGGTTTTTAACGTCGTGGGCCTGCTGGAACTTGTTCAGGGCCGAAGTTTTGGGATCGTTGCCCATACGCGCCGTACCTACTTCATGAATGATTTTGCCCGGAGCTTCCAGCCCGTAGCTGTTTTCGGGGCCAGGTTTCTGACCCAGCGCAATGCCGCCCATCGAGTGAATAATCTGCTCGAAAGTATCCTGCATGTGTTTGGCCTGCTTCACCTCATAATCAGACCATTTGTAGTTGAACCGTAGCACCGGAATACCATACTTATCGACCACATTCGGGTCAATTTCGCAGTAGTTGCTTTCGAGCGGCACCGGCTCTCCCCGACCAGCCATACCCACATAAGCTCCGTAGAACCGGCGGTAGTCGTCTTTCAAACTGGCTCCATAGCCACCGCCCGGTTTCTTGCTGCCATCGCGGGCGGCCATCATGCCATTCATCGCTTCGATACCCCAGCCAAAACCGTAGGCAGGCATTCCCATACCGCCCCAGTATTCGATGTGGTAGCCACGCGGGAAGTCTAACTTCTTGTTATCGAGCCACCAGGGTGTAAACACGTGCATTCCGCCCACGCCGTCTTCGTTATAGCGTTTGCGATCCATCAGGGCCGGTACAAATGCCGACCGGCTGGCTCCGGTAGAATCATTGATGTACTTACCAACCACGTTACTACCATTGGCAAGGCCCGTCGGGAAGCGGCTCGATTTGGAGTTGAGCAGCAGTCGGGCCGTTTCACCCGCACTGGCAGCCAGCACCACGCTTTTGGCGCGAACAGTCACCTCCTGCAACGTCTGGGTGTCTACGTAGCTCACGCCCGTGCAAAGGCCCGTTGCCGGGTCGGTGATTACCTCGCGTACCATTGCTCCATTGATGAGCGTGACGTTACCCGTTTTCAGAGCCGGTTTTACCAGCACCGACGACGACGAGAAATCGGCATACGCCTGACACGCACGCCCGCATTGGCTGCAATAAAAACAGGCTCCGCGCTCATTGTTAATGGGTTTCGTCAGAATACTCAGCCGCGAGGGAATCACCGGGATGCCGATGCTCTTGGCCCCTTTCCGAATCATCAGCTCGTGCAGACGCGGCTTGGGTGGGGGCAGAAAAATACCGTCGGGTTCGTTGGGAAAATTCTCTACCGAGCCAAACACGCCGATCAGTTTATCGACCCGGTCGTAGAAGGGTTTGATGTCATCGTAGCCGATGGGCCAGTCTTCGCCCACGCCGGTCATGGATTTGCGCCGGAAGTCGTCGGGACCGAAGCGCAGGGAGATACGCCCCCAGTGGTTGGTGCGACCGCCCAGCATCCGCGACCGAAACCAGTGAAATTCAGTGCCTTTGGCTGTGGTATAGGGTTCGCCTTCAATATCCCAGCCGCCCCAGGCCGCGTCGAAATCGCCGAAGGCTCGCGTTGTACCCGCTCCGCGCCGGGGCGACTCCCAGGGCCATTTCATTTGCGTAATGTATTTGGGATCGGCGGGGTCGTAGTAGCCGCCCGCTTCGAGCAGCACGACTTTTGCCCCGGCTTTTGCCAATGTGTAGGCGGCCATACCACCCCCAGCTCCGGAGCCAACAATGGCTACGTCGTACTGAACCGGCGGTTTTTGATATTGGAAAGAATCCATGCAGAACGTCAGATTAGTATTCTATTCTATAAAGGCAGAAAGCCGCAAATTATCCTGTTCCGATTAAGGTAATTCTTCAATGCTGATGTTTTTGTAGGAAGCCTCGGCCTTGCCACCTCCGTGAATTTGCAGACCAATAACGCCCGTTTGCGGAATAGCCGGGTCAGGTTCGGTATAATCGACGGTCTGCAAGCCATTGAGCCAGATTTGAATGCGCGGGCCGTTGCAGCGAATTTTGTACTCATTCCAATCATTGAGTCGCAACACGCGTTGCACCTGCGCGGAGTCGGGCCGGGCCAGTACTGTGTTTCGGCGCGATTCGTCGTACAGACAGCCCCAGTAGCCTTTACCCAAATCGGCCTGATAGCCCGTCATTTCATAAGCCGGATTCGTTAGCCGCTGACTGCGGAATTGTACACCAGCATTGACAAAGCCCGTGCCGACCAATTTCCAGTTCAGCGTCAACTCGAAGTTTTTATAGGAGCGGGTAGTGCAAAGGAAATCGTTGTTTTTTACCATTTCGGTGAGCGAACCGCCCACCAATGCCCCATCGCGGATGTGCCACAGCCGGGCCGTATCGCCCTCCCAGCCCCGAAACGACCGACCATCGAACAGGGGTGTGTTTAGCATCAGGCTGAAGAATAGTAAAGCAGGAAGTACGCTCATCATAATTTTTCGCAAATCTGCGAGAAAAAGACCCGGTTCCGCCAATCTTACCCGAAAAGCTAATCGAACAGATACCAATCGACGCCGAATGCGAAGCCTCGGCGCATTTGTAAGAAATCGGGTGCCACAAAATAGCCCGGTCCCTGCAACACGCCCTGATTGGCGTGGGTGAGTTTTACGAATAGCCGGGTTCGGTTGACGCGCAGATTGGCGTACAGATCGGCCAGCACATAGCCTTCGACCCTCTGCCGGTTTTGCAGATGAAATTGCTGTGTTACAGGCATGTAGGCATCGGCAAAATACGGCGATTTATAATGCAGATCGACACCCACCTGAATGTAAAGTACTTTGGCATAAATCAGCTCGTACTGGAACCGGCCATTCCAGAAAAACGGCGGTGTTCGCAGCACGTCGTCGCGCGATTGCAAGGTGTAATACGCTTGCCCAGCCAGTAGAAATCGCCCCCGTTGATACTGATAGCCCAGCCCCGTTCGCAGTACGCTGAACGAACCATTGTCTTGCCGGGCTACGGCGTTGGTGTCGAAGTAAATGTAATTACTGAGCAGATGATAGTCTAAACCCGGTTCGAGCCGGATGCCCTTGTAGCGCAGATTCAGCCGGCCATACGCGTGGTTGAAACCACGCAGGCCGCTGTTACGCCAGTTGAATACAATACTCTCGAATCGCTCCTGCAACAGCGTTGGCTGTACCAGCATGGCCGTGTAACCCGCTGTGAACCACTTGCTTTCAAGCTGCCCCTTCAGCCGAAATCCGCCACCTAACTGATATTCCAGTTCTGCCGTCAATCGTGAAAGACTATCCGGGAAATAATAGCCAAGCCAGCCGCCTACAAACGTTTCGAGCCGCCGGGTTTCATATTCATTCTCAACAGCACGCCCGGTATTGTACAGCGTATACTGGCCCAACAGCCGGTTCCGCAAATATGCCCGATAGTTGAACGCCGACTTGCCAAGTTGGTAAATGCCCTTTACACCGAATTGATTATCAAGCACCCGAAACCGGGCATCGACCAGAATACGCGACGTATCGCCCAGCGTAGTCAGGTTCGGGTCGTTGCGTCGGGATGGGTAAAAGCCCGGCAAAACCAGATTATCCGTTACTTGCCTCGGTTCCTGATTGAACCGCAACGTATCATCGCGGTACGAATTTTTTTGCCGCTGGTACTCGAGCCGGTCATAAATCTGGAACCCTTTGTCTAATACATATTGCTGATACACATGCCAATTGTTGCGAATTTCGTTACCGCGCGGGCCAGGTACTGCCGGTGCAAAACCCGTTTGTACAACCCCACTCGACAGGCGTGCATCGCCCGTATACGCAAACCGATTGATGCTTCCGTCAAGAAACTGACCCGGTATCAGTCCCCCCTGTTCACCTAAGCTATGGTTCATGTTGATGAAGTTCATCAACAACGTATATTTATTGTTTTTCGACTGGTAGTTCGTGTGTCCCAGAAAACCCCAGTTTTCAGCGAGTTGTCGGTTCAACTGACTGGTTTGCCCCTGTGCGCCAAATTGCCGGTTCGATGTAAATCGTTGCAGCGCAAAGCCCACATTCCAGCGGGGAGTGATGTTCTGCGCGAAATCGAACCGAAGAATGTTCTGATTGCGCCCGCCCAATGCCACATACATGTCCGTAAACGGCGAACGGGTGTTGAAATACTTGACATTCATGGGGTTATACGCGTATTCTGAAAATACTGAATACCCCGTCTGCGACCCTAACTGGTCGGGAACCTGCACGAATACCGGGCGCATGGGTGTTCCCAGATTCCCCAAATCCTGATATTGATTCTGCGTTCGGTGTACGTACAGATACCGATGCACGTCGTCCATCGTTGTGTCAACGAGGTACTGTTTCTGCCGATTGTTCAGCACGTCGTCTTCCAGAATATACCGCGTCGATTTAGGCCCGTAAATAACCTTCGTAGAATCGTCGATACCACCGGAACTGCTCGACTGACTGTTGCCGCTGCCGGTGGGGCGTCCCTGCTGATTGCCAAAGCCGCCCGGAAACTGCCCCGGCTGGGTGGTGCCCGGAAATTGCTGCGCCCGGCCCGAAAGGGCAGCTATACTGAACAATAGGAGAAAAAGAAAACGCTGATTCATTCGGTCAAAAATACGCCAAATCGCTGAACGGCTGTGGTTAGTTGGCTTAGGTTAACTTTTTTTAAGGGCGTCTTGTGTTAACAACGCGCTAAACCGTTCTTCACCTTCCAGAAAACGCATAGCCACCGGCAAATAATACAGCGGCAACGTAGCGCGTTCGTTGGGCGTCAGTAATACATCTATTTTTACCCAGTCTTTTTCCGTGGTCAGCAAGGCCGCATCCGTGGGCAGACTTGCCAGCAGGGCGTTGAGATTGGTTCGGGAGTAGGCATAATGGTCGGCAAAACGATGATGGCGAACCAGCTTAAATACCTGACTAACATAGCGTTCGAGCGGATCGGCGTTGGCTAAACCCGATACCAGCACCACATTCGTCAGCCCATTGGCCGATTGATGAGTGGCAAATGAAACAGGTTGCTCATAATGCAACCCGGCAAAAAATACCGGCGTTTCGGGCCGGGCATAGGGCCGGATGTGCGCTTCGATAGCGGTCCGTTCGGTTGCGTTCAGGTTGTCGGGGCATTTGGTAACGATAATAACGTTGGCCCGACTGGCTCCGTGCCGCGATTCGCGCAGCCGCCCGGCAGGAAACGGATAATCGTCGTAGAACGGTCGGTTGTAGTCCATGAGCAGCACGTTTAGGTGCGAACGAACGGCGCGGTGCTGAAACGCATCGTCTAACAGAATCCGTTCGGTTTCAGGAAATTGCCGCAAAATAAATTGAATGGCATCGGCCCGGCGTTCGCCCACGCACACCCGGACAAGGTGGCCGAACTTGCGATAGAGTTGCAGCGGTTCGTCGCCAACGGTGTCGGCAGTGTCTGATTCCGTTGTTATCCGAAAGCCTTTTGTGCGTCGTCCGTAACCTCGGCTCAGCGTTACCGTCTCAAGAGGCACACCCGGCTCGTTGCGAACATACCACTTAATCAAATATTCTACCGCTGGCGTCTTACCGGTGCCGCCAACGGTTAGATTGCCAACACAAATGGTTGGGACGTCAGGCATCAATGAAACGAATAAACCCTTGTCAAACAGTATGTTACGAACATTCATTACCCAGCCATACAACCAACTAACTGGTAAGAGCAGCCATTTTCTCACGAAGCGAATCGCTAATAATTTCGTAATATTGCCTTTTTCGAGCAGTCAAAAGTAGTACTTTTAGGACTGCGAACCGCCCTCACCAATAGTTACAATGAGTCTTCGAGCCGACTACCTGAAATACACGTTGCACTTTCGCTTCGAAGCGGGTACGTCGCGCGGTACACTTACCGAAAAAACGTCGTATTTAATCCGGCTCTTCGATGATGAAGACTCCTCGACCATTGGTTATGGCGAATGCGGTCCGCTCAAAGGGCTGAGCTACGATGACCGGCCCGATTTTGAGGAGCAGCTTCGTGAGTATTGCCGGGAGTTTACCAGCTTGGATCTCCAACTGTTTAGCTGGAACGTTCCCATTGTGCTGAATCAGCTCATAGACCCGAAATTTCCGAGTATTTTGTTTGGTTTTGAAACGGCCATGCTCGATTTTCTGTCGGGTGGGCGGCACATTGTTCACGAAACCGAATTTACGACCGGGCAGCGGTCCTTACCCATCAATGGGCTAATCTGGATGGGTAGCGCGGCCACAATGAGGCAGCAAATCGAAGAGAAAATTAAGGCCGGTTTCACAACGCTCAAACTGAAAATCGGGGCCATTGATTTCGAGCAGGAATGCGACCTGCTGGCAATGATCCGCGACCGCTTTTCGCCCGAACAGATTACGCTGCGGGTTGATGCCAACGGAGCATTCCGGCCCAACGAAGCAATGGCGAAACTCGAACGCTTGGCCACCTACGGCCTGCACTCCATCGAACAGCCCATCCGTGCCGGACAGCCCGAACAGATGGCCGAATTATGCCGCCATTCACCCCTGCCCATTGCCCTCGACGAAGAACTGATCGGGCAGATGGAATACGTCCATAAATACAAGCTGCTAAAGAGCATACACCCGCAGTATATCATCCTGAAACCCACGCTGTTGGGCGGAATGCGCCATTGCGACGAGTGGATCGAACTGGCCGGGCGGCTGAATATCGGCTGGTGGATTACCTCGGCTCTCGAATCGAATATTGGCCTGAACGCCATTGCCCAGTACACGGCACAGTTTAAGAATCTGATGCCGCAGGGGTTAGGCACGGGGCAACTATACTACAATAATTTCGACAGCCCGCTTACCATTCGCGAAGGCTATCTGCATTATCACCCCGGTCAGCCGTGGGATTTTTCGGCCTTACAGAAAAGCTCAATCCGGTCGTCAGTCGATAAATGACCCCACCCCAACCCCTCCCCGTTAGGGGTGAGGTTTACCCACACTTTTATGTAATCTATTCGTCGCGTAGCGACCTAATGTTTGTAGGCTATTGGCAAAATTAAGAAGCGTTCCGTCGCGTAGCGACCTAACAACCCGCATGAATAGTTAGGTCGCTACGCGACGGCAGCGTGGGTGGCGTCACTTATTGTACTACAAACATTAGGTCGCTATGCGACGAAAATTCAAAACCCTCGACTTGTGGGTAAACCTCACCCCGTTAGGGAGGGGCTTACGATAAACGACTGGTTTAGCCCCTCCTTAACGGGGAGGGGTTGGGGTGGGGTTTACCAGTCAATGCCTTTTCGTAACCAGCCGAGCGTTTCAGCCTCGCGGGTGTTGGCTTCGGGGTGGTGGTCGTAAATCCAGTTGGCCTGCGGGGGCATACTCATCAAAATGGATTCAGTACGGCCATTGGTTTCTAATCCAAATTTCGTTCCCCGGTCCCAGACCAAATTAAACTCCACATAGCGGCCCCGGCGCAGTAACTGCCACTGTTTTTCGCGTTCGCCAAAGGGTAATTCGCGATTCTGGTGCATAAAATGCGTGTAAATGGGCGCAAAGGCGTTGCCCACGTCCTGCACAAACGCAAACAGATCGGCTTTGTCGACGTCGTCGGTTGGTTTGAGGTAATCGAAAAAGATGCCGCCGATACCGCGTGTTTCCTGCCGGTGGGGAATATAAAAATAATCATCGGCCCAAGTTTTAAACCGGCTGTAGTCGGCTACGGCGTGGCGGTCGCAAACGGTTTTCAAGTAGGTGTGAAACCAGCGGGCGTCGTCTTCATCCACATAGTGCGGGGTCAGGTCGATGCCACCGCCAAACCAGTTGTGGCCCCCAACGAATGTTGCCGTACTCACTTCGAAATACCGCACATTCATGTGAATAATCGGCACCATCGGGTTGCGCGGGTGCAACACAATCGACACGCCGGTAGCATAAAACTCAGCCGGTTCGGTCAGGTTCAGCGAGCGTAAGGTAGCCTCGGTGGCTTCGCCATGAACGGCAGAAAACCCCACGCCCCCTTTTTCAATCACGGCTCCATCGGTAATGATGCGCGAGCGGCCCCCGCCCCCACCGGGCCGTTGCCAGGCGTCTTCGCGGAAGGTGGCCCCGCCATCGGCGTCTTCGAGCGACCGACAGATACGGTCCTGTAGGTCCATGAAAAAGGTGGCTATCGTTTCTTTCGAGATACGTTGTTCAGTTACCATACTGCAAAGGTCGAAAGTTTTTGTTACCCACGCCCGACGTTGGTCAGGTGCGAAATTGAGAAAAGTCATTCTGTGAGTTTCAGCGCATACCGCCCGGCGCGTTGGTTGTCGATGAGCAATAATAATCCCTGCCCGGCAAACTGACGCAACAGTTTGGTCGCCCGGTATTCCGACACGTTGATGAGTTTGGCGAATTTGTCGGCGGTGATGTGGTCATTTTTACGCAGGTACTGAATCAGCGTTCGGGCTGTGGGCGATTTGAGCAGTTGCGCGTCGGCAGGTTCGGGGTTGATAATCAGTTGATTGGTCGGCACTGATTTATCTCTGGCCCGCACGTAAATTGTGTGCTTACCGGCCTCGCTGATGGCTGTGTGGGGTTTCTCATCGCTTTCAGGCACGTTGATGATGAGTACGTTGCGACCATCGGGGGCAATGGTTTGGTAGCTGACTGTAAGCGGAGGGTTGATGAGTTGGTCGGTAGCTTCTTCAATTTTACGCATCTCGCGCAGTTCCGACGATACACCCGTAATCCGCCCGTCGTCGGCCACGCCGATGAGCAGCGTACCACCTGCCGTATTGGCAAACGCGGCCAGTGTGCGGGCAATGCGGTGTGCCGATGAGAGCGTTCGTTTAAACTCCAGCCGGTTGCTCTCGCCCTGTTCAATCAATGCGATGAGTTCAGTGAAAGTCATATTTACAACATAACCTAAACAGATAACCCCAACCAGTTGGCCGGGGTTATCTGTTTGGAACGTGGAGACGGAGAGATTCGAACTCTCGTCCAGTCAAGGAAACCAACGCGCTTTCTACATGCTTAGATTCGATTGGATTGTCGGGCAAGGGGCTGGTTCGAATCAGACCGACCAATTGCCGTAGGTGCTTGGATCTCGCCCGGTGTTAACACCATTAGCCGGGCCAGCACTGCGAGTCGACGCCCCCTGATCCAACCAGCAGTACGTAGGTCGGGGAGACGATGGCTATTGCTTAATTCTCCGAATTAGGCAGCCATGGCGTAGTTATATTCGCCAGTTATTGTTTCGACGATTTGTTTGGGCAGGAAATACCGTCAACTCCCGGCATGCTTACACGCGACCTCAGCAAGCTGTCAATTCCGGTCGTCCCCAGAGTATGACACCCGGTTTGGGCGTGTAAGACAAAACGACCCCCGACACGAATTAGTTCCCCTTGAAAACTTATTCGCGCTTATTTAGTTATGCCGCTATCCAATCCAACTGTTTTCGGTTGCTTCACCGCACCTGTATGACCCTGACGCCCTTTGAAACCAAACTCTACCACCAACTGACGCCCTTTTTTGCGCGCCACCAGTACGTGTTGCTCAGCGAAAAAAAACAGTTTCGCCGAACGACCGAAACCGGATTCCAGAACGTAATTCTGTCGCCCGCTTTTTACAGCGACGAAACCATGCTCGAAGTTAATTTTGGGTGCCGCAGCGATCAGGTCGAGCAAATTGCCCAGCAGTTTCTCAATAACCTGCCCGATTATCGGCCCGATGCCAATACGCTGATTCTGTCGATTGGCAAATTCAATGGCTTTCAGTATTTCCGCTATAAAATTCATAGCGACGACGAGTTGAGCGACGTATGCGGGCAAATTGAACAGTTTTTCGACCTCGAAGGGTTTGAGTTTCTCGATACGGCCTGTACCCTCCACAACCTCGACCGGCTCCTCAACGACCAGCCCAACCAGCCCAGCCGCTACGTGTATAACCAGACGCACCGCTGCTACAAAGGTCTGATTGCTGCCCGGTTGAACCACAACCCGCACTTCGATGGTTTAGTAGACAGCTACCGGCATCTGATGATCCGGCAGACGCAGAACGCCTATGAGCAGTTGCATTTTGAGCGGCTCATTACGTATCTGCAACATTACTCTGCCAACTAACAACCTGCATGTCAATCGACTCGCCCGTTATCACGCCCGACCTTATTGCGTCGGCCATGACGTATGACCAGTATGTTGCGCTGTCAACCGAACGTTTCAACGAAGGCCGCAGCACCACTATCGATCCACACTACAACACGCCCGAAATTCTGGGTTATGTGAAGCTGAATCTGCACCGCATGAGTCGCCTGCATCGACTGACAACCCTTGAGCCGGAACTGCGTAAAGCACTGGCGGAGGTGCTGGAACCGTGGACGTGGCTCGTACTGACCGAATCGTGGTGTGGCGACGCGGCCCAGAGCCTGCCGGTGATTGATCTGATGGCTTCCGAATCGCCGAGTATTACGGTTGGCTATCTGCTGCGCGACGAAAATCCTGCACTGATGAATGCCTACCTGACCAACGGGGGTCGATCTATTCCGAAACTGATTTGTTTGCGCACCCGCGATCTGAGCGAAATTGGTACCTGGGGGCCGCGCCCGGCGGGTTTACAGAACCTGATGATAGACTGGCGCACCGAAAAACTGCCCCTGTCGGAGGCTGTTGAGCGGGCGCAGCGGTGGTACAACGACGACCACACCCAGTCGGTACAGGCTGAACTTTTGACGCTGGTCCGGGGTTGGTCAAAAATTAGCGTATAGTCTACGACTTATCTGGCAATTGGGTAGGTTTGCGACGGCGTTTAACAAACTATTACACACATGGCACAAGCAAAAGCCGGTGATACCGTTCAGGTTCACTATACCGGCACTCTCACCGACGGCACTGTTTTCGATTCGTCGGCGGGACGCACTCCCCTCGAATTCATCGTTGGTAGTGGTCAGGTTATCAAAGGATTCGATGAAGGTGTGGAAGGCATGAACACCGGCGAGAAGAAGACAATTAACATTCCGGTGGAAGACGCCTACGGCTCGGCCAATGAGGAAATGATTTTCACACTCAACCGCTCCGACATTCCCGACGATATTCCGCTCGAAGTGGGAATGACGCTCAACATGCATGAAGATGGCAATCCGCGCCCCATTCCGGTCATTGTTCGCCAACTGAGCGACAGTAGCGTTACACTCGACGCCAACCACCCACTTGCCGGGCAAAATCTGGTTTTTGAGGTTGAGCTTGTAGGCGTAAAGACAAACGAATAATTTTTATCCCCACCCCCAGCCGGGGTGGGGTATTTTATTTCTCTTCTTCCAGCATAACCAGTTCGCGCAGTTCGCGCAGGGCGGTTTGAATGCCGCGCAGATTGGCACGGGCTACATATGACGCCAACGCCACCATAATTGCCCCTACATTGAGAGCAACAGTCAGATTACGAATGATTTTCAGGCTGTTGCGTGCCGTATCGGTAGCCTGAACAATATCCGTAGCGATGTCTAACGGGTACTTGAACGCAGGCCGCACAAGCAGCGATTGCAGGTCGTGGGCGCGGTTGAGCAGGCTGTTCTGATAGGCGTTGACGTCTAACTGTTGCTCATGCGTAAATTCCGGCCAGCGTCGTACCTGAAACTCGTTCAGCGCGCGGGCCATGTTTCGATACCCAGTTGCGATACCAATGATCTGATCGGTGGTTAAGTCTTCCATAGACGAAGGGGTATGGTTCCAGTATGGGCCAAAGTGAGCTGCGGGTGGATGGTTTTTTGTTCTGTTTGTCAATTTGCTCAATCAGTTAATAGTAAGATAAGGCTTAGACGGTCTATTGCTGTATTTGTCTCGCAACTTTTGACTGAACGGTAAATGCGCAAAACCCGAAGCTACCAATTCAGGTTTATCAGGCATGATTGTATCACCACTCAATGTTGGCTATGCCTGTATAAATCTGACCCTTCAGGCCGAAAAAATTCTGACCAATCGGGGCATGATAAAAAAGACATTCGCCGAGCGGGGCATTCAGTATGCCTCTCAACTGGCTCTGAAGAATGTACAGGATCTGCTGACGATTGTTGACTGGAATCTGGCGCACGGATTTGGCCTGTTTCGTATCTCATCCGATATTTTCCCGTGGGCATCGGAATATCGGCTTGCCAATTTGCCCGACTTCACCGAAATCCGGACCTTGCTGGAAGAAATAGGTAGTCGGCCTATCCGGCTAACCACCCACCCCGGCCCATTCAATCATTTGGCCGGACAGGGCAACGTGCTGAAAAACACCCTCGTGGATCTGGAATACCAATCTGAAATTTTCGACCTCATGGGTCTGAAACCGTCACATTGGAACAAGATTAATATTCATTTAGGCGGCACCTACGGCGATAAGCCCGGCACCATTGCCCGATTTTGTCAGAATTTCGGGCTATTGTCAGAGAATTTACGCGCCCGCCTTACCGTTGAAAACGACGACCGGGTTAGTCTGTACACCGTAGCGGATTTGGTGCCGGTTTACGAAGCCATTGGTACGCCCGTGGTCTTCGATTATTTTCATCACGCCCTCAATCCCGGTACGCTAACTGAAGAAGAAGCCTTTCTGATGGCCTATGGTACCTGGGATGTTCGGCCCGTTTTTCACTATTCCGACTCGCGGCAGGAACGCGAAGACCCCAAAGCAAGGCGCGAAGCCCACGCCGATTGGCTCTACTCAATCGCGAATACGTATGGCAAAGAGGTAGATATTGTGTTCGAGTCGAAAATGAAGGAGTTAGCCATTTTGCGGCTGCGGGGCAATGAGCCTGTGATAACACCAAAACTGGCAAAACTCATCAATCAGGCCAAAAAGCAAGACCCCGAAAACCCACCTGCCGAAGCTGTCGAAACGAGCGACGTAGCGTTATGACGCAATAGCAAAGCGTCGGCTCCGTAGGTTTTATCCCCGAACCGACGCTTGCGCTGTTATGTCCCTACATTTCTACCGATGCCTTCGGCTGTTGCGTCCCTACATCTCTACCGATGCCTTCGGCTGTTGCGTCCCTACATCTCTACCGACGCCTTCTGCTGTTGCGTCCCTACGGGACTTTTAGGGCCTTTCGGCTTAGTGACGAATCGTTAACGGCGTGCTGAACTGCTTCTGATCGGGGCCAACCACCACTGTGTAGGCACCATCGGGCAGCGACGACAGGTCGAAACGACGGGTCGTACCGGCAAACTTGTCGGAATACACGGCTGTACTCTGCGCGTCGTAGATCGTTACGTGCGCACCGCTCAGGTTGCTGGCGGGCAGCGTAACTTCTACCTTGTTTTTCTCGTAAGCCACTACCGTTGGCTTCGATACCTGTTGCAGATTGCGGGCGTCTACGCTAAGGGCGTTGCCTTTCACGGTTATGCCCTGCGACATCCACCACGCATCCGACGTGGCAGTAATGAAGTACTGACCATCGGGCAGGTTCGCCAGATTGAACAACTGGCGACCAGCTTTGTTGTGTGCTACGATTCCTTTGTAAAGAACGTTGCCTTCGGCGTCGATGACGGCTACGTCAACGGCAGTTTTCGAGGGAGCGTTGGGGATATATAGACGAACTTTTTTGTTTTCCGACTTTTCGATCTTCACCCCATTTGCGCCCGAACCATTGTCGGCGTTGGCATCTCCCATGCCAGCCAGACCCCATACTGCAAGCAGTACAGCGATTGATAAACGGAACTGTTTCATTGGTTTGAAATTTGGTTTTACCGTGACAAAGGTGCGCCAATACTTCGATCCAATGCAAGAACCCCTACCCTGATAATCAGCCGTTTATCGAAAGTTCATTTTTAAATACTATTCAATCTGAGCAAAATAGGGCATTTCTTAGAAAAACACAACAAGTCCCTGTTAGAACCGCATGAATTGTATTTTTCTAATATTCTTAAAATATAGGACTATACGTTCGGGTGGGTACAATTTTCAATCGCATAGTGCAATTTCAGTTTATAGCACGCATGCCGCCGGTACTCACATCAGTATATTATTTACGGCCTGAACGCGTTTTGGCAGGTCGGTTTCGCCGAGCATATCGCGCAGATCGATTTCGATGTTGCGGCAAATGGCCGTCATAGGTACGTCGTTAATACTATTTTCAAATGGGTTTTCGCTGGTATCCCCCACCACTTCCATTGTATTGAACACCCAGGCGATAATGGTATAAAATGGCACCATAAGCCAGATGTGCCAGCTACTGGCTTTCGCCATCTCGCTCAACAGCCCATACGGCAGCACAAAAATGAATAACCATGTAAACACGTAGCTAAAAAAGGCATACTGGCGCGGAAACGGAAACGATTTAATACGCTCGCAGGCCCCCTGCTGATTATAAAACTCAACCAGCATCCGCTCCAGATCAACGTGGTAGTATTCCGACAGGTAGCCTTCGTTACGTAATTCGCGTAGTTGTGCCGACTGCTGCCGTAGCAGATACGTGGCCGGATTGGGGTGTCTGATGAGCAGTTCGGCCTCATGTTCGGAGATGAACCGGCTTACCTCTTTGTCTAAACTACACTGCTTAAACTCAGTAATCCGCTCGATTACCTCATGCGCCGGGTCGCGATGTTGCACCCATACGGGCTTTTGGCGAAGCTGTACGCGCAGGGCCGTCAGATAGGCCAGATGCCGATAAATAAGCTCTTTGTGTAGTCGCTTCAGTTCAGCCTCATTGACAGGATCGGCAAGTTGGTCGGGGCCGATGTAGTCGAGCACCATGATGCTCCACGACCGGCTGGCGTTCGTTAAACTCCCCCAGATTCGGCGGGCTTCCCACAGCCGGTCATAGGAGGAATTATTTTTGAAGCCTACGTAAAAGGCTACTGCCGTACCGATGGTAGCAATTGGCACGAATGGAATCGCCAGAAATTTCCAGTCTAAACCCCAGTAGAGCAGGCATATTCCGGTAGAATACAGCAGAAAGAAAAGGATGGATCGGGCAGCAAACGGGAAAACAATGTAAAAAGGAACGCGCTTAGTGGTAAACATAAGTGGGGTGTTTGAAGATGTATAGATAAGGTACGGAAGCGGGATTAATTTACAATTAGATTACGTAACCGGACAAGCTATGCCCGCCTGAACCAGCGAACTTTCGGCGTTATCAGCTAAAAACTTACTCAGAGTACTATTTCATCAAGCTATTTTATATGGATCAAACACTGAAAGGGCAAATCGCCCTCATTACGGGAGCCAGCAGCGGCATTGGCGCGGGGGTGGCAAAATCACTGGCAAAGGCCGGTGCTACGGTCGTGATTAACTACCCCGTTGCGTCGTCGCAGGTAGCCGCCGAAGCGGTGCTACAGGAAATTACTGACGCTGGCGGGCAGGGTATGACGGCCCAATGCGACGTAAGCCAGGAAGCTCAGGTCGAGGCAATGTTCAGCGATGTGGTTTCCCGTTATGGCACGGTCGATATTCTCGTCAATAATGCTGGTATCGAGCGAAATGCGCCCTTTCATGAACAGACGCTGGACCAGTGGAACGCTGTCATCAACGTGAACCTGACGGGCCAGTTTCTATGCGCTCGGGCGGCCATTCGTGAGTTTTTGCGCCGGGGTCCACGCCCGGAGGTGTCGGCAGCAACGGGCAAAATTATCTGTATGAGTTCGGTGCATGAGCTGATTCCGTGGGCTGGTCACGTTAACTACGCGGCCTCGAAGGGCGGGGTCAAACTCATGATGCAATCGCTGGCACAGGAATACGGTGATCGTCGGATTCGGGTCAACAGCATTTGTCCGGGAGCCATTCAAACGCCCATTAATCGCCCCGCCTGGGAAACGCCACAGGCCATGTCGAGCCTGCTGGGGCTTATTCCATACAATCGAATTGGTCAGCCCGAAGACATCGGCAACTTAGCCGTTTTCTTAGCTTCTGACCTTTCGGACTACATTACTGGAGCCAGTATTTTCATCGATGGGGGCATGACAGTCTTCGAGAGTTTCGCAACAGGTGGGTAAAAAATGGTCTTATAAACAGAAAAACGATGACAAAACCTTCGGCTGAACGACTACGGGTAGAAGAAGCGGCAAAAAAAACAATCCCGCTTGCCAAATGGGGGCCGTATCTGTCGGAGCGACAGTGGGGTACGGTGCGCGAAGACTATTCGGCCAATGGCGATGCGTGGAATTTCTTTCCGCACGACCATGCCCGTTCGCGCGTGTACCGCTGGGGCGAAGATGGTCTCGGCGGCATCTCCGACCGGCGGCAGAACGTTTGCTTCGCGCTGGCTCTCTGGAATCACCGCGACGGTATTCTGAAAGAACGGCTGTTTGGCCTGACCAATAACGAAGGCAACCACGGCGAAGACGTTAAGGAGTTATACTACTACCTCGACAACACGCCCACGCACTCGTACATGCGGATGCGCTACAAGTACCCACAAGCTCCGTTTCCTTACGGCTGGCTCGTACACGAAAATGGCATCCGCAACCGGCAGGAACCTGAATTCGAGATTCTGCACACGGGCGTTTTTGAAGAAGGTCGTTATTTCGATGTCGACGTTGAATACGCCAGGAAAAGCGATAATGACGTTTGCATTCGCATTACGGTCGTAAATCAAGGCCTCGACCCGGCTCCGCTGACGGTGCTGCCTACCCTCTGGTGCCGCAACCGATGGGCATTTGAGCCAAATGTCGAAAAACCGACCATCAACCGCCGACCCGACGCCCCGCATACGGGTCTGGCGCAACTCAGCCATCCTAAAACGGGGCAGTATTTTCTGTATTACGAACCTACCGACACGGCTCTCCTGACCGAGAACGAGACAAATATGAAGCGGCTATACGGCGTACCAAACACGTCGCCGTTTGTGAAAGACGCCTTTCACGAAGCTATTTGTCAGGATGACGACTATCTGCTCCAACTGCTTCAGGAAAATCAAAGTGGCACCAAATTCGCGCCCGTCTACGCACTGACACTGCAACCCGGCGAGTCGCAGTCGGTTTGTCTTCGGTTAGTCAATGAATTGATTCTCAAACCATTTGGCGAAGAGTTTCAGCAGGTGTTTACCGACCGTGTTCGCGAAGCCGACGACTTTTACCGGCAACTGGCACCCGCCGATACCACCACCGACCGGCTGCAAATTATGCGGCAGGCGTTGGCCGGTATGCTCTGGACCAAGCAATACTATCACTACGACATTCCGCGCTGGCTTCAGGGCGATCCCGGCCACCTGCCTCCCCCGCCCGAACGGGTGCTGGGCCGAAATGCACGCTGGGAACACCTCAATAACGAAGACGTGCTGAGTATGCCCGACAAGTGGGAGTACCCGTGGTATGCAGCCTGGGATTTGGCCTTTCATACCGTGCCACTGGCTATGGTGGACCCGGCATTTGCCAAAAACCAGTTGATTCTGCTGATGCGCGAGTGGTATATGAATCCGCAGGGGCAAATGCCAGCTTATGAATGGAATTTTTCGGACGTAAACCCGCCCGTTCATGCCTGGGGAGCGTTGTCGGTTTATAAAATTGAGAAGGCTATTTATGGCAATGCCGACATTCAGTTTTTGAAGCGGGCATTTCAGAAACTGCTTATCAATTTTACGTGGTGGGCCAACCGGCACGACGACGAAGAAAACAATATTTTTGGCGGAGGCTTTCTGGGCCTTGATAATATCGGCGTCATCAACCGCAGCCACCTCCCGCCCGGCACCCTCCTTGAGCAGGCCGACGCCACTGCCTGGATGGGTATGTACGCGCTCAACCTGATGGATATGGCATTGGAAATCACGCGCTACGACCCAACGTTTGAAGATGTGGCGACCAAGTTTTACGAGCATTTTGTACTGATTGGCGAATCGCTGAATCAGGCACTCTGGGACGAAAAAGACCAGTTTTTCTACGACCTGCTCCACCCCATGCGCGGGCCGTCGGCAAAATTGGAAGTGCGGTCGGCGGTTGGGCTGTCGGTGTTGTTTGCGGTGTCGGTTATCCGGCGGGAAAAGTGCGAACCGCTGGCCGATTTTCTAAAGCGAATGTCGTTTTTCCAGCGATATCATCTCGAACTGGGGCGGCCTATGCCCGAACAGCTTGTGAATGAGCAGGGTGATATTCTGCTGTCGCTGATTTCGCGGGATAAATTGGAAAAGCTATTGCAGGTTATGCTCGATGAATCGGAGTTTCTGTCGCCGGGCGGTATTCGGGCATTGTCGAAATACCATGAGCAGCACCCATATTCCGTGCAAATCAATGGCGACACATACAGTATCGCCTACGTGCCGGGCGATTCGGACTCGGGCATGTTTGGTGGCAATTCCAACTGGCGTGGTCCCGTTTGGATGCCTATCAATTATCTGCTGATAAAGTCGCTGAAAAAATACTATCAGTTCTACGGCGACAGTTTGCAGGTCGAATACCCAACTGGCTCAGGCAACTGGCTCAATCTCAAACAGGTATCGCAGGCATTGGCCGACCGCTTAGTGAGTATCTTCGAGCAGGATGCCAACGGGCATCGCCCCGTCAATGGCCCATTCAGTCCATTTTACCAGCGTTCTGAAAACAAGGAGTTGATTTTATTTTTCGAGTATTTCCACGGCGACACGGCCCAGGGCATTGGAGCCAGCCACCAAACCGGCTGGACCGGTGCCGTTGCCGAACTAATCAACGAAGATTCGTGGGAGTGGGATTAAAATAGCTGGTCGCTCGTTCCCAACGAGCGACCAGCTATTCATGCATCTATAACAGCAGACTTATTGCGCTACGCGCAGCACAGGGAAACGTTGCTGAAGGAGGTAGAAACTGCCGAACAGCACACCACTGAAAAAGAGATCGCCCAGCAGGCCGTTCAGGAAAAACGACGTGCCGTTGTAAAATGCCAGACCAGCCACATAGCAGCTTGCCAGACCAGCCAGCGTTTGCGGGTAAAACGCGCTGCCGTACCAGACAGCGAAGTTGGTAATCAGGAAAAACAGCACCGACGCCGTGACCGACGCCGAAGCCACGCGCCCGGCGGTTGGTCGTTGCAAGGCCCATATTCCTAACAGCCACGTTAAACCGAAGCTCAGGTAAACAGCCCCCATGCTGCCGTGAAAACCAATCAGCGCATCGCTCAGTAGCATAGCCGCCAGCGGAGTCGCCAGACCCAGCCATTTGCGCTCGAAGGTGGCCGCGCCAAACAGAGCCATAGCCGCAATGGGCGTAAAATTAGGCCAGTGAGGCAGCAAGCGGAACAGCGCGGCAGCCAGAATCATGAGCATCAGCGTGGCAGGACGAATCGAAATCGATTTCATATAGTTTGTTAGTAAGTGCCATACCACTTCGCTGCGGTGTGGCACAGGGTCAACGATTGATGTATTGAATCGTATACGACAAATCCGTTAGGGTTAGCTTCGTTACGGCTCCGTAGTCGAGGTTTATTCGATAAGCATTGTGCAAAGATAAATCCAGAAACAGACAGAGCAAAGCCCGAATTACGCCCCCGTGCGTAACGATAAACACGGGCTGACCCGGTTGGGTTTCGGCCAACGGCAGAATCTGCTCGCGCCAGAACCGGCTGACACGGTCGAAGAGGTCCTGAAAGTTCTCGCCGTTGGGAACGCGAACCGTTACAAAGTCGGCCATCCAGGGGTCGAGAGCCGCACGGTCGATAGTGGCCCACGGAACCATTTCCCAATCACCGAAGTGGTACTCTTTCAGCCGGTCATCGTGTACTACAACAGGCCGATGTGCGTCGATTAGGGCGGTTTGCCCTGGTGCCGTTTCTATGCGGCTCCCGGCAGCCATACTCCCGGCTATGTCGTCGGCTAAGCGTCGGCAGCGGGTCAGGGGCGAGGAGAAAATAGCAGCAGCATCGGTGGGCAGATGCGCCAGCAGCCGGTCGCGCTGCTCATCATAAGCGTCGGCCAGGTCAACGTCCGACTGCCCGTAGGCTACGCTGCGGCCCACAGCCACTTCAGTGTGTCGAATTAAATACACGTCCATAGCGGCAATATACCCCGATTATTGGCTACGTTGCACAAACTGCCACTCTTTCAACGCTAAGGGCGCATCCTGCAAGGCGTTGTACAATTCATTGTCATCGCTGAAAACCAACTGATTCAACTCGAAAACTTCGACGTGAGCCGCGAACGCCGGTACATCAAACGGCCACGGATCAATGCAGAGCGAACCGTTCGGATTTTGCAGGATGTAATACGAGACACCATCGGGCCCTTTGCTGATTTCGAGCCGACGGCCTTCGGGCGGCACCTGATTCAGGCACAGAATAAGCGACAGCGCATCGCACCATTGAATAAAATCGTAGGCATATTGCGCGTCGGCTTTCGTAGCTGCGTATTGCTTACGCCACTTCTTCTGGTTGTCGATCTGTTGATCTAAAAATTCATCCAATGCCTTATCCGTACCGCGTTTTTCTTCGTACAAGAATGACGTGTGCATCGACAGCATGAGCGCGTTCCAGCGGCTTTTGTCGAGCGAAATCGCAATCATGTTCCGGCATTGCTCCACAGAATACTCCAGAACCTGAAAATGAAGCGGGGCACCCGCCGTTGTCAGATGATTGCGGCCCTCCCACGGGTCTTGCCCATCATCGTGTTCGGTGAGCGCGATCAGCGTCTCAATCCAGTATTTTGGTCGTTTATCGACCTGCCAATGCATGGCGGCCTGCACAGCCAGTAAGCCATGCGCCTGCTGATGAATGACTTGCCAGCCGGTATCTGTTTGGATAACAATCATAAAAGTGGGATAAAACGTAAGGGGTAAGGCCGGAAGGACACACCAAGTCTCTTTCCAGCCTTACCCCTTTTACCTTGCGTCTGTTCAGTTGTAAACTTTTTCGTTTTCGCCCATTTTAGGAACGGTTCCGGTTAGGGCTGCACTGGCCTGCTGGAACAACCGAACCATCGTGCTGTCGTTCGAGTCCCAGTATTCGGCCATGTGAGTATGCACGCGCAACAGCGTCAGATTCGGATCATCTTTGCCGTTGGGAAACCATGCTTTAGCCTGTGGATTCCAGAGTTCGTCGATTTTGGCGCGGTCGTCAATTTCATCGGCAGTACCCGAAATGGATACGTAATCCGCATCGCTTACGTTGACAAACGCCAGATTAACCTGTCGTTCGTGCTGTTCTATCTGAGCAACTTTGGGCGATGTTTTTTGGGTAAAGAACCAGATTGTAGCGTCTTCATCCATTTCTAAAGCAGCCATTGGGCGGCTCATCAACTGACCCTCGTCGTTAACGGTCGTCATCATCGCAATGCGGATGTCGCCAACCATTTTCCGCACTTTTTCTAATTTTTCGTTTTTCTGTGGTTTGGTTTCCATAACGGTTGTTTCAGTTATCAACCAACAATCAGCAGCCAACAGTAGCTTCGCTAATTGGCAAAACTACTGTTGGCTGCTGGCTGTTAGCTATTAATTATAGATGGTCTCGCGCAGGTCGATGCCGTAAAAAAGCGATGCCGGGGTTGACGTTGGATTTTTCGCGTCGGCGTCATTGCGCTGCATGTTCAAGATACTAACACAGCTTAGAATGGTCTGCTGACACATAGCATAAACCTGCTGGCAACGTTCTGTATCGAACTGAGCTATTTCCTGGGCGCATTTTTCGCATACTTCAATGCAGGCAGTTGCCAACAGGCGCGTATTTTCTGAGCCACGCACGTACAGCATCGCCAGTTGGCGGCACATATCGGCGCAGTCGAGGTTTAAAAAAATGCTGCGATACCAATTCTCAATATCTTCCGACCGTGAACATTCGGTGGCAAACTCATCACACAGTGTGGCGCAACTGGTTAAGGTGTCGTAAATGGTCTTGTTCCAGATCATGTCGGTAGTTGAGTAATAGGTTTTGGTTATTAAGCGTAGGATGAAACAGAGCGTCCGATGCGGTCTGTCTCAACAGCATACATTCGGGCCAGACGACGGGCCTCAATAATGCTGATGGTAATGGCACGTTGCTTATCCAACTGTCCCTGCTCCAGCAGTTGGTTTGCAATTTCAATCGCTTTGGCCCGCGTGCTGGGGTTGAGCGACCGCATAGCAGCCGGAAAGTGAGTAGGTGTCCACATAGGTGTCATAGTCATGACTTTCCTACTGCGCAAATTATGCCAGTTCATGTGATTGCCGCTACCATACCCTTTTAACTATTAGTATATCTCTTATAATCAAGTGTTTGCGAATAATTTTGATAGATACTGAACTAAGTTTGTCTAAAAAATTTATACCAAATATGTGGAAATTCTGTTGGGGGGTGTGTAATATTTTACTCACTCTTTTCCACAAAAAAGCCAGTTCATTAAAAACTGGCTTCGCACGACGTTTGCAACCGATAAGAACTACTTTTTATCACTTGGGAAAATAGAGCCGGAAAGTGGTTCCCTGCCCTACCTGGCTTTCTACCTCGATAGACCCTTTATGGCTGTTGATGATGTTCTGGGTAGCGGTAAGACCCAGCCCCATGCCACCTGACTTACCCGTGAAAAATGGGTCGAATAGCCGCTGCCGATCTGTTTCGCTAATGCCGTCGCCGTTGTCGATCACTTCTATGCAAACGCGGCCTTCTTCGTGGCAACTCGTTTTAACAGTTAATATACCCTTGCCTTCCTGCATGGCTTCTACGGCATTGACCAAAATGTTGAGCAGTGCCGTTTTCACCTGATCGCGGTCGAGCAGCGCAGTACAGTCGTCGGTCGCGAATTTGGTTTCCAGTCGCATTCGCTTTAGCCTGATACGGTCTGTCACCAACTGCAACGTTGCCTTCACCACCACGTTCAGATCCTGCTTTTTGCGGTCTAATTCGCGGGGCTTCGACGAGTTGAGCATTTCGGTAATCAACTGCCCGATGCGGTCTACGTTACGCCCGATAATGTCGGTGTACATCGTCACAAACTCGCTGTCGGTGTCTAATTCTTCCTTAAGTTGCTCCAGGGCCAGACTCAGGTTAGTGAGCGGATTTCGTACTTCGTGGGCAATACTGCGGGCGATTTTTCCCGTCATGGTCAGCTTTTCGGCCAGAATCAGATCCTGCTGCGCCCGCTTCTGGTCGGTAATGTCGCGCACGATACCCTGAAACCACTCGGGCTTGCCAACCTGATCGGCAACGGCCCAGACCGAAATCTGACAAACGCGCTTACGCCCGTTACGGTGGAGGAGCATTGTCTCAAAATCCTTAATCTGGCCGTGTTCGCGTACATTGAACCGGAGTTCACGCAGGTGGTTAAGGTCCGTAAAAAGCCGGGCAGGATTGAGTGCCCGCAAATCGTCGCGACTATAGCCCAGCAGCCGCTCTACCGATGGATTGGCATCCTGAAACTTCAGCTCATTGTTGGCAACGAAGATGGCATCTATCGAGCGTTCGAAGAGCGTTCGGTATTTATTTTCTTTCTGCGCTACCTCGGCCAGAACGCTGGCTTGCCGGAGCGCATAGCGAATACTGCGGCCAAGCAACTGGGCATCGATACGGCCTTTCACCAAATAGTCAGCCGCGCCCAGTTCGAGTGCCGACTGATCGACGGTCAGATCATCCTGACCGGTCAGCAAAATCATCGGTGCCCGGCACCCCATTCGGAATGCTTCCTGAATCAGATCGATACCGGTGTAGTGTCCGAGTCGGTAATCAACGAGGTAAACATCGTGGTTGTCGGCAGCAATAGCGGCCAATGCCTGCTCGTAGCTATCGGCCCAGTCGAGCCGGATGTTTGCATTTTCCCGTGCCGACACCAGCGCACGAGTCAGCATATAATCATCCTCATCGTCCTCAACGAGGAGAACGCGGATAACAGTTTTTTTTCGGAAACGTCGAGTGTTGTCAGATCAGGGATCATAACAGAGGAGCAATTAACAGGTACAACCAGCTACCAGGGCGTCAGGGTAATTTTACGGTGTCTAACCAGTAAGTTTTCAGCGCACCCACCATCTCCACTAACCGGCTAAAGTTGAATGGTTTGGTAACGAATGAATTGACTCCCAGATTATAAGTTTTAATTACGTCTTCGTCGGCTGACGAGGTGGTCATCACTACAACCGGCAATCGACGCAGTTTTGGGTCATTTTTTATTTCCTGAAGTGCCTGAAAGCCGTTTTTGCGGGGCATATTCAGATCAAGAATAAGCAAATTCGGCCACGACGCATTTGTTGAGTTGTAGCGGCCTTCACATCGCAGGTATTCCATTAATTCTTCACCATCTTCGACAAAGGCAGTGGCTCCGGCGTAACCACTCTGACGCAATGCCTGTTCCATAAACAAGCGGTCGTCGTTGTCGTCGTCGGCAATCAATATGGTCATAGTGGTAGGCTTACGGTGCATAGGGTTGATAAAGCAGGATCGTTACGGCCTGTGAAAAAGAAAACTTACGTTTTTGTTGGAGTCTGGCGCAAATCCGCGAAATAGCTGATAATCAACAGCAGTGCCTATATAGGTAAGCACGGTGACTGCGTTAAATCAGTCAAAAATAAATAAAAATCAACAAAACACTATGTATTCGTAGGCAATAATACGGTAAATGTTGCACCTTCACCAGGGAATCCGTCAGCCTTTATAAAGCCGTTATGGTTATCAACTACTTTTTTCACGATAGACAAGCCAATACCCGTTCCTGCAAAAGCCGACCGGGTGTGTAACCGATGAAATAACTGAAAAATTCGCTCGCTGTATTGAGCGTCGAACCCAATACCGTTATCGCTGATAACAATACAGCAGTAATCTCCGGATGTAAGGGTCGGAGCCAGGGTTTGTAACGCCTGACTCTGCTTTATCTCACAGGTGATACGAATAAAAGGGGGCAGGTTCGGTTTAGTGAATTTCAGGGCATTGCTGAGCAAGTTCTGAAACAACTGACGTAGCTGGAGCGGTTCGCCCGTAAGGGTAGGCAACCGGTCGGCCTCAATGGTGCCATTTTTCTCATGCAGGGTGGCTTCCAGATCAGTCAACACGTCATGCAAAATGCTGTTCAAATCAACCCGTTTAAAAGCATCGGTTCGGCTTGCTACCCGCGAGTAGGCCAGTAGGTCGCGAATGAGTGAATGCATCCGGGCCGAAGCGGCCTGCATTCGCCGAATTATATCGCTACCGGTTTCGCCCAGATTCGGCGCGTATTGATCGATCAGAATGTCGCCAAACGATTGAATCTTGCGTAACGGCTCCTGCAAATCGTGACTGGCTATGTAAGCAAACTGTTCCAGATTGGCGTTTGATTTCTGCAATTCTTCAACCAGTACATCGGCGTGGCGGGCCTGTCGCTCCAGGGTTAGCAGAGTCTGTTTTGTCTCAGTAATGTCGGTCACGGTAACAACAACCCGGTCGGTTTCCTGACGGGCAGCGGCCACACTAAACCAGTGTCCGGTTTTAGGATAGTGGTACTCGACCTCCTGTATTTGCCCGGTTTCGCAGACCGCAACATACTGGTCGAACAGGCCGGATGTGTGTACATCGGGGTCTATTGTCGCTATCGACTGATTTCTGATCTCATCGGCTGTAAAACCCGAACTCGCTGCCAGCGCGTTATTGAACGTTTCGAGCCGGAAGTCCGTGATTACGCCCGATGCATTGCGCACAGCCCGGATCGACGCAATGCCATTACGCGACGTGTCCATTACACCATTGAGCAGGCTGTTTTGCTGCGCTATTTGTTGAATGGCGTTTTTCTGGGTAGTGATGTCATTGAACGTAATGACAAAGCCATCGTACAGTTTTACGACAACGACATCGTACCACCCACTAACCCCGTCGGCGTTATACTCTGTCTCGAAACGCATTGGCTGACCGGTTTCAACAACCTGCACATACTGCTCAAAAAAACCATGCTCCTGCGTTCCGGGAAACAAGGTTAACATGGTATTGCCCTGCGGATTCTCTGTCAGATTAAGCAGTTGCATAGCCGCCCGGTTAACGGCCATAAAACGAAAATCGATGATAGGGCCAGCTAAATCATCAGATACATCTTTCCGAACGGCTGTGTAAATGATAATTCCACTTAACGATGCATTCATGGCATCGAACATGAATGCAACTGGGTCTGTTACACCTGCCTCCTTCAAAAGCGGTACCATACACGTTGAGTTTGCTTGTTACGTTCTACCAAATTGGGGAAAAACCTACGCATAGTTGTTCTAAATTATCTATGCCCGTTTCGGGCCAATTGTTTTGCAAACTGGTAAAATACAAGCCTATAGCCCACTACCGCAACGTTTTGCCACAATTGGCACGGTTTTGGGCAATTAACCACACAAACGGATTTATCCACGTTTTGTCATTAACTACCGAAACGTTATGAAAAAAACAATCAACACGCTGTTCGCAGTTGCCCTGATGGCTGCGGGGGCAACTACACTACCTACAACAGACGCGCTGGCACAGGGCCGCGTTCGTACTGGCATCAAAGGCGGCCTGAACGCCAGTTCGCTCTTTTACGATAATCAGGGCGTCTCGAACAAGCAGGAGCGTATTGGCTTCCATGCCGGTGTTTTCGCACAAGCTCCACTGGGCGAGTTTTTCGCTATTCAGCCCGAACTATTGTACATGACCAAAGGCGCATCGGCTGATTACAACGTGCTGGGTATCAACGGACGTAACACATTCCGACTAAATTACGTCGAACTGCCGGTTCTGGCTACGTTTAAGTTGGGGCAGGCCGTCGAACTACAGGCCGGTCCATACGTGTCGTATCTGCTAAACTCAAATATCAACTCCAACGGCGATTTCGGCTCTGGTGTTGCAGCCATCAACCGCAACAATTTCAATAGAGTGGATTATGGTGTTGCGGGCGGACTGAATGTTTATTTTGGCAAAATGTTCGTAGGTGCCCGTTATGAACAGGGTTTGCAACGAATTGCCAATGACGGAGCCGCCCGAACGCTGCTTGGTAACGCCAAAAACAGCGTTGGCCTGTTATCTATCGGGTTTAGTATGAATTAGGGGGTAGGGTTTTAAGGTGTAAGGTTGGAAAGGTACATATAGCAAAAGCCTTTCCAACCTTACACCTTAAAACCCTACCCCTTATACCCTACACCCTAAAACCTTACACCTCTTTTACAAATGAATATCGTATGCTTTCAGTTTGTTGTACAGCGTTTTGCGGTCGATATTCAGAACTTCAGCAGCTTTGGTCTTGTTGTAACCCGTTTTTTCAAGCACCTTCAGTATAGCGGCTCGTTCGGCATTTTCGGATACCGATTTCAAGTTAGCCGCCGACTGACTGAGAATCGGAACGCCAGGCCGACCCATGTCGAAATTAACCTGTACACCACCAGCGTGTGCGTCTTCGGGGGTGAAGTACTGGGGTGAAATAATTTCCTGCGGGAAAACGTCGGCTTCGATATAGTCGCCCTGTGTTAGCAATACGGCTCGTTTTACTACGTTCTGCAATTCACGCAGGTTGCCATGCCAGAAGTATTCTTTAAGCTTCTCTTTAGCCTCATCGTCAAAGCCAATTACATCGCGCTCCAGTTGCCGGTTGGCGAGTTCGAGGAAATGCTCAGCGAAGATCATAATGTCGGCCTTGCGTTCGCGCAGGGGCGACAGATGAATCTCAAACTCGTCGATGCGGTGGTAAATATCTTCACGGAACCTCCCCTGCCGAACGGCATCGCGCAAATCTTCATTTGTAGCTACGATAATACGGACATCAACTGCAATGTCGTTATTACTGCCAATACGCCGAATTTTGCGTTCCTGCAAAACACGGAGCAGCTTAATCTGATTATCGTAGGTCAGGTTGCCGATCTCATCTAAGAATAGCGTACCACCGTTGGCAAACTCGAAGCTGCCAGCTTTGTCGGACATGGCCCCTGTAAACGCGCCTTTAACGTGTCCAAACAGCTCGCTGCCCGCCAGTTCCTTGCTCAAGGCTCCGCAGTCGATAGCCACAAACGGTTTATCGGCACGTTTGCTTTTAAGGTGAATGGCGTTGGCAACAAACTCTTTACCAGTACCTGTCTCGCCCGTAATAATCACCGACATATCGGTCGGTGCAATCAGATCGATGTGTTTCTGAAGTTGTTCGGCGGCCCGGCTTTTACCAAAAATAAATCGTTTGCCATCGGGGGCAAGCGTTTGTTTAGTGGCTTTAGCTGCTGCGGGCCGGGGAGATGCGGCTCCATTCGAGGGTGCCGACGTGGCTGTGTTACCAGCCTGACCCAACGACTGAATCCGGCGTTCGAGCGCACTTTTAATAGTGTACAGAATTTCGTCGGGATATAGCGGCTTCGTTACATAGTCATACGCACCGTGCTTCACCGTTTGCACCGCCACCCGCACGTCGGAGTAGCCGGTTATAATAATAACGGCGGTACTGGGATGCATCACCTTAATTCGGCGCAGCATTTCAAGCCCGTCGATATCCGGCAATTTAAAATCACAAATGACCAGTTCAAAAGCTTCCTTGCGTAAAAGCACGAGGCCATCTTCACCCCGTTGCACGGAGGCTGTTTTATAGCCCTGTTTACTCAGAAAGCGTTCGAGAAGCAGGCATATATCGTTGTTATCGTCAATTATCAGGATTTTCTCCATGAACACTGAGTAGCTTACCCGGACAAGCTTTGTCCTGCTTTTTGTCTAAAAAGAGAGTTAAGAGCCAGTTCGACTCTAACAAATATACTCATTCCTGAATGGTTTGCAAAGCCATCTCAACCGACCGCCGGGTAAACGGTTTCCCAATAAAGTAATCTGCTCCCTGTTCGGTCGCCCGCCTGCGTTCGGCCTGCCCATCGAAAGCACTGATCATAATCACTTTAGCCTGTATCTGCTTTTCTTTGATGGAGGGCAATAAATCGAAGCCTAACCCGTCGGGAAGATTCAGATCCAGGAAAACAGCATCAAAGCGTTGTGCATTCAAACACTGCCGGCCCTCCTCAATGAAGTGAGCGCACGTAGGCTGATAACCTAAGCGACGCAGCAAACCTGACAACAGCAGACATATATCTGTTTCGTCGTCTACAATCAATACGCGCTTAGCGGGTGTAGTAGCATTCATTACGGCTGGTCTATATGGCTGTGCTGCGCCGACTCCCGTCGTCATCATGGTAATTGAAGTCTTACGTAATCAGTGATATTCTACCTATATCCCTATAAAATTTAGTGCCGAAAACAGTGCCGGACCCCGTTAATGTCTTTTAATATATTTTCTTAGGCAGTAATTACCAATGAATTAAGTGATTGTACGTATAATTTACTTTCTCTTCTCATTCGCCATTCAGCAACTGTGGTAGCAACAGACGCTATCAATTGCGCTATTTTTCTACGATTGTTCTACATGTGTGGAATTTTATCTACATAATTTCCACCCGATTGCAATGGGCGTAAAAGTGGCCTACAAGCTATTTCGCCGGATTTTTATGCTCATTTTCAGTGCTGTAGGCCGTGTGTATTCAAACATACAATCTTTCCGAACGGGTTGGCACAAAATTTTCTAAACAGTTGTCAGATGCGAGATTAATTCTTCTGGTTTACTCACTAAAAAACGTTATGGGAAATCTTCTTTACACAGTCGCAGTCATTTTAGTTATCATCTGGCTGCTCGGTTTTCTGGGATTCAACAGCTTTGGACTCGGTAGCCTGATTCACGTTTTATTAGTAATTGCCATCATCGCTGTTGTTCTGCGGCTCATTCAAGGGCGTGGCGTTTGAGTCGACTAACTGAACCCATTGCGGTTTTGACGATATACTGAGTTTAAGAGCTATTTTTGCCAAACTCAACGACATTTTAGGTTAAGTACAAGTTACGGTGGGTACGGAATCCCTGCGTCAGTTTGAACGCAGGGATTTTTTTGTTGTCAGCTATCGGGTGAGTTGATTCTTCACCAAAGAAATGTTGTTACACAGAGATACGCCGAGAGAAAGAGACACACCGAGATCCATTTAAAACGTTCTCTGAGAATCTTCTTCGTTGCTCTGCGAGACTCTGTGCAATAACAGGGCTCTGTGCAATAACCTATTTACTCAGCACACTCAGCCCTTTGCCCGTTCTATGATGTCTTTGGCTTCGTGCAGGTCGTCGTGTTCGGGCTGCGGGATCGTTTCTTTTTGTGCGCGGGTTGGTCGGTAAACCAGCGATACAAGAATAGGGAAATGGTCGGACCCGCAATTGGGCAACCGCCGAAGCCGTTGCAACTGAAAATGATGCGACACAAATACATGGTCGAGCGGCCATCGCAGAAAAAAGTAGTGGGCGTGAAAGGTGCTGTACAGCCCTCTTCCAATGCGCGGATCGAACAGCCCGCTCACCCGCTGAAACAGGCGCGTTGTGTGCGACCAGGCTACGTCGTTCAAATCGCCCGCCACAATGATTGGCTCATCGCGCCGACGGGCTTCTTTGCCAACCAGTAGCAGCTCTGCATCGCGCTCGGTAGAACGGTAGTGTTCGGTGGGGCTGGGCGGCATAGGATGAACGCCGTAGAAATGCACCAACTGCCCCGATGGTAAAGTCATTTGTACATAAAAGGAAGGAATATCATCCTGCACCATAAATCGAATTTCGTGGTGTTGAATCGGCAGCCGCGAGTACAGGAGCATACCATACGTGTTTTCGAGCGGGCAACTGACCCGATATGGGTACTCATCTTCGATAGGGGCTAACGCCTTCTGCCAGGTCAAATTCGTTTCGAGCAGCAACACCACGTCGGGCTGGTAACGGGCAATCAGAGCCTGTACGTCGGGCGTCCGGGTGTTTTCCATATACACGTTAGCCGTCATTAACCGAATCGTATTAGGCTCGACTTCGTCTTTGGCAACTCGCCGGGAGATTCGGCGCACCTGCTTTTTGTGTAACGGCGTGTAGGGATAAATCAGCCACCCCTGATAGATCATGGCGACCAACAGCCCAACGGGTATCAGCACGGCAGGCCAGCTAAAATCGGAAACGAACAGAAGCCATCCCAGCAGCCCTGCCGTTGTAAGAGCGGTTAATTGCGTATGTGGAAAATCCCAGATACGTATCCACCAGTAATCAAGACGAACCAAGTGGATAAATGATGCCGCGACTAATACAGTGGCGTAGATGGAGAAGAAAAGTGTGATCGTAGTCATTGAGCCAGATGGTGGTGTACATGCCGGGTATAGGCGAAAAAGTAAGTGTGGTTTGATATAGTGACTAATAACGGCCCCTAAATGTTCTGGAAACAGAGGGTGTTGCGTAAATCGTGGACGCCATTGTAGAAAATACTCCTCATCATGGCAGATGGGCACCTATTTTTAATCTCACCCCAATACGCTTGTTTACAGTTAGTTAGTAGCTTTGCACAAATGTGGTACGGTATTTTCTACTGAAGTAGATGTATCAAGTCATTCACGAACGCGAAAGCACATGAAAGCATTACCCGGTATTTTAGTAGGGTTAGCGGTTGGCGCAATCGTTGGCGTTTTGCTGGCCCCTGAGAGCGGCAGGAAAACCCGCCGACGGATTTCGTCAGAGTCTGACTCATTTTTCAAAGACCTTCAGGATCAACTCCAGTCGGGTTTGGAAAATATCAAAAACCAGTACAATGACTATGTCGACACAACTGCGTCTAAAGCGCATGATGTGGTCGGACAGGCCAAACGTAAGTCAAAACAGTAATCACCAATCACCCAAAAACAAAGTAACAATGAGAAGCACACGCGATTTTCTGACGGGTATCATCACGGGCGTAGTTATCGGCATTCTGACGGCACCCCGTTCGGGCAAAGAAACCCGCGAGAAACTGACTGAAGAAGCTAACAAACGGTCGGGCGATCTGAAAGATCAGTGGGAGAAAGGTATGGCCCAGGTAAAAGACGGTCTCGAACAGGCTAAAACGCAGGTAAATCAATACGCCGACAAAGCGAAAGATCAATACAACCAGTATAAAGGTCAGGCGCAGTCGGAGTATAACAAGCAAGCGACCAAGGATCAGTACAACGACAAAGTCGATGAACTGGCCGACGATGCTCAGGTTGGTATCGAGAATACCAAAGATTCATTCAAAGTGAACTAATTCTTTTAGTACCGATTTACTCAACGTCTCTGAAAACAGGAAGCCCCGCCATAAATCATGGCGGGGCTTCCGCGTTTATTACGAACTTTGCTACCTCACCTTCATCTGTTTATTCATGAAAAATATGTTGGTCGTGGGGTTAGGTAAGGTCGGCTCATTGGTCGGCACACTGCTCCACAAACGATTTTCCGTTACAGGTTTCGACCGGCAAACACCTGCCGAAGTTCTTCCTTTTCCTACGCTTCAGGGCGACGTTGCCGACGAGGCTCTGCTCCGCCAAACGGTAGCTGGTTTCGACGGGGTAGTGTCCTGTTTACCCTACAATCTTAATCTGCCCATTGCAAAGCCGCCTTCGACGCGGGCATCCACTATTTCGATTTGACCGAAGACGTGCCAACTACGTCGGCTATTCGCGAGATGGCAAAAACGGCGCGGGGTGTTATGGCCCCGCAGTGTGGCTTAGCTCCCGGCCTGATTGGCATCGTTGGGGCCGACCTTGCCAATCGCTTCGACCGGCTTCGCGATATTGAATTGCGGGTAGGCGCACTGCCCCGCTACCCCAACGGCTTGTTGGGCTACTCGTTCACGTGGTCGCCGGCGGGGGTCATCAATGAATATATCAACGACTGCGAAGTGATTGCCAACGGCAACGTAAAACTGGTTCCTGCGTTGGATGGCATCGAAGTCATAAACATTGAGGGTCAGGAATTTGAAGCGTTCAGCACATCGGGCGGGTTGGGCACCATGTGCGAAACGTATGCCGGGCGCGTCGATACGCTCAATTACAAAACCATCCGCTATCCGGGTCACTGCCGCCTGATGCGGTTTCTGTTATATGAACTGATTCTGAAAGACAAACGCGAACTAACCGAGCAGATTCTGACTGAAGCCAAACCTCCCGTGCGCGAAGACGTCGTGTATGTTTACGCCGTGGTTGAAGGTTGGAAAAACGGTCAGTTAGCCCGCGAAGAGTTCTACCGGGCCTACCACCCCCGGCGCATCGACGGCAAACACTGGCGGGCTATTTCGTGGACCACTGCCGGTTCGGTAGCGGCTGTAGTAGAAATGGTTGCCGATGTCGTATTGCCCCAACAGGGTTTTCTGAAGCAGGAAGAAATTCCGTTCGAAGCGTTTCTGAACACCGAAAATGGCGCATTCTTCCGGGAGAAAGCCGAGGTCGAGTTTTCGTAGTAATGTTTTGGCAATGAGTAGCTTAGAAAATAATTAGAAGTATCCTGATTGCAAACCATACAACTGGCAAATGGTTGACTGATTATCAACTCAACGTTAATCAGTCAACTATTATGTCACTCGAATCACTTCTGCATTGGTTGTACGTAGCCGTAATGGCTGGCAGTGCGCTAACTTTTTTATTGATGAGCCGCAACCCGAAAGGGGTGCCCCAATACAAGTATCTTATTCACACCTTTGTGGTTGTGTGGTCGGGGCTGGCTTATGCCGCGCTGGCTATGAATCAGGGGAAATTAGACGCCTTCGGGCAAACCGTTTACTATGCCCGCTACATCGACTGGGCCGTTACAACCCCACTGCTGTTGCTCTCGCTGGTATTGACCGGGAAATACACCGTCGATGTTAAGGGTCCCTTAACGGCGGCTCTGATGGGCACACAGGTCATTATGATTTTAACCGGCCTGCTCGCCGAACTCTCGCCCGCAGGCCCGCGCTGGTTCTGGTACATTGCTGGCTGCGTGGCTCTGCTTATTGTGTTACGCCTGTTTTGGGGGCCACTCTACAACATAGCCCAACAACAGGGGCAGGCCATTGCCAATGTTTACCGCGACTCGGCAGTATTCTTAACCGTGCAGTGGCTGCTCTATCCAACCGTCTGGCTGCTGGGCACACCCGGCGTTGGTCTATTCGGCCCGCTAACTACCACCGCACTCCTGATTTTGCTGCCCATCGTTTCTAAGTCTGGCTTCGCTTTCTACAACCTGAGCAAGCTACGCAGCCTGCCCCCTCACCTGCACAACGAAGCGCAGGCCACGCTGACAGCTCAGCCCGCTCACAATTGACAAAGCAGTTTGTCTGATAACACGAAATTTTAAGATTTTTCTAAGCGATTTCAGCAATCAATCTGGGGTTCGCTACCGTTAATCAGGCAAATAAGTTTAACTCAACCGTCATAAACCAATGCTCTGCACTCGTAATTACCGTTTCGGCATGTATTCGCTTATCACTATGGCTTACCCGATAAGTTGGCGCAGGCGTCTGATTCATGTCGGGCAAGTCAGTACGTGCCCCTGGCGATTGTTTCTGTCAATTCTGTTTGTAGGCTATGGCTGGCAGCTTCCTGCTTTTTCTCAGGTGCCAATGCACGAAAACGGCCTGCTCCTGCAATCGTCTGATCTGCGCACGGGGCGAGTTCTGTATGGCTTTAGCAATGGGCAACCGGGCTACACGCTTAAAACGCGTTTTCTGCCTATATCGAAAGAGCGTTGGCAACTTAAAACTCCCGATACAACCCTGCTCATCGACCCGTCAACCGCCTGGGGTTTCCGACTGGCAGGAAAAACGTATCGCTTCGGTCGAACCGGCTCGTATGAACTCACGCACGTTGGCGGTATTTGCCTGTATCGCTATTATACGAGCCGGAGCGTTTATGATTATTTCAGCCGCGACTTAGACAGTCCTATCCTACCGCTGACCCCCAGGCGAATGAAACGGGTATATGCCGACAATCCAAGTATGCTACAGGCACTGAATCGGCGTAAGTGGTATCAGAACACTGCCGATATACTCCGCATGTCTGACTCCCTACACGTAAATCATTTTCCGGGTCATGCCTCCATCGACCACAAAGTTCTGACCAGTGATAAAACTGTTTTCGGGCGCAATCAGGAACAGAATCATGCGGGCAATGTCGTCGGCCTGCCCCACCCGACCGGCAGGATGCTGGACGTGGTCTTCGGGCGTTAGTTCGTCGGGTTTGGCTTTGACTTTTTTGCGCAGGGCCGACACGTCGATCCAGCCGGGACTGATAACGTTGACACGAATATCGGGGCCGAGACTAACGGCGAGCGAGTGCGTCAGAGCCACCAGGCCACCCTTGCTGGCCGAATAAGCAAACGTGTCGGGTTCTGACTGGAACGCTCGCGTAGAACCGATGTTGATGATGCTGCCGCGCTGAGCTGCCAGATACGGCGCGGTATGTTTGGCGCACAAAAAGGCCCCTGTCAGATTAGTGCCAATAACGCGGTTCCATTCATCGAGCGTCAGTTTATCGAGCGGCTTCTCGATCATCATGGCCGCATTGTTAATGAGCGTGTCGATCTGCCCGAAGTGGCTGATGGTCTGGTCGGCGGCTTTTTTGACATTGATCTCGCTCGATACGTCGCAGGAGACGAACAAAATCTGGCTGGCCGATGCTTTGAAAGCTTCGCGCAGTTCGGCAAGCGCGTCGGTATCGGCCTCCCAGATGGCAACCCGATAACCGTGAGTCAATAAATACTGTGCTGTTACGCGGCCAATTCCCTGGCCTCCCCCCGTGATAATCGCGGTTTTCATACAAGTTTAAATCGTTCAGATAAAGCGAAAGAACGAGCAAACTACGCCAGTTTAGTAACACAAGCCGCCAACACCGCGTTAAGTTAGCCGTATCCTTATCGAACGGGACTATTAACTGTTTTAAGTACTATGTTCTACGCTGACTTTACCCGGAGCTGGACACAGCCCCAACAGAGAATGTAGAACACAGTACGCATAGATGATGCTGCAAATTGCTTTTTCGCCCGTGTACCGGCTTCGGCTTCCCGAAGGCCACCGGTTTCCAATGCTCAAGTACGAACTGATTCATGAACAACTGCTGTACGAAGGCACCTGCACCAACGCCAATTTCTTCGGTCCCGCCCCCGCCGACGACCGCTGGGTGCGGGGCGTTCATACGCCCGAATACGTCAATGCATTGAAAACGCTGGCTGTTGACCCGCGTATGGTTCGACGCATTGGCTTCCCGCTTACGCCCGAACTGATTGACCGCGAATGGATTATCACGCAGGGCACTATCGACTGTACTCAGATTGCCCGACGCGATGGCGTGGCCCTGAACGTTGCGGGAGGCACCCATCACGCCTACCCTGACCGTGGTGAAGGGTTTTGTATGCTCAACGATGTGGGCGTAGCGGCCCATTATTTGCTCGAAACGGGTCAGGCAAAGCAGATTTTAGTGATCGATTTAGACGTACATCAGGGCAATGGTACGGCGGTGATGTTTCAGCACGAGCCACGCGTGTTTACGTTCAGTATACACGGCAAAGACAATTACCCGCTCAAAAAAGAACACTCGAATCTCGACATTGCTCTGCCCACCGGCACTACCGATGACGTCTACCTGAATACGCTTTACGACACGCTGCCCGACCTGATTCAACGCGTTCAGCCCGATTTTCTGTTCTTCGTATCAGGCGTCGATATTCTGGAGTCCGACCGGCTGGGTAAGTTGTCGGTTAGCCGCGAGGGATGCCGACAACGCGACCGTTTCGTATTTGAGCAGGCCATCAAACACAACCTGCCCATTACGGTGTCGATGGGTGGTGGCTATTCGCCCCGGCTGGCCGATATTGTTGAAGCCCACTGCAACACCTTCCGGCTGGCCGGGGAGATGTTTTTTTGGTAGTGGCCCGTGGGTACTACTGTACTACGCTACTGGCAGTCGGAAATAGAACGCGGCTCCGTCGGTTACGGTCGCGTCTAACCCAATTGCTCCGTTCATGCTCTGGATAAACTCGCTCGAAATAGCCAGGCCCAGCCCCGTTCCGCTGGCCTGGCCGTTCTGACCGGGTGCTTTAAAATACCGGTCAAACACGCGGTCGCGGTGTTCGGGGCGGATGCCCGCGCCGTAGTCGCGCACGCGAAACTCGACATGACCGTTCCGGAGAGTTGCCGACACGTCGATTACGGTTTCGTCGGGGCTGTGGCGCACGGCGTTCGACAAAAAATTTACCAATACCCACGAGGCTTTGTCAGGGTCGGCTTTTACGGCAGGCAATTCGTTGGGTGCCTGAATGGCAAAACGTACCTGCTTCTGTTCGGCCTGAACGCGCAGGGCGTTGGTGGCATACTGCACAATATCGGCGGGGGCAACGGGCTGGATGTTTAGTTGAATCTGCCCCGATTCAACCTGCGCCATGTTCAGCAATTCGCTGGTCAGGTTCAGCAGCCGGTCGGCATCGGCTCTGACGTTGCCAATGAGATCGCGCTGTTCATCGTTCAGCGTGCCAATGCGACTGTCTTCCAACAGTTTAAGGCTCATTTTTATGCTCGACAACGGTGTTTTCAGTTCATGCGAAACCGTAGCGATGAAGTTGGTTTTGGCAAGATCGAGTTCTTTGTAGGGCGTAATATTTTCCAGCACAAGCACATAGCCCGCTAATTGAGCTTGTTCTTCGCCCGTGCGCGTTACGTCAACGGTGTGCGTGCGCTTGTTGAAATAGCTTTCCTTGCCGTTATCGTAGATTTTGAGCAGATTATTTGCATCCGGGCGCGTGCCGTCGGCAGGCATAATGTCGCGAATGAGCGTCCGCATCAGGTCGTTGGAAGCGGCTACGTCGGGTGCATATTTCCCCATCAATTGCGGCTGGTCGATACCGAGCAACCGGCAGGCAACAGGATTGGCAAACAGAATCCGGCGGTTTTCGTCTAAGCCGATAATACCCTCACTCATGGTCTGAATGAGGGTATCGATGCGCCGTTTTTCAAACAGCACGCGTGCCAGATTCGAGTGTTCGTACTCGTCTAATTTCTCAGCCATCCGGTTGAACGACCGCGCCAGTTCGCCAAACTCGTCGGACGACTGAAAATGCAGCCGTTCTTCAAAGTTGCGGCTCGTCACCTGCTTAATACCCCGCGTCAACTCGCGCAGGGGGTTGGCGATGTAGCCGGGAAAATTGATGATGAATGAGAAGAGAATCAGGAAACAGAGCGTTCCGACCACGGCCAGCCACAGCAGCGCATCATTGGCCGTTTGCTTGGCTACGTCGTTTTTCCGCACAATGGCCTGCCGGTTAATATCATCGAGCCGAAACAAAGACTCCTGAATCCGCCGAACGGTCAGCGAATCGGTTGCCCCCCGCCGATACCGGTCAAACTCGCGCCGGAGGCTAACAGTGGCCTCCCGTTCGCCCACTTCCGTGATATTTTTCTCTTGTTTTTTGAGCGATTCATTAAACTGCCCCAATGTTTCAGCGTTGGGACCCTGTGCCAGATCAGCGAGGGCGCGCTGCATGGTTCCCGCGTATTCGAGCGAGATATAATTGTCCTGCAAAATGGCCTGCGAATCTTTAGAAAGCTGATTCAGGTAAAAAGCTCCGAGTCCGCCCAGCGCGAGAATGATGGCGAACATAAACGCCAGTGCCGCCGATATTTTGGTTTTGATACTCACGATAGTATAATCAAATCCGTGTCAGACTCCGAGAGTTTAGTCAGTAGCTGGTTGAAGGCAAACGTCCGCAAAATAATCTGTGCCAGACTAAAGTGCGGTTTACCGATGCAGACCGTCGTAATCCTGCGTTTTTCCACTTCATCCATCAAACAAGTCACCACGTTATTGCCCTTTGCCTGAATCACTTCGGCCCCCAGTTCGGTGGCGAGTTTCAGGTTATTGAGCAAATGCCGCTGCACGTCGAGCCGAATGCGGTCGGGTGCTTCGGCGGGCGTTTGCACGTACAGCACATACCAGCGCGACTGGTAATAAGCCGCCAGCCGGGCCGTTTTCCGAATTACGCGCCGGGCCGTTTCGTGGTTGCTGCTGATGGCCGCCAGAAATCGCTCGTTGCGCCCCTGCCCGCCGGTTGGCACGCTCAGGTCAATCTTACGTTCTACTGCCGATGCCACTTCGCGCAGGGCCAGTTCGCGCAGTTGCAAAATTTTGTCGGCCTGAAAAAAATTCGCCAGCGCGGTTTGCACTTTGGCGGGGTCGTAAATTTTTCCGTCACGCAGACGCTGGATGAGTTCGTCGGCGGTCAGGTCGATGTTTACCACTTCGTCGGCCAGTTGAATCACGCGGTCAGGCACGCGCTCGGTTACGTCGATGCCCGTAATGTCACGCACTTCGTCGTACAGGCTCTCGATGTGCTGAATGTTCACCGCCGAAATCACGTTGATGCCGGCGTCCAGAATTTCGAGTACGTCCTGCCAGCGTTTTTCATTTTTTGAGCCGGGAATGTTTGTGTGCGCCAGTTCGTCGACGATTACTAATTCGGGGTGAGCGTTTATGATGGCCTGTACGTCCATCTCATCGAGTTCGCGGCCTTTGTAAAACAGCCTGCGCCGGGGAATAACCGGCAGGCCATCCACCAGCGCGACTGTTTCGGCCCGGTTGTGGGTTTCAATAAACCCGATTCTCACATCGATACCCGACCCAAGCAGGGCATGAGCCTCCTGCAACATCCGGTACGACTTCCCAACGCCCGCACTCATGCCAATATACACCTTGAACTTCCCCCGTCGTGATTCGCGGATGAGGGTTAGGAAACGTTCGGCGTTGGCGTCGTTTGGGGTCATAAAAAAGTAATTGTGACACAGAGATACACTGAGAAATAGAGAGTTGCACAGAGATTTTTTCTTCAAAAAGACATCTCTTTCTCAATCTTTCTCCACACGTCTTTTCTGGGTAACTCTATACCTCCTTTGTGCATCTCTGTGCAACATGCAACAACATTCAAAACGAAATGGCTAAACTCGTTGTCAAACTCGTATTTGTGCGACTAAGCCCATTGCTTGACTCAAAAATCGGCGTTTGGCTGGAATAAACTTTCCCCTCTACCCTGAACAGGGCATTCGGTAAAATGGCATAATCATAACCGAGCGAGTAGCCCGTAGTTTGAAAACCCGGAATGCCAATAATGACCGCATTTTTATCGTCGTAATATTCCACCCGACCGTTGACGTAGCTTTTGTCCGATGTTTTATAGCGGGCAATTACCACTGGCGAGTACCATGTGTAATAGCCCGCGATACGCTCACCTGCCAGCCGAACGAACGGCTTTTGCTCGGTGCCAACATCAAAGCCCAGAATCACGCCGAAACGGCCCTGCGGATTAATGATGGCGTAGAAGTTATTGAAGAAGCGCGTTTGTTTTAGTGAATCGGGGAGGTCGGAGCCAAGAAAGCTGCTCCAGTTAAGCGTTAGCTTATCCGAGGGCCGGTACTGCACCTGCGAGGTAAACGACATACCACCGTAGCCGTCTACTTTTTTTATGTGCTGCCAGCCATTGGTAGCCATACCCAGCACCGTCCATTTGCCATTGGCTGACGTATACGTCAACTTCACGCCCGACAAATAGTAGGGCGAATTTTCGGCTAAGATGCTGCGGCTGAGTGTCCAGCAATCTTTCGAGATAGCACTCTCAAACCCAATATGCGACGCGAAAATACCCGCATCGAGCCAAAGGTCTTTGGTTTTACTCAACTTCACCCCCGCGTTTGCTTCAAAGATATTTTTGACTAATTCCTGCTCAGCCGCGTAGTTGTATTGCGCATACGTACCAACCTGAAGGGCCAGGTTTCCTCGGACTCGCTCCGACGTGTAGGCCAGTTTGGCAAACGCCAGATTGATGTTCACTTCCCGGTTGCGTCGGTGGTTGTAGGTGAAGCCCGATCGCTCCTGCGCGGTTTTCGGTGCGGTAAAATCATGCGAATAATAGGCTTCAACATAGCCCGATAACGCCAGTCCGCTATTGGGCATAACCTGAGTAGCTGCCTGCGTTGGCGCCGACACAAGGGTTGTATCCGGCGTTTGAGCGATTGTTGATGACATGACCGTGAGCAAGGATACGGCCACAAAAATTAATTTCATGGATGTGATTTTGTTGGAGTAACAACTTTATTTCAGCGCATCGAGCGCACTATTCAATTTTAGGACATGTACCGTGGCCGGGCCAAACAAACCCAGCAGCGGCCCTTCGGTGTGTTCGTCCACCAACTGATTCAGCCGGTCAGCCGACAGGTTGCGGATTTTTGCAATACGGGCCACCTGAATTTTTGCCGCAGCAGGCGACAGGTGCGGGTCCAGCCCCGACCCCGAGGCCGTAACTAATTCAGCCGGTATATCGGCCTTCTGTACGCCGGGCGGTGCCGCGTTCGGATTATGCACCAGAAACGTATCGATGCGGGCCTGCACCTGTTTCAGGTAATCGGGGTTGGTCGGGCCTTTGTTCGAGCCAGCGGAGGCAGCCGCGTTGTAGTCAACTGCCGAAGGACGGCTGTTGAAGTAACGGTCTTCTGTAAACGACTGCCCGATATTGGCATATCCAACCACGCGACCATTGGCCGAAACCGTAACGCCGTTGCCCCCGCCGGGAGCTAATGTAGCAATGCCCGCTACCACGAGCGGATAAATAACCGAAAGTAGTACCAGCAACACCAATGTCAGGCGAATGGCTGGCGAAAGATGATTTTTCATGTTTTATACAAATAGACCTACTACCAAATCCAGCAGCTTAATTCCTACAAACGGGGCTATCAGTCCGCCGAAGCCGTAAATAAACAGGTTCCGGCGCAGCAATGCACTCGCACCAATGGGCTTGTACTCAACCCCACGCAGTGCCAGCGGAATCAGCATTGGAATGATGATCGCGTTGAAAATTACCGCCGACAGTATTGCCGACTCAGGCGAGTGCAGGCCCATTATGTTCATGCGCTGCAACGACGGAATGGCAACCACAAACAAGGCTGGCACAATGGCGAAATACTTCGCTACGTCATTGGCAATGCTAAACGTGGTGAGCGTACCCCGTGTAATGAGCAACTGCTTCCCAATTTCCACTACTTCGATTAGCTTCGTTGGGTCGTTGTCGAGGTCGACCATATTGCCTGCTTCTTTGGCGGCCTGCGTACCAGAGTTCATCGCCACGCCTACGTCGGCCTGCGCCAGTGCGGGGGCATCGTTGGTGCCGTCGCCCATCATCGCTACAAGTTTACCGCCCGTTTGCTCATGGCGGATGTACTGCATTTTGTCTTCGGGCTTAGCTTCGGCAATAAAATCATCGACCCCTGCTTTTTCGGCTATAAACTTAGCTGTCAGCGGGTTATCGCCCGTGACCATTACCGTTTTGACGCCCATTTTCCGCAGCCGGTCGAAGCGTTCGGCAATGCCGGGTTTAATGATGTCCTGCAACTCAACCACGCCCATCACGCGTTCGTTCTCGGCCACAACCAGTGGTGTACCGCCATTGGCAGCAATCTCTTTCGCCTTCGCATCGGTCTCGGCAGGCATGGTGTTGCCAGCCCGTTCGACAATGGCCCGGATTGAATCGACGGCCCCCTTGCGGATGCGTTGACCATTGGACAAATCAATGCCCGACGAGCGCGTTTCGGCGGTAAACTTAATCAACATTGCCCCTTTTGTGCTCAGTTTCTGCGTTATGTCTGACCCGGCCAGCTCTACAATCGACTTACCCTCCGGCGTTTCATCGGCCAGTGAACTCAGCACAGCCGCCCGAATCATGTCGGCCTGCTGAACGCCCGGAGCTGTGTAGAAGTTGGTGGCTTTGCGGTTGCCAATGGTGATCGTACCGGTTTTGTCGAGCAGCAGCGTATCGATATCGCCCGCCGTTTCAACCGCCCGGCCCGACTTGGCAATTACGTTGGCTCGCAGGGCGCGGTCCATACCGGCAATGCCAATGGCCGACAGCAGCCCGCCAATGGTGGTCGGAATAAGGCAAACGAACAGCGAAATCAGGGCCGCAATCGTGATGGGCGTGTTGGCGTATACCGCGAAGGGGTGCAGCGTGATGCAGACGATGATAAAGACCAGCGTAAAGCCTGCCAGCAGAATTGTCAGCGCAATTTCGTTCGGCGTTTTCTGCCGACTCGCCCCTTCCACCAGCGCAATCATTTTGTCGAGAAACGATTCGCCCGGCTGCGTTGTTACGCGCACTTTGATTTTGTCGGACAAGACCTTCGTGCCGCCCGTTACCGACGATTTATCGCCACCCGCTTCGCGAATCACCGGAGCCGACTCGCCCGTGATAGCCGACTCGTCAATCGTTGCCAATCCTTCAATGATTTCGCCATCAGACGGAATGATGTCGCCCGGTTCGCACATAAACACGTCGCCTTTTTTAAGCTGGGCCGACGAGATTACCTGCACTTCGTTGAGGATCATGTTACCCACCTCGCGAATAACTTTGGCTGGCGTTTCCTGCCGCGTTTTTCGGAGCGATTCGGCCTGTGCTTTACCCCGCGCTTCGGCAATGGCCTCGGCGAAGTTGGCGAACAAAATCGTCAGCAACAAAATGGCTGTGATGACACTATTATAGCCCAGCGTACCCTGGCTTGTATCGCCCGACAGCGCGATGTAGATCGTTACGGCCAGCATAACCGCCGTACCGATTTCGACCGTAAACATGACCGGGTTCTTGATTAGAATCGCCGGATTTAATTTCATGAACGATTCCCGAATGGCCGTTCCAACGAGTTCTCGCTGGAACAGGGACGGGGAAGATTGTTTTGCCATTTTTGTTATCTTTGAGAAAATGGTTGAGTTATGATCTTTACGTTAGACCCAGCACTGGAAGAAACCGCTCACGCCCTGGGGTATCAAAGTGCTATTGCTTTTGCCCGGATTGAGTTAAGCAATCGGGCGGCTCAAAAGCTGGCCTTTTACAAAAGTCGTGTTGAGCTGTATGAGCAAAAGTATGGCATGACGTATGAAGAGTTCAAAGCACGGGTGATGGACCCATCTGATACGTCACTGAAGCGGTTTGGCATTATCGAGAAAGAGGACGACGATTTTGAATGGGAAGATGCTGTGTATATGGCTCAGTCCTACCAACGCAAATTCGATGCTCTCTCTCAACTATGATGCTCCCTGAACTTGAGCCTTACGCATCGCTAACTGTCAGCGTGACTGAACGCATTGACCAAGACAAGGAAGATCGCTTGAAGCGTCGAATCGAAATTGTTTTCATAGACCTGTCACGATTAGTGGTGAACGAGATTACGTATTTCGACACTAACTACCTCCGCTACGGTTACCAGTGGTTGACGGCTGATAACCAACTCCTCATCCGCTGGGATAATGCTGAACATCACAACCATATTGAAACTTTCCCCCACCACCGGCATGTCGGCTCCGAAGAGAATGTCCAACCCTCCGACCCCATGACGCTGGAGAAAGTACTCGTTTTCATCGCGTCGCAACTCAACGCAGACTGAAAAACTCCGCCAGCGGACCCAGTGCCAGAGCCGGGAAAAATGCCAGCGCGGCAATGATGAAAATTACGGCGAAGGTCATCAGCCCGAACGTACCCGTGTCCGTCGGTAGCGTCCCGGCACTTTCCGGTACAAACTTTTTCTGCGACAGTAGCCCGGCAATAGCCAATGGGCCAATGATGGGCAGGAACCGCCCCAGGATGAGCACAAACCCCGTCGTTACGTTCCAGAATACGTTATTATCGCCCAAGCCTTCAAAACCAGACCCATTGTTAGCCGCCGACGAGGTGAATTCGTAAAGCATCTCCGAAAAGCCGTGGAATCCAGAGTTGTTAAGCCAGTTGGCGGGTTTAACGGCCCAGTCGGCATCGGGCATTGTCACGGACACATAAGACGCCAGAGCAGTCCCTACCAGGATCAGGAACGGGTGCAGAATGGCAATCAGAGAAGCAATTTTCATCTCCCGCGCTTCTACCTTCCGACCAAAGAACTCCGGCGTCCGGCCCACCATCAGCCCTGAAATAAATACAGCAATAATCAGGTAGATGTAGTAGTTGAGAAAGCCAACTCCACAGCCGCCGTAAAAAGCATTGGTCATCATACCCAGCAGTTGCATGGCACCCGATAACGGCATCGAACTGTCGTGCATGGAGTTGACCGACCCGGTTGAGATAATCGTTGTGACGATGCTCCAGTAGGCCGACGCCAGCGGCCCAAAACGCACCTCCTTGCCTTCCATAGCCCCGGTTGGCTGCGCAACGCCCATCTGCGCGATGGCCGGGTTGCCGTTCAGTTCAGACCAGATAGTTGGTATCAGCAATAGCAACATACCAACGGTCATTACGCCGTATACCACCCACGCGAATTTCCGCCGATTGATGTAAAAACCGAGCGCAAACACCAGCGCAATGGGAATCAACACCTGCGCAACCATCTCAACAATATTGGTCAGGTAGTTGGGGTTTTCGAGCGGGTGCGCCGAGTTGACGCCAAACCATCCACCCCCATTCGTGCCGAGGTGCTTGATAGCAATCATACCAGCCGCTGGCCCGCGCGACACACCAACAGTGTCGCCCTGCATGGTAACGATAGTGTCTTTACCCTCAAAACTGGCCGGGGTGCCGTTGAACGCCAGAATCAAACCCATTACCAGCGACAGCGGCAGCAATAACCGGGTTATCGACTTCACGAAAAAGGTATAAAAGTTACCCGACCGGTCGGTTGTCTGCGGCAGAAAATGCCGAAAAATTAGCACCAGCGCGGCAATGCCCGTAGCGGCAGACACAAATTGCAGAAACGTGATAACGCCCAGTTGCGTCAGATACGTCAGCCCCGTCTCGCCCGAATAGTGCTGTAAATTGCAGTTTACCAGAAAGCTGATTGCCGTGTTAAACGCCAGATCGGGCGACATCGACGGGTTGCCATCGGGGTTAAGCGGCAGATTGCCCTGTGTTAACAGCAACACGAACGCCAGCACAAACCAGACAAGGTTAATTGTCAGCAAAGCTACCAGGTTCTCTTTCCAGTGCATATCGCGGGTTGGGTCGACACCGCCGATGCGGTAAATCAGCCGTTCGACCGGCTTCATAAAATCCAGGGCGTTAGGCTTATCGGCGAAGACGTTGGCGAGGTACTTACCCAGCGGAATCGCCAGCAGCACGGTCAGGCCGTACATAAGCGCGACGCCTAAAAATTCATTTATCATGAATCAATACGTTTAGAAGCGTTCGGGCCGGATCAGTACGTATAGCATATACGCAAAGACCAGCAGAGAGACAATAAAAAGGAGTGTTAGCATGGGTCAGATACGTTCGAACCATTCGATGGCTTTGTAGAATACGGCGAAGCAAAGCAGGGCCGACACGATAAGCAGCAGGACAGTTGCCATTTTAAATTGGAAGTAATTGGTTGTTGATGGCTACATGCCAAAAAACAATCCATTTTGTAGGAATCCGCCGTAAATCAGCATAACAATCTGATAGATAACCTATTAATTTTTCCCCGAGAATATTGTATAAGTAAATGATAGCTGTATTTTTTTCATTATGGAAAAGAACATTGTCATTTTGGGGAAACTAATGGAGAAAATGCCATCTAAGAAGCTACAAGTACGGTTGGCACGGCTTTCGCGGTAAGCTACGCCAACACATAACCCAATAATGAACAAACACGCAACTGCTCATTTGGATAAGCTTACGGCAGCCGGTTTACTGGTAGCTGTGGGTATTGTTTTCGGCGATATTGGTACGTCGCCCCTGTACACGTACCGCGCCATCATTGAAGATCGCTCCGTTACAGAAACGCTGGCTTTAGGCGGAGCCTCGGCTATTTTCTGGACGCTTACGTTCCAAACCACACTTAAGTACGTATTTATCACGTTGCGGGCCGACAACAACGGGGAAGGCGGCATTTTTTCGCTCTACACGCTCATTCGGCGATACGGTAAGTGGTTGCTGTTTCCGGCTATTGCAGGCGGCAGTTTTCTCATTGCCGACAGCATCATTACGCCCCCTATCTCGGTTTCGTCGGCTATTGAGGGACTGTTGCCATTATATCCCGATCTCCCAACAGTCCCTATCGTGCTGGCTATTTTACTGCTATTATTTGTGGTGCAGCAGGCTGGCACCAACAAACTTGGCAACGCTTTCGGACCGATTATGGTGGTTTGGTTCACCATGATTGGGGTAATTGGTCTGGCGCAGGTGGTGCAGAACCCGGCAGTGGTTCGCGCCCTAAACCCCTATTATGCTTACAACATGATTGTAAACTATCCCGAAGGTTTCTGGCTGCTGGGGGGGGTGTTTCTGTGTTCGACCGGAGCTGAAGCGTTATACTCTGATATGGGACACGTGGGGAGAAAGAACGTTCAGATATCCTGGGTTTATGTGAAAGTTTGCCTGATTCTGTGCTATTTAGGTCAGGCCGCCTGGCTGCTTCAGCATTTGGGGAAACCGTTAGGCAATCAAAGTCCGTTTTTCGGTTTGATACCGGGCTGGTTTCTCCTGCCCAGCATCGGCATTGCTACGTTGGCTACCATCATTGCAAGTCAGGCACTTATCAGCGGCACATTCACACTGGTTTCCGAAGCATTCCGACTAACGTTGTTGCCCAAAATGCGAATTGTGTTTCCGTCAGATGCACGCGGGCAAGTCTACATTCCGGCATTCAACTGGCTGCTGATGGCTGGCTGTTTCGCCGTAGTGCTCTATTTCCGCGAATCGAAAAATATGGAAGCAGCCTTTGGCTTGTCGGTCAACTTAACAATGCTTATGACCACCGTGCTACTGGCGATGTATCTGTATACCCGCCACATCAACGGATTTGTGGTGCTGGTTCTGCTGGCAATCTATTTATTCATTGAAGGGGGTTTTCTGGTTGCCAACCTGCGGAAATTTACGCACGGCGGCTGGGTGTCGCTCTTATTGGGTGCCATTATGATGACCGTTATGCTGGTCTGGCATTTCGGAAGCCGTATCAAACGCAGACTTACCCGCTATGTGAGTCTACGCGATCACCTGCCTATTCTAAAGCAACTAAGCAACGATGAGAGCATTCCTAAATACGCCACCAACTTAGTGTATCTAACCTCGTCGACTGATGCCCGACAGGTTGAAGAACACATCATTGACTCAATTCTGGAAGGGCAGCCCAAACGGGCCGACGTGTATTGGCTTATTCACGTCGAACTGGCCGATGACCCCTACACTACTGAGTACTCAATCGACATTCTGGAGCCGGAAGAAGTAGTACGCATAACCTTCCGGTTAGGTTTCCGCGTGCAGCCCCGCATCAATCTGCTGTTCCGAAAAGTGGTTGAAGAGATGGTGCGCTGTGGCGAAGTGAAGTTATTTCCGAAATACCGGCCACTTGGCACGTCTCCTAATTTTATCGGCGACTTTAGATTTATCGTCATCAACCGCTTCCTGTCTTATGAAAATGATTTGACTGCGCTTGATTCTTTTGTGATGAGTAGTTATTTCAGCCTGAAGCGAGTGAGCTTAGCCGACGAACGTGCCTATGGTCTCGACACGCAAAACGTAGAAACCGAGCAGGTACCGCTCATTGTCCGGCCCGCCGAATTTGTGCGCCTTCGTCGGGTAACTACATCTGCAAACGAGCCTACAATCAACTAACAGGTAGGGTTTTCACCTCGCTGTTGGCTCAGTCCAGACCATACTCCTGAATTTTGCGGTACAGCGTTGTCAGGCCAATTCCCAGCAGGCGGGCAGCTTCGGGTTTTTGCCCGTTGGTATGCTTTAGTACCCGCCAAATGTGTTGCTGCTCCAGTGTGGCGAGGTCTACAATCACGTTCGGGTCAGGAGCCGTTATATCGGTTTGTAGTTCGTATGGCAGCAGATCGGGTGTTAGTTCGCTGGTATCGGCCAGGATTACGGCTCGCTCGATTACGTTTTTTAGCTCCCGAATATTACCCTTCCAGGGGTGCTGTTGCAGTTTCTGCACAAACGCCGGACTCAATTGAATCTCACGCCGACCCATCTTAGCCGCGTCTTGCCGGGCAAACAACTCGGCCAACGCCGGAATGTCGTCGCGTCGGTCGCGCAGGGATGGCAACTCAATACCAAATACCGACAGGCGATAGTATAAATCAAGCCGAAACGTTCCGGCATTGGCTTCCTGTTCGAGACTCCGGTTGGTGGCGGCAATCACGCGCACGTCGGTTTTAGTGGGCTTCGTGTCGCCCACGCGCAGAAACTCGTGCGTTTCGAGGACTCGTAAGAGTTTGGCCTGCAAATCGAGCGGCATTTCGCCGATTTCGTCTAAAAAAATGGTGCCTTTGTCGGCCTCGGCAAACAGCCCTTTCTGGTCGCGGGTGGCCCCGGTGAAGGCTCCGGCGCGATGTCCGAACAGTTCGCTTTCGAGAATGTCTTTGCCCAACGCCCCGCAGTTGACAGCCACAAACGAACCACTCCGACGCGGACTTGCGTAGTGAATAGCCTGCGCGAAGACCTCCTTACCTGTGCCGGTTTCGCCTGTTAGCAGCACAGTGGCATCCGTAGCGGCCACTTTTCGAGCCAGTGCAATAGGCTGCTGAATGGCTTTTGAGTGACCGATAATGCTGTCAAACCCATGCCGCCGGTTCACCTGCGCTTCGAGTTGCTGCACCCGAAATTGCAGTTTAGCCTTCTCTACGGCCCGGCTCACGAGCGGAATAATCCGGTCATTGTCGTCGCCTTTTGTGATATAATCAAACGCGCCGTTTTTGATGGCCGTTACACCGTCCTGAATAGTGCCATAGGCCGTGAGTACAATGATTTCGGTGGCCGGGTAGAGCTGCTTTAATTGCGCGGTAAGTTCGATACCGTTTTTATCGGGCAGTTTCACGTCGCTGATGACCACGTGTACGGCTTCGCGTTCGAGGGTTTTCAGACCGGTGCGGGCGTTTTCGGCTTCGAGTACGGTATAGCCTTCGAGTTGCAGAATCCGGGCAAGCAGTTGACGCAGGCGCGGTTCATCGTCAATAATGAGCAAGGTTGCAGACATGGCTCTACAACGGCGTAAGTCGGGTGCAAGTTTGTTTCTTTTCCCGGAAAGCACCCGCTTTTCGCAACTACGTGGAAAGGCATAAAAAAATCGGTCGCCCTTCGTTAACGGGCGACCGGAGTTCAGAGAAGGCTTCGCGTATGGTGTGAAGAAAGAAGCTAAACAAAGTTCTGCTTCATCCGCACCAATGTCAATACCCCAATCCGGGTAGATTTATATGGGCTTCACGTTACAAACCCATTTCTATGGCAAACCGCACCAGATCAGCCAACGTACTGATGTTGAGTTTGGCATGAATGTTTTTTCGGTGTGTATCAATCGTATGCGGACTCAGATTCACTTTTTCAGCAATTTGCGGGCTGCTCAACCCCTGTTTGATGTAGCGGATGATTTCAACCTCACGCGGGGTTAGCTTGTATTTTTTGAGGAATATGTCGTCGGTATGATTGCCAAACTGTTTCCAGTCATGCAGTTTAGGGTCGAAGTAAGCCTGACCTTGAGCTACGGCCCGGATAGCGGCTAACAGTTCTTCTTTCGTTGACGTTTTGAGCATGTAGCCCGTAGCACCGGCGTTTCTGAAATCGTCAATGTAGCGTTGTTCGCCATACATGCTCAGAATCAGAATGCGTTGCGTAGTGCGGTTAGCAACAAGTTGTCGGGTCAGGTCGAGGCCATCTAACTCGGGCATATTAAAATCAATGATCAGTACATCGGGCTGAAATTCGGTTACAGCCTGTAGCGCGTTGGGGCTGTGGTAAATTTGCCCAACAACGATCAGATCGGGCACGTCGGCCAGCATAAGCCGTAAACCATCATTAAATAGCCGATGGTCGTCAATGATCAGAAGGCGGATAGGTTGTTGAGCGGGTTGAATCATACGGGACGTCGAGCATGACAAGGTAGCTACTGGCGTTGCTGTCGGTCGTGAGCGTGGCACACAGATATTCTGCTCGGTAAGTTATATTCTTTTGCCCGATTCCCGGCGTCATCTGTTCAGAAAATAATCCGTTTTTTTGATTCGTATCGACTGGTGTTTCGACTAATACGCTCAGGTTGCGCTCGTGATAACCCAACTGAACGATAGCCAGCCCCGGCCCGCCATGTTTGAGCGCGTTCTGCACCAGTTCGGCAATAATGCGATATAGTACCAATTCTCGTTCGGGAAACAATCGCCGAACTTCGCCAAATTGAATGTACTCGAACATTGTTTGCGACGACCGGCTGGCCCGCTCTGTCAACTGTGCCACCACGTCGGGCAAAGCGTATTTGTCGAACTCTACGGGCATCAAATCGTGCGTAATCGTGCGTAAATCGTTACCTGCTTTGTCAATTAGCGTGTAAGCCTGTTCGAGGTCGGCGGTGGTGTCGGGCAGGCGAAGCGTTTCTTTAGCGCGTTCGAGCATTCCTTTGGCCGTGGCGAGGGTATTACCTACGTCGTCGTGCAGATCGCGGGCAATACGGTTGCGTTCGCTTTCCTGTGTTGCCAACGTATTTTGCAACAGCCGAAGCTGCCGGGCCAGCTTGCTGCGATTGAGCGCGTTCATCCAGAATGTTATACTGCCGACTACCAAAACTGTGCTAAGCAGCCAAAACCACCAACGCTGCCAGAACGGCGGACGAATGGTAATGTGCAGTTTGGTTTCAGCCGTGAGCTGTCCGCGTGCATCTACTGCCCGCACCCGAAAGGCATAGCTACCCGGCGACACGTCGGCGTAGCGCACCGTATTGCCTTCGCTCAACGATACCCAGCCCCGGTCAACGCCCGAAAGTTGGTAGAAAAACTGATTTTTGCCATTGCTCACGTAGTCTAAAGCAGCCAGCCCAATCGAAAACGTGCGTTCATCTGGGTCGAGCGTTACAGAGCCGGTTTCGCCGATAAACGCCCCCATATTGTAGGGTTGGTCGTTAACCTGGAAATCTATGACCCGAACGGGTATTTCTGCCCGGTAGTTTTCAATTTGCTGCGGCACAAACCGATCCAGCCCATGCACACCCCCGAAATAAAACGTACTGTCGGAGCCAGCCAGCGACGCGTGGCTGTTGTATTCACGGCTTTTGGTCATTACAACCGGATTAAACGTTTGCGCTGCCGGAAAAAACTTGACTAAGCCATTATTGGTGCTGAGCCAGAACCGCCCGCGCCGGTCGGGCAGCAGACCATATACGACATCGTCGGGCATACCGTCTTTTACGGTATAGGTGCGAATGATTTTCCGCGTAGCCGGGTCGAAGCGAACTAAGCCCCGATCTGTGCAGAGCCACAACGAACGCCGGGCCGGATCAGCGTAATAGTCCATGACATTGTGGCCGGGCAATACAACGGCTTCCTGCCTAAGTTGTCCGTTCTGATAGCGATAGATCACCAAATCCTGATTACGACGACCCGCATACAGCCGCTTTGTATTCTGGTCAAAGTACATGCCGCCCTCATAAACGCCACCTGCATCTATCTGATAAACAGGCATTAGATTATTATCCAAGAGAAACAAGCCACCGTGCGTTGCCAGGGCGAAACGGCCATCGGGCAGTTCGAGCAGACCGCCTGCGTAGCTACAGTTAGCGTCGGCGCAGCGAGGATTAGGCACTGGCGCGAAGCGGTCTGTTTTTGGGTTATAGCGCAGCAGGCCAAAAATGGTAGCTACCAACAGCCGCCCGTCGCGGGTTTGTTTGATTTGCCGGATGTTGCCCTCAACAGGAACGCCCTGCTCGCCCGTATACGCCCGCATTTGTCCTGTAGTGGGGTTGTATCGCCGGATACCGCCTTCGACCGTGCCGACCCAGATATGGCCTTGCCGGTCTTCGCATAATCCGCGAATAGTATGGTTGTTGAGGTCGGTAATGTCGGCAGGGTTATCGGGGAAAGTTTCAACGGTAAACGCATTCGGGTAAATAAGGTCTACGCCGAACGGGTCGCAGTTGACCCATACTAAGCCGAGGTCATCTACATAAACCGCCGATACCTGTGTCGACAGCAGGGAGTTAGGCACAGGGCCGGGCTTTAACTCCTGCTCGATCTGACCACGGGCCGGATTGTAAAGCCACACCCCTGCGCCCTCAACGGCCAGCCACCAACGATTCTGCCGGTCTTCGGCCATGCTGACAAACCGGAATTTATCGATGCCAGGCCGCAGCGCATACCGACGCACAAGCCGGGTTAATGATGGATCGAACTCGAAAATGCCCGACGGCCCTACGAAGCAGTAATTGCCCCGGTGTGGGCCGGGCGTTTGGCAGCGGTGCAGGGTCTGAAACGATGCCGATACATCACCAAACCCCGGCAGTATGGCATCGGTAGCCTGCCCGGTCAGAAACGTTTGCGCCTGCCGGGTTTGGTAGTTATATACCCGAAAGCCAGTTGGCAGTAAGTAAATGAGCAAATGCCGGTCGGGCTGGTGTTCAATCCATTCGGTGGTGATACTGAAGCGCGGTTTTACCGATTTATCAATGATCGTTCGACGTTCGGTTATGTAGTTGAATTTGACGACACCCTGCTGCTTATTGACAAACCACGCGGTAGAGTCGTCGGCGTAAAACACTTCATGTTCACTGATAAATGGCTTTCCGCGCCGGTCAGTAGCGTAGAACCGCCTGAACGAGTTGGTTCGGCGGACATACTGGCTCAGGCATTCTTCCGTACCCAGCCACAGATCGCCATTTCGGGTTTCATGAATACCGCGTACTTCGCCCTTTCCGATGGTCGCTGAATCGGTTTCGTCGGCCCGGTATACCGTAAAGCGATTACCATCATAGCGATTGAGCGCGTTCTGGCTGCTAATCCAGACAAACCCGCGCGAATCTTTGTGGATATAAAAGCATGACCCCTGCGACAGCCCATCACGGGTAGTTAGGTGCCGAATGGCAAAAGGCCGCTGCGCCTGTGCGCTGAACGCCAGCAGTATCAACAATACAAGACAGCGCATTAGGTATGCGAATGAGTAGAATACGCCCTAAAGCTACTGGTTCTGTTCGCCTTCTGAAATACCCGGATTGTGGTATTTGAAAAAAGGTGTATAGGTTAATTCAACGAGAAACTTGCATTTTGTTGGCAGATAGACAATCTTGACAATATGAAGCAAAATATTGTAAAAACCCGGTTAAAAAACAACCAGCCCGTTCTGGGCGTACTTTCCAACAGCATCGACCCCACTATAGCCGAGCTATGCGGCTTTTCCGGGCTTGATTTCTACATGATCGATGGCGAACACAGCCCCGTTACAACCGCACAGGTGCAGGACATTGTACGGGCCTGTGAAGTGAGCGGTATTACGCCCCTCGCCCGTGTGCGCAGCAACGACCCGAAGCTGATATTACAGTTTTTAGATGCAGGTGTAATGGGGCTGATGATGCCCGGCATCAAAACTCCGGCAGAAGTAGAAGCACTGGTGCAGGCCGTCAAATACCCACCGACGGGCGTTCGGGGGCTGGGGCTGGTACGGGCGGCTGATTATTTGCAAGGAGCTATGAATCAGGGGGAATATGTGCAGTTTGCCAACGAGCAAACACTTATATTACCACAAATCGAAGACATTGAAGCCGTTCAGAATATAGATGCCATACTCCTTGTAGATGGAGTAGACGGGTTCGTAATCGGCCCGCGCGACCTTGCCATGAGTATGGGCTACTACGACGGCCCCGGCCACGACGACGTCAGGAAAACTATTGCAGGGGTCGTTGATAAAATACGTAAAGCGGGCCTGATTGTGGGCACAACAGCCGCCACCGGTGATCAGGCCAAAGCCTTAATTGACCGGGGCGTGTTACTCTGCCTCAACTCGGTCGCCGGTTTGTTGAAATCAGCCGCCGGTGATTTCATGAAGGGGCGGCAAATTTAACTTACTCGCGCTGCAAATCTGGCACAGAAACCTTACTATCCGTTTGAGACAATGGTTTCAAAACACCTCCAAACTATTCAGCTTATTACGCCCGGACAGGCCCCGGCATTGTCGGCCCTCTGTCGTCGGATTTACCCACAGTATTTCACATACCTGTGGTTTGATGAGGGTGCGTGGTATATCGAACACTCGTACAACGAAGCAACGCTCCGGGCCGAACTCAAAGATCCTAACGTACAATATTTTTTCACACTGCTAAACGATCAGCCTGCTGGCTATCTGAAAGTAAAACTCAGTAGCAATCTGAACAATGAAGCAGGCGGATTTGAAATTGAACGAATTTATTTTTTACGGGAAGTCGCCGGACAAGGACTGGGTACTTACCTGATTGAATACGCCTTCGAGATAGCCCGACAACTCAACAAACGGTATGTATGGTTGAACGTGATGGATAGCAGCACAAATTCGATAGCGTTTTACCATAGGCACGGTTTCGAACCTGTTGGCGAAACATGGTTGGGCTACAAACTGATGAAACCTGAGTACCGGCGCATGTGGCAAATGCAGAGAAAAATCGTGTAATATGGACAAGCTCCTGTTTCTACGAAAATATGGACAGCGATGCAGTCAGTATTTTGTAGGCGATAACACTTTATCGATTTATTGGTTTCTTGTTTAGTTCACAGTTGCGACATGTGTTCTGATCAGTTGACAAGCCTGTCTGAGCAATCTGTTCTGCGCACCCCGGCATAGTATTTGTATTAGCCAAGTTAATACAGGAAAAAAACGCTGAGGAATTGGGCAGAACGCAGAAAATTGACATTGACTGCGAGTTTATGGAAAAATCGTTTGTTAACTCAGTGACAATCCTTATTATTGAGCGTCTTTATCGTCAGACCAGTTCTGATAGCAATGATTCCGTTGCCATCAGGCCACCTACTGACAGAGGCATTGCGATTATTTGCGCTACTTGTCTACCCTCTAAAAAATGCTTAGACAACGGTGCAAAAACACGCTTACGTAAGCAGGAGACGCGAAAAAATATTGACAGAATGAATTGACTTTTCCAATTCAGCCTTAACATTGCAGAAAATTTCACGGACACAAGGTCCATTCGTTGATGTTACCGCTGTTGTAATCTGGTTATCCAGTTGAAACAGCTTAACAGTGAAAGTGCGGGAGGGAGGGGTTTTCCGTACTTTTTTGTGCAACGTTCGTTTTAAAGCCTATTGAGTCAAAAAGTGGTAGTAATACCGCCGACATGTATCAGGGGCACCAACAACCCCCTGTTATATAAGTGATTGACTCGAAAAGTGAAAAAATCCACCAAAATAGTGGGTTGACCGTTGCATAAGTTTCCAGAACTCACTTTAGGAGAATAAAAGTTTAGTTAGAAACATTGCGTCAAATTAACTCAATAAATATGCGAACATTTATCCAACAACACCCCATGCGGATGCTGGCTGGACTCGTGTTGCTAGGTTTTGCAATGCCTTCTGTCGGCTTAGCTCAACAAGCTGACACGGTTCGGCGGGACGACGTCCAGTCCGCCACCAATCAGGCTGTACAATCCACTGATGCCGTTCGGTCGAACGCGCGTGACAACATCTATCGTTTAGGCAAGGGGGTCTACACCGATACGCTGCGCCGTGAAGATTTTAAAGCCGTAGCTGCTGATGTTGCCGAACTCGACGACTGTGACACCACCTTTCAGACCTTTGTATTGGTCCGTCGCCTGTCGCCCTGGCGAATCGGTTTATTCGCCGGACCCAATTTTGCCTATTGCGGCACCTGGGAGAACACATTCGGCCCCGTTCGGCGCGACAATTCGCTGTACAACGGTGCCGGGTTCAACATTACGGGTAATGTTGATTATTACCTGACGCCTGCTACCCGACGGCTGCGTTTTGGTTTGGGTACAGCTTTTGGCTATCAGAACTACATCACACGAGGTGCCTACCGCGATTATCTGTATGCATTGGCAGCTTCGCGCACACCAAGCGTAGGTCGCGATCAGGTAACAATTCGCCAGCGGGCTTCGGAAGATATGTTCCTGACGGTTGGGCCGGTTGTGCAGTTTACGCTGGCTCGCAGCCGCCGGAATCCTGACGCAACCACCTTCATCGAACTGGGTCTGCGTGGCGGGTTGTTCCGTACTGAAGCAGCAACCATTGCCGCTTACATTCCGTCTCAACTGTCGGCAGTGCCAAATGTACCTTCGTTTGTTGATGGTGGCGCATTGCTCCGATCAGTCAACCCCAGTGCGAAGTTGTATCATCCGGGTGGCCTGTTGTCGTTGGGAGTATTCTTCCCGTTGCGCAATAACTGGAACATCGGTGTACAGGGTCAGGGCTTTTACACCCGCCTGAATTACCTGATCATCAATGGTATTCAGGATGAACTGGCCGAGTTTACGCGTAAGCACGGTGGTTTTAGTGCTGGTGTAGCTGTGCGGAAAGGATTTGTGCAGCGGAAGCTGATTCCGAAAGCACCAATTACCTGCCCTACCTGCGAACAGATTCCAGCTTTGAACATCCAGTTCAATGGTGCGTCGCTTAAGGGAACGTCGCTCGCTTACAACGACAACGCTGCGACGGTTAATCCATCAGCAACAGCACCGGTTATTAGCTGGCGGAGTACTACCCCGAACCCACGCAATGAAACGTTTACGGCCCGGTTGTACTATCGTGCAGACTCTGTTGGAACAACTACCGGCGATCAGGTTATTGCCCAATTGGAGAACACAACCGATACGACGCTCGCGTTCCCAACGGCTTATTTCTCGAACGGTCAGCTTAACCCCGGCTTCTACTACGTAACCGTTCACAACCGGCAAACGGCTAAGTGTGGCACGTGTATGAGTGAAGTGGCAACAACGAGCTTTGCGGTAGTGAAAAAGACACCACCCCTACCTGACTGCAAATACCGTCACCGCTTAGAGCGTCTGGAAGTATACTACCGCACGCCATACACCCGCGAAGTAGCTAACGTCTGCTACTGTAACGGCACGATTACATCGGTTGGCGATACTGTTACACGACTCCGCTACCGTGGTCTGAACCGTCGTCTGGCAACGAGCGTGGTTGAGTTCGATACCAACACGGTTATCCTGAACATCAACGAACTGCCGGGTGGTCTGGCTCAACAGCTTCAGGCTGAGAAGGCGAAAATTGAGAGTGGCAACGCCATTCGCTTCAAAGGTCGCCGGGTACGTCCGCAGGTTTCTTACTTCCGCGCTGTGTTCACCGTCACCAAGCTGCCATGCAACGGTCAGCCTGAGCAGCAGGTGGGTAGCTTCAACACAACGATCAGCGATAATACGTACTCGATCACTGACCTGAAGCCGCTGACAGAAGCTCAACGTGCTAACCTGCTGAACCCAGCACCGGTTAAGAAAAAACCCGCCCGTCGCCGGGCAGGCAACAGCGGTCGCCGGTCAGACGTGATGTTCGGCATCGAATAAGCGTATCAGACTTGTCAACAAAAAAACCGGAGGCCAACGCTTCCGGTTTTTTTGTTGAAACTACCATTGATTTACTCCCACGCCTAAGCTTATTCCTACTCTTATGACACGACCACCAGCCTTATCACTATTATTTTTACTCATCTGGCACATGATGACTGAAGACGCACAAGCCCAGTCGTTTCCGCAACCCGTTGCAGCTACCATGCAAACGTACTCTTTCCGGCTCAGGCCCGGTCAGGATTTGAAAGAGCAGATCGATGGGCTGGTTGCGCGTGAGGGCATCCGGGCTGGTGCGCTGTTAACATGCGTTGGTAGCCTGACCGATGTTACGCTGCGCTTAGCGAATCAGGAAAAATCAAATCACTGGCAGGGACATTTTGAAATCGTATCACTGGTAGGTACACTCTCGATCAATGGGAGCCATCTGCATTTGTCCGTTTCTGACTCAACTGGACAGACTCTCGGTGGGCATTTGGTAGCAGGCTGTAAGATTTATACGACAGCCGAACTCGTCATTGGCGTGATGCCCGAACTAACATTTGATCGGGAACCTGACCCAACGTATGGCTATCGCGAACTGGTTGTAAAAAAGCGGAACAATTAAATTTTGCGGATCAGTGAGATATCGGGTTCGAAATATACCCAATAGAACTATAGCTGTTTTTTCAAATGAAACCTAAATGGCGCAAAGTACCATCATCGAAATATTGCTCAATTAATGAAAACACTTCTCCTATAGCATCTATCATCAGTCTCAAAAAACAATCACACTAAGTTAGCTATGAACTAAATATTGTTAACTTAGTGTGATTGTCCTACTCTGGGGCAGACTTTGTTATTATTCACATACTGGCTGCCCAGAGGAGCACTGTTTAAAATCTCATTGTATTATTTTCCAAACTTCACCTTAGCTTTCCAGATATTATAGTTCTTTTCAGCATTAGAACTAAAAAAAAGCATGCCATTATCCCCCATGCCGGATCACTTTCATCCGTTTCTCCCTGAGTAATCTGAATTAGTTCAGTACCGTCCGCTTTCATGACGTAGATGTGTTTGTTCTGCTTTTTTGGATTTTCACGATTGCTGGCGAAGGCAATATATTTACCATCTCTGGAGAAAGAGCCATCTCGGTTGTTATATTCTCCAGACGTTAACTGTGTCTTCTCTCCAGTTTTCAGATCCATTGTAAACACCTGAATAGTTTTCCCAACCTTCAGGTTGTAAATGATCTGGTTGTTGTTCATAGGGTTCAGGCTTATGTGCCCCCCTCTGTAATAACCGAATAATTACCTCCTTTCATGTCCATCGAGCAAATCATCCGGCTATTGCTCATGCGAGTAGTGAACAGGATTTTCGAGTTATCTTTCAGCACAACGGGTTCGGCATCGTCTTCACCCATTGCTCCCGGCGAAATGTAATTAAGGCCCACTCCGTTAATGTCAGAGCGGACAATCACTGGCTTTTCAGGCTTAATGTAACTGAAAATAACTCCCGTATTGTTAGGTAGCCATGTAGGATAGGCAGCATTGTTCACCAATGGATTAGTAACAGGCTTACCAATCTCTTTACGGACGATTCGGAAGTTTTTGTTGGTCCTTACTTCGAGTCCTGCATTGGTCAAACCGAGCGAGTAAGATACTTCAAGAGCGTTATAGAGTAAAAATTTGCCGTCGGGGCTTACTCTGGCAAAGAATTCCTGGGAAGCGTCAGAAGTTTCACGAGTTAGATTTTCGGCATTGCCTGTAATGCCCGGAACGCTTGGAATTTGTGCCATCAGGTGACTCGACACGGTAATAAGAGCGGCAACTAAAGCCTGCTTCTGAGTAAATCTTTTCAGATCCATAAGGTGTGAATTAAACACAGTTGATAGAAAAAGTTAGCTTCTAATGAGTTGAATCTCGTTCATTATCAGCTAAAATGTACGTACTACTTAATTGCATTGCCAATTACTTCTAAATTCCTGAGACAGCCAAACAGATACTGTTTTTTTGTTCTCAGTAATCAGCTTACGACTGCCCTGCCAGCTAATAACTTTTGAATGACCATCGATAGAGCTTCACAGTATTATTGACTGTTAAAGATACGTTTTGATGGTTTACGAGAAGTTCATCTTGGGGTCGATAACGTCGTATCGTAAAATTTACATTTTCCGACACCAGAATATCATCAAAATAGACCCTGTACGTACTGGTTTTTGCACCTAAATTAATAGCCGACTGGATAACAACTTTATGAAGCTTCCCATCGAATATGGCTATATTCGAATCAATTCCCATAAAAAGATATAATAATGGGTCATAAAATCTGTATCTGCCGACACTGTTTAATGCTTTCACAGACCAGTGCCATTCGTAGCGGCCAAGATTGAAAGAAAGTTCGGATGGGATAATATTCGGGCTTTCAGATGCCAGATAAATAGTTGTTTCAAATCCATTAACTACAGAAATGGGTCTGTTGATCGCAGGATAAGTTACACTATTACACAGAAGATATTCTGTCCCATACTGATTGCTGCTAAAAGCCTGCTTTAACAAACTCTTATCATCATTCGGCCCAAACTTTATGTCAAATGTTTTAACTATGCTTTCTTCCTGCAAATCTTTGGCTCTTTGTGCTATTCCGGCATCGCCGGTAGCTACTACATCGTTTATACAGCCCTCTAAAAATGGGGCTTTCACACCTGCATCACGACAAACTCGCTCGGCACTGGCACGTTGGCTTGCGCTTATCACAAGTGGAGCACGCGGAAAACTGCGGTTAGTATAAGAATCGGTATTTTTGCCCACATCATACACGAATAATGATTGATTCTGGGCAATTCGCCAGCTATTGGTAAAGTTGGGGTACAGTGATCCATACGCACCATTGATCAGTGTGCCATTTCTAACCTGTAAGTCATTGTCAGTCTGCTTGTCATAATTCCCAAAAATACCAATCATTTTGCCTTGTCGCTGAGTTCCTGGAATAATGGAATAATCAAGGGCATCACCCCGGTTAAATACTTTGACGACATCGCCGTTGCCTGTACTAACCACAAACGTTTTTGAGTCTCCCGTAATGCTTCCGCCACTTTGTAAGACATTATCAATAGAAGAAGAGTAGGTGTACGGCGTTTGATTGATAAAATATTTGGTAGGGTAAAAGCACAACTTATCGTTTCCTGTATTAATCGCCAGCCCCGTATTCCAAGATACGCTACCCGAACTAGTTCGACTTTTTAGTTCTTCCTGACGCACCTGTATTTCAAAATTATCGGTGGATGATTTAGTAGCTACAAATTCTCCTACGCCATTAAACTCATAAGATTTACCATCAAAGGTTACAATGTTAGGGTCGCCAAAACTCTTGCCGAATACGTTAGATGTAGGAAATGTAGGATCATTGGGCAGGCCCGGAGGGTTGAATTTTTCCTTTAGTAGTTTAGCTGTAGCATCAAGCATACCAGTTAGGCACAGAACAGTACCAACTATTACCTGAGTTTTTTTACCCTTAGCAAAGTCGTATAGAATACCAGAGCAAGTAGTACTTACATCCAATTGTTGTATACCATTTAAAGGGCCCAGTTCTATACACTCACCATTATTCAGCTTCATGCGTGTCTCATGAAAACTACTGCAATTTGCAGCCGTAAAAACAGCTCCTACGCCTGTTAGAAAAAGACTAAGACCACCCGTAACGGGGGCTGCAAAAAGGGATAGACCAGTGCCAACTGAGCCTAAAAGGCATTGTAAACCATCAGCGTAATATGAAATCTTCCCTAAGGTCGTATTACAGTCATCGTTATTCGAACCTTCACCCGCTGCTACTCGTAACCCTTTTTCAATATCAAACTGCCTTTTGACTTCTTTAAATTTCAGAAGTGCTTCTCCACAAGAAACATCTGTACGGCTTTGAATCAGTGTATTTTGTGTATCATAAATCTCAACATCTACCGTGTTTGTTTTCAGGTTGTAATTTTTCAACTGTACAGTTATAGTAGTATCGTTTTTTATACTCGTAATTTTTTGGGGCAACAGATTTTCATTTAACTCAAAACTAAACAACAGTTTTTGTTCTGGCAGGTAAGTAACAATTTGTCGAACATTAACTAAACTTCCCTTAGAGTTCTTATCACCATAAAAAAGATTGATTTCTCGTTTATTCGTATCGGTTACGATGACGCCAAGATTATCATTCAGGCTACGGTCAATAAAAAAGACATGAAAGGGACTTGCTTCGCTGGTATCCTGCGTAACGTCTACATCATAAACCTGTTTACAACTATGGTTTACTATGAATAGTAGCAAAAAAGAGAAGGCCGTTTTTAGGTTCATGGTGCGGTGCAGTTTATCTGTTAGGTGTTCGATAAGATATAAGCCCAAAACCTACCCGCAAACTGATTAGATGTAGTACTTCGTTGGGAGGATAGGCGTAGTCGAGTAATGGCAGTGGTTTAGCAATATAGTTATAACCAATGCTTGCATCCACCATGACTTTACTACCAACACGATGTTCGTAACCAAACGCTCCTGAGCCGCCCCAATAAATGGTACTTTGTATCCTATCGGGTGCAGCTACAGATTTTCCGTCATACCCTCCCTGGCGAAGTCTTAAGCCTTCGATATGAGCTTTTGGCAACACGTAAAAGGCTTTCCCAACATATAATTTGGAGCCGATACGAACCGAAGCGCGAGACAGACCAACTGAATAAACATAAAGCAAGTCAGTCTCCCTGGAAAAGCGATATTCAGAAGCCCATTCTGTAAAGCCCACTTCGGCCACGAAGCCAATGGTACGGTTAAGCCTTTTTGTATACTGCACTAAACCTCCTATAGCCATTTTCAATCCCAACCCTTTACGTTCATCTGCCCATTGAGACCCTCCAATAGCAAGCATCTGAGAGGCTTCTATTCCTAGTATATATGTAGAATACGCATAATCACTTTTGGGAATTTTCCGCTGCATTGTTACTTCTTCGGTTTGCTTCTGAGGGGCATCCTGTTTTTGTGCTAATCGATGTGCTTCAACCCGTACAGGAGACCTATTTTTTTCAGGCTCTTTGGCTGGTGTTCTTTGAGGCATTTCACCAACTACACGAGCACTGTCTTTAACCGTATTTTGTTCTATTCTCTCGATCTCCTTCTGTCGGATACTTCTAACTCGCTGCGAATGGTCTGTAATGACTACGTACTTTATTTCTGTTGGTGTGATGTCAATAATTTTACACTCGATAATACTCTTATCTTTTTTATAAATACGGTCAGGTTGATGGCCTTTATTTGCTTTTTGAGTACTTCCCGGCGGCTCCTTTATTAGCTGAGTGTAGGCACTACGCAACACGGGGAGTGGTAGCAGCTTTATTGTTATCATCTCTTCTCTTCCGTCAGCGTACTTAATCCGGCTAATTTCTACCCTATGCAAACGCATCATTTGCATTTTTGCGGATGGAGATAGTCGGTAATAAACCTGATTTCCCTGAAACCTCAATCCGTAGGCTTTCAACACCGTTGAATCCACTTTAATAAGTATCGCAGGTTTGGTTTTTTGAGCCATGCCAGTCGATACCGAAAAGTAAAACAGCAGAGTGAGTTTAATTGCTTTCATAGGACTTCAGTTATTCGGGCGGCAATTACTTTACAGGCAAAGGGTTGATCACTTTAGCACCTACTTAATCCCAAAAACTGGACAGGTAGGCGAACGTAATACAGAAGCTTCTGTATTACGTTCGCTATCAGCGAGTAACTATTAAATAGTGTGGATAGAAGCAAATAACAGTGATTAGTCTTACGCTTCTCAGGAACAAAGTTGCCGCCTGACCCAATCGTATGAAATAGCATCTTTCGCCATTTTTATAGCAATCTGACCAATCGCATCTGGCAAATTTCACGAGTATCAACTGGCTGCATTTATGATAAAAATCGGTTGATTATCTATTTCACCGTGCGTACATTCAACCGATACTTGCACCAGATACCGGTATCGGCTAAACCACTCCATTCCATGTCGTTCGCTGTTCAGCGCATTCCGCTGGTTATTTGGTTCATGCTGTTGCTGAGCCAGATAGCCCAGGCCCAGGTCACACTCACTGACTCGGTGTCGCGCTATGTGATTGGTCGGCAGGTGGCAATTCTGGAAGATTCAGCCCACCAGTACCGAACGCTCAGCGACGTGCTGCAACCAACTGTGCGCCAACGGTTTGCAGCCAGCACCCAGAATACGCCCAACGAGGGCTTTTCAACCGCTGACTACTGGGTTCGGTTCGATCTCAACAACCGGGCCACTACGACCCGACCGTGGTTGCTGGAAATCGGCTTCGGCAATTTTTCGGAAATCGATCTGTATATTGTCTCCAAACGTACCGGGAAGGTTATCCGAAAGCAGGGGGGCGAACGCTTCGGCGACCGGGGCCGCGAAATTTCGTACCACACCTACGTGTTTTATCTGCCCACAACCCCCAACGATGACCAGACGGTGTACATCCGGCTGGCATCTACGTTTGGGCAGGCTACGTTTCCGCTATTTCTCTGGCGCGAAGACCGCTTCATACAAACGGCGCAGGTGTCGGGGCTGCTTTGGGGATTGTACTACGGTATTTTTCTGTCGGTATTTCTCTATCACTTAACGGTCTGGCTCTTCACCCGCGAACGACGATATGGGCTGCTGAGCATTTACCTCGGAGCTTATCTGCTTTACGAACTGTCGCGGGGCTACTGCGTGGGTGCCCGGTTTTTGTGGCCGGGCAATGCGTGGCTCTCCCAACATTCGTTGTCTACATTCTTCACCATCACCATCAGTACGTTTCTGATATTCTATAGTTCAATTCTCAATCTGAAACGGGTAGCTCCGGGTTTGCAGACGATGCTCTATGGACTGATTGGTTTGAGCGTGGCTGGCTGGCTGCTGACACTCCTGGGGTTGCCCGGTGTTTCCACTAACTTAGTCATCACCATTGTAGGCGTTATTGTAGGCTCGTTCATCGTTTTTCTGGGTGGCTATGGCTGGTATCGCGGCTACCGGCCCGCCCGCTATTACTGGGCTGCGGGCGTGGCCCTGTTTCTGGGCGGGCTGATTCATTCACTCAACCGATCCGGGGCTATTTCCAGTGCCGATTTCTACGTACACTATACCATCAATCTTGGCTCTGTACTCGAGTTTATTTTCCTGACATTAGGCTTAGCCGATGCCATGCGATTAGAAAAACAGCAGAAAGCCCAGCTTCAGCGCGACATGGAGACGAAGGTAGAGGCCGCCGAAATGCGCGGCCTGACCGAAGAACGGGAACGTGTGGCCTCGGAGATTCACGACAATATCGGCAACCTGCTGCTCAACCTCCGCCAGTCGCTGCGGGGTATGCGCGAAGCCAGTAATCAGGACACTCTGTATGAGCCGCTCGAACGCATGGTGCAGCACACCTACGACGAAGTTCGTAAGATTGCCAATAACCTGTTGCCCGAAGAATTTGAACAGAAAGGACTGGCAGTGGCCCTTCAGGAACTGGTTGAAAGCCTGAATCAGACCCATCAGACACAGTTTTTTCTGCTCGTAACGGGTGCCGAGAATCAGCTTAAACCGAAAGTGCAGTTTCAGCTTTACTTAGTGCTGGTCGAGTTGGTAAACAATGTCATCAAACACGCGCAGGCCAGTGAAGCCAGCATTCGATTCAGTGTGAACAAAGACAACCTCACCATAGATATGCGCGATAATGGTATTGGTCTGAGTAAAACACAGAAAGGCAGCAGTGGCGGGCGCGGCTGGGCAAACATTCAGCAACGACTCGAGCGCATTGGCGGCACCGCAGCCGTAGCCACCGACGAACTGGTACACAAAGGCACCAGTATCCTGATTCGGGTGCCGCTGCTTAGTTTATAGTAGAATCAATCAGGCCGTATTTAAAGGCAAAGTGAGCAATACCAACGTTTGAGCGAACGTCTAACTTCTGCATCAGGTTTGCCCGGTGCGAGTTGATGGTCGATTCGCTGACTGACAGTTTCTGAGCGATTTCGCCGTTGGGCACGTCGCGGGCAATCAGCACCATCACCTCGCGTTCCCGATTGGTGAGGTTGCGTAACGCCTGCGGTTCTTCGTCTCGGGCATCGGCTCCCGACGACGCCCGCACCAGAATATGTACCAGTTCGGGGCTGTAATACTGCTTATTGTGGCGCACCGTTCGGATAGCCCGATACACCTCGTCGGCGTCATATTTTTTCAGAACGTACCCTTCGGCACCAGCCAGAATAGCCTCACGCACGTCGTTGTTTTTCTCGATCATCGTGTAAAAAACAACCTTGATGCTGGGGTGAGCCTGCTTTATGCGTACCAATACGTCGGTGCCGGTCAGGTCACTGTCGAGGTGCATATCGCTCACCAGCACGTCTACAGGTTGAGTTCGCAGAAACTGTATGGCATCGTGCGGACTGTGAACTTTCCCCACCACCGTGAGATCGTCTTTATTCTGAAGATAAAGAGCCAGCCCACTTACCACAATCGGGTGGTCGTCGAGTATAAGTATATTGGTCATAGAGAGGCTGAAACAGTACGTTCCCAGCCGATGCTATAGAAGAAACAGCACCGGCTGGGAGAAATGACTACATTGGCTTATTAAATGGCAATTTCGGTGATGCAACACGGTATTGGAATCAATTTTTAACTTATTAACTATTCGGTAGGGAGCCAACGCGCCGACCAGCCAGTTTACTCACCACTATCCAGAAACGCTGAGTTGCTCCGGCCATAGCCCGGCGTGCTACGTTACCAAGCACCCGCGTTCGGGTCGCATAAAACAGCCAGCCCGATTTTGTTTGCCCAAACATGTTCAGTTCACCTTCGTGGAGAAGCGAGTCCAGAATTTGCATTTGCGCCTGACGCAGGTCTTCGCGGGTAGTTCCACCCAGCACCACCCGCCGGCCCGTGCGCAGGGCGTCGATAATGCTGTTCAGGTAGTACCATTCGCGGTCGATAGCGGGCCAATCGAGCGAACGGTCGCGGCAAAGAAGGGTAATTTCTACGAGGTCCGATTCGCGCAGACGGTGCTGAGCCAACAGATCCGTTTTCTTCTCCAGTTCGAGTACACTCAAATAGCGAAAGTCTACCGTGGTATTCACCACGTAGGCCGCCACCCAGCGGTCAGGGTCGTTGGCACGGTAAAAAATACGAATCGTAGCCCGGTCTAAATAGCCCGCTGGAATGGGGGCACCGCTATTTGTTTTGTTGAAGGCGACGAAGCGGGCGTGTTCGTCGGAGCGAAGCAAACGGGACTTTAGCATGGGTACAGGTCAGTTTGTTTGCCCTGTTCATGCCGCTCTAAAAAAAAACACCCCCCTACGCAAAAAGCCAGCCCTGTTTGGGACTGGCTTTTATGAGCATTGCTCTAACTATCAACAACTTACCACAATCGTACCGATGCTTCGAGGCTGAGCGTATGCAACCACGCACTGATTTTTTCGCCCGACCCAACGGACAGATTCAGCAACTGAGGCTGGTACATGAGTCCAATCCGAACATGGCCGCTACGGGTCAGCCAGTTGGCATGGCTATAGCCCACCCCAATCACCGGGGCTACCGATGTCCGCTGCGTTGGCACCGGGTCTACGAGCAGTGCGTAGTTTTTATAGTCGAACGTCAGCGGTACATTCACCGATAGCCCTGCTGTTGCCTGCCATACACCCGTTCCGTATTTGTAGCGATTTCCCCGCCCGATTCGGCTGTATACATAGCGTGGCTGAACATACAGATATTGGCTGTTAAATACTTCTACCGTGCGCAGCCCATCGGCAAATGCCGCCTGAGTCGTAAATGAACTTGACGCTACTTTTACGTCGGTTTCGGCCCGGTGCCGTTTAAACCACGCACCAACGCCAAACCGCAGCCCCGCCACCCAGCCCCGGCTGTCGGTAGCAGCTACCGGCTCGCCATCCCGGCGCAAAACGGGCCGCTGATACACGCCACCACCCAGCACGTCGACCGAAAAGCGGTAACGGCGACTCAGCGAATCACGAATGTCGCGTTCGGTTCGGGTCAACTGTGCCTGACGTTCTTCATCGGCACTTAACAGTTGATAGGCATAAAATTCTTTTACTTCATGCTGAAGCGGTACAAAATCAATACTGTCAACCACATTCTGGTATTGCATTGCCAGCGTAGGCCGTTCAAATTTGGTCCAGTAGCGTTCAATCAGGTTTTTGCGTATAACTAAGCTGGGATGACTATCGGTTGAGGTTTCTTCATCGGGAATCCCTTTGTATACCGACAGCAAACGGGGCATTACGTCGAAAATTTGCTTGATATCGGCACGTGTAGCTCCTTTTTGTACTACCATCCATAGGCCCAGTGCGTCGGCTTCCAGTTCGTGTAAATGACGTTGCGGCATGGTAATGCCATACATCTGCGTTTTTTTGGCTTTGTTTCGCGATTTATAGCGCGTGTCTTTGGCAACTTCACCCGGTATCGACTGCTGCCGACCCAGCCGAAACGCCCGCTCGGTATGCCCCAGCAGATGATGGGCAATTTCGTGGGCCAGCACAAAGCGGTCGCCCAACCGCGACGATTTTACGAGATTATCAAGAAATGGCTCATCGTAGAAAACGTATTTCTGCTCATCTTCACATAGTTGTGAATAAATTGGCCCTACGTCTTTGCAGGCATACGGCTTCGGATAAATCCTGGCCGGATGCACGAACAGTTTACAGTATTCATTGATAATCTGCTGAGCCTGCGTATTCGAGTAAAGTTGTCTGCGCTTCTTATCAGCTTCTACCCGCTCGCACTCGCAGAGCGTCGATTTGGGCGCGGGCTGGGCATAAGTGCCAAAGTTCAGCACAGCAAAACAGCCGAAAAGTACTGCGTTAAAGATTTTCATCGGCTACAAGGTCGGTTAGTTCGGTGTGTGTATTTGTCAGTTTATACTGCTGTTGTTTCGTTTTCAGCACAAACACACCCCGCTTTTCAGTGCGTTCGAGTTGCCAGTTTTCTAACGACTCTCGGCTCAGCGACGAGCTGTAGATTTTCAGCGTATCTGAGGCCCAGGCGTATTGGTCGCGGAAAATCCAGAATCGGGGATTGCGATCATACCGAAGCACAACCGTCGAATCGTCGGTATCGACCATGCCGTAGTGATCGTCCCCGCCCGTGACCGGTACGCTGCCAATCTGCGGTTGCGCCGGGCGCATTTGCAAATAGACCCACACACTCAGGCAAAGCAGCACCAAAGCCGCCACGCCCACCAACCACGTCAGATACTGAATACCCTGCGGTGTGTGCTGCTTCCGGCCCGACGCCGAAGTGGTTATCGATTGCGACTGCTGGTAGAACCGGGTCGTCTGCTGCTCATGTTGTAGGTAGTCGACCACTAACCATTGTGTCAGCACACGCTGCTCCAATACAGGGTCGGCACGCATACGCTCCTCCAGTTTTGCCGCAACACCGGGCGGCAATTCGCCCAGCACATACTGTTCAATGAGCCAGGTTTGGGCCTGATTGTCGTCGGGCTGCATACCGTTGTTTTTCAGCTTGTTCTTTTTGTTTACGGGCGTTGGCTTCGGTCAGGCGGGTCTCCATCTGCTGTTTCACGAGCCGCCCGTATTGCGAATGCAGCCGGGCGTTCAGCAGGGCGGGCGTTACCTTCCGCACAAGTTGATCGAGACATGCCAGGTGCTTATCACTGATTTGCTTAGGGCTGATACCTACGTCTCCGGCAATGTCTTTCAGCTTCCGGCCTTTTGCGGTTGGCGAAAAGGCCACGTTAAACAAGGTGTCGAATTCGTCTTCGGTCAGGAGTGGAGGTTGCTCGGTCAGTTGCGCAAACTCGCCGATACGGTGCTGATCGATGCCGTAGCGTTGCAAAATAATTGTCTGGCAAACGTCGTCCATATCCATCAGTTGCGTCGCGATATGGCGGTAAGCCAGTCGATAAAAGTTAAACCGTTCACGCAACTGAATCTCGTTCGTCTGAAGTTTATTAAGTTGACTATCAGCTATTACCGAACGTTTTTGCTGGGTCTTGCGCTTTCGCCCCAGCGACCATATGGTTCGCATAGCAATGCCAATCAGCAGCGTACTGGCGGTTGATTCGAGTACGAAGCCGGGCTTTTTCAGTTGGCTGTAGAAACGGGCAATCACTTCCTGCCGAATATCGGCTTTGTAGTCATCTCCGGCGTCGGGTATGTACGTGGTTACGTACCAGTTAATGTAGCGGTCGAGCGGTTGCGTGTACCGGGCGAGGGTTTGGTCGTCGATGGCGTCACGCTGAAAGCGGTCGGTCTCGATTTGGTCGTGCAACATGCGCCCAAGCATATTACTTTGCCAACCGTCGGTATGACGAAGCGAGCGGATAACCGCTTTTGCCGCCCGCCAGGCCAGGGTTGTCGCTTTTGTATGAGCCAGCCCGTAGGTTGTTCTGGCCTCAGCAATAAGTGGTTCAATTACCTGTTCGGTAAGCGTTTGCTCGGCTTTAAACCCGGCCCGAATGCCCTTCGCAAGCGCATGGGCAACAGAACTATCTGACATGAGAACAAGAGCAGGTGTGGTAAGCTATTGATAATCAACAACAACGTCGTAAGCTCCGCTATTGTCGGTTAAATTGGCATCATTAATGGCGAACGTTAGCGTGGCATATAATCGACCGTTCGTGCTAAACGTTGGTTTATCTTTCCAGAACCGCCACTCTGTTTCGTTATCTACTTTGTACATAACGGCAGCATGTGGGATAGTCTGTATGAGGTTATATTCAGGGAGTATGGCAAAGCCAAATGGCCCATCTACTCGCCCGTCCGGTCCGCTTATTCCAACAAAGATGCCTACCGTCATCTGCCCCGATGCCTTGATTACAACCGTTCCTTGTTTATCAAACTTGATGGTCTGCGTAATTTCTTTGTTTACTTTGAGCGAACAGGGCAGAAATTTTACATTCGCCAAATCGGCGCAGGGCAATGGATACAAGCTGCGGACAGCCAGCGAATCGGCCCTTGACGGCATGGTAGGTTGCCCGGCAAAAATTGGCGACATAATCGAGTTGGTCTCCTGTGAGGTAGCCACGCCCAGAATTAAACCTACCTGATAAGCAACGGCTTTAGTCAGGCTGCTGCCATCCCATTCGTGAGCGTTGCTCAACAGCACGGTACGCACTCCGTTGCTTGCCGTGCGCAATGCCGATACCGTTACTGCCGAACCCGGCACAAGCCCTGTAACTACCGGCACTGCCTGCGATTGCACCACCGATGGATCGGCAAACTGAATTGTGATTTCAGGGCGGTCGGGCAGTTCGAGAAAGCCAACATTAGGATTGATGCGCGACCATACGGTAAACCCGGCCCGAATGGCTTCGCGCTGGGTTGCGTTGTCGAGTCGGGCAAAGGTATTGGCAATTGTGTATCGATAAGCGCAAACGGCAGATGTTCGCTGCGACACATCGTTGCGGCTGGCACTGACATACACAAACGGCTCGGCGTTGGGAGCCACCTCCTGGCAACGGCAGAATAGACCTGTCAGCAAGAGCAGAGCAAGTAATTTCGATGGTGAGGATAGCATGAGATTAGTCAGCGAGTGTGAAACAGGCATTGACAGAATCAGCAAGCAATATACTGATACTAATGTGTTTACCTCACCGTATCTCAAAAAAATATTGGGCCAGCCCAGCAACCCGGATTGGCCCAATATGCGTATTCGTTCAGCAAGTCTTAATTCCGCTTGCTCATTTCGTCGCGGATTTTGGCGGCCCGCTCGTATTCTTCGTTGCCGAGTGCTTCGTCGAGCATTTGCTGCAGTTCTTCCGACGATGCGTTTTTCAACTGATCACCAAATGAGCGCGACGAGGGGCGATTCGATGAGCGAACCAGTTCTTCCTGTTCTTCGTCTTCATCGGCACCAGTGGCCGTAATACCCGCTTCCGACAGAATAGACTCGTTGGTATAAATTGGCACGTCGAACCGGATGCCGATGGCGATGGCATCCGACGGGCGAGCGTCGATGATGGTTTCGCGGACGCCGTCGAAGCAAACAATCTTGGCGAAGAAAATGCCTTCGCGCAGGTCGGAAATCACAATTTCGCGCACCGTGAACCGGAACTGCTCGGCAAATTGCTTGAACAGATCGTGGGTCATGGGCCGGTTGGGCACAATTTTCTCGATCTCAATGGCAATTGCCTGCGCTTCAAACATGCCAATAATGATCGGCAACCGACGATTGCCGTATTCTTCACCCAGCACCAACGCAAACGAACCCGACTGCGACTGACTGGGCGATAGTCCTAATATTTCCAGCTTAATCTTATCCACGACGCGAAATTAGCAATTAAAGTAATGAGTTATGAGCGATGAGTCATGAATTGGCAACGAAAAATAGTTCATCACCCATCGCCCATAACTCATCACTTAAAGAGCCTGAACCGCTTTCGTCAGACGCGGCAATACCTCAAATACGTCACCGACAATGCCGTAATCTGCCGATTTGAAGAACGGGGCTTCGGGGTCTTTGTTGATAACAACAATTACCTTCGAGGAGTTTACGCCCGCCAGATGTTGTATGGCACCCGAAATACCTGCCGCAATGTACAGGTTCGGACTAACCTTAATACCGGTTTGCCCAACGTGTTCGTGGTGGGGCCGCCAGTCGAGGTCCGACACGGGTTTCGAGCAGGCCGTTGCCGCACCGAGAGCCTTTGCCAGTTCTTCAACAATGCCCCAGTTTTCGGGTCCTTTCAGACCGCGCCCCGCCGAAACCACCAAATCAGCTTCGGGCAGCAGCACATCGCCGGTGGCTTTTTCGGTTTTCTTCACGGTAATGCTGAAATCACTATCGTTCAAAGCCGGGCTGAACGCGTCAACCGTAGCCGTAGCGTCGGTTTCTTCGGGCGTGATGGTATTTTTCTTGATAGCCAGAATTTTCACGTCGGCTTTCAGGTCGTTGTAGGCGAACGCCTTGCCGGTGTAGATGCTGCTTTTTACGCGGAAGCCGTTCGAGAGGTCGGGCAGTTCGATCACGTTGGCCGCCAGACCGGCTTTGAGTTTACCGGCCAGCCGGGCGGTCATAGCATCAGCCAATGACGACTTCGCCAGCACCACCACTTTGCTGCTTTCCTGCTGAGCCGCAGCCGCCACAACGGTAGCATAAGCCATGCCGTTGGGTTCGTTCAGCTTAGCGTCGGCAGCATGAAGCACCTTCGTCGCACCAAACCGACCCGCCGAAGCCAGTTCGGTATCATCGGCCTGACCAACGACTACCGCCGTGGCCGACGTACCCAGCATTCCGGCGACTTTCGCGCCATAGAAAATAGCTTCCTGCGACGATTTTTTGAGTTTCCCCTCGTCTAACTCGACAAAAATTAATACAGACATTTTCTTTAATGAGTTATAGAGTTATAGGGTTGTATAGTTGTAAAGTTTGCGGTCGCCCGGTCTTGTTTGTCGTAGGCAGAGCAACTCTACAACTTTATGACTATACAACTTTACAACTTAGTTAAATGACTTTAGCTTCGGTGCGGAGGAGTTGGATGAGCGTTTCGGCTTCGTCGGCCTTAATCATCTTCACAGCTCCGCGTGGGGCGGGCAGTTCATAACTACCAACGGCAGTCAGCTTATCGGTGCCGACCGGCTCAACCACTCTGAGCGGCTTGGTACGGGCAGTCATGATGCCGCGCATGTTCGGAATTTTCCACTCGGCAATCGGCTCCTGGCAACCCAGCACCAACGGCAGTTTGGCTTCCAGTTCTTCTTTACCGCCTTCGATTTCACGAGTGATTTTAGCCACATCGCCCTCAATATCCAGCAACATTACGGGCGAAATCGACGGGATGCCCAGCATTTCGCCTACGATGCCATGAACCTGACCGCCGTTGTAGTCAATTGATTCACGACCCATCAGAATAAGGTCGTAGTTGTTTTCTTTGGCGATAGCGGCAATCTGCTCGGCCACGAAATACGAGTCGGTGGGTTCGGCGTTGACCCGGAAGGCATCGTCGGCACCAATGGCGAGGCACTTGCGAATCACCGGCTCGGCGTCGGCTTCGCCAACATTCAGCACCGTTACGCTGGCACCAAGTTTTTCTTTCAGTTCAACGGCCCGCGCCAGAGCGTAGTCGTCGTAAGGTCCGGTAATGAACGCAACACCTGCTTTGTTTAGCTTTGTGTTATTGTCCGTGAAGGCAATTTTGGTGGTGGTGTCGGGCACACTCGTCACACACACTAAAATTTTCATGGGCTTTGTGGTTTAATTTTGGGCAAATGTACTAACTGTTGACACAGATAGTATGCACGCATACTAATTTTTTACTTGAATGAATAACGACCGTATCCAACAATTAATTCGATTTGTACAGGAAGAACCCAATGAGCCGTTCAATGTTTACGCGCTGGCGATAGAATACGTAAACACCCAGCCCGAACAGGCCCGGTCCTATTTCGACCAGTTGTTGAGCGAGCATCCCGATTATTTACCAACCTATTACCATGCGGCTGCGTTGTATGCGGAATTGGACGAACGCGACCGGGCGGCTGCTTTGTATGCGAAAGGAATTGCTTTGGCAAAGGCGCAGAACAATGCCAAAACGCTGCTCGAATTGCAACGGGCGCAACGGGCATTTGAGGAAGACGAATGGTAATGTTTACCGCCGTCGTTTTTCCTGTACCAGCTCCTGTTTGAACAACAGCGGCACAGTAGCCTGCTCGGCAACGGAATAATTAATAGCTAAATAGTTGGCGTTCTGCACCTTGGGCAGATACACGAATCCCCTCACAGACTGCCCCGGCTGAACGATATTGGTTCTTAGAGCCAGTTCGCGCCAGCGGTATTCTTCGTAGTCGTACCGCTGCATCCGGTTGGCAAAGGTGCCATGATCGACAGCCCGCTTAACGGCTAACGCCTGATACCCAACATCGTGCGTAACCCGATTATTGATCCATTCGCGGGGTGAGCGGCTCTGGCCCGACGATGAAACGTCTGATGCAATCAGGGCCACCATCAACACCGTATTCATGATTTTGGCGCGTTTTAGCCGTTTTTCTTCCTGTTTGCGTTTCAGATTCATACGCCCGGCTTCATACGTTGGGTCGGCGGCTGCGCGGCTAATAAGTTGGTTGGCGTTGTTCGGGTCGGTCAGTGTGTCCTGAGCAGCACCGAGGGCCGCAAACCGAAAGTCGGCAGGATTGACTTCAATGGGCTGGTCGGTTTTGTTTTTGATTTCAACGTCGAAAGCCACATAATCCAAATCTTCGCGCTCGAACGACGCCACCACGCCTACCCCATTCTGTTCGGCTTTGGTAACGGCCCGCCCGTCGATAGTTGCCACATCGCCCGAAACAGGTTCGAGCCGGTACGTTGTGACGGTGGGCGCACACGCCGACAGCAGGGCTGCTGTAAGTCCGGCCAATGCATAGAGCTTTATAGGAAAACGTGTTTTCATAACCCGCTTACTCTGATCTATTTATGACCGGTAAGTAACCGTAAATATAAAGAATAAATTAGTTGTGTTACGTTAGAATCCAATTAGATTTCTGAGCATCCTACGCAGCTTTACCGATTGATAAAAGTACGCCGGTCTGTTATTCATCAGTACGTTTATTTCGACAAATTACCCAACCAATCCGTTAGCGGTTTGCCACTTTATAGCTGATTTGTCGTATGCGTTACCAGAAGATCAAGCCTGCTGCGCACCTCGCTCCGTATGTGGAGTGCTATTTTGCGTGGGAAAAAGCTGATGCATTGGCGCAGCCGCTTCGTATCGAATCGCCCCCAACCGGGTTTGCCTCGATGGTATTTTCTTACGGCGATCCGTACTACGTTCAGACCGAAAAGCACACTACCCTTGCACCCGCTTCGTTTCTGACCGGGCAGGCCACCCGGCAATACGAACTCGAACTAAACGGACGCATTGGCATGGTGGGAATCGTGTTTCGGCCCGCTGGCTTGAGTACGCTCTTCGGCCTGCCCATGTACGAATTTACCGACGAGCGCGTGGCCCTGCCCGACGTGCTGGGTGCATCGCTCACCGATCTGCACGAACAAATCTGCGAAAGCCCGTCGGTGGCCGGGCGCGTGACCCTCCTCGAACAGTTTCTGAACCGGCAACTGCTGCGCCGGGGCGATAGCTTCGACCGCACCGATTATGCCGCCAACCTGATTGTTGACAAGTATGGCATGCTGACCGTCAATGAATTACTCGACGACTTATACGTTTGTCGACGGCAATTTGAGCGGCAGTTTCTGCAAAAAGTGGGTGTTAGTCCGAAGTATTACGCCCGCATTCGGCGCATAGGGTATTTATGTTCGTTGCTGGCGCAACAACACTGGCAAGTGGCCGACTGGCAGGATTTTATTTTTCAGGCCGGTTATTACGACCAGTCGCATTTTATCCGCGAGTTCACGCAATTTACCGGCAAGCGACCAACGCTCTACTTGAAGGACAACACCGAGTTGAGTCAGTACCTCTAACCCACACCTATGCTATGAAGAGACTGTTGATTGTTGACGACCATCGTTTGTTTTCGGAAGGACTCCGGTTCATGCTCGACCAAACCACCGACTACACTGTTACCTCGGTACTGTGGAGTGGACGCGACCTGCTCTATACACTGGTTCGGCAACCGGTCGATCTGCTGGTGCTGGACATCGATCTGCCCGACGTATCGGGTTTCGATCTGGCGCAGACGGTTCGGCGGTTATATCCGACGCTGCCTATTCTGGCCCTATCGATGTTGAGCGATACGCATTCGATGGACCGTATGCTGACTGCCGGAGCCACGGGTTACTGCATCAAAAGTGCCGACTACGACGAATTGCTAACGGCCCTGCGAACGGTCAGTGCGGGCCAGACTTACCTGCCTGCTACGTACTTTGAACAGCGACACGCCAGCCGAAACGCGCTCGACAGCAGCGGATTATCCGAACGTGAAGCCGACGTAGTACGCTTAATTGCCGGGGGTGCGAGTGGCAAACAGATTGCCGACCGGCTGTGCATCAGCCCCCGCACGGTAGAAACGCACCGCAAAAATATTTACCGTAAGCTGGGTGTGCACACCAACATCGAACTAACCCGCGTAGCCCGGCAAAACTGTCTGCTTTGATTGCCTATGGTACGTTGCCTACTGGTTCTGTTATCGCTACTCCATTCATTGCCGCTATCGGCCCAGTCAAACAGGGCCGGGCCATTTAACGCGCCCGAGCCGATGCAGTTTGAGCATTACGGCCAAAGCGAAGGACTGTCGCAGGGAACCATCAACGACATGGTCAGCTACGATGGATTTATGTGGTTTGCCACGCAGGACGGTCTAAATCGTTTCGATGGTCTCACCTTCGACGTATTTCGTAAAGCCGGGCCGCATTCGCTCAACAATAACCTGATTCAGACGCTGCTGGCCGATTCGCGGGGGCGGCTGTGGGTTGGTACGGGCAGTGGCATCAATATCTACGACCGACGCGATGGTACGTTTCAATCGTTTTTCGAAGCGTTTAGGCTGCACCACCTGATTGAGCGGGCGGCTATTCACAAATTGTTTGAAGACAAGCGGGGCCGCATCTGGATTATCACCACCTCGCTGGGATTGTTTTGCTTCGACCCGGCCCGCCGGACTGTGCGTCCGTTTTTCGCCAACGACAACACCTTAGTATCGGGCTGCGTAAAACCATCGGGCGAGGTTTGGGTGGTCATGCTGAACGAGTTGTTTCGATACGACGAGCGGAGTGGCACGTTCAGGTCCGCACAGATTCGGCAGAAACTGCACACGAACTCGCTCATCCGAACCGTATTCTCCGATAAACAGGCGCATTTGTGGGTTACTACCTCAGAAGCTGGTGCGTTCCGAATAGGGCCAACGGGTATGGCAACCCAGTTTTCGACCCGCACGACGCCCTACCTGACCGGCAACGACGTAACGACGGGTATGTGCGACCGGGCCGGGCGGGTCTGGCTCGGAACCCGCACGGGCGGGCTGTGCATCTATCACCCCGGCACGCAACAGTTTCAATACGTCCGGCATTCGCGGTATAGTCGGCGCAGTTTGGCCGAAGATTTTGTCTGGCAGTTATATCAGGACCATCAGGGCATTGTGTGGGTGGGCAGCAGTAGCCAGGGCATCGACAAATACGACCCGCAACGATTTCCGTTCGGACTGATTCAGCAAAACGACGAGGCTCCCGAAGCTACCCTGCCCGATAACATGATTTTCCGAATATTCGGGCAGGGCGACAATCTTTACATCGGCACCGAAACAGGCGGGGCGGCCCAGTATTCGACCACCACCGGACGCATGACCTCGCTGGCCCGGCTGGTACCGAAGTCGGTTAGTGCCATGAACAACGAAACCCGTGTTATAACCGCCGATTCGGACGGGCAGTTGTGGTTTGCCAACTGGCGCGAGGTAGCGCAGTACGACCCTGTTCGGCGCAGGGCGCGGGTATATCCGGCTACGGGCATCCGCACGCAACTGTACACCTACGGCGCACTGGCCCTGACCGATTCAACGGGCCATTCGGCAGAGCTTTGGATAGCCGGGCAAGGGGGTCTGACCCGTTTCGGTCTGCGGACCAGACAATGGAAAACCTGGCACGACCTGCCCGCCCTGCAAGCCGTTTCTGCTTATAACACCCGGCTTATCTACCAGCCTGTTCGCACGATGGTCTGGCTCGGCACACTGGGAAACGGGTTGATTGGCTACGATCTGACTCGCCGAACGACCGTATCGTTTACCGATAAAAATGGGCTATCGTGCGCTAACGTCCGGGGCCTGCTGCAAACCGGCTCGATACTGTGGGTAGGTACCGACTGCGGCCTGTATCAGCTTGACCTGCGGGCTGGCCGGGTAGTACGGCATTATACACAGGCCAACGGCCTGCCCAATGAGGTAATTTACGGCATACTCAGCGATAATCAGGGCGATTTGTGGTTGAGCAGCAATCAGGGGCTGACGCGCTTTTCGCCCAGGCTCGGACGAGTTGTAAAAAACTATGATGTGACCGACGGGCTGCAAAGCAACGAGTTCAACACCAACGTCTGCTACAAGCATACCGATGGTACGCTGTTTTTTGGGGGCGTCAACGGCATTACCTACTTCCGGCCCGATCAGTTTAGGCCGAACCGGTTTGTGCCACCCGTAAAAATAACGGCGGTGTCGGTTTTCGACAGTGCTTACAATCCGAACCGACAGCAGCTAACGCTTGGCCCGCGTCAGAACTTTGTGCAGTTTGCATTTACGGCACTGAATTTCTCGAACAGCACCAAAAACCAGTTCCAGTACCAACTGGCTGGCATCGACCCCGGCTGGGTACAGGCCGGGCATCGGCGCACGGCTAACTACACCAACCTGCCGCCGGGCGACTACGTGTTTCGGGTAAAAGGCAGCAACGACGATGGTATCTGGAATAACCGGGGGGCATCGATGGTGCTTGTCATCGAGCCGCCTTTCTGGGGTACGTGGTGGTTTCGGCTGCTGCTGCTGCTGTTGCTCATGGGCGGCATGTACGGCCTGTACCGCTACCGTATCTATGCCCTTCAGCAGCGGCAGGCCAACGAACTGACTGTAACGGTTCGGACGCAGGAGCTCGAACGACAGCGATTTGCCAAAGAACTGCACGATGGCATCGGGGCCAATCTGTCGGTGCTGAAGCTGTACCTGAGTGCGCTGGGCAGCCCCGGTATGTCGGTCGAGGCCATTCGGGACCGGTCGCTGATGGTGTTGAGCAGTTCGGTCAGCGACGTGCGCTCGCTGGTCCACGACATGCACCCGCGCCACCTGCACGAGCAGGGCCTGGCCCAGACCATTGCCGACATGGTGCAGTTGCTCAACGAGAGTCGGCAGCTACGGGTGACGTATCAGGCGCAGAACCTGCCCGACACGCTGCCTGAAGCCGTTGAGATCAACCTATTCCGGGTGGTGCAGGAACTGCTGCAAAACACCCTCAAACACGCGCAGGCCACCGAAGCTATGCTCACCCTCCGCACCACTCCCGACCAGCTTTACGTTGACTACCACGACAATGGCCGGGGCTTCGACGCTACCCGGCCAAACGGCGCATCGGGCGGCAATGGCCTGTTGAACATCCGGCAGCGCGTCGAGTTGCTCAAAGGCAACTGCCACATTACTTCCTCGCCCGGTGCGGGTACCTCGGCCACCGTTTCGGTGCCGCTCGCTACGTAATACTACGTGGCAAAATACCAAGATTATGGTATGGATTGCCGCCCTGTTCTACAGGAATTTTGTCGGGTTACTAAACCCGTACACACATGGCAACGTATCAGAACGACTACCTGAGCGAATTTGAGCAGGAGTTTGGAACCGACACCGCTTTCGAGACTGAAACGGACAGCGGTTCGGCTTTTGAAATAAATGATGAATTTGAACTGGAAACCGATTCCAAAACGTCGGCAGAATGGAGTAACCCGGACAATGAAAACTGGCTGAATGAGTTCGACTCCCGCGAACAGGAGTATGAAGACCGGCTCTACGCGGCTTTCAACAATGAGTACGAAAGTAGTTTCGAAATGGAGCAGGAAATTGACCGGGTACTGCACGAAATGGAGACCGAGTATTTTTTTAATGGTCTGAAAAAATTCGCGCAGCGCAATCTGGGCAAACTGAAGTCGATAGCAAGCCGCTATCTGCCCAAAAATACGCTGCAATCGCTGGCCCAACTGGCGGGCGGCAACCTGCGCGGGCTGCTCAAATCCGACCTGTTCAAAAAAGGGTTGTCATTTGCAGCCAACGCCGTAGCACCGGGCATTGGCGGGGCCATTGCGGGCCAACTGCTCAACCGAGAAACCGATACGGCCCCAGTGGCCCGCCAACAGGCTCGACAGGCCGTACAAACCGCCAAAACCGCCTATCAGCACCTCGCACAAAATCTCGGCAACCTACGCCCTGGCGACCTCAACGCACAACTGAACAGTCTGAGCCGACAGGCGTTGAGCGTGGCCCGGTCGCAGGGTGGTTCAACCTGGAAAGGCAAACGTCGGCGCGATATTCCAGTGCCGGCAGGCGCAACCGTGGTGGTGCGTAACGACCGGGTTACAATTTATTTCTGACGCACCCTCGGTATGAAGCCGCCGGTGTTTTTTCTGAACAAAATCGAGTCGCTGCGGCTACGGGCCAACGCCCTGACCGAACTGCGCCGGGATATTAGCCTGCCCCCCGAACGCGACCTGAAACCCGAACAGTGGGAAGCCCTGGAAAGTCAACTCAACAGTACGGCCAACCAGTTGACCACCAAGTTAAAAAGCTATGCCGATCAGTTTATGTCGGACCAGAATCGGCCCGATGTGCGGGTTCGTTTGGTGCAAGCTTTAGGCGAACTGGAGATGGACATCACGCAGTCGTTTACATTCTACGATACGTATATGGACGTGCTGACGCAGCGACTAAGCCAGCCCATTGGCAGTTTGCTGAAAGGCTGCGACGCCATTGCGCTCGACGGCACCCGTCGCGGCTTTTTAGCCGACATCACCATTCCACCGGTGGTGTACTGCGACCGGGGGTTCGGGGCCAGTACCTGCCGCGAAGGCGTACCGCTACTGGCCAATACGCCCAACCCCATGCAGTTCATTGCCGTGCCGTATTCACGATTGGTTGAGAAATACAACCTCATCTCGGTTTATCACGAAGTGGGGCATCAGACGCTGATGAAACTGAATATGGTGCCGTTGCTTCGGCGACTGTTCGATGAGCAGTTGGGCAAGGCGGGCGCACCTGCATTTGTGCGGGCGTTATTTGCCAACTGGGTGCGCGAGTTAGGCCCCGACTTCTGGGCGTTCTGCCTGACGGGTATGGCCCAGACGTGCAGCCTGCGCGACGTATTGTTTCTGAGCCATGAACAGGCTACCTACCTCACCACTCGTCTGACCCACCCGCCCGGCTACCTGCGTTTTCTGGTATCGGTGGCCTGGTGTCGGCACATTTGGGGGCGGGGCGACTGGGACGAGTGGGAGCAGAACTGGAAGCAAAATTACCCGCTGACGCGGCTCCCGGCCCGGATGCAGGAAGCCTACCAAACGCTCGAACGATTTTTGCCGGTGGTGGCCCGCATTTTCTGCGAAACCCGGTTTACAAAGTTTGACCATAAGCCCATCAGCGGATTGTTCTCGCTCGAAGACCTGTCGCCGACGGTCCTGAAACGACTCGCAAACGAAGCCGCCATTCGTACAACCAGCTTTCGGCAGCAACCTATTGGCGTTCAGTTGGCCGTGTTTCGGCTGATGCGCGAAAGCCGGCAAACCAGCCTCCGCACGTTAGATACCGCCATGACTGAATGGCTCACAAACCTGTAGCAATCACCTAAACCCGTTTACGCCCATGGCAACGCTATTCGTGAATCCAACCAACACCTTCGACTGGAAGGCCATCAAAACGTTTCACCTCCGCAATCAATACAACGAAACCCTGAGTCTGGTCGAGTCCGGCTATTTCGACACGCAATACCCCGGCCCGTCGGCCCTGCCCAACTTCCTGAACCGAAACTACGCCCTGACGCTGGCAAAGTTTATTTGCGACTGCGCCAACGGCCCCGCCACCTCGAAAGGTCGCGATTTTGCCGACGAGAAAACCAAACTACAGCAAGCCGACACCGACCTTCGCAGTAAAACGCTGGTCTTAGATAAGGCCCGTCAGGAGTTGGTTGAAGCCTGGCAACTTATGGAGTTCCGCATCAATGAGGTAGAGATAGCCGAGTATGCCGAACAACGCGAACTGCGCGAAGCCTTATTCAGCAATACCGACCTCGACAGCAAATGGAAAGCATTCGACGCCAAAACAAAAACGCTGAAAAAGGAACAACTGACCAGCCCATTGGCCACGCTGGCCGATAAAGTAAAGAAGTTTGCGCTGGCCCAAAGTGAATGGAAAGCCAGTGACGACGATTACAGCCAGAAAAAAACGAGCTACGACAACGCCGTTGTGAAAGCACGGGTTGTTTTCGCGAACACCGAAAACGCCCTCAAACGAGCGCAGAAACAGTTTGAACAGGCGCCCAACATCCAGACCAAAACCAGCCTCGAAGCCGCCCAAACGGCTTCTGATTCGGCATCTGACCAACTCAACGCCCTAACCACCGGGCGGACCGCCCGAGCCGACGCCTGTTTCGACCGCGACCCAACGGAGTTTTGCCTGCCGTTGTTTCACTATGAACGGTTGTTCTCATTGCCCGACGACCGACTCATCAAGGCCAAAGACAAAGACGGCAACCCCATCAGCCGCGCCTTCTTTGCCTTCGCTACCCAGGGCCTGACCGTGGGCGCGGTGCTGTGGCTCTACTACTACGAACGCATGGGCATTTTCAAGATTCTGGGTGCGCTCATGGACGACTATAATTACACCGGAAAATACACGCTCTCTGGCAGTCGGCGCGACAAAAACGGCAACGCCAACAGCTATTCGGTGCTGATGGACGCCGTTTGTACGTTACACCGGCTGGGCATTTCCTCGAACCTGCGCGACCGGGTTTGTACCTACCAGCGCGTGTTAGGCGTGAGTCTGGATAACACGGTGAATGCCAAAACCGAGCGCAACGAGGGCTTTATGCAATCGTTTAACAAGCTCATCGACTACATGCTGGAGTATTACAAAACCAAGCAATTGTCGAGGGCCATCAACAACGCGGCAGAGTTTCGGTCGTCGGTGGCTACGCAAACGTCCATTCGCGACACCATCAATGTGCTGAAGCAGCAGTTTGAGCCGTTTCAGTACGGGCGCAATCAGATCAACACCTTTCTGGGGATTGCCACCGTACATATGACGCTCTGTTTGCTCAACAGTGTTCGGAAAGAAATTGGTATCCCCGACCAGTACGAGCGTCCCGAAGAGTTTATTCCGGCGGCTTATGACCTGCTGGTGACGGGCCGACCCGTAACGCTGAACGAAACCAACCGTTTCATCATCCACGACAACTGCGCTTCGTATGGCTACCGGTTGCTGACCGACATCGAAACCGCCGACCTGTCGCAGTTTTCGACGGTGGCTGTGGGTGGCACGCTCGACCTTTGGCTCGATGACGTAGAAGGCTGGGTAGAAGGCTACCGAAATGCCTACGCATCCCTGCCCGAACGCGCCACAGCCCTCGTATCGGCTAACTAACCCCAAAAACGTGTTCTTAGCCATCCGATAAACACCACTGTCATGGAACGAAACCTATTGCACAAAGAGATGACCACACTACACGAATCTGACTTAACACTATCCCTGGGGCCTGTAAAGGTTCATGCCATTGTTAATGTCTGGCTTCCCAAATCGGTGTATGAGTTAATCAATGATGGAGAAACTGATGAAAATTACCTGACCGACCACGTTTTTTTCGAGCGGCATCCCGAACGAAAAAGAAGGCGCATTGGCCGCGACGAGCGGGGAGCTATCCACGAATGGCACACCATTCGCACCTATCTTATCCGCCCATTGGTACAGCTTGTTCGTCAAAAGATGAAAGGATACGACCACGTAGTACTCGAATTTGACCAGAAACCCTGACAATGTCCTCAGAACGTTTCTAAACATCCGCTGTCATGCGCCGGGTCAGGTACATACCGCCCCTATTTTGGCTCATTCTATCGCTGCTGGCTATAGTGGCCGGGGCCGTTGGGTTGTTGCTGCTTTGAATGAGCCTTCAACGAACGTGTCCTGTATAATTCAGCGCAACCTATTACCCCATCATTCGCTAATTAAACCGTTCACTGCTATGACTAATTTCTCGATTACCCACCTTTCGCTCGTTACGGTACTGCTGCTCGGCGGGTTGCTGGCCTGCCAGCCGCAGGAACCCGTTTTGGCACCCACTCCGTCGGGTGCACGGATCAGCGCGGCCAGCCTGATTCCGGGCGTAGAAGTGGTGGGACTCACCGAAACCATCAGCGGTTACGGCTACGACCAGTTGGCACACGCCTTCGACCGATTGCTGCTGGGTCTTCCTTCGCCGACCTCAGCAGCCGATGAGCTACGATACAACGGCCCCTGTAACTGTTGAGTAAATGTCGCATTTGCCCAAGCGAGTCTGCTTAGGTACAGATAGATTTTCGGAACGCTTTTCAACCAATAAACACGATGTATATCAACTATTTATGTGCGGCTGCGCTGTTGCTCAATGCAGCTTGCCAGAACACAGGCAAACCAGCCACACCGGCTGCTGAGGCTACGGCCCGCTCACCTATCGACGGAGCCTGGGAACTGGTCGAAAATCGGGTCGATGGAAAACTGGTGAACCCGAAGCGGCCCCAGCAACTCAAAATTTTCCACGATGGCTTTTTCAGCTTCATGCACCTGGACCCCGATGGTAGTTTTCATGGCTCGGGCGCGGGTACGTACACGCTCGATGGCAACCGCTACCGCGAAACGTTCCGGTACTACTCCGACACCACCTGGGTAGATTATGCCGACGAGCAAACGTGGGAACTCCGGGGCGATACACTCCTGTTTGCGGGCTTTAAAAAAGTCTTCGACCGCAGCGGCAAACAGATGCCCGCCGATGCCTGGGGTGGCGACAAATTTGAGGAGAAGCGCGTTCGGGCGAAGCCATGAATTACAACAGATGCTTTCCGATTACATCCTTTTCGTAACATCGTTTAAAAACAGACCAAACCAATGAACCAATTATTTTCCCGCACGAGCCTACTGATTGTCTGCGAATACTTAAGCTGGCAACTTAGTTTGACATTTCAAGCGTACTAAACCATGAAACCCTTCCCCGATTCCATTAGTCTTTCGCTCCAGGAAACCCTGGCGGTGCTGCTGCCGGGGGCCGTCCTGACATTCTTTTTACTGTTGTTCGACACTGCAGCCCTGAGTACGCACACATCTGCTTTTCTGCAACAGGCCTGGGCGAAAGGTGTCGCGTTTTTTGGATCGGCTTATTTCTTTGGATACGTAACCTACGTAGTAAGTTCGCCCTTCGATGGGATATATGACCGTATAAAACGGTACGTGTTGGGAATTGATACCGGCAAACCTGTCAGGAACTGGGTCACTACGTGGCTGTTTCCGCACGTAGCCGACACCCACGCTTTAATTATAGAGGTTGTCGAGTATAAGAACGAGGATATTGGCGCTAAATACGATGGTTTTAGACACCAGATTATTGACGCCTATCAGTACGCATTTCGGCGATTGATGAAAGAAGAACCCGCCATGTTCATCGAAGTAGAGCACTATTACGCTACGGCCAAGTTTTTCAGAAGCATGGTGATTGTCTGGACTTTTGGTAGTGCCGTGTGGGCAGTGCGGGTGAATGGTCCTGATAAAGACTACGCCGTACTGTTCCTCTTGCTGGGTCTCCTTTCTTTCTTTGTGTTTCTCAACCGCTGGCGCAAAGCCAATCACGTGGCGTTCAAGAACGTAATCATTATTGAAGGGTTAAAAACCCGAAATAGCCAATAGGAACGACTCGTCTCTGAATGTCGCATTTATACAATTCTACGTCGGTCAAGTCCGGTAGTTTTGTCGTCATCATCATCTCTTTTAATACGACAATGAAGCAATTCCTGCTTTTACTGACGCTACTGCCCGCGCTGGTTTTTGAGTCTGACGAGCCGGCCAGCAAATTGAACGGCGCGTTCCGGCAAACGAAAAACAAATACGGCAGTATGACCGAATGGCAAACCAGCGACTCCATTACGATCATCAAAGTGTTTCGCGACGGCCACTGGCTGGCGGCTTATTACAACGACAAACGCAAAGGCAGAACCTCGTTCGACGGAGCCTGTGGCGGTACGTATGCCCTGAAAGACGGCAAGTACGTCGAGACGGTTGGCTACTATTCGTGGGATTCGACCGCCGTGGGCAAGGTCTATTCGTTCAGCTATAACGTCAGTCCGACGCAGTATGAGCAGTACGGCAAAATGAATTCCGATAAGTACAAAGATTACCCCATCAACGAAGTCTGCGAACGCATTACGGCCAAAGAGCCGCTTAAGAACAACGCGCTCGAAGGCGTCTGGTTCATGCGCGAAGGTTCCTGGGGCGGGACAAGTCGCTTCGGCGAGGGTACGTACAAGGATTTTGAGGTGGTGAAGATATTCAGCTACCCGATGGTCGTGTACGCCTACTACAACCCCAAAACCCGGAAATTCGACGGGGCGGGTGGGGCGATGTATCAGTTCGATGGCAAGACGCTCACCGAAACCAACGAGTTCTGGTCGTGGCAGACCGATGGCTCGCGCCGGGGTAACATAGAAACGTTCAGGGCGACCGTAAAAGACGGGCAATTCGTGCAGCAGGGCTGGGACGGCAAACTGCGCGAAGTGTGGGCAAAAGCCCCTTCTCCAGCAACTAACAAATGACTAATCAACCAAATAAATTCGCCAAAACCATGCAAACCGCACAACAGGAATCTGTATCTGAAATGAGCCGCAAAGGAGCTTGTATCGCCTTCTTCACCGCTTACGACGACCTCGACACCGCCCGGATGATTGGGCTGGCCGCACCCGATGCCACCGTACATTTTCTGCCCCTGGGCGATGCAGGTAAGGGTTCATTCTGGGAGTTTGGCAAAGCCGTCTGGGATTCGCTCATCGATTGCTTCCCCGATATCAGCAACTCGGTCGATAGCCTTACTACCGAAGACGACACCGTTACGGCCAACGTGACCATTGGCGGTACGCAGACCAACGAGTTTCTGGGTATTCCAAACAAAGGGTTGCGCTTCAACTCCGACCATGTATTTGTTTTCAAATTCAACGACGCCGATCAGATTCAGAGCCTGACCATCAACTGGGATGCCGCCAGTTTTGCCAGACAATTAGGTAGCTAAAGGGAGAGTAAAAAATGAAGCGTGAGGAATGCTGAGCGGCAACGGCATTTTTCACGCTTCATTTCTCGCTCTCTCTGTTTGCACCTTTACCTAAAAATTCGACTGATTTACACCTACGTTTAGGTAGATTGCTTTCCGCTTCTGAATTAGCCAGCTTCGGATATATCCCACACCATGAAACCGGTTCGCCTATTGCTTGTCGATGACCACCAACTATTGTTAGACAGCCTTCAGACGCTGCTGGCTTCGGTGCCGGGCGTGGAGGTTGTTGGTGGTCTGAACGACAGCCGGCTGGTTACTGCCGCGCTGGCAAAAACAGAAGCCGACATACTGGTTTGTGACCTGCACATGCCCCATCTGTCGGGCATCGACCTTACGTTGCGGCTGCGCCATTCACATCCCGGCCTGAAAGTGCTACTGCTAACCATGACCGAAGACGCGTCTACGATCCGCGAGGCCGTGCGGGCAGGCGTGACGGCTTACGTGCTGAAACGGGCCGGGCGCGACGAACTCGAAAAAGCTATTACCACCATCATGTGCGGTCAACGCTACTTCAGCCCTGAAGTGTTTGAACAGTTGGTGCAGATTGAGCAACACGAATCGACAGACTCCGGCCCACTCGCTACACTGACTGAGCGCGAGGTTGACGTGTTGCGGCTCATTGCGGAGGAACATCCCACTCACCAGATTGCCGAAAAGCTGTTTATCGGCATACCGACCGTTGAAACCCATCGCCGACATCTAATGCAGAAACTCGGCGTCAAAAGCGTTGTCGGCATGGTGAAGTTTGCCATGAAATACGGGTTGGTATCCTAAAAATTAACCGTTGCCGACGGGTGCCCCAACTGGCACCTGAATCTGATGCCGAACCCCCGCGCCCGGCTCCGACTCAACCGACCACTGCCCGCCAATAGACGCTATCCGGGCGGCTATATTCTGCATACCATAGCCGTTGGTCGTTTGCTCGTTCAGGCCCACACCATTGTCGGTAACGTGCAGATGCAGCGTGTCGTCGGTCAGGCTGAAGGTAATGGTTGCTTCGGTAGCTCCGGCATGTTTGAGGGTGTTGTTGACCAGTTCGAGGCAAATGCTGTAGAGTTCAAACTCGGTTTGCGGGTCGAGTCGGGGTACTATCTCAATATCCGTCAGGTTAAAGTGCGTGGTTGTGTTTCTGTTTAATCTACCGACCAGTGTTTTCAGGGCCGAGGGCAACCCTTGTTTTGCCAGTTCCTGTGGTAAGAGGTTGTGCGACAGGAGTCGCACATCGGTATATGCCTGCCCGATCTGCTGCCGAATGGCGGTATATACGGCCTGTTCGGCAGGAGTCAGTTGGCTGGTGTTCATGGCCTGAAGATTCCAGTGCAGGGCTGAGAGGGTGCTGCCGAGGTTATCGTGCAGGTCGGCGGCTACGCGCTGCCGTTCGAGGGTTTGGCCCTGTAGCTGAGCTGCCCGCAACTCGTTGTTCCGGTTTTGCAAGACATCGATCAGTTCGGTTTGTGCCTGTTGTTTTTCGCGTTGCGTCAGGCGGTATTCGTCGGCTAAGGCAGTCGTAAAGAATAGCATTTCCAGCACACAGCCAATATTGAGCGACTGCGCCGTAATAAAATGATCGGGTAACAGGCCGAGGTTCCAGAACAGCGTTACCACAATGCTACCGAAAAAGCAGAGCGTACCGAGCAGGTAGAACCGGGCCGGCTGATACCCTTTACGCCACACCCAGAAACAAGCCACCAGCACCAGCAGATCAGATGCCAAAGCAGTAAATAGCACATGCTGCACGACGTTGGTATCTGCCGACTTACTCAGTGCCCACCCGGCCAGCAGCAGCGTTACCCCGGCATCGACCTGTAAGACCCGGTACAACACGGGTACATACTGTTTGAGCCGCAAGCCGTTGGCGTAGAACCACATACCTAACACCGTAGACACTGGCACACCAATAAGCAGGCTATTGCTTTTAAACCAGGTAGCATCGGGCCATAGGTAGCGGTCGCCAATCATGCCGTTGCCCCGGCACACTTCAACCAGCAAAAATCCGCACAGATACAGCAAGTAATAGAGCGAATTGCGGTTGCGGGTCATGGCGAAGAAGATTACCTGCACCAAAATCATAGTCAGGTAAAAGCCGACATAACCCGCCCAAAACCAGGTTGCCCGCTGATAACCAGCCTGATGCTGATAGGTTTCTTCGATTGTCAGCTCAATCCGTTTCGCGTTTCGGCCCGCCACCCGGAAATAGACCGCGTAGGTTTCGTTGGGCAGTACATGAAGCGGAAAAATGCGCGAGTGGCTATCGATGCGCTGTTGGTGGTGCGGAATCAAACGTCCGTTTTGCTGATGAATCACCTGCCCGGTAGCTTCGCGAATCAGGTAATAATCGAGCGTATCGATCAGGTTGAAATCCGAACCAATCACGCGGGCAACGGGCAAAGGGGAAGCATCGCGGAGCCGGAACCGTACCCAGATGCTGGCATTGGTGAAGCCGAAACTGCTACTGCGCCCCGCCGTTGGCCGAAACGCCCGCCTTTCTACCTGCTGCCGGGTTAGGTAACGACTCGAATCGACGTAAAAATCAACGCCGGTTTGCCCCCAGAGATTAACATACCGGGCCGAATCGGTCAGAGTCAGCACGGGCGTCTGGGCAGCGGCTGCGTGAACGCATAGCCAGCCCAGTAATCCAAGTAGTCGCGGTGTGGTCATCAGCTAAAACTTGAGACAGCTTACGAAGCTGCCAGTTTTCTGTAAATCAGAAGCTAATGTAAAGATTATCTGAACAAATCATGGAAAACCATGAGCCAAAATCCATGAAAACCGTGAGAAAAAAATACGCACAGACAATCACCTTTGTCGGGATGATTAATGCTTCCGCGCATGACGCTTACCTTTCGCCAGCAGCAGATTCTCGACCTGATTGCGTCTGAGCAAACCACGGCTGAGATTGCCCACACGCTGGGCGTATCGGTGCCAACGGTGGAAACGCACCGGCGCAACCTCTTCCGCAAAGCGGGGGTTCGGAGCGTGGCGGGGCTGGTAAAAGAAGCCATGCGTCAGGGCCTGATTCATTGAAAACTTATAGGTTTTTAAGTTAACAAACCAATCACTCCCCATGAAAACACAATTCACTATCCTACTTAGTCTGCTGCTTGGCACCGCTACGTTTGCCCAGACTGCTGCCGACGAAGCCGCTATCAGAACGCTGCTCAACCAATCAACCAAAGATGCCTACGCGCTCAAACAGGCTGACTATGACGCAGGCTTTACAAATGCTGCCAGCGTGTTTCGAGCCTACAACACCCGGTCGGGCTATGCAACGGCAGTAGGCCCAACCAAACTAACCGACATCTTCGGCAGCAAGCCCCGCGAGGTGAACCCGCTAACAGAAAACTTCAGTTTCAAATTCTACGGCTCCAATGCGGCCCGCGTAGTTTACGATCAGTACCTCTATGGCAAAGAAAACAACAAGCCATCGCGGGAGATTCGGGTGCTGGAGAAGGTGAACGGCCAATGGAAAATCGACGCGCTCGTGGCCCTTTGGGATTACGGACAGAACAAGTACGAAGAAGACCTTGTGCGGAAAGCTATTGATACCGAAACGCGCGCTTTTCACGAAGCCAATCAGGAACTGCTTATGGCGCAATGGGCGACGGAAAAGCCGTACATCGAACGGCAACAGGCCAATTTGATCCCTACGGGCGCACCGTTTTTGAAAGGCGACAACTTGCGGGCCTTTAGCGAAAGTTACTTCAAAACCCTCCAGCCGTCGGGCAATACCGTGCGCTTCTCAGACTACGACGTGCATGTTTCGGGCGAGACTGCCTGGGCTACCTACACGCAGGAAGAACTCGACAAAGCCGGGACCGTATTGGGTAAACAGCGCGAAATCCGAATTCTGGAGCGCGTTCCGAGCGCGAAGGGGCCCGCGTGGAAAATTGTATTCTTAGGATTTCAGGAAATGAAATAAACCAACTCACAGCTATGCTTTGCGTAACCGTTCTCTACCCCAAACCCGCCGACAGCCAGTTCGACATGGATTACTACCTCAATCGGCACACGCCCCTCGTGCGCGAGTTGCTTGGCCCCGTCGGGCTGGTCGGTATTGATCTCGAAGCCGGGCTGGCCGGTGCTGCACCCGATACCTCGCCCACCTACGGCATGATTGCCCGGCTGAAATTCAACAGCCTCGACGAACTACAAACCGCCTTAGCCACCAACGGGGCCGCGCTCATTGCCGACATTCCGAACTTCACCGACGTGCAGCCGGTGATGCAAATCAGCCAATTGGTTTAAACTGCTCATTCTTCTTAACTCTCTACACCATGTCTATTATTCTTATTACGGGGTGCAGCACCGGACTCGGTTACGCTACCGCCGAACACCTCGCCCGTGCGGGCCACACCGTGTATGCCACCATGCGGAATCCGCAACGCGCCCCCGAACTCAGCCAACTCGCCCAGCGCGACGGCCTGCCCATCACAGTGCTGCCAATGGACGTTGATTCCGATGATTCGGTTCGGCAGACTGTGGCCGACGTGGTGGCGCAGGCCGGGCAAATCGACGTACTGGTAAACAACGCCGGTATTGGTCCGGTTGGCCCAGTCGAAGAGCGGCCACTGAGTGAGTTTGCGGCCATTATGCAAACCAATTATTTCGGTACGCTGCGTTGCATACAGGCTGTGCTTCCCGGTATGCGTGAACGCCGGAGCGGCTGCATCGTCAATGTGTCGTCGGTGGCGGGTAAGGTGTTTAGTGCCTATCATTCAGCCTATTGCGCGTCGAAGGCAGCCGTTGAAGCCCTGAGCGAATGTCTGGCGGGCGAAGTAGCTCCGTTTGGCATTCGGGTGGCACTGGTTCAGCCGGGCGTCATCGACACACCCATCATCGACAAAATGGGCGACGCGCTGGCACATACCAACTACCCTAACCAGATTCGACTGGTGGCCTACCTGCGGGCCTCCCGCGATAATCACGCTCCGGCTTTGCTGGTGGCCGAGGTTATTGAAGCCATTATTACTGGAAAGCATACCGAGTTACGCGCACCGGTTGGACCCGATGCGGCCCCACTCCTGGGCTGGCGGGCGTCGCTACCCGACGAACACTGGATTGGTGTTAGTTTCTTAGACGAGGATGCGTGGGTAGCAGGCATGGCCGAGTTCGGCGTCAACGTGCGGCCTTATCTGAATGCGGTGGCTTGATTGTATTCTCAACCATTCAGCCAATGGAATAAATTGACAGCTCCCCAGTAACTAACTGTTACACAGAACCGTCGTCTGCCAACTTTCCAGTCTCAAAATTCCTTATCGCCAAACTCATTGGTGGGCAGTTTGGCGGGTTTGGTACGCTGTCGGAACGAGTAACTGACGTTGATAAGCAGCACGTCCCGCTCCTGAATGTAGTTAGTCGTCGTAAAAAAGTTGCGGCCCCGCGTGGATACGCCCGGCGTGGATTCGCCCCGCGTGGTGATGCGCTGTTCGTTGGCCGGAAGCCAGCCCATGCCGATATTCTGCCACTGCATCATGACCGACAGCCGGTTTTGCCGGAAACTTTTCCTGACCGACAAATTCGGCACGAAAAAGCGTGAATCTTCGCCCTGCGCCGTAATGCGCTGCGAGAGATAGTTCAGATTTGCCTGAATTATCCACGTTGGCGACGGTTGTAGGGTGGTGTTGGCATTGACCGAATAAACCCATGCCCGGTTGTTAAACACAACAGCGTTCTGGAACAACTGCCCGGCAATGGTTGACCGATAGACCGTGCCGCCAACATATAGCTTCCATAGTCTGCTGATTGTCAAATCCGTAGCGAGTTCGATACCGAGCCGCTGCGCCCGGCCTGCATTCGTGTAAATCCGGTTCAGAATGGTATCGGCAAACACGCTGTTGACCCGATTCACGATGTTCTGTACGTTCTGATGATAGAGCGTGGCCTGAACAGTGCTGCGGCCCAGCGTGCGGGTCAGGCCCAGCTCGGTCAGGTCAACAAATTCGGGCAGCAGAGCCGGGTCGCCCTGTTCGAGGGTTTCGGAATGTTCACGTTCGGGCAGCGGGTTGAGGGCTAAGTTGCTCGTTCGCTGCACCCGGCGGCTGTAGCCAAGTCGAAACTGCCAGACCTCTTTGGGGCGATAAACCACATTCAGCGATGGGAACAGGTTGTTGAGCGTAAGCGGAAACGACTGCCCCTGCGGGCGAATAACCACCTGCCGGTCAGCCGATTCGAATCGTAAGCCCGCTGTGTATTCCCAGGCTTTTGTCTTCCTGCCGTACTGACTATACAGGCTGTGAATCACATTATCGACCCGCACCCGACCCGTAAAGGCATCAACTACGAGCAGCGGGACACCGCGTCCGTTCTGCTCCAGAAACCGATACGTCCCGTCGTCCTGTTGCAGCCGGTATTGGTAGCCAGCTTCGAGTTTGCCACCCGCCAGCGGCCATGTAGCGTCAAGGTTGGCGCGGGCATTACGAATAGGCCGGTCGGTGGTGGTTAGTGTGTATTGCAGTGTATCGCGGATGTCGGACCGGCGCACATTGAGGTTGCGCGTGAAACCGTCTAAATAGTCGTATTCATACAGTGCACTCGCGGTCAGCGTGGCTTTGTTGGCAAAGGTGTGCGTATAATCGAGATTGGCTGTAAAAAACTGCCCGCGTTTACGAACCAGATTGGCGTTGAAGTAACTGATCTGACTAATCATCTGGCCCGTATTCCGGTCAATGGTGCGGTTGTTATAAACCAGATCGGCGATGCGGTCTTCGGTTCGGTAGCCGTAGTATAGTCCTCCCGACCAGATATTCGTTTTGTTGGGCGTAAAGCTAACGGCCAGTCGGTTCGTAAATGTGTAGCGGTCAAAACTTCGTTCGCCTACACTTGGAAAGGTTGTAAAGCGGTTTCCAATGGTGGTGTTCACGTCGCCCTCGCGCCGACCGGCAATGTCGTTACGAAGGTAGGCCGTACTGAGGGTCCAGTCCCAGCGGGCGGAGCGGTAGCTAAGCGTAACGTCGGTGCCGTAGCGAACGGGATTGCGGGCGTTGCTGAAGGCATACAGGCTGGGCAACCCGATTTGCCCGTTTATCAGTACCGACAGCCCCAGATCGGCCCCGGTTTTGGTTGTGATGGCGATGATGCCCGCTTTACCGTCGGGGTCGTAGCGGGCCGATGGCGTCGTGATCACTTCGATGGATTCAACGGTATTGGCGGGCAGTTGGTTGAGCAGCGTTCCCAAATTGGCCTGAATGGGTTTACCATTCAGCAATACCAGAAAGCCATTGGCACCACGCTGCGTTACTTCGCCCTCTGCATTGATGCTGATGCCGGGCAGGTTTCGCAGCAAATCTGTTGCCGTGCCGCCCACTGCCGATTGAAACTGCGCAGCCCGGTACGTCTGACGGTCGGCTTTTATGGTCAGGTCGGCTCGCTGCCCCGTTACCACCACCTCGTTAAGCTGATTATTGGTTGCTTCCAGAAAAATTGTTCCTACGTCGAGCGTTTGTCCGCGCCTGACCGTTACCGGCCCTACCTGCTGCGGTTTATAGCCGATAAAGAACGTTTTAAGCACATATTGCCCCGGTGTTGCCCGCCCAATGCGAAACATGCCTACCGAATCGGAAATGGCACCGGCAACAGCCATCGAATCTGCCGGGCGATACAGCGCAACGCTCACATATGGAACAGGTCTGGCCGTTGTTTTATCGACAATCAAACCCGTCAGTTCGCCCTGACCGAAAGCTGATTTCGGTAGAAAAAACGGGGCGAAACAAATGAGCGTAAACAATTTATGCATGGCTTGCCCGGAATGTCTGTTTAGAAAAGGGCGACACGAGTCATTTTGTTTAAGCTGTAGATTATCTATACGTTACTAATCATCCATAAGCGGGCGAATTAATTCGCCCGCTTATGGAACGAAACGCATTGCCCTTTTACTCGTACCCTGCCAGCGTGGTTTGCAACGACGTTTTCATTTCTTCGACCAAACTGGCGGGTTCCAGAATTGTGAGGTGTTCGCCGTAGCTACGCAGGTGCATGAGCAGGTCGCGGTTGGGCGCGAGCCGGAGCCGCACCACGCAGGCATCGGGCGTATCGCTCACTACCTCCTGGGTTTGATGAATAGGCTTTGCTTTCACGTACCGCCCAAACAATGGGCTGAATCTCAGTACAATATTTTCAACAGGGCCGTGACTGTCTGTGATGCCATAGATGTGTTCAAAGAGTTCGCTCACGCTGGTTAGTACGGCGGGCGGCACGTCGCAGGGGTCGTCTAAGATTTCGAGTTCGCTCATCCGGTCGAGGGCAAAGGTTTTTTCGCGCCCACTGGCGGCATCGTAGCCAATAACGTACCAGCTATCAGCCACTTCGCGCAGCAAAATCGGGTGCAGAATCCGCAGTTTAGGCCGTTCGGGTTCGGCAGTTCGGCCCACCGTCGTGCCTTTTCGCGAAGCCAGTACAGTAGGAGCGGCCACGGCATCTTCGTGTTTCAGGTAGCGAAACGCCACCTGCCGGTTCTGGTTTACAGCCCGAATCAACACCGGCACATACTGTCGGTTGCCGCCCAGAATTTTCTCTTCGACATAGACAATCCGGCGCGTCGATGCGGGGGTGCTTGTATCGGTTTTTACCTCGCGAATAATATCGAGACTCTGCCGGACGCGGTGGAGCGCGTGGTCGAGTTCGTCGGCTACCGACGCGCCCTGCGTGGCTGCCAGTACCTCGCGGGCCTGTTCGAGTGCGGCCATATCGTCGGGCGTGAGCATTAGATTTAGTAACCGGAACTGCGGATTGCTATAATAATAGCCGTTTGAGCGTTTGCAGTATTCGATAGGTGCTTCATGGTCTTCGCGCATCCGCTGAATGTCTTTTTCGAGCGACGAAATAGACCGGATACCGCATTTATCCTGACAGAGTTCAAACAGTTTTTGCTTGGAATACCGACGTGGATAGCGGCTAATGACTTCATCGATAAGGCGGTAACGCTGAAAAGCCGAGCGGGTTATAGGCATAGTTGTATTTTGACATGACTGTTACACAGAGCTGCACAATTGTTACACAGAGATGCACAGAGGAGACACAAAGATTCACGGAGATTTACTTTAAAAAATTTCTCTGTGTATCTCCGTGTCTCCTCCGTGTATCTCTGTGTTATAACTCCCCAAAGCAACAAAAAATTTTTTACAACGTAAATAGATTACGTTTATATAGTGCAAACTTTGAGTCGGACAATCACATACGACGATCATGAACCATACGCAACGTCCGCGCTCAAACACGCCCACCAACCATCGGGCAACTCTTTCGACCCGGCAATTAGTTGACCTCGAATTAGGTCTCTATCTGCTTCGCCACCTGCGCCCCAGTGCGCCCCCAACGGCCCTGCCCGATCTGCTCAGTTCGGCAGCTTCGGCCACGGGTCAGGCCCGGCTCACTCCTCAGCAGCACAAGTACTTACACCGCGCCCGGCTCCTGCTGGCCCACGTTGCCAACCCCAACCACTGGCAGGCTCTGCTCGACGCCTACACTGCCGCCCCCGCCGACCGGCTGGCCTTCGACCTCAGCCGCGACCATAGCCGCTTTGCCGAAAAATCGGTTGGTTTCTCGCGCAACCGCATCGCCGTTCTTCGCAAGATGCTGGCCTGATACACAGACCTATCCAGAGTCAAATGACAAAAAATCTGTTATCGCCCGATGCGGTTCGGTTAGCAGCTACTACGCTCATTCTGGCGGAAGGTAGTACGAGTGTACTGTGCGTACAGCAATTTCTGCGTAACCGGGGCTATCAGGCTTACGAAGCCGAGGTGTCTGGCTGGCTGCTGACTATTGTGCAGCAACAAGGCTGGCTCGTTAACGACAATGGCCTTTTCTGCGTGTACGGATTCCCCTGCCCGACTTTATCGATGCAGTAGGCACGTCGAAAAAAATAATTAAGAACATAAAAAGATTACGTTCTCAGGGTGTGAACTTTGATACGAACAATAAACAGCAACATACATGAACGCGCTTCTGTCCACTGCCCCCGTTGCCCGTCCGGTTCTTGCCAGTCTGATGAGCTGGCAGGAGCCGCTGGCAACCCGGCTCCGCTTTCGGCACGCGCTGCCCGGCATGGTGGCAAACCGCCTGCTCAACGTAGAACTGGGGCTATATCTACTGGCCGAACTGCTACCGATGGCCCCACCCCAGGCCCTGCCCGACCTGCTCAACGGTTTGGGCGCGGCTTATAAACAACGGCCTATCTGGTCGCCCCGGCAACACCGCGCATTGAATCGGGCGCGGGCATTGCTGGCTCCTTATCAAAATCATGTGGCCTGGTTCCGGGCATTGGACAAATATGCTACGCTGGCTCCCGACCTGCGCGTTTTTTCGCTCAACGGCAATCTGCGACCCGAAGCCAGCAGCTACGTACTGCGCGAACGGCTTCTGCTGTTCAGCAAAGCATTGGCCTAAGCGGAGTTTGACCGTTCACGAAGTCATGCTGGACAAATCAGCCGATTTTAGGGCATATTCGCCCTGAACAAACGCCTGAGCGCATGAAGACTTTATTGATGGCTTTAACCTTTGCCACGCTTACCACCGGTGCTATTGCCCAAACTACCAAACCTGTCTCGACCGGTGCTGCCACAACAGTAGCGGCACCGGCTGAAGACAAGGAGAAAAAAGACGAATTTGTTGAACGGCTGTTCTCAGAGCAGTCGTATCTGAACGCGCAGATTGTAGACAAATGCTTCACGCTCAAGCTCTCACCTACGTGCTGGGCGGCCTTTACCGACCCGGCTAAAACCGGCAATGACGGGGGCTTCGGTGCCATGCGGTACTGGGTTCGTTATGCGGCTGAGTACTGCAAACGCGAGGGCATCGGCGATTTATACGAACTGGCCGTTGACGACAAAAAGGTCGAAAAAGAAAACCGCCCGATGATCGATGAGATGATCAAAAATCTTCGCAGCAAATTCTCACTGACGGTTGAAGCACCCGTGGAGTGCCGGGGTAAGGCTTATGAAATGATGATGCGCTACCCGTTTGAGGTAGTGGAGCGAATCGGTTATAAAACCCCCGAATGGTCGCCGAAGAGTGGCGAAGCGCATTTCACCGTTACGGTTCTGCCAACGGCGAAAGACATTGCCGTAAAAATCAGCCCCGATGGCAAGCAATTTATGATCTCCGGCCCGGCCTACGTGGAAGCTTACAGCACCGCCGACAAAATCTGGAACGGCCTGGAACGGGCAAACAAAAATCGTTGAGCCACAGAGTTCGTAACGTACACACGATAAATATGATGATTTCTTAATAAATACATAACCTTTGATTCACGTAACTCGTGTCTCTTTGCAGGCTAAAACCATTTACAACCTGCACTGTATGAGACACGCTTTATTGTCACTTTTCCTGCTATTTACAGGACTTAGCAGTGGTGTAGCCCAAACCACGCAGACGTCCATCGTCGGTTATGTGTCCGACAACGGCAAATCGCCCCTGCCCGGTGCTACTATCCGGCTCCGCAACGAATCGACCGGCTTCTCAACCGGCACCATTACCAACGCCAAAGGAGAATACTCGTTCAAAGAATTACCCCTCGGCGGGCCATACACCGTACAGGCAACGGCGGTGGGTTTCGGCGAAAAACGGCTGACCGGCTACTTACTCAACCAGGGCGACCTGATCCGCATCGACATTACAATGCAGGAAACCGGCCAGGAGTTACAAGTAGTGGAGGTAGTGGCATCGGGGTTACGAAACAAAGTCGAGAACTTCGGCGCAGCCACCACCGTTACGTCCCGCACCATCTCAACGCTGCCCATCAACGGACGTAATTTTACTACCCTTACCGACCTGTCGCCCTTAGCAGGCCGGGGTGGTAACCTGTCGGGGCAACTGGGGTCTTCGACCAACTTTACCATCGACGGCACAACGGCCAAAAACCCCACCTCGGCGGGGGCGTCGAACAGCCGGAGCGGAGGACCGTACACCATCTCGCTCGAAGCCGTGCGGGAGTTCAAGGTGATTACTAACCAGTACGACGTAGTGTATGGCCGTGCCGGGGGCGGAATTGTCAGTGCCGTAACCAAAGCAGGCACCAACCAGCTCACGGGCAGCGTATTCAACTTTACCCGCGCCAACCGGTTGGCCAGCCGGTTCGACATTCGGGGCAACCCGCGCAACGTTCGGTTTGCGACCAACCAGTTCGGTTTCTCGCTGGGCGGGCCGATTATTAAGGACAAACTACACTATTTCGCTGTATGGGAGCGGCAAATCGACTCCCGCCCGCTTTTCATCGCCGACATTCAGTCGCCTGCCGATGAACTGCGCTTTAACGCAACCATTCCAACGCTCGACCGGTACGTGGACATTGGTCGTCGGCAATATGGGGTAGCCAACACGCCCCAGTATGGGCAGTTTGACCGGGTGCGCAACTCCGACGCGGCTTTCCTGCGGCTCGACTGGCAAATTAACCAGAACAACCTGCTGACCGTGCGAAACAACTTCACCAGCGACCGCAACAAGCTGGGGTTGACTGACAATTCACCCATCAACATTTTTGAATCAACCGGTAATGACTACAACGTAGATAATAGCCTGTTGGCCACGTTGCGTTCGACTATTAATCCTCGCATGACCAACGAGCTGAAAGTACAGCACCTCCACACCTACCAGCTCAGCAGCCCCGGCGATCAGTTGCCCGACCGCAACATTCCGCGTGCCCTTGTCGAGAACGTAGTGTCGAGTATCAACGGGGCTAACCGTGCTACTACCATTCAGTTGGGTGGCCACCGCTTCGCGCAGGAAGGGTTTACCAACAACGTAGTTCAACTTATCAATAACCTGTACTACAACACCGACAAGGCCCAGTTTACGTTTGGTGTAGACCTGATGTACACAAACTCCCGTTCGACGTTTGGCAGCGAGGTGAATGGCCGGTTCCACTTCACCAACGATGCCACAGGCACGGCATTGGACAATTTTGAGCGGCAGCGTCCATACCGCTACTTCCGCGAAGTGCCTCTGAAAGACGACTGGAGTGTGCGCGGAGGCATCTGGAACGCAGGTGTTTATGGTCAGATGGCAACCAAATTGGCACCGGGCCTCGACATGACCGCTGGTCTGCGATTCGATTACGCGCACTTCCCCAAAGCGTCGCTCAACCAGATAGTGCTCGATGATCTGGGGCTGCGGACCGACAACCGGCTACGGACGTTTATTGCCCAGCCCCGGTTGCAGTTTACGTGGGATGTTAACGAGCAACGCCGGGACATTATCCGGCTGGGGGCCGGGATATTTGCGTCGGACATCAACAACTACGTCCTGATCAATAACCTGACCTTCGATGGCTCGAACTTAGCCACCGTCGACGTGCGTGGAGCCGACGTACCGGCACCCAATTTTGCGGCTTACCGCCAGGACTATAACAGCATCCCGACGCTGCGGCAATTCCAGTTGCCAACCATCAACATGACTGGGGCCAGTGCCCGCGTACCGACGCTCTACAAAGCCAACGTATCGTATACGCGCTTCATCAACGACCGGCTGAAAGTAACGCTCTCCGGCTTTATGTCGATGGCCCGCAACAACTATACCTACGTTGACCGCAACATGGCTACGGAGCCGTTCTTCCGGCTGGCCAACGAGGGGAACCGGGGCGTGTTTGTGCCGCTCAACCGGATGCCTGCCAACGGCGTAGCCAACTGGCTCGACGGGCGCATTAGCAACCGCTTAGGCCGGGTGCTGGAGCTAACCGGCGACGGGCGCGTGAACCAGTTTGCCGTAGTAGCAGACGCTACGTACCGCTACTTCCGCGACGGAGAAATCACGGGCAGCTACACCTGGAGCGACGTGCGCGACAATACGTCGTACAACGGAAACGTAGCCAACACTGCCACGCTGGTGCAGCCCGTGGTGGATGACCCGCGCAACCTGACCCGGATGACGTATTCCGACAACCAGTTCCGGCACAAGGTGGTCGTCTTCGGTACACTGCCGACCTTCTGGGGCATTTCGGTGGGCGTTCGGTATTCGGGGCTGGGCGGTACGCGCTACACCATGCTGTCGGGCGTGAACAATAACGGCGACTTCGTGGCTACCAACGACCTGGCGTTCGTCTTCGACCGCAACGGCGAGGGTGTGCCGGCCAACATCCGTACCGGTCTGGAAAACCTGCTCAACAGCCCTACGGCCAGCCAGAGCCTGAAAGATTACATCAACACCTACTCGGGCCGGTTTGCTGAACGCAACGGGGGCATCAATGCTTTCTACGGCGTCATCGACATCCGGGCAGCCAAGCGGTTCCGTATCTACCGCAACCACAACATTGAGGTGTCGGCGGAGATTTTTAACTTTTCCAACATGCTGCGACGTGACTGGGGCGTCAATAATTCGCTGACTACGCTGGCACTCTACGCGCCGGGCGGCACACCTGCCACAGCAACCGCGCCCGCCGTCCCAAATTTCGACGCAACGAATGCGCGGTTCAACTACCGCGTCAATGCTACGGGCGTTCCCAATCCTACCAACGACCCGTTCCAGGTACAGGCGGGTGTGCGGTATAGTTTTTAATTTTTGTGAGACATTGATTTTGTGACACAGAGATGCACAGAGGAGACACAAAGATTCACGGAGATTTACTTTAAAAATTTTCTCTGTGTATCTCCGTGTTTCCTCCGTGTATCTCTGTGTCACAAAATCAATGTCTCAAAAAAACACCTACAAAATGCGTATACTCCTCACCCTCCTGCTCCTCCCATACCTCACCCTCGCCCAGCCCGCGCTCGACCGGCAGGGCCACCGGGGATGCCGGGGCCTGATGCCCGAAAACACGATTCCGGCCATGAAAAAAGCCCTCGACCTGGGCGTGACAACGCTGGAATTAGACGTCGTAATCTCGAAAGACAAACAAGTCGTGGTTTCGCACGATACCTACATGGTTGCCGATATTGCCACCCGGCCCGATGGCACACCCGTGACAAAGGCCGACGAAAAGTCGATTAACCTCTACCAGTTGACCTACGATGAGATCAAGCGTTTCGACGTGGGTCGCAGGCCGCACCCGCAGTTTCCGCAGCAGCAGAACTTCCCAGCCTACAAACCGCTGCTGGCTGAGTTAATCGACTCGGTTGAGACCTACGCGAAAGCTAAAGGTATGCCGCAGCCGAGGTACAACATCGAGATTAAGTCGAATCCGGCAACAGACGGCGTGTATCACCCGGCTCCGGCTGAATTTGTAAAGTTAGTGATGGACGTTATCGGCAGCCGGAAGTTAGGGACGCGGTTCAATATTCAGTCGTTCGATGTGCGACCGCTGCAATTGATTCATCAGCAGGTTCCCGACGTAGCACTGGCTTACCTGACCGCTAACCCGAAAACGCTGGCCGAAAACCTGACGACACTGGGGTTCAAACCTGCCATCTACAGCCCTTATTACAAGACCGTTACGCCAGAGATGGTAAAAGCCTGCCATGAGCAGGGTCTCAAAATCATTCCGTGGACCGTAAATACCAAACCAGAAATCGACACCCTGATTGGCTTAGGCGTGGACGGAATTATTACGGACTACCCGAATTTGTTTTAACGTTTAGGCGTACTGAGTAAAGTTAGGGATTGGGCCTGGCCGTATCGAAAACGGTACTGAACAAAAATGACGCCCGCAGACCAAAATCCAGACCGAGCCGCGAAACAGAGAATGTATTGCCGTTGACCGACGTAAATCGGTAGGTTCGCTCTATGTACAATCCACCCAGAAATCCGCCTTTCTGATTAAAGAAATACCCGTTTATACCTATTCGGAGCGAGCTGGGCAGCGTGTTGTCGGATACGTGGGCGTACCGAAAAAACGGATTGATGGCAAACGTGCCGCGCTCGGAAGTGGGCAGCAGCCCCACCACGTCGCCTTTGATATACACCTGCTGATACTGTATGTATCGCCCCTGATAGGCCGTGACTTCCTGTTTCGTATTTATCGTTTGTCCAAGCGCGTCCGTAGCCGTTCGTTCGATAATAATTTTTTCGGGTGCTGCGCCCTGTAGCGTGTTATTGCGGATTAGCCCGGCAGCCAGCCCCCAGATGAGGTAGCTTTTAGAATAGAGATTGACGCCAATTTCGCCGAAATGTCCGTTAAAGAGCGTATCGGTAAAGCTGCGGCTAAAATTCTGACTGTTAAGCGTTTGGTAAAACTTATATTTCGTTGCCGACGTACCGGCGCGGGCGTATACCACAATTCGTTTATAGGGGTTCAACCGGTCGAAATCACGGTATTCCTGCTGAATGGTTTGTTGCCGTTCACGCAGTTCGAGCCGTTCGCGGTTGTCGCGGTGGGCGGTTTCGATGTCCGTAAGCCGATTGATGGTCTGGTCGAGTTGGAGAGTGGCACCAGCGGTTTGTACATCGGTTTGGCGCAGGTCGCGCAAGTCGAGAATGAGGGCACCGAGGTTGCCATCGAAGCCATTCGCCAGCGCGTTTACTTTGCTTTGAAGCGACGCATTACTGCTTACCAGTGCGTTCTTCAATCGATTCATCTCAGTATTGATGTCGATAGTGAATTGCCGGTCAATTTTTTTGAGTTCCTGGTTGATGTTCAGTAACGGATCAAGAATCTGATTCCTGCTGGTCTGATTCAGCGTTTTGCCCCAGAAGACAAACGCCGACGCATTACCCGACGGCGTAAAGGCACCCTTCGTGATTAATTGGGCTATGTTGTTATTATTACCACCAATGAGCGACAGCCCCCAATTGAGGTAGCTATTACTGTAAGGCTTGTTTTTGATGCCTTTCGCATTCTTACCAAACTTCCCTGTATAGTCGAAACGCAGGCTGGTTTTGTTGACGTCTAAACTAACCGTTTTACCCCCAATGAGCGAGCTTACGCCCTCTGGCGCAGCACCCTGCATAAACTGTGCCTGTCCCGGCAAGGTTAGCAGACTAATCAGACCGGTACAGATGAGCCACGATTTCATTTGTTTACAATTCGTTTTACGATCCGACGGGTTTTCTCTTTGTCTGACAGAACCGTTCGTTTACGCGGTGTTGACTTCGTCGTAAACGAGGTTATACTGGTTGAAGCAACCATCTCCAGCGACCCCGCAGCCGCTCCACCACCGAACTTCTTCTCCAGAAAAGCCACGCAGCCGCCCTCCACCGAATTGCCGATGGTAAAGGTTGCGTCTAAGATAGTAAGGCCGTTGTCGTCATTATCTCCGCTGACGGAGGGGCCATTATATTGACGACCCGACGAGCACATGAAGAACGAAAAGTTACGGTTGCCCACCGCAGCCACCCCCAACCGCGCATTGATGGTTACGTCGACGCTTGATCCGGCCAGGCCCACATCGAATCCGTTTCGATTGAAAAAAACGCAGGGTTTACCGGGTTGGCGCAGGGCTTCCAGCTCATTCCCCAATTGAGTACGGCCATTAATCGTCACCGATTCAAGCGTCGTATTCTGGTCGTTGCAGCCGCCAAAAGCAGACGGCGAGCAAATAATGACGTAGTGACACAGTGCCATAGCCAAGTTGCTGATATGGCGTAAAGTACGGTGTATTTAACAGCTTTCAAAAGAGGGTTACTACCCGTTTTATTTTACGGAAAACTCTATCTTGTGCAGGTGGCCCGCACCCGGCTACCGGAGGTATACGCCCACCTCGTCAGGATCGCTTAGTACTACCTTCACGTGGTCGGTGAGGGTGGTACTGAGTTCATAGCCTTTGTAGTCGGCGGCAATGGGGTAGCGCGGGTAGTTTCGGTCGATAAGCACGGCCACCTGCAATTTCCGCACGGGCACACTCAGAAACGGTTGCAGGCTAAAAGCCAGCGTCCGGCCCGTGTACAGCACATCGTCGATGACGACCACCACTTTATCAGCAAAATCTGTGGCTGGGCGGTCGAGTTGAACGGGCGGCTGGGCGGGGTGCGTTTTATCTAACGCGATTTCAATTAGTTCGACGGTAAACGGAGCGATTTCCTGCAAATCACGCGCCAGTGCTTCGGCCAGTACGTATCCCTCGCCAGCAATGCCCGCCAGCAGCAGTGCCGATTCCTCAAAATTGGTTTCATAAATCTGAAACGCGATACGCCGGATTTTTTGCCGAATCTGCTCGGCGTTCAAAATAAGCGTGGGTTGCGGGAGGGCCATGTTTGAGAAGCAGAGATACCATAAAGAAGACGCAAAGATGAGAAAAGTCGGGTAGCGAACGAAATAGACATTACGAATTTGGTAATGATTGAGTTGGCACAGTTTTCGCCATACGTCTGCTACTACTCTTCATGGAATCATGGTCTTCCCTCTTAATTTTCTTTTTGTTCTATTTATCTGGCTAACACCAACTAAGCCTGTTTCAGACGCAACCATCCGGCAGGTTGTCCGAACGGCCCTGCGCACGGGCGACGCCGGGCAACTGTCGGCGCAGTTTGCCCGCACCATCGAATTGGTTATCGATGCCGAAAAAGTCGAGTTTTCATCCATACAGGCCACGCACGCGAAGCTGATTCTACGATCATTTTTCCGTAAGTACCCGCCCCACAGCTTTAATTTTGTGTATCAGGGTGCTTCCGACCGGCTACGTTACAGCACCGGCACCTACGAAACCAACGGTCAGACCTTCACCGTCTATATTTTGTTCCGCCAGTCGGCCAATCGGCAATTCACCATCAATTCGCTACATTTCCGACGAGAAAGCTGACCTTCCTTTTAAATTTCGAGCGACGCATAAATCGTGAGCGGCACATCGTAAATCCGAATATCTTTGCACTTCCTTATTGAAGTGTTATGATTATTAAGACCAAAAAATACGCGTTAGAACAAAAAACGTATATCAATCTTGCCCTGCGCCAATGGCTGCGCGACAATTGGAAATGGGGCTTTGTGCCGCTTGGCCTGATTCTGCTGAATGTTGTACTGGGACTGACAGGCATTTATCCAAACTACTGGATTTACATTGTCATTGTGTTGCTGACCGTTCTATATGTGCTGTTCTGGGCCGTTCAGATTACGGGTATCGCGCAGATGGAACAAAGCAAAGCCCTGTTCCAGAAATACGTTTATGAGATCGACAGTCGTCAGATTCTGATGCGTATCAACGCCAAGGAAGGTGGTATTCTACGCTGGAATCAAATTGCCGGCGTCGAGAAAGATAAACAGGCGTATCTGCTCTATTTAGACAATGCCGAAGCCATGAAAGGCGTAAAAGCCAACTGGATTGCCCGCACCGTAACGAAAGGGCTGGCAAAGGCACAATTTCTGTATCTGCCGTTCAGCATCTTTACCAGCGAAAACGATCTGCGTTTCATGGATGCCCTGCTCCGGCGCAAGGGCCTTTTACCCGACAATGGCACGGCTGAGCCAGTGAAATAGCTTTTAAACGCAGAGGGCGCGGAGGTAAGCGCAGAGTCAAAAGAGTTTTTCTCTTTCCTCTGCGCTTACCTCCGCGCCCTCTGCGTTTAAAAACCTCACTTACCGCTAACGGCCCCGCCTTTGCCAGCCTGTTCCATGTAGTCGATGGTGAGGTGGCACAACGCTTTCATGCCCAGCACGAAACCGCCTTCGTCAATCTGAAAATCGGGCGTGTGGTGCGGAGCGGCCTCCTCTACTTTTTTGCCCTTTGTCATGCCGCCGAGGAAGAAAAAGAAGCCCGGCACTTTCTGCTGATAAAATGAAAAATCTTCGGCACCAGTCTGCGCGGGCGTAATTCTTACGTTGCTTTTCCCGGCCACGGCTTCGAGCGTCGGCAGCATCTGATCGGTCAGTTTCGGGTCGTTGTACGTAATGGGATACATGATGTCGATTTTCACGTCGGCCTTTGCCCCCGCGCTCTCGGCAATGTTGGTAGCGACCTCGTTAATCCGGCGATGGATGGTTTTCTGCATGTCGGCGTCTAACGAGCGAATCGTGCCGATCATATTTACCTCTTCGGGAATAATGTTTTGCCGGATGCCGCCGTGAATGGCCCCCACCGTCACAACAGCCGCGTTTTCGGTCAGCGGCAGGTTGCGACTCACAATGGTTTGCAGCCCCATCACCACCTGCGAAGCCGTCACAATCGGGTCAACGCCCGACCAGGGCGACGCACCGTGGGTTTGCTTGCCTCTGATTTTAATGGCATACGAATCAACAGCCGCCATGGTGGCACCGGGGCGGTATTTGATCGTACCAACTTCAGTTTGGGAGTTGATGTGCAGCCCGAATATGGCATCGACTTTCGGGTTTTCGAGTACGCCCTCTTTCACCATCAGGTAAGCTCCGCCCTCTTCGCCTTCGGGCGCACCTTCCTCAGCAGGCTGGAAAATAAATTTAACCGTTCCTTTCAAGTCTGCTTTGACCGACGACAACACTTCGGCCACCCCCATTAGTATGGCAACGTGCGAATCGTGTCCGCAGGCATGCATCACGCCCGTTTGCTGCCCGTTGTATTCGGTCCTCACTTCCGATTTGAACGGCACACTGACGCGTTCGGTCACGGGCAGGCCATCCATATCAGCGCGGAGAGCTACTACGGGGCCTGGCTTGCCACCTTTCAACAAACCCACCACGCCTGTTTTCCCGACGCCCGTTTTCACGTCCATACCCAGCGATTGCAGATGGGCGGCAATTTTAGCGGCTGTCTGAAATTCGCGATTGCCCAGCTCAGGATGCTGATGAAAGTCGCGACGCCAGGCAATAACCTTCTTTTCGAGACCTTCGGCAGCCCGGTCGATGCGTGTACCGAGGGCGGTTGTCTGCGCGAATAAGGCATGAGTAGTAATACTCAAGCAAAAAATTTTCGCGGTAAGCAGTCTGTAGGCATTCATTAAATTGTCCAATTTTCGCTGTACATACATTTATACTGACAAAAGTACATTTTTTATGCAAAGTGCAGCTTTTATACTACGCAAACTTATTGTTTTTACGGTAGTTATGGCAAATAGCAAAACTTTCAGTAACTACCCTTTTTGTTAGTCTATTTTGTCACTCTACCTTTATAAAATCTTTGTATAGTAAAAAAAAATCTTTAGGCAATACCGCACTATCAATAATCGTACATATTAACTTTGCACCCTATTTAACGGTATTACCTTTTTTAATTAAATTCTTCTCACAAATGAGCAAAATTTTATTTGGAAGCTGGTTGCTTATGCTGCTTTTCTGCTTGCCCGCCGTGGCGCAGGACGTAGCCGTAAGTGGCCGCGTCACTTCATCAGATGACGGCTCGGCTCTACCGGGCGTAAGTGTACAGGTTAAAGGAACGACGCGTGGTACTACTACGGATGCCGACGGACGTTACCGCCTGACGGCACCGGCCAATGCCCGGCTGGTATTTAGTTTCATTGGTTTTTTGTCGCAGGAAGTGGCCGTTGGCAACCGCACCAGTATCAACGTTCGACTGGAAAACAATTCGCAGGAGTTGGGCGAAGTGGTTGTGACGGGTTACGGCGGTTCGGTCAACAAGCGTGAGTTTACGGGGTCCAGTTCGAAAGTGAGCGGCAAGCAGTTTGAAAACATGGCCGTGCAAACCTTCGACCGGGCGTTGCAGGGCCGCGCTGCCGGGGTGCAGGTAACATCGGCCAATGGTGTGCCGGGTGGAGCCGTACAGATTCGGATTCGGGGCTTAGGCTCGATTTCGGCAGGTAGCGACCCGCTCTATGTAGTCGATGGCGTGCAGTTGAACAGCAACAGCAACTCGTCATTTACGAGTAACAACCCGCTGGCGTTTTTGAACCCCAACGATATTGAAAGCATTGAGGTGCTGAAAGATGCGGCTGCCGCTTCGATCTACGGTTCGCAGGCAGCCAATGGCGTAGTACTGGTAACAACCAAACGCGGTAAGGCCGGTAAGACGCAGATCAACGCCAACTACTACACAGGCATTGTGCAGCCATTGCAGTACTTAGACGTACTGAACACACAGCAATGGATCAGCACACGTACAGAAGCCCTGGTAAACTCAGGTACGGCCCCCGACGCTGCTCTACGGAACGTGCTGGGTACAATTCGGCAACCAACCGACCTTACACCCGAAGCCATTGCCGCCCTGCCCACCTACGACTGGCAGCGCGAGTCGTTCCGCACGGGGGTGTCGCACAACGGCGAACTGTCGATGAACGGCGGTAGCGAGAAAACCAAGTTCTACCTGTCGGGCAACTACAACTACCAGCAGGCCAATCTGCGTAGGGTTGACTTTACGCGGGGTGTTATCAACAGCACCGTGACGCATACGGTAAACGATAAGCTGACCATCGAGCAGAAGCTGACGCTCAGCACCATTACTTCGCAGGGTCAGTTTGGTTCTCCGCTGGGTGGATCGTTCCTCGGCGCGGCTGCGTTCTCCTCGCCGTTGGTGCTGCCATCGAACCCCATCTACAACCCCGACGGGTCGTATTTTGGCACACCAGCTCAGGGCGGTATTGCCGGTATATTGAACCAGAACATTGTTCAGGTAGCGGATCTGAATGATACGCGGGCTACGGTGAATCAGGCTATTGGTGGTCTCGGAGCCACCTACAAAGTCACGAAAGACCTCATTATCCGGCCTTTCGTAAGCATCGATTACCGGACCATCAAAGGCCGCAACTGGCAGGATCTGCGTACTGCCGACGTAGTGGCCGTTCGGGGCCGGATTCAGGATCAGTTGAATCAGAATACCAACTTCCTGACCAACATCACGGCGAACTACAACAAGTCGGTTGGCTCGAACGATTTCGGTGTTTTATTGGGTGCTGAATACCGGAGTGAAGTGAATACCAACAACCTGTCGGTAGCCGAAAACTTCCCAACACCCGACTTCAAATACGCCAGCGCAGCCGCCAACCCGATCAACATCTTCGGTGCCTGGACAGCCTTCCGTCGGGCGTCGCTGTTTGGTAATCTGAAATACAGCTACAAGAAAAAATACGACGTCAGCCTCATTGGCCGCTATGATGGTTCGTCGCGTTTCGGTGAAAACAACCGCTTTGGTTTCTTCCCCTCGGCGTCGGCATCGTGGATGGTTACGGAAGAAGAGTTCCTGAAAGGTAATTCGGTACTGAAAGACCTGAAACTGCGGGCCAGCTACGGTATCACGGGTAACGACCAGTTGGGTTCGCTGTTCGCGCAGAACAACTTCCTGTCGCTGGGTCTGTTCGGGGCTGGCTTCAACTACAACAACGTGGCGGGTATGGCTCCCATTCAGTTGGCAAACCCCAACCTGCGTTGGGAAACCAGTGCAACGGTCAACTTAGGATTGGATTATAGTCTGTTTCAGGGCCGCATCAACGGCGCCATCGACGTGTTCCAGCGCGATAGCCGCGACCTGCTGCTGGCCGTTAACCTGCCCTTCACGAGCGGTTATGGCAGCATTCAGCAAAACGCCGGTGCTGTTCAGAACCGGGGACTTGAGATTGAATTGAACACTATCAATTTCGAGCGGGATGGCTTTAAGTGGAATACCAATTTCAACATCACCTTTATTCGGAACAAGGTGACGAAGTTGTTGGACAACATTACCCCGCTGGCAAACCCCGACAGCACCCGCTTAGTTAACTACACCGATTTCTACGGCGTTGGTCGTCAGGCTATTCTGGGTAAGCCGCTGTTGCCCCAGTACACGTTTGAGTATGCTGGTGTAAACCCCGCAACGGGCCGCCCGATGTGGTATGATTTCGCGGGTAATATCACCTATAACCCGCTCAACCCGCGCGATCTGCGCTACCTGGGTTCCGAGCAGCCTTCGTTCTTCGGCGGTTTTACGAACACCTTCTCGTACAAAGGCATTTCGCTCGACGTGTTCTTCCAGTACGAATACGGTCGGCGGTCGTTTAACGGGCAAACGGCGTTCCTGTCTGAACTGGGTGGCCGGAATTTCAACACGTTACTCGACGTCTACAACCGTCGCTGGGTAAGACCGGGCGACATTACCGATGTACCCCGTCCCATCAACGGCAATGCCGAACTGCGTGGTGCCAGTGCTTTTGCCGGTTCGCGGACGCTGGAAGATGCTTCGTACCTGCGCCTGAAGCAGATTACGCTGTCGTATGACCTGCCATCGAGCATGTTGCAACGGATTAAGCTGCGGCAGGTACGCGTGTATGGTCAGGCACTGAACATGCTGACCTGGACGCGCTGGACGGGCTACGACCCGGAGTGGCTCAACTTCGGTTCGGGCAACAGCGGGCTTATTCCGAACGCCAAAACCTTCACGTTCGGGGTTAACATCGGACTTTAATTCTTTAAGACTTGCTACTTATGAATGCATACATAAAACGTTTTTCGGCGGTTGCCGTAGCTACTGTTGCCCTGACGCTTGGGTCGTGCAGCTCGTTGCTGGAGGTAAAGCCTCAATTACAGGTTGATGCCCAAACCGCACTCTCTACCCCCGATGGTCTGGATGGTGCCCTGAACGGCGTTTACGACCGTCTTCAGTCGCTCCGGGTGTATGGCCGCGACCTGATTGCCATACCGGAAGCACTGGCCGACAATGGCCGGGCTACCAACAAATCGGGCCGGTTGAACGCGGAGTACCGCAATAATTTACAGAGCCACTTTGCCAACTGGACGACAGCTTATTTCGCTATCAACCAGGCTAACTTAGTGCTGGAGAACATACCCCGTGTATTTACCGGCACCGACCAGACTACAGTTACGCGCCGGAATGGTATTGAAGGTCAGGCGCAGTTTCTGCGGGCACTGTTATATTTCGATCTGATGCGTGCTTATGCCTACGAACCGGGCGTTGAAGTAGCCGCTCAGAACCGGGGCGGTGTGCCGCTGCTACTGACGGGCGTACTCGACCAGAGTCAGGTAACGCTGCCTGCCCGCGCTTCCATCGAGGAGGTGTACACGCAGATTTACAAAGACCTGAACGAAGCCAGCACGAAGCTGACCAACACACAAGCTCCCGCTTATGCTACGCAGGCTTCTGCGCTGGCTCTGCTGTCGCGCGTGGCCCTGTACCGGAAAGATTATGCCACCGCCGTAAAAGCCGCTACCGACGCGCTGGCAACTAACGTTGGCCGGTTCCTCGATCAGTCGAGTTACATTGGCGGCTGGCGGTCGGCCCGGCACCCGGAGTCAATTTTTGAACTGGTTTACACGATTCCTGAAAACACGGGCGTGAACGAGTCGCTGCAAACGACCTACACTACGCTGGTTGAACTGGGGAACCGCGCCCGCACCGGCGGCTTCGGCGACCTCGTACCGACGGCTTCATTGCTGGCCGACCTGGAATCAGAGCGGGCAAGCGCAACGGCCCCCGTACCCGATATTCGCCGACAGTTGTATGAATTAGGTACGACAGGACGTGGTACGGCAGAAATCGAATGCACGAAATTCCTCGGTAAAAACGGCACGGTTAACCTCGATAACATTCCGCTGATTCGGGTGTCGGAGTTGTACCTGAACCGGGCCGAAGCCAATGCCATGCTGGGCAACGACGCAGCCGCACTGACCGATGTAAACGCCATTCGGACGCGTTCGGGCCTGACCGCCCGCACCGTCCTGACGGGTGCTCCGCTGCTGACCGAGATTCTGAAGCAACGCCGGATCGAGTTTGCCTTTGAAGGCCACCGCTGGTTCGACCTGAAACGCCGGGGTCAGGATATTGTGAAGACAGGAGCTGGCGTCACCACAGTGCCTTACACCGACATTCGGATTCTGGCTAATATCCCCGTCAACGAATTGCAAACCAACCGCAACATTCGGCAGAACGCGGGCTATTAATTCATTTTTCTTTCGATATCATCATGCGTAAAATTGCATATATCATAGGCATCGCGGTAGCCTCGTTCGGCTTCGCAGCCTGCGACAATAGTCTGGATAAAGTATTCGATGAGCAGACGCTGATCGAATTTGATCAGACGGTTACAACCAACCCCGCCGTGGGCCGGAACTACCCACTCATTGCCGTGCCAAACAACCTGACAGCCGCCACTACCTTAACGACCCGGCTCAATCTGGTAGGTCGGCAGCGGGGTTCGGAGCTGAGCGTTCGGGTGCTGCCCGACCCAGCCGCAACAACCGCCCCCGCCACGAGCTACTCGATCAGCAACGGCGGTACGGCTGTCTTCGCTCCGCAGTCGAGCACGGCGTTGGTAACGGTAACGGTTAGCCGCACTACCAGCACCACGGCCCCAACGGCCAATCTGGTCCTGGTTATCGACAGCACAGGCACCGACTGGAGACCAAGCCAGAACTTTAAACGGATTGGCTGGACGTTCCGGCAGTAACATTAAAGGGCCTGTATCAGTTGATTACAGGCCCCTTTAATTTTTTATAGCTATTCGAATCTTATCATAAAATAAGCCTTGCTCAAGTTATATTATCTTTGATGGATATGAATAAGTATAAGGCAGTTAGTCAATTACTACTTGTTTTTTTAGCCTCAACACCTTTCTGGGCTTTTCAGCAGTATAACCTCAGTAAGAATGGCCTATATGGTGTTTATCGGGTAAGTCGTATGACTGCCTACACCGATGGAAAGGCAGTTAACGATGTCGAATTACCCGTGTTCATGTTCACAGATACCTTATCGGCAACGGTTTCAATAAGCCCCCTCAAAGAAGGTATGGTAGATATTCAAGTCAGGCAATTCAAAAACTCAACCGTTCAATTATATTATACTTTAGGGGATGTCCACGTAAAAGATTCTTTAGATAACTATCTGTTCTTTTTAGGACGCAAAAAGCTGGGGATTTTAGTCAAAAACAGGCTTACAATCGATATGACTGATGATAATGAGGGCAGGCGTAGACGCTCTGTATTTGAGTGCATTAAAGACAACTAAGTGGTAAAAGTTATTAAACGTAATTCTTGTTGAAGTTGTTGAGCATAGTCGCTGATTACGTCGAACAGAGCAATCGGGGGGCTTTTTGTTTTTGTAGGTTTTTCAGGACAAACGCCCCGAAAACGAGTTGTGTTATTGATGATGAACACCCGAATAGCCGGTGTAGGCCATTACCTGCCCGAACGGATTGTAACAAACGACGAACTGCCTCCCGGTATGGACGTCGACAGCAACTGGATTGAAACCCGAACGGGTATCCGCGAACGGCGATTCGCCAAACCGGGTCAGGAAACCGCCACTACCCTCGGCGCGGCTGCGGCCCGCATCGCCATCGAACGGGCCGGTATTGCCCCCAACGATGTTGATTTTATCATTTTTGCCACCATGAGTGCCGATTACCTGATTCCGGGCTGTGGCGTGTTGCTGCAACGTGAACTGGGCATTACGCGGGGCGAAGTAGGTGCGCTCGACATTCGGAATCAATGTACGGGCTTTCTCTACGCGCTGTCGGTGGCCGATAAGTTTATCAAAACCGGCACGTATCGCAACATTCTGGTGGTTGGAGCCGAGCGGCAGTCGTTTAATTTAGACTACAGCGTGCAGGGACGCGACGTGGCCGTGCTGTTTGCCGACGGAGCCGGGGCCGTAGTGCTACAACCGACCACCGAACCGGGCATCCTGTCGACACACCTCCACGCCGACGGCACGTATGCCGAGGAACTGAGCATTATCAACCCCGGTAGCCACGGCAATTATCACTTTAACAAATACAAACCGCAGTACCTGAACGGCAGTTTTGTGAAGCCCAATATGGGGCCATTCGAGCCGAAATACCTGCATACGGGCGTTTTTAAGGGCATGATGGTCATTAAGAAAGCCTTCGAGAAATTTCCGGCGGTTATCAACGAAGCCGTGCAGGCCAACGGGCTTACACTTGATGACGTTGATTTTTTCGTGATGCATCAGGCTAATCTGCGTATATTGGAGTACGTACAACGAACAATGAACCTGCCCACCGAAAAGCTTTGGATCAATATTCAGCAGTACGGCAACACCACGGCGGCTTCGGTCCCCATCGCCCTCAGCGAACTCTGGAAATCGGGTCGGCTTCATAGCGGACAAGTAATCTGCCTGTCGGCGTTTGGCAGCGGCTTTACCTGGGCTTCAGCGTTAGTGGTTTGGTAGAGTGATTGAGTGATTGAATGATTGAATGATTGAATGATTGAATGGAGTGCAAGGATTACATTCAATCATTCAATCATTCAATCATTCAATCACTCTACCATTCAATCACTCAATCACTCAATCATTCAACCACTCAATCATTCAACCCTTCAACCATGAAAGTTGGCGATACACACAGCTATTCCTATCGTTTTTCGCAGGACGACGTTCGGACGTTTGCCGAACTGACCGGCGACGATAATCCGCTGCACCTCGACCCGGAGTTTGCAGCCACAACACCCTTCAAAAAGCCAATCATGCACGGCATGTTGAGCGCGAGCGTGTTTGCGCGGGTTTTTGGTCGAGATTTCGGCGGGTCGGGCGGTGTACATCTGTCGCAGATGCTGGAGTTTGTGCGGCCCATGTACCCCGATACCGACTACGAAGCCCGGTTCGAGTGCCGTAGCATCGACACCCACCGGCATACCGCCGAGATTACCTGCTCGGTCATAGACCCGGCCACGGGCAAAGTGACCCTGCGCGGTACAGGCGTTGTTTTCCACAAGGAAATGTTCGTATAAATACTTACTTTTATGCCAACTAAGCCGCCGACGCGTATGCAAACGCTCACGAAGCCGATTACGTACCAGGAGTTCAGAGAGATGGAGTTTGAGGAGCAGGAACTCAGCGAGTTTATTTTTGAACTTATCGACGGAGAAATCGTGCCCCGTAACTATCCAACTGCGTCCCATCAGAGTGCCCTTTTTGAATTAACTATGCTCATTGGCAATCATGTCAAAGCAAACCAGCTTGGGCGCGTCCTGTTCGCGCCCTTCGGCGTTGTGCTGAATGATTTTGATGATGTTCAGCCTGATTTAATTTTCGTCTCGTCGGCCAGACAGGAAATTATCCGGGAAGATGGTGTTTTCGGCGTACCTGACCTGCTCGTGGAAATCATCTCGCCCAGTTCGATAAAAACCGACCGGGGCAAAAAATTTCGGCTATATGAACGTATGAATGTGGCCGAATACTGGATTGTCGATATCAACAATCGCAGCATTGAGGTGTATCAGCGGCAGGAAACAGGCTACGAACTCATGTCGTTTGCCGCTGAAACCGGTGCTGTAGAGTCCTTTGTGCTAACGGGTTTACGGGTTGAGGTTAGTGGTTTGTTTATGTAAAAATCAACTTTATGCAGGCTACGCTCACGCCCAATGCCAGCAAATACCGCAGCGTGGGCACATTGAACCGGTGGCTACCGAAATACCCGCCCAGCAGCCCGCCCGCGAAAGCCGCGCCAATCCAGCCGTACAAGGCTGGGTCGGGCGAGTAGCCTTTGCTGAGTAGCCCAAACAAACCCGACAGCGAGTTTACGAAAATAAACAGGGCCGACGTAGCCGCTACTTCTTTCAGCCGTGCCCACCGGAATATCAGCATGATTGGGCTGAGAATGATACCCCCGCCAATGCCAATCATACCCGACAGGATACCAATGACGCCACCCGTTAACAAGCCCACGCCAACAGGAACGGGCCGAACGCTTTCTTCGTTGCCGCGCACTGTCCAGAGCAGCCGTACCACCACCAGCAGCAGACACACAGCCAGTAGTTGCCGATAAACCGTGTCGCTCAGCGGAATTCTGGCACCGACAAATGCCAGCGGCACGCTCAACACAGCAAACGGCCAGAAGGTAGCCCACCGAAAATGCCCCGCCCGGTAAAACTGCGCGAACGATACCGTCGATACGAACAGGTTGAGCAACAGAGCCGATGGTTTCATCAGCACTGGAGCTACGCCAAACAAAGCCATCATGGCTAAATAACCACTGGCTCCGCCGTGGCCTACCGACGCGTACACAAACCCGACAATAAAAAGACAGAACAGGAAAGCAAATTGGTTATCCACGACGTTTAGGATGTGATAAAACGAAAGTAATCAGAAACTGCATGAATCCACGCTCCTTTTTACGACTCATCGTCGCTGCCTGTCTCCTGCTGCCCCTACTGACTGAAGCGCAACTGCCCATCCGCAACTCTCGCTGGCGGGGCACCGTTCTTTCGCCGAGCGACGTGCCGGTGTTTATTACCTTTGGTCGCGACACGCTGTTGATTACAACTCAGGCCGGCAACGCGCTGGTGGAAGCAATGGAATACCGCCAGCAAAGCGATACGCTTTATGTGCGTAAGCTCGTTGGCAGCAGCCCCTGCGGTACGGGCGTAATGGGCCGTTACCGGCTGGCTTATCTGAACAGTGCTGAACAGTTTTCGCTCCAGCCCATCAACGACGATTGCCTTGAGCGAACAGACCTTCTCGCCAGTAAAACACCGTTTGCCCGCGCCCGACCTGCCCGCCAGCTCCCGCTCAACTGGCCTCACTTAGACCCCGAAACCGATTCCATTGCAGGCATTAGTCTCTACCGGGCTTATGAACTATTGAAAGGGCTGCCTTCGGTGCCAGTAACGGTAGCCGTACTCGATTCAGGCGTAGACATTGCCCACGAAGACCTGAAAGACGTGATCTGGGCAAACCCCAATGAGACACCCGATAACAACATCGACGACGATAGAAATGGCTACGCCGACGATTATAACGGCTGGAATTTTATGGGCGCGAAAGACGGAACCACCTACGAATACGACCAGCCCGAAATTACGCAGACCTACCTGCTGTTTCGCAATAAATTCGACAAAGCCAACCCGGCTGCACTAAGCCCAGCCGAGAAGCGGCAATACGACACCTATCAGCGGGCTAAAACCCTGTTTCTGCAACGGCAACGCATCGATACGGTTATTGCCTACAACCCCAGCTACAACGCCCGCCGGGCCGTGGGCGATGACCCAGCCGACCCCACCGAACGCTACTACGGTAGCCCAACTATGCGCATCGGCACGTCGGAGCAATTGGCTGTTCATGGCAGTCATGTAGCGGGCATTATCGGAGCCAAACGCGGCAACGGTCGTGGCATCGATGGCGTGGCCGACAATGTGCGTATTATGCCTGTGTCGGTTGTGCCCGCCAACGGCGACGAACGCGATAAAGACGTTGCCAACGGCATTCGCTATGCGGTTGAAAATGGCGCAAAAGTGATAAATATGAGCTTTGGCAAGCGGTTGTCGCCGTTTAAAGAACAAATCGACGCAGCCATTCGCTTTGCCGAAGAGCGCGACGTGCTGATTGTTCACGCGGCTGGCAACAACGGCGAAAACTACGACTCGCTGCCCTCCTACCCGTCGGCCCGCTATGAAAACGGGCAAGTAGCGCAAAATGTGCTCGTAGTGGGCAATAGCAGCGGGCGCGTTGGCGAAAATTTAGCCAGTCGCTCTTCGAATTACGGGCCGCAGACGGTCGATTTGTTTGCCCCAGGTTCGGGAATTGTGTCGACCACGCCGAACAACGGCTACGCTATTTTTTCGGGAACCAGCATGGCCGCGCCCTGCGTAGCCGGCGTAGCCGCTTTGTTACGGTCGTATTTTCCGAATTTAACAGCCATTCAGGTAAAAGAAATTCTGCTAAAAAGCAGTTATAAACCCGACGTACTGGTACGCAAACCTGGTCGGTCCGACGAAAAGATACCGTTTAAAAGCCTGAGCCGTTCGGGCGGGCTGTTGAACGCGTATGGTGCCGTGAAGACCGCTCTGGCAAAATAAATGAGCCGTATACTCAACTGACTTTACCGCTCCCTCATTGATGTTACGGGATTTTGTACCTTACCGACTAATTATTACAAAAACGTTTTTTTACAGACCTTCCGATGAAAACACCCTATTTTCTCGCGACACTAATCTCTTTAACAACCAGTTTTTCACTTGCCCAAACCCGCCCCGTTACACCGCCTTCATCAACAACCCAGCCAACCTCAACCAATCGTCAGCAGGAATTATACGACCAATACCACGGCATCACAAAAAAACCGGCGGCTCCTGCCACGCCTGTTCAGCAACCCACGCGCCAGCCGAGTCGGCCTGCTGAGCCGCCTAAACCACAGCCTGTCGAAGACATGGCAAGTCGGCAACCACAGGCAGCACCCCGCTCGTCGGATGGCAGCGCGTCGGGTGTTCGGATTGGCGTTCGGGGGGGTGTCACCTATCAAATTTTCACCGAAACCGTTACAGGCATTGAGCCGGGCGTGGGCTTCGTAGGTGGACTGGTACTGAATTTTGGAGCCGGTACGTTTTCGTTCCAGCCCGAAATTAACTATACCCGCTATGCTGCTACGGTAAAAATTCCCGACATCTTCACCGGACAGGTTATCACGACCAAAAATGCCGCCGACGTAGTTGAAATTCCGCTTCTGCTCAAAATAGCGTCGGGTACGGCAAACAGTACCCGCTTTTTTGTGAACGTGGGTCCCTACGCCAGCTATCTGCTCAATACAAGTGTCGACGGTAAAAATCAATCGCTCGATGGGCGGGAAGGCCGATTCAGCTTCGGTGCTGCGCTTGGTGTTGGAACTGCCTTAAAAACGGGGCCGGGCCACCTCACCGTTGAGGTGCGGGGTCTGTATCCGCTGGGTAATAGTGATGGTGGCTTTAGCACCGACAGCCGGGTCATCCCCGTTCAGGCTACACTTGGCTACGTATTTCCGCTGGGTGGCCGGTAAACGCTCATTTATTTCTCATAGAGTGGGTTTTCAGAATGGCAGCAGCTTTTGGCGGCTGCCATTTTTGTTTACTCTCCGAAATAATCTACGAAATTTTTGGGCGTTTCGTACAGACGCAGTTGATGCAGCCCGACCGTCGGGCCATGTGCTTCTGATACTTCAGCCAGGGCGCGGTCGAGAATTTTCCAGATTTCCATTACAAAGATTTCGCAGCTCGCCATTTTCCCCTGCATGAAATCGACGTCGAGGTTCAGGTTTTTGTGATCGACTTTTTCGATTACTTCGCGCCTGATAATGTCGCCCAGCACCTTAAGGTCAATCACGAAGCCCGTATCAGGATTGGGCTGGCCTTTAACCGTGACTATTAATTCAAAATTATGGCCGTGCCAGTTCATATTGGCGCAGGGGCCGAAGACCTCGCGGTTGCGCTCGTCCGACCAGGCTGGGTTATAGAGCCGGTGAGCCGCATTGAAATGTTCGATTCGATTAATGTATACCATTTGTCTGGTTTAGATAGGGCGGTTGCCAGAAACGCCGATGAACAATGAAACTGCAAAAGTACACACTCTACAAGGGCAAAAAAACGATTGCGTTGTTTTATGACCAGTACATGTGCCAGTTTACGTACCGTATCTAAAAATAATACAATTTAATCCCTATAAACGCTATTCTATTCTTTCTTGGAAAAAACGTACCTTTACGCACCCTTTTGCGCCTTTATACCGGATATCAATCTCTCTTTATCTACAAACACGTTTACGACCACCATTTTATGATTATCGTTACGGGGGCCGCCGGCTTTATTGGAAGCTGTTTGATTAGTAAACTTAATCAGGAAAATTTCAATTTCATCATCGCTGTCGATGATTTTTCGCACCCCGAAAAAGAAGCCAATCTGGCTCATAAACGCATTCAGGAACGAGTAGATCGAACTGATTTTTTTCGCTGGCTCGATGCCAATTACCAGGAAGTTGAATTCATTTTTCACATTGGTGCCCGTACCGATACGACCGAGTTCGACCGCGAAATTTTCGACCAGTTAAATGTCGACTACTCCAAACAGATTTGGGAACGCTGTATCGATTACCAGATTCCGTTAGTGTATGCTTCCTCAGCAGCTACGTATGGCTTAGGCGAACTCGGCTACGACGATAACGAGTCGCTGATTCCGCAGCTTAAACCGCTCAACCCCTACGGCGATTCTAAAAATGAATTTGATAGTTGGGCCTTAGAACAGGAACGTAAACCGTTTTTCTGGGCTGGATTGAAATTCTTTAACGTGTATGGCCCCAACGAGTACCACAAGGGGCGAATGGCATCGGTAATCTTCCATGCACACCGGCAAATTTGCCAGTCAGGCGAAATGAAATTATTCCGGTCGCACAATCCCGACTATGCAGATGGCGAACAAATGCGCGATTTTGTCTATGTGAAAGATGTCGTAGAAGTCTGCTCGTTTCTGATGCATCACCGGCGCAACTCCGGTATTTATAATCTCGGCAGTGGCAAAGCCCGCACCTTCCGCGACCTGGCCGAAAATACGTTCCGCGCCCTCGGTCTCGAACCCACTATTTCTTACATCGACACGCCCGCCGACATCCGCGATAAGTACCAATACTTTACGCAGGCGAATATGGCAAAACTCCGGTCAATCGGTTACGACCGCCCGTTTCATACGCTCGAAGAAGGCATTACCGATTACGTACAGAATTATTTGCAGGGGAAAAACTATTTCTGAACCAGAACGCTGGCCTGGCACGATTCACGAGATTAAACAGGATTTAGGGAAGCCCTTGCAGGCTTCCCTTTTTTGATTGATTTATGGTTTTACCAACGTCAAACGCTGGCGTTGGGTGGCCGTGCTAACGTTTAAAAACAGCAAACCACGGCTGTTACCAAGAGGTATGTTAACCCGCTCAGTCGCTGCGGCCTGCCCGATGCGCTGCTGATGAATGATGCGGCCCTGTATGTCAATCAAATCGACCTGTACGTTCTGGTCGGCTACTCCGTTGATGTCAATCTCTGCCGATCTTCCTTCGACTGGGTTGCCAAGCACGTTCACCTGTAAGCGCGTACCCGGTTCGTTGGCTCCGGCGCGTGCCCGGCCACAGGCTGCTCTCAGATTCCAGACGTAGGTAACAACCTGTCCGCTCTGGCGGGCCAACAGCGTAAAGGGAGGTACGTCGTTGGCCGTTCGGCTGTCTTTATCAACAAACTGATTAGGGTTGGTAGTCCAGTCGGTAATACCGGGCGACTGGTACTCAATCGTACTGCCATTGCCTCCGCTGATGTTAAACCGGAAAGCTCCCGTCGCGCAGTCATAAGTCGGTGCCAGTAGCGTAAGCGGCCCGCCCGTGGGGGGCTGACTACCGTTTTGCTCGAAAAAGAATGCGCCATCGGCCTCTTGTCCCGACCGATAGCCCGATGGCGTTTGTAAATTAGCCGGTGCGCTCAACCCGCCGTAATTGGTGTTCCCCCCGTTCAGGCATCCCCGCAGGGCATCTGCTCCGCTATCTTTGGTAAAAGCGTCCCAGAAATTGTCGCCCCGTGGGTAGTGCTTATCCGACGCCGAACCAACCACCGCCGTAACCAGTACCCGTTTATCGCCATACTGCCGAATTTGTACCTCCAGGCCGTTCCAGCTACCTACCCGACGCGGTTGCGAAAAATCGCATAGACCACCACTGCTTCGCGCAAAGAAAAACGCACCGTCAGTCTCCCGGCCCGATTGATAACCCGACGGTGCGTTCAGATTGGCTGGTGCGTCTAAGCCACCGTAATTGGTGTTGCCTCCGTTCAGGCATCCCCGCAGGGCATCTGCTCCGCTGTCTTTGGTAAAAGCGTCCCAGAAGTTGTCGCCCCGTGGGTAGTGCTTGTCCGACGCCGAACCAACCACCGCCGTAACCAGCACCCGTTTGTCGCCATACTGCCGAATTTGTACCTCCAGGCCGTTCCACACACCCACTCGGCGTGGTTGGGAAAAATCACAGTTAGCAGTTGTAGGGGCATTCAATTTAGTCAACTGATTGGCCGAACTAACGAATGCCAGACTGCCATCGCTTGCTGTAGTAATCCCCTGTAAAAAACCGCCCCCATCGAACGTGCGCTGCGCCAGTATTTTGAACAGGTCAGCACTGTTACTCGGGACGTCGGCTGTACTAATCAGCGAAACCTGGGGCGTTGAACCCGACTGCCGGTTGGTATTGCCAACGGCATAATGGGAAGCACCATTAGCCGTATAAGGCGTAATAAACGAATCGGAAAACGGAGCATCTCCAAACGATTTTGCCCGCTTAAACGACCCGTCGGCATTGAGTTCGACTATTGCCGAGACAACGGGCGGAACACCTACCGAATGCGGAGCAAGTCCGGCACCAGCTATGGCGTATCCGATGCCATCAGCAGCCGGTATTACATCAGTTGCGGCTGTCAGTTGGACGATTGTACCCGGCACGAAACCGTTAAATCCCGACATCAATGGCAGACCATTCAGCAGTTTCTGCCAGGTTGCGTTGCCCTGTCCGTCTACTTTGGCAACCCAGCCCGTAGCGGCCAACGAACCCAGGTTGTTTAAATCGACAATGGTGCCGGTTGTGTTGTAGTACCCAACAATCAGAAATCCACCATCGGCAGTATTGATAATGGCTTCTCCTTTGCTAAGGCTGCGGTCGGGCGAAGCCGGGTTGGGTGTTGGATAGGCAATCTGTTTCGTCCAGAGGAAATTACCCGACGCATCATATTTGCGAATCGTTGCGCTGGTTGGCCCGTCGTAGTTTAGCACCGTTCGGAGCAGAACGAAGCCGCCATCGGGCGTACCAACCATATCATCGATCTGGTCGGCGGCAAACAGGTCGCTGTCTTCCCAACGGCGAAAAGTACCGTTGGCGTTGGTCTTAATAACCACGCCTGCCGACCGAATACCCGTTTTACCGGCTATAGCCAAGCCCCCGTCCTGCGTGGCCGCCATAGCAAAGATTTTCCCGATAGACTCATAAGAAATGCCCGGCAACCGACCACCGATAAAAAAACCGCCTTGAAATATACCTATACCCTGAATTCGATTACCCTGCAAATCATATTTAATAATTCGGTCGGCAGAATAATTAAATGCCTGTGCCGCTATCGTCAGCGACTCGGTTGTTGCCAGATTGCCGTCGGTTGTTACGGCCACGGTTGCACCGGCCCTGGCCCATTGCGGGTCGGGAATAGATTGCGGGCGGGCGATCCGGCTGTTCAGCAGAAGCAACCCCATGAGCGTGAGTCTCACGCCAGATGCGATAGATAGAAGCTTACGTTCCATAGTGGTAAGAGTGACGTTTTGTTGTAGAAACTGAGCACTGCCAATTTGGCGAAACTAAAATACAGCGTCGGCACAGCACCGACTCCACCGTTTACGATGTTGTCCCGCAGTTGATAGAAATTGTCCCGGATTTTACAAGAAATACGCCTGAATCGAGCTATGTAGCACTTTTCTCAGACTCGGCGCGGGCTGTCGGCGACAAACTCGGTAGGTGTTTTCCGGTAGAACTCTTTAAACACCATTGTAAAATAAGAGGGCGTTTTGAAGCCGGTCAGATAAGCCGTTTGCGAAGCCGTATGACCTGCCCGCAGTAAATCGGCGGCTTTGCGAAGGCGATATTGCCGAATGAGTTCGTGCGGGTTAAGCTGGGTCAGGCTATGAATTTTCCGATACAGGGTTTTACGGCTCATCGCCAGTTCGTCGGCCAGCCAGTCGACCGTTAGGGCTGGGTTGCTGAGGTGGCTTTCGAGCAATTGATACACCCGCTGCAAAAACAGGTCTTCGACCCGATTGAGCGGACTGGGCGTATCGGACTGGGCTAACAGTTGCCGATATTGATCGCGCAATCGCTGCTGCCGCTGGGTCAGATTGCGCAGGCGCAGGTGTAGCTCAGCTACGTGAAACGGCTTTGCCAGATAATCATCGGCTCCTTCCTGCAAGCCCTCCAGCCGACTCGAATGAGCCGTTCTGGCCGACAGAATCACTACGGCAATGTGGTCGGTATAGGGGTTATTTTTAATTCGATGGGTTAGTTCGTAGCCATCGAGCCGGGGCATCATTACGTCGGAAACAACAATGTCGGGCAGTTCGGTTTGGGTCAGATGCCAGCCCTGTTCGCCATCAGCCGCCTGCAAAACGCGGTACGTGGCCGACAGTTCGGAAGCCAGAAACGTTCGGAGGTCGTCGTTGTCATCAACCAGCAAGACGAGCGGAATTTGCTCATCCTGTATCGGCTCGACACGTATCGACTCATTGGTTGCCGAGGAATAGTTCATCGGTATAGGCTCAGAGCCAGTTAATTGCAGGCGGGGCGCGTTGTAATTTGCCGACACGGGCAGCACAGGCAGCGTTACCGCAAACGTGCTGCCCCGGCCCGGCTGACTCCGTACTTCGATAATTCCACGCAGCCAGCGAACCAATTCGTTCACCAACGCCAACCCAATGCCAGTGCCTTCGTAAGCCCGCGTGTGCGACGTGTCGACCTGGTAAAATCGGTCGAAAATATGCGGCAGGTTTTCGGGTGCGATGCCAATGCCGGTATCCGTCACGGAAATGGTTACGGCAGTAGCCAAAGCCGTATCAGACCCGGTATCTGCTTGCAGCGTTACGGTAATCTGACCGTCTGCGTCAGTAAATTTCACGGCATTCGACAGCAGATTCGTGACTATTTTCTCCCATTTGTCGGCATCGAACAGGTATTCGTGCGAGGGCATGTTTACCACCCAGTCAAGCCGAACTCCCTTCTGTTCAGCAAATTGACAAAACGATTCAACCAACCGACTGACAAAGCTGCCGGGTTCGCCCCGCACAAGCGACCCCGTCATTTGATTCGATTCGAGCTTCGACAGGTCCAATAACTGGTTCACCAACTGTAGAAGCCGTTCGGCATTACGCTGCACCAAACCCAGCGACTGCCGCGTTACTGAATCTATCTGATTATCACGCAACAACTTCTCGACCGGCGACAAAATCAACGACAACGGCGTTCGGAACTCGTGCGTCATGTTCGTGAAAAACCGCGTCTTTAACTCATCAACCGTTTTGAGTTGCCCGGCTTCCTGGCGGCTCAGCTCAACCGCCTGTTGCTGCCGAATCCGATTGGCGTACACCCGAACGGAGGCCCAAATAGCCCCCATTGCCAGCAGCGCGTACAGGCTATACGCCCACCAGGTGGCCCACCAGGGCGGGCGTATCAACAACGCTACCGACGCTCCTTTTTCGTTCCAGAAGCCATCGCCATTGGCGGCTTTTACCCGGAACGTGTAGCGGCCCGGCGATAGATTGGTGTAGTTGGCGAAATGCCGGTTACCATTATCGACCCAGTTTTTATCGATGCCAACGAGTTGATAGGCGAACCGATTCTGTTCGGGCTGGGCGTAGTTCAGGGCTGTAAACCCGAACGACAGAAAATTTTCGTCGTGCTGTAGCGTAATCAGGCTATCAGTCAGCGGGCGGGGCCGATTCATGACCGATAGAGCGGTAATGTGAACAGGAAAAGGCCGGTTATCGTCGCGAATGCTATCGGGGTTAAAATGCACCACCCCGTTCAGACTACCGAAATACAGCCGGTCGTTCTGGCGATACACCGCATTACGCATAAAGCTATTGCTGGGCAGGCCGTCGGTAGCATAGTAATTGCGAAACACGTTGGCGATGGGGTCGAACCGGCACAGGCCGTTGTCGGTGCTGATCCACAAATTACCGGCCCGGTCGCTGCTGATGGCGGTAATGTTGTTGCTGGGCAGACCCTGCTGGGTTGTAATCGCCCTGAACCGCTTCTGTTGGGGATCGAACCGGTTGAGACCACCCTGATTCGTACCGACCCAGATAATGCCGGCATCGTCTTCATAGATAGTTTGTATGTCATTGCTGCTCAGTCCCGTATGTGGCCCGGCGCGATACTGACAGAACCGGCCCGTGTGCCGATTCAGACACCCTACACCCTGCTTCCGAAATGGTATCCACACCTCATTACCAGTACGACTGGCTAATAGGCCATGAATAAATTGATCGGGCAGCCCGGCGGCATTGCCGGGCTGGTATTTGTAGTAGCAGTAGCGGTGCGTTTGCGGATTGAACGACGCTATGCCCGACGTAGGCACTACGTAGCCGCCTACCCACAACTCGCCCGATGTTGCCCGACTAATGTATTCTATCGGCACGTCAGATGGGTAGAATGTGTATCGGCCCGATGCCGGGTTGAAACGATACAGCCCCGTAGTAGTTCCCAGCCAGATGCCACTGGCACTATCGGGAAGAAGCGCACGGATGTAGTTTCGGAACCGGTTCGTTGAGCCTAACACCACTGGTAATACGCGTCGCGGCTGACCATCTGACGCGGGCCGGTATACGTCATAGCCGGTACTGACCCAGCACCGGCCTGCCTGATCAGGTGCCAGCGCAATCACTTTGTTTTGGGTCAGATTAGCCGTGCCAACGGTTGGCTGAATCTGATACGTCTGAAAGGATTTCAGGCTGACAGATTGCCGGTCGACACCGTTATCGGTGCCTACCCACAGCGTACCGGCCCGGTCGATGTAAACTGTCTGTGCCGTGTTGCTACTGATGCCATTGGGCGCGTTTGGGTCGGGCTGGTAGGTAAAGACCTGATGCCGGGCCGGGTCAATACGTTGCAGTCCGGTGGTGGTAGCCAGCCAGAAAATCCCCTGCTGATCGCTACGCAGGGAATTCAGGAACGTAAACGGGTTGATTTTTCCCTGCGGATTGTAGGGTTCGGGTCGAAACGGTTGCCGGTTCAGGTCGAGCCGAAACAGGCCGTGGCCGGTTGTAGCGGTAGCCATCCAGAGGGTCTGTCGGGCATCGATCTGAAATGCGATGAACGTAGGCTGAACGGCTCCTGCCGGCACCGACACGGGTACCAGCGTATAATGTCCCGTTGCCGGATTCAGTAAATACAACCCTTCGTAAGTGCCCACCCAAAACCGATGTTGCGGGTCTTCAAAAACGGTTTTGATAGTAGCTTCGGGGCGGGGCAACGGGTAGAGCCTGAAGCGGTGCTGCCGGGGCTCGTAGCGGGCCACGCCCCCCAGCGTACTGATCCAGAGTTGGTGCTGACTGTCTTCGCAAACCGAATGCTGGTAATTCCAGCGGTGAGCATCGGCGGTTTGTATGAGGTGTGGCGTTACCCGTCCTGTCCGTTTATCGATCTCATGCAAGCCACCCAGCGTAGCCACCCAAAGCCGGTTCCGGTGATCTTCGCACAAGCCGTAAATCTGATTATTCTGGAAGCTGCTGCCCCGGTCGGCGGGGTCGGGTTTGAACACGCGGAACGTGTAGCCATCGTATTTGTTCAGACCATCGTCGGTGCCGAACCACATAAACCCTTCGCGGTCTTGCAGAATGCACAAAACCGAATTATTCGACAACCCATCTTTCACCGACAGATGATCAAACTGGTTTCGGATGGGCAAGGATTGAGCACCCATCCGACCTGCGGGCGGATTTATCTGCGCTACTCCTGGTGAATAAGCGAGTAGTAAATAACCTAAACAAAGCAGGGTCAGGAGCAGATTCACCGAATTAGTGCGTCTATTATAAATCGGGCAAATCGTTTACTATCATGGCTATAGTCAAAAATATCAGCCATAAATCCTATTAATAGCCCGAAAACGCCCGACAGTGCCAGTTAGTTCACCCGACAGCAGATTACTCCCAAATCACTTCTATTACTTTTCTCTTTAAATCAACGGTTGTTTGCTTCTCGCCTTTTTCCCGATGCAGCACAACCCGGCCATTCTGTACTTTAACCGCTTCCTGCTGCAATACGTGTAGTCCGTTTTTCTTGTGGAAAACCGATACTATCGTTTCTGACGTACTGACCGGCAACGACCACGTTTTGCCCGACGCCTTTACCAAATGGGCTGTGGCAGGCAGCGGCTGATTCTTCAGCAGTGCCAACGCCCGCGACGCCTGTGGCACACCGTAGCCAACGTAATTATTTCCGTAAGGATACAGATGTGACGATTTTTCGATAATCTCAATCACCTCTTTATTTGTTAACTTCGGATTCGCCTGCATCAAACAGGCTGCAAAGCCGGTAATGACCGGAGCCGACAGTGAGGTGCCATAGCGCGAAAAACACGACACGTTGGGTTTCAGGTACGGCAGACTTTCGGGACCAATGCTGCTGTAGCCAATGCGGTTCCAGAGCCGGTCGTTCGTAGCACCGATAGCCAGTACGCCCTGCGCATCGGCGGGGGTGCTGATGATGCGCCACGAACGGTCTTCGCCTTCGTTGCCTGCCGACACAATGATGAGAATACCTTTTTTGTCGGCGGCCAGTTGGGCGGCCCGGCTAATGAGACTGGTATGACCATCCATTTGGCTGGGCAAATAGTTTTCTTTCGGATTGCTCATGCCTTTAGCGTAGCCCAGCGAGGTGTTGATGAGCCGCACACCGAGGCTGTCCATCCATTCCATAGCAGCCACCCAGTTATCTTCCTCGCCCCTGAATTCGCGGTTGCCCTGATCGGTGCGGGCCAGATAAAACTGCGCGTCGGTTGCCAGCCCGTACTGAATATTGTCGGTGGGGTCGCTGCCAGCAATAGCGGCCAGCACTTCGGTGCCGTGAAAGTCAGACATGGTTTCCATCGTGCGAAGCAGGTTGCCGCGCGTTTTGGCGTTGTTCACGTAATCGCGCACCTGCTTTACTCCCTGCCGGGCAAATACGTGTTTGAGCGCGTTGGTCGAGTCGGCCCCGAAAAACCCGGCATCGATTACGCCAATGGTCACGAAACGGCCTGTCAGGCCCGCCCGAGAAAAATCTGATGCCTGAATCTGATTCATCACCGGTGCCAACTGCGGATTGGCAGGCAGGTCGAGGGCCGTAATCGTGATAGCCGGATCGATGGCCTGGATGGCTTTCACAAACGGCAACGTCTGCACCTGCGCCACCTGCGCCGTAGTTAACCGGGCCGACACCGCGTTAAGCCAGCGCGACCGGCACTCGATGTGCACCTCCAGCCCGGCCAGTTGCTCCAAATACGACGCCTGAACAGGCCGATCAGTATCATCGAGCGGCAGGTTCTGCTGCTGTCGGCGGCTAAGCGATGCGGGTGCCAAGGCCGGGGCATCGGCGGTGTTTTTAGCGTCGAACAGAATCCAGTATTTCGGTGCGCTGGCTGCTGGCTGAGCCAGCGTCAAGTTGCTGATAAGCAGCCCTAACCCAACCAATCCTATGGCAAATCGTTTCATCGGCAGAATTAAAACGTATCGACTATTTCTTTAATACGCACCCGAAGGCGTGGTTGTTCACCAGACGGCACAATTACGATAATTCGGTTAGTGATGCTCTCGCCGTTTCGGAGTATAAAACCGGCGGGAACATCGGTAGTAGTAACCACGTCTTTACCCTCGGCAGATTTCACCGTCTGCTTGTAGGGTATAGTAAAGGGCCGGGCCGAGACGGTGCCGCTTTTGCTGGTCATGCGCTTGCCGGTGGCGTTCAGGCAATCGAACGTAGCCAGTAAATCGGGGTCGCTTTCGGTGCCGAACAGGGTTTGACGTGGGAAGATCAGTTTAGTACAGCCGCTCCGATTGGCTACATAAAGTCCCAGTTCGACGCGGTTGTATTCTTCCGTTTTCACATCTTTCGAGCGTTCGTTCAATACCTCAACACCGTATTCAACGCCATTCAGTTGGGCGGGTTGGCCGGGCGAAACGTCATAAGCCGTTTGTGCGAAAATGGGGTTTATCTGAGAAAAAAAGTAGAAGCTCGCGGCTATCCATAGCCGCCATGGGTGGGAGAACATAGTTGTGTAATCAGATGATTTCGGTTAAGCCGTTAAAGATGCACGATTTTGGGCAAATCTGTACCGGGGCTTTGTATTTTTGCCAGATACAGGCTTACTCATTCATGTTCGATGCGCTATTTACCCATTGACCCGTCTTTGTTTGTTCAGAATCGGCAACGGCTCACGGCTCTGCTCAAACCCAACTCGCTGGTTGTTCTGAATGCCAACGACATTATGCCCACCAATGCCGACGGCACCATGACATTTCGGCAAAATAACGATCTGTTTTACCTGACCGGCGTTGACCAGGAAGAAACCCAGTTCGTACTTTTCCCCGACCATCCCGATCCTAAATTTCGCGAGGTGCTGTTTCTGCGCGAAACGAGCGAACAGATTGAAATCTGGGAAGGTCACAAACTCACCAAAGCCGAAGCCGAGCAGGTAACGGGTCTGCCACAGCGGCAAATCTACTGGACCCACCAGTTCGAGCAGGTCTTCGGGCAGATGGTTTTCGAGGCCGAACAGGTGTATCTGAATACCAACGAACACACCCGCGCAACGATAGACGTGCAAACCCGTGATGCCCGCTTCGTCGACGAGTTCAGGCAGCGTTACCCGCTACACCGGCTCGAACGGCTGGCTCCGCTCATGCACCACCTGCGGGCTATTAAGCAGCCGCTCGAAATTCCGCTCATCCAAACCGCCATCGACATCACCGACCGCATGTTCCGGCGATTGCTGACGTTCGTGAAACCGGGCGTTTGGGAATACGAAATCGAGGCCGAGATGATGCACGAGTTTCTGCGGCATCGGTCGCGCGGCACGGCCTATTCGCCCATCATAGCATCGGGAGCCAATAGCTGCGTACTGCATTACGTCGACAACAGCCAGCAATGCCAGGCTGGCGACGTACTGCTGCTCGATCTGGGTGCTGAATATGCTAATTATAACGCCGACATGACCCGGACTCTTCCGGTCAATGGTCGGTTTACAGCCCGGCAACGGGCCGTTTATGATGCCGTGCTGCGCGTAATGAAAGAGGCAAAACAGATGCTACGCCCCGGCAATCTGTGGGACGACTATCACCGCGAAGTCGGCAAAATTATGGAGTCAGAACTGATTGGACTGGGCCTGCTCGACCGGCACGAGGTAGCGAAACAAAACCCCGATGCGCCCTTGTACAAAAAATATTTCATGCACGGCACGTCGCACTTCCTGGGACTCGACGTTCACGACGTGGGCAACAAATACCGGCGTATGGAGCCGGGCATGGTGTTTACCGTAGAGCCGGGCATTTACATCCGGGAGGAGAAGTTAGGCATCCGACTCGAAAACAACGTATTATTGACTGATTCGGGCAACATCGACCTGATGGCAAACATCCCGCTCGAAGCGGAGGAGATTGAAGGAATGATGAGTGAAAAGTGAAAAGTTGGCTGACGCCTACAGGTCCTCTATGCGTCAGCCAACTTTTCACTTTTCATTTTTCACTACAAAACTACTTCTCTTTTGCTTTTTCGCGCTCGAGGGCGATGTTCAGGCTGGAGTAGATTCGGCGGATGGCCGTTTCGAGCCGCTCCCAACCCGCTTCAGACGTAAGGTCAATATCAACGATATGATCACGCTGCGTGCTGGTCAGCACGATATACGTTACTGCCGATACCATCAGGCTGGTGATGGCAATAGGGTCGAAATCGTTGTAAGGGGCCAGTTTCGTTACCAGCGTTTTGTACGATTTGTCGCGGAATTCGGCCAAACGGCGGGCCAGTTCGGTTTCGCCGTTGGTCATTTCCCAGCGAATCAGTTCCTGCGATGGTTTGCGCTGCCGAAACTCGCGCATAAACTGAATGGTGTATTCCGACCATACCTTACTGCGGGTTTCGGGGGTCAGGTTATCCGGCACCTGATCGAGGAACTTGTCATTGAACATCGACAGGAAAAATCCCCGATGAACATAGGCTTCAAGTAGCCCGTTCCATCCGCCAAAATAACGGTAGATCAGTACTTTGTTTACGCCTGCCTGCTCGGCTACGGCATTGATACCAGCTTTGGCAGTACCTCTTTCGGCCATTACGTCTCCCATAGCCCGCAGGATGCGTTCCATGGTCATCTGGCGGTTTCTACGCTTGACGACTTTCATACTCGTGATTGGTTAGTGTAATAATTAGGCATGTAAAACCCCTCATAGGATAGCAACTATATAACGCTACCGACAGACAAGTCTGGGTACAAATATGTAGAATAGATTCGCTGTTACCAAGCGGTAACGTGATTATCGTACGGGAAAATTTATAAACTGGCCCGATAATTCGTCAATTGCCTCGGCTAACTTCCGTTTTGACACTACAACAGGTAACCAGAAAGGTAGAAATGGGTCAGAATGCCAATCAGGGGCTATCTCATAGGCCAGTTTTATCTGTAGCAAAAATTCATCAGTATCAGCCGATATGCACTCAACGCTCAGGCAGGGTTCTGAAAATAAGAGCCGGGGTAACGGACGTCCTGTCGTGTATAAATGACGCATCCAGCCAAGAAGTGTTTCCACCTCATAGGTATGTAAAATAGCTGCCGTTGAGGTTGACTGGTGATGCTGCCAGCCCGACCGGATGGCGATCCACAACAAATTCCGGTCGGCCATGACCGGGTTGGCCGCGTCATGTTCATAATCCAGAATATTAAGTTCAAAAAAGCTGCGTTGTCCGGTCAGGAGCATAGCAAAAGCGACCTCTATGGGCCACGTAATTCGTTGGTTATTAAGAGAAATCGTATATATACGTCTGAAAGATAGGCATATACGTCATGAAACACAAATCCCGAACGGATCGACCCAATCCGTTCGGGATATTAACCCGGTGCATACTACTGAGTTATCGCTCAGGAAAAGCCGCCAGTTGGCCCGATAAGTCCTTGATCGCTTCCTGTAACTGATTCCGGTTTAAGGTCATATCCATCGATACCGGAAAATCGGGGTATTGATGCCACGAAGGCGTTAATTCATTATCTAATTGAATTTGGAGCCTGTATTGTTCGTTGGGCAGTGCCGTGGCTTCTACGCTTAATCCCGGATTGGTAAATGTCAGCTCAATATGATTAGCTGCTTTATTCCACAGTGACCGCAGGCCGCTTAGCAACCGGCTCACTTCCCACGTCTGTAACGGCACCGATTGCGTATCGGTTTGCTGACGCCAATGCGTCGAAAAACGGCACTGCAACCGGTTGCGTTCGCGCCAGTTCGATACCTTCTTTCCGTAGCCAACAATCGACAGTTCAAACGAACCGAGTGAAGACGTAAATTTCATAACGTAGTGTGTTTTGAGAATTCAATGAATTATCTACTAAACAAATATAGTAAAAATAATGTTCGCATCCAACTTTCCAACCCAGCTACTTTACGAGCCTGACTGATGCCACCAAGCGGCAACTGTTCTATCTTTGCGCCCGAAACCAAACGCAACAAACGCAAACCACAATATGGCAAAAGTGCTCATTATTGGAGCCGGGGGCGTGGGTAGTGTTGTAGCACACAAATGTGCTATGAACAGCCACGTATTCACCAACATTATGCTGGCAAGCCGCACCCGGTCGAAGTGTGACCGGATAGCCGCCGAAATTCAGGAAATGCACGGCGTTACTATTCAAACGGCTCAGGTCGATGCCGACGTAGTGGCCGACACGGTGGCTCTGATTCGGTCGTTTGGCCCGGTGTTGGTCATTAACGTAGCTCTCCCCTATCAGGATTTACCCATCATGGATGCCTGTCTGGAAGCGGGAGTTCACTATATGGACACGGCCAATTACGAGCCGAAAGACGTTGCCAAATTTGAATATAGCTGGCAGTGGGCCTACAAGGAGCGGTTTGAACAGGCCGGATTGATGGCCCTGCTCGGCTGCGGCTTCGACCCCGGTGCCACGCAGGTGTTTACGGCCTATGCTGCCAAACACCATTTCGACCGGATGGATTATTTAGACATTGTAGACTGCAACGCCGGCAATCACGGCAAGGCGTTTGCTACCAATTTCAATCCTGAAATCAACATTCGCGAGATTACGCAGCCGGGCCGCTACTGGGAAAACGGCGGCTGGGTCGAAATTCCGGCCATGAGCATTCACAAGCCGATTGATTATCCCGAAATTGGCTCACGCGAGTCGTATGTGCTTTATCACGAAGAATTGGAATCGCTCGTTAAAAACTTCCCGACGCTGAAACGGGCACGCTTCTGGATGACCTTTGGGCAGGCATATCTGACCCATCTTGACGTGTTGCAAAACGTGGGCATGACCCGCATCGACCCCGTCAAGTTTCAGGGCATGGACATTGTACCGCTCGAATTCCTGAAAGCCGTTCTGCCCGCGCCCGACTCGCTCGGCGAAAACTATACCGGTCAAACCAGTATCGGGTGTCAGATTAAAGGCGTAAAAGACGGCGAAGAGCGTACCTACTATATCTGGAACAACTGCGACCATGCTGAGACATACAAGGAAGTACGCGGCCAGGCCGTTAGTTACACAACGGGCGTTCCGGCCATGATTGGCGCCATGCTGATGCTGACCGGCGTCTGGATGAAACCCGGCGTCTGGAACTGCGAAGAACTTGACCCTGATCCGTTTATCGAGCAGATGAATAAGCAGGGACTGCCCGTACAGGAGCGTGTAAATATTCCGCTTCCACACGAGTACCCGAACTAATGAAGTCACATGAACCGCCTGTTTCCGTAAGGGGGCGACTTAAGTCGCCCCCTTACGGAAACAGATGCTAATAAAGTCTCTAATGCGCTACTATCTGCTTTTACTCTGCCTTTCCGTGCTGCCAGCACTGGCGCAAACACCCGATACTACCCGGCGAAAGGCTGCGGCAACTTCGACTTCGCAAGGTCCCAGCGCGCTCGAAACGACCGATGCTAACTTACGGGCCAATGTGTTGCAGGGTGCGGGCATAACGCCCAATTCATTCATCCTGACGGTCGATAATCGGTACGAAGGGCTGGTTGGCACACCTTATTTTCTGCCCAAATGGACCAATGGGCAGGTTGATCTGGTGGGCGGCAAAACGTACACGAACGTACCACTCAAATTCGATGCAGCCCGGCAGGCACTGATTCTGTTGCGGCCCCGGCAAGGAAATGATTCTATTATCATTGACCGGGCTACAGTGCAAAATTTCCGGTTAGACAACGGCGCGGGGCAGGTGTACTTGTTTCGGCGGTATCCATCGGCCAAAACCAGCGAAGCAGAAGCCGCCGGTGGGTATTTTCTGGTATTGCACGAGGGCAAAACCAGTCTGCTCAAACGCGTTTCAAAAACCTTTCAGGCTGCCGATTTCAAAGGTGCTTACGCCAGCGGTGATCGCTACGATACCTTCACCGACGCCAATACTTATTACCTGCTCAAACCCGACCAATCGCTGACGAAAGTTAAACTGAGCAAGAAATCGCTGCTCGACGCGCTCGCCGACAAACGCGACGCGCTCAAACCCGCTGCCGACAAACTCAGCCTGAAAACCGAAGCCGACGCCATCGCGCTGGTAAAAGAGTACGATGGTTTATAAGCCGTTTGTGTAATCACCCCAAAACCAGCATCGAAACAGTATCGCACTAAACCGCTTCGATGCTATGCTTATTTTTAAACCGCTACCCACCCTTATTTGGGGACTATTTTTGCTAACCTCCCCCAAAACGGCTATCGACTGCCTGGGCCAAACTAACCAGTTTGACGGAGAAATTGTATTCACCGTTGTTGAAACACCACCAACATTTCCGGGTGGAGAAAAGGCCCTGTATCATTACCTCAAACAAGCTGTTCAATACCCCGAATCAGCCCGGAAAGCAGGTGTGAAAGGCCGGGTATTTGTGACCTTTGTGGTGCGAAAAGATGGACAACTAACTGACGTTGATGTGGTGCTTGGCCTGGGCCACGGCTGCAATGAAGAAGCTTTACGCGTTGTGAAGGCTATGCCGCGCTGGAATCCCGGCAGACAGTCGGGCTTTCCAATTCATGTTAAGTACAACCTGCCTGTATCATTTGGCGTTGCTGATGTGTTTGAACCCAAAAAGTAATGTCCTGAATAGACGACCCTATTGACATTGCTATCGTGTGGCTGGCTGGCGCGAAGGAGACGCAAAGGGTTGCGTCTCTACAGGTGACCATCCCACGTAGAGACGCAACCCTTTGCGTCTCCACATGCGCCAGCCAGCCTTTGTGTCTCCTTCGCGTCAGCCACCCTTTGCGCCAACCAGCCACCACGCGTAATTCAATGGCATGTTATAGCCCTTACCATCAAAAAAGCCGCCCTCAACCGAAGGCGGCTTTTAACCGTTTATACCTAACTTAAAACTGCCTTATTGCGGGCCGGTGGTACGCGTGTCCCAGAATACGGGCCGCTCACTCAGGTTGGTGCGCTGCTGAAGGTTCGGATTGGCATCGACCTCCTGTTGCGGGTAAGGCAACGCACGCGGTACGCGGCCCTGATTGCCAGGGTTAGACCCCACCGGAATGCGCGACAGAGCCGGGAAGCCCGTCCGACGCCAGTCGTTCCAGGGTTCGAGGGGCACCATGAAGTTGGCAATGTATTTTTCTTCGATTAGCTGCTGGAGTTGCTGCTCAGGCGAACCGGTCAGCGTACCTAACCGGGAAATGTAGGCTGCCGCCTGCGTACCCAGCCCGGCATCCGTAAACGAAGCTGTGATACCACGCTGGAAAAAGTCCTGGGCACTGCCGGGACCACCATAACGCAACGCCAGTTCGGCCCGGATGAAATTGTATTCGGCAAACGTCAGCATCTGCACGGGGGCCGTGCCGTCGTAGGCCAACTGCGCTACGCCCAGCGTTGGGCCAGCGGGCAGCGAAGCCGCTGGCGTTGTCAGGGCACCCCGCACAAAAGTATGCAACCGCGAAAGAGTATTACGTACCTGGTTGCCACCGGTACCATTTGCTAAACCTATATAACCGCCTGTAGTGCTAACCGGTGGTGTAGCAAGCAGAGCCGGGGTAAACGGCGCGGGCGTAAAATACGCAGCCCGGCGCGGGTCGGCTTTGCTGTTCATCAGGTTCACGAGCGTCGCGCTGGTGGCAATGTCGTCGGTGCGTGTCAGAATAAACTGGTGCGTCGGGTTCTGGCGGTTGGCCGTTGTTTCAAACCGCTGCTGGAAATCATCCGCGACACCAGTCATAAAGCCGGTAGTGGTGTTGGCATCCAAGCCACGCACAAAGGTATTCACCACGTCGGGCGTTACGGCATTGGCGTTCAGCATGTGCAGATACAGCCTCAGTTTGAGCGTGTTCGCCATCCGAATCCAGCGTTGCGCGTTGCCACCGTAAACGTAATCGGCTACGGTCGGAGCCGTCAGCGACGATGTTCTGCCGAGGTCGGCAATGGCTTCATCGAGCAGCCGGATAACGCCTGCATACACATCGCGCGAATTATCGGGTTTGGGCTGAACGTTAGCAGTACCCTGCAAAGCCTCCGAGAACGGCACGTCGCCCCACAAATCGGTTGCCACGCTGTAGGTATACGCTTTCATTGCTTTGGCAATACCAAAAAATGCCGGGTGCGTAGCCTGCGGGTCTTTCCGCACAATCTCCTCCAAATCGGCCAGAACACCCGCATACAGCGCATCCCGAAACAGGTTGTTCACCTCGGTCGATTGCAGGTTGTAGGCATCCCAGGCTTCGGTTTGCCGTCCGTTCTGAGCCGCAACCTGCTGGGCAAACAGCAGCGTAAAGCGACCCACTTCACCCCCTACGTTGAAACCAAGTCGGGCTTGTGCGCTGGTCAGCAGCAGGTTGGCTGGTGCCGATGCGGCTAAGTTGGGGCTGGTATTTACCTCAAAATAATCGTTGCAGCTCGTGCCGGTCAGCATCAAGGCGGCTACCGTGAGCGAACGAAGTGTAAGTTTATATAGATTCATGGTTGATTTCGGTTTTGGCTGCTTTTAGAACGACAGGCGCACCAGGCCACCGTAGGTACGGGCTTGTGGTAACGTATTGAATTCGATACCCTGCAGGTTCTGATTGCTGTTCACGTTAAATTCAGGATCGATGTGCGGCACCTTCGTCCAGAGCAGCAGGTTGCGGCCATTGACGCCCACTTCCACATTGCCAAATGGAGTACGTTGCAGCCATTTCTTCGGAATGTTATACGTGAGGCTGGCTTCGCGCAGGCGCGTCCACGAACCATCGAAGATGAACATCCCCGGCGCGTTGAACGTATAAAGCTGACCCCAATACTGCTGCCCTGTTATAGCCACATCATTCGCCACGGGCGAGGCTCCGGTAGCCAGAGCGGTGCCCTCACGTGAAGTCAATACAGGTTGCCCGTTGCTGACGGTTCCGTTACCAAAGACGCCATCCACAACGTAGTTACGCAGTGGCTGCCCGTCGGCACCAAAGCGTGGCAGTTCGGCGGTTTCGGCGGCAACGCCCGTCCGGCGAAGGTCGCCAATCACGCGCGACAGCACCTGCCCGCCACTCCGAATGTCGATCAGGAAATTCAGGTTGATGCCTTTGTAGCTGAAATTGTTCACAACACCACCCGTCCAGCGTGGGTTCGGGTCGCCTACGTATTGCAGGCCGCGCGGATCCAAGATGGGGAATCCGTTGGTGGGGTTAACCACTAACCGGCCCTCTGCCGTGCGCAGCAACGTGTTGGCAAACATAGCTCCGTAGGGCAAGCCTTCCTGAATACGACCCTGGGCCGTAGTGAAGGGTCCGAGCGAGATATTCTGTACGCCCGGTGCCAGCGAAATTACGTTATTACGAATCCGTGAACCGTTGAAGTTGATGTCCCACTTGAAGTTCGGGTTCCGAACGGGGGTGAAACTCAGGTTCCATTCCCAGCCCGTCGATTCAAGCACGCCAGCGTTACGGGCTACGTTCGTAAAGCCCGATGCGCCAGCAATGGGTACAGATATAATGATGTCGGTCGAACGCTGACTGAACCGGGTAACGTCTAACCCAACGCGGTTGTCCCAGAACTTGAGTTCAATACCGGCTTCTGCCGAACGCGTAAACTCAGGACCAAGCTGCGGGTTGCCGGCTCCATCCTGCAATGTGCGGCCCTGTTGCCCTAAGAACGGAAACTGAATCTGTGGTCCGAAGCCATCGGATGGGTTGGCATTGTCGAAGTAAGTAGCCGTGGCAAACAGAAATGCTTCACGCCCCACACGCGCCCAGGCTCCCTTCACTTTCGCAAACGACAGAATCCGCTGATCGCCAAACACCTGCGGCAGCGCGTCGGTTAAAATCACGCTACCCGACACCGATGGGTAGAAATACGAACGATTGCCCCGCGCAAAAGTCGAAGACCAGTCGTTCCGGCCTGTTACGGTCAGGTTTGCCCAGCCTTTGTAGCTGATATCGACGTTGGCAAACACGCCAATCAGCCGCCGACGCAATTGCTCGTAATACGGAATGAAGTTCGTGGCATTGTTGATGTTGTTGAAGTCACGCGTTGCCAGCGTGTTGCCTACAACTGCCTGGTCGACCTGATTGATCTGGTTGATTTCAGAGCCTACGAGTGCCGTAATCTTCAGGTCGTCGTTCAGGTTGAACGTACCCGTCAGGTTGTTGTAAAAGCTGGTTTCCCGGCGGGTGATATTGCGGTTGCCAATGGCTCCAACACCGGCAACGGCGTGGTTAGCCTGCCCGCGTGCGCCAATGGCATCAACCGTGAAGCGGTTTTCGGTGAACATATCCGTACCGGCACGACCCGAATACGTCAGCCAGTTGTTGAGCTTATAGCTCAGATTCACGTTACCGATCAGACGGCTGCGGTTGTCGTTGTAGAGGTTGTTGCGAAGTGTCCAGAACGGGTTGTCGGTGTTGGCATTGAAAAACACCTGCGAACCATCGGGGCGGGTGTTGGGTTCGCCCAGCAGGTTGTAATCGCGCGGCAAAAACCAACCCCGGAACAACGGATTCGATAGCTGATTACCAATCTGGCTCCGCTGCGAGGTGTTATAAACATACTGAATATTCGTGCCTACATTCAGCCGGTCGGTCAGTTGCGAACTGGCATTGGCCGTAAACGTGTGGCGATCCAGTTTGTTGCTTTCCATATAGCCTTTGTCGCTGAGCAGACCATATGAGAAGTAGTAGTTCGACTTATCGGTAGCTCCCGAAAAGCTAACGTTGTGTTGCTGGTTGAAGCCCTGCCGGAACATATCGCGCACGTTGTTCGGATAGGCCGTAAGTGCCACCGAATCGGGCAGGTTGAACAAAGCCCGGTCTGCTGCCGAGTATGCACTCGGTACGCGCTGCCCCTGAATAATAGGTCCCCAGCTTAACTGGTCGGCGTTGGGCTGGTATATAGGCGCAACGGGCTGACCGGCAGCATTGAGCGACGTACCGCGACCGTACTGGTTCTGATAATCGGGGAAGCGGTTCACTTCTACCACGTTATACGAACCTGTGTAGTTCACCACATTTTTTTTGTTGCCAACGGCTTTGCCTTTTTTAGTCGTAATCATGATAACCCCGGCTGCGGCCCGCGACCCGTAGAGGGCGGCAGCGGCTGGCCCTTTCAGCACGGTCATGGTCTCGATGTCGTCCTGGTTAAGGTCGATACCCCGGTTTGAGTTCGACACGCCCGTTTGCGAGTTCGACGTATTCAGCAAACCCGAACCGCCTACGCCACCACCATTATCGACCGGAATACCATCGACAACAAACAGCGGCTGATTGCTCTGCGTGAAGGTGGTCAGGCCGCGAATCTGAATGTTCGACGACGAGCCGGTAGCTCCATTAGAACCGGAAATGCGCACCCCGGCAATTTTGCCGCTCAATGCGTTGGCAATGTTAGTGGTTCGACCAACGGTCAGTTCTTCATTTTTGATGGTGGTTTGCGAGAAACCCAGCCCTTTAGCTTCTTTCTGCACCCCAAGTGCCGTAACAACAACCTCGTTCAACTGCCGCGAGTCGGCTTTGAGCGACACATCAATTACTGAACGGTTGCCAATTTCAACCTCCTGGTTCAGCATACCTACGAAACTGACAACCAGCCGGTCGGCGGTGCCAACACCGAGCCGGTAAGTTCCGTTGGCGTCGGTAGTAGTACCGCGATTAGTGCCTTTGATGGCTACGCTGGCTCCTGGAATGGGGGTGCCGTCTTCGGCACTGGTGATTCGGCCCGTAATGGTACGTTCCTGAGCATATGCCAAACCTGACAATGCCAGCAGCCAAACCCCGAATAGAAGTCTGATACACGTTATCCGCATAACGATGAAAGTTTAAGTTAAGTAATTGTGAAAAAATGATTTAGAGAAACAGTTTTTTATGCCTGTGCTAAGTAACGTAATAGTAACAGTAAATGTTTCGATAGTATTACTATTATTTTAAATTTTAATGTGCGTCTGTTAATGCACCACACATTTTTAAAAACTGCGTTCAGGCCGGGTATAAATCACCGTACCTTTGCCGTATGAACACAACCACACAGGTCTATACGAACGACGTTCCATCTCCCTGTTTTGTATTGGATGAGGCTAAACTTCAGCGCAATCTGGAACTGATCGACTCCGTACAGAAAGCGGCTGGCGTCACTATTATTTTAGCACTCAAGGGTTTTTCCATGTACAGCACATTCCCGTTTGTGCGCCAGTATCTGAGCGGGGCCACGGCTTCGTCGCTCAACGAAGTCAAGCTCGTTAACGAGTACATGGGGGTGAAAGCCCATACATACGTTCCTGCCTACCGCGATGATGAGTTTGTTGACATACTGGAACGCAGCAGCCACGTTACGTTCAACTCATGGAGTCAGTGGGAAAGATTTAGTGAAAAGTTAATAGTGAAAAGTGAAGCAGATACCTCTGAAGGAAACTCTTCACTTTTCACTATTAACTTTTCACTCCCTTCCTTCGGTATTCGCGTCAATCCGCAGTATTCCGAAGTAGCCACAGACATGTACAACCCCTGTGTACCGGGGTCAAGGCTCGGTGCCACCCGCGACCAACTGCCCGACCAACTGCCCGAAGGTTTGGAAGGCATACATTTTCATACCCTTTGCGAAAATGACTCATTCACGCTCGAACGAACGCTCCACGCGTTAGAAAGCCGTTTCGGCGATTTATTGCATCAGGCCAAGTGGGTGAACATGGGCGGAGGGCACCTCATGACGCGCGAAGGCTACGATACGGAGCACCTGATTGGCGTACTGAAAGCTTTCCGCGAGAAATATGATGTGGAAGTCATTTTAGAACCCGGCTCAGCCATTGCCTGGCAAACGGGGGTGCTGGTTTCCACAGTACTCGACGTATTTAATAGTCAGGGCATTGATGTCGCTATTCTCGACACGTCGTTTGCGGCTCACATGCCCGATACGCTCGAAATGCCCTACAAGCCGCGTATTCTGGGAGCTTACCACGACCCTGTAGCGGGCAAACCCACTTACCGGCTCGGCGGCATGACCTGTCTTGCAGGCGATTTTATGGGCGATTATTCGTTCGATGAGCCGTTACAGATCGGCGACCGCGTTGTGTTCGACGATATGATTCATTACACGATGGTGAAAACCACCACCTTCAACGGCGTAAACCTGCCCAGCATTGGCATTTTGCGCACAAACGGACAATTCGACCTGATTCGGGAATATGGCTACGAGAGTTTCAAAGACCGCCTGAGTTAACGCACAACCGCCGTCCCGGTCGGCTATACATTAACAAAAAACCTGCGCACAAGAAGTTCGCAGGTTTTCATATAGACAGCTAAAGGTGTTCTGCGCAAGGCAGATACAACTGTAAAAGTATGCAGAGATTTACGAAATACAAAGTCAGTTACTTAAACTCCCGGTGGTAAGCCGCTTTGTAGAGTTCCTCTTCGGGCAGACTTTTGAAATACTCATACGTAATCCGCAATCCCTGATCCCGCGACACCTTCGGTTCCCAGTCCAGAATGGCTTTTGCCTTCGTGATGTCGGGTTGACGCTGTTTTGGGTCGTCTTTGGGTAACTCTTTGAAAATGAGTTTCTGCGACGTACCAGTTAATTTGATGATTTCCTCACCAAACTCCTTAATCGTGATTTCTGCGGGGTTGCCAACATTAACTGGGTACGCATAATCACTCAGCAGCAGCCGGTAAATCCCTTCAACCAGATCATCTACGTAGCAAAATGACCGGGTTTGGCTCCCGTCGCCAAAAACGGTCAGGTCTTCGCCCCGCAGAGCCTGCCCAATAAAGGCGGGCAGCACCCGACCGTCGTTCAGGCGCATACGCGGACCGTAGGTGTTGAAAATCCGAACGATGCGCGTTTCCAGGCCGTGATAGGTATGGTAGGCCATCGTCATGGCTTCCTGGAATCGCTTGGCTTCGTCGTATACGCCACGCGGGCCAACGGGGTTCACGTTGCCCCAGTACTCTTCGTTTTGCGGATGAACCGTTGGATCACCATACACCTCCGACGTGCTGGCAATCAGAACGCGGGCGTTTTTTACGCGGGCCAGCCCTAAGCAATTGTGGATACCAAGCGACCCTACTTTGAGCGTTTGGATCGGAATCTTCAGATAGTCAATCGGGCTGGCGGGCGAAGCAAAGTGCAGGATATAATCCAGTTGGCCCGGCACATGGATAAACTTCGATACGTCGTGGTGGTAGAACTCGAAATTGGGCAAATGAAACAAGTGTTCGATGTTCCGAATATCGCCCGTAATCAGGTTGTCCATCGCGATGACGTGATAGCCTTCTTTGATGAACCGGTCGCACAGGTGCGACCCTAAAAAACCGGCCCCGCCGGTGATGAGAACTCTCTTCATGATTGAAAAATGTATAATGAAAAGTGAAAAGTGAAAAATGGCTGCATCGGTCATTTTTCACTTTTCACTTTTCACTTTTCATTACTTAACAGCTTGCTCAACTGGGGCCAAAACAGCTTCGCGGCCAACGCTATAGTAGGTATAACCCTGTTCGCGCATGGTTTCGAGTTCATAAACATTCCGACCATCGAAGATCACCTTGCTTTTCAGCAACAGGTTCATCTTGTCGAAGTCGGGGGTGCGGAACAGCGGCCATTCGGTCACAATCATCAGCGCGTCGGCGTCGTCGAGCGCGGCATATTGCGTGTGCGCGTAGGTCACGGTATTGCCAATCATGTTACGCACGTTATCCATTGCTTCGGGGTCATAAACCGTCACCTTCGCGCCTGCCTCAACCAATGCCCGAATATTATCGAGGGCCGGTGCTTCGCGAATGTCGTCGGTATAAGGCTTGAACGCCAGACCCCAGACGGCAATGGTTTTACCTTTCAGATCGCCCCCGAAATGATTCAGAATCTGCGGCATCAGCTTGGTTTTCTGGGCGTCGTTGACATCCATTACTGCCTTCAGCACCCTGAAATCATACGAAAAATCCTGTGCTGTTTTCGCCAGAGCCTGCACGTCTTTAGGGAAGCAGCTACCGCCGTAGCCAATACCGGCAAACAGAAACCGCTTACCAATGCGGCTGTCGGTGCCAATACCGCGCCGGATATCATCGACGTTCGCGCCAGCCCGTTCGCACAGATTGGCAATTTCGTTCATGAACGTAATTTTCGTTGCCAAAAACGCGTTGGCGGCATATTTGGTCATCTCTGCCGAACGCTCGTCCATGAAAATGATTGGGTTGCCCTGACGTACCAACGGCGCGTACAGCTTGTTCATCACCGACTTGGCGCGTTCCGACTTCGTACCGATTACCACCCGGTCGGGTTTCATAAAGTCCTCAACGGCAACGCCTTCACGCAGAAATTCTGGATTCGATACCACGTCGAAATCAACCGTTGCGTTATCGGCAATGTGGGCATGTACTTTCTCGGCGGTGCCAACGGGTACGGTGCTTTTGTCGACAATTACGGCGTATTGCTTCAGAATAGGGCCAAGATCGCTGGCTACTTTCAGAATGTATTTCAAATCAGCAGACCCATCTTCGCCCGGTGGGGTAGGCAGAGCCAGAAAAATCACCTCGGCTCCTTTTATACCTTCTTCAAGGTTTGTTGTAAACAGCAACCGACCTTCTTCTACATTGCGGTGAAACAGCGTTTCAAGGCCAGGTTCGTAGATGGGTACGATGCCGTTATTGAGTTTTTCAACTTTTCGTTCGTCAATGTCAACGCAGGTTACCTGATTGCCTGTTTCAGCAAAACACGTACCTGTAACAAGACCTACATAGCCGGTTCCGACAACTGCTAATTTCATAGATTGATTGTGCTAAATTTATTGCAAAGTTATCAATTTCGGTAACATAGCAACACATTGGCTGCGCGGCACAAAAATAGGAGTTTTTTTATAACCCGCTACGAATGCCAGCGAATAGCTATCAGGCAGGAACGATTAGCTGCCAAACCGTTGAGCCTGCACCGATTCGGGCGTTCAATTAGCGCAAGTATTACGTTAAGTAATTTCCGGCTAACTTTTTGACCTATTTCTACTTTGCTATGAACGAAACAGGTAGCCTTTGGTATCTATTTTGCCTATATTGTGGTTATGTAAGAAGATATTGTATTTGTCCGTTATACGGGCAGATTCATCAACATACTATTAACATAAACGTAAACCAGAATGGTCAGCGAAATTGTAGAAAACCAAGTAAGTACATCAGAACGTTCGGCTATGTCGGCATTGATTACTCAATCGGTGCGGGATTTGAGCGAGCGGTTAATTCGGCCTAATAGCCGCCAATGGGACGAAGCGCAGCATTTTCCAATAGATTTATTCCACCAGTTGGGCGAACAGGGTTTGATGGGTATGCTGGTGCCCGTTGAGTATGGTGGGGCCGGGCTGGGCTATCGTGAATATGTATCGGCCATTGTCGAGCTGTCGCGGGTGGATGGCGCGATTGGGTTATCGATGGCGGCCCACAATTCGCTTTGTACCAACCATATTTTATTATTCGGTAAGGAAACGCAGAAGCAGACTTACCTGCCCCAACTGGCTACGGGTGAGTGGATTGGTGCCTGGGGCCTGACCGAACCAAACACTGGCTCCGATGCGGGCAACATGCGTACTACCGCCGTGCGCGATGGCACCGACTGGGTTCTGAATGGGGCTAAAAATTTTATTACCCACGGCAAAAGCGGCAACGTGGCCGTAGTGATTGCCCGAACTGGTGAGCCAAATACGTCTCGCAATGCCACGGCTTTTGTGGTCGAGCGCGGCACACCCGGCTTTTCGGGCGGGCGCAAAGAAGACAAACTGGGGATGCGGGCGTCGGAAACGGCGGAGATGATTTTTCAGGATTGCCGTATTCCCGACAGTCAGCGGCTGGGTCAGGTGGGCGAAGGATTCGTTCAATCGCTGAAGGTGCTGGATGGAGGCCGCATTTCGATTGCAGCACTCAGTTTGGGCATTGCTTACGGAGCCTACGATGCGGCTCTGGCCTACGCCCGCGAACGCGAACAGTTCGGTCAGTCGATAGCTAAGTTTCAGGGAATCAGCTTTAAACTGGCTGATATGGCTACCGAAATCGAAGCGGCCAAACTATTGACCTATCAGGCTGCGGACTTGAAAGATGCCGGAAAAACGGTTACGAAAGAATCAGCAATGGCAAAACTATTTGCGTCAGAAACCGCCGTGCGCGTAGCCAATGAAGCCGTGCAAATTTTCGGCGGATACGGCTATACCAAAGATTTTCCTGTCGAACGTTTTTACCGCGATGCCAAGCTCTGCACTATCGGCGAAGGCACCAGCGAAATTCAGAAAGTAGTGATTGCCCGGCAAATTATTTAAACCATCAGAACCAGGATTAGCCAGGATTGTCAAGATTAAACAGGATTCTACGCTACGCTCAGTTGATTCTGTAAAACAAGCGCAGCGCATAAATCCTGTTTAATCTTGACAATCCTGGCTAATCCTGGTTCTGATGGTTTTGACTTCTACGCTGTCCGGCGGGCACCCTTAATCAGGGCAGCAATGCCGAGAACGATAACGGCACCAACGAAAGCCGTCAGAATGCGGTCGAGAATGCCGCCTGCGCCGGTAGAGAAGGTGTTACCGAAAATCCAGCCACCAACAAAGCCGCCCAGAATACCGAGCAAAATCTGCGTGAGCAGTGAGAACGAAAAGCGTTTGAAAACGAGGTCGGCCAGCCAACCGGCTACGGCTCCTACCAGAATAGATATCAGAATACCCATGATTGCGGAAAAGTTTAGTTTGTAAACGTTGAGTTAGACGTTAGAACTTACGTACAGATACATAACGACTTACCGATTAGGCTTGTTTATTTTTTTATGCCAATGGCAGCCAGCATCCGGCCTGTTTGCCCGGCTTCGGCCCGATAGGAGAAATAATCGGCGTTGTGCTGAACCGTAGAGTATGCAGACAGTTCAATCTGTTTTGCCGGAATACCGAAATCAGTCAACAATTGCCGATTGGCGGCTTTCAAATCGATGAAGCTTTTAGTCGAGTTCAGGTCGTCGCGCCGGAAGGTCGGCATAAACTGAGCGGCCACCTCCGGCCCTACCTCAAACGAACATTCATCAATGCAGGTGCCGATGTAGGCATAACAGGTTTCGGGCTGAGTACCGAACTGTATTTGCATGGCTGTCAGCGTTTTGCTTACGATACCGCCGACCGTGCCGCGCCAGCCCGCGTGAATGGCCGCTACAGCCTGTTTATCGGCATCGTAAATTAAAATCGGAACACAATCGGCAATGGTCACGCCCACCAGCAAATTGGGCTGATTGGTTATCAGCGCGTCGTACCCCTCGTACCGACCCGCTTCGGTAGCATGTAAAACCTCTGTGCCATGCACCTGATAAGACGACGCAAAACCCATTGATTCGGCTCCTGCTGCGCTGAAGAATCGACGCCGATTCTCGGAAACGTTGGCCAGATCGTCGTTGGTGTTGATACCGAGGTTGAGCGACGCAAACGGGGCCGGACTAACGCCCCCGTGTCGGGTACTTTCGGCGGCAATCAGGTTGGCAAAGGGAGCGAAAATGGTTGGTTTTTGGAAAAGCGGTGGTACAATCTGCGTTGTCATAGTGGCGGTCAACCTCCGTTCTCTTCCATAAATCGGATGAGATCAGCGGTGCTGTTGACGTCTAATTTGAGGTAGACATTACGTCTATGCGTTTCGATAGTGTAGAAACTCACGTTCATACGGTCAGCAATTTGCGGATTGGTAAGCCCCTGCCGAATAAGTCCGATCACTTCAACCTCGCGGGGCGTCAGCCGAAACTTACGCATGAACCCGTCATCAGCGTGTGGATCAGCGGTACGGGTATTGAGCAAACCAAAGTACATACCACCATCGGCTGTAACCCGAATGGCCTTTACGACCTCATCGACGTCGGCAGTTTTCAGGACGTATCCTTTCACGCCTGCTTTTTTGAACTCGTCGATATGCCGTTGTTCGGCGTACATGCTCAGGATCAGCACATTCAGCCTGGGCCAGTCGCGCAGGAGTTGGCGGGTCAGGTCGAGGCCGTTGATGCCAGGCATATTGAAATCCATCAGCAGGATGTCGGGCGTTAGCCGGGCCACGGCATTGGGCGTGTCTTTGCTCTGATACACCTGCCCCACTACGTCGATGCTTGGTTCGTTAGCCAGCATGGATTTGAGTCCATCGTTGAACAGTCGATGGTCGTCAACAATCAACGCACGAATTATGGTTAGAGCAGGTTCAGCCATAGGGCACTTCCAAAATTACGCAGGTGCCAGTGGTTGTAGAAGAAACGTCGAGCCGGGCACCTAAGTAATTTGACCGGGAAGATACATTCCGCAGGCCAATTCCAGATACAGTCTGGTCAGAATTTACGTTAGAAAATCCTTTTCCATCGTCTTCGACCGTCACAACGAGGCTTTCGGGCTGAAACAGCAGTTGCACCACGGCGGTTTTGGCCCCGGAATGCTTCAGAATGTTACTAATTAATTCGTTGATAATGCGATAAATAATCAGCGACTGCTCGGCAGACAACGAACGAACCACACCGGCCTGCACATACGCAAACCGCACCGGCGACGCCTGACCGGCCCGCTCAACGGTTTGCCGCACCACGTCGGTCAGGGCGTATCTGCTGAATTCGACGGGCATCAGGTTGTGGCTTATGGTGCGTAAATCCTGCCCGGCTTTTTCGATCAGCGTGTGTGCTTTGGCAACTTCGGGAAATTCGGTACGGATAATAAGTTTGTTCAGGATGGTACCAAGCGTTCCTTTTGCGGCTGCGAGCGTATTGCCTACATCGTCGTGTAAATCTTGCGCAATACGCTGTCGTTCAGACTCCTGCGCTTCGTCCAACGCCTGTACCATACGCATCTGCACTCGGTTTGCCTGCTCTAAAGCCCGCACCTTCTGACGTTGCTCCCAACTAAAACTGATGGCCAGGCCGATGCACAACACGCCCACTTCCCAGGCAGGCGAATAGCTCATCATGGCAAACAGCAGCCAGTTTTCGGGTACTATGCCAACGGTTGCCAATACGCCATACAGAATCGACAGAAACAGTGGGCTAACGGCCAGCACGTACAGGTACGACTCGCGCCGTTTTTGGCGGGCGGCCAGCAGCAGATACACAAACGAAAGCGATATATAGCTGAAACTGACCGCGAGCGACACTCGGTAAAACGTATCGGTAAACGAAATGCCAACCAGCAAGGCCAGAATCAACCCTACGCTGAATGCACAAACAACGGCTCCGGCGATGACCCACTTCCGATACCGCTGCTGATCGAGGTGCAAAAACTGAATCGCAAACAGCGTATGGCCAATCACGGCAAGCTGCGAAAAAAACGGCCACGCCCGCTGACTGGCCAGCAAATCGGAATACGGTAGCAGATAGTAGTTGAGATACCCCTGCTCTTCGGTGGCAAAACCGGCTATACCAATCACGTACAATACGTAATACACGTATAGCCGTTGCCTGGTCAGCAGATAAAACGCCAGCCCGATAATGGCCGCCAGACACAGAAAACCCAACGTCAGGCCGTGGGTCACATTCACGAACGTAGCGTAGGTATTGAAGTAATGCTCGTCGTGGAGTTGAACCGGCAGCACCAGGTAACCCGCCCGTTGTTGGAGCCGCAGCGCACAGGTGTACGTTTGCCCCGGCTGTACCACAAACCGAAAAGCCGGAACCCGGTGCGGTACGTCGCGCTCAAGGGGCGGTGTTTTCCAGGACGTGTGCGCCACTTGCTTTACCAAACGGTTGCCCTGCCAGACATAGAAACCGATGTCGTCGGGAGCTACAAAGTCGAGTTCCAGAATAAGCGTTTTTGGTTTCTGACCGGTGTATTGCAGTCGAAAACCTACCCATTGCAAAAAGTCGTCGTCGCCGAGGTTCGGCACTTCGTCCTGAAGCACCGCGCCGTTCTGCCCTTGCTGAAACAGCTCTAAAAACATCTGCGCCGACGTAGTGGCCGAATCACCGAGCTGCCAGATATGACCACGCAGGTTCGACACCTTGAAATCAGGCCCAACGGTAAGCACGGGTGGCTGGGCTGCCCACACATGGCCGCCACTGCCCGCCCACAACCAGCACGCGGTCAGCCAAAGCCAGAAGCGGGTCGAACGAGGAGTTTGGGTCATTATTCGGTTAGCAAACGAATGGCCCGCAGACCGGGCATGAAGAAATAAGCCCCTCCGCGCACCGTTACAAATGCTGGCAACGAATCGGTACGCTGGGCAAACGGTTCGGCCTGAGTGGTAAACGGAGCGCGGCCCATAATCGGGTCAGCGTCGTTGTAGAGGCCCCCAAATTTTCCGTTCAGCAGCCACGTTTGCTGCACAAACTCAAACTGTCGGCTCAGGTTGGCATTCAGGGCGATGAAATACAGCCCTCGCGGCTCGGTTTCGGTCGCTTGCTCATCGAGTGCGGCCAGCATGTCGGCGGGGGCCATCGAATTGACCAGCGGAGGTCCGTAGAGCCGCCCCCGGCGTAGCAGCCTGTGTTTGCTCGACACAACCGCCGAAATGTCGGGCGTGGGACCGAGGGCGTCGCGCGGATTGGCCCGGCGAATATGGGCACCCAGCGGGCAACCAAGCCCATGCGGGTCGGCCTGCGCGTAGGCAAAGTCGTTCGGCGGCTGATTGTCGGTTTGTTTGTCGGTATTGGGAAAGTATGTAGTGGGCGTACCATCGGGCGAGCGGCCTATCCACTTCGCAGCAACCTGCAAACAGGTATCGGCATCGGCTCGCTTATGTAGTTTTTGAGCCGCCTGCCGCGCCGATGTCCAGAAACCGCGCACGTCCTGCTCCAACTGCCGAAACACTACGTAGGTGCCATTCTTACTAAAATCATCGTCGGGCAGACCGGACTTCTGCCATACAACTCTGTCGGGGAGGCAGTTATACTGATTCGGATAACCCAGAATAAACTCACCGGTGCGGGTAGTATTCTGCGCGAAACTGTTGGTTGCCGAACGGGGCAGACCCTCTACGGCGGGCTGCGAAATACCGTCAACAAACCCAAAATGCTCTTTTTCGAGCGATGCCGGGGCCGACACTGCCGGGAGGTGAACAATCTGCACTCCGCCAGCCGCAAAACCCGCCTGATACGTAGTGAGCCGGTCGTTGAGTTCGTCCAGACTACGGGCGTAGAGCATCAGTAGCAAGTCGATTGGTTGGTTGGAAGGTCCGCCCCACTGCCAGCGTTTGGGGTCGCTCTCGTTTAGATCGCCCAATTTTTTCGCCCGATGCGGTGCAGCCATGCTCTGCTGAAACTCCTGACTGAACAGTTCCCACGCCTGTTGGGGCATTCCCAACGCCTGAAACCCCGACAGCGTAAACGCCAGATTGACAGCCCCGTCGTCGGGGTTCTGAGCAGCGTTCGTCAGATCGTCGGCAAGCCGCCGGAGCCAGTACGTAGCGCGTTGGGCATCGATGATTTGCAGCAATATAAACTGCGCGACCGGCAATTTGCCATAGCCGCCCGCCAGCAAGCCCTGTACATCGGCCAGTTCGACATTCGATTCGGGAGCTTTCATCGTATTTTTGAGCGGTTAGATTGTGGAGTGGATTACAGCCGCCGAAACCAGCGGGCCAGTGCCGCATCGGACAGCGGACAAAACAGCCCATCGCGAATGCGCGAATTATTGTTGACGTTTGGCACCGACAGCTCAGGATAGGCACTGTACCAGACCTGTGTGGGTAGCTGGTGGGCACGCGCCCATTTTTTGAACCGTTGCTCATCCCGTGCGCCACCTTCAGTCAGGTCACATGCTTTCGGGAAGTTGATGGTATGACTCCAGACCGCCGTTAGCCCTTCAGCAGCTTTATCAGTAAAGTCGCCGAGGTAGCTTTCCCAGCTTCCGTCGTAGTTGCTGTTGAACAGCAGTCGCTGGTCGTTGTCAATCAGCACCCATCGGGCAAAGTGAATGGTTGGAATACCGCCCAGATTGCCCTTGTTATACAGCAGTTTCGCCAGCAGGTCGATAGCCGTTAGTACCACCTTCAGGCTTCTGCACCGGAAACTATACGGCTTTAGGCGCACAAGATGGGTTAACTGGTTTTGTGTTGTTAAATCCTCAACGGCCAGCAAGCGAGGAAGTCGTTCGCCCTCGCTTACAATGCGTTCGGGCTTATCGGCGGCCTCTCGTTTGTTCAAGGCCCAAAACCACCAGCTAACGACGCCGTAGCGCAGGATGAGACCTAACCCGCCCGCCAACAAAACCGCGTATAGAAACGCGCACCCCACACGTAGCAGACAACTGAGCAATCCCGCCAGCACAACAGCCACCACCAGCCGAAGCGATAACTTACGTATGCCCGTTGCCAGCATGGCAAACAGCACACCCACCAGCGCACACAGCCAAACCCGTAGGGCAGTTGGCACAGCAAATTCCGGCGCATCCGGCATCAACGCCCCCGCTACCGAGAAGAGCAGGGCCAATGTTGCGTAAATACCGAGCAGCCCCCGGTGCTGCTGCCACCACAACCCAACGGCACTCAGTCCCCGGTTTTGCACGGCCCAGGCAAAATCGGGCTGACTTTTTATATGCTGCTGAATGCGTTCGCGAATGCTGCGTTGCGTAAGTCCGGCCAGCGAAGCCGTGTTTGCGTCCAGAAAATCGCGGATATTCTGTTGCAACGCCTGCTCCTGCAAAATCTGCTCACGGCTTCGGTACGGGTGGCCCTGATAAAAAGCTGCCGTTTTTTTTCGGTGCGTCTGCAAGAATGTCAGCACGTTGCCGGTAAACCCCTCGCAATGGCTAAACAACTCCGCCAGTCCTGGTCCGGCAGTCTGCGCCAAATCGGCAAGATGCGCCGACTCGTCACCGTCGAAGTTTGTTTCCATCGACAACAGCGGGGCAAACCCGGGCGAGTCGGCGTCGATGAGCATAACACGGCCAAAATGCACCCCAGCCAGTCGGTCGAAGGGCAGTACCGGATTACAATCCAGCTCACGGGCCATTTGTTCAAGTAGCCGAAGAAGGTCAGTACGCTTGTGGGGCAGTACGGGGGCAATCAGCGTAAATGGGTAGGTCATGGGTGGCGAAGCGATATCGGCAGTCCTACAGGTAACTGACTGTCAGGTTACGATAGCGAAGATACGGGAAGTTTGATAACTGAAAAATACCGGATTTCAGGTATGGCGCAAGTGTTTGCCGCTGGGCCAACTTTGTGCCAGTCAATTACTTCTATCCACACCTCTTTTATGAAAACCGTTCTTCTTACGCTACTTGTCGGCTTTTTACTGTCTGGACCACAGCTACTCGCGCAGGACTCGTCAGGCACTACGTCGCATGCTTCGTCAGTCAGTGAAACACCGGAAACAACTACCAACGCTACGTCAGTGTCGGCTGCAACATCCACACAACGGGTGCCCGCGTAGCGTTCGACTGGACCGCCGATGTAGCTGGTCCGTTAGTACGCTTGTTGGGTATTGTTTTTATTCTGGGGCTTTTGCTGTGGTGGCTCGAACTACCTACGCTCCTGAAACGTAATGCCTGGACCGACCGGACGGTCATCGCCTTCATTTTTATTTAAACCAAACTGTACCACTTCCATCTTCCCTCCAACCACTCATCCCGAAGTTTTGCCGTTCCAGTAGTTTGCATTACATAGTACCAACTATCGCCTATATCTTTGTTTCACCAATCGGAAATAATCCGACTTGCTTGAACAGAAAACAACAACCAAAAAAACAACAAATAGTCATGAAAACGCTCATCAAAACTCTCGCTTTCGCTCTCTCACTGAGCATCGTTACCACTGCCGCTACCTTCGCCGATGGCAACCCCGGTGGCCAAACCAAAACAGCCGCTGCGTACCAAACCGGTATCTACTCCAACAAAAGCGGCAAGCTGAACATCGCTTTAGACAAAGACCAGAGCGGCACAGTGCTGGTTCTGTTGAAAAACACCAAAGGCGAAGTGCTGTACAGCTATCGTGTCGGTAAGAGTAAGCAACAGTTCCGTACCCGCCTGGACCTGAACGAACTGCCCGATGGCACCTACACCGTCGAAATCTCGAACGGCGTCGACACCACGCAACAAGTTGTTACGCTGGCAACCAAACAGCCCGTCACGCCCGAACGCCTGATCCAGACCGAAGCCGTGGCTCGTACTAACTAAGGCCACACTACACAATAATACAAGCAGTTGCCCCCTCCGATTCGTATCCGATTACGAACTGGAGGGGGCAACTGCCGTAAATGGGTTAGGTTAACGTTCCAGCAATAATTTGGTCGAGCGGGGGCCGCTTTGTGGCCCCCGCAGCCGCACCACATACGGCCCCGCCGACAACCGGCCCAACTCCAGCTCCTCACTCTGGACTCCGCCCGTACCCACCACGGCACGACCAACCACCTCCAACCCCAGCATATCGACCACCGACAACCGGGCCTGCTCGCCTGCTGCCAACGTGAAACGGGCCGTCACCAACCCTTTGCCCGGATTGGGCCACACAATCAAGCCACCATCGGTTTCGCCAGTGGCTGACGCTGCCGCCAACCGGCCCCCACCCGAACACGCAACCGTGCGGGGTGAGTTGTTCAATATATACCCATGACCCTGCACCCGAATCCCCAACGTCCGCGACTGCCCGTTCTTCAAACTCGCCGGCAACGCCCACCGGAAGCCATGCTGACCGTTGCCTTTGCCTGCACCCTGCAAATCACCCCGATACGTAGAAGCCGTTACCGTGCCCACTACCGTGCCGCCTTCAACAATCTCGACCACAATGGCCTGATTCGGATACGACGAGTTCCAGACCCAGCCCCCGGCTCCCCCGCAGTCGATACCGTCGAAGAAGCCTTCGTAAGTGCCACCAGCCGGGTTGCTGCCCCCCGGATTGGTCGGCGGCTCACTGGGGGTGCTGCCCCCATTACAGCCCGCCGACTCGAAACGGAACGAGCGGAAGTCCATGAAGCTCTCCCCCGTGTTACCCCACAGTTGCAACACCGGCTCGTTGCCCCCCGCCCGCAAATCCCAGGTGCTGTTGGTGGGCGTCACAACCCGGTAGTTGCCCGTGTTGCCGTTTTGCTGCACACTCCACTGCTGAAACGCGTTGCCCGTGTAGGGCGTCAGCGTCAGGCCAACGCCGTAGTTGCCGTTGGGTGTCTGAATGACCCGCCCCGTGCCGTCCTGAAGCGTGAAGCGGTAGCGGCTACTGCCCACGTCCTCGGCTTTCCAGACCTGATTAAGCTGCCCGTTGGCATTCTGCTGCTGCACCGACCCATCGCCCATACCCTGCATAAGCTGGTTGGTCTTCTGTGACCGGATCACGTAGCAGTTGCCTGCCGACAGTCCGCCATTGCCCGTGCTGCCGCCACCACAGCCGCTGACGTTGACCGTAGCGGTGGTCGTTTTGCTGCCGCACCCACCCCGACTGGCCGTAACGGTGTAGGTATACGTTCCATTGCTGGCGGGCGCATTGACGCTGATGGTTTGCCCACCCTGGCCGATGCCGTTGCCGCTCCAGCCGTAGCTGATGTTGTCGCAGTTGTTGCCCTGGCAGGTGGCCTGGAGGGTAACGCCCTGCCCGCAGCCCGCATTGGCGGTGTTGGCCGATATGGTAAAGTTGCAGTTGTCTCCCTCCCCGGTGGAGCGTTCAAAGAATTTGGCACCGTCGGCTTCCTGACTGGCTCGGTAGCCAGCAGGTGTAGCCAGCCCGGCGGGACCTTCCATGCCGCCCCAGCCCGTGTTGCCCCCGTTGAGACAGCCCCGGTACTGATCGGCCCCACCGTCTTTGCTGAAGCTATCCCAGAAGTTATCGCCCCGAGGGTAATGTTTATCGGTTGAGGAGCCGGGCTGAACCAGCACCAGCACGCGCCGGTCGTTGAATTGGCGGATCTGCACCTCCATGCCATTCCAGGAGCCAACGCGCCGGGGCTGGCCGACATCGCAGGTATTGGTGTTGCCTCCGCCCGTGTCATCGATTAGAGTGTAGGGCATACTAACGGCCTGCGTGAAGATAACGTTACCCTGCGTGTTTTGCACGATAGCCCGGCAAAGGCCACCACCTCCATTGGCGGACACCCCGCGCTGATTGCTCATGACCGCGTTAGAGTTGGTCACGTCGCCATACTCATCGACCCACGTATAGCGGCTTCCCTGCGGGGCCAGCAGCGTATTGCCATCAGCACTGATTTCAATGGGCCGGGGCTGAGTGCCTAAATTGTCAGGGGTCATCGGGGGAGCTGTGCCAACAATATCTTTGATGGCAACCCACCAGGCGTTGGAAGCATCGATCAGGCCCTGATTGTTGAAGTGGGTTCGGTCTACCCGGTGCGGAATATTATCGGTTTCAGGGCCGGGATAGATGCGGTTGCCAGGGTCAATGACGTTTACTTGAGCTTGCGTGATAATTGGTTCTTTACGGTCGTCAAACCAGGAGGTTCGAGCAACTACCCACGCCACATGACCGCCCAGGTCGCTACGCGTTTTGTTGATAACCGTCCGCAGTTTGTTGGTGTAGTCGTTGCCGTCCCAAACCGCCCGCCGTTCGTTGTTCGCAGCGGGTTCAACGTGCCACCTACCGCCGGAGTACCACGCTTGATTATCAGTTTCACCCTGCATCCAGAGGATAGCCCTTACTCCATAGGCTGACGCGAAATAACGTATTGTATTGCGAATATAAGAGTAAGGCTGGCCCGCATTGAAACGGGCATTTCCTCCGCTCCCGGGCAGAGGATCGCCCAACGGAGTAGCTGTTTGATTAGCTGCTGTCAGGCTATATTGGGTAATAGTTGTACCACCCCAGGCCGCATTAAAGAAAGCTACTGGTACGTTGTACTGGTTGGCAATCCGCTCACCAACAGCGGCCCAATACCAAAGCGACTTTCCCAACGGGGCAATTTGGAGACTTCCGCTGTTTTGCCCTACTGACGCTAAATTGGCAAGCTCGGGCCAGGGCTTGTTGAGTACCTCCTGATTGACGCGCTGTTGAATTTCACTTACGTTAGCTCCTACAATTGCAGCCGATATAGCCTGGGGTTGTACCCGTACCCCGTCCCACGACGGATTGGCATTGTTGTTAGGGTACGCCCCAAACCCAGTCGCCACGATATCATTTGTATTATCGGCTCTCGATAGCCCTTGAGCATTCGACTGGCCGGCAATTAAGAATACCTCGCCAATACCCACTTTCCTGGTGTTTGGCGACCCGACGGGCGTATCGCCAGGTTGAAGATATGCCTGTGTTTTAATCTCGTACCAGCCCTGCGGAGTATGAATACTGCCCGAAAAAAAGGTGTTTTGTGCAAAAACGCTATTGTCGCGGTTAAGGGTGATAACCTGCGGAGCTTCGGACTGAATAACCTGCCCGGTACGGACGTCTAACCGGCGTAAAGTAGCCCTGATGGTCATGCGCCCAGTGGCGTAAAGTCGGGAGTTATAGCTCCCCAAAATGTGAATCGTGCCTGAAGAACCCTCGCGCTGAAAGACAGCCCCATCTTTGGGGAAAGTTACGGATAAAGTTTGGGCAAACGCTGCCGCATGGGTTAGCCAAAGGGCTAACCCCGGTAGAAGTAAACGCATAAATGTGAACGGTGGATTAGTGAAACAAAAAGGAATTCAAATTAAGGACACTCATAAGTATAATCAGTGACGCCAATACCTCCGCTATGCATGTATTGGCCGTAGTAGGGGTCAGGGTATTTATGAGTTTCTACCGCGATTTGGCGGCTAACTCGATTGTATTGATCAAAGGAGTAGAAACTTTTTAATTCCACTAACTCGCCTAAAGGAAATTCAAGGTTTGAATCATTGGCAAATTCAAAGTACACAGGTAAATTGGGAGATATACGCCCATAAAAAAAGTACTTGTTTGGAATATTTGGCCTTGTCAGATCATAGGCATAAGTGTAAGTATAAGTAGCCCCTCTCCATGAATACGAATCTTTCACTACAGTTAAATTCATACTAGCATCATAAAAATTCTGTGTCAGCACCCGCCCTGTCTTATCAACACTGTTGATTTCATAACCCTGGGCGTCATATGAAAATAATCGCTCGTACTCACGGCTTCGCCAGCCTTGCTCATTCAACGGGATGGTATCACCGTAGGTCTTGGTTTGATAGGAATAGAGTACGTAGACCGCCTGGGGCGTATATGTATAAGAGATGGTATGATTAGTAACTGAAGTACTTCGTGCTTCAAAAGGAGCCATCTTATGATCCTCTTTTACAATTCTGCCTTGTTCATCGTAGCTATAAGTAGTCTCCCGCGCCAACATCACTTCATACGATTTTCCAGCCGCCTTTACTATTTCTTTTTTAGCGTTGGCTCCAGGTCGCCAGCCATTCCAGTACACTTCCTTAGCAATGCGGCAGGTTGCCAAATTAGGGGCGGGTTCTATAGGCAATTGCACCTGCTCTTTGCAGCTAAGGGCAAGAGTCAGCAGGAGTAGGAAGGCAAGGGGGTGGGCAGTGATTCGGTTCATCATAGTTGGTTGAATAAGCGAGATAGGTTGAACTGATGCAAAGGTATGTAAGGGTTGAATACATAGCAAGCATTAGTAACTATTACTTTTTTTTGATACATATATATACAAATATGTTCATGTGAAATATAAATAAGTGCTTCTGGGCGTTTTGCTGAAACACGGCCCCATTGATGGGCAAACTGACACTGAGATTTTGGACGGTTGCCGGTAACGACAGCAGCAGACATACCCAGAGCGACAAACGCCACACTAAACGTTTTACCATAATACAGGTACTTAAAAGGGTTGAACAATACATTTCCTGTCAGGCCGCAGAGCCTGTGCTGAAAGAGTGCTGGTCAGGGAGGGAAAGTCAGAAGCTTAGTTGGGCGAACACGCGTACTCGAAGTCGGTCACGCTGATGCCGTAGAGACTATCTTCGAGTAGCCACCAGTTGACCAGGGCCTTGCCCTGAACAATGCGCCGAGTGACGCGGCCCCACCGGTCGTAGCTATACGCAAACCGCTTGCGGTAGGCCAGCCCAGTAGGATATTGGGAGCCATTTTGAATTTCCAACGTCTCTTCCAGAGGCAGGTTACGACTCTCTTTGCCCCGGAACTGGTGAATGATTGGCAGGTTGGGGCGGCTCAAATCGTAGCGATAACGCAGGTACTCCTGGTCGAAACCCCGCCATTGGCCGTCTATCTTTTGCCAGGAGGCATAGAGCAATTTCTCCGTTAGGTTACCATCGACATACTGATGCGTATAGGGCAGATAGGAAGGATAATGGTTAAGAAGTTGTCCATCCTGATTGTAGACATAATAAGCCGATCCAAAACCACTCGGACGAATAATGAGACCCTGCTCATTGGTTTGAACACTATCAGTTTGGGTACGATAAGGGTCACGCTGTGGTTCCCCACTTCTCTCAAACGTGTACACTCCTCCGTTTTTATACTCATAGACATAACGGGAGTACTGCCCTTTTAGCCGTTGTTCATATACTTCGCGAATACGCCCCTGCTCATCATACTGGTAGGTTGTCGTCACTACTGTACTTACCTTCGTGGTTGAGCCATCGGGCAGTTTCACCGTTTCTTCACCTTTGAGGAGGTCGCCGGTTCTACCTACAGACGGAGTTTTATATACAGTACGCACAATGCGGCAGGTTGCCAGATTCGGCGCGGGTTCGTCGGGCGGGGTAACGGGCAGTTGCACCTGCTCTTTGCAGCTAAAAGCAAGAGTCAGCAGGAGTAGGAAGGCGGACAACAAGGTCAGGAAGCGGGGCATAGCGATAGGTGGATTAAGCGGGGTGTTTAACTGATGCAAAGGTGCATAAAGGCATAGAACGCGTCAAGCTTTAGTTACTATTTTTCTTTTTTTAAAATATACCAATATCTTTATATCGGTATGATTGATAGACTAACAATCATACGGTTGCATCGGAAAACAGCCCCGTCTTTAGGGAATGTAACAGATAACGTTTGGGCAAACGCTACCGCATAGGTCAGCCAAAAGGCTAACCCCAGGAAAAATGATCGCATAGATGTGAACGGGGAATTAGTGGAACAAAACGAAACAAAAATTAAGGACACTCATACGTATAGTCGAACACGGCTATGCGGCTACCCAGCACATACTGACCCCAGCCCGATTCGATATTTTTTTGGTTAAAAATTTGGCGACGTACCCGACCGTACTTGTCAAATTCGTAGAGATAATCTGTCTGATGAAGTGGACCCGTTGGGAAGGCTGAGCCACCTTCCACACTCAATAGAAATTTAGTGACTAAATTTCTACTAATGTCTTTGCGAAGAAAATTGACAGGAGGTATGGCTGGTCGAAGTGTATCATACTCGTATTTATGAATAAAAGTACCACTCAAAACAGAGTAAACTTGTTGTTCGATTATATTGCCATTTTTTCGTTTTGACCTTACACTAAGTAATCCGTTGTTCTTCGTGTCAACTATTTCATATCCCTCTTTGATATAGCGTATATTTTCAAAATAAACAGTGTCATTTTGATGTATTTGTGCATACATATCACCTTGAGAATTAAGAAGGATAGTAAACTCTGTAGTGTTAAGACTATTCAATGACTTTTGCCGTACTTGAACGCGGTCAGAATAATATACACGTTCCATAAAGTTTTCCATTTTCCCATCAGGGCCATACCCTTCCGACCGAATCAATCGGCCCCGCTCATCATATTTATACCTGGTTTCGTCATACTTGTAAATAGTATATACCTCTGTTCCAACAAGCACAGTCTCTGAAGAAGGGTTAGGAATTCGGCTAACAGGGCCTAATCCCTTATGCTCTTCCCGTACCACCCGGCAAGTCGCCAGATTCGGGGCGGACTCTTCTATAATGGCTTCTTTTTTGCAGCTTCCTCCTATCGTCAGCAACAACAGCCAGGCGGGTAGAGTCGTGATAAGTGATTTCATAGCCGGTAAAGCGTTGAACATTGGAACGCTACAAAGGTAAAGTACACATCAGATACCGCGTATCATCCTTTGGGGCACTTTTGGGGGTATTTTGGGGTAATTTTGGGGGTATAACCGCCATCTGAGCGGGTATGGTGGGTATTCTTGCAGCAGATTTAGACCATCTGAGCCAACTACCCATCCCCCCAATGCTATGCATAACGCATTTACGCAAATTAAGTATCGCTTAAACAAAATTCGACTTACAACCTGCTTCTCCATACTGACACCACTACTGGGGGCGTTCATAGCCTGCCAAAACCCACCCCCTACCGCCGTGTCATCGCTGCCGTTTCCGGGTGCCTACTATGGGCATCTGACTGTAAGCCGCACAACAGCCGGGGTAACCTCCCAACAGCACTACGCCGGGGCGTCGGTGTTGATTACCACCCGCCCCGGCACCGATTCGCTCACTGTTCGGCTCTGGCAGCAACAGACCATCCTACCGGGACCCTTGCTCGGCTATCGAGTTTCGGGCAAACTAACGCTTACGCTGCCTGAAAAAGCCAGCCCGTCGGTTGCGTTGAGCGGAGAAGCTACCCGTACTGCCGACAGTTTGTTCGTGTCGGTCAGCAGGCATACTCCCACCGAGTTAGTTTACTATCGGATTCGGGCTATTCCGGCGCAGCCGTAGCAACCTCTTTGGCCCGATACATACCCGTCAGTTTAGTACGCAGCAGACTGGCAAAGCCCTCGGTTTCGAGCTGGCTCAGAGCCTGCCGAAAAGCAGTTTTGCCCGATACGCCTAATTTGCGGGCAATGTTCTTACGGTGTTTCTTCACCGTTTCCACGCTGATGCCTAACTCATCGGCAATGGCTTTGCAGCGTTTGTTATCGAGACAACCCAGCAGCACCTGTAGCTCGGTGTTGGTAAAGTGTTTATACAAATCAAGCATAGAATGGTTGGATAAATGGTTCATCATAGCATGTGGAGTAAGCGGGATAGGTTAAGCTGAAACAGGGAAAGTCAGAAGATTAGTTGGGCGAACACGCGTACTCGAAGTCGGTCACACCGACGCCATAGGTGTCATCTTCAAGCAGCCACCAGTTAACCAAGGCCTTACCCTGAATGATGCGCCGACGAACGCGGCCCCACCGGTCGTAGCTATACGCAAACTGCTTGCGGTAGGCCAGCCCATTAGGATATTGAGAGCCATTTTGAATTTCCTGGGTCTCTTCCAGGGGCAGATTGCGGCTGGGCTTACCCAGGAACTGGTGGATTACCGGCAGGTTGGGACGGTTCAGGTCATAGCGATAACGCAGGTATTGCCGGTCGTAACCCTGCCATTGGCCGTCTCTTTGCCACCGCGACGCGAAGAGTAACTCTTCGGTCAGGTTGCCATCGACATACTGATGGGTGTAGGGCAGATAGGAAGGGTAGTTGTTGAGCAACTGTCCATCCTGGTTATAGAAGAAAGATACCGAACCGAACCCCCTCGGACGGATGATGAGACCCTGCTCGTTGGTTTGAACGCTATCAGTTTGTACAATCAAGGGATCAAGATCTGCGGATGCATGTCTTTCAAATGTGTACACTCCCCCGTTTTTATACTCATAGACATAACGGGAGTAACTCCCCTTCAATCGTTTTACATAAATCTCCCGGATGCGCCCCTGCTCATCATACTGGTAGCTTGTCGTTCGTAGGGTACTCACTCTAATGGTCGAACCATCGGGCAGTTTTACTGTTTCGGGGTCTATAATCTCATCAGGCTTTAAACCAATGGTCGGGTTCTTGTAAACGGTGCGGGCAATGCGGCAGGTTGCCAGATTGGGGGCGGGTTCGTCGGGCGGGGGCGGGGTAACGGGCAGTTGCACCTGCTCGTTGCAGCTAAAAGCAACGGTCAGCAGGAGTAGGAAGGCAAGGGGGTGGGCAGTGATTCGGTTCATGATGACGGTGGAATAAGCGGGATAGGCTTAACTGATACAAAAGTATGTAAGGACTGAGTACGTAGCAAGCATTAGTAACTACTATTTTTTTTTGATACATATACCTGCAAATATGTTCATGAGAAGTATAAACAAGTACTTCTGAGCGTTTTGGTGAAACACGGCCCCGTCTTTAGGGAATGTAACAGATAACGTTTGGGCAAACGCTGCCGCATAGGTCAGCCATCAATAGACATCTCTCCACAATGGCCCGGCTTTTTTTATTGATAAAATGAGCAGAAAATCGTAGATTGAATCTGTAAAAAGACCATTTACGCTACATGTCCAAACCTCCTGTTTATCAGAACTACATTCTATTACCTAAACTCGGCGTTCGCTTTCCCGACAACTACCCCGACTCTGACGTACAACACACCTACGCCCGACTAACCACTCGCACGCACTTGGACGACGTTCTGGCCGGTTGCCTGACCGACCGGGCCGTGGTACTCGATATGATCGGATGCAGCGGGGCTAAACTGGTGCGGCTGTCAGCGGAGGAACTGCCTGATTTGCGGGCGCAATTGCCAGGATTACGTATTATACCGGAAGTGTTTTATTACCCGCAACGCTGGCAGCAGGAAGTCCGCAGCAAACCTCGCCCGCTGGCCGGACAACCGCGCACGGGCCTTAAACTGGTGCTGCGCGAAGGCCGAAGCAGCAAACCCATCATCGGTGCCACCGTTATGGCTTTCACTAATTTTGATGAACGTGAAGGCGAACATTCTATCTCTGATAATCAGGGCGTTGTGCGATTCCGAAGCATCGGCAACCGTCCAATCGAGCAGTTGTATATTTACCCCAAAGTGGGATACTGGACATTCTGGCGGCAAAATCTGACACTCGACAATGAAGCTGTTATTTCACTCGTTCCGGTTCGGCTAACCTATCAGGATGCTCAGCGTTTCTTCTACCCACCTGCGCCCGAAGACCATCCCAATGGGCGGGGCGTAAAAGTAGGCGTAATCGATACCGGCAGCGGACCACATCCCGACCTGGTACTGGCGGGTGGTACCTGTACCGTAACCGGCGACGATCCGACCGATTTCGCCGACATTGACGAACATGGTACGCACGTGGCAGGTATTATTGCCGCACGGGGCGTTTCGCCAACTGGATTGAAGGGCATTTGCCCTAACGTTGATCTATATACGTATCGCGTGTTTGGACGGAATGTACGGGGTGCGTCAAACTTTGCGATTATCAAAGCCATCGAGCAGGCCGTAACCGACGGATGCGACCTCATCAATATAAGCATGGGCGGTGGCCCTACCGACGATGCCATTGAAGATGCTATCAGTTATGCCCACGATAATGGCGCGGTTTGCTTCGTAGCTACTGGCAACGATGGTCGGAAACCGGTTAGCTTTCCGGCGTCGTTTTCGCTCTCGCTGGCGGTGGGGGCTATGGGTCGGCGCGGTACGTTTCCGTCCAACACCACCGATTCGCCGAACATTCAGCCCCCGTTTGGCACCGACCGGAAAAACTTTGTAGCGGCTTTCTCAAACATCGGCCCGGAGGTCGATTTTATTGCGCCGGGCGTGGGCATCGTCTCAACGGTGCCGGGCGGTTACGCGCCCCTGAGCGGCACCAGTATGGCCTGCCCGATGGCAACGGGCGCAGCCGCCCGGCACCTGTCGGTTCGCACCGACATTCTGAACATGCCCCGAAATACCGCCCGCGCCGAAGCCATTGTACACATGCTGGCCGAACAGGTACAGCCAATGGGCTTTGGCCCAACCATTGAAGGCACTGGAATGTTGTTTGTGTAAAAATTGTTCGCTATCTATGTGAATAATTGCAACACAATGACACTCAGGGCTTATGGCGCAGGATCGATATATCTTGAATTTTAAGGGTAGTCCACCGCTACCTGCCGACGACGTGCGGCTGATTCGGGCCAAATCGCACGTTGTTGACAGTAGCCGAAAGACGTTGCTGGTGGAAGTGCAGGAAGACGAAGTGGTGTATGAACTGGCCCGAAAACTACCCGACTGGACCGTTAAAAAAGAAACGCAGTACGCTGTTCCGACTACGCGGCCCCGCGTAAAAAAAACGCCGAAGGCGTAACGTAATTAGTGAATCAAGAAAGCCAGTTTCGCTTTGCCGGGGCTGGCTTTTTACGTTTTATTATGTGTAGTCAAGTATAAATTATAAATTTCACCGCAAAGGCGCGAAGACGCAAGGTATTTAGTGGTCTTGGCGTCTTTGCCGTGACGTAGTAAACATATGCCCGCAACACCTCTCTCCTTACCCACTGCCTGGCCCCATGTGGCACAGGACACTATGTTTTGGTCGACTTTGTCGCAGACACTGCTGCCGTATATAAACACCTGCCGCTGGTTTGCCGGAAAAGCCCGGCAACAAATGGGTTGCTCAGTGCCAACTGTTCATACGCTGCCGCTGCCCGATGGCGACGTGGCTTACCTGCTCATTCTGGAAGCCGCCTATGCCGATGGCGTGCCGGAAAATTACCTGCTGCCGCTGTCGTTCATCCGTGAGCCAACAACGCAGCAAGTGGCCGACATTCCCGAAAAAGGACGCATCACAGACGCACTAATAGGCGGGCAGCACGGTCTCCTGATCGACGCCATTTACGACGAACGGTTCCGGGCAGCTCTGTTTACGAATATTTACGAAAGTCAGACATTGCCCCAAACCAACGGGCAGTTGGCCTTCCGGCGTGGTAAAGGGCTGGACGAGAGCGACGGCTCGCTGTCGTCGCGGGTGCTGCCAGTCGATTCGAGTAACTCGGCCATGACCTTCGGTGAGAAATATTTCATGAAACTCTACCGCAAGCTCTTCCGCGAAACCAACCCGGAGGTCGATATGGTCGCGTTTCTGACTGACGAAAGCGATTTCGCGCACATCCCGGCCTTTGGCGGCAGCATTATCTGGCAACGCAGTCATACCGACCCGTTGGACCGCGCCGATATTACTCTCGGTATGGTGCAGCGCATGGTGCCAAACGACAAAGATTCGTGGGCACAAACGGGCGATTACCTGAACGATTTCCTGTATGCCGTACCGCAGCGATTATTTGCCATTCGCGAAGACGTATTTGAAAAAGTTGAACTGCTGGGCCGCCGAACGGGCGAGATGCACTGCGCCCTTTATAAACCCGGCTCCGACCCGGCTTTTGCGCCCGAACCGTTTACCGACGATTACCGCGAATTTCTGATTCGGCGATTCGAGGACCTGCTCGAACGCCGATACGCGCTCCTGATCGACAATTACACCAAACTCGACGAACAGGCGCAACGGCTGGCGTGGGTGTTTATGGAAGCTAAAGAAATGATCGACGCCTTTGTGGCCGACTTCCGCGCCCGCCCGCTCGACTCGCTGCGGATACGAATCCACGGCGATTACCACCTCGGGCAAGTGCTTGCCACTCACAACGATTTTGTTCTGATCGACTTTGAGGGCGAACCGGAAAGCACCATTACCGAGCGTAAAATCAAGCATTCGCCCCTGAAAGACGTAGCCGGTATGATCCGGTCGTATCATTATGCCGTTTCGGCCAAGCTGTTCAACTCCGCCGAAACCGATGGCCTGCACCCCGACCACCTGCAACGCGTGTCGGACCGCTGGTTTTATCTTATTCGCGATACGTTTCTGCACGCTTATTTCGACACCTTTGGTACGCCACACCCGCTGTTTAAAAATAATCACGAAACCAACTACCTGCTCATGATCTATCTGCTCGAAAAGGCGGTGTATGAACTGGGCTATGAAATCAGTTATCGGCCCTCGTGGGTGAAAATTCCGCTCAAAGGCATCATCGACGTGGTGCGCGAAATCGAAAAAATTCGCTTAGACGATGGCGACATAACCCCCAGCGTACCCATGCTGCAAACAGGGTTGCTGAACTAAACTACCTGATTGTTGCTAAACCCTTCGTGCTCTTGACTACATTCGAGAATACCACCGTCATCATTACCGGGGCCGGGTCGGGCATTGGGCGGCACCTGACGCTACAGGCCGCTGCCGAAGGTGCGCACGTGATTGCTACCGACGTGAATGAGAACACACTGGCCGAAACAAAACAGGCGGCTACCGGTCAGGTTGAAACAGTTCGTTTAGACGTGTCGGATGCCAGCGCAATCGGTGTTTTTGCCACCGAAACCATTGCGACACTGGCAGGCCGTAAACTCATTTTAGTGAATAATGCAGGCGTGGCGTTGGCAAGTGGTAACTTTACCGACACCGATCTGGCCGATTTTGAGTGGCTGCTGAACATCAACCTCTGGGGCGTCGTCCGCATGACCAAAGCCTTTCTGCCCTATATGATCGAACACAACGCCGGGCATATCGTCAACATTTCCAGCGTATTCGGGCTGGCGGGCGTTCAGAATCAGTCGGCCTATAGCACGGCTAAGTTTGCGGTACGGGGGTTTTCCGACGTGCTGCGGATGGAACTGCTCGATACCGGCATCAACGTTACGTGCGTACATCCGGGCGGTATTAAAACCAGCATTGCCAGTAGTGCCCGCATCGGGCTGGGCGGTTTCGTGACCGACGCCATGTTGCAACAGAGCGTTATGAGCTTCGAGAAAGTAGCCAAAACTACACCCGCCGAAGCCGCCCGCGTTATCTGGAACGGAGTTCGGCGCAACAAGGCCCGCATACTCATTGGAGCCGATGCCCGCCTGATTGAAGCCCTCACGCGCCTGTTCCCAACGGCCTACGTTCGGATGATGAAACAACAGATTGAAAAAGCGTTTGCCACTGAGGTCTGACCTTTTTTCCTAACTTTCCGCTCCCTTATCCGTTCAACAAAGTAATTCATTACGAATCCAACCTATGGCGAAACGCATCGCATCTGCCGAATCAGCACCCGATTCTACGAATATCCCCAAACCCGTCAGCCGCGCAGGCAAGGCAAAAAAAGCTGCTGCCGACGTACTTCAGCCCACTGCCGAACCAGCACCGGCGCAATCCGACGCTGCTCCGGTCGGCAGTGGCCCATATTCGCGCTTTACCGAATTCGACATCTATTTGTTTCGGGCGGGTAAGCACCAGAAACTGTACGAAAAATTTGGTTCGCACGTCGTAGAGCATAACGGCGTTGTAGGCACTTATTTCGCCGTTTGGGCACCATCGGCCCGCTACGTATCGGTCATCGGCAACTTCAACGGCTGGGACAAAGGCACCCATTCAATGAATGTTCGCTGGGACTCGTCGGGCATCTGGGAGTTGTTTGTGCCAGCTATTGGCAGTGGCGAAACCTACAAATATTTCCTCGTTCACGAAGGCGGGCGCGAACTGGAAAAAGGCGACCCCTACGCCCATTTCTGGGAGGTGCCCCCCAAAACGGCGTCTATCGTTCGTGACACCTATTACGAATGGAACGATCAGGAGTGGATGGCAAACCGCAAAGCCAAAAACGCCCTGAACGCCCCCGTTTCTGTTTACGAAGTGCATCTCGGCTCGTGGCGTCGCGACCCATCCAACCCTGAACGGTTGTTAAGCTACGGCGAAATTGCCGACGCGCTTGTACCTTATGTTCAGGACATGGGCTTTACGCACGTTGAGTTCATGCCCGTTATGCAGTACCCTTACGAACCGTCGTGGGGCTATCAGATTACGGGCTATTACGCACCCAGCAGCCGCTTCGGTACTCCGCAAGACTTTATGGGACTGGTAGAACGGCTCCATCAGGCTGGTGTTGGCGTACTTCTCGACTGGGTGCCGAGTCATTTTCCGGGCGATGCCCACGGGCTGTATGAATTCGACGGGTCGCACCTCTACGAACACCCCGACCCACGCCGAGGCTATCACCCCGACTGGAAATCGTATATCTTCAACTACGGACGCCCCGAAGTGCGGTCGTTCCTGCTCTCAAACGCGCTATTCTGGCTCGACCGCTGCCACGCCGACGGACTGCGCGTCGATGCCGTAGCGTCGATGCTGTATCTCGACTATTCGCGGAATGCGGGCGAGTGGGAGCCGAACATCTTTGGCGGGCGCGAAAACCTCGAAGCCATCTCGCTCTTCAAAGAACTGAACGAAGCCATCTACCTGAACTATCCTGACGTACAGACCATTGCCGAGGAATCGACGGCATTTCCGGGCGTATCGCGGCCTGTGTTTGTGGGTGGACTGGGCTTCGGTATGAAGTGGATGATGGGCTGGATGAACGACACGTTGCGGTATTTCGAGCGGAACCCCGCTTTCCGTAAGTTTCACCAGGACGAGTTTACGTTCAGCACGGTTTACGCCTTCACGGAGAACTTCATGCTACCCCTTTCGCACGATGAGGTGGTGTATGGCAAACACTCGCTGGTGGGCAAAATGCCGGGCGACGAGTGGCAGCGGTTCGCGAACCTGCGCCTGCTGTTCAGCTATATGTTTACGCACAGCGGCTCCAAACTGCTGTTTATGGGCGGAGAATTCGGGCAGACGTCCGAGTGGAAATTCGATGACAGTCTCGACTGGCACCTGCTCAACTTTGCCCCGCATCAGGGCGCGGCTGCGTGTGTAAAAGCACTGAATAACCTCTACCGCACCGAACCCGCTTTATTTGAACGTCAGTTTCAGGCCGACGGTTTCGAGTGGATCGATACCACCGACCGCGAAAACAGCATTGTCACGTATGCCCGCAAAGGCGATAACCCTGCCGACACGCTGCTGATTGTGCTGAACATGACGCCCGTGCCACGTTCCGATTATCGCATTGGCGTACCAGCACCCGGCACTTACCGCGAGCTATTCAATTCCGACGCCCGCGACTTCTACGGTAGTGGCATTACAAACGGCGAACCCATTGTCAGTGAAACCGAACCCTGGCATGGCCGCCCCCAGTCAATACGGCTTAATCTACCTCCGTTGGGCGCCACGGTGCTAAAAATTTCGAACCAGGATTAGCCAGAATTCACAAGATTAAAACAAGATGCTATGCTGCGCTTATTGATTTATCAGGATAAGCCAGGAGTGTACAGCACATGGGCAAATCCACAGCGTAGCAAATAAGCGCAGCAACTAAGCGCAGCGTAGCATCTTGCGGTAATCTTATAAATCTTGGCTAATCCTGGTTCAGAACTATCTTTGCCGCATGAGAAAAATACTCGTTGCTCTTTTTACGCTTTTATCCGTTTGCAGTTTTGCCCAGTCGCCGGTGGCGACCCGCCTGAGTAGCGGTATCGATCTGGGCATGGGGTACACTAAAGACAATTACAACCCCTCGTTTGCGTATTATCAATTGCTGAACCTCGGCGAGAAAAAGCGATTTTCGGTTGGCTGGACGTTCCGATTTGCCCCCTATTACGGCGACAATCTGAATTTCTACACAGCCCCGGCCCGCCTTACGCGTGAGAAATCAGGTTTTTCGGCCCTCGCTGCTCCGCTTGTCGAACGCAACATCGATACCGTCCGATTCGATTTCATTACAGCTACATCGGCCAATCTGGGCATTCGGGTGCAGGTTAATCTGGGCATTGTTGACATTGGAGCGAGTGCCGACCTGCTGGGCATAACCTACGGACGATGGCGCACGGCCACTTATCGCTCCTCGACGGGTCTTTTCCAACCCGACTCCAGTGGTTCAGTGCCACAGCCCTTTCGGGGTGCCAATAATCAGCAGCGTGGCTATCCTACCCGTTTCAACGTGCGGATGCTGGGCGACAACGACATAGGAACATTAAACACCGAAGTATACGCCCGACTGAAAATAACCCAGAATATTAAGTTGAAACTTGGGTATCAATGGCTTACGGTGGGCGTAACCATGCAAAATCGCGACGTTGTGTCCGACAACAACCGCTTTCGTCATCGCGCCGGGCTGGCCTATGCCGCGCTAACGTTCCCGTTGTTTAACTAAGAGAGATTGGCGTTTAGCTTCCAGAGCCAGACCGACCAGATCAGTCAGATTCGTCGACATTAGGCTGGCAGATTCTTATACAAACAAAGCTTATACAGACAAGGTATGTTAGTCTGGACCTATCCAGGTCTGTAGACTCGGCGTAACCATACAACCTAATAGTAAATTTATTGAGAGCCGTGGGTATTTCTGAGCAACTTACCGAACGATAAGTGACGCCGTGGCATGGCTACGTTTCATCACACTTCTTCGTGGCGTACCATTCCACTACTCTAAAACACTGGCTTTGCGCCATCCCACCGTACTCATGCGCTCACCTTTTCTTTTCCTGATTACCCGCCTGGTTCAGGCCAGTCTGATTTCTCTGTTGCTCCTGCTGGGCAACCTTTCGGCCCAGGCCCAGACTATCCGCTACGTAAAACCTGTCGCTACCGGCACAGGTACGGGGGATTCATGGGCCAATGCCAGTAGCGACCTCCAGGCCATGATTACGGCGAGTGCCGCCAACCAGCAGGTATGGGTGGCTGCCGGAACCTACCGACCCGGTGGCAACGCCAATACAGACCGAACCATCAGCTTTGCTATGCGAAACGGCGTGGCGATCTACGGGGGCTTTGTGGGCAACGAAACCGACCTCAGCCAACGCCCCGCCATCAACCCCATCAGCGGTAACCCGTCCAGCAGTACACTCAGTGGCGATTTGCTGGGCGACGACGGGCCGAACGCTGCTAACAACGGCGATAACAGCTACAATGTAATCAGCAACAACAACAATGGCCTGAACGCCACGGCGGTGCTTGATGGCTTTGTCATCACTGGCGGAAATGCCACTAACGGGCGGGGGACTGGTTTCGCCGGTGGTGGGATGATCAATCTTAGCAGTAGCCCCACCATCACCAACTGTAGCTTCATCAGCAATGTAAGTGATGATAGCAGTGTTGCTTATGGCGGGGCCATGCACAACAGTAATAGTAGCCCTACGATCACCAACTGTAGCTTCCAAAACAATCGGGCAACGGGACTATTTGGCACTGGCGGGGCCATTTACAACGGAGGCAGCAGTAGCCCCACCATCACCAACTGTAGCTTCACGGGTAATCAGGCGAGGGGGGGGGCGGTGCTATCGCCAGCGAGGTGCCCAGCCCAACCATTACCAACTGTAGCTTCCAAAGCAATACGGCTGCAAATGGCGGGGCCATCTTCAACAATGCCGGCAGTAGCCCCACCATCACCAACTGTAGCTTCCAGAGCAATTCGGCTACTAACCTCGGCGGGGCCATCTTCAACAACAACAGCAGCAGCCCCACGCTGACCAACAGTGTGCTGTGGGGCAACGGGGGCGGCAACACCGTCTTCAACGGTACCAACAGCAGCAGCACGGCTACCTACTCGCTCTTCGACCAGAGCGTGACGGGCTACAGCACCGGCCCTACTAACCTTACCACAACCACCTCGCCCTTTGCGTCTCCGACCAGTGTATCCTTGGCAACGGGTTCGCCGGCCATCAACGCGGGCAACAACAACGCACCGGGGCTGGCGGGCATCACCACCGATTTGGCGGGCAATCCGCGCATTGTGGGGTGCGTGGTCGATATGGGCGCGGTCGAGTTTCAGGCTGGGGCCACACCCGGCTTAGTCACGTGGACGGGCTGCACCAGCCGCGACTGGAACACGGCGGGCAACTGGGCATCGAGCAACGTACCTACGGCCACGAGCGATGTCGTGATTCCGTCGGGGCCGGCCAATCAACCCATTCTCAGTACCACGGCGGTGGCCTTCTCGGTGGAGGTGCAAAGCGGGGCTTCGCTCAGTATCAGCAGTGCGGGGAGTTTGACCATCAACGGCTCAAAGACCCTCGGTGGCTTTACAAACGCGCTGTTTAGTGGCGGAACGGTGACCAACGACGGACAGATTGTTATCGACATTACCGCCAGTACCAGCCAGTTTGGTCTGTGGAATCGGGGAACCTTCACCAACACCGGACGTATCAGCATCGACCGCACCACGGCTCAGGCTCTGCGGAATCCGTCGGGTACAGCGGCTACCTTTATCAATTCAGGCACCATCACCATTGGAGGGTCGGCAACAGTCAATGACAACGGGATACTCAATCAGGCTACGTTTCAGAACAACGCTGGCGGGCTGATTACGATTGACCAGGTGACGGCAAGTACGGGGGCAGCTATATTCAACGGGGGGGCCAGCGGTAGTTTCATCAATTCGGCCACCATTACCATCGGCGCGTCGGTCAGTGTCGGCGGGAATGGCATCACCAATCAAGCCAGCTTTACCAATACGACGGGTGGCGACATCAGCATTAACCGGGCATCGGTTAGAGGCATCACCAACTTCGCTACGTTTATCAACTCGGCCACGCTGACCATTGGCAACATCGACTTTTCGGCAGCGGATGGCATTCAGAATCAGGGTACGTTTACCAACAACGCTACGGGCGAAATCAGAGCCGACAGGGCACCCGGCAATGCGGTCCGTAACGTAGCGGGGACGTTCGGTAATGATGGGAAGATAGTCATCGGTTCTGTCGCCAATACGGGGGTGGGAATTTTGAATACCGGAACTTCCTTCTCCAACACGGCCGGGGCCAGTATCCAATTAGACCGGGTTACACGGGGGCTGACCAACGCGAGTGCGTTTTTCAACGCCGGCCAGATCAAAATGGGCAATAATGTGCCGTTAGGCGAGCGGGGGCTTTTGAATGGCAATGGCACGGGTACAGTGGCAGCGGTGTTCAACAACCTGCCCGGTGGCTTGCTCCAGATCGACCAGACGGCGGCTAATCAGGACGGGATTACGAACGAACTGCTTACGACGTTCAACAACGGGGGTACGGTCAGCATCGGGATGTCGGGTAGCATTGGGGGTAATGCCATTGCCAACGCAGGGACGTTCAGTAACGGTGCCTGTGCCACGCTGAACATTGGCGATAATCTGCTCAATACCAACTCGCTGACCAACGTCGGTTTCTTCACCGTCAGCACCACCCAACCCCACAGCAACAACGGCACGCTGACCAACAACGGCGTTATCTCGTATCCGCAGGGCAACCCCATTCCCAACGTGACCAACAACGCGCTGGTTGTAAATTCGTTTAGCGTGTGCGGCACTACGTCGGCCACCGCACTACAAATTGGCGGGGCTAACAGCTTTTCGGCGGGCAGCACCTGGTACACCGATGCGGGCCTGACTACCCCGGCAGGAACCTATGACCAGAACACAAATACATTCACGCCCACTAACCTGAGCGCACCCGGCAGCCTGCCATTATATTTTACCGCCACTGATAACACCAATGCCTGCACCCGGACCGTGTCGGTTAGTGCAACGCTGAACGTGCCGCCCAGCCTGACGGTCACAGCCAATCCCTCGCTGACCATCACGAACGGACAGACTGTTACCCTCACGGCCTCAGGGGCCAGCAGCTACACCTGGACGGGCGGCAGCACCGGCAGCAGTTTCACGGCCACACCTGCCAGCGATACCCCCTACTCGGTCACGGGCGCGAGCACGGCCGGGTGCAGGAGCAACACCAGTGTGACCGTGACCGTCAATGCGCCGTTGTGTTATTCAGTAGTGTATGTGACCCAGAGCGGGGCGGGTTTGCAGAATGGCAGTAGCTGGGCCAACGCCTACCCCGGCACGATGTTGCAAACCGCCATCAACTCGGCTACTTCGTGCAGCGGGGAGGTATGGGTAGCAGCGGGTATCTACCGGCCTACCACCAGCACCGACCGCACCATTAGCTTCCAGATGCGGAACAACGTGCGTATCTACGGCGGCTTTGCAGGCAACGAAACGAGCCTGAGCAGCCGCCCCTTGACCAGCCCCAACGCGGGGAACCCCAGTAGCACCACCCTCAGCGGGGAGATTGGTGACCCCACCAGCACGACCGATAATAGTTTCCATGTGTTTTATCACCCTAATGGCTCAAACCTCAACAACACGGCTCTGCTCGATGGCTTTGTGATTACGGGGGGCAATGCCGACGCCACCTCTGGCGACAATGCCGGGGGTGGGGGTATGCATTTTCGTAGCTCTTCCAGTGTCCGTGTGAATAACTGTTTGTTCGAACTTAACACGACAGCTTCGGGAAACATCAATTTTGGTGGTGCGATTTTAAGTGTTTTTAGTTCGCTTCAGCTTACAAACTGCTTATTTCGCAACAATCAGGCTTTTTCCGGTGGGGCAATCTGTCAGGACGGTTCGAGCAGCTCGCTGACGCTGGTGAACTGCTCGTTTCAAAATAACAATGCCCCTTCTGGACTTGGAGGGGCAATAAATATAAATGCAGGCACCCTATTTAGCTATAACACCTCATTCATCGGTAATCAGTGTAGGTTTAATGGCGGGGCAATCTGGACTACGAATACCATCACATTGGTCAATAATTCATTTCAAAACAACAGAGCCGGTGCTTTTGCTTTTGGGGGGGCTATTTATGCAAATGGTAGTGCAGGTTTTCTAACCAATTGCGTGTTTTTTGGTAATGGAGGCAGCAATACCTTTTTTGGTGGTACACGCACTGCCAGTTACTCGCTCTTCGACAACACTACGGGCGTGGATGTCACAGGCCCCGGCAACCTCACCACCATCACCTCGCCTTTTGTCAGCACGGCCAGCGTGGCTCTCAACGCCTGCGCCCCGGCCATCGACGCCGGTGACCCCAGCAGTGCCACAGCCGCCACCGGGCCATTCTCCGTCACGGCCCTGCCACAAACGGACCTCGCGGGCAATCCGCGCATCTTCGGCGGGCGCGTAGATATGGGCGCGGTGGAGTTTCAGGACGCACCGGCAGCGTTTACGGTAACGGTTTCGGCCAGCCCCGGCCTAACCATCACCAGCGGGCAGACCGTTACGCTCACCGCAACGGGCGGCACCTCCTATACTTGGACCGACGGAACAACCGGCAGCAGCTTCACGGCTACGCCCGGTGTGGGTAGCACCACCTACTCTGTGACGGGCGTCAACGCTGCGGGCTGTACGAGCACCACCAGCGTTACCGTCACCGTTAATCCCGCCCCCACTCTGGCGGGCTTTGCCCCTACAGCCGCTACGGTCTGCGTGGGCAGCGTAGCTACGTTCACGGCGACGGTGGGCGACGTGACGGGAGCGTACAACTTTACCCTCACCAACGGCACAGGGCCAGTGAGCGGCACGGCTACGGGCGCGTCCTTCAGCCAAACGCTGACGGCTAGTGGTTCGGGCCAACAGACCTTCACGCTCACTATCGGGGCTAACGGCACCACAGTGGCGAGTAGCACTACGTTGAGTGTGCAGGCATTACCTACAGCGGGCATCAACCTGCCTACAAACCTGACGCTTACCTGTGCTTCGCCAACCGTTTCCATTTCGGCCACCGGCGGAGGCACCTACCGCTGGGACGATAACAGCACCACCGCCAGCCGCAGCCTGACCGCCAGCGGCACCTACTCGGTAACGGTCACCTCGGCGGGCGGTTGTTCCAGCACGGCCAGCCAACTCGTTACCCTCACGCTCAACAACACCGCCCCCAGCCTGGCCCTGAGTAGTACCAACGTCTGCGCGGGCAACGTAGTAAACCTGTCGGCTACGGCAGGACTCACCAGCTACACTTTTGTGGGTGGCAGCGGGGTCATTAGCACCGGCACCAGCAACACGGTCGCCGTGTCCGAGCTTAGTACGGCCAGCTATAGCTTTACAGTATTGGCCGCAGGGCCAAACGGCTGTACGGCCACAGCTACTACGTCGCTTACGGTGCTGCCCCGTCCGGCGGCTCCGGCCCTATCGAGCCAGAGCCGAAGCCTGACCGCAAGTCCAACGCCGGTGTCGCTGACCGGATTTGTGGAGGCAACCGGCAATGCGCTGAGCTTCTCGGGCGTAACGGGGCTGCTCGATCCGCCAACAGCCAACATCAGCACGGCGGGGGTTCAGAACTTCTCGGTCAGTCAGACCAATGCCAACGGCTGTATCAGCCCGGTCACACTCTTCAGCCTGACGGTAACGGCTCCGGTGGTGGTCACGCCCGCCAGCCAGACCGTTTGCCGGGGTAGTCAGGTGGTACTCACGGCAGGCACTACCGGTACGCGCTACGAATGGTATCGGGGTGGGCAACTACCCGCCAACCGGCTCATCAACGTAGTGGGCGTTCAGGTGGGTACAGGCACGGCCAGCCTGACGCTGGTGAGCGTACAGACTACGGCTACCTATTTCTGTAAGATTTTTGCTGCCAACGGCAGCTTCACCTGGGCCGGGCCGTTTGCGGTGGTCGTCAACGCGGGCTGTGTGGCACCGGGAGGCCGGGTAGCGGCTCAGTTGGAAACACCCCTACGGGTAATTATTGCCCCCAACCCGGTAGAGGGCGGCTGGCTGCGGGCGGTCGTGACGGGCGCGGGCGGGCAGCGGCTGCGGGCGCAGTTGACCGACCTGAACGGGCAGGTGCTGCGGGAGCAGCAGTGGGAACAGGCTGATACCAAACACCTTATCGAGTGGGACATGCAGGCCCGACCCGGCGGGGTGTATCTCCTGCAGATCGGCACCGACGGGCAGCACACCACCCTCAAACTAATAAAGCCTTAATATGTCCAGTCGCTCTCAATCGTCTATGGCGTAGCGGAGAACGATTACCACATAGAGCAATCAGCCACGGGCGTATATTCCGACGGTGTGGAACCGGCCCCTTCCGAACGCCGTTCGCTGGATATGAACCGTCTGAAAATTAGTATGCTTGTTGGACTGATTGCTCTTTTGCTGGTAGCCATTGGCGGCTTTTTTTACCTGCGTCAACCCGTTTTCGGCAGTGATCCGGCCACCACCCGACTCGAACGCATTCAGCAGTCGCCTAACTATCGCAACGGTTCGTTTCAGAATACAGAGCCTACTGACGTGATGCGGCAGGGTGCGTCGTACTTCGCTATGATTGGCGATTACATCAACAAATCGCCAATTAACACCCCGCCGAAACCACTGCCCACTGTACAAACAAACTTACACGCCCTACCCGACTCGGTGCCGACGGTGGTGTGGTTTGGGCATTCCTCATACCTGATTAAATCAAAGGGGGTTACCATTTTGGTCGATCCGGTGTTGAGCGGCAGTGCGTCGCCGGTGTCGCTGTTCGGGCGGGCTTTTGCCGGAGCTGATGCGTATGCTGCCAGCGACCTGCCCGACATCGATATGCTCGTGATTTCGCACGACCACTACGACCATTTAGACCACAAAACCATTACCGAACTGGCCCCACGTGTGAAGAAATTTTACACGGCTCTCGGCGTAGGTGCCCACCTCGAACGCTGGGGTATCTCGCCCGACCGCATCGTAGAATTTGACTGGGGTCAAACCCATCAGGTTGCCGACAGTATCGTGCTGACGGCTACCCCGGCGCGGCACTTTTCGGGCCGGAGTCTGGCGCGGGGCCGCACGCTCTGGACCTCGTTTGTGTTCGACCTGCACGGCTACCGGCTTTTTCTGGGTGGCGATTCGGGCTACGACGGGCAGTTCAAGCAGATTGGCACAACCTACGGCCCCTTCGACCTGGCGATTCTCGAATGCGGGCAATATGGCCGCGACTGGCCCAGCATTCACATGTTTCCAACTGAAGTAGCCACAGCCGCGCAGGACTTGCGGGCCAAAACGCTGCTACCTGTTCACTGGGGCAAATTTGCGCTGGCCTATCACGCCTGGAACGAACCGATTCAGCAACTCGTAGTCAGTGCCGCCGAAAAGGGCATCCCCGTGACTACTCCACGCATTGGCGAGCCAATCACGGTTGGCGGAGCATTGAAAACGGAGCATTGGTGGAACAAACTATGACAACGCCACTTCCTCCGTTGGGTCGATGCGGAGCCAGAGCAGGCAGGAACACAGCAGCAGGCCCGCAATCAGGAACAGCGGCAGGTTGAAGTCGCCAGTGGCTTTCACAATATAGCCGAATAGTACGCCCAGAAATACGGCTCCCAACTGCCCCACCATGTTCATGGCCCCCGATACTGTACCCGACTGACTGCGGCCAACGTCGTTGCAGACCGCGAACGAGACGGGCAGGGTCAGGTCTTTGAAGCCCATTCCCATTGCCAGCAGCACAGCCGCCGTTTGGTTATCTTTCGTGAGGGCAGACAGACAGATGACAATGGCCGATAATCCCATCCCGACGATGCCTACTGCCCTCCGGCCTACTTTCAGACCGTAGCGTTTGGCAAGCCAGTCGCTGGCATAACCGCCTGTAAAACAGCCAATGGCTCCCAGAAAAAACGGCAGTGTAGCGAAGATCTGCATCTCGTCTTTGCCAAAACCGCGTCCTTCTTTCAGGTAAGTTGGCAACCAGCCGGTGAAAAAATAGGCTCCGTACATGTAAAAATGGAACATGAGCATAATGGCCCACATGTTCGGACTACGCAGCACGGCCCGCCACGGAATGTGGTGGCTGTGTGCCCGAAACCGGCGATTGGCTTCGATGTGCTGCACCTCATCTGCCGACACGCGTGGTTCTTCGTGCGGAAAATCGCGGAACCAGCCATACCACGCCACGGCCCAAACTACACCCAGCAGGCCCATCGCAAAAAACGATACCCGCCAGCCGAATTGCGCGGCCACCGGAATCACGAGCCACGGAGCCAGTACCCCACCCACTCGCCCGGCGGCCCAGATAAATGCCTGCGCCCGGCCCGTTTCCTGACGCGGAAACCACCGCGATACCACAATCGACGCGTTTGGATACGCTCCGGCTTCACCCGCCCCGAACAGAAACCGCACAATCACTAAATACAGCCACGACGTGGCCGTGCCAGTCAGAGCCGTGAACACCGACCACCAGGCTACTACCCGCGTCAGCACGCGCCGGGGGCCAAGCCGGTCGCCGAGTGCGCCGGTAGGTAATTCAAACAGCGCGTAAGACAGCGCAAACGCACTCAGTACCCAGCCCCAGGCATCATTTTCGATACCGAGGTCTTGCTTCATGTCGGCGGCAACGAGAGAGATGCAGGTACGGTCGATGTACGTAATAGCCGAAAGTGCTACTAAAAAAGATAAAACACGGGAACGGTAGTTCATGAAATCTGGAGGGTTCGGAATTCTACGCCTAACGTAGCGAAAATACCAACGCGATGCGGAGACTGGCCCGTTTTGCTGCTTTGGGTTATATTGCCAAAAATTCTGACCGACCTATGCCTCACCCTACCCGACGCCAGTTTATCCGCACAACGGCTTTTGCCGGTGCCGCAGTATCCACCGGGGCAGTATCCACAGTGGATGCGTCTGTTTTTCCGACCATTCTTACTAAAGCCGAACGCGGCCCGGCGAAACCCGCTGATTCGGTCGTTCGACTGGGCTTCATTGGTATTGGCTCTCGCGGACGCAGCCACGTTGAACAGGCTCTGTACCGGGCCGACGTGCAGATTCCGGCTATCTGCGACATCGACCCCGAAGCGATCAGTCGTACTAATGCGATGATTGAAAAAAGTGGCCGGAAAAAACCGGAAGCGTACACCAACGGAGCCGAAGCGTTCCGGCAGATGCTGCAACGCAACGACCTCGACGGGGTGGTGATCGCCACGCCCTGGGAATGGCACGTACCGATGGCCGTTGCGACCATGAAAGCGGGTAAATATGCCGCCGTAGAAGTATCGGCCACCGTGACCTTGCAGGAGTCGTGGGATCTGGTGAACACCTCCGAACAGACCAAAATGCCGTGCATGATTCTGGAAAACGTATGCTACCGGCGCGACGTAATGGCGGTGCTGAACATGATTCGGCAGGGGTTGTTCGGCGAGATGACCTACGCACACTGCGGCTATCAGCACGACCTGCGCGACATCAAGTTTAACAATGGTAAGCAATACGCGGGCGGTGGCGTTGAATTTGGCCCGAAAGGGTATGCCGAAGCCCGCTGGCGCACCCAACACTCCGTCGACCGCAACGGCGACCTCTACCCTACGCACGGCCTCGGTCCGGTGGCACACTGGTTCGACATCAACCGGGGCAATCAGTTTGTACGGCTCACGAGCATGGCAACCAAAAGCCGGGGCTGCACAAGTACGTGGTCGATAAAGGCGGCAAAGATCATCCGAACGCCAAAGTCAACTTCAAACTTGGCGACGTGGTGACAACCATGATCGAATGCGCGGATGGCGAGAACATCGTAATCATGCACGACACCAACTCGCCCCGCCCTTACTCGCTCGGTTTCAGGGCGCAGGGCACGGAAGGCATCTGGATGGACGACAACGACATGATTTATCTGGAGGGTAAGTCGCCGAAGCCGCACACGTGGGAGCCGTTTGCAACCTATCAGGAACGCTACGACCATCCGCTCTGGAAACGCCATGCCCAAACCGCCGAAAACGCGGGCCACGGCGGCATCGACTTTTTTGTATTACGGGCGTTCATCGAAGCCGTAAAAGCGAAAGGCCCCGTGCCCATCGACGTGTATGACGCAGCCGCGTGGAGTGCCATCAGCCCGCTATCGGAGCTAAGCATCGCGAAAGGCAGTCAGGCCGTTGACATTCCTGATTTCACACGCGGCAAGTGGAAAACCAACAAGCGCATTTTTGGGCTGGATGATGCATTCTGAACCAGGATTAATTAAGATGTATTAGATTGAACAGGATTTTCTTATAATTGAAGGCTTTTACGCGTCAGATAATCTTGTTTAATCCTATAAATCCGGGCTAATCCCGGTTCAGACATTGACTCCAACCGCCACTCCCCCTAAATCTCAGAATTACACCGGCCCGCTGCTCATTATCGGAGCACTTTTTTTTGTGTTTGGCTTCGTTACGTGGGTCAACAGTGTGCTCATTGCCTTTTTCAAACAGGCATTTGACCTCAGTACGGTAGGCTCCAATCTGGTGGCTTTTGCGTTTTTCATTTCCTACACGGTCATGGCCATTCCATCGTCGGCGGTGCTGAAACGAACGGGGTTTAAAAACGGCATGTCGCTGGGGCTATTGACAATGGCGATTGGTACGCTGATTTTCGTACCGGCGGCCAATGCCGTGTCATACCCGCTGTTTTTAGTGGGCCTATTTCTGATTGGCATCGGGCTTACGGTGCTGCAAACGGCCTCGAACCCATACGCCACTATTCTCGGCCCGCGCGAAAGTGCAGCCCAGCGGATCAGCTTTCTGGGTATTGCCAACAAGTTGGCAGGTATTATTAGTCAGCGCGTTTTTGGGGGAATATTACTCACTGGCACAAGCGTGGCTGTGGGGGCCGAGAGTCTGCAAAAGGTGGTGCAGCCATATCTGATTCTGACGGGCGTTCTGGTTGTGCTGGCGGGACTGATTCGCTTCTCAAACCTGCCCGAAGTATCAGAAGAACAAGACGACACCACCGCCGATTATGCGTCCGGTTCGACGTTGCGAAACCACACCAGCATCTGGCAGTTTCCAAACTTGGTTTTAGGGGCTTTGGCTCTATTCTGTTACGTGGGGGCCGAAGTAATTACGGGCGATACCATCATCAACTACGGTAAGGCCATTGGGTTTAGCAACGACGAAGCCAAGCACTTCACCGAATATACGCTCTATGGCCTGCTGGCGGGTTATGTGCTGGGGATTGTAGCCATTCCCCGCTGGATTTCGCAACAAAACGCGCTGCGTTACGGCATGATTCTGGCCCTGATTCTAACTGTTGGCGCGTTAGTGACTGACGGTTTTACATCCATACTATGCATTGCACTGATGGGGTTTGCCATTGCGCCCACCTGGCCTGCTGTGTGGCCGCTGGCACTGAACCGGCTCGGCAAATTCACCAAACTCGGCTCGGCATTGCTCATCATGGCCATTGCGGGCGGAGCCGTTTTACCCCTGCTACACGGCTACCTCACCGATGCCGTTAGCCCCAAAATAGCCTACGCGCTGCTGCTGCCTATGTTTGGATTTATTCTGTACTATGCTGTATCGGGCTATAAAAAGTCGAGTTGGTAAATTATGAATCATGATTTACTGAAGAAATCTGTTGCGAGTGGTAACGTTCAGTGGAAGAAACACGTTTTACAACGAATAGCTGAACGCAACATTCGCCAGGCGGATGTCTTGAATGGCTTGATCTTTGGTGTTATTATTCAGGAGTATCCAGACGATACGCCATTTGCAAGTGCTTTGTTTTTATGTTTCACTGAGCATGGGCCTTTGCACATTGTGGCGTCTTTGAATGAAACAAATGCAGAGACACATATCATCACAGCCTACAACCCATCATTGGAGCGGTTTGAGGAAGATTATAAAACGCGTAAAACCTGATGAGATCAAATCAATGCCCTGTCTGTGATGGTAGTAAGCAACCGGGACGAACAACCTTCACGGCTGATCTGGGCGAAAATTTAGTAGTGGTTCGGCATGTTCCGGCTACAATTTGCGAACAGTGTGGCGAAGAGTGGATTGCCAACGACGTAGCAAAACTATTAGAAGAAATTGTAGCAAAAGCCCGGCAAGAACATCGTCAGTTTGAAGTACTGTCCTTAGCTTAATGCCTATTTCAATCTCTACACCCGGTCGGGTTTGTCTGTTCGGCGAACACCAGGATTACCTCGGCCTGCCCGTTATTGCAGCCGCTATCTCGCGCCGGATTCAAATCAATGCCGACACTACGCCAACGCCCGGCTTTCGGCTAAACCTGCCCGACATCGGGAGTTCCGTAGCGATTCCGTTCGATGGGATGCCGCTCGTTTATGAGCATGACCGGGATTATTTCCGCTCGGCCATCAACGTGCTGCTGCGCGAAGGGTACACGTTTTCGCGGGGCATCGCGGGCGAGGTGCGCGGTAACATTCCCATCAACTCCGGCACGTCGAGTTCGTCGGCTCTGCTCGTTACGTGGCTTAATGTGCTGACCCGATTGGCCGACGAGCCGCGTCTGCTCGCTGCCGAACGACTGGCAGAATTGGCCTACATGGCCGAAGTGCTGGAATTTGGCGAACCGGGAGGCATGATGGATCACTATAGTACGGCTGTAGGCAATGTAATTTATTTGGAATCGCAGCCGCAGATTCGGCTTGTTCCGCTTGTGCCTGTGCTGGGTACATTTGTGCTCGGCGACTCGCAGGAGCCGAAAGATACGGTCGGTATTCTGGGACGGGTGAAGTTCGGGATGCTCGACATTTTGCAGCGCATCCGGGGCGTTAATCCGGCGTTTTCGCTGCACACGTCCGGACTTACCGAGGCCGCTGAGTTCAAAGACATGCTCAGTAAAGACGAATACGTTTTGCTGAAAGGCAACCTCGCCAACCGCGACATTCTGCACGAAGCTTTAAACGTACTGCAAGCACCCACCCTGAACCACGCCCTCTTCGGCCAACTCCTGACCGACCACCAAACCAACCTCCGCGACGCCCAACGCATCAGCACGCCCAAAATAAACCGGATGCTCGACGCGGCTCTGAACGCTGGCGCATTGGGTGGCAAAATCAACGGGTCGGGCGGGGGCGGCTGTATGTTTGCGTATGCGCCAGAAAATCCGGAAGCGGTGGCCGAAGCTATCGAGCGCGAAGGCGGGCGGGCTTATATTATCAGCGTAGATACTGGAACGACGCTCTAATCAACTTTTAATTTTTGTCTAATTGGCTTATAATCCGTGCGTTAGAGTTTTGACGATGAAATCATCGACAAACTCTGACGTTATCTATGGCACGCTGGCAACACCGTTTTCTGTCGTTATCGCGCCCGCAAATGGCTCAACTGCTGATTGGGCTGCTGCTAATAGGTCTGGGGCTTACCGACTGTAGGGCGCAGTATTTCGGGCAAAACAAAATTGGCTACACTACCTTCCAGTTCAAGCTGCATCAAACCCGCAATTTCGAACTCTATCACTACCTTAAAAACGACTCTATCCGCGACTTCTGGGCGCGGCAAAGCGAAATCTGGTACAAAACCCACCGGCATGTGCTGGGCGATTCGATTCCGTTTCGAAATCCGGTTATTCTCTACAACAATCACGCTGATTTTCAACAAACCAACGTTACGCCCGGCCCTATCGATCCGGCCACTGGCGGGTTTGCCGAAGCATTGAAAAACCGTATCGTGATGCCCATTACGAAGGTAAACGCCCAAACCGATCATGTTTTAGGGCACGAGATTGTTCACGCGCTTCAGTTTCAGATGGCGCAAAGTGGCGATTCGGCATCGATAGCAGGGCTGTTTCAGTTGCCGCTCTGGTTTATTGAGGGGATGGCCGAATACCTCTCTATCGGTCCGGTTGATGCGCATACGGCCTTATGGATGCGCGACGCCGTTCAGGCCAACGACCTGCCCACGCTGAACGACCTGACCGCCAACCCTCGCTTTTTCCCATACCGCTGGGGCCATGCATTCTGGGCATTCACTACCGGCACCTGGGGTGAGCAGGTTGTGCGTCCGCTGTTTCTGACTGCGGCCCGGCAAGGTGTTGAACCGGCTTTGCAACGGGTGCTGGGGGTCTCGTCGGCAGAGTTTTCGCGTCGGTGGCAGGCATCATTACGGGCGCAATTCGTGCCATTCCCATCCACGCCTACCAATTTGTCGCGCGTGCTGAATCGTAACGTACTCACGTCTATGCAACTGGCACCGGCCCTCAGTCCCAATGGGCGGTATGTAGCCTATCTGTCCGAAAAAAATCTGTTTTCGATAGACGTCTTTCTGGCCGATGCCCGCACGGGTCGGGTGTTGCGCAAACTGATCAGCACCACCCGTAACAGCCACCTCGACGCACTAAGTTACTTAGAGTCTGCCGGCACATGGTCGCCCGATAGCAAACAGTTTGGTTTTGTGGCGTTTGCGAGAGGTCGAAACCGCCTGGTGGTGGTAGATGTCAGCAATGGGCGCATCCGGCGCGAGATAGAGATTCCGGGTGTACCCGCTTTTTCTAACCCGGCCTGGTCGCCCGATAACCGGTACATTGCCGTAAACGGACTGGTAGATGGGCAGACCGATCTGTACTTATACGACCTTCAGGACGGCAGTGTGCGGCAGTTGACCAACGACCGCTATTCTGAGTTACAGCCGAGTTGGTCGCCCGATGGCCGGATGCTGGCCTACGCCACCGATCAGCCCGCCAAACAGGACGACCGACCGCTGGCGTTCGATCACCGGCTGGCCCTGTTCGACGTGGCGGCCAATGCTCCGCGCATCTTAGATATTTTTCCCGGTGCCGACAATCTGAATCCCGTATTCGGCACCGATAATCAAACAATTTATTTTCTGTCCGACCGCGACGGATACCGCAATCTGTACGCTCATCGGCCCTTCGGCGATGAAACCTATCAGCTTACGCGTTTCTTTACCGGCATTTCGGGTATCACACCCCATGCGCCCGCACTGAGCGTTTCGCCCGAAACGGGGCAGGTGGTGTTCTCCCGTTTCGAGCGGCAGGGCTACTACATGTACCGCGCCGAACCGCTTGATTTACTGTGGCTTCCGCTCACCAACAAGTCTGTCGATCATACAGCGGCCACGCTGCCTCCGCTACCCCGGTTCAATCAGGATTTTGTAGCGGCCCGGCTTAACTCGACCCGGCCCAACGACCCGCTACGCACCGAGCCTGTACAGGCTGCACCGATGCGCAACCAATTGCGTATTACGGGGATCAGCGGCAGTGGTGGCGGGGGCGCGGGCGTAACGGCCAACCGCTTTGGCACCAACCTATCGGGCGGAGTAAACGCAACGTTCAGCGATATGCTTGGCGACCGGCAACTGAGCGTTGGATTGGCCGTAGCGGGCGAAATCACCGACGTATCGGGGCAGATTACGTACCTGAATCGACGTAAACGCATCAACTGGGGCGCGTCGCTGTCGCACGTGCCGTTTCGGTCGGGAGGTGTGGGGTCGCGACTAACCACCATCGACGTAGGCGGGCAAACCGTGCCAGTGCTGGAACGCGCCACCGACGTACAGCGCACCTTTGAGCAGCAGGCTACGCTGTTTAGCTACCTCCCGCTGTCGCGCACACGTCGGGTGGAACTGGCCGGGGCCGTGTCGCGGTATAGTTTTTCGACCGTGCGAACGAGCGAGTTTTTCTTCCGGGGTAATCTGATTGGTACTGACCGGCAGCGGCTTCCCTCGCCCGCCGACCTTTACACGGCACAACTGTCGGCGGCCTATGTGGGCGACAATACCACGCCCGGCCCGGTGGCTCCGCTCAAAGGACACCGCTACCGGGTGGGTGCTGAAACCTCGTTTGGGCCGTTGCAGATGAACACCATAACCGCCGACTACCGGCAGTATTTGCGGTTCCGACCACTCACGCTGGCCTTCCGGGGGCTGCACATGGGCCGGTATGGGCGCGATGCGGCTACGGGTATCATTCCGCCCTTTTTCGTGGGCTTCCCAACGCTGGTGCGGGGTTACGCGGCCCAAACCTACGCTTCGAACCCCTACCGGGGCGACGGCGACGTATCGCTGAATCAGATGCAGGGCAGCAGTATGGCCGTTGCCAACGCCGAGCTACGCCTGTCGCTGACTGGTCACGAGCGCATGGCCTTATTCCGTAGTCGTGTGTTTCCGACAGAAATAGCCCTATTTGCCGATGCTGGTTATGCCTGGGGCCGCACTGGTCTTGAACCCGACCGATTACGCCTGAATGCACCGTCGGTGTCAACCACACCTGTTTATAGCACTGGCGTATCCTTGCGGCTGAATTTGCTGGGCTTTGCGGTCTTAGAACCATTTTATGCTATTCCGTGGCAGCGGTCGGGCGGATCGCAGGGCGTATTCGGGCTGAATATCGCGGCTGGCTGGTGATAACAGTGAACAGTGAGCAGCCAACAACCAACAGTGATGTTAGTCGGATAAATAAAAACTGTTGGTTGTTGGCTGCTCACTGTTCACTGTCTCCACTGTTATCTGTTCACTGATTCGGCTGCCCGCTGTGCCGGAAACCAGGAGGTCAGAATGGTAACGAGAATTACCAGTATGGCTGTCATAACAACGTCGGTCAGTTCAAGCCTGACAGGATAGGCGTCAACAATCGAACTGGTCGTACCCATCGTAATAAGGCCGTAGCTCTGCTGTATCAGGCAAATGCTAATGCCCAGCACCAAGCCCGTAATGGCACCCGTCAGGGCAATAATAGCTCCTTCGGTCAGGAAAATCCGGCGTACCAGCCCAGTGGTGGCTCCCATCGCGAACAGAATTTTGATGTCGTCGCGCTTTTCGACAACCAGCATCGAGAGGGAAAAGAATATGTTGATCGACGCAATCAGGATAATAAACGCCAGCGTGAGGGCTACAACCAGTTTTTCGATGCGGATGGTACGATACAGATTCTGGTTGAGATCGTCGCGGCTTTGCACGGTTAGCGTCGTATTCACTACGGCCTGCAACGCCTGTTTGGCGGCTGCTTCGTCGGTGCCGGGCCGAAGCTGAATTTCAAGACCCGTTACTTCATCGGGCTGGTAGCTGAACAGCGTGCGGGCCACACGTAACGGCACCAGCACAAGGTTGCCGTAATTAGTGGCTTCGATAAAAAATACCCCCGCTACCGTCATGGCTTCGCGATTGAAGGCGTCGGGATTCAGTACGCTGAATGCCTGCCCGCTTTGCGGATACAGCACTTCGAGAGGTGTCAGAATATCGACCGGCGAAATGCTCAGGTCGCTGCGAACGCCATCGGCCACGACGGCGTAATTGATGCCGTTTTCGCGCAACAGCAGCCGCCCGTCAATCATTGCCGAGTCCATTTGAGCGCGTTGCACATAGTTATCATCGACGCCCTTTACGCGCACCACCGTTTGCCGGTCGGCATAGCGAGCCAGAGCGTTGTCCTGGGCGACAGGCGTTACTAATGCCACGCCGGGCACCTGCCGCAGTTTGGTCAGCAATGCCGATGAGGCTAAAAACCGCTTGCCTTCAACCGGCGACACGGTCATGTCGGCCTCGAACGACTTGAAAATTTGCCGGTTCAGCTCTTCCATGCCGTTAAACACCGACAACACTACAATCAGGGCCATTGTACCGACGCCCACGCCCAGCATCGAAAAAATCGACAGCCAGCTAATAAAACTGCGTTTTTTACGCGAGAAAAAATACCGTCGGGCAATCCAGGTGGGGAGGTTCATAGAAAATGACTGAATGACTGACTGACTGAATGACTGAATGACTGACTGAATGAATGAATGACTGAATGATTGAATGAGGGGCGAGCTTACATTCAATCATTCAACCAGTCAATCAGTCAGTCATTTAATCATTCGTCATCTTCTTCAGGTGCGGGCGGGATGTCGAGTCCGGCGAAAAGTTTGTCCATCTTATCGGCGTATTCGGCAGTATCGTCGAGGAAGAAATTCAGTTCGGGTACGATGCGGAGTTGATGCCGAACGCGTTCGGCGAGGTGTTGCCGGATGGTTTTGCTTTTCTCACGAATCTCATCGAGCAGCATTTCCTTGTTCTTGGTCGCCAGAAAGCTGAGGTAGATGCGGGCTACGCTCAAATCGGGCGAGATGCGCACACTGGTGACAGTGATAAACGCGCCCGGATTGGCGGGTCCGTTGAATAGATGCGGCACTTCGCGCTGAAAAATCTCACTTAAATCTTTCTGCAACTGCCGTCCTACTTTCTGCTGTCGTTTCGATTCCATTGCTGTTGGGATTGAGTCAGGCCGTACCGTAACAACACGGGGTGGCTGACTTTGTTGTTACAATCAACCGCCGAATTGGTTGACGCCGTGGTTGCAAATATCCACAGCTTTTTTCGTTCTGCCGAAATTGACTGTAAATTTGACTGATAACTGACTGTTGACTGATAACTGACGCGTGCTTAGTTTCTTCCGATCATACTTTCCCTACCAATACGCCAGTCTGCTGGGATTATTGCTGCTTATCCGGTTGCCGTTGCTGCTGAATCCGCTACCACTGCTGATGCCCGAACTCAACTGGATGCTGGTTGGCGAGCAAATGAGTCAGGGCGATTTGCTTTACCGCGACATCTGGGACAGCCTTAGCCCGCTTTCGGCTATGGTTTATTGGGGGTTGAACGCACTCTTCGGGCGGTCGCAGGCGGCTCTGCACGCAGCCGCTACGGTCGTGACAATTTTTCAGATTATCTACTTCAACTACGTTGCCAATAACCGCGATTTGTATGCCGACCGTTCGTTCTGGCCCGGTTTGATGTACATGTTGTTTATGCATTTGTCGTATGACTGCCTGACGCTGTCGCCCGTATTGATGTCAACAAGTTTTTTATTGTTGGCCTTTGGCACTTTAGTGAAGCAAATGGACCGGCGCGGAGCCACCGACGAAGTGTTTGAAGTGGGGTTCTACATCGGTATAGCCTCTTTATTTTACCTGCCCTCGGCACTGTTTATTCTCTGGGCCACGCTGTCGTTACTGTTTTTTACGGGGGCCACATTCCGGCAACACTCGCTGTCGGTATTCGGCTTTCTATTCCCGATAGCCGCCATGCTTCTGTATTACTACCTCAACAACAGCTTAGACGACCTCAACCGCAACCTGCTGTCGTCGGTGTTTCGGGTGCGGCAGTATTCGTTGTCCGATTTTCAGTCGCTGGCAGCTTCGTTGCTGATTCCGCTGGGCTTAGGTGTGCTGGGTTTTCTGAGTCTGTTTAATACCACGAGCCGCTACGTAAACATGCAGCAACGGGTACAGCAGATCATGGTAATCTGGTTTATCGTTGCCGTGCTTACCATTGTGCTGATGCCGTTTCTGGCCCCAATGTCGTTTCTGGGTTTTGTTCCGCCAATGGCCTACTTCGCCGTGTTTTACTTCGATCACATGCGCAAAGCGTGGCTGGCCGAACTGGGTTTCATCATGGCGTTTTCGCTGATGTTATTGCTGTTTTATCAGGGTGTGCTTGGCCTGATTCCGGGTGCCGAACTGGGGCGGCTGAGCCAGTTACGGGTGCAGTCATCGTCGCTTACAGCCCGTTTGACAGGTCAAAAAATTCTGATTATTGGTGAAGACCTGAGTGCCTACCGCGACAACAGGCCAGCTACCCCCTACCTGAACTGGGATCTGGCGAAGTATGACCTGAAAAACTTAGACAATTACGAAGCGGTTATCAACGTCTTCGATCATTTCCGGCAAGACCCACCCGATTATATCATCGACCGCGAAAATGTCGTTGAAAAACTTTTCCAGCGTGCCCCGGCACTGGCCCTCCGCTACGAAAAAACCGAAACGGAGGGGTATACAAACGGAAGTAATCTATATTTTTATAAATCGTAAATTCCACCATGCCTTCCTACTCGTTCACGAACAAGCGTACAAACCTGTACATTTTCCTGAGTGCGGTGTTTCTGACCAACGCGCTGATTGCCGAAATTATCGGCGTTAAAATCTTCTCGGGTGAGACCCTGCTGGGTGTTCCTCCGGCTCAGATTCATCTCTTCGGCGATTTTGTATTAGATTTTAACCTTACGGCGGGGGCCGTTATCTGGCCGTTTGTGTTCGTCACGTCCGACATTATCAACGAATATTTTGGCAAGGCGGGCGTTCGGCGAATTTCGTTTCTAACCGCTGGATTTGTGGCGTATAGCTTCCTGATTATCTACGCCGTAACCACGCTGCCCCCTGCCCAGTTCTGGCTCGACGTGAACGCTAAAGACGGGATGGGTAATCCTATCAATATCAACAATGCCTTTCAACTGATTTTTCGGCAGGGGCTTGGCATTATCATCGGTTCGCTCACGGCTTTTCTAATCGGGCAAATTCTGGATGCATCCGTTTTTCAATACCTGCGCCGAATTACGGGAAGCCGAAAAATCTGGCTGCGGGCCACCGGCTCTACGCTGGTGTCGCAGTTGGTCGATTCGTTTGTGGTGCTGGGTATTGCGTTCTATGTATTCGGCAACTGGTCGCTGGCGCAGGTAATTGCGGTAGGTATCATCAATTATCTCTACAAAGCTACCACGGCCATATTGCTTACACCGGTGCTATACATTGCTCATGCACTCATTGACCGCTATTTGGGCAAAGAGCACGCTGAAGAATTAGCCAACGAGTCGGCCATGAGTTCGTTTATGTGACGATTGCCGTCAGAAGCTTCGTAGCTTTACGTTATATTGACAATGCGCTACGGTCATGCCCGATAAATACATCAACCCCTTCACCGATTTTGGTTTCAAGAAACTCTTTGGAGAAGAAGCCAATAAAGATCTGTTGATTGATTTTTTGAATCAGCTTTTACCCGAGCAGGGAACCATTACGCAGCTAACCTATCTCAAAAACGAGCAGTTGGGCACAACCGAAGCCGACCGCAAAGCAATTTTTGATTTATATTGCCAGAACGACCGGGGCGAAAAATTTATCGTAGAACTGCAAAAAGCGAAGCAAAAATTCTTCAAAGACAGGAGTTTATACTACGCCACATTTGCCGTTCAGGAGCAGGCGCAATCGGGCGACTGGGATTATAGGCTGAAACCCGTGTACACGATTTCGGTGATGGATTTTCAGTTCGATGAAACCGCTCCCGACCAGTTTTTACACGACGTGCGCCTGATAGAAGTAGCGACTGGGGAGGTTTTCAACGATAAGCTGCGGTTCATTTACCTTGAAATGCCCAAGTTCAAGAAAACTGAAGATGAACTGATTACGCGTTTTGATAAATGGATGTATGTTATTAAAAACCTGGGCCGACTCGACCGAATTCCGGTACGGTTTCAGGAGCGAATTTTTGAAAAGTTATTCTCCGTAGCGGCCTTAGCCAATTTTAACCGAAACGAGCAGCAGGCTTATCAGGACAGTTTAAAATACTATCGCGATTTGAAAAATGCAATGGATACCATGCTGGAGGAAGGCCGTGAAGAAGGACGGCAAATAGGTCTGGAAGAAGGACGGGCAGAAGGTGAGTTGCAGGCCAAACAGCAAATAGCCCGGCAAATGAAACAGCTTGGCTTGCCGACCGACCAAATCACGACCATTACGGGGCTTTCGCCCGACGAAATCGCCCAACTATAAGTAGCTTAACGTCCATTCACCCGACGCCAGTTGTCGAGCAGAACCGCCGTAGCAATGCCCACGTTCAGCGATTCGGCGTCGCCGTAGCGGGGTATCGTGACACGCTGCGTTACGAATGGTTCCAGGTCGGGCCGAATGCCATTCGATTCATTGCCCATCACTAAATACCCGCCCGGTCCAAAGGGTAGCGTATGCACGTCGGCACCGTCGAGAAAGGCACCGTAAACAGGCTGTGTCGTATTCTCAGCACTGTTTTGCAATAATGAAATGATATCGCCGTACCACCATTGTACGCGCGTGAACGAGCCTTTGCTGGCCGAAATCACTTTGGGGTTATACACGTCGGCGGTGGTCTCGGAACACAGAATTTTATGAACACCATACCAATCGGCAATACGCAGAATGGTGCCTAAGTTGCCGGGGTCGCGGATGTCGTCTAAAATCAGGACAATTTCGCCCGTGTCAGCTACTAATGGGCGGTTCTCTTTCGTTCTGACCACAGCGAGGGCACCGTTGTTGCTTTCGAGCGTACCGATGCGCTGCAAATCAGCTACCGATACAATTTCAACCGGCGTTCGTTGGTGGTCTGTCAGCGAGACGTTTTCTTTGTAGAAGGCTTCGGTCGCAATCAGGGCTTCAATCTCAAAACTGGATTGCAATACCTCCTGAACGCTCTTGGTTCCTTCAACTAAAAACGCGCCGTATTGCTGCCGATATTTCTTCTGATGCAGCGACCGGATATAGGTTTGTCGACTTTTTGAAAGCATGAAAAATTTAGTGAAACGTGAAAAGTTTAGCGTAAGAAATGGTTGGCATGAGCGCGGTTACAGCCTCGCGCTACGCTGTCTGCGAACGTTATTTTTCATTTTTCACGTTTCACTTTTCGCGTATTTATCGGGTTGCGTGGCACCGAAGAACCTGCGAAATGAGTATCTATTGACAGCCCAGACGATACGCGGCAACCGGGTCATTCCCAACGATCAGCTCGAAAGTCTGATTCCGCAGAAACCAAACCGCCGTGTGCTCGGGCTGCCCATTACGCCCCCGCTCTGGTTTTATCAATTCGGCCTTCGACGCTACGACCGCGAGGCCGTATTACGCGAATTACAGGCCAAAACTAACGAATTTGAACAGCAAAGTCAGCTACTGATGAATCAGTCGGGAGCCTACGCGCCCGATGCACTTAAACGACTAAACCGACGCTATGGCCGCCAACTGAAAAAGCTGCGCCTGAAAGCAGAAGAAGGCAACTGGCTCATGCGCAATCTTGGCGAACCGCCCACCTATTTTGCCCGGCGCGACGCCGAGGTGAATGCCGCCAAAATGAAAAGCTACCTTGAAAACAACGGCTTTTTCAACGCTACGGCTTCGTTTACGCTCGATACGCTCCGACGACGGCAGATTCGGGTTAATTATTTTGTAAACGAGCGGGCGGCTTTTCACCTTAGAACCGTCAATTATCAGATTGCCGACCCAGCTATCGATTCATTAGTGCGTGGATCGCTCAATACATCGGTACTAAAAGTGGGTGATCGGTTTAGTTTTGATCAGCTTTCGGCTGAAAAAGTGCGACTCGAAACGCTACTGCGCGATAAAGGATATTACACATTTTCGCGCCAGTACATCCGCGCTACCGATGTTGACACCACCAGCCGTATTACAGACCAGCGCGGGGCCGACGATTCGCTCTATCGGCGCGTCGATATACTGATACAGATTCTGAACCCGCCCGGCAGGTCGGCGCACCCTATTTATCAAATTGGCGATGTAGAAGTACGCATCACTCCCGACGAAACTCAGCCGCTGGCCCGCACGGCGTTGGATACGGTTCAGCGCAACGGCATTACGTACCTGCTCAACGGACGCAACATTTCGGCCCGGCTCTTAGACAGTAAGATTAGCATCAGGCCAGGTGCCCCCTACAGCCTGACCAACTACCGCGATACGCAGCGGCAATTGTTTCTGCTCAATCAGTTCAAATTCGTGAACGTCGATTTCACCGATACTACCGCCCGGCAACTTCGGACACGTATTACTGCCACGCCGTTAGACAAGTACGAATACACATTTGAAGGTGGTTTGTTTGTACTCTATCAAAGCCAGAATAACACCCCCGGCCCATTTGGGAACTTGACATTCCGAGTCCGAAATTTGTTCGGCGGATTAGAAAACCTCGAAACCAGCGTGCGCTACGGTATTGAGGCACAAACAGGTTTTGCAGGGACTGATCAGGTTTACCGGGCACAGGAATTAGGCGTAACGACGTCACTCATTTTCCCACAAATTCTGTTGCCGGGTCGCTTCCGATTTCAGTTTAACCGGTATAATCCCCGAACGCAGATCAGCTTAGGCTACACGAATACGTACCGGCCCGATTTCATCCGGTCGCTGTTGCGTTCTACCGTTGGTTACAGTTGGCAAACGACGCCCGCCAAACAGTTTAATGTCTTGATTGCCGACGTTAACTTAATCAACGCAAGCACGGGGTTCAATTCGGAGATTAGTGCTTCATTTCAGAGAGAACTGGACGAAGACCAGCGACGGGGCGGAACGCTTTACCTCAGCTTCCGGCGGTCGTTTGCCTCGGGCGTCAGTTTTTCGTACACCTATAATACAAACACCGTGGGCCAGAATCGCCGGGCCAACTTCTTCCGGGTTGTGGCCGAGTCGGGCGGCACAACGCTGAATTTCTTCCGGGATGACCAGCTTCGGCGGTTGTTCCGCACCACCGACACCACCGGTCTACAATACTATAAATACCTGCGGCTCAACGTAGACTACCGGCACTATATTCCCCTGCGCCCCCGCACAACACTGGCCTTCCGGGTCAATTCGGGGTTGGTGTTTGGCTACGGGCCGGGCGGGGCGGCTCCTTACGAAAAACTGTTCTTCGCAGGTGGTAGCAACAGCATCCGGGCGTGGTTGCCACGCCGGTTAGGTCCCGGCTCCGAACTGCCCCGCCCAACAATCGAAGAATCCCTGAATCCCAGCCCCGACCGGGTTGGGCAATTTCTGTATACGTTTGAAAAGCCCGGCGATTTTCTGCTCGAAGGTTCGGCAGAGTTGCGGGGTCGGCTCTTCAAACTCCTGGCCGACGTTGACGGTGCGTTTTTCATCGATGCGGGCAACGTATGGCGATTGCCGGGTAGAGGCAGCAATAATCGAGGTGAGTTTCAGCTCGATGCGTTTATTCCTCAGATTGCCGTTGGCACAGGCGTTGGGCTGCGGCTCGATTTTTCGTTTTTCATCGTCCGGCTCGACGGGGGCGTTAAGGTTTGGGACCCGGCCCGTCGGTATACAAATGGCGAAGGACAATTAGTAGACGAACGGTTTATATTGCCCCAGTTTACGTTGCGCCGACTCTCGAAAGGACCAAACCCATTGGTTATCAATTTTGGTATTGGCTATCCGTTCTGATTACGAGCTAGTAGTGTTGTGAAAGAAAGGTTCGTATCACTTCGTTTATTCGTAGTGAGATTAAAAAGTGGTTTTGAATAAAATAGTGTTTTTCAAAAAGAAGGCGGTTTTATGAAAGATGATCTCTTTCCTCTCGACAATGTTCATTAAATTGTGTAATGAATGACATCACTACACTGAACATTCTATATTTTTAAGCAATAACTTCCGGATAGAGCCGATATTACAACGATAACCTATATTTCTCAATGAAAGCAGTTACCAGCCTATTTATCCTCTACCTACTTTCTGCACTTACCGCTTTTTCCCAGTCAACTTCTTACGTTTTTGCTACTCCTGTCAAAGCACAATTACTTGACCAATCAGGGCTATATATAAGTGCAACGCCCGGTTATAGCTTCTCTACTGGCTACCTGATACCTAAAGGTACAACAGTGTTATTGGTTGGTAAGCGAAATGCTTTTTACCGAGTCATTTACAAAAACCTGCTTGGTTATGTATCATACTCGGTAATTGACAAGACATACGAAGCTTTTAAAGCTACTGAGTACGAACACGAACCGTTAATTGGGATAGCTAAGTTTCCCTTTGAACTGCAATCTCAGCCAATTACAAATAGCCAGACAAAGATGCTGGTGACGGTACCCAAAGATTCGTTGTTGCCTATCAAAGAACATAATGAAGTATACTATAAGACCACATACAAAAGCATTGAGGGTTATGCAGCTAAAAGTTATCTTAATCTTACAGGCGATGAATCAGATGAAACTTACTTGCGTAAGTATCCAAAGATAAAAGTCGCTCAAACTGCACCCGAAGAAGTCGAAGCGTATCCTACGCGCAACCGGACGCACTCGCGCCAATATTACCGAGGGCCTCGTGGCGGATGTTACTACATTACAGCAAGTGGCCGTAAACAATATGTAGACCGAAGTTTGTGCAAATAACCCCCCATGACAGGCTTTTATTGCTCGTTCCCATCCATGCGGTCATCTTTCTCAACCGGTGCAGATAAAGAAAGCAAAATATAAGAGTGTGCATCTCGACTGTTTACCGTAAGCTGTTGTAGTTTAACGCATCATTATAATTAAGCAATTTTAACGGGTATTTCCTGCCAAAATGACAGCATTTCTTGCTATTCTTCGTAATTTTGCGTTCTATTTTTTATAGACGATGACGCTCATTTCTGAACTGACCATATTGCAACCGGCTGATAAGGAGAACGTTGATGCACCCCGCACTTCTGAAGAGGAACTGGCGGTGGGCAAAAAACGGCTCTACATCGAAAGCTACGGATGCCAGATGAATTTCGCCGACAGCGAGATAGTAGCTGCTGTGATGCGTAATGCCGGGTTTGCTACCACCTCTTCTGCCGACGACGCCGACCTGATTTTTCTGAATACCTGCGCCATTCGCGACAATGCCGAGCAGAAAGTCAGAAACCGGCTCAAACACCTCAACGCGCTGAAACGGCAAAAACCCGAACTGCTCGTAGGCATGCTCGGCTGCATGGCCGAACGGCTGAAAACCAAGCTTCTTGAAGAAGAAAAAGTGGTAGACATTGTGGCCGGTCCCGATGCTTATCGCGACATTCCGAAATTGGTTGAAGAAGCAGAGTCGGGACATAAAGCCGTAAACGTGTTTCTCTCACGAGAAGAAACCTACGCCGACATTTCGCCTATCCGACTGAATTCCAACGGCGTAACTGCTTTTGTTTCCATCATGCGCGGCTGCGACAACATGTGCAGTTTCTGCGTGGTGCCGTTCACGCGGGGCCGCGAACGCAGCCGTGATCCGCACAGCATCGTGCGCGAATGCACCGATTTGTTCAATCAGGGTTATCGCGAAGTTACGCTCCTCGGGCAGAACGTGGACTCGTATAAATGGCACCCCACCCCCAGCCCCTCCCCGTTAGGGAGGGGGGAAGAATCCGGATGGTTTGCCCCCCTCCCTAACGGGGAGGGGCTGGGGGGTGGGGTCACTTTCGCTGGTCTTCTTGAACTGGTGGCGCAGATTCATCCTGATTTGCGGGTTCGGTTCAGTACCTCGCACCCGAAAGACATTACCGACGAGGTGTTGTACACGATGGCACAGTACGACAACATCTGCAACTACATCCACCTACCCGCCCAAAGCGGTAATAGTCGGGTGCTGAAGCTGATGAATCGCACCTACGACCGTGAGTGGTATATAGGCAAAATCGACCGGATTCGCGAGGTTCTGGGCGAAGACTGTGGTATCTCGACCGACATGATTTCGGGCTTCTGCACCGAAACAGAAGATGAACATCAGGAGTCGCTTTCGTTGATGGACTACGTGCGCTATGACTATGCGTATATGTTTGCCTATTCGGAGCGGCCCGGCACGCTGGCAGCTAAAAAATATCCAGACGACATACCTGAAGACGTGAAAAAACGGCGGCTGAACGAGATCATCGCTAAACAACTCGAACACTCAGCCGCACGCAATCAACGCCACATCGGGCAGGTACAGCGCGTATTGATCGAAGGCCCATCGAAGCGTTCCGACGCTGAACTCTGCGGTCGCAACGATCAGAACAAGATGGTGGTTTTCCCAGGCGGCAACCACCGGAAAGGTCAGTACGTGAACGTGTTAGTTACTGAATGTACGTCGGCTACACTGCGAGGAACAGTGATATGAATTTACAGGAAATCCAATCTGTCAAGCAACGCTTCGGGATTATCGGCAATGCGCCTGCCTTGAACTACGCCATCAACGTAGCGATGCAGGTGGCTGCTACTGACCTGACGGTACTGATAACGGGCGAAAGTGGTAGTGGGAAAGAGTCGTTTTCCAAAATTATCCACAGCCTGAGTACCCGCAAACACGGTCAGTTTATTGCCATCAACTGCGGGGCCATTCCCGAAGGTACGATTGATTCGGAACTGTTCGGCCACGAGAAAGGGTCGTTTACGGGGGCCGTTGACTCGCGCAAGGGCTATTTCGAGACCACCAACGGCGGCACCATCTTCTTGGACGAAATTGGCGAAATGCCAATGGGAACGCAGGCCCGGCTCCTGCGCGTACTCGAAAATGGCGAGTTTATCCGGGTTGGCTCCTCGAAAGTGCAAAAAACCGACGTGCGCGTAGTGGCCGCTACGAACGTAAATCTGCTGGATGCGGTCGAAAAAGGGCGATTCCGCGAAGATTTGTACTACCGGCTCAATACAGTACCTATCTACGTACCCCCCCTGCGCGAACGCGGCACCGACATAGAACTGCTGTTTCGGAAGTTTACGACCGATTTTGCCGAACGTTATCGCATCAAGCCGCTCCAACTGACCGAAGGAGCCAAAAATCTGCTGATCAGTTTTCCGTTTCCGGGCAATATCCGTCAGTTGAAAAACATTGCCGAGCAGGTGTCGATTCTGGAATCAGAACAGAACAAGCCTATCGAAACCGACGTGCTGGCAAAATACCTGCCGCAGTCGCAGCAACCGGGGCGGTCGCTGGCGGTGTTTCCGCATAACGCAGGCAACGCGGAGAGTTTGTCGGAGCGGGAATTACTCTACAAAGTGCTGTTCGATATGCGCCGGGACATGAACGACCTGAAGCGTTTGGTGCGCGACGTGCTGGCGAATGAGCAGGATGGGCGGCAGCTTCTGCACAACAACCGCGACCTGTTTGAATCAATTCCACCCGAAACAGGGCCGCTCCCCGACGATGGAACGCGCTACTTGCCCGCCCTGAACGGTTCGACCCGGCCCGACATGCCCACCCGACCCGCAACACCGCCTTCTGAAACGTATGGCAGTCATCCGCCCGTTCAACTTTTCGATGATGTTGACGGCGATATCAACGACGTAACAGTAGAAGACGTAACGCACGAAACCGAAGACGATGATTCGCTCTCGCTCGAACGACAGGAGAAGGAGATGATTCTAAAAGCTCTCCGGCGTAACAACAACAAACGAAAATACGCGGCCCAGGCACTCGGCATCTCCGAACGCACGTTATACCGGAAAATTAAGCAGTATGAAATTGATGAAGAATAGGTTGATAGTGAAAAGTGAAAAGTTAATAATGAAAAATGTTCGGATAAAGCGGCTTCTAACTGCACTTTTCACTATTAACTTTTCACTTTTCACTCTGACGTCCTGCGGAGTGTATTCTTTCACCGGCACCACCCTTTCGCCGGATATTAAAACGGTTACGGTCAATAATTTCACCCTGGCAACGGCGGGTGGCCCGGCCAACCTGCCGCTGACGTTCAACGAAAAGCTGAAAGAATATTACCAGCGATACACCAACCTGAAAGTAGTACCGCTCAACGGCGATATGGTGCTGGAAGGGAACATAACGGGTTATGACCTGCTGGCTATTGCGCCAACGGCCTCTGATCAGGCGGGCGTTAACCGGCTGCAAATCACCGTACTGACCCGATTCTACAATAACAAAGACGAGACGAAGAACTTTGAGCAATCGTTTTCATTTTATCAGGATTTTCCACAGAACCAGACGCTGAGTCAGAACGAAAGCCGCTTAGTACCAAAAATCCTGGATCAGCTCGTACTCGATATTTTCAATAAAACAGCCGCCGACTGGTAATTTCAGTGATGAGTTATGAGTGATGAACGATGAGTTTTCGCATCTTTACACTCACTCATCGTTCATCACTCATAACTCATCACTATTCTATGTTGCCTCTTGACAAAGAAACGTTTTCGTACTGGGTCACCCATCCCGATGATTTGACTTCCGGCGACTTTGCTCAGTTGCAGGCGAGTCTGCAAGCTTATCCGTATTGTCAACCGCTTTATACGCTGACCGCTAAAGCCGCTTCAGTACACCTGAAAAGCCAGTCGGTACCCCACATCCGACAGGCGGCTGCTTATGCGTTAAGCCGAAATGCCCTCCGTAAATTGATAGATAACGAATTTCAGTGGTCGGCCAATTTGCTGACGAAGCTCAATGAATTGTCGGCCAGTCAGGTCGCCATTCCCGACGATTACCAGCACGAGAGTTACGCTCTGTTTAAATCGAAAGAAGGGTTAAGCAACGGATTACCCAAACTTCCGCTGCTACGTTTGCCCGGTTCGTTTGGCACCGACGCCATGCCAGCAAGGCCAATGCCGGAAGACCCGACACTGACCGAAACGAACCTACAAAGCGATTTGGTCGACATTCCCGAAGCCCCACCTGCCGAAGTCGCCTTATCGCCCGCCGACCTCGAACGGCAGCGTCAGCTTGATTTGATCGAGAACTTTATTCAGATGGAGCCGCGCATCTCGCCCGTGCGGGCAAAACCCGACGAACCATTTAATCAGGAAGATTTAACGAAGCGTCACAAACCTGTCGGGAGCGGCTTTGTGACCGAAAGTTTTGCCAAAATTCTGGCCCAACAAGGCAAGAAGGAGAAGGCTCGTGAAATCTATGAAAAATTGATGGTAAAAAATCCACAGAAAAAAGCGTACTTTGCGGAAAAAATCAGGGAACTCGACAATCAAAAAGCGGGTGCTGATTAACTGTTTACTGCTTACTGAACATTGATAATGGTAACGGCAATTATTGTCCTCATTTGTATTCTGACTGTTCTGCTGATTTTGGTTGTATTGATTCAAAATTCAAAAGGCGGTGGTTTGGCTGGTGAGTTGGGCGGCTTAGGCTCGAACCAACTGATGGGCGTGAAGAAAACCACCGATCTGCTGGAACAAATCACCTGGGGTCTCGGCATTGGTGTCATGGTTCTGTCGCTGGCAACCTACGTTCTGGTTGATCGCACCGGTACGGCTAATTTCGACAGTGCGAACGTGAATCGCGCCCAAACGCAGACACTGCCCAGTACGGCCCCGGCTCCCGGCGCTCCTGCTGGTGCAGCAACACCGCAAACTACCCCCGGCACATCGACTTCGCAACCGTAACCGTTTGGGTTAAGACTTTGTCATGAAAAATGCCCTGAAGCTACATTTCAGGGCATTTTTCATGTTTGTAATCCGAAAGTATAACACTGGGTTGTTAGGACTGGGCCACTTGTTTTGCCAGCAACTGCCGGGCAATGGGCAGAAGCGTTTCCTGAATGGGGTAAGCGCGTCGGGTTTCGAGCATAAATGTGGCTGGGTTGGGCAGGTGACGATGCCGACGAATGAGATCGAGTTTGATAGTTTCGTAAGTGATTGCCAAGTTTTTACGCACGGCTTCCATAAACCGGAGCTGCACGAGCCGCCCGCCCGGTTCGTTGTCGGAGTAGAGCGTGACAACGAAGTAATATATCTGCGTTTCGGCCTGATTGGTAGCGTGCAGGAGCAGGTAGCCTTCTTCGGGGCGAAGTGGCATCAGGCCCACCGGTGCCAGCGTGAGCGTCTGTACAATATCGGTCCAGCGTTGTTGCCCTTCGCTAAGCATGGCCTGAAAGCGGGGCAGGGCAAAGTCCAGAATGGCATCTACTTCGGCCATATACCCGTCGTCCGTAACCTCAGATTTGTAGGCAATTTGCGGGGGTGGGCCGGTTATACCCGCCACGCGTTTGGGAAAGGCGGCATTCAGCGTACCTTTGCCCCTCGAAAAACGAACGCCGGATTCATAATGATTGCGCAGATCGGGCAAATCAGGACACAGTTTGTCATCATCGAAGTTCTGACGAACGGCCTGTAGGTATGCCAACAAGACATATTTCTGGTACTCGGCATCCAGCCAATTTTGCGTAAACCAGTCAGACTGTAATTTTCTCATGGTCGATAACTGAACGCATTACGTGCGTGTTGATTAGACAAAGTATCTAAAGTTCGCCAAAAAACCAAATTTTATCTGACGAATTTACGAATACGCCGAATAAAAAGCCACTAATTCGTTGATTGACAAGCTGTCAGATGAAATTCTGAAATTTTGACAGGCTGGTAGGTTGGCACAGTAATTGGCGGGTCCGAAACCGAGACCGCCCGTGTGGTCGTGTAATGCATTGCACAAACAGTTAGTAACCTTAATCATATTACTACAATGGTAGCAGAAATGGAAAGCGTTAAAGTGAACGTGAAGCCGCTTGCTGACCGGGTGCTGGTAGAGGCCGCACCGGCAGAAGAAAAAACCTCGTTCGGGATCATCATTCCCGATACGGCCAAAGAAAAACCCCAGCGTGGTACGGTTGTGGCCGTTGGTGCTGGTAAGAAAGACGAACCGCTGACGGTTCAGGTGGGTGACACGGTGTTGTATGGCAAGTATGCCGGCACGGAAATCACGGTCGATGGAAAAGAGTACCTCATCATGCGTGAATCCGACATTTTCGCAATCCTTTAATTTAACGATAAACGATGAGTGATGAACGATGACTACTCATCACTTATCACTCATAACTCATCACTAAAAGACAATGGCTAAGAAAATTCTTTTTGACACCGAAGCGCGTGATCGCATCAAAAAAGGCGTTGATACCCTCGCCGACGCGGTGAAAGTTACTCTCGGTCCGAAAGGCCGCAATGTTATCCTCGACAAGAAATTCGGCTCACCCGCCATCACCAAAGACGGTGTAACGGTAGCCAAAGAAATTGAGCTGAAAGACGCTATGGAAAACATGGGCGCACAGCTCGTGAAAGAAGTAGCCTCGAAAACGGCTGATCAGGCTGGCGACGGTACAACAACAGCTACCGTATTGGCTCAGTCGATCTATTCGATTGGCGTGAAAAACGTAGCTGCCGGTGCCAACCCAATGGACCTGAAGCGCGGTATCGATAAAGCTGTTAAAGCTGTTTCAGAAAACCTTGCTCAACAGGCAAAAACCGTTGGCGACGATTTCAGCAAAATTGCGCAGGTAGCTACCATCTCGGCCAACCACGACGAAGAAATCGGTACGATGATCGCCGAGGCCATGAAAAAAGTGGGCAAAGAAGGCGTTATCACGGTTGAAGAAGCACGCGGCACCGAAACGGAAGTGAAAACCGTAGAGGGTATGCAGTTCGACCGGGGATACCTGTCGCCCTATTTCGTGACGAACACCGAGAAAATGGAAGCCGAACTGGATCGCCCGTTCATCCTCATTTCGGAGAAGAAAGTGTCGTCGATGAAAGAACTGCTGCCAGTATTGGAGCAGGTGGCCCAAACGGGTCGTCCGCTGCTGATCATCGCTGAAGATGTTGATGGTGAAGCACTGGCAACGCTGGTAGTAAACAAAATTCGGGGTGCGCTGAAAGTGGCTGCTGTGAAAGCTCCTGGCTTTGGCGACCGCCGGAAAGCCATGCTCGAAGACATCGCCATTCTGACGGGTGGTCAGGTGATCTCGGAAGAGCGCGGTTTCAAACTCGAAAACGCTACGATTGACTATCTGGGTCAGGCCGAGAAAATTCTGATCGACAAAGACAACACCACCATCGTAAACGGTGTAGGTCAGAAAGAAGACATCACGGGCCGCGTGAACCAAATCAAAGCCCAGATCGAAAACACGACTTCGGATTACGACCGTGAGAAGCTGCAAGAGCGTCTGGCGAAACTGTCGGGCGGTGTGGCAATTCTTTACATCGGTGCAGCTACCGAAGTGGAGATGAAAGAGAAGAAAGACCGTGTTGACGATGCCCTGCACGCAACCCGCGCTGCCGTTGAAGAAGGTATCGTGACGGGTGGTGGTATTGCGCTGATCCGCGCTATCTCGGCTCTCGACAATGTTAACGCTATCAACGAAGACGAGAAAACGGGTGTTAACATCATCCGGGTAGCTCTTGAATCGCCCCTGCGGACCATCATTGCCAACGCTGGTGGTGAAGGTTCGGTAGTAGTGAACAAGGTAAAAGAAGGTGAGGCAGGCTTTGGCTACAACGCCAAAACCGACACCTACGAAGACCTGTTCGCGGCTGGTATCATCGACCCGAAAAAAGTAACGCGTCTGGCCCTCGAAAACGCAGCTTCGATTGCTGGTCTGCTGCTGACAACCGAATGCCTGATTGCCGACGAGCCAGAAGAAGCTCCGGCAGGTGGCGGTCATGCACACCCCGGCGGTGGCATGGGCGGCATGATGTAATCTGAACCAGAATTCTCCTGATTCAGAAGATTGACAAGATTTATAAACGCTTCCCCGCTGCTGGCTTAGTGCTGGCAGCGGGGGTTTTGTTTTGTAGCTTTGAGCTATGGAAACCACTTATTCCGATGAGCAACGGTTTATACCGCTTATCTCTGATTATGGATTTAAAACAACCTTTGGCAACGAGGCCAACAGTTTGTTTTTACGAACAGCATTGCAAGCCTTAATTAAGTCTGAAGCAGCTATCGAACACATTCAATTCTTGCCGAACGAACTCAGCCGTTTAACGCTGGATAGCCGAAGTGGTATTTATGATTTGGCTTGTCAGGATGCCCAGGGACGCTTCTTTATTGTTGAGATGCAGCTAAGCAAGTATCCCGAATTTGTTCAACGTATGAAATTTTATTCGCTTTATCGGTTCAATACGTTAGTCAAGAAAGGAGATTATGCGTTTGAAGGGTTGCCCACCGTTTATTGCATTGGCATTTTGGCAGAATCCATTTTTCCAACAATCATGGAATACCATAACATAGCAGTACTCAAAAACCAACATGGAGAATTGATTGACGAGCAGACTACAATTATTACAGTAGAGTTATCTAAATTTGATAAATCGCTGGCAAGTATTCAATCAGACCTCGACAAACTGCTTTACACAATGAAAACGCTTCATACTGTTACTGATCCTACTCAATATCCTAAATTCTGGAACGAGGAGTGGTTGCGTCTGGCGATTGATGAGTTGGATAAGCGGGCCATGACTCCTGAAGAGCGATTAGATTATGAAATGACATTGGCTAAAAATGCCCTGGCTATCCGAAATGTAAAGAAAGAGATTGAAGCAGAAGTTGAAGCTGTTAAAACGGAGTCCGTGCGTAGGGCATTGCAAAAAGGGTTACAGCCGGAAATAATTGCCGAAATTAATGACGTTTCTGTTGATTTTGTTAGGCATGTGCAGGATCAAATAACGCATGAGGATGACTGAAGGAAGGACTGATATGCTGATTTTTATGCGTATGACAACCGAATGCCTGATTGCCGACGAGCCAGAAGAGGCTCCGGCAGGTGGCGGTCATGCACACCCCGGCGGTGGCATGGGCGGCATGATGTAATCTGAACCAGGATTCTCCTGATTCAGAAGATTGACAAGATTTATAAACGCTCGCGGCCAACTGACCGGGAGCGTTTTTTTTATTTATTTTTTGCAAATGTTGTCCGGTTTGGGGTGTGTCATTCGTCATACGTAAGCAACAGGCAACGGAGCCTGTTATGCTACGAAAACTAACCAGTAATTTAGGTCATGGAAAAGTTTATGTTGATTTTTCACGATAACGCAGCCGCCACGGCTATCCAGCCATCGCCCGAGGAAATGCAGGCCGAAATGCAGAAATGGAACGTTTGGATTGCCGGGCTTGCCGCTCAGGGGAAATTCATTGGCACCGAGGGGTTGATGCCCTTCGGCAAAGTAGTGCGTGGACAAGAGTCAATTGTTACTGACGGCCCATTTACCGAAGGGAAAGAAATTATTGGTGGCTATGCAGTTGTCAACGCCGACACGCTGGATGAAGCCATTGGTCTGACTGCCGGTTGCCCGATACTGGCCGATAACGGAGCAGTAGAAGTACGCCCTATTATTAACTTCGAGCAGTTTGCCTGATGTGTGAGCCGCAGAATTCCAGCCAGTTGGTCGAGCATTTTTTTCGGCAGGAGGCAGGCCGAATGGCATCCGTGCTGACCTGCTGGCTGGGTTTTGGGCGGCTCGGTCTGGCCGAAGACATTGTGCAGGATACGCTGATGCAGGCATTACACGCCTGGCCTGCCCAGGGCATTCCCGATAACCCACGGGCCTGGCTTTACCGGGTGGCCAAAAACCGGGCGTTAGACGTGTTACGGCGGGAAAAACAACTGCGGCACGTAGGCGACGATCAGCTTTCTGAATTTACCGAAACAGATGCCCCGGACATGGAACGCCTGTTTTTCGACGATGAACTGAACGACAGTCAGTTACGGATGCTTTTCGCTTGCTGCCACCCGGCCCTCTCTGCGGAGGCACAACAGGCTATGTGCCTGAAAATTCTCTGTGGGCTTAGTGTTCGTGAGATTGCACATGCTTTTCTGACAGCCCCCGACACCATTGAGAAGCGGCTGTATCGGGCCAAAGAACGGATTCGGCAAAACAACATCGAGTTGGCCGTACCTGCTGGTGTCAGCTTAACCTCCCGACTCAACAGCGTACTGCGGTCTGTTTATCTGCTCTTCAATGAAGGATATGCATCTCATCAGCCCGACGAACTCATTCGGTACGACCTCTGCGCCGAAGCCCTGCGACTCGCCCGGCTTCTGACCGAACACCCACGCACGAGCGTACCGGCCACTTACGCCCTGCTGGCCTTGCTGTGTTTTCAGGCTGCCCGGTTCAAGGCCCGACATACCAGTACAGACGATATAATTCTGCTGGCACACCAGGACCGCAGCCTATGGGACCGCGATTTGATTGACCGGGGGCAATATTACCTGAATCGGGCAGCTACTGGCAATCAGTTGACAGATTACCACCTCGAAGCAGCTATTGCCGCCTGCCATAGCATGGCTCCTACTTACGAGACGACCAACTGGCCTCAGATTCTGCATTATTACGATTTGTTGCTCGTCTGCAAACCCTCGCCAGTGGTTGCGCTCAACCGGGCCGTTGCGCTGGCGCGAGTAGCGGGACCATTGCAGGCTCTGGCAGACGTTACTAACCTGACCGGCCTCGATCATAGCCAGTATTACCACGCCGTACTGGGCGACCTCTATGCCGAAAATCAGCAGCCCGAACCAGCCCGGCATCATTATCGACGCGCCCAGCAACTAACCTTTTCCCTTGCGGAAAAAACGTTACTGGAGCGAAAGGTAGCCAGTCTCTGATAAGTCAAAGTTTGCTCTCCGGATACATCTTTTTCTGATTTGCCACCAGCACGTCATACTGCTTAGGCGTCAGAATAGGTTTGTAGTTGCGTACTTTTTCGGTTTCGACTGCTACGGCCAACGTGCGTAGTTTTTGCTGGTTCATACCCGACTTTTTGAGTTGCTTCACGCCCTCATTGTATTTTACTACAGCGTCCAGAATTACGGTTCGGGCTTTGGGTTGCTGTTCGGTGGTCAGGCTGAGCCGCTTCGTATCGGCCTTCAGCACTGATTTTACTATCATACCAATGGTTGTACCGTTGTTGAGAAACACAAATTTTTCGTTTTCAACGGATGGTGTCTGGGCTAAAGCAGACGTGCAGAACGCAACGAAAAGAAACAAAAACTTAGTGATCATTGTCTGTATGTCTTTTGAGTAGAAACTGGTAAATCCTAAAGCACATAGATACCGAAGGTTATTAGCAAATCAAATTCACCTGCTCGCCATAACACTATACAAATCAATGTAGCCCGGAATTTAGCCAATATTCAGCGAATTTTGACCGCTTTGTAGTCGAACAATAGTAGACTCCTGTTGTTTGATTCTTCTATCTTTTAGAAGAATTACCGCGTTTCTTCAGGTCCAGCACCGGCTTGTACACACTACGTAATTTATAGTGAACTCTCATAGGTTGGTAATACAGTAAAGTCGCATCACCTTGTATGAGGACTTTCTTCATTTTCAGCCACCACCCGATCAATTTCGAATTAGTCACCGCATGAAACTGTACCGTACCTCTGCTGGCATTGTGCTGCAAAAAGATGAACAAATCCGGCTCTCAACCCATACCAACTGGGATGCCTACATCAACCGCGATGATTTGCTGGCACAAGCCGAGACCGACTTCGCCGACGCCCGCCCGCAAACCGCCCATTGGTTAAGCCAGCAAACTATGCTGGCTCCTATTCAGAGTCAGGAGGTTTGGGCATCGGGGGTGACGTACTTGCGGAGCCGCGATGCCCGCATGGAAGAATCGCGGCAGGCCGGGGGCGACACCTTCTATGATAAAGTCTACGACGCCGAACGTCCCGAACTGTTTTTCAAAGCTACTGCCCGCCGAACCGTTGGCACCAACGGCCACGTCCGCATCCGCCAGGATTCGACCTGGGATGTTCCCGAACCCGAACTAACGCTCTTTATCACGGCATCGGGCCGAATTGTGGCTTATACGATTGGCAACGACATGAGTTCGCGCAGCATCGAAGGCGAAAATCCGTTGTATCTGCCCCAGGCTAAAACCTACGAGAAATGTGCCGGACTGGGGCCATGCCTGTACGTTTCTGAAACACCCTTGCCGCCCGACACGCCTATCAGTCTGCGTATTAACCGGGGAGGGGCAGCCGCATTCGAGGGCACCATCACGCTCAGCCAGATGAAACGTCAGCTTACCGAACTGGCCGGTTATCTGTTCCGCGAATGTGAATTTCCGCATGGTTGTTTTCTGATGACCGGCACCGGCATCGTACCCGACCACCCGTTTACGCTACAATCGGGCGACGAAATTCTGATTACCATCGAACCGATTGGGACGCTTCGGAATTTGGTGGAATAATAGACAGCGACTCGTCAATTTGCCGGATAATCTCGGCAAAATCAGCCTCGCGTTCTACGTGATCCAGTTCGTTGACGTCGATGCAAAGCAGTGGCCCTTCGTGGTACGTCGCCACAAATTCTTCATAAAGTTGGTTCAGGCTATTCAGGTAATCATCGCTGATGGCCTGCTCAAACGAGCGGCCCCGCTTCTGAATCTGCGCCCGAAGTTTGGGCAAGTCGGCGCGGAGGTAAATCATCAGGTCGGGCGGGCGTACCAGACTGAGCATATTGTCGAACACACTACGGTAGGTTTGGTAATCGCGTTCGGTCAGCACACCCGTTTGATACAGATTGCGGGCGAAGATGTGCGCGTCTTCATAGATGGTTCTATCCTGAATGAGCCACGTCTTGTCGGTATCGGAAATTGCACGCACCCGGCGCATCTGCCCAAAGCGGCTATTCAGAAAAAAAATCTGCAAATGAAACGCCCAACGCGGCATATCGGCGTAGAAATCGGCCAGAAACGGGTTGTTGTCAACAGCTTCGCAGAGTACTTCCCAGCCGTAATGGTCGGCCAACTGCCGGGCCAGCGTTGTTTTGCCCGCGCCAATATTTCCCGTTATCGCAATGTGCATTTGCTGGGTTAGTTATTGAAAGAAATTATTACACAGAGATGCACAGAGAGAAAAGGAGATACGCAGAGGTCTTTGTGAGGCTCTTTTTTCTCTGTGCATCTCTGTGTAACAACTTTCCCGACATAACAGCTATAATAGTCCATAACCACTTTTGGTTTAATTTTGTAGTATGAAACCGTATCGCGTCTTACTATACTACATCTATTCGCCCATTGAAAACCCGGAGCAATACCGCGAGGAGCATCATCTGCTCTGTTTGCGGCTGAACCTGCTGGGCCGGGTAATTGTAGCTCCCGAAGGACTCAACGGCACGGTGTCGGGCCTGGCAGCCGACTGCGACGCGTATATGGAAACGCTCGGCAACGACCCGCGCTTTGCCGGTATCGAGTTCAAAGTTGACGACAGCGACGGCCATACGTTTCAGAAGCTGCACGTGCGCGTGAAACCCGAAATCGTACACTCTGATTTGCCCGTCGACCCGCTTAAACAAACCGGCATCCATCTCGAACCCGAAGAATTCCGGCAACTAAAAAACGACCCCAACGTAGTGCTGGTCGATATGCGGTCGAACTATGAACACGCCGTAGGACGCTTCAAAGGCGCCATTACGTTCGACATGGAAAACCTCCGTGAACTGCCCGACCACGTCCACGAAATTGAGCACCTGAAAGACAAAAAGATTATCACGTACTGCACGGGCGGTATCAAGTGCGAAAAAGCCAGCGCGTACCTGCTTTCGCGCGGGTTCGAGAATGTGTATCAGCTTCACGGCGGCATCATCAAGTATGGTATGGAAGCCGGGGGCGAAGATTTTGAGGGCCAGTGCTACGTATTCGATAACCGCGTTACGGTCGATGTGAACCAGGTTAACCCCGTGACGGTTTCGACCTGCTACCGCTGTGGCACGCCAACGGCCCGGATGATTAACTGCGCCAGCCCGGCCTGCAACAACCACATCACGCTCTGCGAAAACTGCGGCCACGACCACGCAGGCACCTGCTCGGACAACTGCAAAAACGACCCCGACCTGCGCCCCTACGACGGCTCCGGCTATTATGGCAAACGCTCCGTTGGCTACACCCCCGAACAGGGCTTCATTAGCCGACGCGGACAAAAAACCGAAGTAGCCTTGTCCACCCCGTAACTGGCGCAAGCGAGTGTTCGTGTCCGTTACGAAGCGGGTAAAGCTGAACTCAAAAAACGTAGCGCATTTCCGTAAAAAATATTTTCTACGTCTGTTTCCGAGTAGCCCCGGCGTTTCAATGTTCCATGTAGTGTTTGCAAATCGGCGATAGTGTCGAGGTCGGTAGGCGATTGTTCGCGGCCAAAGGTGCCGTCGAGGTCGGAGCCAATAGCGCAGTGAAGCGAATTGCCGACTAACTGGCAAATGTGGTCGTAATGGTCTACGATGGTTTCGAGCGTGATGTCAAAGTCGGCGGGATTACTTTTGCGCTGCGTAAAACCGGGCTTCATCATCCAGGCATCGAAACAGCCGCCAATTACGCTGCCCCGCTCCAGCAACGCCCGAATCTGATGGTCAGTTAGTTGGCGTTGATGCGGTACCAACGTCCGGCAGTTGTGGTGGCTGGCCCAAACCGGCCCTTTGTAGAGGTTCATCGCTTCGGCAAAGCCTTCGTCGGTGAGATGGGTTACGTCTAAAATCATACCGAGCCGGTCCATTTCGCGCAGCAGATCACGGCCCAGCGATGTCAGCGGCCCGCTCAGCCCCGTGCCGGGTGCATACCGACCGGGGCCGTAGTGCGCCGGGCCAATCGCCCGCAAGCCATAGGCATAGGCGCGTTCGAGGTACGATAGATCAATGAGCGAGTCGGCCCCTTCCAGACTTAGCACATAGCCCACCGGCTTTGGGTCGTTCGATACGCTATCGCCATGCCAGTGAGCCATATGTGCGTCGAGGTCGGCGCGGGTGCGGATTTGAGTCATTTCACCAGCGTCGCACATGGCTTCGTACCAGGCCCGCTGCGCCTGCGTGGTGGCCCATGCCTGCGCCGGTGAGTTCCAGCCCGCGCCCGGCAGGTTGCCATTGTCGCTGTTGACACGGGCAATCTGCGTGGCAACCACCAGACCAATCTGACCCCGGCGCAAATCGGGCAACGAGACCACGTTGTTGCCCCGGTCAATTTTATCGGTCATGCCCCGCTCCCACGCTCGTATGGCCGACACGGGTTGCCGGTAATCGCGGTTCCATTCCAAGGCGTTCAAAGCCAGATCGAGATGCGTGTCGATGATGAGCATTAGTGTCCGCGTGCTGTTACGAGCCAGTTATCAACTACCTGATTATCAGAAATTACATTAACCGAGTCATACAAATTGACTGTTGGGCAGATGTGAATCGGAACGCCGTACCATACGTCGCCGGGTGTGAACCGATGGGCATTGGCGATGCGAACTACTACATGTTCTTCACTTTGACCAATAGGTTGCGCGTCGGGTTCGTTCAGAAACACCACGCGTGGCAGCGGATTCTCGGCGGCTACTGACTTGTGGCCCAAATCGAGACAAAGCGTCTGTTCGTCAACTACCGAAATCACGCGCATCAGCAGCGCAGCCGCCCATATAAATGGTAAATCGGGCAGCGTTTGGCCGTAGCCCGCATCCCAAAACACAAACGTGCCGGGACTGAGCAACACGTCGGGCCGTTGAGCATGGCACGAAAAACTCGGCGTTCCACCCATAATAAGCGGCAACGTTGGCCCGCCAGCATCGGCAATGGCCTGCCGAACGCCATCGGCCAGCGCAAATGATTCGTCGGTTCGTTGTGTGCGTTGCATGAGGTCAGTATCACGGATATGCCCGTCGTAAGCGTGCAGCCCCGCTACGCGAACATTCGGCAGCGTGGCGCAGAAATGGTATAGAGCGGGCGCGTCGGTGGGCTTGATGCCCGTTCGGTTCATGCCTACGTTCAGGTCCAGAAATACATCGAGCGGGTTGGCCGCGAACGCATCCGACAGCCGTTGCGCCGACACCCGGTTATCGGTCAGACAGGCAAAATGAACGTTTGGAAACTCGGCCCGCAACCCGGTCAACTGCGCTATTGCCGGACCCACGAGCGGGTAGGCTACCAATACGCTGATGATTTCGGCGAGGTCGGTTCCGGCTTCGGCCAGCATCCGGGCTTCCTTCAGTGTCGCGCATTTGAACGACCGAATGCCTGCGGCCAGCAGCCTGTCGGTAACGACCCGCATCTTGTGCGTCTTGACGTGCGGCCACAGCCGGGCCGGACTGCCCGCAATCTGCACGGCATGCTGAATGTTTTCCTGCACCCGGTCGGGGTACACCAGCAGCGCGGGCGAAGGAATAGCGTCCGCATTTTTTACTTCGTACCAACTCATTGTTCCGGCACTTTAGCAACCACGTCAATTTCGACTTTAATGCCCCGGTTCAGCACCGACTGCACGGTGGTTCGGGCGGGCAATACACCCGTAAAGTAGCTGGCATACACGGCATTGTAAATCTCGAAGTCGGCAATATCGGCTAAATGAACCGTCGTTTTCACCACATCGTCGAACGAGCAGCCTGCCCCTTCCAGAATCTCAAGGATATTGCTCATCACCTTGCGTGTTTCGCTTTCGATGGTGCCAAGCATCACCTGCCCCGATGGGTAATCAATGGGCGTTTGGCCCGATACGTACAGCCAGCCATCGCAGATAACGCCGGGCGAATACGCCGGGCTTTTGAAACCGTCTTTAACGTGCGGGTGAAATACAGGCGTCTTGTTTGCCATAAATCAACAGAATTAATACCAATTTGACATCGCATCGGCAAAAATGGCTGGCGCGGGTGAGACGCAAAGGGTTGCGTCTCTACGCCGATCAATTGTAGAGACGCAACCCTTTGCGTCTCCACGCGCGTCAGCCATTTGCCAATACGATGTCGTATAAACTATCTGAACAAAGCTATAGTGTTGCCCAATCTATGCAACGTTCATCCTCATTTTTCGGTCGTTCATGTAGTACTGCTTGGTTTATCAATGCAAGGTAGCTTGTATTGCCTACTAATACTATAAACCTTTACCTCATGGAATCTGCCGGTACATTGACTCACTCCCTACAAACTGACAAAACTGCCCGTATTCAGGTCGTTGATGCGTTGCGCGGTTTTGCTCTGTTTGGCATTTTAGTTGCCCATACCTGCGTCTGGTTCGATGGTGGACCGCTGCCCGGCTCTGTTTATGCCATTAACGGCGAGGGTGTTGCCAATACCATTGTCCAGACCTTTACCGGCATCTTCGTCAGTGGCAAATTTTACACCTTTTTCTCTTTTCTGTTCGGGCTGAGTTTCGCGCTCATGCTCACCCGGTCAACAGATTCCGACGGGTCATTTCTCCGGCGGTTTGCCTGGCGGTTGGTTATTCTGGGAGCTATTGGCCTGCTGCACCACCTCCATTGGCGGGGCGATATTCTGAGTATCTACGCTATGCTGGGGTTTCCGCTGCTGCTGTTTCGTAACGCCCCTACCCGACTCATTCTGGTGGTGTCGATTCTGCTGGTTCTGAACGTGCCGGTTCAACTTCGCAATGCGTATACAAGCGCGTTTGTGACACCGCCCGGCAAAGCCCAGAGCGAGCAACAACAGAAAGCCGACGAAAAGCTGGTAGCTGCCAATTACGAGGTTATTCAACACGGTAGCTATGCCGATGTAGTACGCGTGAATTGGCGCGAGTTTGAAACGAAAATGAAGTTTCAGTTCGACAGTGGCCGAATTTATATCACGCTCGGCTTCTTTTTGCTGGGCTTATACGCTGGTCGTCGGCGGCTGTATCAGCACCTGTCCGAACACCGCGCTTTGTTCCGAAAACTGACTAAATACTGCGGTTTTAGCGTACTGGGCATCATTCTGCTGTTCATTGCGACTATTTCCATCCTCGGTAACAACACACAGCCACCCAAAGCCATTGAGGTTATTTTTTCGGTTCTGTTCGATCTCGGCAACGCGGCCCTGACCGTCTTCTATATAGCCGGGCTGACACTGTTGTTTCAGCGGGTAGCCTGGCAGCGTGTTGCATCGCCGTTGGCATCAGTCGGCAAAATGGCCCTGACCAATTACGTGCTGCAATCCATTATTGGCACACTCATTTTCTACGGCTACGGGTTAGGGCTGATTGGCAAAATCGACACAGCAACGGCGGCTCTGTTTGTGCTTCCGGTCTTTGCCGTGCAAGTGCTGTTCAGCCGCTGGTGGCTCTCGCGGTTTCAGTACGGCCCGCTCGAATGGCTTTGGCGGTCTCTGACGTATCTGAAAGCGCAGCCGATGGTAACTCATCAGGCCATTTTGACGCAATAGAGCCCAAAATTGCGCTTATTTCCGCCAAAATGTCTTAAAAATTGCTTCGGTCCGTGATTTGCTTTTACAGTTATCAGCCAACAATCAACAAGTAGCAGTGTTTAAGAGACTGTCTACATTGTTGGTTGTTGGCTGATAACTGCTCACTGTCATGAACTTCAACAACTATACCATCAAGGCGCAGGAGGTCGTGCAGCACGCGGCTCAGATGGCGCAGGGCAATCTGCAACAGACCGTTGAAACCGGCCACGTGCTGAAAGCCATTCTGGAAGAAGACCCCAATACGGTCGGGTTTCTGGCGAAGAAACTTAGCACCGATAGCAAACGCCTGACCCTCGCGCTCGACGCCATCGTAAACGGCTACCCGAAAGTGTCCGTTTCGGGCGGCAGTCAGGGCATCTACCTCGGCAACGACCTGAACGCAGCTTTGCAACGCGCTCAAAAGCAAATGAAAGACTTTGGCGACGAGTACGTTAGCGTCGAAATGATGTTGCTCGGACTCGTAGGCGGTAAAGACGCCGTTGCCACGTTATTGAACGATATTGGTTTTACTGAACAGACTTTAAAAGACGCCATTCGCGAACTGCGTGGCAAGAATAACCCCGTGAAAGACCAAAACGCAGAAGCTACGTACCAATCGCTCGAACGGTACGGCATTAACCTGAACAAACGGGCCAGCGAGGGTAAAATTGACCCCGTCATTGGCCGCGACGAAGAAATACGGCGGGTGCTTCAGATTCTGAGCCGCCGAACCAAAAACAACCCGATGCTGCTGGGCGAACCCGGCGTCGGAAAAACAGCCATCGTAGAAGGGCTGGCTCAGCGCATCGTGCAGGGCGACGTGCCCGAAAACCTGAAGTCGAAAACGATTATGTCGCTCGACATGGGTTTGTTAGTGGCCGGAGCCAAATACAAAGGCGAGTTTGAAGAGCGGCTGAAGGCAGTCATCAAGGAAGTGACCGATTCGGAAGGCGAAATTGTGCTGTTCATCGATGAAATTCACACGCTCATTGGCGCGGGTGGCAGTGGTGAAGGCGCGATGGACGCGGCCAACCTGCTGAAACCCGCCCTGGCTCGTGGCGAACTCCATGCCATTGGTGCTACCACCCTGAAAGAGTATCAGAAATACATTGAGAAGGATAAGGCTCTCGAACGCCGGTTTCAGGCCGTACTGGTCGATGAACCCGACGTACCCGATGCCATTTCGATTCTGCGCGGTATCAAAGAACGCTACGAATTGCACCACGGCGTGCGTATAAAAGACGACGCCGTAATTGCCGCCGTTGAACTGTCGCACCGCTATATTTCAGACCGTTTTCTGCCCGACAAAGCCATTGACCTCATGGACGAAGCGGCTGCGAAACTGCGCTTAGAGATTGATTCGGTGCCCGAAGAATTGGACGAGTTGAACCGGCGCATCATGCAGTTGGAAATTGAGCGCGAAGCCATCCGGCGCGAAGACGACCGCGAGAAAGAGAGCCTGCTGAGCCGACAAATTGCCGACCTCAACGAGCAGCGCACCGAATTGCAGGCCCGCTGGGAAACCGAAAAAGCATCGGTCAACGAAGGTCGGACACTGAAAGAACAACTCGATCAGCTCCGCATCGAAGCCGAACAGGCCGAACGCGCAGGCGACTACGGCAAAGTGGCCGAAATCCGCTACGGGCGCATTCCAGAAATGGAAAAACGGTTGAAGGACCTCACCCCCGACCCCTCTCCGTCGGGAGAGGGGAGCGACCGGATGCTCCAGGAAGAAGTTACGTCGGAAGACATCGCCGAAGTGGTGGCGAAATGGACGGGTATTCCGGTGAGCCGGATGCTACAGTCAGAGCGCGACAAATTGCTGTTTCTTGAAGCTGAATTGGGCAAACGCGTAGCTGGTCAGGAAGAAGCCATTCAGGTGGTGGCCGATGCCGTGCGCCGGAGCCGGGCCGGTATGCAGGACCCCAAACGGCCCATCGGTTCGTTCCTGTTCCTCGGCACTACGGGCGTCGGTAAAACCGAATTGGCGAAGGCATTAGCCGAGTTCCTGTTCAACGATGATAACGCACTGGTTCGGATTGATATGTCTGAATATCAGGAGCGTCATGCCGCCAGCCGGTTAATTGGTGCCCCTCCGGGCTACGTGGGCTACGACGAAGGTGGTCAGCTAACCGAAGCCGTGCGCCGGAAACCATACAGCGTAATTCTGCTGGACGAAATCGAGAAAGCGCACCCCGACGTGTTCAATATTTTGTTGCAGGTGCTCGACGACGGACGCCTGACCGACAACAAAGGGCGCGTGGCAAATTTCAAGAACACGATTATCATCATGACCTCGAACATCGGGTCGCACATCATCCGCGAACGGTTCGCCGACATCAACGATACGAACGCCGTGCAGGTGATTGACGACACGAAAGAAGAAGTGTTCGAGTTGCTGAAACAGACCCTGCGGCCCGAATTCCTGAACCGGATTGATGAATTGGTGATGTTCCAGCCGTTGACCAGACGCGAGATGCGGAAAATTCTGGACATTCAGTTTCGGCAGATTCAACACCGTTTGGCCGAGCAGGGCATCGCACTCGAAGCCGACAAAGAGGTGCTCGACTTCATTGCCCGCGAAGGTTTCGACCCGCAGTTTGGTGCCCGCCCGCTGAAGCGCGTACTGCAACGGCGCGTGCTGAACGCCCTCTCGAAAGAGATTCTGTCGGGCCGCATTCAGAAGAACGCCATCGTGGGCATGATGCTCAACGAAGACGAGAACGGCACCGAAGACATCATCTTCTACAACTTAGACAAGGTGGTGCCGGTGTTGGAGTAAGGTAGTGTGATAGATTTGAGAACGCCCGGCTGCGAAGTCGGGCGTTTTTGCTTTACAGAAAGGGGTAAATCTTTCTTTGAAGGCGACAACACAATGTCTATACAGACACAAGTTCACCAAACTGAGCAACACTTTTCTATCCTTCTGAACAACAGAGAGTTATCTATCCATCATTTGATCAATCTTTCGTTTAGCATCAATAAGTGCTTTTTCGAAAGGACCGATGTCGGCAACGTTTATTGAGCCGATAGTACGATAGTAGATGTGTAGGGCGTTGGGAGCCCCATCTATAAACCATCTAACTTTTCCGTTCTCAACAAAATAACCGACTCGTATGCCCCGGTAGGTGCTATAACGGCTCTCCTTATAATCAGCTTTCTCGCGTAGGGCGGCATCAATCTCCTGACTCAGCCGACCAATAGCAGCAATCATCCCGCCAATTTCTTCGTAATTGAGCGCAAAGCCATTGCCCTTATCAGTACTTATTTTATCGAAAGTGAAGAAGTAACGTGAAACTGTATTAATAGTAGCTTTACGAATACGTACATATAGCCGATTCATACCCAAATTCACGTCAGGTAACTTATAATCGGTTAGCGTGACGATTGTTACTGTTCGGTCAGTAAATTGTTCAAGACTCATCGTGTCGGCGGGCGGGTTCTGTGCAAACGTAGAAAGTGATAAACCAGCTAAAAAGAACAGTATAACTTGTAGCAGTTGCATGAAACAAATGGGATTTAGGTAACCAAATTCTTGATGACGGCTTAAAAATACAAATGATCGGCAATGTTCCCTCTAATCCACAATGTCAGTGAGACCAATTTATTAAGATGACACCTATGTCAAGCTGCGTCGAAATTATTATATTGGCATAATGGTTTCTCTTGTAATTGAGCAAAACTTCAACTGTATGAATCTGCAAATCATACACGATAGCAAGGGCAACCCAACCGGCGTTTTTATTCCGATGAGCGATTGGAAGAAGTTAAAGAAACAATACGCCGATCTGGATCAGTACGAAATCGCCGAGCCAACCAAAAAGCAGCTTATCACTCAATTAAAAGAAGCTATTCAGGAACTCAAAGCCGTTGAGCAGGGTACCAAACAGGCCCACCCCTTAGCTGACCTGCTTAATGAGTTATAAAATCCTGACCCTGTCCGTCTTTTACCGTCACATTATCTTATATCTACGACAAGGCAGAGCGAGATACCCAGCGTTGGAGTAGTGCAGTGTGAACTTCGATAAAAATTTCCCCTTGTCAATCCCGTCGCGTTAGCGACCAAAAGTTTGTAGAAAACCGCCCCCCCTTCCCTCCGTCGCGTTAGCGACCAAACCGAATACAACTAACACGTTTGGTCGCTACGCGACGGGAGGACTCACATTAATAGATATAGCTATAAACATTAAGTCGCTAACGCGACGGGCTGAACGTGTTGTAATACAAGCTACCAATAGCTGGTCGTTATGTGACGAAGGGAATAATGAGAATGTATATTGCTACAACCATTGAGTCGCTAACGCGACAGGGATTAGATGGAATTGTAATCTTCTACACACCGTTTTCAATAGTGCGGTGCTCTCAATCTTCTACGGGCTTAAATACATAACGCTCGTCGTAGGGTACGTTAAATCTGTGTAAAAATGCTGCGTATTCGTCCAGAAACGTTCGCCTGTTATGGTGTTGTTTCTGGTTCTGAATGTACTTAACAACGTCGTCAATCTGCGAATGACCGTATGAAAATGCGCCGTAGCCCGTCTGCCATTCAAAGCGGCCCATCGTAAGTTTATTCTCATTAATCCACTTTGACGAGTCCATTTTGAGGTATTGGACCAATTCAGAAACAGCTTGTTTCGGATTCAAACCAACGAATGCATGTACATGGTCTGGCATACCGTTGATGGCAATGAGCTTATGCCCTTGCTTCTGCACAATGCCCGTCATGTATTTGTACAAGCTTTGCTCCCATTCGGCTCTAATCAAGCCATGTCGGTGTTTAACGGCAAAAACGGTTTGAATGTAAATCTGGGTATAGGTGTTTGGCATAGTCGTAATTTACGGGGGCAGCACTACGGCACATACGTTTCCAGCACGGTCATGTCGCCGTCGGGAACGAGGGTTACGTTGCGGACGGAGGCCGGAATCAGCGCGCATTGACCCATGCTGAGGGGCAAACTGTAGCCGCCCGGTGCATTAATCGTTAAGCCGCCCGATACGCAGATCAGAATCACGAACGAGTCGATGTGCGTGTAGTCGTGTTCTACTTCCTGATTGAAATTCAGCACGTTCGTAACGAAATAATCGCTCGTTACGGCATTCACGCTTTCGTTGAGTTTGCGCTCGTAGGGCGTTTTGTAGTGGTCGTAATGTTTGTAGTCGATGGCATCAACGGCCTGTTCGGTGTGCAATTCACGTTTTTGGCCGGTGGTGGCATCAACGCGGTCGAAGTCATAAATGCGGTAGGTGGTGTCCGACGTTTGCTGGATTTCGGCCAGCAGCAGCCCCTTGCCAATGTAATGTACCCGACCGGCGGGCAGAAAAAAGATGTCGCCCGGCTCGGCGGTTTCGATGTTTAATACATCCTGAATCGTATTGTCGGCCACGGCCTGCACGTACTCGTCTTTTGTGAGGTCGCGGTTGAAGCCTGAATTGAGTTTCGCGCCCTCGTCGGCCTGCATGATGTACCACATCTCGGTTTTGCCGAAGCCGGTGCCGCGCTGTCGGGCCAGTTCGTCGTCGGGGTGAACCTGAATCGAGAGGTCGTCGTTGGCGTCGATGAATTTGATGAGCAGTGGAAACCGGTCGCCGTATTGCTCATACACGTGCTGCCCAACCAACTCACCTTTGTAGTGTTGCACCAGTTCACGCAGGCTTTTGCCTTTCAGCACACCTTCACGCACCACCGATACGTTGCCTTCTACGTCAGAAACTTCCCAGGTTTCGCCACAATTGGGCAGCGGACTGAAGTCTTTACCCAAAATGGTTTTTATTTTCTGACCTCCCCAGATTTTATCTTTGTAAATCGTCTCGAATGTAAGCGGGTATAGCATAGTAAGTTAAAAACTCAATTGATTCAATAACATCAACCAGCCGGAAAGTGGTTTGTTAGGCAGGTTTTTCTAATTTAGCGAACACCGACCTGACAACCGGACGTAAGTTGGCAAAGTTAACAACCTTTTCAGGAATCGGCTTTTGCCTGCCTTGTCTGCTACTATCTTCCTTATGTCGTCTATACTCATTCAGTTTGCGCATCCGGCCCTCGAAAAATCGCGCGTGAACCAGGTCATGCTTCGGGCTATTCGCGATTTACCGTTCGTCACCATCAACGACCTGTATGAGGAATACCCGGACTTCGATATTGACATTGACCGCGAACAACAACTGTTGCTGGCACACGATTATATTCTGCTGCATCATCCTATGTACTGGTACAGCACCCCGGCCATGCTGAAACAATGGGAAGACCTGACGCTGGAACACGGCTGGGCCTATGGGCGTCAGGGAGTGGCACTTACGGGCAAAAAATTGATGAATGTAATGACCATTGGTGGTCAGCGCGAAGCCTACAACGAAGCGGGCTACAACCGCTACACGGTGCGGCAATTTCTGGCTCCGCTGGAGCAGACCGCCCGTTTGTGTAAGATGACCTACCTGCCACCGTTTGCCGTTCATGGCACCCACCGCATCACCGAAGCGGGCATTCAGCAGGCGGCCCGGCAATACCGCAATCTGCTGATTCAGTTAGACGCTGGCCTGATCGACATTCCCACCGTACTCGATCTACCCTGCATCAACGACATTATCCCAACCGACGAACTCACCGTTAACCCTGCTCCCCAGTCATGACCGAATCCATACTATTACAGGCGATTATCTATTTAGCTGCCGGGGTAATTTTTGTGCCGTTAGCCAAACGATTAGGTTTAGGTTCGGTGCTGGGGTATCTGCTGGCCGGGCTGGTGATTGGTCCGGCGGGGCTGGGCTTAGTCGGCGAAGAAGGGGGCGACATCATGCACATTGCCGAGTTTGGCGTGGTGATTATGCTCTTTCTGGTTGGGCTGGAACTCGAACCCGACCTGCTCTGGAAGATGCGCACGGCCATTCTGGGACTGGGTGGTTTGCAGGTGGTGCTAACAACGCTGGCGGTAGCCGGGCTGGCTTTCCTGCTGGGCGTACCTATTCAACCCGCCTTCGCCATCGGCATGATTCTGGCGATGTCGTCAACGGCTATCGTGCTGCAAACCCTGAACGAAAAAGACCTCATGCCCTCGGTAGCCGGGCAGAGTACCTTTGCCGTGTTGTTGTTTCAGGACATTGCCGTAATTCCAATTTTGGCAATACTGCCGCTGCTGGCTACGTATCCGCTGCCGGGCGATGCTGCCGGGGCGCACGAACACTCGCTATTGGAGGGGTTGCCAGCCTGGGCGCGGATGTTAGCTGTGTTGGGAGCGGTAGCCTTTGTGGTAGTGCTGGGCCGCTACGGTATGCGCCCTGTGTTCAGAGTCATTGCCCGCACCGGCCTGCGCGAGGTGTTTATTGCATCGGCCCTGCTGCTGGTGGGTGGCGTGGCTTATCTGATGGAATTAGTGGGTCTAAGCCCGGCCTTAGGCGCGTTTGTGGCCGGGGTGGTACTGGCAAACAGCGAATATAAACACGAACTGGAAAGCGACATCGACCCATTCCGGGGGCTGTTGCTGGGCTTGTTTTTTATTGCGGTAGGCGCGTCGGTCAACGTGGGGCTAATTGTGAGTCAGCCGGGTTTGGTGGCTGGCTTAGTGCTGGGCAGCATGGCCCTGAAAGCTTTGATTCTGGCCGGATTAGGGAAGCGGTTTAAGCTAAGCACCGACCAGAACCTGATTTTCGCGCTGGCTCTCTCGCAGGTAGGCGAGTTTGCTTTTGTACTGCTGTCGTTCTGCACGCAGAATGGTATTCTGGAAGCGTCGATGGCGGGGCTGCTCACTGCCGTAGTGGCTCTGAGTATGGCCCTGACGCCGTTGGTCTTTCTGATTAACGAACGTCTGCTACTCCCGCGCATCGGTACGCGCAGCCATCCTGACCGCGACACCGACACCATCGAAGAGAAAAACCCGGTGCTGGTAGTGGGCTTTGGGCGGTTTGGCAACATTGTCGGGCGGTTTCTGCGAGCCAGCGGGGTTGGCACTACTGTACTTGACTTCGACTCTGACCGGGTCGATATTTTGCGCCGGATTGGGTTGAAAGTCTATTACGGCGATGCATCGCGCTACGACCTGCTGGCATCTGCCGGAGCCGCCGACGCCAAACTGATTATCATTGCGCTCGATACGCCCGAAAAATCGCTGGCATTGGTCGAAACAGTTCGGCGGCACTTTCCGCAGTTGAAAATTTTAGTGCGGGCCTACGACCGCGACGACGCTTACGAGTTCATGGATGCAGGCATCGAACACGTCTACCGCGAAACACTCGATTCGTCGCTGCGCATGGGCGTCGATGCCATGCGGCTGTTGGGTACGCGGGCCTACCATGCCGAACGGTCGGCCCGTTTGTTCAGGCGTCATGATGAAGCGGCTCTGGCCGAACTTGCCGCCGTGCGAACCGACAGGAAACAATATTTCAGCACCGCCCGCCGACGTATCCGCGAACTGGAACAATTGATTAGCTCCGACGAAACCGACCGGTGGCTCCGCGAAGTAGAAGAAGGCTGGGATGCCGAAACGCTGCGGAACGAGATGAATCAGATGGCTACTTCGCCGACCCCTCCCCCGCCGACGCCTTAAACGCGCCTACCTCCGCCAGTTCGACCGGGCCACTGGCGTTGGTAAACGTTAGCCGGATGCGGCTGGTTTTGATAGCCGGAAACCGCAGCAGCCGCTTGTAGCCGACGGTCGTAAACGTAGCTAACGATTGCCAGTCGGAGCCGTTCCAATAGTCGACTCGTCCGCTGGCAACGCGCTGCCCGCTGGCAATGTTCTCCTGAATCGACAGCCGATCAAAGGTCTGTTCGCCGTTAAGGTTAATGGTCAGAGGCTGGTTGGCTTGTAAGGTTACGAATGTAGCCAGTTTACTATCGGTCAGTTTGGCATCTTTCGCTACCAGATTGGTTTTAAACGTCTCGTTCAGAATACGCCGAAACGCTTTCAGGCTTTCAATGTCCGGCTCCGAAAATAAACCATCCCGGTTGGGTGGCACATTGAGCAGCAGCAGACTGTTTCGGCCCACAGATTGATAATACAGATTCACTAAATTCTGTGCTGACCGCACGTTGGTGTCTTCGGCGGGATGATAAAACCAGCCGGGACGGATACTCACGTCGGTTTCGGCTGGTATCCAGCGTTTTCCGGTAGGGTCGCCGGTGTTCAGGTATTTGGCGTCGGCCACGCCCGGTGCCATGCCCTCCGTGTTAATCATCGACCAGCAGGTTTCGCCCGCATTACCGGCTTCGTTGCCCACCCAGCGCACATCGGGGCCAGCATCGGAAAACATCACGGCCTGTGGTTGCAACTCCCGCACCAATGCCCAGTAGCCGTCAAAATCGTAGGTCATGTCTTTGGCGTTTTCGCCTTTGGCTCCGTCGAACCATACCTCGGCTATAGGGCCGTAGTTCGTGAGCAGTTCGCGCAGTTGGGCTTTGTAGTAGTCGTTGTAAGCGGCTGTGCCATAACGTGGTTCGTGCCGGTCCCAGGGCGACAGATAGACGCCAAATTTCAGCCCGAATTCGCGGCAGGCATCGGCTACTTCGCGTACTACGTCGCCTTTACCGTTTTTCCACGGACTATTTTTCACCGAGTGTTCGGTTAGTTTCGAGGGCCACAAACAGAACCCATCGTGGTGTTTGGCCGTGATGATCGCCATCCTGAACCCAGCATCGCGCAGGGTTCTGATCCACTGGCGGGCATCGAGTTGGGTTGGGTTGAAAATCTGTGGATCTTCAGTGCCTTCGCCCCATTCTTTGTCGGTAAACGTATTGACCGTAAAATGCAGAAAAGCCGTTGTTTCCAACTGCTGCCAGGCCAGTTGGCGTGGCGTTGGCCGGGGAGATAGTTGCTTAGGTTGGGCTGAAGCAAGATTGGCAGTGAGCAAACTAACCGCAAGCGCGACTATTGAGTAAATTAGTTTCGACATAAAAAAAGCTGATTAAGGCAACGCAAACGCCACATAGCGGTCGCCAGATTTGGTTTTAAGTTTACCGCCCCCGCAGGCGATGACAATGTACTGTTTTCCTGCTGCCGCATAGGTACTCGGCGACGCATATCCGGCGGCTGGTAGCTGTGCCTGCCAAAGCACCTTTCCCGTTTGCGCGTCGAATGCCCGAAACCGCTCATCGCGGCTGGCGGCAATAAACAACAGCTTACTGGCTGTAATCAGCGGCCCGCCGTAGTTATCAGTGCCAGTTGGCGGAATGCCGCGTTTCGTCAATTCAGGGTATTCGCCCAGCGGCACCTGCCAGCGTCGTTCGCCCGTGTTCAGGTCGAGGGCCGTCAGCGTGCCCCAGGGTGGTGTACTGACCGGATAGCCGCTGGCATCGTACCAGCGGTTGTAGCCCGTATGCTGATACGGAACGCCCGTTGTCTGGGTGGTACGCACGGCTTTCTGGTCTGTTTTCTGAGTTAGAAAATCAATGATAGCCCGTCGTTCGGCTTCGGGCAGATGAACAAACGACGGCATCATACCGCGCCCTTTTTGCAAAACCTCGTCAATCTGCGCGTCAGACAGTCGTTGCTGAACCGCCACTAACGATGGATACGAGCCATCGTGGTTGCCGCGCCGGTCGGCTCCGTGGCATGATGCGCAACGCAGAGCATACAGTTGTGCACCGGAAACGGTGACGCCAGCCGCTTTTGGCTTTCGCTTTACCAACGAGGTGTAGACCGGTATTTCTTTCGACGGCACATACATCATTCCCTGTGGGTCAACGGCGGCCCCGCCCCACTGCCCGCCCCCATCGGTCCCAGGAAAAAAAACAGTCATCTGGTTAGTGATCGGGATGTAGGCCCGGCCCGTTTGAGCCTTTTGCAGCACACCTGTCAATGAATCGCGGTGGGCCGCAAACGAATTAATATCATTGACGGTAAACGATTGCCGGGCAAAGTACGGCTTCGTCGGAATGGGCTGTGTTGGGCTGAGTTGTTCGCCCGGCACACCTACAGTGGCAACGGGTTGTTCGATAACTGGAAACAACGGTTTGCCCGTCACCCGGTCGAACAAAAACACATAGCCCTGCTTGGTGATTTGCGCCACCGCGTCAATGCGCCGGGGTTGTCCGTCGTGGCCATTCTGCACCACCGTCAGCAAGTTGGGGGGCGCAGGCGGGTCACGGTCCCATACGTCGTGATGTACAAGCTGGTAATGCCAAAGTCGCCGGCCCGTTGCCGCGTCTAATGCCAGTAAGCAGTTGGCAAACAGATTATTACCTTTTCGATTGCCCCCATAAAAATCGTAAGCCGCCGAGCCAGTAGGAATGTAAACAATACCGCGCTGCCGGTCGATAGCCATACCTGCCCAGGCATTGGCACCGCCAATATACTGCCGCGCGGGTCGGGGCGACCAGGTTTCGTAACCCAGCTCACCCGGCTGCGGAATAGTGCGGAACGTCCAGACTAACCGACCCGTTCGCACATCGAAAGCGCGAATGTCGCCCAGCAAAGCCGTTTCGGTTTCAGCCACGCGAACGCCTACTATCAACAGATTTTTGTAGACCGTATTGGGCGTATTCGACGCCACGTACTCGTCGGCACCGGGGCGTTCCAATCCTTTTTTCAGGTTGATACGCCCCTGTTCGCCAAACGACAAAATGAGTTCGCCCGTTTGGGCATCAAGCGCGTACAGCCATTTTCCGGCTCCGAAAAAAATGCGTTTATCTCGTCCATCAGTCCAGTATGTAACGCCCCGGCTGGTCGTACCACCGGTATCGGTCAGGCGGGTTTTCCAGCGTTCGCGACCCGTTGCCGCATCAAGTGCAAACGCCTGTGTACCAGCCGAAACGCCATACAAAACGCCATCGATGACAATCGGATTGCACTGCATCTGCGTTCGGTGCTGCGTTGTATCGGCCCCGCCCGATGCATACGTCCAGGCTACGCGCAACTGCCCGACGTTGCGGGCGTCAATCTGGCTAAGCAGGCTGTAGTGACTACGCGCCCCGTCGCCGTTATACTCGGCCCAGTCGGTGTCGGGTGCTGGTTCAACAATCCAGCGATTGGCGGCTGACGCAATAAAAACGAGAACGAGCGTAAATGGCAGTAGGCGGTTCATCCTGTTTCGGTTCGTAGCCGAAAAGGATGTTTCGGGTCAAAATCTCCTCATGTGGTCAGAGCAGCCGCCCTTAAAGCAACACCTGTTCCAGCATCCTGATATACCCATCTACGCCTTCCTCAATTTCGCGCAGATAAATAAACTCGTCGGCAGAATGCGACCGGCCCGAATGACCGGGACCACATTTGAGCGACGGGCAGTTCAGCACGGCCTGGTCTGACGTAGTTGGCGAACCGTAGGTATGCCGACCCAACGCCAGCCCTGCCTGCACAATCGGATGGTCGGCGGGTATGCTCGACGGTTTGAGCCGAATCGAGCGCGGTTTTACCTCCGATTGAATGCCCGCCCGGATGGTGTCGATCACGTCTTCGAGCGTGTATTGCTCCGTTACGCGCACGTCGACCGTGAATGTGCAGGTGTCGGGCACTACATTGTGCTGCGTTCCGGCATTGATAATCGTAACCGATAATTTGATGGGTCCCAGCGTGGGCGAAACCTTCGGAAACTGGTAGGTTGTGAGCCAGTTAATGTCCTGTATCGCTTTATAAATCGCATTGTCGCCTTCGTTTCGGGCCGCATGGCCACTAACACCGTGGGCCGTACAATCGAGAACAAGCAACCCCTTTTCGGCAATGGCTAACTGCATCTCGGTCGGCTCGCCCACGATGGCGAAGCTGATGGGTGGCAGGTGAGGCAGCAGCAGTTCCAGCCCGTCGCGTCCCGAAATTTCTTCTTCGGCACTGGCCGCCAGTACGAGGTTATGGCTCAGGTTGGGCCGGTCGTAAAAATAAACGAACGTAGCCAGCAGCGATACCAGGCAGCCACCCGCGTCGTTGCTGCCCAGCCCAAACAGTTTGCCATCCTGCCGGAGCGGCCTGAACGGGTCGAGCGTCCAGGAGGTGTTGGGCTTCACCGTATCGTGGTGCGAGTTGAGCAGAACGGTTGGTTTAGCGGGATCGAAGTAGCGGTTTCTGGCCCAGACATTATATTTCAGCCGCTCGAACGGAATTTGTTTGCTTCGCAAAAAGTCTTCGATCAGGTCGGCTGTTTGTCCTTCTTCCCGGCTGAATGAAGGCGTAGCAATGAGCCGTTCCAGCAGATGCAGGGCGTCGGTGGCAAGTGCGGTTTGTAGAGATAGCGTATCGGCGGGCTGGGGCATACGGTACATAATGTTTGGTTCGGCAAAGATACGGCGGGCATGGTTGAGCCACATCATCGACGGCTGATTATCGGGGTAGCCTGTACCTCTACAGAAGCATTTTACTACGTTAACAAAAAATTAATTGGTTGCCAGTTAGTTATAGCATTATTTTCCTAGATTTTGAGGATTGTATCACTCCAATCTTTCACTACAAACCCTCTTGTTTATATGGAAAAGTATGCAGAGCAACTTCAGGCAATGGCCGTTCTCTACGCTCCGCGCGTACTGCTGGCAATTATTACGCTTATTGTCGGTTTCTGGGCCGTCAATTATTTCGTCAAACTATTGACGAAAGTAATGCAGCGTCGGCACGTCGATGCTACGGTGATTCCGTTCCTGCAATCAATCATCGAAGTGGTGCTGAAGGTGGTGCTGGTTATCAGTGTGGCCGGCATGTTCGGCGTTGAAACCACGTCGTTTGTAGCACTGATTGGCGGTGCCGGGCTGGCAATCGGGCTGGCTTTGCAGGGTAGCCTGGGCCATTTTGCATCGGGTATTATGTTGCTCGTGTTCCGCCCGTATCGCGTGGGCGATCTGGTAACGGTGGCTGGTTTCACGGGCGAAGTCACGGAGATTCAGGTTTTCAATACGGTACTAAAAACCCTTGATAACAAGCGGATTATCATTCCGAACGGCGCGGTCACGTCTGGGCCGATTACCAATATTTCGGGGCAGGGCACTATCCGCGTCGATATGCAGTTCAGCGTGGCGGGCAGTGAAGACATCGATAAAGTAATACGCGTGGCACGGGAAGTATGCAACGCCAGCCCACTGATTTTATCGGACCCGGCGGCTGATATCCTGGTCAACTCACAGGAAATTGGCATCACCAAATTCGACGTGCGCCCGTGGTGCAAAAGCGAACATTACTGGGACGTGTACTACTACGTGCAGGAAAACATCAAACGGCAATTCGTAGCCCAGGATGTTCAGGCACCCACCCCCGCCATGAACATAATGATGGCAAAGTGATTTTGATGGAACACAGATTGTACGGATGCTGCGGATTTACACGAATTTTTTTAGTGGTACGTACAGCCGGTAGGAAAAAGAAATCAGTGTAAACCCGTTGAATCCGTATTATCCGTGTTCCATCATCAGATTTTCCGTTTCAGTTCAAAATGTTGCCCCAGATACAGCCGCCGAACCTGCTCGTCGTTGGCTAAGTCTTCGGCACTGCCCTGTTTGAGGATTTTCCCTTCAAACAAAAGGTAGGCCCGGTCGGTGATCGACAGCGTTTCGTTTACGTTGTGGTCGGTAATCAGAATGCCGATATTTCTATGCTTCAGCTTCGCCACAATGCTCTGAATATCTTCAACGGCGATGGGATCGACGCCCGCGAACGGCTCATCCAGCAGAATAAATTTCGGGTCCACGGCCAGCGCACGGGCAATTTCGGTGCGTCGGCGTTCGCCCCCGGATAGTACCTTGCCTTTGCTCTTGCGAACGTGCGTCAGGCTGAACTCTTCGAGCAGTTCTTCTACTTTTGCACGTTGCTCTTTTCGGGGCAGATTGGTCATTTCCAGTACGGCCAGCACGTTTTCTTCGACCGACAGATCGCGGAAAACCGAGGCTTCCTGCGCTAAATAACCCAGCCCCAGCCGGGCGCGTTTGTACATTGGCAGGTCAGTTACGTCGATATCATCGATGTAAACCTTACCGCTATTGGGTTTCACCAACCCTACGGCCATGTAGAACGAGGTAGTTTTGCCCGCGCCGTTTGGCCCGAGCAACCCTACAATTTCGCCCTGCGCCACCTGATACGAGACGTTGTTGTTGACCAGCCGCGAGCCGTATTTTTTTATCAGATTTTCGGTTCTAAGAATCATTCGTTTAGTTTCTGTCCGGTATGGTATCCCAAAGGCGACCACTCGTTTACGCGACTCTAATATCTTTCAGCATCAACTGAATTCGGGTATCGCCGTTGTAGGTGTTGAGGTCGGGGTGGTAGCAGATCGAGAAAGGCATTCCGGGCTGAATATGTTCGGCCAGGTGCGCCATGCCGAAACCAACGGCCCAATGAGCGTGTCCCGTGCGCGTTTGCCGAACCTGAATTTTCAGGTGTTTCTCTTTCATAATAATCGGCTCACCGACCAGATACACGTTTTCGGTCATGAATACCGGTTGCATGTTGTGCGGCCCAAATGGCCCCATCTGCTTCAGAACCCGGCACATCCGGGCGTCGATCTCGCTAAAATCTAACGGCAAATCAATGTCAATTAATGGCGTCAGATGTTCGTCTTTTATCGTTTGCGATACCACCTCCTCAAACTTTTGCCGGAATGCTTCGACGTTATCAACGGGTAAGGTCATGCCAGCCGCAAACGTGTGCCCGCCAAACTGTTCGAGCAGATCGGCGCAGGCTTCGATAGCTTCGTAAACGTCGAACCCCGGCACCGACCGCGCCGACCCAGCCGCTTTGTCGTTCGATTGTGTCAGAATGATCGTAGGCCGGTGAAAATGTTCGATGCAGCGCGACGCCACGATACCCACTACGCCCTTATGCCACGATGCATCGAACAACACCGTTGATTTGGCGTTGAGCAGCGTTTCATTTTGTCGAATCATGTCCAGAGCCTGTTCGGTCATGCTGGTGTCGAACGTGCGCCGGTCGTTGTTGTGTTTGTTGATCGCCATTGCGAAGTTATCGGCTTCGTCGTCGTGGTCGGCCAACAGCAGTTGTACGGCAGCTTTAGCGTGCTGAATACGCCCGGCGGCATTAATTCGAGGCCCGATGCCAAACACCACGTTGGTGATGTCGAGGTCGTTTTTGTTTTTGAACCCCGCTACGTTAATCAACGCTTTCAGGCCGGTTCGGGGTGTGCTGTTAAGAACTTTTAACCCATAGTGAGTCATGATCCGGTTCTCGCCCGTAATCGGCACAATATCCGACGCGATGCTGACGGCCACCAAATCCAGATAACCATAGAGTCCATCGAGCGGAATGTTGTTCGTCAAACAAAACGCCTGAAGCAGTTTGAAGCCAACGCCACAGCCGCTCAGTTCTTTGTACGGATACGGGCAATCGTCGCATTTGGGATCGAGTATGGCGGCTGCATCGGGTAGTTTTTGGCCGGGGCGGTGATGGTCGCAGATGATAAAATCGACACCCAATCGACTGGCTTCGGCCACCCGCTCAACGGACTTGATACCACAGTCGAGGGCAATGATGAGCGAAAAACCCTGTTCGGCGGCCCACTGTACGCCCTGCCGCGAAATGCCGTAGCCTTCTTTATACCGGTCGGGAATGTAATAGTCAATATGTGGGTGGTGATTGCGCAGAAAACCGTAGACCAATGCCACCGAAGTAGTACCATCAACGTCGTAATCGCCGTAGATCAGAATTTTTTCCTGCCCAGCCAGGGCCATTTGCAGCCGTGCCACCGCCCGATCCATGTTTTTCATGAGGAATGGATCGTGCAAATGACTAATTTCAGGCCGAAAGAACGCCCGTGCCTCCTCAAACGTCCGGACACCCCGCTGCACCAACAAAGTTGCGAGAAACGGACTCACGCCCAAAGAGGTTGTCAACGACTCAATGGCTCGTCGCTCATCGGGTGAGCCGGGAAAAGATTTGGCAATCCATCGTTTCAGGGGTGGTGTCGGCTGGGCTATCATAACTGCAAGATAAATCCGTTTTTAGAAAAACACTGCGCCCATGCTGACATTGCTTTCATTGCTCGCTCTGCTCCCCTCTTTCTCCCACCCGTCTGCAAACCCTGCTAAAGTTACGTTAACCGTTGACGTTCAGAATATTCGGATTCAAAAGGGTGCTGTTTACGTAGCTCTCCACAAACCCAGCGAGGGCTTCCCCGACAGCAAACCGTTTGAGGGTAAAAAGATAGACGCCAGCGGTAAGAGCGTTCGTACTACGTTTTCGGTAGAGCCGGGCACCTACGCCGTTGCCGTTTACCACGATGAAAACGGTAACGGTAAAATGGATAAAAAAATGTTTGGCATACCGAAAGAGCCTTACGGTTTCAGCAACAACTTTCGGCCCAAATTCTCGGCCCCCAAATTCGGCGACTGCCAGTTTACACTGGGCGAAGGCGGCAAGGAGATTAGTATAAAACTGGAATAATTCTGAACCGGGATTAGCCAGGATTATTAGGATTAAACAGGATTCGGGCTGCGCCCGCCAGCCAATCCTGTTTAATCCGGTAAATCTTGTAAAAATCCCGGTTCAGAACTATCTTTGTCCGGCAAATAACAGCACCTGCTATTTGCCATGAGCTTAGACTCCAGCAAGTTCCTCTACGAGGCACTCACTTACGACGACGTACTGCTACTCCCCGCTTATTCGGAAGTTCTACCACGCGATACGACCACCGTCACCCAGCTTACCCGCACGATTCAGCTAAACATTCCGCTCATTTCGGCGGCTATGGATACCGTTACGGAATCAGCACTCGCTATTGCGATGGCGCAGGAAGGTGGTATTGGCATCATCCACAAAAACATGAGCGTTGAGCAACAGGCCGAGCAGGTTCGGAAAGTGAAACGTTCAGAAAGTGGTATGATCATCGACCCCATCACACTGTCTGAAAACGCGACGCTTGCCGACGCGCACAAGATTATGCGCGAGTTCAAAATCGGCGGGATTCCCGTGGTTGACGACGGTGGTGAATTAGTCGGGATTCTGACCAACCGCGACCTGCGTTTCCAGCGCGACCTGACGCAGCCCGTGACTGACATCATGACCCGCGACAACCTGATTACGGCCAAAGCAGGCTTATCGCTCGAAGATGCGGAGAGCATCTTGCAGGAATACAAAATTGAGAAACTTCCCATCGTCAACGACGACTACAAACTCGTTGGGCTGATTACCTACAAAGACATTCTGAAACGCAAAAGCCACCCCAATGCCAGCAAAGACGAGCTAGGCCGGTTGCGCGTAGGAGCCGCCGTGGGTGTTACGCCCGACCTGACCCGGCGTATTGAAGCACTTGTGAAAGCTGGTGTCGATGTCATTAGTGTTGATACGGCACACGGTCACTCGAAGGGCGTACTTGATGCCGTTCGTAACATCAAAGTGCAATTTCCGAACCTTCAGGTCATTGCCGGAAACGTAGCCACGGGCGAGGGAGCTAAAGCATTGGCCGACGCCGGTGCCGACGCTGTAAAAGTGGGCGTTGGACCAGGCAGTATCTGCACCACCCGCATCATTGCCGGTATTGGTATGCCGCAGCTTACGGCGGTCTACGAATCGGCCAAAGCGTTGCAGGGTACGGGCGTTCCGGTCATTGCAGACGGGGGCATTCGGTTCTCCGGCGATATTACGAAGGCTTTGGCGGGCGGAGCCAGTACGGTGATGATTGGCTCGCTGTTGGCCGGCACGGAAGAAGCCCCCGGCGAAGTGGTACTCTACGAAGGTCGGCGGTTTAAGACGTACCGGGGAATGGGTTCGGTAGAAGCCATGGAAGACGGCTCGAAAGACCGTTATTTTCAGGACGCCGAAGACGACATCAAGAAGCTTGTACCCGAAGGCATCGTGGGCCGCGTTCCGTTTAAAGGCAAAGTTTCTGAAATCATTTACCAGATGGTGGGTGGTCTGAAAGCGGGTATGGGCTATTGCGGAGCCAAAGACATTCCAACATTGCACGAGGCCAAGTTCGTGAAAATCACGTCGGCGGGCGTTCGCGAAAGCCACCCACACGACATCCAGATTCAGAAAGAAGCCCCAAACTATTCGGCGAGGTAGTCAGAACCAGGATTAGCCGGGATTATCAAGATTAAACAGGATGTTACGCTGCGCTCACCAGATTTTGTAAAATCAACTAAGCGAAGCGTAGAATCCTGTTTAATCTTGATAATCCCGGCTAATCCTGGTTCTGATGGCTCAGACATAATGCACCGTACTGCTCATTCCGTGCGTGGTGAAGTTGATTTCGCGAACACCGACGCGGTAATGATCGATAGCGAATTCGGTAGTGTCGTGCTTCATCTGGTAAAAAGTTGAAGGCGACACTAATGTCAGCAAATTACCCCGTTGCACAGTTTTTTCAACGTGATAATGCCCGCAGATAACCGTCACGTGGCAGGGCAATTCATGTACGAGTTCAAAAAATTGCTCGCTTTGCCGAAATGGATAGTGTTCATCCATAAAGCATACGTCGGCGGGCAGGGGCGGATGGTGCATAAACACCGTTACGTTGTTATCGCGCAGGGCTGTCAGGTACTCACGCAGCCACGCCCACTGTTCGGCAGAAAACTCCCCTTTGGCCGAGTCGAGAAATAGAACGGGTTGCCCTTCCAGCGGCAGCGCGTAATATAATTCGCCGTTTTGCAGGTGATGCGTCAGATTGAACACGTCGGCCAGCATTGTCGAATCGTCGTGATTTCCGGCGATGTAGTAACTCGGAAACGGCAGTTGTTCCAGCAGCTCTTTCACCCAGCGATAAACCGCCGGATCAGCTTTATCGTAGCAGATGTCGCCCCCAATAACCAAAGCCGTGGGTTTTAGCACATCCAGAAATGATAGTGCGTTCAGAAAATTCTGCCGCACGTTAACGCCGTCCGGTTTTTCATTGCTTAGATGTGGGTCGGTGATAAAAGCAATACGCATGTGAAGAAGATAGTCTGAACCAGGATTAGCCGAGATTTATAGGATTAAACAGGATTTTACGCTACGCTTACTGGATTCTTCAGGTTAGCTGGATTGCTAATCGAAATAAATTCAACAAATTAAGTAAGCGCAGCGTAAAATCCTGTTTAATCTTGAAAATCTCGGCTAATCCTGGTTCAGATGGTTTTAGCTTCGTTCCAGTACACGTCCATTTCAGCCAGTGTCATGTCGTTCAGACTTTTACCATTGGCGCGGGCGCGTTCTTCCAGATATTGAAACCGTTTGATGAATTTTTTGTTGGTTCGTTCGAGGGCTGTTTCAGGATTGATGTCGATAAAGCGAGCGTAGTTCACGAGCGAGAACAGCAGATCACCGAACTCACTTTCAGCGCGTTGGGTATCAATAGCCTGTCCAGTATCGCCGTTGAATTCAGCTTTAAACTCCTGCATTTCCTCTTCTACCTTCTCCCAGACCTGCTGCCGCTCTTCCCAGTCGAAACCCGCACCGCGTGCTTTTTCCTGAATCCGCATGGCCTTTACCAGCGCGGGCAACGACCCCGGCACGCCCCCCAACACCGAGCGGTTGCCCTCTTTCAGCTTCAACTGTTCCCAGTTGGCCTTTACCTGTTCTTCGGTTTCAGCTTTCACCGGTTGGCCGCTGCCATCGCCATAGATGTGCGGATGGCGGCTGATCAGTTTATCAGAAATACCGTGCAACACGTCGGCGATGTCAAAGGCTTCCTTTTCGGCGGCAATTTTTGCGTAGAATATCAAGTGCAACTGAATGTCGCCCAGTTCTTTACGGATTTCGGGCAGGTCGTTTTCGAGAATGGCGTCGGAGAGTTCGTAGGTTTCTTCAATGGTAAGATGACGCAGGCTTTCGAGCGTCTGTTTGCGATCCCAGGGGCACTGCTCGCGCAGTTCGTCCATGATGGTAAGCAACCGGTCGAACGCCATTAACTGCTCCTGCCGACGCGGGGGTAATTCCTGAAATTGTTTCATTGAGCCGGTTTATACCTGAATCCGGCAAAGATACGAAAGGGCAACACGGATTGAACAGATGCCCTTAACCTTAAATCTTCATCAGACGCCGAACAGCGCGGCCTTCATCGGTTTGCAGGCTGTAGAGGTAGTGGCCCGGCACGAAACCCGCACCACTCAGCGGTACGGCGTAGTTGCCTGCTTCAAACCGCCCTTCGCGCAGTACGGCCAACTCGCGGCCCTGCATATCGTACAGAGCTAAACGAGCCGTTTGGGTAGTTTTGAGCGAAAACTGAATTTCGGTGCTGTCGGCAAACGGGTTGGGTGTATTCTGCCCCAGCGCAAAGAGTCCTTCTTTGACTTCAAGTAGCGGAGCCTGCCGGAAAATGGGTAGCGTCTCAAAATCGCGGCCCAGAATCTGTTTCACGACGGCGTTTTCTACCCCCAGATGGTCGCTCAATACGCTGGCGTAGACCTGCCGGAAGTCGTTCTTGAATTTCAAGTCGCCGTTGCTGTCGAGGTCTTTCAGGTCGGGAGCCGTGCCAACAATACCACCCCGCACCGTATTGCCGACCACAAACAGCGGAGCCGCCGTGCCGTGGTCGGTGCCGGTGGTGCCGTTTTGCCCAACGCGCCGGCCAAACTCTGAAAACGTCATCACCGTGACGCGGTTGGCAAGGTTCTGCTGCTGCAAATCTTTCTGAAAAGCCGCTACTGCATCGGCTACGGTTTTAAGTAGATTGGCATGGCTCCCCGCCGTGGTATTGCCCGCCGTGACCTGATTGGCATGCGTATCGAAGCCGCCGATTGTAGTCAGATACACGGGCGTTGTCATACCGCCCGAAATCAGATCGGCCACAATAGCCAGTTGGCGACCTAAGTTTGTAGTGGGATACGTAAGGGTATTTTTACCCGCGTCGGCTTTTTTCTTGATGATGTCAGCGTACTGAACCGACTGAGCCGCAATCTGTTGTAGAAATTTCAGTTCGTCGCCCGCTACGGTATTCGGTACAATGTCGGTGCTGGCACTGCTGCCCCGTACCAACTGGTAAAACGCATCGGGATTATCGAAAACCGTTGCCATCGACCCCACTGAACTTTGCAATAACATTGACTCTACCGAACCCAACTGTACAGCCATCGGCTGATCGGGCATTTTGACCGGATAGGCCGGGAATCGCTGTTCGAGATACCGCCCTACCCAACCGTCGTACTCATAGACATTGGCGTCGGTAGCCGACAGCCAGATGTCGGTCGAGCGAAAGTGCGACCGGTTAGGAGAGGCATAGCCTACGTTTTGCACAATGCTCAATTGCCCTTTGTCGTAAAGTTCGCGAAACGCGCCCAGAGCCGGGTTCAGGCCCAATTGGCTATTTAGTTTCAGCACTTTATCTTTTTGAATGGCAATTGTGGCGCGTTTCTGATAATACACATCGTTCTCAAATGGTACTACCGTATTCAGCCCGTCGTTGCCGCCCGACAGTTGCACCAATACCAGAATATTACCGTTGGTGACGTCCATGTCGATGGCAAACGGATTGTGTGCGTAAGCACGGCCCGCCACACCCGGCAACCCGAAGGCTACTCCCCCGGTCAGAACGCCCAATTGTCGTAGAAATTCGTTGCGGTTCATAGTTTGAGAGATTAAGCGGTTGAATGATTGAGTGGTTGAATGATTGAGTGGTTGAATGATTGAATGATACCTATCTGCTCCATTCAATCATTCTGTCATTCAATCATTCAACCACTCAACATTTAGGTGAGTTGGTATTCAGGCAGGCGCATGAGAGCTTTCAGAAATTTCTGAATCCGAACGTCGGCCATTGGCGTATTGGTGGACCAGTTGGCGGCAATGGTTCCGTCGAGGAGCGTATCGAGCAGAAGTTTTTGCTGACTGGCAGCGGGCGATATCGTCAGCATCTGCTGCATTACGTCGCTCACGAATTGTTGCGCATCTTCCGAACTTTTGTAGCTCCGGGCATAGTCGAGCGGCACAACTTTGAACGACAGATTCTGCCCATTCGCACGGCGACCATTTACCAGCGAATCCGAAAAGCCGCCCCGCGCCGGGTACGTGTTCGAGCTGATCCAGTCGCGCTGACCGGGCCAGCCCGCTACGTTCGGCGGGTAAAAAATATACTGCTGCAACGTGCGCGACACATCGGCGATGTAGGCAAGATCGGGCCTTCTGATGTCGAGGTATTTGAGCGAACCAACCGTTAGCTCGACGGGGTTTTTAATTTTCGCGCCCCGGTATTCGGGTTTGTAAAACTCGTCGGCGGTGAGCATAAATCGCAACGCGGCCCCGATGTTGTAATTGGCCTTGCGGAACACGTCGGCCATCTGTTTCACAAACGCTTCGTTGGGTTTGTAGAAGATAAATTCTTTGTAAAGTTTTCGGCAAACAAACTCAGCAGCAGCGTCTTTCGTGAAAATGATATCGACAATATCGGTATAACTAAAATTGCCGGTTTTGCCCAGAAACGTCTTGCTGACGTCGGCGAAGTTGGCTTTGTTGAACGCAACGTCCAGCCCATTCACGCGCCAGCCGGTCAGAGCCATTGCAGCTTGTTTGATGTCGGTTTCGGTGTAATTGCCTATGCCGAGGGTAAAGAGTTCGAGCAATTCGCGGGCATAGTTCTCATTGGGTGCGTTTTTGTTATTCTGCCGCCCGTCGAGGTAAATGAGCATAGCCGGGTCGATGGTCACGTCTTTCACGAACTGCCGAAAATCGCCAAACGCGTGCTGGCGGAAGAGGGCGTTCTGCTTGAACATGTGCTGCGGGTAGTTGACTTTAGCCCGATCTGATACGAAATGATTATGCCAGAACAGCACCATTTTTTCGCGCATCGACGTGCCTTCGGTCAGCATCCGATTCAACCACCAGGTGGTTAGCTCGGCGTAGCGAATGCCCGTATTGGAATCATTGGCGACGGGCGTCTCCGTCACCCAGGGATTGGGGGGCGCAGGCTGGGGCAAACTGGCTAACAGTTCGGCACTGACGAAGGCATCGGCTGAGTTATACGACAAAGCTTTAGCCAAATCAGCGCGGGTGTAGCCAAACAAACAACGCGCCAATAAATGGCGGGCATTGTCGGCGTTCCAGGCAGACATGAGTAGTTGTAGTTTCTGTAGAGAGTAATTGGTTAACAATCGCAACCCGTTAGTTGTATATAGAGGAAATACTACAACTAACTGATTTGCAACTACTTAAATATACGCATGTATCACTATGAGCGTTGCAACAGGTAGTACAAAAAATTTGTCAATGGCACGTAATTAGCTATTTTTGGTAGGGTGCTAAACTTGAGCCTCCCCGTATAAAAGCTGGGAAGTTCCTGCATCAAGGGTAAATCAGGTATTTCGTAATAAAATGACAGCGCAAAAAGCCTGGCGTGAGGATTACAAGCCGGAAGCTGGAATTTGATAAAGAACTTGCCTTGTGGGGCGTACCATTTGTCGCCCGCCCGACGGAAGACGCCCAAGCTTTTGCCAGGAACCAACACCCGCAAAGGCGAAAAATTTTACCTTCTTCGGGCATCAACCACCTCAAAAGGCAAAGGACTTATATTGATGTACTTTAACTCCGGCCAAGTTAAGAAGTATCCGCTTACCAAAAGTTTTACGCTGTCTTGACGAAAGTCAGTAGCTAAGTTGCAGGCACCTAATGGCGCACCGTTGCCGCCACCCGCACGAATCAACTGAAAATTACTCCCTACTCGAACAACCGTAACGGCTAAATCACGAACCATCCCCGCCCGACTAACGTCAACTGTCGAATATCCACAGTTTGCTGGTTGATTCTCAATTGATTTGTCTTCGCAAGCCACCACGACGGATAGCATTATCAAAACATACCAAAATTGCCTCATCGTCAACTTGTTTTCAGACAAGACCCACATACGGGCAATAGGTTGGAATCTGCTTCGCTCAACTCACCTTGCCAGAGCGTTTATCCTGTCGTCAGAACGCTGGCTTACAATCTAAACCTGCCTGTCGGGGCGTTTGGCCCATCAGCCGCAATCCGCCGAGCAAGCAAAAGCCCTGCCCTTTGCGGCCTGTCGCCGGGGATCTGATTTACGCAGATTGAGGGCCGTATTGATGCTTGTACTTAGGCCGATAAAAAGTGATGCCCTCCACAAAATCGAAATCTTTTTTGTTGAAGGTGAATAGTTCAACCGGATACGTTAGGGCGGTTGCCGCAATAATCATATCGGCTATGCCTGGCCGTTTCGCATAATGCTCCCAAGTCAGATTGAGTAATCGGCGCGAGATTTCGGCATCCAAACCAATCACGTTGAACTTGTTGATGGTTTCGACCGTCTTACGCTTTTCGCTGCGTTTCATGCCCACATACATTTCCGCTTCCGAAATCACACTTAAATACAGACGATCAAAACCAAGCTCATCCAATTCCTGAACCATCACCGGCACTCCTCGGAAATAGTCAAACAATACATTAGAATCGCACAGGACTATTTTCTTTTTGGCCATGCTTTTACCCGGATTGAGGCCATTGTGCGTTCGTCATTCGTCCAGATACCACCAAAAGCGGCTGGAGTCTCGCCGGATTTAGCGTTGCTCTTGCGTAGGAGTGGAATGTTTATTTCGGGTTCTGGCTCAATTTGAATGCCGTTTTCACTCAACAACTTTATCGCTTTGGCGTAGTCCTTATCGTTGACAGTTAGTATTTTCATCGTCCTGGAGTGTATAACGCAATATTACAACAACCCAGGCATTAATTTAGCTCGTCACCAACAGCATTTCTCATGCCACAAGCAACTCGACCCTATCTATCCAAACCTGCCTGTCGGGGCGTTTGGCCCATCAGCCGAAACCCGCCGAGCAACCAAAAGCCTGCCCTCTTCGGCCTGCATCCTTTCACCAGAAACTTGCCCACCCAGAGTAACAGTAAAGAGAGAGTTATTTGTCGGCTGAAAGTTTCTGCTTAACATTCTTCACAAACTCGACCGACACTCCGGCGATGTCGGCAATTTGTTCAAGACTGTAATTTAACTTTCTTAAAAGACTGGCGACTACCTTTGCCTCTCCTTTTTCTTCTCCTTTGTCAAAACCGACCATGTAAGCCGCGTCTTTCTCAACACTTACAAACTTGGTGATACTGTCCATAGCTATTTCTTTCAGATTATTACCTAAATTACGCAATTGCGCCAATACCCGCAACTGCTTGAAATACTTCTTCAACAGAAAATCCCCACTGGCCGTTTCCTCAATTCGCTGAATAATTTGCTCTAACGCTTTTTCGGAACTATCCCCTCTGAAGTCAGCAAGAACCCCTAAAACCACTTCTTCGGGTCGCGCTGATTTCAAGAAGAAGTTATAATCCAAGTCGGCAAACGAAATCAGCGGAAAGTCAAATTTCATCCGCTTTCGGTTAAGGCGTGTTGGCATCTGGGGCTTAGTCGCTCCCAAATAAATCACGTATTGCTCGACTGGAATTTCGTATTTGCGCTCCAGCATAACGTAGTACTCAGCCATGCGATAAACCATCTTTGGCTCGTCAGCTACCTGAAACTCAATTTGTAGAACATACGTATCGCCGTGGCTGTCAGTTATTTTCTTTAGGGCATCAGGCTTCCGTTCTTTGGTGTGCTGAATGTCGTCAGGCAACTCCTCTGACGAAACAGCCGTGATACCAAGGATGTTTTGCATCAAACTCGGTATCACGGCTTCAATGTTCTCTTTAAAAATCTTGTCGTACTGACTGGCTTGTTTACCCATGCGGTAAAAGTAGCCAAAACCGTATGGAAAGTTAGCTGGGTTAGCAGTCAATCAACACATAAGCAAGGTAGCTATTGTAGCTCATGCGTTTTTCCGGGTTCGTTCGCCCGCGAATCACGGAGGATGGCGGCCTGCCTTAGCTTTGTGCAACGGCTACTTCTTGTACCTAAAAACTAAGTAGCTTACAACCAACGGGTAATAAGTGCCGTCATTAATTCGATAGGCCCCATTAGCACCTAACTGCTGGCACTCCCTGCGAAGCTTTTGCTTCACTTCCACATCTATGTTTAAAGAAGGTCTGCCATTGACTGACAGAGAGACAACTCCTAATTGCTCAATGTCTTGAGGAATTTCCCTCTCCAAGAGAAAAACCCTGAATGAAGACGTATCGGCCTGTAAATCTCCGCTCACCTGAGCAAGTGGCTTAGTTTTAGAGGTGACACAAGCAGATAGGCAAATGCTTACAACAAGTGAAGCAAAAAACGAGCGCATTACTACGTGCTGCATTATCAGTGTTTATTTATCCCACTTAATTGCACTATAACCTTTGTTGCACGAAACCCGGAAATGTAAGCTTAGACACACCCCTACTCGAACAACCGTAACGGCTAAATCACGGACCATCCCCGCCCGACTAACGTCAACTGTCGAATATCCACAGTTTACAGTTTGATTCTCAATTGATTTGTCTTTGCAAGCCACCACGACGGATAGCATTATCAAGACATACCAAAATTGCCTCATCGTCAACTTGTTTTCAGACAAGACCCACATACGGGCAATAGGTTGGAATCTGCTTCGCTCAATTCACCTTGCCGGAGCGTTTACCCTGTCGTCAGGACGCTGGCTGACAATCTAAGCCTGTCTGTCGGGGCGTTTGGCCCATCAGCCGCAATCCGCCGAGCAAGCAAAAGCCCTGTCCTCTTCGGCCTGCAACTTGTCGCCCGCGACCCGGAAATGGAAGCACTTTATGGACTTGCACCCAACGCCTGCGGGGGTTGATGGTGAGCGAAGCGAGCCTTTACACCCCCGCCCACGTTGGGAGTCGAAACCTCTTTTCGGGACGTGCCTGCTGTCAACCGAGACACAGCCCCACCACCGGAGCAAACCCACGAAACACCAACCATCCGCGCCGAGCGCGAAGCTCACAACGCACGAAGCCGATTTTGCCGAGCCAAACCAGAGTTCCCTTGCGGGAGCGTTCGCTTTGTCGACCGGAGCTGACCAACGCAGAAACTCTTTGACTAACAGCAACTTGATTTATTCAGGCGTTCGCACCGTCAGCCGAAAGACGGACCTTGAAGCCCAAAATCTGACCCACTCCGGCCCCGCCTTGCGGGGCAAGCTGTGCGCTTTGTCGACCGAAAGACCGACCACAAGCAACCCGACGATCCCAGCGGCAAGCAACCTGTCAGCCGCGACCCTGAAATGGAAGCACGGCCTGCACCGACGCCCAACGCCAACGGGGGCTGATGGGGCGTAGCCCCTTTACACCCCCGTTTTGTTGGGTGAAAACTCTGTGCCGGGGGCGAGCCTACTGTCAACGGAGAGATGGCAGCGCGGAGCGGACGCAACTCCCCGTGTTAAACATTATTAGCCTCATTGATGATTGAATGTTGTAAAATGTTGGGTGTCCAGTGTGTAAAAGATTCTGCCCTAACAGCGTATCCAACATTACCTCCTTCTTTCTCCCCGACATATATTCCAAACACTTTCCATTTATCTTGCCCCACTGATGACTTCAAGACCAAAGGACCGCCAGAAGCTCCACCACCAATCGTTTCGCTTACTTCATAAAATTGTGTCCCCCTAAAAATTATGGTGGGATAGAGTTCTCTAGAAATTCTTCTTCTGACATAGCCTTGTGTAAAAACTAATTCAGGTCTTTCTAAAGCATCTTCGTCTAGCATTTTCATTTCTTCAGCAATTGAGCGTGGGAATCCCCAACAATGGTACTCACAACTCGAATTTTGTGGCATGTCAGTAACTGTCAAAAAAGACTTCCAGCCTTCTCCCTGTAATTTGACAATTCCAACATCTTCTGTAGGGTGTTTTTCAAATCCGATGAGTTCAAAGACATACCAATTTGAGTCACTCTGGAACAGACCAATCATTACATCGAATTCAGATTTTATACCATCCTGTAACTGATCAATAACATGGGCTGCTGTAAGAGCATAACCATTGTTGCCGATGAGAAAACCTGTCCCAATCAGCTCTCTATAGCTATATGAATCAGTTGACCGATCTTTTGAAGCAATTGCGATTGGAAATACGTAGTCGTGGAGTCTATCACTTTGATTGAACATATTTGGTCTTTGGTACTCTTGTTTAGTTTATGTTTAAAACAGATGTTCTTCGTTGCGCGAATGCGCTATTGGTGTCCTTTTTCACAACTGCTTGTGTGGGCAGATTTGCCCTACACAAAACACAAGCAACATGAACCAGATACTTTTGGCTATTCTCAGCGAATTAGGGTTTGACATTCAAGAACATACCCGTTTAGTGATTGGCATCAAACAAATTAAAGGCAGCGATTGCCTCTCGATCTATGTTGATACCAAAGAGAACATTTTTGATCTCAAACATTCAGCGGGTTTCTTTTCCAATTGGGTTATTCGGCGGCAATGCTTTGCAGACCCCACTGAGATAAAAACGTTGTTGCAAGCCAACGACGTTTTTAATCACGGACGTGTCTAATAAGCTCATTAATGGCTGATTCGGCGGAACCAATCACTTGCTGATACCAGAACGAATCATCATGATGAACCGCTCCTAAATCTTTGTCGTTTGGATCTGGTTTGACTTGCTTGCTGAACGCTTTGGCATTTTCCAAAACTGCTTTTAGGCGTTGAACGGCCAGTTCTACTTCCTTTTTAAGCTGACCAGTTGTTTGTACCGATTCCAAAAACTCAATAGCCGCCCGCAAGTCCTGTTGGATGCGTTGGGGGCTTTCAATATTGTAATGGAGGTAGTTGGTAACTGAGCGTTTAAAGTCATTAAGACGGTAGATGTATTCTTTTGTTGTCATGGTGATGAACTGAATAACAAAGGCGTTAGTGTTGTCGAACGGAGATGGCCAACGCGACAAGCCTGCCACTCACGCGAGTGAGGCTTGTCGCACGAAAGCTGGCAACGCACCACCCGACGGCTCCACAGGCGGGCAACCTGTCACGCGAAACCCGGAAATGGAAGCACGGCCTGCACCGACGCCCAACGAATTATTGTACGCGAATTTGCGAAACTATGAATGTACGATAACCTGACTATTAACTGATTTTAGTTCCGCAGTTTTCAACAGTTAATGATTGCGTCGGCCTGTTACGCAAACAAATAACTACCTTCCACCCAGCGTCCGCAAGCCACGCTACGCGAATTGACTAAACGGTGGATTTTTAGCCTACAAATGGTACGAATCACATAAACCCCGCCCGAAATCCATCCGCGAAAAGCTGTGTCATCCGTACCATCTGTGTGCCATCTCATTAGTTTACAACTCAAACGTAATGCCTTGCGCCAACGGTAGGGTAGTGCCGTAGTTGATGGTGTTGGTTTGCCGGCGCATGTAAGCTTTCCAGGCATCGGAGCCGGATTCACGACCACCGCCGGTTTCTTTTTCGCCCCCGAACGCTCCGCCAATTTCGGCCCCAGACGTGCCAATGTTTACGTTTGCAATGCCGCAATCAGACCCTGCCGCCGACAGGAATCGCTCGGCTTCGCGCATGTTTAGCGTGAAAATAGACGACGATAGGCCCTGCGGTACACCGTTCTGCTGGGCAATGGCGTCGTCGAGGGTGGTGTAGCGGAGCAAATACAGAATCGGTGCAAAGGTTTCGTGCTGCACAATGGGCCAGTGATTTTCGGCTTCGGCAATGCATGGCTTCACGTAACAGCCCGACTCGAAACCCAGCCCGCTCAACACACCCGGCTCCACCACAAACCGCCCGCCCTGATCATAAACCGCCTTTACGGCTGCCTGATAACCCGCAACGGCCTGTGTATCAATTAGCGGGCCAACATGAAACGATTCGTCTAACGGGTTGCCGATGCGAAGTTGAGCGTAAGCATGTTTAAGCCGTTTTTTCACATCGTTGTAAATGCTGTCCTGCACAATGAGTCGGCGAGTGGTGGTGCAGCGTTGCCCCGCCGTACCGACCGCGCCAAATACAATGGCCGGAATCGCCAGATCGAGGTCGGCGTGTTCCGATACGATGATGGCGTTGTTGCCGCCCAGTTCGAGCAGGCTCCGGCCCAGCCGCCCGGCCACGGCTTCGGCTACGGCCTTGCCCATGCGGGTGCTGCCCGTTGCCGATAGAAGCGCAATGCGCGGGTCGCGGGCCAGCCACTCGCCCACGTCGCGTCCGCCCGTTACCAGACACGAGACGCCCTCCGGCACATCGTTGTTACGCAGCACGTCGCCAATAATCTGCTGGCAGGCCAAAGCCGTGAGCGGTGTTTTCTCCGACGGTTTCCAGATGCAGACGTCGCCACATACCCATGCCAGCATCGCATTCCATGACCACACCGCTACCGGGAAATTGAACGCCGAAATAATGCCGACAACGCCCAGCGGATGCCACTGCTCGAGCATTCGGTGTGCCGGGCGTTCGGAGTGCATCGACAGGCCGTAAAGCTGCCGCGACAAACCCACGGCAAAGTCGCAGATGTCGATAATTTCCTGCACCTCGCCAAGTCCTTCCTGAAGCGATTTCCCCATTTCGTAGCTAACGAGCGTACCAAGTTCGCGTTTATAGCGTCGAAACTGATCGCCCATTTGCCGGACAATTTCGCCCCGGCGCGGTGCCGGAACCAATCGCCACCCGGCAAAAGCCGCCTGTGCTATTTCAACAACCCGGTCGTAATCGGCGCGGGTAGACAGATGAACGCGGGCAATTAGCTGACCGTCGGCGGGTGAGTACGAGTCAATTGTTTTCTCGGTTCGGTCCGCCGTTGCGGAGTGCCAGAACTGCTGCCCGGTGCTGGTGCCGGGCTTGACGGGTTGGGCGGGCAGCGGAAGAATAGACTGCATAAATTTGGTTTATAATTATTGTTGATACAGCAAAACTACCCGTCGATTCGTAAACAAGCACCGGCGTCAGGTAAACTTTTTAATGCGAATGCGGTTAGAAAATCAGGTACTAAACGCTCAACGAGCCTACAACGTTATGAAACTCAACAACACACTGCCCCTGCTCCTGCTGGGTTTTGCGCTGGCAGGCACTGCCACGTTCGCCCAGACTACCCCTCCTGGTACGGCCACGCCAACTACATATCCGCAGGGTGCCGTTGTACCCGACTCCAGTACCCTGACCGGGTCTGCCGGGCAAGATCGGAAGCAGGACCGCAAACGCAACCGGCGCAACCGCATGAATCAGAACAACCGCCCGACAGAAAATACCAGCGAACAGGATGCCCGCTACCGGCAGGGTGCTGTTAGCAACGGCACGACCATCAATAATAGCAACACAACAAACGAAAACAGCAAAAACGTAACCACCGCCCCTACTGGCGTAGGGAGCAACCCAAATACCAGTAACCCGAATAGTAACACACGTCCTCCCCGGCTTTGATGTGGCCGCTGTAGATTTTCTGCTATATTTGGCCCTGTCTAACCCCTTCCTTTGTGAAACGCCAGTCTTCTTTAGTCTCGGAAAGCGTTTTGATCGAAAAGCTGAACAGGCGCGATCAACAGGCTTTCCAGTGGCTTTATGACCAATACTCGCCCGCCCTGTATGGGGTGGTACTGCGTATTGTTCGGGATGAGGACCAGGCTCAGGATTTATTGCAGGACATCTTCGTTAAAATCTGGAAGAATCTCGACAGCTACGATGCTGCCAAAGGGCGTCTGTTTACCTGGATGCTCAATGTAGCCAGAAATACGGCTATTGATTCCTTACGGGCACGCAAAAGCCAGCCGTTCGGCGCAATCCGTACCGACGAAGAGAACGTACATATAGTTGACCGCCAGCATAATACTGAGCAACCCAATCCTGAACACATTGGCATTCAAGAGATTGTTAGCCAGTTGCGGCCCGAGCGAAAACAGTTGATCGATTTGGTTTATTTTGCAGGCTATACCCACGAGGAAGCTGCCGAAGAACTGAATCTACCACTGGGTACGGTGAAGACCCGCATTCGAGCCGCTTTGCAGGAGTTAAAGCAACTATTTAAATCATGAACGTAACGGAGTATATAGCGTCGGGCATTCTGGAATCATACGTTATGGGCGCGGTGAGCGATCAGGAACGGCGTGAGGTCGAATGCCTGTCGTCTATTTATCCTGAAATTAAACAAGAACTTGACCAGCTTTCCGATGCCCTTGAAAACTACGCGCTGCTGTATAGCGTAGAACCACCTACATCGGTCAAAGACAAGCTGCTGAAGGAGTTGGATTTCAGCCAGCCGGAAGAGGAAAAGACAATTGTTCGCCCTATGCCGGTCAATCGGTCGGAGGGCGGGCGTACCTACGCCGTAACGTGGGTTGTGGCCGCATCGGCGGCTCTGCTGCTGTTGTTATTTTCGTTTTTTCTCCTGTCGCAACTACGCACCAATCAGGAAACGCTGGCATCGCTGCGGGCGGCCAATGGTTCGCTTCAGTCGGAAGTCCGGCAGTTGCGCGACCATCAGACGCAGAACGAACAAACGCTGGCAATGCTGCGGCAACCCGGCACCCGCACGTTGGAACTGCTTGGCAACGAGAAGGCCCCCAAAGGCAACGTGCTGGTATACTGGAATGCCCGTAATCGGCAAATAGCGATTGAAGTACGGTCATTGCCCGCCCTGCCCCCCGATCAGCAATACCAGCTCTGGTCGCTGGTCGATGGTAAGCCTATCGATGCGGGGGTGTTCGATGGCAACAACGTAACGACCGCCATTCAACGCATGAACCGACCCATTAGCCAGGCCGATTCGTTTGCCATTACGGTCGAAAAGCGGGGGGGCAACCCTACGCCTACCCTCTCTACGCTGCTCGCGATTACGCCGGTCGATGCCTGAACGCGGTACGTGTTTTCTGTGTTTTTATTATGTCGTTGCTGACAGCGTCTCTCATCGCTGTTTCATGCCCGTTACAACTTGCGTGAACCAAAATCTGAGCTGTATGCTGCAACGTATATTGACGTAAAACCTGTCAATCACAAAACATATGAAAGCAAGCATTTTAGCCGTAGCGGTACTATTGGCGCTGTCGGCGTTTCTGACGCCCAGCCGACCCCTTCTGCATGACGATACGCCACCGGGCGGTCGGCGGGTGGTAAAAACCAATGCCGAATGGAAGAAAATTTTGACACCCGACCAGTATGCCGTACTGCGCGAACATGGCACCGAACGGGCGTTTACCAGTCCGCTCAACGACATTCACGACAACGGCGTTTTCTATTGTGCGGGCTGTCATAACCCACTCTTCTCGTCGGACCACAAATTCAATTCGGGCACGGGCTGGCCGAGTTTTTACAAACCCATCGCCAAAAACGCTGTAAAAGAAGCGGTTGACAAAAGTTACGGCATGGTGCGGACAGAAGTTCTATGTAATGTGTGCGGAGGTCATTTAGGGCATGTTTTTGAGGATGGCCCCAAACCAACCGGCCTACGCTATTGCATGAACGGCGTTGCCATGACGTTTGAGAAGAAATAGGGCAAAAAATGCGTTATATTTGGCACCCCGGCTGCGGATTGGCGGTCGGGGTACTACCATTTTTAGCCATCCGATTCCTTCGATTTACGACGCATGAGTGAAAATAGGGAGCGATTTCGCGCCATCCGACACGCCTTCGGAGTTTTTCGGCAACGGGTCCGACAACGCCGGAACCAGTTGGGTGATGTTCGGCGCGGAGTTGGTCGACAGCTTTATCGACAAACGGCACGGGTTGTGGGAGAAGAACGAGTAAACTCGTGGACAACCTCCGGGCGTGACACATATAATTCGTACCGTTACGAGTTCAGGGCGTTTGTGCATCGGTACATCGACCCCGATGCCTGGTATTACCCGTACCTGAAAAATACTGTCAAAGTAGCTGGCTACGGTGCGCTGGCGTTGGGTTTCTACGTGTTCATGCTCAACTATAATTTCCTGTGGCTGACCGGATCGATGCCGAGCGTGGCTGAGCTGAAGAACCCAAAACTGAATCAGGCATCGGAAATTTACTCGCAGGATGGGGTGATGATCGGTAAGTTTTACGCCGAAAACCGAACGCCCATCAAGCTTGAAAATATCCCGAAACCGCTCATCGACGCGCTGATTGCAACCGAAGACGTGCGCTTCTACGACCACAGCGGTATCGACCCGCGTGCCATTCTACGAGCCTTAGCCAGCTTGGGGCGCGACGGGGGCGGTTCGACCATTACCCAGCAGTTAGCAAAAAACCTGTTCAAAACCCGCCGAAAGCAGGATCGGGGCGTACTGACGCGCATTCCGGGCGTTCGGGCCATTGTGTATAAGTCGAAAGAATGGCTGATGGCCCTGAAATTAGAAAGCAATTTCAGCAAGGATGAGATCATTACGTATTATTTCAACACGGTTGATTTTGGCAGCAACTCGTTTGGGCTGAAAACAGCCGCACGTACCTTTTTCAATAAAGTGCCCGACAGCCTGAATGTGCAGGAAGGGGCCGTGCTGGTGGGTTTGCAGAAAGCCACTACAGCCTACAACCCGCTCAAAAACCCGAAACGGTCGAAAGAACGCCGGAATGTGGTGCTGGCTCAGATGGCGAAATACAAATTCCTGACCAAAAGCCAGTCTGATTCAATTAGTGCGCTGCCGTTAGTGACGGAGTTCACACCCGAAAATCCGTATTCAGGCCCGGCCAGTTATCTGAAAAACGCGGTGCAGGATTACGTCAAAAAATGGGGCGAAGAAAACGGCTATGACCTTTATACCGACGGGCTGCGGATTATTACAACTATCGACTCGCGGATGCAAACGTATGCAGAAGATGCAACGAGCGAGAAAATGAAGCAGTTGCAGCGCACCTTCGACAACCACTGGCGGGGCCGCAAACCCTGGACCGACGAAGACGGCAACGAACTGCCCGGCTTTATCGACTCGGTGGCCCGGCGCACCGAACGCTACAAAACCCTGAGCAAACGATTCTTGCCGCTCTACCCCGACTCCATCATGTACTACATGAAAAACAAGAAGTACAAGATGCGGGTGTTTAGCTGGGATAAAAAACGTGGCTACGATTCGACCGAGATGACCCCCTACGACTCGATTGCTTACTACAAACGGTTTTTGCAATCGGGTATGGTGGCGATGGACCCGCACACGGGCTACATTCGGGCATGGGTGGGTGGTTTAAACTATGACTACTTCAAATACGATCACGTAAAGCAGGGTAAACGCCAGCCGGGTTCAACCTTCAAACCGTTTGTATATACAGCCGCTATAGACGATACGCTGATTAATTTAGGCCCCTGCGACCGCATTCAGGACCGGCCTTTCCGAAAGGAATACCGCGAAAACGGTGAAGACAAAATTTGGGAACCCCGAAACTCAACGGGTTACTATTCGTATTCGCGCCTGACGCTGCGCCGGGCTATGGCACGTTCGGTTAACTCCATAACGGCCCAGCTTACCGACGATGTAGGGCCGGAGCGCGTGGCCGAATATGCCCACCGCATGGGCATCAAGAGCCGATTGGAAGCCGTACCGTCTATCGGCTTAGGCTCGTCCGATGTCTCGCTGTATGAGTTGGTAGGAGCTTATTGCACGTTCATGAACGATGGAGAAGCCATTGAGCCAATGATCGTGCAGCGAATAGAAGACCGTGACGGGAATGTAATCGAAACCTTTGCCACGAAGAAAAAACGCGCTATCAGCCCCGAAACGGCATTTCTGATGCGCTTTATGTTGCAGGGCGGTTTGCAGGAACCGGGCGGCACTTCGCAAAATCTGTGGTCGTTCAACCTGTTTAAGAATGGTAACGAGATGGGCGGCAAAACCGGCACCACTTCCAACAACTCCGACGGGTGGTTTGTGGGTGTATCCGACAAATTGGTAGTAGGCGCGTGGGTGGGTGGCGACGACCGAAGTATTCACTTCCGCTCGACCGACCTCGGCGAAGGGGCCAAAACGGCGTTGCCATTAGTAGGGCGTTTCTTAGAAAAGGTTTATGCCGACTCTAAATTCAAAAATCTGCAAGGTCCGTTTCCCAAACCTTCGGTCGAAATCACGAAAGAATACCAGAATTGCGGCTATTCGTATGATGAAGAAGCGGCAAGTGAATCAGATTCAACTGGCGTTGACGAAGTTGTCGGCGATTCAACCTTTGTGCCTACCGCCCCCGCACCCGATGTAGTGCCTCCCCCCGCCGATACGACCGTGAATCAGTGATGATTCGGAGAAAGCATTTTAGATGAGATGTGTCATATGGCTGGCACTGTAGAGACGCAACCCTTTGCGTCTCCCTCGCGCCAGCCATACAACAATGCCACGTCAATAGGGTATTACTTTACTCCTGTAGCCTGTTTGATGGCGGCTGTTTCGGCGGGGTCGATGGGTGTGAGGTCGGGTTTGTAAACTTCATGGAACCATACCGATGGTTCCCGACCGTTCACGTAAGGTTTCTGCCAGCTATCCCACGGCAGGTAGGTTTGCGTTTTTCCGGCTACAAAACCCCAGTTCATCATACCCACTTTTGCTTTTTTGGCAATGGGCAGGTGCGTTTGGAATTTGCTGTCGGCACCACGGGCCATAAATTCAGTGCAAATTACCGGGCGGCCCATCTTCTGTAATACCGGAATTATTTTTTCCAGCGCGTCGGCAGTGGAATACTGGTGGAACGTGATAATGTCCGACTGCTCGAACTGCACTTTTTCCATTGGCGTCCACTTGGCCGGATTGCTCCAGTCGTGGCCGTCCCAAAAAATCCAGACGCCCGACGTGAGCGGTTGCGTAGGTCCGGCTTCGCGGCTCCAGCGAAACACGTCGGGCAACAGGCGCGTTACGATGGCTATTTTTCTGTCTTTGGGCATTTCTGTTTTGATGGTGTGGTTCTGCCCATAACTGTTGTCGTTGGTATTATCGGGTTCGTTCCACATGTCCCACGCCAGAATGCGTTTATCGTTTTTAAACGCGCCAACCACGCCTTTTACATACGCTTCCAGACGCGGATACTGCGACACGTCGCTGAGGGCGTCGGCACCGGGGCTTTGCAGCCAGCCAGAGTTGTGAATGCCCGGCATTGGGTCGCGCTGTTTGCCCAGTTTGGGATTAGGGTCCCAGCACGAATCGAACAGCACCAGCATAGGCCGGATATTGTGTTTGGCGCAAATACCCAGAAACTGATCTAACCGCTTCTTAAACCCTTCGGCATCCTGTTGCCAAAGCAGATCATGCAGAAACACGCGCATGGTATTCATGCCGATGCTTTTTGCCAAAGCCAGTTCTTTATCAATCGTTTGCGGATCGAAGGTTTCGGCCTGAAACATTTCCAGTTCGTTGATGGCGTTGGCCGGGGCATAGTTTGAGCCAACCAAAAACGGCTCTTTGGCATACCAGGCGTTGGCTTTTTGCGCCGACCAGCGGGCGTTCTGTCCAAACGACAGGGTAGTAATCAGAAAAAAGACTAAGAATGACAGTTTTTTCATAATGAAATCGGGTTTAGATGAAAAGAAAGAACACGTTGAAATTACCCCCTTACTTCGCCACCGAAAAGCGATACTCGGTGGTTTGTTTATAGGTCTGCCCCGGTCGTAGAATAGTGTTGGGATAGGTCGGGTGATTGGGCGAATCGGGGTAATGCTGGGCTTCGAGCGCGAAAGCTTCACGGTAGCCAATGGCCTTGCCATACTTGCCCGTATCGGCTCCTTTGAAGAAATTACCCCCATAAAACTGCATAGCCGGTTCGGTGGTGAGCACTTCCATCCGAATGCCCGACTGATCGCCCGTAATCTCGACACCCTTCGCCAAACCGCCCGACTTTTTATTGAGCACAAAATTATGGTCGTAGCCTGCACCGAAGGTGAGTTGTTCATTCTTGTCATTCACCCGCTTTCCAATGGCTGTTGGCGTCCGAAAATCGAATGGTGTGCCTTCAACTGAAATAGGTTCGCCCTGCGGAATCAGTCCTTTATCAACTGCTGAAAACCGGTCCGCGTCAATCATCAGCACATGGTTATTAATCGTGCCGCTGCCCTCGCCATTGAGGTTGAAAAAAGCGTGATTGGTTGGGTTGTAGGGCGTAGGCTTATCGGTGGTGGCGGTGTAGTCGATGCGCAGACCCTTAGTATCCGTAAGCGTGTATATCACTTTGGTTGTCACAGTGCCGGGAAAGCCGCCCTCTCCATCTTTTGAGACATACGTAAGTTCCAGCGATTTGTCGTCGATTTGTTTAGCGTCCCAGACCTGATTATGGAAACCTGTCGGACCAGCGTGCAGCGTGTTGCCGTTGTTGTTGAGTTCGGTCTGATACGCTTTTCCATCGATGGTGAACCTGCCTTTGGCGATGCGATTGCCGAACCGTCCGACAATTGGCCCGAAAAAGGATTCATTGGCCGCTTCGTAGGCTTTCAGCGTGGCAAAGCCCGGCACCACGTCGATGAGTTTTCCGGTTTTGTCCGGCACCAGCAAGCCCACTACGCGGGCACCAAAATTGGTAATGGCAACGTGCAGGTTGTCATTCTTCAGGATATGCAGCGTAACGGTTTTCCCGTTTTTCTCCCCACCAAAAGCTTTTGGGTCTGGTAGTTTGTAGTCGATCATAGTGGTTTGGGTGGCGGTATCGGCGTCGGGCGATCCGGCAGCGGGTGTATTCGCCAGTTCCGTGTCGGCTTCTTTCGTTTTGGTAGACGACTGGCAACCGGCCAGATGCAACAAGGCTACTACCGCAGCCGGAATCAGAAATTGTTTCATTTACTAAGTTCGTCAAATAGGTGTTTATCAAGTTCTTCCAGCCCAATCATGCCGTTCAGGTGGCTAACCGTCAATCTTTATCATCAATGTTTCCGCTATTCACCCGGCACGGGCATTGGCGTTTTGGGCATCGGCTTACCAAAGTTAGGCGAACCATCGGTCTGCCACGTAAACGGCTGAATGTGCGGAGCGCGTTTGTTGCCACAACCGTCGGTTTCTGACGGGTTAGCGTGGTAGATCATCCAGTTCTGCCCTTTACCATCCACAAAAAAACCGCCATGACCGGGTGCCCAGACGTTATTTTCCGACGATTGCACAAACACTGGCTGGGGCGATTTCGTCCAGTTCTTAGCCTTCAGCAAACTGCCACCCGTGTGTGTGAGCAGGCCGAGGCAGTAATCGAGCCAGCAGGCATTGGCCGAATACACGACAAAGAGCCGGTTCCCGTTTTGCAGAAATTCGGGGCCTTCGTTCACTAAAATCAACGGGGGTTCGCCGTTTTTCTGCTGCCATTCAATCGGCGTGGCTCCGTGCCGCTCCCAGGGCAGATCGGGCTGCGACAGTTTTACGCGTTTGCCGCGCATGGTCCACGGGTTTTTGAGTCGGGCCAAGTAAATATCCTGCCGTCCGTTTTTTTCGCCCTCCCAGCCCGACCAGGCCGCGTAGAGTTTGCCTTTGTGTTCGAGTACCGTTAGGTCAATGGCCCAATGGTCGCCGGGGTCGGCTAATTTGCCTTTCACGGTCCATTCGCCCTGAAACGGGTCGGCAGAAGGGTTTTCGAGTACCCAGATTCGATGGCTCAGGTTGTTGAGCGAGTCGGCGGCTACGTATACATACCACTTGCCCCGAACGAAGTGAATTTCGGGTGCCCAGAGTTCTTTAGAGTACGGTTTGCCAGGTGGGGGTGTAAAAATAATTTTCTTCTCGGCGTTGGCAAGGTCGGCCACGTTGCGCGTGCGCCAGAGCGTCAGATTGGTGCCGGTTGTGTTCATGTAATAATACCAGCCGTTCTGTTGCAGCACCCACGGGTCGGGTCCGGAGTTTTTGATGGGGTTGGTAAAGGTGCGCTGTTGGCTGAACACATAGCCGGGCAGCATGAACAGAGCAATCAGCCCATAAAGAGTAAATTTCATAATGGCAAAGGGTTCGTTACCAGCAAAAGAACGACCCGCCGGGTTTTACCCCGCCCGCCTTGCTGTTTTTCGGCCCGGTTCGCGTAAAACCTACCGGCTCGATACCGTTGTTACTGAAGCGGGGGCCGGGGCCGGAACTTTCGGTTCGTCGGCGGGTGGCTCGGTTGGTGCCAGGCCGGGGGTGGTGCGCTTGCCCCCAAAGAAGCGATTGAACGAGCGGGTATAGAGCAAACTAACACCCCCGCCCGTACTGATGATGCTATTAATGCTGTTCTGCGTTAGCACACTCTGCTGATTGCGGTTATACATTTTAGCCCGCAACCGCCCATCAGACGTAATGATGTATTCGAGCGTCCACTCGCCGAGCAAACTGGCGGCATTGTACTGGCTTTGGCCGTAGGTGAAGCCCCCGTCGCGACTGATACGCAGGCGGTCGTTCAGCAGCCGGTACGAGAATCGTAGTTGCAGGTTGTTGAGCAGGTTTTCGTTTTGCTGCGTACCCATCCCCGTAAATCCACCAAACGACACACCCACGTCGAGGTTCTCGTTCAGGTTCGAGGCCAGTCGGCTGATCTGGTTGGAGAGCAGCTCGCTCACGCTGTTTGCCACACCGGAGTTTACCTGATTCTGATCGAACAGGCTCATGCCTTCGGGCAGTAATTGATTGAATAACAAGACGCTGCTTACCTGCCGGGTTAGTTCCTGATCGTTGCTTTGCAGACGTGCCTTGAAGTTGATAACGGCCTGCCGGAAATCGGGCGAGGCCGGAAACTCTTTAATATCGAGATTATATGTGATAGTAGGCAAACCAAGTTCGCCATTCATTTTAATAAGCAGATCGACCGGATACCGGCGTGTCTGATCGTTGCGGGGCGTGGCCGACGAGCCATTTGGGGGCAGCAGCGGAGCCAGCGAGGTGTACTGTGTATAGGCCGCCGTTACGTCGAGCAGGGCACCGTAGGGGTCGCCGGTCCAGGTAATGCGGCTGTTGGGCCGTAGCTGAAACTTTTTGTTGATGATATTCTGAAACGTAAAGGTGTATTCACCCTTCTGAATTTCGTAGTTCCCCGTCATCGTAAAGTCGCCCTCGGTATCGACTTTCATACCAATTCGGCCCTGCCCATAGGCTTTGATAATGTCGCCCGTTTGGCGGTCCAACTGAATTTCGCAGTATGCGTCGGGCGTGATGTTGAAATTGAAATCCATCTGAATCCGCGACAGGTCAATTTCGCCCGAAGCGGCTTCATCGGGTGGCGTTCCGTTTGTTTTCGTGGCCGACGTGCTTACGAGCTTACCCGACGACAGGCTGGATACAAACCGAATCCGGTCGTCTGAATCAACTGTGGTGGCTCCATCGAGCGGAATGTAAATGCGGGTGCCTTTGTTGCTGGTAGCATTGGCCCTGATCGTCAGGTTATCGATTGGCCCGAACAGTTCGGCTTTACCCGTTACAACGGCCTGCCCATAGAATAGGTTATTATCTTTGGCACCCGTATTCATAATTCGGAAATTTTTCAGGTCGGCATCAAAACCGAGCGTGAAATAGCGGAAATTATCGTGATAGACGCCCCCGCGCAGTTGGGCCGTGTTACCGTTCGGGTCGCGTAGAGTAAGCCGCCGGGTAATGATTTCATTTTCGCCAAAATATACCTGATCGTCGAACGTAAAATCTGCTTTAAGATACTCGAAACGCCCGCGCCCGTTTTTCACGGCCAATGAACCAGTCAGGATAGGTGCTGCGGGGGTTCCCGTAATGGCAATTTGCCCGTTTGCCGTACCGCCGAGGTTCGTGAAAAGCCCCTCGGTCAACGATTCCAGGATTACCAGTTCAGCATCGTTGACGGTTGCCCGCAGTGCCAGCGGGTTCGTTCTGCGCTCAGGCGTGTAGTTGCCCGTCAGCGTCAGCACGTCGTTGCCGTTGCGATTTACATTGGCGTCGAGGTTGAGTTGCTGCCCCTGCTGGTCCCACTCGCCCCGGCCCCGCACATCGCCCAGCAGTGTATTCTGATACGATAATGCATTAACCGTCAGTTGACTCTCAATAATGGGCGTATGATATAAATCGCGTACAGAAGCTGTGCCGTTGAGGGTTCCGCCGAGGGTCGTGTTCAGCAGTGGATTGAGCGAAGCCAGCCGGAAATTTTGCGCCCCGATGTCGAGATGCTGTGCCGAATCGGCTGAAATCCGGCCCGACACCCGCACTAATTGATCCTGATTCAGCAACGATACGTTCCGAAGCGTATACTCGTCGCCCACCTTCCGAATAAGACTTTCGGGATTAAGTATCCAGTCGCCATCCAGCACACGCACGTCCGACTGGCGGAATGTCAGGTCGATGGCGTCCCCTTTGAATCGCAGTTCGCCGTTCAGCTTGGCGCGATTGGGGCTGTTGGCCTGTTCGATACTGCTGGTGAAAGTAATGTGATCTACACTCCACGACCCCTCGGCCTGCAACCGGCGCGTCGGCAACGACGAACTGAATGTTTGCCACTCCGACGTCAGCACCAACGACGCCAGCACGTCTTGCCCAAGTGTAAACTTCGAGGTTGTCAGATCAAGCTCGCTCGGCCCAAAACCAATAGCCCCGAACGCCACCGAATCCGTTTGCACGGTGGCCGTTAGAAACGACGTGTTATCAACCGTAAAGCGGCCTTCTACCTGCGTGCCGGGAGCTGCATAAACCGATGGCCCCAGAAACGCCAGCAACGGCTGAATCTGCTTCGTGATAAATTGATAATCAACACCATATCGACTTGAAGGCGTTTTATTCTGGGCCGACAATCGTTGTTTTTGCTCGTAGTAGGTACGCATGCCAACAGCATCGCCCGCAAAGTACATCTGGTATTCGCGAACTAATTGTGTCAGATCGCCGATGGTGCGCTGGAGTTCAAAACTGCCCTGCAACCGGGCTGTCAGAAAATCAGACTCCATGTCGAAATACCGCTGCATTACTACCGAATCGGTGCCAATACCGCGCCGTTCGATAGACGACACCAGCGTGAGTGTATCGGCACGCAGACTCCGCCGATTCAGGTTTACCTCGGCGTTCCGAAAAGCCGCACTACCTACCAGATCATCGAGATTGGTGCCTTCCAGCCGCACGTCAACGTCAGACCGCACCACGAGCGAATCGGTCAGGAAGCCCAACGCCCGCAGGTTGGCGTGCTGCACAGTGCCGCGCAGGTCGTACCGATTGCGGGGGGTGCTGAGGTCAAATTCGCCATCGAGGGCGAAGTCCAGATTTGGATCGCGGACCTCCATTTGCCCATTGAAAAACGCCTTTTGCAGATTACCACGCAGAACTACATTCCGATAGTCGTAGCCCTGCCAGCCAAAACGGCCCAGCCGCGCATCGACGTCTGCCGTAATGTGCGCCAGGTCGGTGCCACTCCCCGTAAGCCGCCCCTCACCGTCTATGGCACCAATCTGTTCAGATTCGTTAATTAACTGACCGAGGTTGAAGTTTTCACTTCGGAGATTGGCCGTGTAGGCCGTTTGCCCAGGGCGGTCAGCGAGTTTCAGCACCAGATTGCCCGTTACATTGCCGATGTCTGTACGAAACGCGCCTTTCGTTTTAAAATCATCGAACGCACCCGCAAAAGCTGCATTGAAAGCTACCGTACCGAGTTTCTGCACTACGCCATTAAACGACGAGTCGGGATAATATTGCCGAATGTCGGCCATGTTCACGAGCGAGGGCGTGAAGTTGAAATCGACCGTGGTTTTGTCGATGTCGGGCAAGCCCTTCCAGGCCAGATCGCCCGCCAGTCGGCTGCGCCCATTCGGGCCAAAGCGCAGGTCGGTATGGCTCAGCCGAAAATCGTTGACAGTACCGGTAAACGTGCCACTCAGCAGCCATGTTTCGTTTAGCTGACGCAGGTAATCCGAAAAATAACCGAGGTCTTTCGACGTTACTTCGCTGTCGTGGAAATGGGCTTTCATGAGCACCCGGCTGTTAAAATCACTAAAAGCCGAAGGACGGTCGTAGTAAAAAACCAGTTCGTTGCGAATAACCGAATTGCCAATGCGCGCATTCAGTTTCAGCAACTCCATTTTGGTATTGCAATACAGAAACTTGGTATCAATGCGCTTGATTGGTAGCCGGGAATCGCGGTCGACTCCCGTTAAGTTTCTGATGTCGAGCGCAATAGTATCGCCCAATACGAGCAGATTGCTGACGTCGGCGTTGAGGTGCTGAAGAGTAAAGTGGTTATAGTCGAACCAGTTTGCGTTACGCATCAGCGGTTCGCGCGGATCGGAAAGCGTATACGAACCGTCGGCCAGCACCACCCGCGCCACCGTAAACGGTACATTTTGATTCGGGATACTCGGTTTGGTGGGGTCAGCCGTTAGCTCTTCGATACGGGCAATGAAGTCGTCGAGGTTGGTATCGCCGTTGGCTGGATTTTTTATCATTAGAACGTGCGGCTGATACAACACCACTTCGTCTAAATGAATGTTATGCGCCGACGAGTCGATCAGGTTGCGTAGGTTATAATCGGCATCGAGCCGCCCAACAGTAATCATGGGTCGCCCCTGCCGGTCTTTGATTCGAACGCCTTCGAGTGTTAAAGAATCGAACCACTTGATAGAAACGTGTTGAATGTCGACCGGAAACAGCAGCTTTTCAGACACGCGCCGGGCCACTTCCTGTACTACTTTCGTTTGCACTGTCGGTATCTGTAGGGCCAGTATACCGCCGAACAATAACCCGACCAGCACGAGCGACAGGTAGAGCAGTGTTTTTAGCAATATGGCGACAAGCGAACGCACAGAAGTTTCACAGAGTGGTTTGTTTCAGGATTATTCCTTCGACAATTCTTCTTTGGAACGGTTTAGCAGTAAGTTTCCTTATGTAAGCTACAAAATTGAACATTAATTCGTTTCTACGGTGAATATAGTTGCAATTGAATCATCCTGCGACGAAACATCGGCAGCAGTCTTAGCCAACGGCCAAATTCGTTCCAATATTATTGCCACCCAGTTGATTCATGAGCAATACGGGGGTGTAGTACCCGAACTGGCTTCGCGGGCGCATCAACAGCACATTCTACCGGTAGTTGACCGAGCATTGGCCGACGCAGGTATTCCCAAACGTGACCTATCGGCAGTGGCGTTTACGCGTGGGCCGGGGCTGCTGGGGTCGCTGCTGGTGGGAGCATCATTTGCCAAAGCAATGGCTCTCGGGCTCAATATTCCACTCATCGAGGTCAACCATATGCAGGCACATATTCTGGCGCACTTCATTGAAGCACCCCGCCCGGCATTTCCGTTTCTGTGTCTTACCGTTAGCGGAGGTCATACGCAGTTGGTGCGCGTTGATGGGCCACTGACGATGACAGTAATCGGCCAAACGCAGGACGACGCCGTTGGTGAAGCCTTCGATAAATCGGCCAAACTGCTGGGTCTGCCCTACCCCGGCGGACCACTCATTGATCGCTACGCCAAAGACGGCAATCCGCTGGCATACCGCTTTCCAATGGGTGAGATGCCCGGTCTGGATTTTTCGTTCAGCGGCATCAAAACGGCCATTATGTACTTTCTGCGCGATAATACAAAGCAGAATCCCGACTTCATCAACCAACACCTTGCCAATATCTGCGCCAGCATTCAGCACACACTCGTGCAGATGCTGCTGACCAAACTGAAACGCGCTGCCCGCGAAACCGGGATTAGTCAGATTGCCATTGCCGGGGGTGTATCGGCCAACAGCGGCCTGCGTATGGCTGTCACGCAGGCTGGCCACGAACTTGGCTGGACGGTTTTTATTCCCCGTTTCGAATACTGCACCGATAATGCGGCTATGATTGCTATGGCGGCTCAGTTCAAATATGAAGCTGGTGAATTTACGGATCAGGCTATAAGCCCTATGCCACGTATGGAGTTATAGGTTATAAAGTTGTGTAGTTGGCTTCGCCGTTGGCTCCCAAGCCGTAACTTTACAACTTTATGTCAACCTCATAACTTTACACCGTTTGCAAATCTCTGCCCTCTACCTCTATCCGGTTAAGTCGCTTGGCGGCATTGCGGTAAACGAAGCCGTTGTCGATGCCAAAGGATTTCAGCATGATCGCCGGTTCATGCTCGTTGACCCCAACGGCATATTCATCACCCAGCGCAGCAACCCGCACATGGCCCTGATCGATGTATCGATAGAGAGCGATACGCTCTATGTCTGGCACCGGCATCGCCCCACCGACAGGCTAATGCTTGCTCTCGAACCCGACGCCACTGGCCTGCCCACGCTGCCAGTAACGATCTGGGACAGCGAGAACGTATCCGCCGTGCGTGTTGGTGCCGAAGCCGACCGCTGGTTTACCAACGTGCTCGGAAAACCCTGTCATCTGGTGTTTATGCCCGACAGCACCCGCCGAACCATTGACCTGACCTATGCCCGCCATACCGACGATGCCGTAAGCTTTGCCGATGGCTACCCGTATCTGCTAATCGGGCAGGCATCGCTCGATGACCTCAACCAACGCCTGCCCGAACCAATTGGTATCGAGCGGTTTCGGCCCAACATCGTTGTGAGTGGCAGTTTGCCGTTTGCCGAAGATAGCTGGGCGCATTTTCGTGTGGGCGAACTGGATATGTACGGCGTAAAGCCATGCGCCCGCTGCATACTGACCACTATCGACCCGGCCACCGGTCAGAAAGGAACTGAACCGCTGAAAACGCTGGCGGGCTACCGGCAATGGAAGCACAAAATTCTGTTTGGTCAGAATGTACTGGTCGAACCTAACACAAGTGGCTTGTTGCGGGTTGGTCAATCCGTAACGGTGGTGCGGCAGATAACCCCGTGGCTGGCCGCGCCCTCCCTCAGTTGATTACCGTTTACTACTTACCACTTTGCTTAGTTCTATCCGCAACGCCTATTATTTGAGTTTCCCCGTTGTATTGGGAGCCGTGCTATCGAACCGGATGGCAACCCGGCTGTCTGACGTGGAACCGGTACATTGGGCCACGCCCATTGTGCTGGCGTTGGCCGTATTTATTATTTATACCGTTGATCGGCTGCTCGATGTGCAAAAGCCCGGCCACCCACCTACAGCCCGCCACGCATTTCATCGCCGATATGCTCCACTGCTCTGGCGTGTAGTGGCCGGGGCCGCCGTGCTGGGCCTGATTCTGGTGTTTTTTTTACCAGGCAAGGTCGTTCGGTTCGGCATTGTGCTGGGCGGAATCTGCGCGGCCTACGTAGTGGCTGTCTTCCGGCTACCGGCGCGTCATCCGGCATTGCTGTTGAAAGAGCCGCTGGTGGCTGTACTCTATTCGGTAGCCATCTGGGGTAGTGTCTGGGTGCAGCGACCTTCGGTGAAAGGAGCAGAAGTTGTTCAGTTTCTGCTATTTACAGCAATTGCATTTCAGAACCTGATTCTGTTCGACGTGATGGAAACCCGCGAACGGCAGCGTCTGGCGCCCAATACTCCCGGTCTGTTTTCATTAGCTACTGAATTGGGGCTACGTCGGTGTGATACGCTCCTGCGCTGGCTCACGTTCGGCACCATAGCTATTGGCTTCGCGCTCTGCTTTTTCACCGACGACCGTTTTGCCCAACGGTCGGCTCTTATGTTAGGACTGATGAGCCTGACGCTCTACGGCATTCAGCGGTACCCGGATTATTTCCTGCGAAACGAACGTTACCGCTGGCTCGGCGATGGTGTATTCTGGATGCCCGCATTAGTGTTATAAGCCGTTTGCAAAGCCATGACTGGCTGATTAAGCTCACGTTTGGTCAGAATATCAATCAGAATTTGAGTCATGTACTCCCGCTTGTTGAACACAATGTCGTGTCTATTTTCGGGTAGCAGAAACTGCTTTACCCGCGCATTGGTGAGTTGCTTCTGGGCAAACGAAACGTTTGTTGGGTACACCAGTTCGTCGCGCTGACCATGTAGCATGGTTATGTTCGCTCTAATTTTCGACCAGTCGGGCAGTATAGCTTCCAACGCTCGCCGATGAGCCAATTTTTCGTCGTTGGCTAATCGTAGCAACGGTGGCACTCCCCACCGTAACAAGGGCGTATCGATCCAATGGCTAATGGGGTAAGTACGCTCCAGCCCCGGCCCCAGTGCCGATGATACAAACACCACATGATCAACGCGTTCCGGGTTATTCATTGCCAGCCGGGCAGCCACTGACCCGCCATACGACGATCCTACAATCATCAGATAGGAAACACTTTTATAGCGGTCGATAAGCGGTTGTAGCAGTTTGGCCTGCCGCACAATGGACGTTTCGACCCGGCCAAAATCGGAATATCCGTAGCCGGGCCGGTCAACCGCCACCAACTGCGCCCGATTGAGCAAGGTTGTATCTTTGAAAAAGGCGTTGAAAAACGACAGCGAACTGGGTGCGCCATGTACAAACAGCACCACAGGCTTACCGGGGCGGGCGGGCGTTTCCATAAACCGAATCGTACGCGGAGTAGCCGATAGCGTTCGGTCATTAACAGTGTAGCGCTGGATAGCAGGCTGAACCAACTGGTCGCGAAACTCGTCGGCCAGCTCCTGGTCAGTTTGTCGAAAATTAACAAACCAGGCGGTCACGACCAAGCCAACTGAAACGATGAGTATGGTAAATAAGGCCCAGCGCAGTGCGCGTAAGAAACGTGTCATAGTCATTGTGTGTATGACTATAACCACAAATTATTAGCCAAAGGTTTGAGAAGCTTCGTATACGGTCAACATTTTCCTGTGTAAAAACGGCTGTTTGCTAATAACTAATTTCGCTTTCAACGGCCAGAAAGTGCGTCAACTCACCCTGGCTGTTGTAGAGCGGGTCAATAGCAATGCGGCATGCGTAAGCTTCACCATTTTTACGATAGTTTAACAAACTCACTTTCACCGGATTGGCCCGGTCGAGCGAGGCACGTATACGCGCCACTTCGTTTGGGTCGGTATCAGGCCCTTGTAACATGCTGGGAGAGCGGCCAATGGCTTCGCCGTGCGCGTAGCCGGTCATGGACAGAAAACTCTGGCTGGTCCACAGAATAGTTTTCGACAGATCGGTTAATATGAACGTAAACCCGGCTTCCAGTTTTTTTACGTAGCCATTGCGCTGCCGACGGGGCATGGTCCAGTCAAAAATCTCGGTCAGTTGCCGAAACAACATGACTTCCCGCTGTTTGGCTCGTTGTTGTGCCCGGCTAAGCATAAATATCTCATAGCAGGCAACAGGGTAAGCCCGGCTCCCTTCCTGCCGGGTCTGACTATAACCCCGGTTTACTAATTCGACATATGATTCCGATGTAAGCATGTCAGAGGAAGGTTGTTATTCTTGAAAGATACAACACTGAAATGACAATTCCTAATTCTATTGTGGTTAATAAATGATGAACTATTCGTCAGTATAAAAAATTTTTTCGTCACAAAGCACCTGATTTCCAAGCAATCTCTTCTCATTCGGCAGATAATGGAAAAAGTTTTTTCGAGGCATGGCTTGCGTAGTCAGCCAGAATCCTCTACTTTTGTGCCACGATTAAGGAAGACGGCAACGTTAACAAATCGTAAAGTTGGTCTGGTAGTTCAGTTGGTTAGAATACCTGCCTGTCACGCAGGGGGTCGCGGGTTCGAGTCCCGTCCAGACCGCACTCAAAATGAAGCACTTAGCAGCAATGTTAAGTGCTTTTTGTTTGTGTACTGACATGATGTTTACCGGAAAGCGGTTTATGTCTCCGATTCTTGTGCTTTCAGGGCATCGAATACGTCCCGGCGCAAAAACGAACGCTTCATCGATTCAGTAGAGTGAATCAGCACATAGCCCGCTTTTTTGAGCTTGTTACAGGTTTTTCGGATACGGTAATGGAATCGTTTATCCTTGGCATTGTGCACTTCGTCGAACTCTACCAGAATTAGTTTTACATCGAGTTTATCTTCCAGAATAGTGTCGATCACCGTGTATTCGGCTCCTTCTATTTCAATTTTGACCAGGTCAATCGCTGTATGCCCCAATTGATTCATCAGGTTCGACAGCCGGTCAACCGGGGCTTCAATATATTTACCTGATTCCTTAAACAAATACACGGAGTGCGATGGGTAGCCTTCGCGGGGTGGCTCGTAAAACTTAAGAACACCTTTGTGGTCCCAAACGCCTATTTCAACAAACTGAATGTCGGCCAGTTGATCGGGTGTTATTCTATATGTAAACGGATTCTTTTCATGGATGGTTAGCCGTTGGTCTGTATGTGCCAATGCACGTAACTGCTGAAAGTGAAGAATACCTTCGGGCATCGGATCGAAAATGTAGACCCGTGCATCATAGCGAACCTTGAGTTCTGTGTCGAACGATATGTCTTCGCCAGCGCCAATACAGTAGCAAACCGACTCGCCCGTCAGGAAATGCTGCGGAACATAGTACCCGTGATAGGCCGAACCAATGTATTCTATCTGGGTAAGGGGTTCAACACCCTGCTGGGGATCAATACCCAAAACTTTTTTAATAACTTTTACTACGGCTGACATTTGCTTGAAAAAGAACTCAACAGAATCTTTCCGGCATGAAGTAGCAGGAAGCATTATACGCTGAAGAGGCAATAGTAAGCTATATTACTAACATAGAATTTACAGGATTATGGATTTATGCGTGAAGTCATAATTTTCTTATTCACTGCTCACCGGCATTACTCACATCAGTGCCAGCCAATTCTTTTGTAACTTGCGGGCAAATTTGCTCAATGTCTGCTGTGCCACCCTGTTCGTTTCGAATACACCCACAACAGCGTAGCACCTCGCCCACTTATCATGTTCTGGCACCTGATTTCCCGTTTTATTCTGGCGAATCGATTACCCCTTGTTGCCGTTGTGTTGCTTGGCACAGCCTTCATGGGGTATCAGACCAGCCGCGTTAAACTCTCCTACGAATTAGCCAAAATCCTGCCCGTTTCTGACCCCGAATATCAACGCTACGAAGTGTTTAAGAGTAAGTTCGGGCAAGACGGCAATGTGATGGTTATCGGCATCGAAACCGATAGTATGTATCGGCTGCCGTTTTTTAATGACTGGTATCGGCTAAATCAGCGCATTAAAGCTATAGGGGGTATTAAAGACGTAGTGGCGAATGCCAACCTTTATGATATTGTTCGCGACGATTCGGCGGGCCGGTTCCGCATTGTGCCGCTGGTGCCGCGCCCGCCCGCCACACAGGCTGAGGTCGATAGTCTCCGTGAAAAAATTAGTCGCCTGCCGTTTTACCGGGGCCTTGTGCAAGACAGTGCCGGTCGGGCACATCTGATGGCTATTACCTTCGATCAGAAGCAACTGAACACTAAAAATCGCATTGCTATCGTGCGTAATATAGAAGCCGTAGCCGATTCGTTCGGTACGAAGCACAACCTTTCCGTTCATCTGTCGGGAATGCCCTATATCCGCACCGAGTTCACCGCGAAGGTAAGCAGCGAATTAACCAAATTTATGTTACTGGCATTCGTGGTCACATCACTAATTCTGCTCTATTTTTTCCGGTCGCTGCTCGTTATGCTGGTGGCGGCTGTAGTGGTGGGCATCGGTGTGGTCTGGGTAACAGGCTACATCGTTTTATTTGGTTACGAGATCACCATTCTGACCGGGCTTATTCCGCCGTTGATTATTGTTATTGGCATTCCGAACGCTATTTTCCTGCTCAACCGCTACCACGAAGAACTCAACCGGGGGCGCGAAAAAGTAGAAGCCCTAAGGCTGGCAACCGAAAAAGTGGGCGAAACTACCTTCTTCGCCAACGTTACGACAAGCATTGGCTTTTTCGTGTTCTACTTCACCGGCAGCCCGTTGCTGCTGCAATTCGGGTTGGTAGCGGCTTGCGGTGTTATGACTACCTACATTGTTTCGCTGATTCTGATCCCGATAATTTTCAGCTACTTACCTGCCCCATCATCCAGACAGCGCGGGCATTTGGACCGCCGGAAAATCAACGGCTTTTTAACCTGGGTCGAGCGTTTGGTACGTACACGCCGGACAGCCATTTATGCGTTCATCGCCATCGTAACAGGCATTTCTGTTATTGGCGCACTGCGTATCAATGTCATTGGTTACGTAGTGGATGACTTACCCAAAAACGATCCGATTTATACCGATCTGAAGTTTATCGAAAGCCGCTTCAACGGTGTAATGCCCTTTGAAGTGAGTATCGACGCCAAACGGCCCGGTCGGGTGCTGACACCCCAGACGCTGACCAAAATTCGATTACTCGAACGTGAATTCAGCAAATACAGTGAATTTACGCGTCCGCTGTCGCTGGTAGAAGCGATTAAGTTTTTTTACCAGGGCTATCGCGGGGGCGATCCTAAATATTACGCCCTTCCCGGCGCACTCGAACTAAATAAATTAGGGAGTTACATGCCCCAGCTAAAAGGCTCCGAGAATCGATTTAAAGCCTATTTAGATAGCACCCGGCAATTTACCCGCGTCAGCTTTCAGATGCCCGACGTTGGCACAGTTCGTACCAATCAACTGCTGGCCGAACTACAACCTAAAGTTGATTCAATCTTTAACATCGACCGCGTTACCCAACAACGTGTGGCTGCTGGTGAGCAGTATGAGGTGCATATTACAGGCAACAGCGTGGTATTTACGAAGGGCAATGATTATCTGTTGCAAAACCTTGCCGAAAGCACCTTACTGGCAATTGGCCTGATTTCGATTATTCTGATAATTTTACTCCGCGACATTCGGTTGAGCCTTGTTGCAATTCTGCCGAGCATTGTGCCGCTTATCGTTACGGCGGGGCTAATGGGTTTTTTCAGCATCAACCTCAAACCCTCAACCATCCTGATCTTCAGCATCGCCTTCGGTATCTCATCCGACGGCACCATTTACTTCATCACCAAATACCGCGATGAACTCAAAAATGGCCGCAAAACGCTCGAACAGGCTATCTCGGCCACCATCCGCTATACGGGTCTGAGCATGTTCTACACGGCTATCATTCTATTTGCAGGCTTCGCTATTTTTACGGCCTCCACGTTTCAGGGGACCGTCGCGCTCGGCATTTTGGTGTCGATTACCCTGCTGATGGGCATGGCCTCAAACCTGATCCTGCTTCCTGCTTTTCTGTTAACGATGACTGATAAGCGACGGGCAGCAGCCGCGAAAACCACGTAATGGTGCAGCCACCCGTGCCTGCTTATAATTCTTCCAACAGGGTATCGAACGAGACGTATTGATTGGCAAATCGGTGATGAATGCGCTGCTGCATAGCGTCGGCGTGGCGGTTGAGGTACGTAAAGTAGTCTTCCATAGTCGCGAAATTGAGTTGAACCGAGTAGGTAACGCCCCCATTATCAAGCTCAGTGAGCAAACGCAGAATTTTGTGGCCCGTAGGCAATTCAGTTGCCATGACAGCGGGCAGGTAGAAGGTTCTCATCCAGCGAAGCCAGTCGGGGCAATATCGGTGGCTACGCTATAGGTGGTGTTATAAAGAATCATACCGGTCAAACCGCAGAAAGTCGGGATAAGTTGGCCGTTTGGTTGTTTCTTTGCTAAACGAAATCAATAATCAATCAACCTACGTCTCATGTATTCTGGATTAGTACATGCCCATTCGGGGCTTCGCTGGATTGCGCTTGTGTTGCTGGTGGCCGCTGTTGCCGTTGCTATAAGCAAATGGCAGGGCCGCAGCGGTTATACCGATGGCAACCGCAAACTGTACCTGTTCACGCTCATTGCCGTTCACACGCAGTTGCTGATTGGTCTGGTCTTGCTTTTTTTAAGCCCTAAAGTAAACTTCGGTCTATTAAGCGATAAGCTGTATCGTTTCTACACCGTAGAACATACTGTTGGTATGCTGCTCGCTATTGCGTTGGTCACGGTTGGCTACTCTCGCTCGAAGCGGGCTACAGATGCAACAACCAAACAACGATTAGTCGGCATTTTCTATGGCTTGGGCTTACTACTCATTCTGGCATCTATTCCGTGGCCGTTCCGCATTCCGGGTGCAGGCTGGTTTTAATTTCTACCGGAAAATAAAATCAATCCATTTAGTATCAGCAATTTAAAAAGTCTGGCATGAGATGTCAGGCTTTTTTTTGTGGAAATTTTTCCTCAAAAAGTTGGCAGTAAAAAATCGATTGCCTAATTTAGAACACCTAAAGCAGTACTTGACCTAATTTTATGACGAAAAAAATGCTCCTGACAGTATTTTATGCTGTCTCGTTCGGCATTGCCAACGCTCAGTCTGTATCTGCCGTAATTAATTCTGAACCCGCTGTAACACCTATACCCGCCGTAACTGTACCCAGTAAGCAGTTTTATGAGCAGATTCCGCTCGTAGGCAATGTAATCGATTTTGCCCGCAAGCATCTTGCCATCCGTTACCGTTCGGGCGGTACAAGCACGCGTGGATTCGATTGTTCGGGATTCACGCGTTTTTGTTTCAGCCATTTCGGTATTTCTCTGCCCCACTCCAGCGCAGCTCAAGGTAACGTTGGGCAGCCCATTTCCAAAGACGACGCCCAGCCAGGCGATTTAATTCTGTTTAAAGGCCATAGCGCGGGCGGTAGTCGCATCGGCCATGTTGGCCTGATCACTGAAGTTATTGGTGATCGAATCAAGTTTATTCATTCGGCCTGGAACGGGGGCGTGCGCTACGATTACCTCCACGCCAATTACTACCAACACCGATTTGTAGGTGTTCGGCGTGTTGTACATCTGCTGGCAGAAAAGTAAATCGGCTGGAAAGCCGCCCGACACGAGCAAACGCCTGCACCAGACGGCTTTCCAGCCGATTTACTGGCTTAAAACCGTACCCGCTCCCTGCTGGCTTACAGCCGCGCCCACCTCATCGGCATGGCAAATAATGACTTTGGCGACGCCATTTTGCAGAGCGGCAAAGGCGTTGTCTAACTTCGGGATCATGCCTTTGTTGATTGTTCCGGCAGCTTTGTATTCGGCGTAGAGCTTAGGCGTTAATTCGGCGATTACGCTGTCGTTATCATCAGGATCGGTCAGAACGCCTTTCTTCTCAAAACAATATACCAGTGTAACGGCATTGCGTTGGGTCATGTCGACGGCGATTGTCGAAGCCATTGTATCGGCGTTGGTATTGAGCAGACTGCCGGTTTGGTCGTAGGTGAGCGGGGCATACACGGGTGTCAGGCCCTGCATCAGCATCGCCTGAATCCGGCCCGAATCCACGTCAATTATATCGCCTACGAAGCCGTAATCAATCGCTGTAACGGGACGTTTCTGCGCCAGTACTGTACCCGCATCAGCTCCGGTAAGGCCAATGGCGTTTACCTCAAGCGTTTGCAGCTTCGCCACAATCTGCTTGTTAACCAACCCGCCGTAAACCATCGTCACCACGTCGAGCATAGGCTGGTCGGTAATACGGCGACCTTCGATCATAGTTGTTTGAACGCCTAATTTTTCGGCTACCTGTGTAGCAATTTTACCGCCCCCATGCACCAGAATTTTCGCGCCGGGCAGTTTGGCAAATGCGGTAAGGAACTGAGAAAGGGCTGCGGGGTTGTCGATGACGTTCCCGCCAATTTTGATGACTGTGAGTGGTGTCATTTTTGTTAAAACGCAGCGTTAACGAGGTATACGCAGCGGGCGCAAATAGGTCTCGGCGCCCTCTGCGCTTCACTCTGCTACTCCGCGTTTAAGCTCTTTTTAGAATTTCTTTCAACACGGCCTGCGCTGACCATTCGCGGTTGGCGGCCTGCTCGATCACGAGCGACTGCGGGCCATCCAGCACGGCGTCGGAAACTTTTAGATTGCGCCGAACGGGCAGGCAATGCATAAACTTACCATTGTTGGTCAGTGCCATATCGTTCATCGTAACGGCCCACGACGGGTCTTGGGTGAGCACCTGTCCGTACTGCGTGTACGACGACCAGTTTTTGCCGTATATAAAATCAGCCCCGGCAAAGGCTTCGGCGCGGTCGTAGATAACGCGGGCGTTGCCTGCAAACTCGGGTGCCAGTTCGTAGCCTTCGGGATGTGTCATTACAAACTCAACGGCACCAGCCTGGGCGCGGGCGTTCATCCACTCGCAGAATGAGTTAGCTACAGCCTGCGGCAGCGGCTTAAAATGCGGCAACCACGTCAGCACCACTTTAGGGCGAGCCACACGTTTTGCTTCGTCAATCGTGATGCAGTCGGCCAGTGATTGCAGCGGGTGTCGCGTAGCCGATTCAAGGTTCACAATCGGCACATCAGCATATTTGGCGAATTGGTGCATCACCTGCTCGCGGTAGTCGGCGTTGCGGTCTTTGAGTTCGGCGAAGGCGCGAATACCAATAATGTCGCAGTAGCGGCCAATCACGGCGGCAGCTTCGCGGACGTGCTCGGCTTTGTCGCCGTTCATCAATACACCTTCTTCCATCTCCAGCCCCCACGAATCTTGCCCGACGTTCATAATCATGACGTTCAGGCCGAGGTTTTGGGCGGCTTTCTGTGTACTCAGGCGTGTGCGCAGGCTGGAGTTAAAGAAAATCAGGCCGATAGTTTTGTTTTTGCCGATGTGCTGATCCGCGAACGGGTTGGCTTTGGCATCTCGACCGGACTGGATCAGGGCATCGAGGTCGGTAACGTCGGATAGGGAGAGGAAATTAGTCATTTTTTTTAAACGCAGAGGTAACAGAGGTTGCGCGGAGGGCGCAAAGTCAAAAGTTATTGACAACGCGTCTGATACCTTGTTTAAGCAAGATTACGTTAAAATTGACAAGTAAACCAAGTCGACAATCTGCCAGGCGAAGATATGTCATAAGTTGGGCTAAATGGACTTCGTTGAGGGCTTCAACTGCTTTTAACTCAATGATTACCTTACGGTTGAGTAGAAGGTCAACCCGATAGCCCGAATCCAGTTTTATAGTCTCATACACGACTGGCAATGCTTTCTGTCTCTCAACGAACAGGCCCGTCTTAGAGAGTTCATAAGCTACACACTCTTCATATACTGACTCAAGCAGGCCCGGACCTAACTTTCGATGCACTTGCATGGCACAGCCAATGAAGCACTCTGTTATTTCATTTTCCGCCATTTTCTCTGCGAACTCTGCGTCAATACTCTGCTTTCTCTGCGTTTAAACACACCTGCAACGCTTCCAGAAACAGATCGCACTCCGCTACGCCGATTGCCAGCGAGGGCAGCAACCGGATTGTATTTTTTCCTGCCACACCCGTAAACTGCTTATGCTCGAACAGCAGCCGTTTCCGTAGTTCATCTACAGGAAAATCGTACTCAATTCCAATCATCAGCCCCCGCCCCCGGAGTTCTTTGTAGCCGCCAATCTGCCGGATACCATCTATGAGGTAGTTGCCCATGCGGGTGGCATTGTCGAGGAGGTCTTCGTTGCGCATAATATCCAGTACGGCAATGGCGGCTGTGCAGGCGAGGTGGTTGCCGCCAAAGGTAGTGCCGAGCAGACCGTAGCTGGACTTGAACTGGGGAGAAATCAGAATGCCGCCAATAGGAAAGCCGTTCCCCATACCCTTTGCCATCGAGATAATATCAGCCTCAATGCCGCTGAACTGGTGCGAAAAAAAACGCCCCGACCGACCATACCCACACTGTACGCTATCAAGAATCAACACGGCTCCGGTTTCGTTGCAGCGTTGCCGCAGCGTTCGCAGAAATTCGTCGGTAGCCACGTGAATGCCGCCTACCCCCTGAATACCCTCTACAATTACGGCGCAGGTGTCGGTTGTAATGCCCGCTTCGGCGGCTTCAACATCGTTATAAGGCAAAAACCGAACGTGCTGATTGTAGTTGACGGGGGCTACGATAGCCGGATTGTCAGTAGCCGCAACGGCACCGGCAGTTCGGCCATGAAACGACTTCGAGAACGCCACAACCTGCGTTCGCCCGTTGTGGAACGAAGCTAATTTGAGCGCGTTTTCATTGGCTTCGGCTCCTGAATTGCACAGAAAAAGTGCATAGTCGGGATGGCCCGACAGTTCGCCTAATTTATCGGCCAGTTCCTGCTGCTGAGGAATTTTAACCGAGTTGGAATAGAACGAAATTTTATGCAGTTGATCGGTCAGTGCCTGCACATAATATGGATGCGTATGGCCCACCGAAATCACGGCATGACCGCCGTACAAATCTAAATAGCGGGTGCCGTTGGCATCCCAGAGATAGCTGCCCTCGGCCCGAACGGGTTCGATGTCGTAGAGCGGGTAAACGTTAAACAGTTCAGCCATGATAATCCGTTGTATTCAGCACTGCAAGTTTACGGATTATCGAGCGAAAACAGCGATTATTGAACGAATCCCGACAGCAATCGGGCGGCTTCGTCGATCTGTTCGATCATGCCGAGGTGTCCGGCTGTTTCCATTGTGGCTACGTTCACTTTGGTGGAAAAGTTAGCCAGCGTCCGGGTTTTGTCGTAAGCAATCAGTTGGTCCTGTTTGCCCAGAATCACCAATACCGGAAAGCGGGCATCGCGTAGCAGATGAGTGCGGTCGGGGCGGTTGGCAATGGCCTGCATACCCGCTGCCAGCGCATTGGCGGGCAACGTGCGGTACGTATCGACCAACTGCTGAACAATTTCGGGCGAAAAACCCGGTGCCACCATTTTCGGAATGGTCTTTTCGATAAATGGGGCTGCACCTTCTGTTTGCAACGCCTGTATGGTTTGTTTACGCTGCTCTTTTTTGGCATCATCGTCGGCGTAGGCCGTCGAATGAAAAAGTACAAGCCCGCTTACCATTTCGGGATACTGCTCAGCAAACGCCAGCGCGATGTAGCCGCCCATCGAATGTCCCACCAACACAACCTTTCGGGCATTGGCAGTTTGTAGCTGCCGATGCAGGTCATGTGCATAAGCATCGATGTTGGCAAGGTCGGTACGTTTAGAAAAATCGGGTCGCAGAGTAGGCCCGTCGAACAGCGAAACGGCGCAGACGCCATCCCAGATGGAAGCGTCTACGCCGTGGCCGTGAATCAAAACCAACGTGGGTTGTTCAGGCATGGTTTATCAATGATTTACACAACATCGAGCAGGTCGAGCAGCATCAGAACCAGACCCACAATAAGGGCAATAACACCCAGACCGCCAACGCCCAGCAGGATTAAAATCAGACCGATAATGGCCACAACAGCTCCAATGACGAGCACACTCTTCGCCATTGCTTTTTTGCCCATCATCTTGTCTTTGATGTCTTTGTTCATCTTCTTCACCATCAGCTTTTGGGCGAAGGTCATTTTCTGCGGGGCTGCCGTTGGGGTCGTCACAGCCGCTTTTGCACTGGTAGCGGCCAGGGCTGTGTTGACGCGCTCCATACGTTGCGCCAGTTTTTTGTTCGAGGCCAGTTTGCTATCGTTGCGAACGTAGGCATCGAGTTTTTTCAAAGCCGTTTGCGCCTGCTCAACCTGCGACGCTGGTGTGGCTGCTACCACGGCGGGTGCCGGTGTTACGTCAACGGTTGGTGCTTCGACCACAACGGGCTGAGGTGCCTCAGCGGGTGTTACAACAGCTACTGTTTCTGTTTTGGGGGTGTGGTAATTTTCGACCGGACCCCGTTGAAAATAGGCGACCGGACGGCTGCACGATGAAAGAAAAGCCACGCCCAATAGAGCTGTAGCAACGTGTTTGGTGAATGTGTTCATAGAGCACTTTGTTAGAAATGAAACATTGAGTTAACTTTCACAACAACTGCCAGCCAGTTTGTTTGTTGCGATATGGCTAAAAAAAGGAGATAAATCTGAGTAAGCGATTAGCATATGCCCCACAATGAAACCCAAAAGTTATCGTGGGGCATATGTTTAAAGTGTGTTGCTTCTTGGCTACGAAGCGAGTAGTCCGAGTACTAATACGATAGCCCCAGCCAGTAAAAGAATTACGCCCAGCGTACCCGAGCCACCCAGCAGCAGCACCAGCAGACCAATAATTACGGCTACGGCCCCAGCCGATAACAGACCGGTATTTGCCATTGCCTTTTTGGTGTTGTCAGGAGCTACCTGCTGATTCAGCTTCCTGTTCATTTTCTTCACCATCAGCCGTTCCATCAGACTGACTTTTTGGCGTGCGTTACCAGCAGCCGGTGCCAGCAGCGTTGTTTTTTCACTGGCCGACGCCAACATCGTCCGAACGCGGTTCAGCCGTTTCTGAACCGTTCTGTTCGTAGCCAGTTTAGCATCGTTGCGCACTAAGGCGTCCATCTGATCGAGGGCAGCATTTGCCTGTGCTACATTCACCGGTGTCGCTTGCCCAACAGGTGTTGGGGCAACGGGTTCGGCAACTACAGGCACGGGTATTTCTGCAGTTGCTACCGGAGCAGCGGTAAACGTTTCGCGCTGACTTTTCTGGAAGTAGGCAACCGGACGGCTGCACGATGCGAAGGTAACGACCAGCATCAGGCCAGCCAGTACGTGTTGAGTACGCGTGTTCATAAGAAAACGTTGATTTATTAAGTGCAAAGAATTTATTATCAAGCTTGTAAACACCAGAACACTTACTTTGTTGACAACCCGCGCCATTTATCCAGTCACCGGTAAAAAAAATACCGGCATCAACGCGATGCCGGTTCCGTTCAACTCTATGTCTATATGGTTCTCAGGCCACCGACCGTAATTGATACGTACTCGATTTACCAAACTTCTCGTGGGCATATTCCAAGCTGACCGTAAACTCGTTTACGCCCGGCTGCGAAGGCAATTCAAACATGGCATCGGTAATAATCGATTCGCAGATAGAGCGTAACCCCCGTGCGCCGAGGTTATATTCTAATGCTTTATCAACAATATAATCGAGAGCCGTTTGATCCCAGTCCAGTTTTATACCCTCCATCTGAAACAGCTTATTATACTGCTTCGTAATGGCATTTTTCGGCTGCGTCAGAATCTGCATCAGCGCGTTGCGGTCGAGCGGTTCGAGGTGTGTTAGCACAGGCAACCGACCAATCAATTCGGGAATCAATCCGTATGATTTCAGGTCAAGGACTGAAATATAGCGCATCAGATGACCTTTCTCGAATGTATCGTTGAGCCGCCTATCGCCCGAAAAGCCGATGGGTCGGGTATTGATACGTTTGGTAATGTGCCGTTCGATGCCATCGAATGCCCCTCCACAGATAAACAGAATGTTTTCGGTATTGAGCGCAATAAGCCGCTGGTCGGGGTGCTTGCGACCGCCCTGCGGTGGTACGTTCACAACAGAGCCTTCGAGTAGTTTAAGCAACGCCTGCTGAACGCCCTCCCCACTCACGTCGCGCGTAATGCTGGGATTATCAGATTTCCGGGCAATTTTATCGATCTCGTCAATGTAAACAATGCCCCGTTCGGCGGCCTCTACGTCATAATCGGCGGCCTGCAACAACCGCGTCAGAATAGTTTCTACGTCTTCACCCACATAGCCGGCTTCGGTAATTACGGTGGCATCGGCCACGCAAAACGGAACCTCCAGAATTTTAGCGATGGTTTTGGCTAAATACGTTTTGCCCGTACCCGTTTCGCCCACCATAATGATGTTCGATTTCTCGATGGTCACGTCGTCGGTCGTGCGGGGCTGCATCAGTCGCTTGTAGTGATTATAGACCGCTACGGTAATGGCTTTTTTAGCATCGTCCTGACCAATCACGTACTGATCAAGGTGCCGCTTCATATCAACGGGCTTAATCAGGTTGATGTGTATCTCGGTCGGTTCGCTTCGGCGCGGGCGCATTTCTTCAAGCACCACCTGATGCCCCTGCTCGATGCAGTAATTACAGATGTGTGAGTCAATGCCCGACAGCAGCAGCATCACCTCATTTTTGCGCCGTCCGCAGAACGAGCAATTGATTTGTGGCATGAAAGGTTGCAGTGTATTTGTTGGTCGAAGTTGGCAAAAAAAAGATAGCCCGGCAGCAACCGGGCTATCCGTAGCAAACAAAGTTATTGTTCGGTCGGCAAATGGGCAAACGTCTGCACCAGAAATAAACTGAATAAAAAATACAGCCTTCGATGAAAGCTGTATTTTCTGCGCCAAAGGCCCACTTCAGGCCACTACCGTTCCCGGCGTAGCACTTCATCGATCAGGCCGTACTCTTTGGCTTCTTCGGCCCGCATCCACTTGTCGCGGTCCGAATCTTTCTCGATTTGCTCCACGGTTTTGCCCGAATGGTCGGATAAAATCTGATACAACTCTTCGCGTAATTTTACGATTTCGCGGGCCGTAATCTCAATATCGACCGATTGGCCCTGCGCCCCCCCACTCGGCTGGTGAATCATAATCCGGGCGTGCGGCAGTGCCGACCGTTTGCCAGCCGCGCCACCCGCCAGTAATACCGCGCCCATCGACGCAGCCAGACTGGTGCAGACCGTAGCTACGTCGGGCCGCACGTACTGCATGGTATCGTAAATGCCCAGACCAGCGTAGACCGAACCACCGGGGCTGTTCAGATACATTAGAATGTCTTTTTTCGGGTCAGCCGATTCGAGGAAGAGCAGTTGCGCTACGATAATGTTGGCGATATTATCGTCAACGGGCAGGCCCATAAAAATAATCCGGTCGGCCATCAAACGCGAGAACACGTCTACTTCCCGGAAATTCATCGGGCGTTCTTCAATGACCGAGCGGGTCATGTTCTCAATGGTGTGGTTTACATAGCCGTCGACGGTGAGGCCGTTGAGACCCATATGATGTACGGCAAACTTGCGGAATTCGTTCTGAAAATTCATATATTGGATTGACACTTTAGTTTAAAAACTATGTTTGCTGGGTGTAAGTTTCGACAGTTTAAACGCAGAGGAAACCGAGGTTAGCGCAGAGAACGCAAAGAACTCTGTTCTCTCTGCGTATATCTCTGCTACCTCTGCGTTTAAATCACTTAGCACTGAACGACACAAAAATGCGTTATGCAACCGAAAAACCCTGTCGGTTCCGGTTTAGATTTTATCGGCACTACTTGATATGAAACCATCCGTCGAAGAAAAAATACGCCTGCAACGGCTGCAACGCGGTCTTTCGCAGGAAAACATGGCCGATCTGCTGGGCCTTTCGACCACAGCTTACGGCGACATCGAACGCGGCAAAACCGAGTTGACGCTCTCACGACTGAGCCAGATTGCCGCTGTGCTCGACCTGTCGCCCGTGGCCCTGCTTACCGACGACGCCGTGTCGGTGCAGGCAATTCCGCTTGCCGACAACACAACCGAACGCGACCTTGAAACCCTGCGACTGACCGTTGAAAAGCAGCAAATCGAGATTGATAAACTCCGGCTCGAAGCCGATTTCTGGAAACGTAAACACGACGACCGCATTGCTCTTGATCTGCTGCGCTCAATGGGCATCGAGCAAAAACGCGAACGCATTGGGTTTTAGGTGTTTTGAGTAGTACGCGTGTCAAGTGATTGGGTTATTTTCAATCCGGCGTAGGGGTATACCGTCATTTGATGGTCATATGGGCAAAATCACTGAAAACGAAGAATTCTGCTGACAATTACCGCTCCTTTTGTGCAGACCACCCCAGACGAAACCCTGATTGGTGAAATCCGCATCGGCAACGAAGCGGTGTTCGAGGGCGTATTTCGTCAGTATTACGCGCCCCTCTGCCGGTATGCCAGCCCGATTGTGGGCGATACCGACGAAGCCGAGGAGGTAGTGCAAAGTGTGTTTGTGACAATCTGGGAACGGCGCGAATCGCTGCTCATTACCACGTCGCTGAAGGCGTATCTGTATCGGGCTGTACATAATCGCTGCCTGAACCGAATCAGTCAGCAAACCAATCAGGCGCAGCACCGACAGCAGGCCGCTTCTGAACTCTACGCCGACGCAGTTAGCCCTACACAGGCTCTGCTGGCCGACGAGTTGAGTACGCGGCTCCAACGGGCCATTGGCCGATTGCCCGAACAATGCCGACGCGCCTTTGAACTGAGCCGATTTGAGGAATTATCGTATAAAGAAATTGCCGACCAGTTGGGCATTGCCACCAAAACCGTTGAAAATCAGATTGGCAAAGCACTCCGTATCCTCCGTACTGAATTGAGCGATTGTTTACCACTTTTTGTTTGGCTGGCCGTAGAGGCCGGGGCATGATGGCAACCGAACCGCAACCACCTATCGACGACGCGCTGCTGGGCAAGTTTCTGGCGGGCGAAGCCTCCGAAGCCGAGGCCGACCGGGTGCGTCGTTGGCTAACCAACCCAGCCAACCAGCGCGAATATAAACGCTTTGCCCGCATCTGGGCCACCGCCAGCGCGCTTACCCCAACCACGACAGTCAACACCGAAGCCGCCTGGCAGCATGTTCGGAAGCAGATGCAGAAACCTTCTGTTTCCAACCCTGAAATCCGGCCCATGCCCGTTACGCCAACTCGCCCCAACTGGTTGGTTTACAGCCGCATTGCTGCCATGCTGACGTTGGCCGTGCTGGTGGGCGTATCGGTCTGGCGACTGCGGGACACGGGCAACGTCGGACAGCCGACCGCACAGTTATCTGCCGCTACAACAACCAGCCCGAAACGATTCACCCTGCCCGATGGCTCGCGGGTGCTGCTCAACCGAAACAGTCGCCTGACCTACCCAGCCACGTTTGCCGACAGCAGCCGCGAGGTGGTGCTGACGGGCGAGGCATTTTTTGAGGTAGCCCACGACCCGGCGCATCCGTTCCGGGTACGGGCAGGACAGGCTGTGGTGCGCGTACTTGGAACATCGTTCAACGTGCGGGTCGTAGGCGACAGCGTTCGGGTGGCGGTGCGCACGGGCCGGGTGCAGCTTTCGGCTCGCAGGCAGGCTGTAGTGCTGACGCCCAATCAACAGGCGACATATTTCGCCCCCGCTGATACCATCCGCCGACCTGTTTCGCTCGATGCCAACCGGCTGGCGTATCAGACCGGGCGACTATCATTTGCAAACGCATCGCTGGCCGACGTGGTGCAAACCCTGCGCGAGGTGTACGGCACTGATATTCGCCTGAACAATGCCGACCTCAATAACTGCCATCTGACGGCTGACTTCGGTAACGAACCCATCGACGCTGTGCTGGCTGTAGTGGCAGAAACGCTCTCACTGACTGTTCGGCGCGAGGGCAATACGCGCGTTTTGAGCGGAACGGGTTGTTACGAGTAGGGGTTTTGGTCTACTGGCTGGTCATATGGCCAAAATCACGCTTTGTTATGACCCGTTTTCGTACAGTTGTTCTGCTTTTTCTACTTCCACTCTCACTCATTGCCCAACCTGCGCCCCCACTCGAACGATTGGTGTCAATCGATTTGCGAAACGAAACCCTGAGTCAGGCATTAGCTAAAATCAGTCAGGCCGGGAAGTTCAGTTTTTCGTACAACCCGGCCCTTCTGCCCGCCAATCGAACCGTTACGCTCCGAGCTACCAAACGGCCTGTTCGCGACGTGCTGGGGCAATTGTTCGGGGGCAGCATTCGGCTGCGGACGCGGGGTAATCATATTATTCTGTTACGGGCCGACGAACCCGAACAGCCGAAAGATTTTATTCTCGACGGCTACATCATTGACGGGCAAACATCGGAACGCGTGGGAGCGGTGAGTCTGTTTGAACGCACTTCGCTGCGGTCGGCGGTATCGAACGAGTACGGCTATTACCGGCTGAAATTGCCCGCTACGCTGTCGGTGGTGCGGCTCGAAGTTCGGCGGCAGGCGTATCTGAGTCAGTCGCTTACCATACCGTCGCGCCGGTCGCAGCCGCAGAACATTTACCTCACGGCTATTCCCCGCCCAACGGTCATCGACCCATTAGACACGCGACCGCTCCCCACCGATACCGCCAGCCGCCCCACGCCCATGCTGACCGAACGGCCCGTCGTGTTCGCGTCTGCCGATTCGGGCGTGGTCGCTATGCCCGCGTCGTTTCTGGAGCGCAGCCGCCAAACGCTGGGCCGCTGGACATTATCGACTAAGCAACTGATTAACAGCATCAACCTCGACCGTGATACCTTATACCGCACCTGGCAGGTATCGCTCGTACCGGGTCTTGGCACAAACCGCTCGCTGGGTGGGCGCATCATCAACGATTATTCGATAAACATGTTTATGGGGTACGCGCTCGGCGTCAGGAAGATGGAACTGGGTGGATTTATGAACCTCATTCGCGAAGACGTGCGCGGCTTTCAGGCAGCAGGGTTTGGCAACCTTGTTGGCGGCAATACGCAGGGCGTTCAGTTAGCCGGATTTATGAACACGAATCAGGGCAATGTCGGGCCGGTGCAACTGGCTGGGTTCATCAATACCGTGGGTGGTAATGTACGCGGCTTTCAGGCGGCAGGTTTCACAAACGTTACGCGAGGCACGGCAAACGGTGTGCAACTGGCTGGTTTTCTGAACACAAATCGCCAAACCGTTCAGGCCGTTCAGGTGGCTGGTTTCGCCAACGTAGCCGCTGCCGACGTGCTGGGCTGGCAAATTGCCGGTTTCACAAACGTGGTGCAGGGCCAACTGACAGGCTGGCAAATCAGTGGTTTTCTGAACAAAGCTCAAGACGTGGTCAGCGGGCGGCAGGTAGGGTTTATCAACGTAGCGCGTTCATCGGAAAAAGCCCCGATTGGTTTTCTGAGTTTCGTAAAAGAAAACGGCTACCGCAACATCGAACTGTCGGCCAACGAGATTACAACGTTGAACGCCACCTTTCGCATCGGCGTCCGGCAGTTTTACAACGTCTTTACGGCGGGCCTGAACCCGACCACCAACGTCTGGAGTTACGGCTACGGCCTTGGCACGGCCACCGCCGACCGCCGGGGCTGGTCATTTGCAGTAGAGGGCATGGTTCACCAACTCAACCGCACCAACCTGTTTATCGACGACGCAAATCTGTTGCTACGGCTTTCGCCAACCGTGGTAAAGCAGTTTGGTCCGCGCATCGGTATATCGGTTGGTCCGACCCTGAACGGCTATTATACAGAGGATTCGGCTTTGAGTCCACTGGCAAATATCAGCCTTCCTGCGGTGGTCGTCAGAGACAATAACGCGTTGAGGCTTCGGGATGTCTGGTCGGGCTGGTTGGGCTGGCAGGCAGGGCTGCGGGTGGGGCTCTGACATTGGCTCGTACCAGTGCATAGGGGTAAATGCCCTTCCAGTGGTCATAGCGGCAAACAACCTGATCCGCTATGCGACTCGTTTTCTCTGCGGCCCTGTTGATGGGCCTTTTTTTCTCCACCCGTTCAGTCGCGCAGCCTCTGACCCAAACCGTTCGCGGCACCGTAGTTGACCAAAGCCTGCAAACACCTATTCCTGGTGCTACAATCGTGGTATTGACGACCAACCCCGTACAGGGTGCGCTGACCGACGCCGACGGTTCGTTTCGGCTGACGGGTGTTCGGGTGGGGCGGCAAACGCTCAAAATTTCGTTTGTGGGCTACAAAGACGCGCTACTGACAAACGTTGTAGTCGATGCGGGCAAAGAATTGGTACTGACCGTTGCGCTCGAAGAAGCCATCGGACAGTTGGCTGAAGTGACGGTAAAACCGACTGTTGAGAAAGACAAGCCACTGAACGAAATGGCGACGGTGTCGGCCCGGACATTTTCGGTCGAAGAGACGCAGCGATTCGCAGCCGCCATCAACGACCCCGCCCGTATGGCAACGGCCTACGCCGGCGTGGTGGGAGCCAGCGATGGGAACAACATCATCGTGATTCGCGGCAACACGCCCAACGGTCTGCTCTGGCGCATGGAAGGGGTTGAGATTCCAAATCCGAATCACTTCGCCAACGTTGGCACGGCGTCGGGTGGTATTTCGATTTTGAGTGCGCAATTGCTCGCCAATTCTGATTTCATGACGGGTGCATTTCCGGCAGAGTACGGCAACGCGCTGTCGGGTGTATTCGATTTGCGGCTGCGCCGGGGCAACAACCAACGCGCCGAACACACCGTCCAGGCCGGGGTGCTGGGCGTAGACGTATCGAGTGAGGGGCCTTTTTCAAAGAAGTACAAAGGCTCGTACCTGTTCAATTACCGGTATTCGACGCTGGGGTTACTGAGCCGACTGGGACTGAACGTTGGAACGGGCGTGACGACCTTTCAGGATTTTTCGTTCAACGTCTACTTGCCAACGGCCAAAGCCGGTACGCTCACGCTCTTCGGTTTCGGCGGGCTGAGTAGTCAGGATACCGACGCCGTGCGCGATTCGACCGCCTGGAAAAACGCCTTCGACCGTTATAACGAGCGGTTTTCGGCCAATACGGGCGCGGTTGGCCTAACGCACTCGATTAATTTCGGTCGGCGGGCGTTTCTGAAAACGGTGGTGTCAGGATCGGGGTATCAGAACAAATACGCAGGCGATTATCTGCTGGAAAGCTACGCCCTCGAACCGCGCTACCGAGAGCAATACACCATCTGGAAAAGCATCGTTTCCAGCACGTTAACCTATAAACTAAACACGCAACATACGATTCGGGCGGGGCTGATAGGCTCGCAGATTGGCTACGATTTGTCGCGCAACGAATGGGATGCCGAGCGTCGGCAAGTGCTGACAACGGTGCGCGTGCCGGGGCAAACCACGCAGACGCTGCAAGCTTTCGCGCAGTGGAATTACCGGCTGTCGGAGCAGCTAACGCTGAACGCCGGGCTGCATTACCTGCGGCTGTTTTTAAACGGCACCGACGCCGTAGAGCCACGCGGCTCGGTGCGGTGGGCGTTCCGTCCGGGGCAGTCGCTGAGTCTGGGCTATGGCCTGCACAGTCAGATGCAGAACCCGGCTGTGCTGTTCGCCAGCCAGCAACTCGGCGACGTGGCCCGGCCACTAAACCGCAATCTCGGCTTCACGCGCTCGCACCACCTCGTGCTGGCCTACGACCGCAAACTAACCGACAACCTGCGACTGAAAGCCGAAACCTACTACCAGAGTCTGTTTAACATTCCCGTCAGTGCCGACACGGCCAACTCGTTCGCCCTCATCAACTACCTCGACGGCCTGACTACCGAACGACTGACCAACACCGGGCTGGGCCGCAACTACGGGCTTGAACTGACGCTGGAGCAGTTCTTGAACCGGGGCGTGTATTTTCTGTTATCGTCGTCGCTCTATCGGTCGGAGTATCGCGGGTCGGACGAGGTTTGGCGAAGCAGCCGTTTCGACGGTCGGCACGCAACGAGTTTCCTGGCCGGAAAAGAATTCACGACGGGCGACCATGGCCTGTTTCGTAACGGCGTGGTGGGCCTGAACCTGAAACTGACCTACTACGGCGGCTACCGCGATACGCCCATCGACGTAGCGACGTCGCAGCAACGGGGCGAAACCGTGCGGCTCGACCACCTCGCCTACACTGAGCGGCTCCCCGATTATTTCCGCACCGACATCCGGCTAAGCTGGAAGAAAAACCGCCCCCACTCCACCCGCACCCTCTCGCTCGACGTCCAGAACGTGACCAACCGCCTGAACGTCTTCAACCGCTACTTCGACGCGCAGACCGGCACCATCCGCACCAATTACCAGAACGGTCTGCTGCCGGTGCTGAGTTACCGGGTAGTGTTTTAGCGTGACGGTTTGCCGTTTTTTTTGTTGATTTGGCAACGGGTAGGCTCATCGTGCGTGGGCGTGTCCGTTGCCTTATTTTTTGCGCGTCATGGAAAAGCAGCACCTCACGTATTTCAAAATCGAAAACTTCAAGCGGTTCGACTCCTTCGAGATGAGCAATCTCGGCCAGTTCAACCTAATTGTAGGCGATAACAACGTAGGCAAAACGTCGGTGCTGGAGGGGTTATGTTTTGATGAGAATGTTGCTCGTCTTTCCTTCAATTACTTCACTAATTTCATGAGCCGTAAAATTTACGGTTTGAAGGCAGGGGAACCAGACGAAATGGGGAAAATCAATTATTGGGAATTTACCCTTAAGGAATCAAGTAAGCCTTTGCAGATTACGGTTGAAAATGATAAGCCCTTCTCAATCAAAATTGAACTCAAAACGACATTAGAACTAAGCGAATATGATAGAGAGCGTATTCGTAAAAATAGTATAGGTGAGACGCCAAACATTTGGATCAAATCGACAGTAAGCCGAGATAACCAAGATCAAATTGACTATGTAGGAGCGTTGGCAAATGCATTGTTTAATCGTCAGGATTTAGGTAAAAACTTCCTGGATTGGTATATGCCATTTTTGCCAGTTAATACGTCATTCAGTGAGGATATGGTGAGTTTTTTTTATTATTATTTCAACAGAAACAAAGCAGCGCGACAGGAGCTTGAAGAAAATCTTAAACAATTAATTCCCAATCTGGAAGAAATCAGACCAGACCGATTATTTGACAATCAAGAAACCCTTAGTATCGGATTAACAAACAGAAACTTTTATTCTCCACTTGGACAATTTGGTGATGGCACAGTCAAACTCACAATGTTATTGATGGAAATATTCGTCGCCCAAAACCGCCGTCTGATGGTCGATGAAATCGGTTCAGGCATTCACTTTACAAGACTAAAAAATTACTGGAAAACCGTGCTTCAACTCTGTGCCAAATACAACGTTCAGCTTTTCGCTACGACGCACAGTCTCGAATGCCAGCAGGCGTTTGTTGAAGCGTTGGAAGACCCGGATATGCAGCCTTATCAGAAAGACGCACGGAATATTTCGTTGATTGAAAACAAAGCCGGTGAAGTAAAAGCAGTCACCTACGATTTTGGGCAGTTTGAATACGCCCTCAATATTGGCTTTAATACACGGGGTGGCGCACGATGAGTAATGTTCAGATTTTTGTTGAAGGAGTTGCTGACCAAAAATTCTTTCAGGACTTGATTCACGAATGGTACGGCCTTAAACTATCGAAAGGAAAGTTTGCCGAAAAGAATACCCGTGTCGAAGCAGGTGACATTTTTGATATGGGCGGTCAGGATTCATTCGCTGATCCTATCAGAATGAATTTACTGAGCCCAATTATTCAGACCCTGCGCATTGAAGAGATTCCAATGCTCGTCATTTTTGATGCTGACGAATATATTGTCAAACAGCCTGATATAGACATGTTTTGCCAAGAGCAAGGCTTTTCGTACTTTCTGCTGCCTTTCAATGGCACTCACTCAGACGCCGATAAAAATGATGGCGATTTAGAGACATTACTTCAAGAAGTTATTTGCCCTGATAATCAGATTATTTTTGACTGTTGGCAGACTTATGAGCAGTGTTTGGCAACTAAAAAAGCCCTCAACACAGCTTCTGGAGCTTTCACGCTCCCGGCCCGTAAAACAAAAATATACGCTTATCTGGAAGCCCTGCTGGGTGAGACCAAAACTCAGAAGAAACTAATTAAGGAAGAACACCGCGACTACCGCAATAAAAAACACTGGAACCTCGACCCGGCACATCCGGCTCTGAAGCCCCTTAAAGAATTTTTAGACCCATTTTTTTCGTAACAATGAACGAGCAGAGTAAGAATTTCCTGTATCAGTACCTCAACAATGCGTCGCCCACCGGCTTCGAGTCGTCGGGGCAGCAGATTTGGTTAGATTACCTCAAACCTTACACCGACGAATACATCGTTGATACCTACGGCACAGCCGTTGGTGTGGTTGGCCCCGGCAAAGACTACAGCGTGGTTATCGAGGCCCACTCCGACGAGATTTCGTGGTTCGTAAACTACATCTCCGACGATGGCTACCTCTATGTTCGGCGCAACGGCGGCTCCGACGCGCTCATTGCTCCGTCGATGCGCGTGAATCTGCACACCAAAAAAGGCACCGTGCCGGGCGTGTTCGGCTGGCCCGCCATTCACGTGCGCGACCTCGCCAAAGACGCAGCTCCCAAAGTAACCGACCTGACTATCGACGTGGGCGCGGCTACGAAGCAGGAAGTAGAAGAAATGGGCATTCACGTCGGTACGGTCGCGACGTTCTCCGATGGGCTGATGGAACTCAACGGGCGGTATTACGTGGGCCGGGCGTTAGACAATCGGATGGGCGGGTTTATGATTGCCGAAGTGGCCCGGCTGCTGAAAGAAAACGGGGTTACGCTGCCTTACACGCTCTACGTGGTAAACGCCGTACAGGAAGAAATTGGCCTGCGCGGGGCCGAAATGATTGCCCGGCGACTGAAACCCAACCTTGCTATCTGCACCGATGTAACGCACGACACCCAATCGCCGAAGTATGACAAAAAAGAACAGGGCGACCTCAAATGCGGGGGCGGCCCGGTGCTGTGCTACGGCCCTGCCGTACAGAATAACGTACTCGATTTTATGATTGGCGTGGCCGAACAGCAGGGCATTGGGTTCCAGCGGCAGGCCGTTAGCCGCTCCACCGGCACCGACACCGACGCCTTCGCCTATGCCACCGAAGGCATTGCCTCGGCCCTGATTTCGCTGCCCCTCAAGTACATGCACACCACCGTCGAAACCGTGCATATGGACGACGTGCAGAACGTAATTAAGCTGATGTATGAAACCCTGCTGGCCCTGAAAGGCGGAGAAGATTTTCGGTATATCAAGTAACGGAGTCAAGTTGAAAGGTGTAAGTGGTCGGGCGAAGGTTCGGCTGCTTATGCTTATCTTGTGTTGAATTATTGGACGATAGAGATGAAAGAGCTAATCTTTTTGGTAGAAGAAGACCCGGAGGGTGGCTACACGGCACAGGCCGTTGGTGAAAATATTTTTACGCAGGGGGAAACCATTGCCGAACTAAAAACAATGATTCGGGATGCGGTTGATTGTCACTATGATAGCCCGGCAGAGTGGCCGCAGTTGGTTCGGCTGCATTTCGTAAAAGACGAAGTATTTGCTTTATGAGAATACCCCGCGACCTGACCGGCATTCAATTAATAAAGCTGTTAAAACCGTTTGGTTATGAGGTTGTTAGACAGACGGGGAGTCACGTCAGAATCGAGACTACACAAAACGGCCAGCATCACGAAACAATTCCTCGTCATGATCCGATCAAAATCGGTACGCTTAACAACATACTGAAAAACGTTGCAGACCATTTCGATTTGACCAAAGAAGAATTAGCCCAAAAGCTGTTTAAATAGAAATAATTTATCAGCTTCACCCCTTCCGTATCCTGTCAGCATTTCCAATTGTCCCGGTTGTGTGTCGGTAAATAACGCTCCGTTCCTACAACCGCTCCACCTCGAAGCGAAGTTCTTCAACCAACTGCCGGAGCCGATCCGTATTGGTTGCAGGCGGGGGAAGTTGCTGACTCACGAACGCGCAGATTTCCCAGACTTCGGCCACGTCTTTGAGCGGCACCTCCTGATTGGGGACATTGGGCCGGTCGGCAGTAAGAAGTAGAGTCCCTTTGATTTTCACCTGGTTATACACGCGTCGATAGCAGATTCCCTGGTTGTGAATCACCAACATATATTGTTTGCCATCGGCAATGTCGAACCAGTTGCGCACGAACTGCCCCACGAGCAACGCACCCGGAAACGCAAAATCGTCGCCCGCTTCAAAGGCCCGGTACGTACCAGCGGGCAACGTTGGGAGTTGCATAGCCGGAAGCCGATGCAGAAAATCGGGCTGCTGATACCGCTGCCCGTATTCGCCAAACTGATTTTGCCTAACTACCGGAATGCTTTGCACTGTGGGCAGCACCGCAGCCGAACGATTGACCGCATTTGGTGCTTCGTACACGTTATTGAAACCCGACGACTCAGCCGGACGAGCGGGTGGTGCGGGAGCCATCGGGGGTGTAGCAGGCCGGAGTTCGGCGGGTTGCCCAAACAGATGATCGACCGGCGAATTTCCCGTAACGGGCTGAAAAGCCGTTGATTGAGCGCGTTCGTTGGTAGGCCGGGCGGGGGGTGTAATTACAGGGGGTATAGGAGCCGGACGTGGTTCGCGGGGTTCGTCTTGCCGGTAAAATTTATTCAGCACGTTGGTCAACGGCTGTGGCTCAGGCGTTTTGGGTGCGGGTTCAGCAAAGATGTCAGGAAAATCCGGGTGCTGAAACGGGTCGTCGTCATGGGCGTCAATCTTCCCGTCAGATCGGATAGTAGCATGGCGCGTAACCGGCTCCGCCGTAGTTGCCTGCCCCAGCGGGATACTCAGGTTGGGCGTTTCGCGAAGTTTGCGCAGGTCTTGCCGCGTTAGTAATTCAACGGTGGTGTTAAACGCTTTGGCGATGGCCTGCATATTCTGCTGGTTCGGGTTGGCGCGCCCTTCTTCATAAGCACCCAGCAACGAGCGTTTTATGTTAATTTTTCGGGAGAATTGCTCCTGTGTCAGTCCATTGAGTTTACGCAGGTAGCGGATATTATCGCTGACGAGAGTCATCCGGGCTTCGGTTTGCTAATGTTTTGCTAAAGATAGCCGATTCTCAATTTAAAATGCTAAAACACGGGCAGTCCACCGTTTTTTTGTACTTTTAGCCTATTCTTTTGAACCAGGCCCACGAGTTTATACCCATGATAACGGCACTTCCGCAAACCACTCCCCGCGACGCTATTCAGGCCGCGTTCGACGCCCAGCGTAAGCACGCGCCCCAAATGGCCCTTACTACCGCCGAACAGCGGATTGAACGAATAAAACGTATTCAGTCGTGGATAACGACCCACGAAACTGATATTCAACGGGTTATGTACGACGATTTCCGCAAGCCGTCTGCGGAGGTAATGCTGGGTGAGTTGATGGCCGTTCATGCCGAAATCAAGCATATTATCAAAAATCTGCGCCAGTGGATGCTCCCGCAACGGTTGCCAACGCCGTTGAGCTTAGTGGGTACAAAGAGCCATATCCGGCACGAACCCAAAGGCAACGTGCTTATCATTGCTCCCTGGAACTACCCCTTCTCACTGATGATCAAGCCATTAGTGTCGGCTATTGCGGCTGGTAACGTGGTGATTCTGAAACCGTCGGAGATGACGCCACACACCGCCAACTTAGTTCGGGAGATGATTGCCGAACTCTTCCCAGCTAACGAAGTGACCGTTTTTGAGGGCGACGCAGCGGTATCGACCGCCCTGCTCGAACTGCCGTTCAACCATATTTTCTTTACCGGAAGCCCCGCCGTGGGCCGCATTGTGATGGCCGCAGCGGCCAAACACCTAACGTCGGTCACACTCGAACTCGGCGGCAAATCGCCCGCCATTGTGGATGAAACGGCCAATATCAAAGAAACTGCCGGTCGGTTGGCATGGGGCAAGTGTATCAACAACGGCCAAACCTGTATCGCTCCCGATTATCTGCTGGTGCATCGGTCTGTGAAAGAGCCACTTATACAGGCCATGCGCGAAACATTGACCGCCATGTACAGCCCCGATGGGAAACCCATCGAGCAGTCGGACAGCTATGCCCGGATTGTGAACAGCAAGCATTTCGAGCGGGTAAAAGGGCTATTGGACGATGCCGTGCAACAGGGCGCGACGGTGGCGTTTGGCGGCAATACCAACGAAGCCGATAATTTTATGGAACCCACGCTGTTGGAAAACGTGACCGACGAAATGCGGGTGATGCAGGAGGAAATTTTCGGCCCGGTGCTGCCCGTTCTGACTTACGAGAACCTTGACGATGCACTACGCACGGTGAATAGCCGCGAAAAACCGCTGGCCCTGTACATTCACAGCCGCAGCCGCCAAAATACGCAGTATATTCTGGACCGCACCTCGGCGGGCGATACGGTCATCAACGATACGCTACTGCAATTTGGTAACGTCGAACTACCGTTTGGGGGCGTGAACAACAGTGGCTTAGGTAAATCGAACGGGTTTTTCAGTTTCCAGGAATTTTCTAATCAGCGGGGGGTGATGCAGCGCGAATTTGGCACCATGAAGTTCATTTACCCGCCGTATACCGACAAAGTGAAGAAGCTGATTGGCTTCTTCGTAAAGTGGTTGTGATTTTTTGAAGGGGAACACGGATTTAACCGGTACGCCGGAGCGGGATGCTACGGATGAACACGGATTTCTTTATTATCTGTGTTAACCCGTACTATCCGTTTAATCTGTGTTCCCCTTTTCCGTGTTCCCCTTTAAATTTTTGCGTACCTTCAAACCGTATGCAACGAATCTTCTGCTTAGCCGCCCTGTGGCTTATCTCTGCCGTAACCGCTTCTGCTCAAATTTTGCCCGTTCTGAGTCAAAACCCAACCTATCTGCGCTGGTATCAGATTCAAACGTCCCACTTCCGCGTACTCTATCCCGCTGGCTTCGACACGACGGCGCAACGCGTGGCGCAACGGCTCGAACAGGTTTATGAACCCGCCAGCGCGTCGCTTAGCAAACGGCCCCGCACCATTTCGGTCCTGCTGCAAAACCAGCCCACATTGAGCAATGGTTTTGTGGCAATTCAGCCGCGCCGGTCGGAGTTCTTTGCGACCCGCCCGCAAGACCCCGGCCTGCTCGGTACCTACGAATGGCTCGATTTGCTGGCTGTGCACGAATACCGGCACGTGGTGCAACTCGACAAAGCCCTCCAGCACTACGGCAAGGTTCTATATGCCTTGCTGGGCAATACCGGACTGGCGTTTTCGCGCATGACCATACCCGACTGGTTTATGGAAGGCGACGCCGTAAGCACCGAAACGCTGCTCAGCAACAGCGGACGGGGCCGAATTCCAAACTTCGACCTGGGGCTGCGGGCCAACCTGCTGGCTGGTCGGCAGTTCAGTTACCAGAAATCGGTTTGCGGCTCGTTTCGCGACAACATACCCGATCATTATACGCTTGGCTATCACTTAGTTACTCATCTCAAACGCACGCAAGGCCCCGACGCCTGGAGCCGCGTGCTCGACCGAAATTTCCAGACTCCTCCCCTGCCGCTCAATTTTTCGGGCAGCATCAAAAAAACAGTGGGCCTGACCGCCGATGGTCTGTACGCCAAAACCATCAATGACCTGACCGAAACCTGGCAAAAACAACAGGAACAACTGACGCTAACGCCCGCTAATTTTTATGCTGTCAGCCCCGAAGCGGCCCGCTCGGAACGGCCCATTTTTACGAACTACCGTTACCCGCAATTTCTGAGCGACTCAACCATATTAGCCGTGAAATACGGGTTAGGCGACACGCCCCGGCTGGTGCGCCTGAGCAAAACCGGGCGCGAAAAACAGGTGTTTGTGCAGGGCTTTCCAAACGACCCGGCTATGTTTTCGGCCACGCCCGCTTACGCTTGCTGGATTGAGTTTGGTTTCGACCCACGCTGGGGGCAGCGCATTTACAATAATATCCGGCTGCTGAACCTCGCCACCGGTAAACTCCGCCGACTCACACACCGCGCCCGCTACACCGCCGTAGCCCTATCGCCTGACAATCAAAAGCTTGTAGTGGTTGAGAATACCGAAACCTACACAACCCGGTTGGTAGTGCTGGACGCCAAAACCGGCAGTCGGCTGCGCGAGTTGCCCAACCCCGAAAATATTTTTTATCTGCACCCACGCTGGCACGACAACCAAACCATTGCGTCGGTTATCCTGAAAGATGGGAAGAAAACCATTCAGCTCATCGACAGCCAATCGAGCGAGAGTCGGGAGTTACTGCCCCGGACAAACGAGAACATTAGCCATCCGCAATCCTGGAACGGCTACGTTTTTTATAACTCGCCCCGGTCAGGTATCGATAATCTATATGCGGTGAACGTGGCCTCAAAGGAGGTGTTTCAGGTAACGTCACGGCCACTGGCGGCTTACCATACGGCGGTGTCGCCATCTGGAACGCGGCTGGCCTTCGAGGATTTTTCAGCCGATGGCTACCGCATTGCCGACATGCCGCTAAATCCCGCCGACTGGAAACCCGTGGGAGCCAATCCGGCGAGGGTCGAGTCGGTTGAACCTGTCCGGTATTTTGGGCCGCTAACCAACGTAGAACCCGGCGCGGCTGAGGTTCGGCGGCTGTTGAGCGATTCTACCGATAAGGCAACGGTTTATCCGGCGAGACGATTCAGCCGGTTGACAAACCTCCTCAACGTTTATAACTGGGGGTCGGTTATCAGCAACGCAGGGCAGTCGCTGAACGTAGGCGTCAGTTCGCAGGACTTGCTGAGTACTACGCAGTTGGGCGTAGGGTATACCTACAATCAGGCCGAGCGGGTTGGCAATGCCTACGCCACGCTGAGCTATCAGGGTCTCTACCCTATTTTCGACCTCAGTTTCCAACGGGGCCACCGTAACACCTCGCTGTTCGTCGACCGCATTGTACCGGTCGATAGTCTGCGTGCCGACCGCTGGCAATACAATCAATTGGTAGCGGGCGTGCGATTGCCGTTTACGCTGACCCAATCGAAATACAGTCAGTCGGCAAACCTGTCGGCCTATTACAACTACCTGTCGGTGAGCGACTACGACCTCCCGGTTCGGAGCATTACGGAGGTTGGTTTTGCTGGTTCGCTCAGTGCCATGACTTACGGATTTTCGTATAACCGACTGCTGCGGCAAAGCAAACGCGACGTATCGCCCCGCTGGGGTCAGTCGCTCTCGGCCACGTACCGAAACACGCCGTTTGGCGGACGCTTGCAGGCCGAGCAGTGGGGCGTTCAGGCAAGTTTGTTTCTGCCCGGCGTCGGCAAACATCACGCCATTCGACTGCGGGGCGGCTATCAGGAGCAGTCACGCGGCACCTACCGATTCCAGCCGGTAGTGTTTTACCCACGCGGGCAACCCTACATCAGCGACGATCAGATTACGGCGGGCAACGTTGAGTATCGGCTGCCTTTGGCCGATACGCACTGGTCGCTGACACGGTTTCTATACGTTCAGCGCATTAAAGGCGGAGCTTTTTTCGATGCTGCTTACGGGCGGAGCACACTCGAAGTACGCGACGTGTACGGGCGTCTGCGCAACTACGAAACCCGCACGCGAACCTACCAAACGGCTGGGGTCGACCTGTCATTTGTCTTCAATGTACTACGCCTACGCTCATCATTCGAGTTGGGTGCCCGCACGGTTTACAACCTCACCACCGGCCAATGGCTCGTGCAGCCGCTGATTCTGGAAATTGGGATTTAGCCTTTATAAAACACCCATTTCGACAACTCCTTGTAGCTTACTTTTTTGCCGTACATCAGAATGCCGACGCGGTAGATACGCGAAGCGAGCCAGATGGTGCCGATAAAACCGAGCACCAGCAGCGTCATGGAAAGTGCTAATTGCCAGCCCGGTACGCCAAACGGAATTCGAACAAGCATTATCACGGGCGACGTAAAGGGAATCATAGACGTCCAGAACGCCATAGCCCCGTCGGGTTCGCGGGCGGCAATCTGCGCAAACGCAATGGATGCAATTATGGGCATCATTACCGGAAGCATAAACTGCTGCGTTTCGGTCTCGTTATCAACGGCGGCACCGATGGCACCGAACAACGCGCTGTACAGCAAATATCCGCCTAAGAAATAGAACAGAAAACAAGCCACAATCAACGGAATATTCAGCGTCCCGACTGCCTTCATGACGCTGGCAACGGCATTTTCCTGTACTTTTTTGACTTCGGGAGAGTTGGCGTTGTTGTTCATCATGGCCGTTGGCTGAGCCGCCTGCCGCCCCTGCTCTACCTTATCGCCCATGAGTTTGCCCCCCACGGTAAACAAGCCCACCGTCAGCAGTATCCAGAGCATAAACTGCGTCAGGCCCACTAAGGCAACACCCACAATTTTGCCAATCATCAACTGAAACGGTTTTACCGACGAGATGATAACCTCGACAATACGGTTGGTTTTTTCTTCCATCACGCCCCGCATCACCTGCGTGCCATAAATCATGAGCGAGATGTAGATCAGGATAGCACAGAAATACCCGATTACGTACATGGCAATGGAGTTACTGCTCTTTTCACCCCCATCGGCCATGCTGATGGTTTGGGCATCAACGTCAACTTTGGCATCCTGAATAACCTGCTGATTAATGCCCGCCTGACTTAATTTGATTGTCTCGATTTCTTTCGAGATGGCTTTTTCAATATTGCTTTGCACATCCAGACTGACGCCTTTTTCAGCAAAAATCTGTACGGTCTTCGGCTGTTCGACCACCGCTTTCGGAATAAACACGAGCGCGTCGTAGCCCTGCTTCAAAAACGCCTGCTTAGCCTGGGGCAGCGGCTGCCGCAGGGTTGAGTACACCATTTCCTTGTCGCTTTTGAGCCGACTGGCAATCATTCCGCTCTCATCGACAACGGCTACTTTTTTCTGGTTGATCGAGCTGATGGCCGCCCAGCCAATGACGGCATAGAAACCAAAAATCAGCACCGGCCCCAGAATCGTCATAACAACGAATGACTTTTTGCGCACCCGAACAAGGTACTCGCGCTTGATAATCAGGAATATTGTGTTCATTCTATAGTTTCTCCTACGGTCTTGATAAAAATGTCGTTCATGCTGGGGATGTTCTCGCCGAATGAGCGCACAGCCACGCGGTCGAGCAGGTGCCGAATCAGGTCGTTGACGGCAGCATCGGGCGGAATCTGAATGTTAGCCCGCCGAAATCCGCTATCGGTCGGCTGGGTGTTCAGCACCGTGAAAGCCGGGGGCAAATCGCTCAGTTCGCCCTGATAGTCAACATGGTAAGTGTGCGTCTTGAACTGCTCCTTGATAACGTGTTTTGGCCCGTCGAGTACCTTGTGCGAACGGTTCAGGAGCGCGATATGATCGCAGAGTTCTTCGACCGACTCCATGCGGTGGGTCGAGAAGATAATGGTTTTGCCCCGGTCGCGCAGTTCCAGAATTTCGTCTTTGATGAGGTTGGCGTTGATCGGGTCGAAGCCCGAAAACGGTTCATCGAGAATAATCAGATCGGGTTCGTGCATGACCGTTGCCACAAACTGCACCTTCTGCTGCATCCCTTTAGATAGGTCTTCCACGTTTTTGGTCCACCACGTTTTGATGTCGAACTTGACGAACCACGTTTTCAGCTTCTCCATCGCCTGCTTTTCGCTCAGCCCTTTCAGTTGAGCTAAGTACAGCAGTTGCTCGCCAACCTTCATTTTCTTATACAGGCCGCGTTCTTCGGGCAGGTAGCCGATGCGTTTGATGTGGTCGGGTTTGAGCCGTTCGCCATCCAGAATCACCTCGCCCTCGTCGGGGGCCGTAATCTGGTTGATGATGCGAATAAGCGATGTTTTACCGGCTCCGTTGGGGCCAAGCAGCCCGAAAATACTGCCCTGCGGCACGCTCAGACTAACGTTGTCGAGAGCGCGGTGTTCGGCGTACTGCTTTACGATATGATGAACCTCAAGAATATTGGTCACGTAGCGTTGATTGTCGTTTAGGTTTAAGTAGTTGTTACCTACAAACTTCAAGCTTTCTTGAATACGAGAAACAATTTACGGACGAATAGCCAAACGACGGTATAAGCGGTAATAAAAACGCCACAACCTTTACCAGGTTGTGGCGTTTCGTTATCGCAAAAATCAAAAACCGTTACGTATAATATTCCCTGACCTGAAACAGCAGCATCAGAAACAACAAGCCGAGCAGAATACCGAACAGGCTAAGCGACAATATGCTGGTCAGGATACTGATAAGCTGAGCGTAGTAGCTGAACACCCAGCCCTGCCGCTTGCGGTTGAATAAACCCGGCAAGGCAAGGATACTCAGTACCAGCCCGATCAGAGCCAATACCATGCTAACGGTGTAGGTAAATCCGGCCCCGGCTCCGCCCAGAAATGAGACCGGCATCAGCGCGGCTCCTATACCAAGGAAAGCCAACAGAGCCGGTGCCGACAAAATCAGCAGAACCAGGGTTACGATAGGCCAGTATTTCACGAACCCCTCGCGAAAATTGACCGGAAACTGAAATGGGGCTTTGGTAGTAAAGTACGGAGCCAGTTCAGACTCCAGAATGGCAGATTGGGCCATAGCTTTAGTAGGTTTAGGAATGAATGGTTGTGTAAAACCTACCCAAACTAATCCTTTATCCGGCTCACCCAACAATATGTTTACTCAACGGCAACCTCGCCCGAATCAACGGGTTGCGCATTCCGAAACTCGCCTTCCCATTTCGAGATCACGCAGGTAGCTACGGCGTTGCCCGCTACGCTTGTGGCCGAACGGCCCATGTCGAGCACCTGATCGATACCCAACAGCAGAGCCAGCCCCTCAACCGGCAAATTGAACAGCGAGAGCGTACCGGCAATAATCACCAGCGACGCACGCGGCACGCCCGCAATGCCTTTCGAGGTAATCATCAGCGTGAGCATCATGGTGATTTGCTGTTCGAGACTAAGCGGGATGTTGTAGGCTTGTGCAATAAATGCCGTGGCGAAGGTCATGTAGAGCATGGAACCGTCGAGATTGAACGAATAGCCCAGCGGCAGCACAAACGAAATAATCCGCTCCGAACAGCCAAACCGGCGTAACGCTTCGATGGTCTGTGGAAACGAGGCTTCTGAACTCGCCGTGCTGAACGACAGGATGAACGCATCTTTGATCTCTTTCAGCAACGCCAGATACGGTATGCCCACCACTAAGCAAATACCCCACAATACCACAAAGACAAAGAATAACAGCCCGCCGAAGAAGCACAGAATCAGGTAAGCGTACCCGGCCAGAATGCCCAGCCCCTGCATGGCTACCACATTGGCAATGGCACCCAGAACGCCAAACGGCGCGAACGACATCACATAGCCGGTAATCTTGAACATAATGTGCGACAGGGCGTCCAGTGCCTTGATCATGATTTTACCCTGCGCCCCAATGGCTCCCACAGCCACACCGAAGAAAATACTGAACACCACTATTTGCAGGATTTCGTTGGTGGCTAAAGCCTCTACGAAACTGGTCGGGATAATGTGGGTAATAAAATTCTCGAACGTCAGCTTTTTCACCTCGACCCCCGTATCGGTGCCTTTAACGGGCAAAGGCAGGTTCATAACCTCACCCGGTTTCATGATGTTCACCACCAGCAAACCAACTACTAACGACAGAATGGTGGCAAAATAAAAGTAGGCCAGTGTTTTCAGCCCAATGCGACCCACCGTGCCAAAATCGCCAAGTTTGGCAATACCTACCACGAGGGTGGCAAACACCAGCGGCCCGATAATCATTTTAATGAGCCGCAAAAAAATCTTGGACAGAATATTCAGATCGGTTCCCGAAAAGCCGGAGTCGGTAGCTGGAAAGAAATAGCCAATCACGATACCCAGCACCATGCCAATGAATATTCGGGTAGTTAAGTTAGGGAGCTTCATGTAAATAGATTAAATACCAGTTTGACAAAAGTAAAGCAATCCAGCCAGTTGAAAAAGTACGTATATCTTTCAACTAAAGATGCGCCGGTAAATTGGTTTTCGGTACGCAAATTGCAACCACATGAGCGGGTACATCAGGTAGTCAGTTAGCCAGAACGGGGTTCGGAACGTAATATCGTCGGCAATGATGGTTCCGCCCGCAGGGTCGGTCAGCAGGCGGTGGCGGTGTTGCCAGTAGGTTAGAAAGAAGGGAAGTTTAGTACCTTCGTCAATAAAAAAAATCTCGTTGGGCGTTGTTTGCTGATCGGTGATGAGACTGATCCAGTCTTGCCGAAAGAGCAGAAAATTAAGCCGGAGGTGAACGATGTCGCCAGTCAGACACCCGTCGAAGCGCACAACGTCGACAGGTGGAAAAGGCGGGCTGAGTTGGTTAAACAGGTTGCGGGTAAAACCGGCCCACACAGTAGCTGGGGCCTGATTAACATGTGTTTGCAGAAGCAGATGCATACGAAAATGAGGGGTAAAAAGCTGAGGCAGAAAGACCGGTTAATAAATAATGCTACCGTAAAATTGATAAATACGCAGACTTGGGCGAATTTGACCCTTTGCATTCGGCTTCCTCTTAGCCGAAGTGGGCAAATGTGGCTACAAAACATGCGTTGGTCGGTAGGCTTGCTGGTAGTTGGGTTGCTGGGATGGGCCGTACCGGTAGGTGCCGACGTACCCAACCCTGAGTACTTAACTGTGCGAAATGGGTTGCCACAGGGCTTCATCAAATCGCTCATTCAGGATCGGCGCGGCTTTGTCTGGCTCGCCACCCGCGACGGCCTTTGCCGCTACGACGGGGTTCGATTCCGTATCTACAACTACGATGCCCGGCAACCTCGTTCGCTGTCGTTCAGCAGCATCTACGAAATCAGGGAAGACCCCAAAGGAAGGCTGTGGCTTCGCACCGAAAATAATAACATCGACCGCTTCGATCCGGTTACGGAACAGTCAGAACATTACTCCGCCACGGCAGCTTTTCGACAGGCCCGGGGGCGTTCTGAGTTGGTTGGCTTTTTTCCTGACCGGCAGGATGGTGTCTGGGTTGCTACGCAAACGAACGGTTTTTTCCGCCTTAATCCAAATGGCAGCATCTCGCATCAGCATTGGTTCATGCAGGGCGACACCATTCAGCGTACCCTTCGCGCCCTGCTGCTCGACCGACGGGGCCGGGTTTGGCTGGCGGCAAAGGACGGCCTGTTTCAATACAACCCCAAAACAGGCCAATTTGCGGGCTTCCGTACAGCGCAGGGGCTTCCTCAGAACAATGTGCTGAGTATGTATGAACGGGCGAATGGCGAGTTACTTCTGGGCTTTCCGGGAAAAGTAGCCTTTTTCGACCCCGATAAAGGCACTGTCAGGCAGGTGCTCGACGTGCCGATACCTGCCAGCCAAACGCCCGTTTTTACCAGCGACCGACGCGGTACGGTCTACATCAACCAAAATCGATATACCGACAGTACGGGCCTGATTATTCTACAGCCCGATCCAAAACTCGCTCGTTTTCCGGTCATTTCGCTTTTAGTCGACCGTTCTAATGTGTTATGGGTCGGCACCAACGGCGACGGTGTCATCAAATATGACCTGAACAGCCGCTCGTTTACGGCTACTCCCTACGTAGTCAATTTTCATACCGACTGGCTGTCGCAGGTGCTTGGCGTTCCGGCTACGGCTATCCCGGTTCCCGTCCGACAGGAGTGGGCCTATAGCGTCCGTTATCAGTTCGACCGGCGCAAAGCATTGTGGATCAGCGGGAAAAATTTCGGACCGTATCGCTTCGACCCTGTTCGACGTACATTCGACCCCGTTCGGCCAACCGGTATCGAACCACGCTGGCTACCCGGCGGTTCTTTCCGATTCACCGCCTTAACCAAAGGCGCACAGGGTGAATTATGGGGGCTGCTCGGCCCGGATAGCCGGGCGGTGGTTCGTCACAATCCTGATCTACAGACGTTTACAGCCTTTCCGCTACCGCTGCCAGCCGGTCATCCCTACGTGATTCAGGCCATGACTGTCGATGGCGGTCGAATTTATTTAGCTACCGAAAATCATGGTTTGCTCCGGGCCGATTTGTCGACAAAGCGTCTTGTTCGCTGGTATGCCGATGGTAACAATGCCCGGGCCTTGCCCAACAACGCGCTCCTGTCGCTGGCCCAGGACCCAATTCAGTACAACTATCTCTGGATTGGTACATTCGGCAGTGGGTTGTGCCGGCTTGATAAGATGACGGGGCAAATTCGCCAGTTTACCGTTGATCAGGGGCTTCCGAACAACGTTATTTACGGTATCCGCCCCGACCGAAAAGGGCATCTGTGGCTCAGCACCAACCGGGGATTGTGCCGGTTTGACAGCCGAACCTTTGAAGTGCGCTTATACACCACCGACGACGGTTTGCCGAGTGAAGAATTTAACCGATTCCACGACGTAGCGTTGCCCGATGGTCGGATGATATTCGGCGGCATTGGCGGCTATACCCTGTTCGACCCAGCCCGAATTCGGGTCGATGGCTTTAACCCGGTGGTTGCGCTGACGGCTTTGCGCATTAACAATCAGTTAGTTAATGCCCTTACACCCGATTCTCCCATTCAACAGGACATCAATGAAACGAAAGAAATTGAATTACGCCACGACCAAAACTTCCTGACGTTCAACTTTGCCGCGCTCCAGTTCAACCAGAATGGGAAAAATCAATACCGGTACAAACTCACCGGCTTAGACCGCGACTGGACCTACAGCGGTAATCAGGCAACGGCTACCTATACCAACCTGCCATCAGGCACGTACACGTTTGTGGTCAATGCGTCGAACACGTCTGGCATCTGGAGTACGCATACACGTGAAATTCAGATTGTTATCAAACCACCCCTCTGGAAAACCTGGTGGGCTTATCTGGGCTACGCGCTGGTTTTGCTGGGAGCTTTTGCCATTTACCTGCGTATGCGTATCCACCGGGTTCGGCTGCAAAGCCGCATGGAGCTTCGCGAGCAGGAATCGCAGCAACTCAAGCAGTTGAATGAAGTTAAAACCCGCTTTTTTGCCAACATTACCCATGAATTTCGCACGCCGTTAACGCTCATCCTGACGCCCTTGCAGGAGTTACTGAACGAAACTACCGATGCTCGTCAACACAACCGGCTGTCGCTCATTTACCGGAACGCCAACCGGCTGTTGCGGCTCATCAACGAACTGCTCGATCTGGCTAAATTAGACGCGGGCAACATGACCATTACGCTCACCGCCGACAACCTGAGTGAATTTGTTGAGCGGATTGCGGCCAGCTTCGACGAGGAAGCCCGACGGCAGAATATTACGCTACAAGTGCAATCGACACTTAAAAAGCCGTTTTACCTGTTCGATACCGATAAAGTTGAAAAGATTATCAACAACCTGATTTCCAACGCGCTCAAGTTCACCAAAGAGGCAGGTGTCGTTAGCATACACCTATCGGCACAGCCTGCCTACGAGACTTCTGCTTCGGTCAGCTCTGAGCCAGCCAGTGATCTTGTCAGGTTTGTGGTTCGCGATACGGGCATCGGTATTGAAGCCGATAAGCTACCCCATATATTTAACCGATTTTATCAGGTCGATGCTACAACCTCGCCCGATGGGTCGGCCAGTGGCTCTGGCATTGGTCTGGCGTTGGTAAAAGAATTGGTCGAAATGATGCATGGCACTATTTCGCTCGAAAGTCGTCCTGGCGTGGGTAGCGCGTTTATCGTTGAATTGCCCTGTCGTCCGGCCAGTGTTGGGGTCATCGAATCGCTGGTACTGCCGTTGCCCGCTACCAACGGGTTGATTACCAAGCCAACTTCTACAGATGGCAGTGCACCCCGTTTATTATTGGTTGAAGATAATGACGAGTTGGCTGCATACATAATCAGCGTATTGAACCCGGAATGGAAAATTCGCCGGGCTACAAACGGACGAGCCGGTATTGAGGCTGCTATTGCCGATGGTGCCGATCTGATTATCAGTGATGTGCTGATGCCTGAATTAGATGGGTATGAACTCTGCCGCCAGTTGAAGGCCAACCCCATTACCAGCCATATTCCTATTTTGCTGTTGACAGCAAAAGCCGCTATTGAAAGCCGTTTGGAAGGATTTAACGCGGGGGCCGACGACTACCTGACGAAGCCATTTCAGGTTGAAGAACTGCGTGGGCGAGTGCGGAATCGCCTGGAACAGCAACAGCGGATGCGCCTGCATTACCGCACGCAGCTTCTGCGCGAAGGGCATTTGCCTACGGCCAGCCCGGCACCGCAAGACGAGTTCATGAACCGCATCTATGCTATTCTGGAAGAGCGGCTTGACGATACTACCTTCGGCGTTGAGCCATTGGCCACGGGCATCGGCATGAGCCGGATGCATCTGAATCGAAAAATCAAAGCCATGACAGGCATGACACCCAACGAGTTAATCCGGGCTGTTCGGCTGAAGCGGGGTGCTGAATTGTTGCTGACGGGAGCTTCGGTGTCTGAGACCGCTGACCGCGTTGGGTTCGATACGGCAGCGTACTTCTCCAAAGTTTTCAAGGAGCAGTATCAATGTACACCGTCGGAATATGTCGAAAAAAGTCGACAGGAAGTTGTGTAATACCATCAGAAACGTAGTACAATCCATAAACTGTCTATGCATACTATACTAATTTATGCTTTCCTCAATCGAGGTAATTTTATATCAATATTATAGACTTAGTATACGTAGGTGAGTATTCACAGATCATGTTACAAATTTCATAGTCGCTGTTACGAATGAGCATGTGGTAGGCGGACAATCGCCATAGTATTGTATCACTATCGTTTTACCAACTACGGTCAAACCTCTACTACCGAACGCTCATGTCTTATTTTCCATCAGCCGCTACCTCAGCTCGCACGATGCCGACCGAGTGGCCCCCGTTAAAGTTGTACTTACGTGAAACAGGTCGTCAGTCTTTTTCTGTTTCCGATCTGGTTTATCTTCAGGCTGTTGCTAATTATAGCTGGTTAAATTGGGTAGACGGTCAGCGGATGCTGATGCCACGCACACTCAAATATTATTCGCCAAAATTACCCACCGAATGGTTCATTCGTCTGCACCGCAACTGTGTGGTGAATCGGCGTTACGTTGAGCGGTTAGAGCGCACTGATGCTGGTGGGCTGGTACATCTCTCAACAGGCGAGGTTCTCCCGGTATCGCGTCGGCGGTGGAGCCTTGTTCGGCGGCAATTAGCGCATGGCATGCCACATCTGAATTAATACTCGCTCATTTCCGCTTCTTCCCAACGTAGAAAAAAACCCCGACCAGAACAGGCCGGGTTTTTTTGTTGCATTATGCATTAATAAGGCACAATAGAGGCATAATTTTTGCTCTGGTTTTATAAATAACTGAGATTGTAGTATGATTAGATTCTTTGTTTTACTTTTTGTTACATCAGCATCCAGTCTCGCTCAATCTCCCGAGTTAGTAAAGGACCTGTACAGTGGTGCTGTGAGCGGATGGCCTCATAGTATGATCAAAGTAGGCAAAAATTTATTTTTTTCAGCATCAACTCTAATTGACAATAATAGTCATTACAGCCTTTGGAAAACCGATGGCACAACAGGTGGTACTGTCTTAGTAAAAAGTCATATTGAAATAGATGATCGAACATTAACCGGTATAAATGATATCTTGTATTTTGCCGCGTCCGACGAAAACGGCACAGAGTTATGGAGATCAGATGGAACAACAGAAGGTACAGTAATGGTGAAAGACATACATACCACTGGCAGCTCTTATCCGAGAAAATTAACCAATGTAAACGGTACATTATTTTTTATAGCGTCTGACTTGCAAAACGTAGACCAACTCTGGAAATCAGACGGATCTCTTAATGGTACAATACCAGTGAAAAGATTATCTAATGATTTTGGATTCCCTGTTGGTCAGCCTCAAATGATATCTTTCAAGAACAAACTGCATTATCTGTATACATCAGATAGTGAGCTACAATTATGGCAATCTGACGGATCGCTGGATGGTACTTTACCTGTAAAGGTATTATCGTATGGGGGTGACTTTTTAGTAAACTTCAACAACAGGCAGCTACTGTTTACTGGCCCGCAGGGCTGGTTTGGTAGTACCCTCTGGCAGTCAGATGGTACATCAGAAGGCACATCAACTATACAAACTATAAATGGCGAAAAACTTGCTTTCATAAGCCAACCCGTTGTACTAAATGACAATAGCTATTTCTACGGATTTTCGTCTAACGGTATCATTGGGTTATGGAAGTATGATGGAGTTAACCTACAGTTGATAAAGCATCCTCTACAATCCTATCACTCAATGTATTACAATGGTAAAGTGCCCATCATTGATAATGTTTTGTACTTTCGTGCTTTCTCAACAGACAATCGGAACAATTTATGGCGTTCAGATGCAACTGAAAACGGCACTTTTGCGATTCCTGTTGTTAATGAAGGAATTATCTACGAAGACGTGCAGGAAATCACTGCCCTCCGCAACAAAATTTATTTTACTGCTCGATCCGTTCAGCTTGAAAAGAGGTTTCTGTTTGTTAGCGATGGAACAGAGGCAGGAACTAAACGTTTGTTTGAGGTTCCTTATCAACGGCATGAAGAAAGAAGCAACGTGATACTGGGAGCTTATGATGGGACCCTATATCTTCGCCTTAGGGATTCAGCTCACGGATTGGAGCTATGGAAATACACACCGGACGAAAAAAAATGCTTGCCTGTTGTCGTAAGTAAAATAAAATAAGGGAGTGGCTAACTACCCCCTTATTTTATTTTACTTACATCTGCTCTAATAATCGCTCCATCGACACTTCCTGGCCGATGCGGGCTTTGAGTTCGCTAATCGGAACCCGGATTTGCTCGGTAGTGTCACGATACCGAATTGTTACGGTGTCGTCTTCTATCGTCTGGTAGTCAACCGCAATGCAGAACGGCGTGCCAATTAGATCCTGCCGTGTGTAACGTTTGCCGATGGCGTCGCGCTCCTCCATAATTACGCGGAATTCTGAGCGCAACAATTTCACGATCTGCTCGGCTTTTTCGGGGAGGCCATCTTTGCGTACCAACGGAAACACGGCCGCTTTGATAGGGGCAAGTGCCGGGTGTAGTTTCAGATATGTGCGCTCTTTCTGTTTATCGCCCGGCGTGGATTCGCCCTCTCCTACTGTCTCTTTCGTGAAGGCATTGCAGAACACGGCCAGAAACAGCCGGTCGGCCCCAACGGAGGTCTCAACTACGTAAGGAATGTAATTTCCGTAGGGCTTACCCGTGGCCGGGTCAACGTCATTGTCAAAATACTGCTGTTTTTTGCGGCTCAGTTCCTGGTGCGATTTCAGATCAAAATCAGTGCGTGAGTGAATGCCCTCCATCTCACGAAATCCAAACGGAAACTGATACTCAATGTCCACAGCGGCATTGGCGTAGTGCGCCAGTTTCTCGTGAACGTGAAATTTCAGTTTTTCGGCGGGCAGTCCGAGTGCCTGATGGAATTTCATGCGCGTATCGCGCCAGCGTTCGTACCATTCCATTTCGGTGCCGGGGCGCACGAAGAACTGCATTTCCATCTGCTCAAATTCGCGCATACGGAACGTGAACTGCCGCGCCACAATCTCGTTGCGGAACGCTTTCCCAATCTGGGCAATGCCGAAGGGTATTTTCATGCGGCCCGTTTTCTGCACGTTCAGGAAGTTTACAAAAATGCCCTGCGCTGTTTCGGGGCGGAGGTAAATAAGGCTGGCGTCTTCAGCCAACGAACCTACCTGCGTAGAAAACATCAGGTTGAACTGCCGCACTTCTGTCCAGTTGTCAGTGCCGGAAACAGGACACTTGATACCTTCGGCAATGATAAGATTCCGCACCCCGTCGAGGTCGTTCTCGCCAAGCAGCCGGGCCATTTCGTTGAGCAGGGCCTGGGCGCGGTCGGCATCACCTGCGTTGGCATATTCTTCGGCTTTCAGTTCAAGAAGTTGGTCGGCCCGGTAGCGTTTTTTGGAATCGCGGTTGTCGATCATCGGGTCGTTGAACGAATCGACGTGTCCCGACGCCTTCCACGTGAGCGGGTGCATGAAAATCGACGCATCGATGCCCACCACCGGTCCGCCGTCGCGGTTGTCGTGGAGTTGAGTCATGGCCTTCCACCACAGCGTTTTGAGGTTATTTTTCAGTTCAACGCCATTCTGCCCGTAGTCATACACGGCCTGTAGACCGTCGTAGATTTCAGACGAAGGGAACACAAAGCCATATTCTTTGGCGTGGGCGATAATATCTTGCAGCGAAGTAGCTGGCGGTCCGTCGGTACGGGTCGGAGTAGTATTCATACGTGAGGGCAAAAATACGCACCTTTTGCATATGAACATGCCACTATGTTCAGTGGCTTGTTCATAGTGACATTTGCATAGGCCCAAACTACACCCATAGTCAGGGACGTACCGGCGCAACGTCGGTATAACATAGTGTCCTTCAACCCAACGGCTGAAACAAATATTGCTCTTCGTAGCTGACACCAAACGCATCTAAGACTTGTCGGTATTCGTCCAGAAACGAACGTTTGGTATGGTGATCTTCCTGCTTTTCTATGTAACGGATAACCGCCGGTAGCTGGCTTTTGCTGTAGGAGAATGCGCCGTAGCCTTCCTGCCAGCTAAAGTGACCCTGCGTCAATCGATTGTCGTTAACCCATTTGGCCGAACTCTGCTTCAAGTTTTTCATCAATTCTGAAAGCGATTGGGTCGGTCGTAAGCCGACCAATAGATGTACGTGGTCAGGCATACCGTTTATGATGAGGAGTTTATGACCATATTGACTAATGATACCTGTCATGAAGCTGTACAAATCGTATTTCCAATTGGGTGCAATAACAGCGTCGCGGTGCTTAACGGCGAAAACCAGTTGCAAATGAATTTGAGTATAGGTGTTTGGCATGGTAAGCGTCAATTTTCTTGATTTGACGAGGAATTGATGTGCAGGTATCGCGTTTTCTACCGACGCTATCGCTGTTGCGTCCCTAACGGGACAATGGAGGGGGGGGGCTATTTCTTTCTACCGACGCTGCGCTGTTATGTCCCTACGGGACTACGTAGATGTGCGGTATCAGTACCAGAAAAATTAATAATCTTCCAGAAGTCCCATTAGGGACGTAACAGCGCAGCGTCGGTAGAAAACAGAAATGCCCCCTCCCTCCATTGTCCCGTAGGGACGTAACAGCGCAGCGTCGGTAGAAAACAGAAATGCCCCCTCCCTCCATTGTCCCGTAGGGACGTAACAGCGTAGCGTCGGTAGCGTAGAAAACGCAATAATAATTGAGAAAATCAACAAACCGCTTGACAGAAACCTGTTTACCTTTTAGTTTGCACCGAATATCCAACTAAAAGGTAAGCCCACCGTTCATGTTCAATCGTTTTCAGTCGCTCGTGCGCGACTATTTTGGCTTTTCGCACCGCGAGGCTCGTGGCTTTACGGTGCTTATCATCCTGACGCTGCTTTGTTTGTTTATTCCCTTTCTGTATCGCTTCGTTGCCAACCGAAAACCTGCCGATACGTCAGCCGCCGACCAGCGCAAACTCGATAGTTTGGTAGCTCTGATGCAGGCTGAAGACGCCAGACAACCCGCCTTCGGCAATCGCCCCGACCGCGACAAAACCACCGCCGAACGCTTCAGCGAACCCAAACTGTTCAACTTCGACCCCAACACGGTGAGCGTGGCGGGCTGGCAGCAACTGGGCCTTCCCCGGTGGCTGGCCGAACGCATCGATAAATACCGCAGCAAAGGCGGGCAGTTCCGCAAAAAAGAAGACCTCCTCCGCATCTACGACTTTCCACCTGACCTCTACGACCAACTTGAACCGTATATCGTTTTACAGACGCCGGGAAACAAGGTGGAGGGAGAAAGGAGCTTTGCAGACAAGAGTGACGGGCGGTTTGGTAATGAGCGCGAACCATTCAAACCCACTGAGCGACCGGCCTTTGCCGAACGACCCGCTAAACCTACCCTCCAACCATTCGATATCAACACCGCCGACACGTCGCAACTCATTGCCCTCAAAGGCATTGGCAGTACGCTGGCAGGGCGCATCGTGAAATACCGCGACGCACTCGGCGGTTTTGTGTCGCCCGAGCAGTTTCGCAACGTCTACGGGTTAGATTCGCTGGCATTTGACGAACTCCGCAAGTTTGGGCAGATTCGGTCGGGGCCGCGCAAGATTCCGGTTAATACCGCTACCGCCGAACAACTCGACCGGCTGCCGTTTCTGTCGCGCCGACAGGCGCAGGTGATTGTCAACTACCGCGAACAGCACGGGGCATACACGTCTGCCGAATCGCTCAAACCAATTCGCATTCTCGATGCCGGGACGATAGAGAAAATCGCACCGTATCTGGAGTTTTAGCCCTTCCGTTCCAGCACCACTACGTTCTCGACGTGATGTGTGTGCGGAAACATATCAACGGGTTGCACGTCGGTAACGGTGTAGCCTTCATCTAAAATACCGAGGTCGCGGGCCTGCGTGGCAGTATTGCAGCTTACGTACACAATGCGCCGGGGAGCGGCCTGTAGCAACTGCCGCGTAACGGCTTCGTCCATGCCAGCGCGGGGCGGGTCGGTAATCACCACGTCGGGCCGACCATGCTGGTCGAAAAAGCTTTCAGTCAAAATGTCGCGCATGTCGCCCGCATAGAAACGGGCATTGGTGATACCATTGATGTCGGCGTTGACACGAGCATCGGCCACGGAGGCTTCAACGTACTCAACGCCAACCACTTCGCGGGCTTGCCGGGCCACGAATAGTGCAATGGTGCCGGTGCCAGTGTAGAGGTCATACACGCACTCCTGCCCGGTGAGGGCTGCCCCGGCGCGGGCCACTTTGTAGAGACTGAACGCCTGTTGCGCATTGGTCTGATAAAACGATTTCGGGCCTACCCGGAACGTAAGCGGTTGGCCGCTTCCATCGTCCATCGTTTCTTCGATGTAAGGTTTTCCGGCCCAGTTAACTACCTCCTGATCCTGATAGCTGTCGTTTTTCTTGGTGTTCAGGATGTAGTTCAGCGAGGTAATCTGCGAAAATTCCGTTTGCAGAAACGTCAGCAGCCCGTTGAGTTGGTTGGGGTCGTCCTGTGCCACCTGTACCGTTACCATCACCTGCTGCGTAGTATCGGCAGTGCGGATAATGAGCGTCCGTAGAAAACCAGTATGCAGTTTCAGATTATACATCGTCATATCGTGCCGAAACGCATAATCTGCTACGGCTAAGCGAATGGCGTTCGAGGGGTCGGGCTGGAGGTAGCAATGCCGGATGGGCAGCACCTTGTCGAAGCGGCCCGGCACGTGGAAACCTAAGGCGCGGGGGTCCATCGGCAGGTCGGTGGCGGCTTCAGCCTGCGTGAGCCAGCGACCTTCAGCGCAGGTGAATTCGAGTTTGTTGCGGTAATATTGAGTGGGATGCGCGGCCAAAATCGGGCGAATGTCAGGCAGCGGCACTTTACCGATACGGGTCAACTGATCGACTACCTGCTGCTGCTTGAACCGCAGTTGCTCATCGTAGCGAATGTGTTGCCACTTACAGCCGCCACAGGTGCCAAAATGTTCGCAGAACGGCTCTGCACGCACCTTCGAGCGTTCATGAACGGTTTCGGCTACGGCTTCGCGGTACTGTTTTTTCTTGTTCGTGATTCGCAAATCAACCACGTCGCCAGGTGCCACACCCGGTCCGCCGGTGGGATTTTCTACGAAAATTACGCCCTCGTCGGTGCGAACAATGCATTTGCCTTCGGCGACTACGGCATCTATACGAATGCCGTACAACCGTTCGGGTGCTTTATGACTCTTTCTACGCATACTATCCTAAAAAACTGCTAATTTAGGCAGCTATTTTCGGATGCACTCATCACCGAAACAATTCCCTTTATGCTCAACCTGTACTGTTGCCGGGGGCGGGCATTCGCTCTGACTCTTTTACTGCTGATTATCAACCAGATTGCCACTGCCACTCATATCGTTGGGGGCGAACTGGAACTACGGCGTCAGCCCACAGGCAGTGCCTACTCGCACCGGGTTAATCTGAACCTGTATTTCGACGACATCTATGGCGACCCCGGTGCCGAAGACCCAAACGTGCAGGTTGGCGTATTTGCCCGGCGCAACAATCAGTTTATTGGGTATATCAACCTGTTTAGAACAGGCAACGAGTTGGTGCCATACACGCAGAACGCCTGCCAGAGCGCGCAGCTCCGCACCCGGCTTATCCGGTATGCCGCCGACCTGACGTTCGACCCGAACGTGTTCAATGATCCAAGCGGCTATTACCTGTCCTGGGAACGCTGTTGCCGCAACCGCAACATCGTCAACATTCAGAACCCCGGCTCGGCAGGGTCAACGTTTTATCTGGAGTTTCCGGCGATAGGAACGGCCAATTCGTCGCCTGTTTTTGTCATTCCGAAAGGCGATTACGCCTGTATCGGTCAGCCGTTTACGCTTGATTTCAGCGCAACGGATGCCGACCGCGACAGCCTTACTTATACGCTTGTAACGCCTTATAATGGCTACAGTTCCGACTTGCCGACCAATCTACGAAACCCCGGCTTCAACGGCATCTTTACGCCCGGCCCCTATCCGCCCATCAACTGGATAACGGGCCTGAACGTCCAGAACCAGATTCCAGGATCGCAGCCACTACGCGTGAACGCCCGAACAGGGCTGCTGACCGTGACACCTAACCGAACGGGCTTGCACGTTTTTTCAGTAGAAGTGGACGAGTTTCGGCGCGGTGTGCGCATTGGCCGCGTTCGGCGCGATTATCAGGTACTGGTCATCGACTGCCCCCGCAACGACCCGCCCCAACTGCTGTTACGGATGGACGGTCAGAAAACATTCATGCGTAAAACCGCTGCGCTCACCATCACCGAAAAAGATACCAACTGCCTGAGCCTGTTCGTGACCGACCGCAACGCCAACCAACGCATCAGCATTATAAACATGAGCGGTTCGCTGCCCGGCCTGACCCTTACGCCCGACGTGCTGCTGACCCGCACCGGCACCGATACGCTACAGGCTAAATTCTGCTTCGGCAAGTGCGTGGGGGGCGATGGCCGACCCTTTACGCTCCGAATCCGGGCCACCGACGAAAGTTGTCCGCAGGGCCTGAGCGATACGCTGACAATTCAGCTTACGGTAATTCCATCGCCCAACGACAAGCCCGCTGCCACCACAAACCTGGTCAATAATCGGGCAACGGTTCAGGTTGGCACCCCGCTGTCGTTCACGGCATTCGGGGCCGACATCAACAACGACAACATCACCATTCAGGCTGTTGGGCGCGGGTTTGCGCTGACACAGGCGGGTATGTCGTTCACGTCGGGGGCGGGTGTAGGCAAGGTATCTCAGCCGTTTACGTGGAAACCAACCTGCGACGCGGCTACCCGGTCGGAGTATGTCGTTGATTTTATCGTGACCGATACGCGCTGTAACCGCAACCTGCGCGATACCGTTACAGTGCGGCTGGCGGCAATGGGGTTGCCGAGTCAGCCGCCCAACATTCGTACCACGCTCACGCAATCCGCTGTTGATCTGACCGTTAGCCGAAGCGATACGTCGGGACGAAGTACGTTCGACGTGCTGGGCAACGACCCCGACCGCGATACGCTACGGATGACTGCCACGGGCCGGGGCTTCGACATGCGCGGGGCGGGTATGTCGTTTTCTAATCAAACCGGCCCACCCACCCTGCGTTCGCCCTTCGACTGGAGGCCAACCTGCGAACTGATGGCAGGCCGCACCGAAGCTACGTTCGTGGTCGATTTTGTGGTCGATGATCGCTCATGCCAGCCCAACCGAACCGATACAACTACTGTAACCTTCCGCGTTCGCGATCTATCGGGAAGCACCGATATTACTGTTCCAAACGTGTTCACACCCAATGGCGACGGCATTAACGATTTTTTTGCCGTGAAAAACCTGCCTGAAAACGGCTGTCTGGAACAATTCAAATCCGTAGAAATCACGAACCGATGGGGCAGAGTGGTGTTTACCTCGAACGATCCGAAGTTTCGCTGGTTCGGTACCGACTCGCCGTTGGGCACGTACTACTACCTGATTACAACTACAAAGCGAACGTTTAAGGGCATGGTATCGCTGATCCGGTAGCCGGTCGTATTTTTGCCCGTATGAACAATAAAATTGTAGTGATTACCGGTGCGTCGTCGGGTATCGGGCGGGCATTGGCGTTTGCCTTCGGACGTGAGGGAGCCAAAATTGCCATCTGCGGTCGTAAAGCCGACGCCCTCAATCAGGTTGCCGACGAACTTCGGCAGGCGGGTATCACCGTTTTTGCCCTTACTGCCGATGTGAGCAAAGAAGCCGACGTAAAAAATTTCGTTGAGCAAACCGTAGTTCACTTTGGCCGCATCGACATTCTCATCAACAACGCAGGCATTTCGATGCGCTCAATGCTAATCGATACCGACCCGGCTGTAATTGAGCAGGTTATGAATATCAATTTCATGGGTACAGTGTATGCCACACGCTATGCCCTGCCGTATATTCAACAAACCAAAGGCTCCATTGTGGGCATTTCGTCTATTGCCGGCTATCGGGGTTTGCCCGTTCGGGCGGGGTATTCGGCCTCGAAATTCGCTATGAATGGCTTTCTGGAAGCTATCAGGACCGAGTTGCTTCACACGGGCGTTCATGTACTGACGGCCAGCCCAGGTTTTACGGCGTCGAATATTCGCTACACGTCGCTCGATGCTCATGGGCAAATTACTGGCGAGACCATGCGTGAGGAAGGCAACATGATGAGTGCCGAAGCGTGCGCCGGACATATTCTGCGGGCCGTACAATCGCGCAAACGCGAGTTGGTACTAACTGCCCAGGGTAAACTTACCGTGTTTCTGAACAAATGGCTACCAGGTCTAATGGACAGGATGGTTTATAACACGCTGGCGAAAGAAAAAGGGTCGCCTTTAAAACGAGATTAAATAATCCAGACCATATCCCGGCGCAGGTAGTATAACTTATTGTGCCAGAGCACGCGGAGGTAAATATCTTTACTACCGAGAATATTCACTTTATGGCCCCGGCCAATAACTTCGGCAACAGGCGCGGCTGCCGACGGGTCGGTACGGAGCAGAATCCGGTCGTGGCTCGTAATGCCCGACTGAAAACTTTCGGGCAAGTTCACGAATACGAGCAACAGAAACAGGTACAACAACATAACCCACTGCTGCGAACGGGCTACGGGTTCTTTTCGCATGGCTTTTATGATCATTACACTGAATACATAGGCCGCTGGAATAAGTAGAAAGAGTAAAATATAAATACCGTATTTGCGGTAAAACAGATAAAAATAGTTGAGATCATCGGTTTCATAGCCGGTGAGGTTGTTGGCTAAGGCGATGTCGTTCATTTTGCGCAACACGGCATCGTCGGGATGACGCTCAAAATACACCTGTAGATAGTATAGCAGTCGCGGCACATCGTCCTGACGTTCGGCGGCACTGGCTAACTTCAGCAACATCGGGTCGGTAGCCGTATGGCCATCGGCGAGTATCGACACATATAGCCGGGCGGCTTCATCCTGATTACCAACCGCAAACAGCGAATCGGCCCGGCGCAGCGAGTCGATGGGAATAGCCTGAGCGGTTATCGTTACGGCGATGAACCAGAAAAATAGTCTTATTTTAAGAAGCATCGCTTGTTTTTTGAGCTACGGAGCCATAATTTTGCACTGCATTTCGCTAATGATCTGGTAGCTCAGCTGGTAGAGCAATACACTTTTAATGTATGGGTCCTGGGTTCGAATCCCAGCCGGATCACAAAAATACAGGAGTAAGGTAAAAAAAGGTATAGGGTGTAAGTCACTTCGCTGGAAGTACTTACACCCTATACCTTTTTTTACCTTACTCCTGCTTTAAAAAGGCAGATCGTTGCTTTCCTCGTCAAACGAGGTGTTGAATGGCATACCAGCGGGCTGGCTTTGCGCTGCCGGACGGGCGGCTGGCTGAGCCGGGCGGCTGACCGGAGCCTGATAGCCTCCTGCTGCCGGAGTGCTTTCACCACCTTCGGCCAATTCGAGACGGAAGGCCCGCAGTTCGGTGTACCAGCGGTCGTTATACTCGCGCGACTCGGCACTGAACGTTGCTTTCAGGGTATCGCCCGCAGCGAATTGTTTTAAATCGTTTGCTTTTTCGCCCCAGGCCGTCATGCACACCTTTTTGGGGTACTGACTATCGAGCGTTTCAATTACAAATTCCTGTTTATTCCAGGGTCCTTTCTGGCTCTGCCCCGTCACTTCGGGCAGCACTTTTACGAGTTTTCCGACTAATTCTAAGGCCATACTATATTGGCTGTTTACACTGGTTTGGTAAGATAAAAGTACGAAATTTTGCCCGATTCATCGCACAATGCATCTGAAAAATCAAAAGATTCAACGCTCACTTGGCAATAGACAGGCGATTTGCTATATTTGCACCCGCAATGGCAAAATAGCCTATGCGATTCCGGCCACGTGGTGAAACTGGTAGACACGCCATCTTGAGGGGGTGGTGCTGCAAGGCATGGGAGTTCGAGTCTCCCCGTGGTCACAACTTATGTGACAATTGTTGTTGAAAAAAGCCTGATTCTGTTGTAAATCAGGCTTTTTTCGTTTCTTGCTGCCGGATTCACAACACGATTTACACGGATATACAACCCCGATTTTCCGACCTAAAGACCACAAGATTTAGAGTACCAGTACTACGGTTCGGTCGTCAATTTCTACGGATCGGTTTGCTTTCGACCAGCCACGCAGACACGCATGAATAGGTTTGTTCCGTCAAACAAACGGAAACAAATCGAATGAAAACATTTCGTTGGATAATCGGGCTGGTGGCGGTACTGGCAGGCATCGGAGCCTGGCTCGCGCACAATCAACAAACCAGACAGCTTCAGGTACAGGCGGCATCGCGCCCTCTGCCCGTTACGGTTGCCGTAACCCCCGTTCGTCGGCAAACGTTTACGACGGAAACGGAATACGTTGGCACCAGTACGTTCTGGCGCGAAGTTCCCATGACAGCCACTACACAGGGCATCGTTCGGTCGCTGAATATCCGGCTGAACGGGCCGGTGCGGACCGGACAAATCCTGCTTACGGTCGATTCAGACGTGAACCGGGCATCGCTGGCCGTAGCCGAAGCAACGCTTACCAAAGCCCGGCAAGACCTCACGCGCTACGAGACGCTGCAACGCGAAAACAACGCGACTGCCACCGAGGTCGAAACGGCACGGCTACAGGTCCGCAACGCCGAACTACAAATCACTACGCTGCAAAAACAACTGAGCGAATCGGTGGTGAAGGCTCCGATTGGCGGCACCATCACCGAAAAGCCCATCGAACGGGGTATGTACATCGCCCCCGGCACTCCGCTGGCGACCATCACCGACGTGTCGGCAGTGAAAATAACGGTCAATATCCCCGAAGTCGAGCTAACCAACTGGCCCGTTGGCCGGTCGGTTCGGGTGCGGTTTGAAGCCTATCCGAATCGGGCGTTCACGGGTATGGTTCATCACGTTGGGCTAAAGGGGGGCGACGCGGCCAACTCCGCAGCCGGTACGTTTCCGGTCGAAATCCGGGTAGCAAACAACCACCCCAATGCCCCCCTGCGCGTGGGCATGACCGCCCGCGTGAGTCGCACCGAAACAGTTGCCGCCCCCGCCCTGACCATTCCTCGCACGGCCCTCGTGCCCGGCACCGATAGGCCCGCCGTGTATGTGCTGCACGGAAATCGGGTTCGGCTTCGATCCATTCAAACCGGCGACATTGTTGGCACCAGCATCATCGTTGAAAGCGGCTTAAAAACTGGCGATCAGGTTGTTACGAGCGGGTCAAATGGATTGCGGAATGGGCTAAACGTCAACATACAATGAACCTCACAAAACTTTCTATAAACCGGCCCATACTGGTGATTGTGCTGTTTCTGGCGTTGGGCATTCTGGGCGTATGTTCATACACCCAACTGCGCTACGAACTGCTGCCCAACATCAGCACGCCTTTCGTAACCATCTCGACGGTTTGGCCGGGAGCCTCGCCGGGCGAGTTGGAAACCGGCATCACGCGGCCCATCGAAGAAGCCGTTTCAACCGCCGACAAGGTGAAGCGCATTACGGCGCAGTCGCTCGAAAACGTATCGCTCGTGACGGTTGAGTTCCGGCAGGGGGCCGACCCCGACAAGGCGTTGCAGGAAGCCCAGCGACGCGTCAATGACATTGTCTCGACGTTGCCTGCTGGTAGCAAAACACCTCAGGTCAGTAAGTATTCGCTGGCCGATTTGCCCGTGTTGCGCGTGGCAATTACCAGCACGCTGCCCCCGCTCGAACTCGGCACGTTGCTCAAAAATCAGATCAAACCCCGGCTGGCGCAGGTGCCGGGCGTGGGACAAATCAACTTCGTGGGCCTGCCCGAAACAGAGGTGTCGGTTAGTCTCAACGCCCGCGCTTTAGACGAACGTCGGTTATCGATTTTACAGGTGACAGACGCGTTGCGGCAGGCCAACCTGAATGTACCGGCGGGCAGCGTCAAAGACCGCGACGCCCTGTTTTCGGTGCGCGTAGTCGGCAAAACCGACGATCTCAACCGCCTGCGCGACGTTGTCATTGCCACCGCGCCAAACGGAGCCAAAATCCGATTAGGCGACGTAGCAACCATTCGGGCGGGCGCGAAAGAGGTGGAAAACATCAACCGCTACAACGGCAAATCGTCCGTTGGTTTATTGGTTACGAAGCAGTCCGGAGCTAATAACGTGGCCGTGAGCGAGGCTGTGCGGGCCGAAATGCAAACCCTGCAAAGCGACTATTCGGCGCGGGGACTACGGTTCGACGTGGCACAGGACGGTTCGGAGTTTACGCTGGCAGCGGCCCATGCCGTAAATGTCGATCTGGGTCTGGCAATCGGGTTGGTTGCGCTGGTGATGTTCGTGTTTCTGCACAGTTTGCGGTCGTCGCTGATTGTGATGGTTGCCATTCCGGCCTCGCTGCTATCTACGTTCGTCTTTATGTTTTTGCTGGGTTTCTCGCTCAACCTGCTCACGCTGCTGGCCCTGTCGCTGGTGGTTGGCATTCTGGTCGATGACTCGATTGTGGTACTCGAAAGCATCTACCAGCACATGGAAAAAGGCAAAGACAGGATGCAGGCCGCGTTTGATGGACGCACCGAAATTGGCTTTGCGGCTGTGGCAATCACGCTCGTCGACGTGGTCGTATTTGTGCCATTGTCGCTGGCGCCGGGCCTGATTGGCGATTTGATGCGCGAGTTTGCGCTCGTAGTCGTGATTTCTACGCTGTTCAGCCTGCTGGTTTCGTTTACGCTCACGCCCATGATCGCGTCGCGGTTTGGCAGGCTGGAACACCTGACCAATCAAACCCTGATGGGTCGGTTCGGGCTGTGGTTCGAGCAGCAGTACGAACGGCTGAGCAGGCAGTATCGGGCGTTGCTGACGTGGGCGTTGAGCCACCGCAAAACGGTTGTCGGGCTGGTGCTGGCGTTGTTCGCAGGCTCGCTCTCGTTGCCGATGGCAGGGTTTGTCGGCAGCGAGTTTACGGCCCCCGCCGACAAAGGCGAAGTGCAGGTGATAGCACAATTGCCCGACGGCACCAACCTCGCCCAGACCGACGCCGTTGCCAAACGGCTTGAAACGCAGATTCGCCGGATTCCTGAAGTCGTGAAAATCTTTACGAACGTGGGCGCAAATCCCGACGGATTCGGTATTCCAACCACCAACACGCTCGAACTGAACCTAACGTTCACGCCCAATCAGCAGCGCACCAAAACACTGGCCGAGTTGTCGCGGCAGGTTAAAGAAATTATGGCGCAGGAGCCGGGTTTGCGCGTTCGCGTATCGCCTATCGGTATTTTGGGGTCTGATGCCAGTACGCCTATTATCCTGATTGTCAATGGCACAAATCGGGATGAGGTACAAAAACAGTCGCGTCGGCTGGCCCAAGCGGTGCGGCAGATTCCGGGTACGGCAGACATCCGGCTGTCGGGCGAGAGTCTGAAACCGGAAGTCCAACTCAACTTAGACCGCGAAAAAGTGGCCCGCTACGGCCTGACCACCGAGATTGTTGGCGGGGCCATCCGTACTGCGCTGGCGGGGTACGACGACCTGAAAATTCTGCAAAACGACAATTCGATTACCGTTCGCGTGCGGCTGCTCGAAGCTGACCGGAGCCGCACCGACCAACTCCGGCGACTGTCGTTGATGAGCGCGTCGGGGCAACCGATACGGTTGAGTCAGGTGGCCGATATTCGGGAGGAGTTTATGCCCGCTGTACTCGAGCGCAAAGACCGCAGCAACGCCGTAACGCTGTACGCACAGGTAATCGGGCGACCCGTTGGCGACGTTGGCGAACGCATCAAGCAGGTCGTATCGCGGCTAAATCTGCCAACCGACGTGCGGATTACGTATGGTGGAGACCTTGAATTACAGGACGATTCGTTCGGCAAACTCGGCTTCGTATTCGGCGCGGCTATCCTATTTATGTACCTCATCATGGTGGCTCTCTACAACTCGTGGCTATACCCGTTCGTCGTGCTTTTTTCCATTCCCGTTGCCATCATCGGTGCATTGCTTGCGCTGGCGTTGACCATGAATTCGCTCAATGTTTTTTCGATTCTCGGTCTGATTATGATGCTCGGCTTGGTCGCCAAAAACGCCATTCTATTAGTCGAACGCACGAACGAAAACCGCGAAAACGGGCTGACGCTGATTACGGCTCTGCTCGACGCCGGACACACCCGCCTACGCCCGATTTTGATGACTACGCTAGCAATGGTAATCGGGATGCTGCCCATTGCGCTGGCAACCGGCCCCGGTGCCGAACTCAAAACCGGTCTGGCGTGGGCACTCATCGGTGGCCTGAGCAGTTCGATGTTTCTGACGCTCGTGTTCGTGCCGGTGATGTATGTCTATTTTGCGCGGCTGGCATCCTACGTGAATAGCAAGGTGCCGGGTAGCAAACTGGCAAAACCAGTGGCAGCCGGACTTATGCTGGTGCTGCTGGCAGGTAGCGGTGCGTCGGCGCAGGTCAACCTCTCTCTCCAGCAAATTCCCCGGCTTATTCAACAGAAAAACGGCGAGGTACGGGCGGCTCAGTACGACGGGTTGCGGGCCGATGCGCGGCTCGATGAAGTTCGGCGAAACTGGTGGCCAACGCTCAACGCGCAGGGGTCGTATCAGTATAATATCAAAAAACCGGTGTTCTTTTTCCCGGCTTTTACCATCGACCCCAACACAGGGGCGTTCGCCTTCGACAATGGCCGGTTGACGCCCGTAGAAGCGGCTCTGACCCACGCTTACACCGGAGCCGTCAATCTGGCAATGCCGCTGCTTCAGCCCGATTTGAAACTTGCCAAACGGCAGGCACAAACCGCCCGGCAGGTTGCCGACGAAACGCTTCGGGCAACAACACTGCGGCAAATCACGGAAGCTAAAAAGCTGTACCTGAATGCATTGCTACTCAAAGAACAGCGTAGTCTGCTGCTCAAAAGCATGAACCGGGCGCAAACACTGCTGGCCGAAAGCCGGAGCCGATACAACACGCAGTTAGCTACCGACGCCGATACGCTCCGGGCATTTGTGGAAGTCGAAAATCTAAGACCCAACCTCTCGAAACTCGACCGTACCTGGCGGCTGCTAACCAACCAACTCGGCGTTTTGCTTGGTTTCGACGCCAATACACCCCTCACGCTGACCGATTCACTCGCTTTGCCCGCCAGTTCTGAACAAACAGCTTTCGACGCCCTGACCGACGACACCGGCACGGTAGCACAGGCACTCAGCCACCGACCCGAACTGCGGCAGTTGCGGCTCTCGCTCGACCAAACGCAGCAACAAACCGAAGCCGAACGCATTCGCCGACTACCTACGCTGAGTTTGATTGGGCAGGCAAGTACGCTGGCGCAGTTGAACAGTTTCGATTTTCGGGGCAGCCAATGGCCTTTCGTGGCATTTATGGGTTTACAACTGAACATCCCGCTCTGGAACCCGACAACGTCGCCCAAAATCCGGCAGGCACGGCTGGCCTACGACCAAACGCAGGAGCAACTTCGTTACACCAAACGACTGATTACGAACGAGGTACAGGCCGCACTCGATGCACAGGCCGAAAGCCGCGACCGGCTGCGTAGCCAAAATACCGTGGTTCGGGCCGCCGAACGCAGCTATGCCCAGACCCGCAGCCGCTATCAGCAGGGACTGGCAAAATTCACCGACCTCACCGACGTTGAACTAGCCCTGCGGCAAGCTCAGAGCAACCGCATTCAGGCCATTTATGACCTGCTGGTGGCTACAGTCGATTTGGAAAAAGCAACGGGGAAAATTGAGTGAAACAATTAAAGGCCAAGACCAATTATTTATCAAAAAAACAGAGTAGAATGATGAGCCTCAAAAACCTGTATCTTCTGGGCTTCATTGCCGGTACCGTTCTTCCACTATCGCAATTTATTCCGTTTCTGCTTGAACATGGTTTCAATTTCCCATTGTTCTTTGAGCAACTCTGGATTAATCGGATTTCGTCTTTTTTTGGTTGGGATGTTTTCGTATCAGTGGCGGTAATTCTGGTATTCATTACTGCCGAAGGCCATCGACTTAGCCAAACGGAGCGATGGCTTTGCTACATAGCCAGCGTAGTTGTCGGCGGTTCTGCGGGTTTACCGTTGTTTCTATATCTCCGAGAACGAGCCAAGTGACTTACTATCCTATATAAGCCGCTTTCCAGCCGCGTTACTTCCGGCAATGAGCCGCATACGGTAGGCGTTCATGGCGGTGCGGCCTAAGTGGCTGATAAGCCGGTAGTTGACTACCAGTCCAACGGCGGCACCGATGCCGGGAATCAACTGGGCCAGTTTGGCTAGGTCGATGTAGTCGCGGTATTCCTGCTGGAAAGTCTGCCAGTCGAACTGATTAATGTCGTCGGGCAATTGCTGGCTGTGGCTTTGCCAGTCGGCCAGAAGTCGGTACGTTGCCTGTCGTCGGTCCTGGCTGGAAAACGCCAACTGGAACACATAGAGCATAAATACCCGTTCGCGGTAGTCGCTGGTTCGGAAGCCGTATAGCGCGGCAATATCGAACAACAGCTTCATTTTCAGGCTCAGTAACAGCGGAAAATCGGCTAAGGCCAGCGCAAAACCGCCCGCGCCCATCACGCCCCCCTCTGCCGCCCCCGCCTTCCGATACCAGTCGATTCGGGTTGCTACGGCGGCATCGCGCTCGGTGAGAGTGAGATCGGTAGCAGGTTCAGACGTCAGGTATTCGGCACCGTATAGTACCGCCCTGGTCATTTGTTTGATAGCTGCCGTAATGACATCGTGAATACCCTGCGGAATGAGCCGGTTAATACGCCGTTGGATGGTTGTCGACAGCCGACTGAATCCCGACGGTGATTGTTGCATGGCGCGTTGCCAGCGGGCAAGTTCGGTGCGCACGGCCTGTTCGTAAGGAGTCATAGCGGAATGGAAAATGGGAGAACGGCAGGCAAATCAGCTTGCAGAAGTAGGACTTTTCGCGTACTTTCACCCTCGATTTGGGACAAATTTCGACAGATTTTCGTTCTGCTTTTGTATCGTTGTTTACCGTTGATCTACATTTTTAACCGCTAACCCAACTTTGTAACAATGCCTCGCAAACGGAAGCTCGTATCGATGCGTAACGTGTTGTTGCCACTGGCCGGTCTGGTTCTGATCTATCTGGCCGCAACTACGTCGAAGCCGACGCCCTCCGATGCCAAAGGTTCGCCGGTTGCTATTCACGTTACTGCACCGGTAGCCCCGAAAGCAACCGGACACCTCGCCGTTTATGACCAGCTCAACCTCGAACAGATGGGCCTGCACCGCGATGTGTTTGAATACGCCCTGCGCGGCTGGCAGAAAATGGACACCGAAAAACCGGTTCTTTCCATTGTTGACATGAGTCAGCCATCGACAAAAAAACGGTTCTACGTGGTTGATTTACAGAACAAAAAACTACTGTTCAATACTTACGTTGCGCACGGTCAAAACTCCGGCGATCTCATTCCAAAGCGTTTTTCCAACGTCAACGCATCGTTTCAAACCAGTTTGGGTTTTTACCGAACACTCGGCACGTACATGGGCAAACATGGCCTGTCTCTGCAACTGAAAGGACTGGAAAAAGGCGTAAACGATCAGGTGCAAAACCGCAATATTGTGCTGCACGGGGCCGATTATGCGTGCGAAGAATGGATCAAAAAGAACGGACGACTGGGCCGCAGCCAGGGATGCCCCGCCGTTCCCTACACTGACTCGAAGGGTATTATCGAAGCCGTAAAAGGCGGCACCTGCCTGTTTGTGTACGCGCCAAATACCGACTACATCAGCCAGTCGGCTTACTTAGCCAGCCCGTACACGTCTTTATAAACTATCAGCCGCCCGGTGCTGTCAACGTCGGCCAGATTGTAGGTAATAAACACCGGCACTTTCTGCGGCACGGCCAGCGGTTTCGGCTTCTGGTCGATCAGGCAGCGATTCATGAAGCCGGCGTCGAAGGCAGGTTTGCCCAGCATAAGATTCGCCAGTTCGACGGGTTTTTGCACCCGTACACAGCCATGACTCCGCCAGCGGTCGGCGGTGCGCGTAAACAGGTCTCGGCTGTTAGTGTCGTGTAGGTAAATTGCCAGCGGGTTTTCCAGGTCGAACTTAATCAGTCCCAACGAGTTTTCGCAACCCGACGCCTGCCGAACGCGATACGGAAAGTAGGTAGTCGAAAGACCGTCCCAGTCAATTTCTTCGGGGTCGAGTTCACGGCCTTTCTCGTCCAGAATCTGGAGGTTCTGGTTGTATATATACGACAAATCGCGCTGCATTCTGGGCAGCATTTCGTTCAGCACAATGCTTTTCGGCACGTTCCAGTATGGGTAAGCCACAATACCTTTGATGTAGGTGGTCATGCAGGGCGTTTGGTGATCCCAGCGGCCCGCAATCACCTGCATAGGCAACAGCCGTGTACCAGCCCGGTCGTACACATTCAGTTCACCCGCCGGGATGTTCACTAAAACAAACCGGTCGGCATCGAAGCGATTTACGTAACGATAAAAGTTGAGCGTTTGCCGAATCAGCCGCAGCGAATCGGCTAAAGCGGGGCTATTAGTTGTCTGCTTGCGTAGTTGATTGTATCGGGCTACCAACTGCCGATACGGCGCGAATGTCGTCGACTTCTCCAGCGCGTCGCGCAATGCTGCGTCGGTAGCGGCTGTCTGCTTCGTTGAATCGCGATCTTCACGTAAACCGCTGAATGCCAGTCGAGACGGCTTTTTACCGTACTGGATTTCAGTCAAAAGATTAGTCAGTTTCGTTTGGATAACGTCTTCTGCATCGGTTGTTGTCACGGCATACCGGCTGGTGTCGATACCTACCGAATCGGCAAAGCGGCAGGCGCGATGCACCAATGCCTGCTGCGCCATGTGAGCCTGTTCTGTAGTTTCTGATGATGAATCAGTGGCAGATTTTTTCGCTTTCCGGCAACTCCAGATACTACTTAAAGCGATGAAAAGAACGATGGGGAAAGCAGCACGGAAATAAAATGATTTAAAATTCATACGTTGAGTGTACTTTTCTACTTATACCAGTTTGACATGGCAATGGGCTATAGCGTATGGCTGGCGCAGGTGAAGACGCAACGGGATGATGGCTGGCGCATGTGGAGACGCAAAGGGTTGCGTCTCTACAATTGACCATCCGGCGTAGAGACGCAACCCTTTGCGTCTCCACATGCGCCAGCCATCATCCCGTTGCGTCTTCACCTGCGCCAGCCATACGTTAATGCAATGTCATATTATAACGCCGGAATTGCCGGTTAGTTTATAAAACGCCCCCAACCCGTGCGAAACAAAGCTCCTCTCAGAGCCAGAGTTTCGCACGGGTTGGGGGTGTGTTTTTCTGACTAACTGTTGTTTTACTTACTGCCAGCGGCCATCAGCACCGTATCGACCGAATGAACAACCCCATTGGTAGCTTCGATGTCAGCCTGATTTACCGTGGCAGCGTTGCCTGCTTCGTCGGTAATCGTTACGGTATCGCCCTGTTTGCCAACGGTCAGCGTACCGCCTGTCACGGTTTTCAGCTTCTGTCCGTCCTGCAAATCGGCAGCCGTGTATTTGCCCTTCACAACGTGATAGGCCAGCAGTTTCGTTAATTTTTGCTTGGCCGCCGGTTTCAGTAACTCATCAAGCGTTCCCGACGGTAATTTATCGAAGGCGTCGTTGGTGGGCGCGAACACGGTGTAGGGGCCTTTACCAGCCGCCTGCTCGGTCAGTCCCGACACACGCAACGCCCGGAATAATGTGGTGTGACTGGCCGACTTTGCCGCACTGATGGCTAAATCCCGGCCTGTTGAACCGCCCGGTTTCATGGCGGTTTCGGTGGTTGTGGTGTTGGTAGCCGTAGCGGCTGTTGTGTTTTGATCCTGCGCCCAAACGGTTGTTCCGATCATCAATGATACGGCCAGTACTGATGCGCCAAACAGTTTCGTTGTCATGTTTGAAATAGTTGGATAAAGGTGAAAAAATTGGATAAAGCAGCAAACACTGGCTGGCTTTGATAGGCAAGCAGCGTGTCCACTTCTTTAGTAAACGGTAGAAACGCGCCAAAAAATTGCGGCTGACCGATATTTCTGAGCCAACGGCCCGGCGAAACTCATTTTAGTACAATGACCTGCCCTCGATAAACGGTGGTAAACAGACCAGCCCCGGCCCGAATCCGGTAGGTGTAGGCACCCGCTGTAACGGGTTGTTTGCGATACGTGCCATCCCACGGCTGCGCGTACCCGACCGACTCATAAATCACCTCGCCCCAACGGTTAAAAATAGCTACCTCGCAGGCTGGAAATGCTTCAATATTCGGAATAATCCACGTATCGTTGATACCGTCGGCATTGGGCGAGAACGCTGATGGAATATAAAGTGGCTCAACCACCTCAACCCGCACTGCGAACGTTACGGGGCAACCGTTCTCGCTCAGAGCTGTCAGGGTGTAGGGCGTGGTTTCGGCAGGGCTGGCGGTAGGAGCAGCCACGTCGGCCCGGCTCAGCGACGCGGGTGGCTCCCACTGATAGCGGGCAATGGGCGTGTTGCTCTGCGTTTTTAGTTGTACGCTGCTGCCTTTAACAATCTGGTAAACCGCAGGGCCGGTAATGCTGGGTCCGGCGTCGACCATTGCCATGCGCGTCTGCGACGTTTTACACCCATTGCTCCCCGTTACGGTGTATGTTATGGTATGTCGGCCTACACCAGCGGTTGCGGGCGCGAACGTGCCGTTGGCAACGCCTGCCCCAGCGTATGTACCGCCCGTAGGCGAACCACGTAACGATACGGGAGGATTGCTGATACTGCACTGGGGCGGTATGGAATCGAACACCACAGTTGGAGCCGTAAGCGCATTAACCGTTACTGCACCCGACGTGGCCGTACAGCCGTTTGCTCCCGTTACCGTTACCCTGTACGTGCCAGCCTGTCGCACAGCTATACGGCTCGTGCTGTCGGCTAACCGGCTGGTTCCCTGCTGCCACCGGTACCGGTAGCCGGTGCCGGTCTGGGCCGTAAGCGTTATCGAATCGCCGGGGCATAGGGCTGATGTTGATGCCGACGCTGACGCTGTTGGTCGCGGATTCATCGTGACTGTGAGCGTATCGGCTCCCTCGCAAACGGCAGCAGCAGGTTTTGCCAGCACAATGTACTGGCCCGATTGGGTGATGCGCAGCGTTGACTGTTGCTGACCGGCCAGTAGCGTAGTATCGCGTTGCCAGCGGTATTGGTAGCCGGGTTGTCCCTCGGCTACCAGCAGCAGGGTATCGCCCGTACAGTAGGGTTGCCCGCGCGACGTGGTGAGCGAAACGGGCGGAGCCGTTACGAACGTGACTTTGTAGGCTTTGGAAACAGTATCGTTGGCGCAGGCGCGGGCCAGACTTCGGACTACGGTGTACGTTCCGCTTTCTTTCACCGTAAACGTACTGGTAGTATCGCCCCGCAGGTTGTCGCCGTCTTTCTGCCACTGATAGGCCCAGTTCGGGTTTCTCTCGACCGACAGCACCAGCGGCTGGGTGGCGCACCAGACAATATCGGTAGCTGCCAGGGGCTGACTGTTGAGCGACACAACCGGCGAGGGGGGCGTATTGCGCGAACAGTCGACGACAGGCAACTGCATATCGCGACGTACTGAGCCGATTTTCACCCCGTTTCGATACTCCTCGCATAAAACCGTGAATAAATAGAGTCCTTCTCTCGTGGCACGCACGCTCACCGTACCCGTTGTGGGATCAATCGTCAACGGCGGATTACCCGGTATTACATTGGCTAAACTAATACCGGATGCCCACGTAACGGTCGGGTAGCTGCTCCGGGGCGAATCGTTGGTGCTGATAGGCGTATTGCGGTTAGTGTATCCGTTGAGGGGCGTTACGAGCGAATACCGCAGTTGGTCACCGTCGGCGTCGGTGGCACCAACGTCGAATGTAAACGATTTACCAATGCAGATATAGTCGCCGTTGGGGAGACGGAAATCGGGTAGAGAGTTGCGAAAATTTTGTCCGTTGCGGGTAATGGCCGGAAACTCGGCGTAGAACGTCATGGCAACGCCCGCATTACCCACGCTGACGGCATTGGTAAGGGCATCGTTCCGGCAGCAGCGTTCCCACACCATATAATACCCCCCCGGATCGTTGTACCGGGCTGGGTCGAGTTGAACGTCCTGATAGTAGCGGGCTTGTGAAAAGTTTAAATTACGAAGTCGGGCGCAGGCGGCATTATCGAAGGCTAAGGGCAGTTCTTCGCGCAGAGGAATCGTAATGGATTCAACCAGAATAGGATTTTGTTTACGGTAGATAAGTATCGTAACGGTAGGGTCGCGGTTGCCCGTACCCACCTGCGTGGCATCCCAATACTGGTTGAGCTGTATACGAAACAAGCCGGGCGTAGTACTCACGGCCTGCATCGTCAGATCACCGCCAATGATGTGATTGGCCCGGCCCGGCAATGCCCATACCATCAGTATGCATAGCCAGCCCGCCAACCATCTCCACTGCCAACACACACATAGGTAAACCGTTTGCATACATTCAAATACCGGATTGCTGGATATAAGTCAATGGGCGAATTGGGGCCATTTAGTGAAATATACGCAGAATTCATGCCGATTGCGGCAGTTGGCCTTCACGGTATTTACTTTCCGGCTAATAACTTAGCGTGTAGCCAGAGAAACGGGCGTTGCTACTTCGACAGTAATCCTTTGGCAATCAGATAGGGAATCAGCAGCCACAGCAACCCTTTAATCAGGAAAAAGAAAAAACCCGCCCACCCAAGTCGTTTGAGCCAGAATCTGAATCGCTCATTCATAGTACTAAACGTTAATGATTGAAATGCCTTCTATCAATGAACACGTTGGCAGAGAGAGAGGTGCGACTGCTCCATTAAATTCATGCCAATCTACGTCCGGTCTGTTTTTTTTCGGCTATTCTTGTGGTCGATTGACTAATAAAATTGATTACCGGGAAGCCGTTTCCGAACTTTGTTTGTTAGGTTTCCAAATCAATCGTTAAAAATGCACTCATGACTATCACGAAGCATAAGGTAGCGGCTATCCATTATACCCTGCGCGACAACAGCGGTACTGTACTGGACTCGAGCGAGGGCCGCGAGCCGCTTTATTATCTCCACGGCGAAAACAACCTGATTCCGGGCATGGAAGAAGGGCTGGAAGGCCGCACAAAAGGCGATAAACTGCAATTGACCGTTCCGCCCGAAAAAGGCTACGGTCGGCGCGACCCGCAACTCATCGAGCAGGTGCCACGCACGGCCTTCGGTGGGCAGACCATCGAAGTAGGCATGCAGTTTCAGGCCAACGACGGGCAGATCATTACCGTTACCGAAGTGGGTGCTGAGGCCGTTACGGTAGATGCCAACCACCCCCTCGCCGATCAGGATTTGCACTTCGACGTAGAAGTGGTTGACGTGCGCGACGCCACCCGCGACGAACTCGACCACGGCCACGTTCACGGCCCCGGCGGGGTAGCCCATTGACAGTGAGCAGTCATCAGCCAACAGCCAACAGTACCGTCCGGTTAAACACTGTTGGCTGATGACTGCTCACTGTAAACTATCTTTGCCCCGAAATGGCACAGATTGGTACGGACATTGGCATAGCAAAGGCGTTTCTGGAAGCAGGGAATGTGGTTGGCATCCCGACCGAAACGGTTTACGGCCTGGCAGCCAATGCATTCGATACCAACGCGGTACTGACCATTTTTCAGGTCAAAAACCGACCGGCTTTCGACCCGCTCATTGTGCATACCCACTCGCTCGATGCTGTTGCAGAGCTTGTTACCTCCCTGCCCGATGCAGCCCGGCAATTGGCCGAAGCCTTCTGGCCCGGTCCGCTTACGCTCCTGCTCCCCAAACACGGCCGCATTCCCGACCTGGTTACGTCGGGCCTGCCTTCGGTGGCCGTGCGTATTCCAGGCCATCCACTCACGCTTGCCTTGCTGCGTTCGCTCGATTTTCCGCTGGCGGCACCAAGTGCCAATCCGTTTGGGTACATCAGCCCCACCACGGCCCGGCACGTAGCCGATCAGTTAGGCGATCAGGTGCCCTACATTCTCGATGGCGGCCCGGCACAGGTAGGTCTCGAATCAACCATTGTCGGGTTTGACACTGAGGTGCCAACCGTGTTTCGGCTGGGTGGCATGGCTCTCGAGCAAATTGAGCGCGTGATTGGCCCCGTTTCGGTCCGAACGCACTCGACCTCAAATCCGCAGGCACCGGGTATGCTCAGCAGTCACTACGCCCCCCGCAAACCGCTGACGCTATTAATGCCTGATCAAAAGCCTGTTCAGGATGAGCCTGTTGGCGCATTGGTTTTTCAGCACCTGCTCCCCGGTATCCCAGCCGAACAACAATACGTTCTTTCTCCTACCGGCGATTTGACTGAAGCAGCCAAAAATCTCTTTGCGTATCTTCGGGCGTTGGATGCGCTCGACGTAGTGCGGCTCTACGCCGAGCCGCTACCCAACGTAGGGCTTGGCCGCGCTATTAATGACCGACTTCGGCGGGCGTCGGTTCCGTAAGGGGGCGAATTAATTCCGGGACGCGTAGTCGCCCCCTTACGGAACCGACGCCGTTAACTCGTTACCATCATCGAAACGCCACACAAAATCGGCTGGCGAACAGCCACTTCGTTAGTGATTGCCAATATGGTTGGCACGGGCGTTTTCACGAGCTTAGGCTTTCAATTGGCGGCTGTGCAGAACACCTGGTCTATCCTGCTGCTCTGGGTGCTGGGCGGGCTACTGGCCCTGATTGGCGCGTTCACGTTTGCCGAACTCGGCACGCATTACCCCGACGAAAAAGGTGGAGATTACATTTTTATTTCGCGGGGGCTTCACCCGTTGCTGGGCTATCTGTCGGCCTGGGTATCGCTCGTGGGCGGATTTGCGGCTCCGGTTGCCATTGCGGGCAAAGCGATGGAAGCTTATCTAAGCCCGTTCGACATACCCAACAGCCGGGTGCTGACGGTTGCACTAATTCTGCTCATCGGGTTGATTCACTCCGTCAGTTTGCGGCAAAGCAGTGTTTTCCAGAACAGTACGACCGTCGTAAAAGTCGTGTTTGTGGCGGTGATTCTGGCCGTTGGCGTTGTGGTGGCTCCGTCGGTGCCGAATGCGTTCCGGTTCGATGGTAGCTATCGGCAGGAGGTTTTTACCTCGCCGTTTGCGGTATCGCTGCTGTACGTAACCTACGCTTACACGGGCTGGAATGCAGCGGCTTACATTGTGGGCGAAATTCGCAATCCGCATCGCAATCTGCCCCGTGCGCTGCTGCTCGGAACGCTGACCGTAACTATACTTTACGTAGCCCTGCAAATCGTTTTTCTGAAATTAGCTCCGATAGCACAACTCAGCGGTCAGGCCGACGTGGCGGTGGTAGCCTTCGGTAGCCGATTCGGTGAACAGGCCGGGCGGTGGGTCAGCGTTGGTATTGCGTTTCAGTTAGTCGCTACCATGAGTTCGTACATCTGGATTGGCGGGCGCGTGACGAGCCGCATGGCGAAAGATTTTTCGCTCTGGCGATTTTTCGGTCACGATAATCGCTACCACATTCCGGTGCGGGCTATCTGGCTGCAAGTCGGCATTACGCTGCTATTGCTGTTTTCGGGAACACTCGAACAGGTGCTGCTATGCACCTCATTCGTACTCCAACTGATGGGAACGCTGGCCGTAGCGAGTCTACTCCGCACCCCGCGCCACCCGGCAGCTTTCCATAGCCCTGCCCGCCCGTGGCTGCAATGGAGTTACATCATCTTCAGCCTGTGCGTACTGGGCTTTATTTTAATTGACCGCCCGGTCGAAAGCCTGATTGGATTGGGCATCGTTGGGATAGGTGCGCTAACGTATTTTTTAGAGTAATTTTGCAGCATGACAGAGTCGGTACGGCAGATGGGGGCGTTGATGCGGAAAGAGTTTCTGCTCGAATGGCGGCAACGCTACGCCCTCAACGGCATGTTGTTATACATTGTAGGGGCGGTTTTCGTGTGTTACCTGAGCTTCAACGCCCGGCGCGGGCAACTCACGCCCATTGTCTGGAACACGCTGTTCTGGATTATCCTGCTCTTCACAGCTATCAATGCCATTGCCAAAAGCTTTGTGCAGGAGCGGGCGGGGCGGCAGTTGTACTACTACACGCTGGCGAGTCCGCAACAAATTATTCTGGCAAAAATTGGGTATAACATGGCACTCATGGCCGTGCTGGCGTTGTTAGGGTTTAGTACATACGCCTTTGTGCTGGGCAATCCCGTAGCCGACGTGCCGCTGTATCTGCTCACGCTGGCGTTGGGTGCCGTAGGTTTTGCAGCCTCGCTTACGCTGGTATCGGGCATTGCCAGCAAAGCCGAAAACCCGGCGACGCTCATGGCCGTACTGAGTTTTCCGATTATTCTGCCGCTGCTGCTGATGCTGCTGAAAATCTCGAAAAACGCAATGGACGGCCTTGACCGCAGCATCAGTTACGGCGAAATAGGCACCGTCGTAGCTATCGACGCCATTGTGCTGACGCTGTCGATTCTGTTATTTCCGTTCTTGTGGCGGAGCTGAGTAACGCGGGTGGAAACCCGCAGTCTACTATTTCACGGACTAAAGCGGGTTTCTGCCCGCGCTACACATGAATAAAAATTGGTGGAAGGCCCTGGCGGTCCTGATCTTAACGTATGTAGTATTGCAGGGGCTGCTTGGCCCGGTGCCGCGTCAGCCGATTCTGAACGAGAGCATTAGAAACGTGTATTTCCATGTGCCGCTCTGGTTCGGCATGATTATTCTGCTGCTGACCTCTGCGATTTATTCGATTCGGTACTTGCGCTCAGGGCGGGTTGGTGATGACATTATCGCCGTCGAATTTGCCAACACGTCGATTTTGTTTGGGTTACTGGGGTGCATCACGGGTGCGCTCTGGGCCAATTTTACGTGGGGCGAACCCTGGCCTAACGACCCGAAACTCAACAGTGTGGCGGTGGGTATGCTGCTGTATTTAGCCTATCTGATTCTGCGCGGCTCGTTCGATGATGAGCAGCGACGCGCCCGCATTTCGGCGGTCTACAACATCTTCGCCTTCGCCGTATTTGTTCCACTCATCTTCATTGTACCGCGCCTGACCGACTCGCTGCACCCCGGCAACGGCGGCAACCCGGCTTTCGGTAAGTATGACATGGATAGTCAGATGCGGATGGTATTCTACCCTGCCGTAATTGGTTTCACATTGCTGGGCGTCTGGATTACTGAACTGCGCGTTCGGATGCGTCGGATTAAAACTGCGCTGGAAGATTAACGGGTCGGAATGAATCAGGCTGTTTTCCTGTTATTTTTGTGTAAATTTTATCGAATGATGCGCGTAGCCTTTTTGTCGAAAACCCTGTTGACAGCTTTGTTGCTGCTTAGTCAAAACCTTCTGGCTCAACAACCCGTACAAGACGGTGTCGACATGGCCGACCAACTGCGGGCCGATGGCAAAATCTGGGTAGTAGTGGTCGTAATAGCCGCCGTTTTTGTCGGCATTATCGTGTACCTCGTCCGGCTCGACCGGCAACTGAGCAAATTGGAGAAAGAAGTAAAAGATAAGACCAACAACTTTCACAAGCAGGCGAATTAGTTTGCCTGCCTACTCATCATGAAAATTTCTCATATCATCGGCATCATAGTTATTGCGGTTGCCATTGGCGTGATTGCCAGCACAGCGGGCGACGCGAGTGTGTATACTACCTTCACCAAAGCCCAGGAAATGGCTGCCGACGGCGACGACAAGGCTATTCACGTGGTGGGCAAGGTAAAAAAAGACGCTAACGGCCAAATCGTTGATGTATTTTACAACCCCGCCATCGACCCAAACCATTTCGAGTTTACGTTGGTCGACACCGAAAATCGGGCGCAGAAAGTGATTTACAACAGCCCCAAACCGCAGGATTTTGAGCGGTCGGAGCAGGTTGTTATCATCGGTTCAATGCAGGGCGATCATTTTCAGTGCAACAAAATCCTGCTCAAATGCCCCTCGAAATACCAGGATGGTAAGTTAGAAACGACCGAACACGAAGCGAAAACGGCACAGCTATGAGCGTACAGGAAATTGAAGTGGCAATTACCAAACTGAGTTCCGCCGAAATTCAGGAACTTTCTAACTGGATTGAAGAGTACCGACGTCAGCAGTGGGAACAGCGGCTCGAGCAAGATTTAGATGCAGGACACTTTGATGAACTGATTGCCGAACTGACTGAGGAATACAAGCTTGGCCGCACTAAACCTTTATGACGCATCGGACATTTGAACGTTTCTGGAAGCGTCATGGCGAGTTGCCGCAGTCTATTCAGTAGTTGGCGAGGAAAAATTACGAGTTACTTAAACAGGACCCTCTTCATCCTTCACTCCATTTCAAAAAAGTTGGCAGGAAACAACAGTTCTGGTCAGTTCGGGTTGGTGAACACTACCGGGCATTGGCTATTGAACCTGAAGAGAACGTTATATCCTGGTTTTGGATTGGTCATCACTCAGAATACGATAGAATCATTAGCCAATGATACACACAACCGTTGGACAACTCGGCCACTTTTTTGTCATTCTGTCGTTCATAACGGCATTGGTGGCAACCGTGGCTTATTTTATATCAGCCCTCGGTCGGCAGCAAACCGCTGCGGCTGAGCCAGTCGAAGAACCGCAGTTAGCCTACGCAGGCGAAGCTAACTTCAACGGCAAAACGGCGAAGCGGAAAACACCGGTTGCCGCTCAAAAGACTGCGCCCCTCCCCCCCGACGACTGGCGAACGCTGGCGCGGTGGGCGTTCTATATTCACGGTGCGGCTGTTGTAGGCGTGGGCGTTTGCCTGTACTGGATTATTTACAACCATTATTTCGAGTACCATTACGCCTGGAGTCACTCGTCGCGGGCGTTGCCGGTGCAATATGTGATTTCGTGCTTCTGGGAAGGTCAGGAAGGCTCCTTCCTGTTGTGGCTGTTCTGGAATGCGCTGCTGGGAGCCATTCTTATCCGCACGAGCGGGCGCACCTGGGAGGCTCCGATGATGGCTGTTTTCGCGCTCGTTCAGGCGTTTCTGGCATCAATGATTCTCGGTGTAGTCTTTGGTGATACGTTTAAAATTGGTTCATCGCCGTTTTTGCTGCTGCGTGAAGCAATGCCCGACGCGCCAATTTTCACGACTGACCCGACCTTTATTCCGAAAGATGGTAATGGCCTGAACCCGTTGTTGCAGAATTACTGGATGGTGATTCACCCGCCAACGCTGTTTCTGGGTTTTGCCTTCACGCTCGTGCCGTTTGCCTATTGCATCGCTGGGTTGTGGCGCAACCAGCCACTGGCCTGGATTCGGCCCGCGCAGTCGTGGACACTGCTGGGGGCGGCTGTTCTCGGTATTGGTATTATGATGGGCGGCTACTGGGCCTACGAAACGCTTAACTTCGGCGGCTACTGGAACTGGGACCCGGTCGAAAATGCGGTGTACGTCCCCTGGCTCGTGATGGTGGCCGCGCTGCACACCATGCTGATTGCCAAAAAGTCATCAACGGGCCTGAAAACGGCTACCATTCTGACCATCAGCACGTTTCTACTGATTCTGTACTCTACCTTTCTGACACGCAGCGGTATTCTGGGCAATGCTTCGGTACACTCATTTACGGATTTGGGGCTGTCGGGGCAGTTACTGGTATATTTACTGGCCTTCGTGGGGCTGGCGATTGCGCTGGCGGCTGTGAAGTGGAAACACATTCCGACCGACGAGCAGGAGGCATCGGTATACACCAAAGAATTCTGGCTGTTTATCGGTGCGCTGGTGTTGTCGCTGGCGGCTTTCCAGGTCATCATAACCACGTCGATTCCAGTCTACAACAAGATTATGGAATCGTTCGGGAAGGTCTCGAACCTTGCGTTGCCTACCGATCAGATTGCTCACTACAACAAATTTCAGGTTTGGTTTTTCGTAGCCATTGCTCTGCTTACGGGCGTGGGACAATACCTGTGGTGGCGCAAAGTGGAAGGCAAAAAATGGGACGCCCTTATTACGCCCGGCATCCTGACGTTGTTGGTTAGTGCGGGGCTGATTGCATTTGGCGAAATCCGCAACCCGGTCTACATGGCTCTTCTGGTGGCATCTGTATTCGCGCTGATGACCAACGGCAACATCTTACTCGGCGTTATTCGGGGCAATTACCGACTGTCGGGCGGAGCCATTGCCCACATCGGCATGGCCCTGATGCTCATCGGCATTCTGTTCTCGGCGGGTTTCTCGAAGGTAGTTTCGCTGAATACCAGCGGTTTACTCATCTCGAAACAGGACGAATTCACGAAGAACGACAATAAGGAAAATAAGGAGAATACGCTGTTGTGGCTGAATCAGCCCGAGCGTATGGGCGAGTATCAGCTTACGTACCGGGGGCAGCGCATTGAAGCCCGCGACGTGCCGGGCTTCCTGAACCGCAAAGACGTAACCGTGATTGAAGGCGACTTCCGGGGCATTGCCCAGCGCGACATCGAGCAGAACGGCAAGCTGTACTACAAAAAAGGTGATACCCTGGCTCTCTATCCTGAGAATACGTACTACGAAGTTGAGTACCGCGACAAAGACGGGAAGGTGTTCAGTCTGTACCCACGGGCGCAGGTTAACGAACGCATGGGCCTGCTGGCTTCGCCCGACGTATATCGCAAAGCCGACCGCGACCTGTACACGTTCGTATCGTCGGTGCCGGACCCAACCGCCGAAAATCGCTGGGAGAAGACCGAAACCTACAGCGTTGCCATTAAAGACACGTTTTTCCTGAACGATTACGTAGCAATTCTGGACAATGTGGTCCGCACCAATCAGATCGATGGCATAGACCTCGGCCCCAACGATGCGGCTGTGCGGGCGCAGGTGCGGGTGCTGAGCAAAAACGGCGAGCAGGTGCTGCAACCCGCCTTCGTGATTCGGAACCGGATGGTAGCCCGCCCGGCAGACGTTAGCGATGAACTTGGCGTTCGGATTCAGTTGAACGAAATCGACCCGCGCACGGGCAAGTTCAGCTTCGCCGTAAACCGTACCCAACGTGATTATATCGTGATGAAAGCATTGGAAAAACCGCTTATCAATGTTCTTTGGATCGGAACATTAATCGTTACGTTCGGTTTCGTATTGGCCGCCATTCGCCGGTATCGGGAGTTCGGCAAGATGCGCAAAGCGTAGTATAACTATGAAACTCAAGCTCTCTGAGATACTTATTCTGGCAGGTGCGGCTGGTTTCCTCATTATCTGGATTGCCGAATACCAGCGCACAAGTTTTGCCGAAAGTTATTGGTTACTCATGCTCTGTTTAGCCTGTCTGCTGGGCTTTCAGTTCATTAAGAACCGACGGTTAGAGCGCGAAAAAGTAGTTTCGCCCACCATTAAGCAAATGGTGAACGACCGGAAGAAAAAAAAATAGTATTCAGCCAACAGTGAACAGCCAACAACCAACAGTTTCTTTATCATCCTAACATCACTGTTGGTTGTTGGCTGTTCACTGTTCTTTGTAACATGGAATCATACGCCTTACTTTTCGGAGCCTTTCTTGCCCTGATACTCGCCGGGTTTTTCTCGGCAGTCGAGATGGCGTATGTATCGGTAAATCGGCTGTATTTTGAATTGCACAGCAAACAGGGACCATTGGGCGAAAAATTAGTGTCGGGCTTCCTGAAAAATCCGATCCTGTTTGTCGGTACAACCCTCACGGGCAATACACTGTTTTTGGTTCTCTACACCGTGCTGGGCGTTACGTTCCTGAATCCGCTGCTCCTGACCGCCCTTCCCGACGATTACGACAACATTTTTCTGCTGATTGTGCTGGAAACGACGATTCTGACGCTGCTGTTTCTGCCTTTAGCCGACTACCTGCCCAAAAGTCTCGCCCTGATTCATCCCGACCGCTTTCTGGAATGGCTGGCAATTCCGCTTTGGGTTATCTACAAAACAATTGCCCCGTTGGTGCGGGTGCTGGTTGGCACGGCGCGTTTCTTCATCCGCTACATATTGGGCGACCGCAACCCCGAAATCAGGCCCGTGTTCGGCCTGACCGACCTGAATCATTATCTGCAACAACTGAATCAGAAAGCCGATACCGACGAAGCCGTTGAGGTAGATACCCGGATTTTTAACAATGCTATCGAGTTTCGCGACGTGCGGGTACGTGACTGTTTAGTACCCCGCCCCGAAATTACGGCTGTTGCAGTCGATGATTCGGTAGAAGAACTGCGACAGGCGTTTCAGGATAGCGGCCACTCGAAAATCATTGTCTATCGCGACACCATCGATGATGTGATTGGCTATTGCCACGCACTTGCCCTGTTCAAAAAACCGGCTACGGTTGAGGAAATTATTACGCCTATCATTACAGTGCCGCAAAGTATGCCCGCGCAGGATTTACTGCTGCGTTTTTTGTCGGAACGTAAAAGTCTGGCTCTGGTGGTCGATGAGTTTGGCGGCACGGCAGGTATTGTGAGCGTTGAAGACATGGTGGAGCAGATTTTCGGCGAAATTCAGGACGAATACGATACCAACGAAGACTGGACCGAACGACAGCTCGACGAAAATACATGGCTGCTGAGTGCCCGCCACGAAATTGACGACTTGAACGAAAAGTACGGCTGGAACATCCCCGAAGGAGACTATGACACCCTTGGTGGGCTGATTTTAGCTACCAACGAAGACCTTCCGAAAGTGGGCGAAATAATCGAGTTCCCGCCTTTCTCATTCACCATTGTTTCGATGAGCGGCACCCGAATCGACACCGTGCGGGTACGACAGAATCGGGAGTGACTGCATCATTGCACTACTCGTGTTTCGGCAAATATACCCGGAATATAGCTCCTTCACTCGGTTGGGCGGTAGCGATGATACACCCGTGATGGTTTTCTACAACGCGTTTGCAGATGGCTAAACCAACGCCCGTACCATCATAGTGCTGCCGGTTATGAAGCCGTTGGAAAACCCGAAAAATCTGGTCGGCGTACTTATTGTCGAAACCGATGCCATTATCGGCAACACAGATTTCGTAATAGGTCATCGTTGGGTTCAACGCTGCGGGCAGCGCAGCCCCCGCCACCGCCTGACTCGTGATGGTGATCGTTAGCGGACGGTCGTTTTTTCTGAATTTCAGTGCATTCAGCAATAGATTGACGAATAGCTGATGCAGTTGTACGTAATTGCCTGGTACGCTGGGTAGGTCGTTGATGATAAGGTGAGCATTTGTTTTTTGGAGTTCGTGCTGCAACTCGTCGCGCAGGTCAGTCATGAGTTCGTTGAGCGACACGGCACAAAACGGTTCGCTATGTGTACTGATACGTGAATAGGCCAGTACGTCTTTGAGTAAATTCGACATCCGGCCCGCTGCCGACTGCATTCGCCCGATCATGTTCTGCCCCACATTGCCCAACTGCGGGCCAAATTGTTCCTGCAACAGATCGCCGAAGGCCATGATTTTACGCAGCGGTTCCTGCAAATCGTGGCTGGCAACGTAAGAAAACTGGCGCAGATTGTCGTTGGCGTAGAGTAAATCGCGGTTGGCGCGTTCAATCTGTTGTTGATAGGCCCGGCTGTCTGTAATGTCAACAAGCGTCAGCACAATACCGTCGCCCCATTTGGCGACCGAAATTTCGAACCACCCATTCAGCCCGTCGTAGTTGCATTCCTGTTCAAACCGCACCGACTCACCCGTTTCTACCACCGTCACATAGCGGTCGAACAGGCCGGCTGACACCACCTGGGGGAAATGTTCGAGCATGGTGTGTCCAATCACTTCCTCGTCGGTTCGATTCACGTTTCGGCGATTCGCTTCGTTCTGTGCTTCGTAACGGAAGTCGACAATTTTGTTGGTGGCTCCATCACGAACGGCAGAGAAAGCAATGATAGGGTTTGCCGAACTATCTAATACTGAGCGTAGTAGCGCAGCTTGCCGTTGATTGGCAAGTTCGGCCTGTTTCAGGGCCGTAACATCAATAAAGGTAGCTATAACGCCATCGCCAAAGGGCCTGATACGAATGTTGAACCACCCATCGTAGCCATCAACCACCAGGTTAACGCCGTTGATTTTAGCCGGTTCACCCGTTTCGGCTACGCGGATGTGCCAGTCTAACACCCCGTTTGTACGGGCTTCGGGCCAGGCTTCAGAATAGCGTTGCCCGATAAGCTGATGACGGTCGCGCCGGGTAATGCGTCCGGCGTCGTAGTTCAGATGAGTAAAGCGAAAATCAACTATACGCCCTTTTCTCGCTACGCTGTCGGGTTCGCGCACCGATTCCATTACGGCAATTCCGGTTGGCGTATTATCCAGAATAGCCTGCACAAGGTCAAGAGGTTGCGTAATTATAGTTTCATTCATCAGCTACGATAGGCGGGTATCTAACTACCTATAAAGATAAATCATAAGTCCATTTTTCGGCACTCATACCCCTTAGTCAGTAACAATTTATTTTATTTAACGGGAGGGTCAAGCAATAGCGAGCGAAAGATCAAACAGCTTTCTGTACTTTTGAGTCTAAAACTTTTTTTGCTTTTTCGTGGATTCACTGACTGTTCAACAGGCTGTAGCCCGTCATCTGCTGGCGGTACAGGCCGTTCGACTTCGGCCCGACGCACCCTTTACGTGGAGTTCGGGCTGGAAATCACCCATTTACTGCGACAATCGGGTTACGCTGGCCGATCCGGCAGTGCGCTCGTTCATCAAAAATGCGCTGGCCGATGTCATTCGTGAGAACTTCCCGGCAGCAGAGGCCATTGCCGGAGTCGCTACGGCGGGCATTCCGCAGGGTGCTCTGGTAGCCGACGTGCTGGACCTCCCCTACTGCTACGTTCGGCCCGAACCTAAAGCCCACGGCATGGGCAAACAGATTGAAGGTCGGCTACTGCCCGGCCAGAATGTGGTAGTAATTGAAGACCTGATCTCGACCGGTGGCAGTTCGCTGAAGGTGGTCGATGCGTTGCGGGCGGCTGGAGCCAACGTGCTGGGCATGGCCGCTATTTTTACGTATGGATTCCCGCTGGCCGATCAGAATTTTGCCGACAGGCAGGTGCCATTAGTTTGCCTGAGCCACTACGACGCCCTGCTAACCGAAGCCCAGGCTCTGAACTACATCCCGGCCAACGCCCTCGATTCGCTGGCAGCATGGCGGCAGAATCCAGCCGAATGGGGAAATAGTAAGCAGTAGTTAGGGGTTGTCGTATGGCTGGCGCGAGGGGGACGTTGGGTTAGTGGCTGGCGCAAAGGAGACGCAAAGGGTTGCGTCTCTACACCGGGTGGTCAACTGTAGAGACGCAACCCTTTGCGTCTCCTTTGCGCCAGCCCACCTGCGTCAGCCATACCCTACTGCAACGTCAAATTGGTATAAGTAGGCCATAACTTGTATATTTAGCACACACTCATCACTCCCAAATGATTACCGCCCGCATCGAACGAACGCCTTACGAAACGCATTTGTCTACCTCGTCGCAAGTGATTGTAGTCGATGAGCCATTCGATGCGGGTGGGCAGGACCGGGGGATGACACCGGGCGATTTGCTGGCGGGCGCACTGGCGTCGTGCACGGTCATTACGCTGCGGATGTATGCCGACCGAAAAGGATGGCCGCTCGATTCGGTGGTGGCCCACGTTGATTTTAGCAGCGACCCCGACACAAAACGAACACGGTATACGATGAAGCTAATTCTGAACGGCGATCTGACGACCGACCAGCGCGCCCGCCTGCTCGACATGGCCGACCGCTGTCCCATTCACCGAACCTTAGCACAACCGGCTGATTTTGAGACAACTTTAGTGGACTAACTCTCCTATTTTGTTTTATGAACGACGCATCCGACATCACCAAAACCTACACGAACGGCGAAATAACGGTTGTCTGGAAACCTGCCGTTTGTATTCACTCGAAAATCTGCTGGACGCAGTTGATCGAGGTTTTCAACCCCCGTCAACGCCCCTGGATCGACATGGCCGGGGCCGAAACCACCCGCATCGCCGAGCAGGTTGATCGCTGCCCTTCCAAAGCCCTCAGCTACTTTCGGAACGACGAGGCTGTGCAACCCGAAAGTACGCGTCCGGCCTGAGCTATGTGCCGCTCGTTATGAACAATCACGAACTGCAATACATCGCCCAGACTCAGGCGAATCCACGGCATAACCGACGTTGGTATACGGCCTTGACTGAGATCAGCCAGAGCAGCTTTTTTTAGCAACACCAATAACGCTTCCTGTTGATCAATAAACTCAGCTACAACCTGTTGCGCTGATAAATACGCGGTGGGCTGATGACGCTGGGCAGCTTTAAATTTCCGCTTACTGAGGTTGGGATTCATGAGCCGGGTCAGGTAATTGCCCAGCCATGAACTTTTGAATACGGCTGCCCCCCGTTTACCTGACTGCCCGCCCAACCCACTCTTCAGATAAGGCAGGTAGTATTGCCCGTAGCTGTTCAGGTGTGCCAGACATTGCGCTACGCTCCAGCCGCCATCCGATGCTGGTTTGTTCAGTACGGCATCGTCCATGTTTTGAAAGTCTATGGCCTTCTGTATGTGCTGTTCCACACATTGTTCGAGGGAATCGAGCCATTCTTGTTGCGATATGGTAGTTCTCATCGGGTTTGCTGTTTTTTTACAGCGCAAAATTGCCGGTTCGATCTTTGGTAAATCTTGGTATTTACCACGATTTTATGCCCGGATCGAATTGATGAGCTTGCTGAAGTTGGTGGGGTCAACGCCGATGTAGTTGGCAATGTATTTGTGCGGCACGAGTTGTAGCAAATGCGGACTACGCCGGAGCAACGCCCTGAGCTTCTCGGCAGATGAATAGCATTGTAGCTCGACAAGGCGTTCAAGCACGCCCGACAACGCCTGTGTTGTCCCCAACCGAATCGCTGTTTCAATTGCTGGGTGGGCTTGCATTACCGCTTGCAAATCGTGAAACGACGCCCGCAAAAACGTTGAGGGCGTCAAGGTTTCGTAATAGTAGCGGGAAGGTTGCCGAAGAAGTAACGAATCGACCACCCCGCCAAACGAGGGCGCGTAGGTAAACAGCAGCGTTGCTTCCCGGCCTGCGTCATCGACATAATATACCCGCTGAACGCCCTCCGTTACGCAGTACAGGTAGTTTTCAGTTTGCCCGGCTGTTGTTATCGGTTGTTTTCGTTTGGCCGAAATGGGATGCCATATAGCCGAAAAAGCCGACCAATCGGCAACCGATAGCGGGTGAATGGCTCCAATCAATTGCGCTAACGGTTCTAACGACACGGCATTACGGGCATTGGCTGTTTACTATTCACAAGCGTACCGGCTTTGTACAGCCCCGTTGACAAACGCTTTTGTTTCAAGGTGCGAAAGCAGAACATCTTCTGCGAGTGCGCCAAACAGCGGTATGCCTTCGCCAATCAGCACAGGCATCCGGGTAATAATCAAGTCATCGATACACTTATCGCGCAGAAACCGCTGAATCGTCTGTCCGCCATCGATATAGACGTGTTGCCCACCCTGTTGGGCTATGTAGTCGAGTACTCCGGCGGGTGGCAACGACAGCACCATAACGTCGTTTCTCAGCTTATCGGGTACGGCGGGGGTGCCGCTGCTCAGCACAACCACCCGCTTGCCTGCATACGGCCATTCGTCAAAGCCCAGCACAGTTTCGTAGGTATTTCGGCCCATCACGAGCGTGTCGACCGAATCCATAAATAACTGATAGCCAAAATCTTCGCCGGGAATGGTATAGCGTTCATCCATCAGCCAATCGAGCGTACCGTCGGGCCGGGCAATGAATCCATCCAAACTGGTAGCGATGTAAACGCTTGTTTTCGGGCGAGGCATTATTTTCACTGGTTGTTAGTTTTGAACCGTATCAAAAACAGGATTTCGGTACGGTTCAAAACTAATTCTTTACAGTTAAGACTACAACCCCAGCACCTGCTTATTAAACGCTTCGTCGGCACCGGTTCCGGCGAAGTCGTCGAAGGCGCGTTCGGTTACGCGGATGATGTGGTCGGCAATGAACGGCGCACCTTCGGCGGCTCCCTGTTCGGGGTGTTTGATGGCGCACTCCCACTCCAGCACAGCCCAGCCGTCGTAATCGTACTGAGCCAGTTTGCTGAAAATACCGGGGAAATCCACCTGCCCGTCGCCCAGCGACCGGAACCGCCCGGCCCGCTCAACCCAGCCCTGAAAACCGCCGTATACGCCCTGCTTACCCGTCGGGTTAAACTCGGCGTCTTTTACGTGATAGGCGTAAATACGCTCGTGGTAGAAGTCAATAAATTGCAGGTAATCAAGCTGTTGCAACACGAAATGGCTTGGGTCGTAGTTGATACCGGCGCGGGGGTGATTGCCCACTTTCTCCAGAAACATCTCGAACGTGATACCGTCGTGAAGGTCTTCGCCGGGGTGGAGTTCATACCCCACGTTCACGCCTGCTTCATCGAATGCATCCAGAATAGGTTTCCAGCGCGTAGCCAGTTCGGTAAATCCTGTTTCGACCAACCCGGCGGGACGCTGCGGCCACGGGTACATAAACGGCCACAGCAATGCGCCCGAAAACGTGACGTGCGAGGTAAGGCCGAGGTTTTTCGATGCTTTGGCGGCTAACTTGAGTTGGTTCGTGGCCCACTCCTGCTGCCCTTTGGCGTCGTTGGCGAGTTCTGCCGGACCGAAACCTGCGAACATGGCCGCGTAGGCCGGATGCACCGCCACCAACTGCCCTTGCAGGTGGGTTGAGAGTTCGGTGATTTCTACGCCAATGTCGGCCAGTTTGCCTTTCAGATCGTCGCAGTAGGTCTGGCTGTCGGCGGCCTGTTGCAGGTCAATTACGCGCGGGTCCCAGGTCGGGAGTTGGATGCCCTTGTAGCCGAGATCGGCCATGTAGCGGGCGATGGAGTCGAGGGAATTGAACGGCTCGGCGTCTCCAAGAAATTGTGCCAGAAAAATACCTGGCCCTTTCATTGTTTTCATGTAAGTTGACTGGTTGAATGACGGAATGATTGACTGGTCAGCGTCGGGTTCTGGTGGTATTTTTTCGGGCCGATGCAAAGACTGATAAGAGTTCTGTTGCTTCCTGCTTCAGATTCGCTAATTTTTGTTCAGACATGATCTCTGCTTCAACCAATAACTCAAGCCAGAACAGCGATTCATCAGTTTCTTCAACGACAATACTCAATTTCGCAAAGTACTCGGCATTGCTTCGTGCCCGGCAAACAGCACGATAGTTTGCCGCTAAAGATGTAGCTGACCGCAAGTACTGCTTACCAACAATTCGTGCTTCGCCTGTTTTGGGCAGAGCACGATACAAACGAATGCTCCGAATGGCAAAATCTTTCGTCCGACGCTGCATTTGTTGCACAAACTCAATCTTATCGTTCATTTTATTTTATATTGAATGATGGAATGATTGAGCGATTAAATGGTCCTTGGAGGAAGATACATTTTGAATGATTGAGTGACTGAATGGTTGAATGATTGAATGATTGAGTGATTGAATGCAGAAGGCACACTACTCATGTTGTTGAGGCATCTGAAGTGGGCTTGGCACTCCATTCAATCACTCAACCATTCAATCATTCAACTTCCACCCACGCCTGCTTCCGGTTCGATTCAAGAATCTTTTCGCAAATCAATAACTCCCGATAGCCGTCGGCAAACGTCGGATACGTCGGATTTTCGGGTTGTTTGCCCGCTTCGATGGCAGCATACACTTCCTTAAACATCTGCTTCGAGGTGTCGGGGAAGCCTTCGTTATGCCCGCCGGGAAAGCTAATGACCGACCGTGCTTCGGCATGAACCAGCGAAGGGTCGTCGTTCATGGTTTGGTTGTAGCCGTCGCGGTTGCCAATCCAGAGTTGATTCGGCGATTCGGAGTCGAACGCAAACGTTTTCTTCGCTCCCGAAATCTCGATTTTCAACTGATTTTTGCGTCCCGCCGACACCTGCGACACCGTGATGACGCCCCGGTTGCCGTTGTCGAATTTCAGCAGCACGTTGGCATGGTCTTCGGTATTGATGGGTACGTCGGCGTAGTCTTCGGGCTGGAGCATTTTGCCCGAATAGGTCTCCACCGGTTTCAGCGGCTTTTTGCGGGTTTTGTGAATGGTATTGAAATCGGCCATCACGGCAACGGTTTTCACGCCCGTTACGTATTCGAGCAAATCCATCAGGTGCGAACCAATGTCGGCAATGGCCCGGCTATCGCCCGATTTGTCGGGTTCGAGCCGCCAGTTGTAATCGGTTTCATAGAACAGCCAATCCTGTAGATATGAGCCGATTACGCTATACAATTCACCCAATTCACCTTTCTCACGCATCACGCGCATCTGCCGCACCAGCGGATAGTAGCGCAGGTTGAAATGTACGGCATTCACCAGTCCCGTTTCTTTCGCGAGTTGCACTAATTCTTCGGCTTCGTGCAAATCTTTCGCCAGTGGCTTCTCACAGACAACATGCTTACCCGCCAGCAGCGCGGCTTTCGATTGACTGTAGTGCAGGAAGTTGGGCGTACAGATATGCACGGCCTGAATATCGTCCATGCTGAGTAGTTCCTCGAACGTACAGGCGCGTTCGATGCCGAGTTGATCGGCTTTCTGACGGGCCAATTCGGGCGTTACTTCGCAGAGAGCCAGCACGTTGGTGTTGGGTAGGCGACGGAGGGCTTCGATGTGGGCCGGGCCAATAAAGCCAGTACCGACAACACCGATGTTGATTTTTGACATTGGTTTGGGGTTGAAAGTTATGACACGTTAGGGTTGTGACACAGAGATACACAGAGGGAACACGGAGATACACAGAGATATTTTCTAAAATAATCCTCCGTGTATCTCTGTGTCCCTTTGTGCATCTCTGTGTCACAAAAAACTCATTGAACAAACTTCGTCCACTTCTCGGCAGACTTATTCGATGCAATCACAGTGTCGATGAAGGCCAGGCCGCGCACACCATCCTCAACGGTTGGGAAGTCGTAAATTGGGTCGGCGGGTTTGCCAGCCATGTGAGCGCGAACGGCGTAGGCGAAGTTGCGATAAATGTTTGCGAAGGCTTCAAAAAAACCTTCGGGGTGGCCCGCCGGGAGCCGGATGTGCGCTTTCGCTGCCGCCGACATTGCACCGACGTTGGGCCGGATAAGCCGCTGCCCCTCCTGCGATTTGTATTTAAGCGTATTCGGCTCCATCTGATGCCACTCCAGGCCGCCCAGTTCGCCATACACAAAAATTTTCAGGCTATTTTCTTCGCCATTGCTGATTTGGCTGGCGTGCAACACACCCTTCGCGCCGTTCTCGAAGCGCAACAGCACATTACCGTCGTCGTCAAGGGCGCGGCCCGGTACGAAGGTGCTGAGGTCGGCGCATAGTTCGCTGATTTTCAACCCTGTAACATACTCGGCGAGGTTCTCGGCGTGGGTGCCAATATCGCCCATGCAGCCTGCCGCACCGGAGCGGGCCGGGTCGGTACGCCAGATGGCCTGCTTGTAGTCTTTGTTTTCTTCATCGAGCGAAAGCCAGCCCTGCGGATACTCGACCACAATTTTACGAATCTTGCCCAATTTGCCGTTGCGAATCATGTCGCGGGCTTCTTTCACCATCGGGTAGCCCGTGTAGTTATGCGTCAGGCCAAATACTAATCCCGACTTCTCAACAATGTCGGCGAGGTCTTTGGCTTCCTGAAGGTTGAGCGTCATAGGCTTGTCGCAGATGACGTGGAAGCCATTTTCGAGAGCCATCTTCGCTGCCGGAAAGTGCATGTGATTCGGCGTCACAATGCTCACAAAGTCGATACGGTCGCCGTCGGGTCGTTCTTTTTCGGCCAGAATCATCTGCTCGAAGGAATCGTACACGCGGTCATCGGCGAGGTAGAGTGCCTTTCCGGTCGCTTTTGATTTGTCGGGCGATTGGCTGAAGCAGCCTGCTACCAATTCTATTTCGTGGTCGAAGACGGCGGCCCGGCGGTGAACGGCCCCAATAAAGGCGTCGAGGCTACCCCCAACCTGCCCCATGCGAAGTTTGCGATGCATAACGTACTGTTTAAGAGAGAAAAGAGTCGATTTCGGCTCGTTTACCCATTTTCAGGGTCTAAATAATTTGCGGGCGGAAATTAGCGGATTTACTTTTTTTTCGGAAATTTTGCACAAATACGTCCCATTTTGGGGAGTTTACACCGCCAACTGTCTTTTCGTGTTTGATTAGTCAATAACCACTAAATCCCTTCTTTCGACAATGAATCAATCTGTTAACGCGACACGGCTCTTCAACGCGAGTTGTTTTGCCCTTATCACAACGGCCTTTTCGTTTAGCATCCGGGCCGGTATTCTGGCTCAGTTAGGAACGGAGCTTAATTTGTCAGCCGAACAATTGGGATTCATTAATTCCATGTGGTTCCTGGGCTTTCCCATCTCGATGATTATCGGCGGGCTGGTCTACAACTCGGTTGGTCCCAAGCTCATCATGCAGGTGGCGTTTTTGTGTCATACGCTCGGTATTCTGCTCACCATCTACGCCGGCAGTTACACTACGCTGTTGATCTCAACACTGCTCATCGGTATTGGCAACGGCTGTACCGAAGCGGCCTGTAATCCCATGATTGCCGACACGTACACTGGTAATCAGATGAATAAAATGCTGAATCGTTTCCACATGTGGTTTCCGGGCGGCATTGTAATTGGTAGCCTGATCTCGAAGTTCATGACCGATGCGGGCTTACCGTGGCAGGCACAAATCTGGGTTATCATGATTCCGACGCTGATTTATGCGTTCCTGTTCTTCGGTCAGACCTTTCCTGTGTCGAAAGTGGTGGGTGCCACGTCGTTGGGTAATAACTTCAAGGCTATGCTCACGCCCCTCTATCTGTTTATGTTCTGCTGTATGGCTCTGACCGCTATTTCGGAGTTTGGTCCACAGCAGTGGGTAGGGCTGATTATGAGCAAGAGCGGAGCTACGCCTATGTACATTCTGGCCCTGACTACCGGATTGATGGCAATTGGCCGGTACTTCGGTGGTCCCATTATTCACCGGCTCGACCAAACGGGTGTACTGTTGGGCGGTGCTATTTTTGCTGCTATCGGCATCTACCTGTTCAGTACGCAAACTGGTCCGATGGCCTATGTAGCGGCTGTGTTCTTCGCCATCGGCGTGTGCTACTTCTGGCCCACGATGGTCGGCTTCATAGCCGAGCGCGTGCCTGAAAGTGGTGCCCTCGGCATGTCAATTATCGGGGGGGTGGGTATGTTCTCAACGTCGATTTTCAACCCTATTATTGGCCGTTGGATTGATAGCGAACGGGCCGAAAAAGCAACCGCCGGTCTGACGGGCGATGCGCTTGAACTGGCTGCCGGGCAGGCTACACTGGCAAAAATGACTACCTTTCCCCTCATCCTGATCGTAGCGTTCACCATCCTCTGGTTCTGGATGCGCAACCGCAAGCCCGGCCACGTCGACGAAAAATTGGTAGCCGAACAGCCGCAGTTATAAAAGCAGCAGCCGATTCCCAACTGTTGCCAACGAAACGCCCCGCCATCGTACAGAAGGCGGGGCGTTTCATTCATACAACGCTACTCATTATTTTCAGACCATGAAACTTTCATATTTTTTCAAAACACCCTGTGCTATGAAAAAGCCCCTCCCTCAATGGGGAGGGGTTGGGGTGGGGTATTTTCAGATTCACCTACTACTCCTACTCCTGTCGGTTCTCGCTGGTTCATCGGCGGCTTTCGCCCAACGGCAACCCGCCTTCGTCACCGATAGCTTAGACGCCTACATCCGGCGCGGCATGGCCGACTGGCAGATTCCGGGCCTCGCCATTGCCGTCGTGAAAGATGGTAAGGTCATTGTCTCAAAAGGCTACGGCGTTCGGGATGTTTCTAAGCCAGAACCGGTCGATGAGAACACGCTGTTCCTGATTGCGTCGAATACAAAGCTGTTTACAGGCACGGCCTTAGCCAAACTTGACGATGAGAAAAAACTCTCGCTCAACGACCGCGTCACAAACTACCTGCCCGATTATAAGCTCTATGACCCGGCAGCCACGCAACTCGTTACCATCCGCGATTTGCTCTGCCACCGGCTCGGCACCAAGACCTTCCAGGGAGATTTTACATTCTGGGATACTAATCTGCCCCGCGCCGAAGTAGTCCGGCGAATGCGGTTGCTGAAACCAGAGGGTCAGTTCCGGCAGGATTACGGCTACTGCAACTCGGCCTTTGTGACGGCGGGCGAAATCATCCCGAAAGTAACGGGGCAGTCGTGGGAGCAGTATGTAGAAACCAACATTGTGAAGCCGCTGGGCATGACCAACACGTTTATGCTCACCACCGGAGCCGAGAACCGCCCCAACATGGCCCGGCCCTACACAACTAATTTTACGCTCGATGGCAAACCCATTCGCCTGCCCTACGACTCGGTCGACAATCTGGCTCCGGCAGGTAGCATGGTTTCGTGTGTGAAAGACGTGAGCAAGTGGCTGTTGATGCAGTTAGACAGTGGCCGGTTTGAGGGCAAACGCGTGCTGCCGTGGTCGGTACTGCAAAAAACGCGTGACGCCAATATTGTAACCGGAAGTCGCAAATCGCCGGTATTTCCCGTGCATTTCCGGGCCTACGGATTAGGCGTGTTCATGGCCGACTATGCTGGTCGGCAGGTGTACTGGCACACGGGTGGAGCCTTCGGTTTCGTAACCAACACCTGTTTCGTACCCGAAGAGAAACTGGCGATTACGATTCTGACCAATCAGGATAACCAACAATTTTTCGAGGCTCTGCGCTACCAGCTTTTAGACGCCTATCTGGGCGTGTCTTACACTGACCGCAGCCGCTTTTTCCTGAATCTCACCCGCCCCGAAGACCAGAAACAACAGCAGGAATTGGCAAAAATGGCCGGTCGCGTGGCAAAAAAAGCCAGGCCCGCACTGCCGCTGTCGGCCTACGCCGGTACGTATCACAACGAACTGTACGGCACCATCACGATTGCACCGACCGCTACCGGCCTGAAAATCAGTTTTGAACACCACCCAACCGTTACCGCCCAACTCGACTGCATGGATAGCGACACCTTCCGGCTTACCTACTCACACCCGGCGTTCGGCATTTTCCCGACAAAATTCTCCGTAGAAAATGGTCGCGTAACGGGCGTTGACATTAAAGCCAGCGATTTTGTGGAGTACGATCCGTATGTGTTCGTGAAACTGTGACCCCACCCCAACCCCTCCCCTTAAAACAAGGGGAGGGACTTACAAGACCGGGATGGCTTAGCCCCTCCCCTGATTTAAGGGGAGGGGTTGGGATGGGGTTAATCCTTCTTAAAATCGGCCAGCGTGCCGCGAATAGTGGTGTTGAACCGGCTGTTTTTGAAGGCTAAATTCCCGTCTTTGTCTAAAATTTTACAGCGAAACGTCACCAGAAACGGCGTATCTTTTTTGTCGAACAGCATTTTGGGTAGAACGCTCAGGTTCGCGCCGGGCCGCACCGTAACCGGAAAAACAACGGGCGTAGTAGCCTGCTTTTTTATTAGAATCGGCTCCGGCTGGCTTCCTTCGGCAATTTCCTTACCATCAATCGAGACGGTGTAGTGCGCATCGGTGATGTTGTAAGGGTATCTGTTTTTGTTCTCAACGCTTACCTTAGCTGCCACGTCGGTACGTTTCAGCCCAAGTTTGCCAAAATCGAGGTCTTCAATTTTTATTTTAGGCAGGTAGTAGGTCGGCAACCGTTTCTCAAACGTTTGGGTAAACGTCCGTTCGCCCAGAATGGGTACGTCGAGGTCGAACGCGGCCCGAACGCCGTAGGTGGTGCTGTCGATGTCTTTTTTGTCGAGTGTGTTCAGTACCGCCATCAGCTTCTGGTTTCGTAGTTTCATTGGCAACACCAGCAGCGTACTGTCGCCCGATTCGACTTCGATGGGTTTACCGTAGGTTTCTTCGATAACGGGCGTTTTGGCGATAAATACGGTGTAACGCAGGTTATTGGCTTTAAACCCAACCGGCAACGGGTTATCGATGAGCATTTTCACATTCATGGTAATCACATCGTCGTCCATGTCTGTAATCTCCAGCGTAGTCATTTCCAGCCGGGGTTTCAGCGTGTCATCATACGCCCCGCCTTCAGCCTGTGCATTGTTTTTCAGCCGATTATACCACACGTAGGCACCAATGCCGCCAATTAACAGCAATCCCAAAACAATAAGCCATCCTTTTTTCATAACGTTGCATGTAACGCGGCTGGAAAGCCGCTTTGAAGACCTGTGACCTCGACAACCTACCGCTTTAACAACCGGCGGCTTTCCAGCCGCGTTACAGGTGTTAGCCATTAACAGTTGTGGTATTGAAGTGTTTACAGTTAAACGTTGTCGGCTTCGAAACATCTCACTAAAAAATAAACTGATCCATGAGAATCTTTCTGATTTACGCATTGCTTGTGAGTTCGTTTTCCTGCCACCGACCCTCTCGTCAAATCGCTGCGATGATGACACCCACCCGCACCGAAACGCCTGAGGTAGCTGATTACACCCGTCACATTCGGGCTGGTAATAGCCTGATTGCCAACGGAACCGAGCCATTCTGGTCGCTGACAATCAATATTTCTAAAAACCGAATGACGTTTACGACTGTCGACGGCGACAGCATCGTGACGAAGGTACCCGAACGCCTTGACGACGTGCGCGGAGCTTTCCGCTACGACGCTACTGCCGAATCGAACCGGCTGATGGCCCGCTTCCGGCCCGATAGCTGCGTCAACGCCATGTCGGGGCAACGCTTCGACTACGCCGTCGAGGTAACGGCTAATGGCAAAACCTATACCGGCTGTGGCGCATCGCTCGGGCAACTGATGTCGCTGAACGACATTTGGGTGCTGAAAACGCTACATGGTCAGCCTGTTACAGTCAGCCCCCCGCAGAAGGAGTTGCCGTATATCGAGATTAATCTGTCGGAGGGTCGAATTGGTGGACTGGCGGGCTGCAACCGCATCATGGGCAGCGTTCGGGCCGACACGCGTCAGGTCGATTTTGGGCGGCTGGCAACGACAATGATGGCCTGTCCCGGCGAAACGGCCCAACTCGAAAACAGCTTTCTGAAAGCGTTGGAAGGGCCACTCAGTTATCAGATTGCGGATATGACGCTGACACTAATGCGCGATGGCAAGCCCGTGGCTACGTTCAAAAAAGTGGATTAATTTGTTAATATTCCGGTATAAATCAGCGCGAACGCCCTTCTTTAGGCGTTCGCTTTTTTGGTAACTTTGATTCCTCGTAAAAGCCAAAACCGTCGTTGAATAAAGCAAACGACTTACTCTGTTCTGTTAATAATCACCCAACCTATTAACTCTATGAAAAACCAATGGCTCCCCTCCTGCACCTGGCTGCTGGCGGGTGTGCTGGTGGCTTCCGGTCTGCTGACAACTGCCGACGCGCAAACCACTGCTAAACGCAATACCACCCAGAAAACCGCTGCGGCTGAAACGCCCGTCGCGCTGAATCGGGTGCTGGTATTTTCTAAAACAAAAGGGTTTCGGCACAAATCCATTCCTGCCGGTCAACGTGCTATCATGAAACTCGGTCAGGAGAACGGTTTTGCCGTTGACACCACCGAAGATGCCAATCAGTTTACGGAAGCCAATCTGAAACGCTACGGGGCCGTTATCTGGCTCAGCACTACCGGCGACGTGCTGAACGACGCGCAACAGGCGGCTTTTGAACGCTACATTCAGGCGGGGGCGGCTATGTTGGCATACACGCGGCTACCGACACCGAATACGGCTGGCCCTGGTACAACAAGTTGTCGGGCGGGCAGTTTGCCAGTCACCCCGGCAATCCTAACGTGCAGGAAGGCGAAGCGTATGTGGTCAATAAAAACCATCCGTCGATGTTTGGCTTTCCCGACCGCTGGAAAATCAAAGACGAGTTCTACGACTTCAAGAATTTTAACAAAGACGTCAACGTATTAGTCAAGATTGATGAAAAGACGTATAAAGACGGGAAAATGGGCGACGACCACCCCATGTCGTGGTATCACGATTATGACGGTGGCAAGGCGTTTTACACCAACTTCGGCCATCCCGACGAAACGTTCACCAATCCGGTTTTCCTGAAGCACCTGATGGGTGGTCTCAAATCAGTAATGGCAACGAGCCTAAAGTTTGGTCAGGCCAAAACGCAGCCGTATCCCGAAGAAAACCGGTTTACGAAAGAGGTGTTTGTTGCTGGGTTGGAAGAACCGACCGAATTAGCTGTTTTAGACAATGGCAAGGTGTTGTTTGCCGAACGCAAGGGCAAGCTGAAACTCTGGAACCCGAAAACAAAAGCCGTAAAGGTGGTAGCTCAGTTTCCGGTTTACACCAAACACGAATACGGCCTGATGGGGCTGAACGTTGACCCCAATTTCAAGCAGAACAAATACGTTTACGCTTACTATTCGCCCGTTTCGCGGCCCGAAGCTCCCGGCGATACGGCGCAGCATCTGTCGCGGTTCGTCTATGACGATGTGAAGGACACGCTGCTGCTTAGTACCGAAAAGGTGCTGCTAACGGTGCCAGTAAAACGTACCGACTGCTGCCACACGGGCGGCTCTATTGCCTGGGACCGCAAGGGCAACCTCTATCTCTCGACCGGCGACGATACTAACCCGTTTGCCTCAAAAGGTTTCAGCCCGTCTGACGACCGACCGGGCCGCGAAGGCTGGAACGCATTAGTCACCTCCAGCAATACCAACGACCTGCGCGGCAAAATCCTCCGTATCAAACCTGAAGCCGACGGAACCTATTCTATTCCCGATGGCAACCTGTTTCCGAAAGGCACGGCAAAGGCCCGGCCTGAAATCTACGTGATGGGCAACCGAAACCCCTACCGCATTTCGGTCGATCAGCGCACGGGTTTCCTCTACTGGGGCGAAGTTGGCCCCGACGCGGGTGAGAACGACGAGAAGTACGGCCCGCGTGGTCACGACGAAATCAATCAGGCCCGGCAGGCGGGCTACTACGGATGGCCGCTGTTTGTGGCCGACAACCGCCCCTACCGCCGGTTCAATTTTGCCGACAGCACCTCCGGTCCGCTCAACGACCCGGCCCGGCCCATCAATTATTCGGATCGCATCGACGGGCTGCGCGAGTTGCCCCCGGCGCAGAAAGCGTTTATCTACTACCCCTACGCCGAGTCGCCTGAGTTCGGTGAGATTGTGGGCAAAGGCGGACGCAATGGCATGGGTGGCCCCGTTTACTACTACGACGACTACCCGGAAACAGACGTGAAATTCCCGCGCCACTACGACGGTAAATTCTTTGCTTACGACTGGATGCGCGACTGGATTAACCCCGTTACAATGAAGGAGAACGGCGATTTTGTGAAGATGGAGCGGTTTATGCCCAGCACGAAATTCTCGCATACCATTGATATGCAGTTTGCCAACGACGGGTCGTTGTATATGCTCGAATACGGCCAACGCTGGTTTGCCGCCAACGACGACGCCCGCCTGAGCCGCATTACCTACAACGCCGGAAACCGCAGGCCCGTTGCCATCGCAAGCGCAAACAAAACCGTTGGATCGGCCCCGCTCACCGTGAAATTCGACGCCAAAAAGTCGATGGACTACGACGGAGACGCGCTTAAATACGAATGGTCGTTCGGAAATGGAATGCCCAAACAAACGTCGGCTACCCCAACCGTTACGTTCAGCAAGCCGGGCGTGTATCCGACTACCCTACGCGTGACCGATGCCGCTGGCAACGTGGCAACCCAAACGATGGAGATTAAGGTAGGTAACGAAGAACCGAAAGTTGAGGTAGCCGTAGCAGGCAACCGGTCGTTCTATTTTCCCGAAAAGCCAGTGAAATACAGCGTAAAGGTGGTTGATAAAGAAGACGGTACGCTGCAAAAAGGTATCAGCCCCGACGATGTGACGATGACCATCGACTATCTCGAAGGCTTCGATAAAACGATGCTGGCACAGGGTCATCAGGCCAACCTGAGTTTCTCGACCGGCAAACGGCTTATCGAACTCAGCGACTGTAAAGCCTGCCATGCTGTCGACAAAAAATCCATTGGTCCGTCGTACATCGACGTAGCGAAAAAATACAAAGGTGCGTTTCAGGCCGAAGGTAAGTTAGCCAACAAAATCATCAAAGGCGGGGGCGGTGTCTGGGGCGAACAGGCCATGAGCGCACACCCGCAACTGAAAGATTCGGAAGCCACCGAAATGGTCCGCTATATCCTGTCGCTGGCCGATGATAAAGCCGCCAAACGCCAGCCTATTGCGGGTGATTACATGCCCAAGGAGCAGAAAAAAGACGGCTCATATATTCTTTCGGCCAGTTATACCGACCGGGGCAATGGCATGGTTGGCCCGCTGACGGGTTCAACGTCGGTAGCCCTGCGGTCGCCATCGATCAAAGCCGTATCAGCCGATAAGAAACAGGACATCTTCGAGTACGACATTCCCAAGATGGGCACGATGGCAATCGGCACCAAATCGGGTAGTTACGTTGCTTTTGATGCGCTCGATTTAACTGACATCCAGACCGTTTCGGCAATGGTTTTCGCCAGCGACGAACGCGTTGCGGGGGGTAAACTCGAAGCCCGCATCGACTCGCCGACTGGTATGCTTATCGGTGAAGCCGACGTAAAACAGGGCACAATGGGGCCGGTCAAGATTCCAATCAAGACGCCGGTCAACGGAATGCACAAACTGTATTTCGTGTTCGTGAACCCAAACGCGGGCCAGAAGCCGCTGTTTGCAGTAGATAAGTTGCAGTTCTCAACATCAGGGATGTAATAAAAGGGGAACGCGGATTAAACGGATGATGCGGATCAAAACGGATTTTTCTTTCAGTGGTAAAGAAATCTGTGTTGATCCGCATCATCCGTTTAATCCGCGTTCCCCTTCATTTTGATTCCAGAAATTTCCGCACCTCCGTTCGTAGCTTTTCTTCTTCGCAAGAGGTGGCTAAATGGCCGCAGTCGCCGGTCAGTTCGATGAGCGGGAGGTTCAGGGCGCGGGCGAGTTCGGTAGCGGTGCCGGGCGTAACCATGTGATCCTGCGTGGCTACCACAACGAGCAGTTTGGCTTTGATGACGTTCTTCAATTCCGCTGCCGACCGGCCCCGATAAATATCGTGCCCAATCATAGCCCGCAGTTGCGACGCCCAGTTGTACGGGTTCTGTCCGCCGTAACCGGCTTCTTTCTTCCGCATGAAATCGGGCTGATCTTCGGGTTTGAGTGTTTTCAGGTAATGGGCGGGCGTGGTCAGGTTCAGTTCGTGGAGGTCGCCCACGGTACGCATGGCATCGGGCGAGAAATTACCACGCTCCAGCACGGCCAACTGCGTTCCCCAGAACTGCCGGTCGTAGCTGCTTTGTTTGGGTGTTCCAACAATCGGTATAATCTTATCGACAAAATCAGGATACGATACGGCCCACTCGAACGACTGCATCCCACCCATCGAAATGCCCATCACGGCATGTAAACGCTTCAGGTTCAGTACGTTCGTTACTAATTGATACTCAGCCCGCACCATGTCGCGGATGCTGATGGTTGGAAACTGCGCGCCCGGCTGCGCCGTACTGTTGGAGGGTGACGACGACACGCCATTCCCCAGTGCATCGACTACGATGGTGAAGTAACGGGTGCTGTCGGCGATGCTGCCCGGATTTGCCACAAACGCTTTTCCCTGCGAGGTTCCCGTAAACCACGTTGGCACCAGCACAGCGTTGGAACGGCTGCTGTTCAGCGTACCGAACGTGCGGTAGCCGAGCCGGCAGTTCTGGATAGTCTGCCCGTTTTCGAGCGTGAAATTGCCAAGCTCGGCAAAACGTTGCTGGGCGAAAAGGGTTTGGGTAAACAAGAAGAGGAAGCAGAAAAGGCGCATAATGGTGAATAATACGAAATCGATTTTGCTCTGACATATTCACCCCACCCCAACCCCTCCCCGTTAGGGAGGGGCTAAAGGAGCCGGATGGCAAAGCCCCTCCCTAACGGGGGAGGGGTTGGGGTGGGGTGTAAAATTTCAATACCGCAGCGACCAGTACGGATTTCGCTGGTCGGCCATTTGGTCGGCAATGTGCTTTTTAATGAGGTCGTTGTAGGCCGCATCGGTAATTTTTTTGCCTTTCAGTTTAGGCAGTTTCAGGTCGTCGGGAGTGAGTTTGCGGAGTTCTACTTTCGTGGCTTCAATAATTACGTCGCCGTCGTTGATGTTGAGTTCGAGAATCACGCCGGGCAAACCGAAATAGCGTTCGGGGCCAGCCGACACGGGTAAATCCTGTGCAAACCAGGCCGTAATTTTCTGCTTTTTTATGGGGTCTTCGGTGTCGGCCCGCATACAAACGTAGCCCGCCACGTCTTTAATTTGGTTCCCGATTTTCCAGGTCGGCACGTGCAGCGAATCCTCTACGACGTAGGTTTTACCAAGCATTTCGATTACGTCGATTTTTTTATCCTTCTCGAAGTTGCGGTAAAGTTTCAGGTCTGGGTTGCGCCACGAGTACTGCCCGTCGTCGGTTTCGCTCTGTTCGCTGGTGTAGCCATAGAGGCTTTCGCTGGCATTGAACGCGAGTTTCATCTTCTCGGCGTTGTTTTCTTCTTCGTAGTTTTTCCACGTCTGTGCGGCCCGGTCTTTCTGTTCCTGACTCAGGTACGTCATGCGGCTCGTGATACGCGTCCAGTACGTTTTGCGCTTGTAATTTACTATGCCCTCCGTGTTCTGGGCGAAAGCCGAAGCCGATAACAAGCTGATTATGAGAATAATGAAATAGCGTTTCATGGTTTTTATTATCAGGTTTAATTTGGTTTGGACATGGCTGGCGCAGGCGGAGACGCAAAGGGTTGCGTCTCTACATGCGCCAGCCATACACCACGGCTCCATTCAATATTCGTTATTCTTTTAATAAAATCCTTCCCGTCGCATCTTCGCCTGAACACCCCGCATGTTGTAGGTGAAACTCAGCAGAAAATACCGCGCCAGCGTTTCAATGCGTTCATTCGTTACAAAATTCTGCCCGGCGTACTGACTCACAGCCACGTTTCGATTTAGCAAATCGACCGCCGACAGCCGGATTTCAGCTTTTTTGGCTTTGCCCAGAATATGATACGCCGAAGCGTTCCAGATCGGAATCTGCTGATCGAAGTCAAACCGGTAGTTTCGATACACGCGGTAATTCAGGCTGGTAGTCAGGTAGATACCGCGTGGCAGTTTCAGGTTCAGATCACCGGCATACGTGTTGTTGATAATCGTCTGATTCTGACCTGCATTCAGCGAATAGCGCGTGTTGGCGTATCCGAGATTGGCTCGCCCGTAAAACGTGAGCCACTCCACGGGCGTCAGGTCGAGCCGGATGCCGCCGTTATAACTCGCATTGTCGGTATTGTTCGGTACATCGTTGATGAGGGTCAGGTTGCGGCCAAAATTCAGTTGAGCGTTCAGGTTCAGGGTGGCTTTGGTTTTTTTGAGCGGAAACCCGTAGTTGATATATGAGCCGATGCTGCGCCCACCAGTCAGATTTTCGGGGCGGGTTTGGGTAATAAACGTCTGCGGATCAACGGTCTGGCTGTTAATAATCTGATTGACATAGTAATTGCCGTATAGATTGGCAAAAAACTGCATGAAGTTGCCAGGGTTGAACATGCTGAACCCCACGTTTACATTGTGCTGCACTTCGGGCAGCAGGTTGGCATTTCCTGTAGTGATAAACAGTGGGTTAGCGTTATTCACAATCGGCTGCAACTCTCGTGAGGAGGGCGTTCTGACGCTTACATCGTAATTGCTATATAAATATTTATTGTTCTTGAGGTCGTAGTTCAGCGAGGCATTGGGCAAAATTGTCGTAAACGTCCGATTGATAAAATTAAAGTCCGTGGCGTTGCGCGAGGGCGCATATCGCCCGTCGATGCTGAACTGCTGCCCGGCCACCCCCGCCGACACGTTCAGGCCCTTGTATGAATAGCGCAGGCTGGTGCCGACCCGGTTGAAGAGGTAGTTGTTGCGGTAATACAAACTCAGCGAATCGACGCGAGGGCGGGTAGCATCGCTTACGTTCAGCACGTCGCGGTTCACCTCATCGTAGTGCAGGCTGAAGTTGTAGAATGTTTCCCAGAAATACTTTTTCGCGAACGGCTCGACATACAGCAAACTGGCCCGGTACTCGCTCCGCAGACTCTGGGTGTTTTGCATCTGGTCGATTCGGCGCAACTGCTCATCGATGTTGGTTGCGTCAAAAAAATCGTTTTGCGCTTTCAGACCCAGGTCGGTGTCGTTGTCGTTAATCTGGTAGGTGGCACTGGCGGCAAAACTCCGGCCTTTCAGCTTGAACTTTCGCCGATAAATCAGCGAGTTGGCCGATCCAAGCCGATTCGCGATTGTGGTGTTGGTAGTCTGGTTGCGGGTCGAGAGAATCTCCGCCCCCGTACCGTTGACCCGATACACATTCTGATCGCTGAAAAGCCCGTTGTTACCAAAATTCAGTCGGCTGTTGTTGATAAATACCAGCGTGTTGAGCGAGTCGATGTTTTTTTCGTAGCGCAGACTGATGCGGTGGTTGCCGCTGAAGTTGTTCTGGTCGCTGAGTTCTGTCGACCGAAACGCGCTGTTATCCAGAAAACTTTGTCGGTTGCGTTCGGCGTCGAGCATCGAACGGGTCTGGTTGTAATAATAGCTGGCACTCAACTTGGTTTCTTTGGTGTCGAAGTTGTAGTTGGCTCCACCGGCCACTACGTTGTTAAAGCCCCGGCTGTCGCCCCCGCTGATGGGAATGCCGAGCGTTTCATCGTCGTCGCCGAAACGGATGTAGCGGTTGCCGCTGCCGAACCCAAAGTCGGCATTGTCGTTCCAGTTGAACGAGTTGCTGCCCCGAAAGTCCTGGTAATCGTTCCACGACAGCGTACCGGAGTTGGTATTGTTACCTAATCCAATGACCGAAAACTGCCGCTTGGCGTCGAATTTGTTGTAGTTGCCCTTCACGTCGGCCCGCGCCGAAACGTCGTTCGAGGCTGGGCCAGCTCCGGCTGTAATCTTCCCGAACCCGCCTTTTTTGAATTCCTCTTTGAGTTCGAGGTTTACCGTTTTTTCTTTTTTGCCGTCTTCTACGCCCGTCAGCTTGGCCTGTTCGGTTTTGTCGTTGAAGACCTGCACTTTATTGATGGCTTCAGCCTGTAGATTTTTGGTCGCCAGTTTCGGGTCGTTGCCGAAGAAGCTTTTGCCATCGACCGTCACTTTCCTCACCTCCTGCCCCTGCGCCCGAATATTACCGTCCTGATCGACCTGCACGCCGGGCAGTTTCCGCAACAAATCTTCTACTGTTGAGCCGGGCGGCACCTTAAACGAACTGGCGTTGTACTCGATGGTATCGCCCCGGATGGTGAGCGGAGCTTTCGCCGTTTTCACCACCACCTCAAACAATTCTTTCGTAATGGGTTTGAGCGTCAACTCGCCCAGATCGCGAACGGCTTCGGCATTTGGCGTAATAAGTTGGTTATAAGGCAAGTACCCAACAAACGAAAGTTTAAGCAGGTAGCTGCCCGACCTCAGGTTTTTGAACGTAAATGCCCCTTTGTCGTCGGTACGCCCGAAGTTCACTAATGAGGAATCTTTGGGGTTAAGGAGCATCACCGTTGCCGATGCCAGCGGAGCCGCCGACGTATCGACCGCCCGGCCCTGAAGCGTAAACCGTACCGAATTCTGCGCACAGACCGGCCCTAAGAGCAGGCCCAGCACGGCCAGCAGGAAAAGGTTTTTCATACGTGAGAACAGGTTTAGGAACTGATGAAGTTTTAAGCAAAACTAACGGATAAAGCAAAAACGGTTACAGCTTTAACGATTTTTAACTAAAAATATAGTAGAAATATTTCAGGGGGTGGACGAACGAATAGCTTATGTCAAATTTTATCCGGTTGCCGTTCGCAAGTGCGGACCGATGTAGCCTACATACACCTTCTTTTCCTGCTCATCGGGGTAGAAATGAAATCGTAAATCGCCAATTTTAATGTGCAGTTCAAATAGCTCCCGGCGCCCATCCGGTAATTTAAACCTGCGTTGACCGCCGTGTAGTCTCATTGTGGAATCGCTTTCGGGCGATACGTTTAAGTTGGTAGTCTCTTTGAGCCTGTTCAGATCGAAATTACCCGATTGCCACTGAGCGGCAAACTCATTAAGTGTTCGTAATCGGTCAATAATTTGGTTAAGGTAGCCCGATTCGCCAACCCGCTTCAACTGCCCTTTCACGTCGCCACACAGAATTAGATTTGGAAAAAATGATGTTCGCTTTTCCCACACGTCGCTGCTGCGTTGTAGCTGTTCAACCTGCCGTTGCTGCACCCAAGGCTTATGCTGCTCGACGTGAACATACGTAGCAAAGTGCCTAACTTGTACCTGTACCGTTTGTGCCTGCCCGTCAGCGTCTAAATACCAATGCCAGCCGCTTAGCTGATGCGTGTCCCATTGCGTATCAGTATACAGGCTAAGCAGGAGTCGGTCGGCTAAATAGGCTGCGCCAAAACCTTTGGCTTCCGGCGTACCGGCTGGTTCCGTCAGGCAAAATAACGACTGCCCGAACAGTGTTAGTGCGTCAACCTCCTCAACGGTAAGCAATGGTGGATTGGCCACAATCAGCCGAAATCGGTCTTTTAAATCACGATTAACCCGCTCGTCGTTCAGCCACGCGCCGACTGCATAATCTGGGGCAAGAGATAACGAGAACAGGTTATTTCCTACTTCTTCGGGGATACGAACCTGACGCAAACCAAGTTGTTGAACGGCACCCACCGCCCGTACAAAGTGCTCCATTACGTTCCAGGCTTCTGCCGCCGTACTGACTGGCCGGGCAGACAATTCATTAAAAATGCACTCCATTGATTATTGCAGCAGACGGTCTAACTGGCGGGCGTATTCATCAAAAAAGCCTCGCGGCTGCTGACTAAGCCGCCCGTTGGCATCAATGGTTGGTTGTATGATTTCGGTAACGTGTTCGTCGGCGTCGGGGTCGCGCTCGAAGTAGTAAACCGATACCTGTTCAGGCTTAATGTTTTTTTCTTTCACCGATACCCGAACGCCGTTGAGCAAATGGTCACTGTGGGTTTCAACAATGAGTTGTACGCCGTCGGCGGCAGCACAAGCCAGCAACGCGCCCAACTGCGCCTGTCCCTGCGGGTGAAGGTGCGATTCGGGGTTTTCGATGAGAAGCAAATCGCCGGGGCGGGCCGCCAGCACGGCCACAATGATGGGCAGCACATACGTAAAGCCAAAACCGACGTTGACGGGCGTGAAGTCGGGGGTCACGTTTTCGCCCGCTTCAAAACGATAGGTCAGCGTCGCAACGTTCAGGTCAGAGCGGTACGTTGTGGTCAGGCGCGTACCGGCTGAAATCCGTTGGAACCACGCGTCAACCTCATCAATGAGTGTGTTCGTTTGGGCAATTCGGGCTGATGCTAGAACAACTGGTTCGCGCTGATACTGCGCCAGAAAATGCACGGCAAATTCACCGTATTTACCCACCGACCTCAGTTGCTGCACCTGATAGTTCGACGTAGGAAAAATGACACTCGGCGATTTGCGCTCGGCGTTTAAGTATTGAAAACGACTTTCCACAAAAAGAGGCTGGTCACCAACATTTCCTTCGTGCGAACCGGATGCATAAGGCAGAAAGTCAGATTCAGCGATAAACTCGAATTGAGCATTCAGGGTGTCCGTGTACGACTCAAATTGTAGTTCAAAATTAACGTACTCGCTATCAGCGTTCGCATTTTGTGCGTCGCGTCCTAAACCAATGGTGACTAACGGACCATTTAACATCAATCCGGCGAAAGGCTCACCCACGCTGGTGTATTGTGACTGCCGCAGCAGCAGCAACGCCTGAATAATGCTCGATTTGCCTACACCATTGATGCCCGTTAATAAATTCAATTCGGTAAAGTTCAATTCGGCGTATTGAAACGCTTTGAAGTTTTCGATAATCAAGCGCGTAATCATGCGGAATACCGGGCTATCAGTTTCTCAATGGCCTCAAAACGAGTCGTTACCGAACGGTTGTCGGTCGTCGCCCGCGTAATGGCGAATATAAAATCATCGCTTGTTAGCAGTCGTTTATAATCTTCCTGAAAATCGGACAGATGTTCATTAATTCGCTCAATAGAGGTATAATTTAATGAGGCTACCTGCGAAGTCCATACTTCAAATAAAGCCCCATTCAACAATTTTTTTCCACCTATTCCATACGAGCGACTGAACTGCTCCCGGCCAAACCAAGCTTCAGTGATCGTAAACGCCCGGAACAGACCGGCCTTGAGTTCGGTCCGTTCTACGGCATTGGTCCGGCTTAGTTTTTCCATAGCCGTATCTAAAAATCCGGTTAATGGCTTAGTGTACTGCCGGTATGGCGTAAGCCGGAACGCTACGTACCGGAGGGCCAGTTCGCGGTCGGCCATGCGCCGGTCCGACAATGGAATGTACTGATTGAATACGTCGCTCTCGGTAATCTCCTTCAGAAACTTGGCCGCCGGTCCCTGATTGAGCGCGTGCCGGATTTCCATCGGGTTCAGCATCAGCCCCCCCGTATTGATACGTCGGAACACGTTGTATTTCACGGGTCGGGGTGTACCAGGCTTGATGATGTAGGCCGTTACCTGCGTTTCCATAATCCGGCGTTGCATGGGCCGGGGCAGTTCATCGAAGGTTTTGCCTTCGTAATCTTTCAGGATTTCCAAGCCGCGTAATCTTAACCGCTTATCTGTTTTATCAACTACAAAGTTTTTGAGCGTCCAGAGCCGTTGCAGGCCGTCCACTACTAACCAGTTATCTTCGCTCTCAGCGTCGAAATAAAACGCAGGCAACGGAAACCGCAGCATTAGCGATTCGATCAGCCGACTCTGTACATCGGGTGCCCATAAGTTGCCTTTCCGCTGAAAATCGGGGTCAAGATCAATTTCATTATGATTTAGCCGTTGTACAAGGTTGTCCATCGTTTTCGGCTCAACAGTAATGTTGATGTCTTTCGGGTCAAACGGCTCTTTTATATCCGACTCCACCCCTGACTCATCTGTCGGCTCAATATCGGGCACGTCGGCTTCAATTAGTTCATTAGTCATAGCGTAAACGGTTGAAGGAGCAAGTTCCGAAAATTATTCTGTATCATCTCGCGCTCGTAGCTGCCGACCGTGGAGAATTGGTCGAGGACGTACAGTATTTCGGTCTCGGTAAAACCGCAGGCCCAAAACATTAACACATCAATTCACGCTTACTAAAAAACGTAGTCAAAGGATGTGAAGCGATTATACTGCTGAAAAGAAATCAGACAAATGTAAAGCTACGCATCAAATACACGTTTTATTGCATAAAGAAAATAAGGTGATAGCATCACACCTCTCTCAGCATTTCTTCAGACAATGCGTTGACAACGGGCCAGGAGAACGGATACCAGCGGCTCCGGCTGTCGTCGTACACTTCGGTTGCCGCTTCGCAGGCGAATAGTTTATAATCGAATTTGGGGTGCTGACTAACGATATAGCCGGGGTAATAGTAAAGTTTCTGCTGTTGCCAGGCATGGCTCATTTTCAGCAGCATCAAATATTTGCCAGGACTATGCCTGCGATAGGCCGGATCATAGAAATTCATGATGCCGGCAATGGTGTGCAGACCGTTATCGAAAATACCAGCCGCAATTAGCTTACCGTTGTCGCGCAGTTCGATAACCTGGGTATCAAATCGGTTCTGCCCGCTCCCATTGAGCAGACAGGATGCAACCGAATCCGACGCATCAAAATCAATCGACTGCCGGTAGGTTGCATAAAGCGTTTCTAATTCGTCGGTCAGCGCAAACGGTCGGATGGTGGCTGAAAAAGCTTCGTTGATGCGGAACAGCCGACGTTGTTTGGGTCCGAAATCAATATTGGGCACAACAATGCGGAGCCAGTGAACCGGGCAAAAACGGTTGTCGTGGTACAGAAACCGGCATGTAAATACCTCCTGCTGCGTCCGAAAATACCCCCGGCTCAGGCATACGTCCAACTGGCTCCCCTTCATTTTCCAATACAGAACTTGCTAAAAATCGAATCTAATATATCATCCGTAATGATGGTTCCGGTCAACTCGCCGAGGTGCTGCAAGGCCACGCGCAGGTCCATTGCCAGCCAGTCGGGCGTAGTACCGGCGTCTAAGCCAGCAAGAGCACGGGCTATTGCATCGTCGGTAGCGGTCAGGTGTTCGTAGTGTCGGGCGTTGGTAACAACGGCACTGCCCGTTTGTACAGCCGCATCGGTCCGAACACGGGCCGAAAGAGCCAGCTTCAGATCGTCGATGCGCTGATTTTTAGCCGAAATCCAGAGAATAGCTTCGTTGACAACAACGTTTAGTTGTTGCTGCCTTTGGGCATCGATCAGATCAGATTTGTTGCCAACCAGCAGATAGGGTTTGCCCGACGCACTGATTTCATCGACCGCCTGTTGCAGTTCATCGGGCAAAATGGCTGCGCCGTCGAACAGATAAACAACTAAGGCGGCCTTTTCCATCTGCTGCCGGGTGCGCTCTACGCCAATCGCTTCGATTTGGTCGGTAGCCTGCCGCAGCCCGGCGGTGTCGATGAGCCGGAACCGGATACCGTCGATAAACAGCTCGTCTTCTATCACGTCGCGGGTGGTGCCGGGAATGTCGGAAACAATAGCTTTTTCTTCGTTCAGCAGGGCATTGAGCAGGGTCGATTTACCCGCGTTGGGTTTACCGACGATGACCGTTGCCACACCGTTTTTGATAACGTTACCGGCTGAAAACGAGTCGATAAGCGGGTGCAGTGCCCGCCGGATGTCGAGCATAAGCTGCCGGAGTTGCTCGCGGTGGGCAAACTCTACGTCTTCTTCGCCAAAATCGAGTTCGAGTTCAACCAAAGCTACAAAATCAATCAGTTGCTGGCGAAGCACGTTCAGTTGTTTGGAAAAACCTCCGCGCAGTTGGGTGAGGGCAGCCCGGTGACTGGCGTCGGAGTCGGCGGCAATCAGGTCGGCCACGGCTTCGGCCTGCACCAGATCGAACTGCCCGTTCAGAAACGCCCGCTGCGTAAACTCGCCGGGCCGGGCCAGCCGAACGCCCTCGTCGGTCAGCCGACGCAAAATCTGCTGAATAATAAATTCTGATCCGTGGCACGATATTTCGACCACATCTTCTTTCGTAAACGATTTTGGTGCCCGAAACACAGTCACCAGCACCTCGTCAATCAGGGTATCGCTGGCAGTACGGAGCGTACCGAAATGGGCCGTATGGCTGGGTTGCTGTGTAAGGTCTTTTCCGCGAAACAGCCGATTGGTAATAGAAATGGCTCCCTCACCCGACACCCGGATAACGGCAATGGCCCCAATGCCAGGGGCCGTGGCAAGCGCGGCAATAGGTTCGTATTGAATCATTTTGGAAAAATAGGCAGCCGACTCACCACCCCGGCCAGCCGTTTTTCGACCGGTACGGCAGGAATACCAAGCGCGTTGGCGTGATCGTCGCCGAGGAAGAAACGCATCTGAGCGGCTGCGAGGTTCCGGGTTGTTTCGGGTTGTCCGGTTTGTTTTCCGGCTACGTCGGCAATAGCGTTGAGCAACGACCGTGTCAGGCCCGTACCGGCTTCCGACGCTCGAAACTGCCGCCGGGCAATCTGGCGATCAAGGTGATAGGCTTCGCGCAAATTATGTGGCATCAATTCTTCGGCCAACCCGTTCAACGAACCGACAACGTTGATATGGTGGAGATAATCTTCTTCGTTCTGTTCGGAGGTTGTTACGCCCATCTTTCGCAATCCTTTCAGCACAATATAGCTGAACGCCAGATTTGTACCGGCCATATCTTCCTGATTCACGGGCATCCCCCACGCCATGTTCCAGCGACCCGACTGAAGGCCAAACCAACGCGAAGCCGCATGAATGAGCCGGATTTTGAGCGTGCGCTCAATACCGTCACCCTCACCCCCGGCCCCTCTCCCAAAACGGGAGAGGGGAGAGCCATCCGGGAGCATTGCTCCCCTCTCCCGTTTTGGGAGAGGGGTCGGGGGTGAGGGAGGGGCTAAGGGAAAATTCTTCGGATTATTGACGGCAAATACCCACTCGCCGGTCTCCTGCAATCGGCGGGCGGTATCATTTTTAATGCGTTCGGTCAGCCAAAGCAGTCGCACGCCGTTGGCACCGAGGTACGTGTACGGCAGCGAATAAGTGCCTAACGTCAGCCCAATCAGTGCGGTATGTTTCTGAAAAAACGCCATGCCGCGCTGCATCCGCGTCTGGTCGGCCCACTCCGGCAAGTGTGCATGTTCAATAAAAAAACGCTGGATTGGCTCCGGCTGCTCATCCGTACTAAAATTACCAGTGTCGCCTAACCACCGCATCAACGCGCCAACGCCCTCACGTCCGGTCTGTTCAGCTACGGCTGTAATTACCGCGTCGGCAGGGGGATCGCCCTGTTGCCGGTAGTGGTCGAGGAGTTTGTCGGTAAAGGTGCGGGTTGGTTTTATGAGCGTTGGCATAGCATACATATCTACGCCGATAACGCCGGGTTGAAGCGATTGGTTTTAGAGCCTGATTTGCAGCCCATCGTAGCCGAGCCGGATGTGAGGTGGCAATTCGCGCTCAACATCGCGGTGGAGGCCGAGTTTATGGCTAATATGTGTGAAGTAAGTGCGATGAGCACCAATGCGTTCGGCGAGTGCAACTGCCTGATCGAACGTGAAATGCGATATATGCGGTTGCCGCTGGAGGGCGTCGAGAATGAGAATTTTCGTCCCGTAAACCTTTTCGAGTTCCGGCTCGGCAATATAATTCAAATCGGTCAGGTAGGTAAAATCGCCGATGCGGAAACCGTATACGGGCAGTTGGTGGTGCATAACCTCAATAGGCACAATACGCACACCCAGCACATCGAACGGCTCGTTGTTAATCTCGTTGAGTCGAATATGCGGGGTTCCGGGATATTTATGCTCCGTAAAAACGTAAGCAAATTCGCGCTGAAGTTGTGTCAGCACCGACGGGCGACCATATACGGGAATATCCTGTCGCTGCCGGAAGTTATACGCCCGCACCTCATCCATACCTGCCGTATGGTCTTTGTGTTCGTGCGTATACAGCACCGCGTCGAGCTGCCGTAGGTTCAGCCGTAATACCTGCTGCCGGAAATCAGGGCCGGTATCGACCACGAAACTACGCCCGCCAACGGCAATGTGAGCCGAGGTACGCAGGCGTTTATCGCGGTAATCAACGGATCGGCATACATCACAATCGCAGCCAATCAGCGGCACCCCCGACGATGTTCCGGTTCCGAGCAGGGTAATAATCATATTGAATGATTGAATGACAGAATGATTGACGTGCTGAATGGTCTCTAATTCAATCATTCTGTCATTCAATCATTTAATCGTTCTGTCACTTATCCGTCAACTGATTTACGACTTCAACTAAGCGGTCGAAATTCAGGGGTTTCACCAGCACGTCGTTGAAGCCGGCTGTTTTGAATTCTTCTTCCGTATAGTTCTTGGCGTTACCGGTAATAGCCACGATAGGCACGCCCGCTTTCTCGGCATCAGGCAATGCCCGCACCCGACGAACGCACTCCATACCGTCCATAACGGGCATGTTAATATCTAATAAAAGAATACTAAAGTCTTCTTTTTCAAGAATTTGCAACACCTGTTCGCCATTCTTGACTGCCGTAATATCGTAATTCTGAAACTCAAGAATTTTACGGGCGAGGTTCTGAATGACGGAACTATCTTCTGCAATCAAAACGCGTTTTGAAGCTGACATAAGGCTTGGAGAGTCGTGTAATGTTTAGGGTGGTGAAATTAGCAGTTAAATATGCAAACACAAAAAAAGAGCGTTCTGCCGCGCCAACGCAGTCAATTTTTTTGCTGAACGGAGCCGTGTGGCTTTCGCCGGATTATGCCGTTATAATTCTCAAAAAAATACATTCCGATAACACATAAATCTGTTTAATCGCTTAACTTTACCCATCTATCCCTATAAAAATAATCAGGTAGCTATTATAACCAATAATCTACTTTTTAGATACCGATTATTGGTGGACGGCAACGTCCCTGCGTCTTACACAATACCGTTTCCAGTAACCTTTTTATCTTCCTCTCTATGCTGCTCACTGGCCCAAACGGCGCTTTAGCGTTGACCATCCTTGATTATGAATGCTCCGACTCGCCCTACTTTATGGATCGCAACTGGCTGATTGTTAGCCTAAAGATTCGCTATCAAAATCGTGAATGCGTGCGTACTGCCCCTGTTTTGTCGACCTGGGAAATAGAACTGCTACTCAAATGGATGCGCTCCTTAGACGCTGGACATGAGCTATCTCCAAAATTAAGTTTTATTGAGCCTGCACTGAGTTTCAGTAACATATCAAACAAACCCAACGATTATCGTTTACGCGTTAAACTCGGCCCTGATGTTCAGCCTTCGTGGCAACATGGCTCTGCTCCGTTCTTCCTCTTGGTGGAACCCGACAAACGTGAACTGCAACAGGCTGTTCAGGACCTGGAGAAGCAGATAAAAAGGTTCCCGGTTCGGGAGTAACTGGTCTGCGAAAATTTCTGAAGGCGCGTTTTTCAGTCCTGCGCCTTCAGAAATTCGTCAAACGCATTTTCCAATGCCTGCAAGGCGTCGGCTAAGCCACTGGTATCGTTGACTTTTAGTTTGCCTTCTGCCGCGCGGGCAATGTCGGCAACACGGGCGACACCAATGGTGCCTGCACTGCCTTTGAGCGTGTGGAGGTGGCTTTTCACAGTCGGAATATCGCCCAGCGCGTAAGCATCAACCGCTCCTTTCACCAGGTCGGTAGCCTCGGTTACGAACTCCTCCATGATGCTGTCGACCAATTCCTGCCCGCCAATCTCACGTAGTTGCTGCACAATACTTTCGTCAATAATCGGCAGCAATGAATCTGTTTGAAGAGTAGCCTTAGGCGGGGTCTGTTGCTGCCCTTCGCCCGCTGCCTTTAGCTTCACGTCCACAATTTCCTTCACTTTCGCAATCAGACTCTGGGCGCGAATTGGCTTGGCAATGTAATCGTCAAGTCCCTGACTAATAAACCGTTCACGGTCTTCGCGCATTGAGTAGGCTGTCATGGCAACAATAACGGGTAGTTGACTTCCAAACTGTTCGCGCAGGTGGCGGGTTGTTTCCACGCCGTCCATATCGGGCATCTGAATGTCCATAAAGATAACGTCGAAGGGTGTGCCCTGCGCGAAGCACGCAATGGCATTGGGGCCACTGTCGGCGGTAGTCACAACGCAGCCCGCTTTACGCAGAATCTCGCTGGCAACTTTACGGTTCACGGCGTTGTCGTCGACCAGCAGCACCTGCGGGTGGTACGTACTGAAGAAATTGGCGAGCGAGATTTCGGCCACTTCGGTGTGTTGCTGGGTTGGGCTGATTGCCGTTTCTTTTAGTTCGATTGTGAACCAGAACGTACTGCCCTTACCTACTTCCGACTCAACGCCCACTTCGCCCTTCATCAGGTGCGCCAGTTCTTTGGAAATAGCTAAGCCCAGCCCCGTACCACCAAACGATTTCCGCGACGATTCATCGACCTGACTGAATGAGTTGAACAGCAGGTTAATATTTTCGGGCGAAATACCAATGCCTGAATCAATAACCGACACGCGGATGCGGTTGAACTTGCCGCGCTTGCTGATCAGCGACGCTTCGACCCGCACCGTACCGTTTTCGGTAAACTTGATGGCGTTGGAGGTCAGGTTCGATAGAATCTGGAGCAGCCGGGTTTGGTCGGCAATTACGAACGTCGGCAAGTCGGGACCGAGGTGGTAGGTCAGGCGGTTGTTTTTGGAATTGGCCTGTTGCCCGAAAAGTGCAATGAGTTTCTCGAAAATCTCGGCAAACGCCACCGGCGACTCATGTAACGCCATTTTGCCCGCTTCAATTTTCGACAAATCGAGAATGTCATTCAGGATGTTGAGCAGCGTCTCCGACGACCGTTTGATGGTTTTTACATAGCCGCGCTGCTCATCGTCCAATTGCGTGTCGGTCAGCAGGTCGATCATACCAATTACGCCGTTCATGGGCGTGCGGATTTCATGGCTCATATTGGCCAGAAACCGCTCTTTCACCTTCAGCGAGCGTTCGGCTTCTTCTTTTGCCTTTACCAGTTCTGCCGACTGCCGTTTCAGTTCGGTAATATCGCGGGCCAGCACGGCCACCACCGAATAATGGCCGTGTTCGTCCTGCAGGAGCAGCATATTGAACATAAACTGCCGTTCGGAGCCGTCTTTCCGGCGCATGCTAACTTCAAAATTGCGCAGGCTGTGGTTCCGAACGAGCTTGAGCATCGCCTTACGAATCACGCTCTTATCCACAAAATACTGCATCACGTCCTGCCCCAGCACCTCATCGGGCGTGTAGCCCATACGCTTGAACACCGACGGGCTGATCATGGTCACGCGGCCTGTGCGGTCAACGCGGGCGTAGATATCCTGGAGGTTTTCAAAAATACCCCGGAATTTTTCTTCACTTTGACGGGTAGCAATTTCGGCGCGTTTGCGGATGGTGATGTCGCGGGCAATACCCGACACTTCTTCGATGATGCCGCCCGACAGCAGGATTGGGTTTAGCTGAAAATCGAGCCATACTTCGGTGTTGTCGCGCCGTTCGCCGTCGATGCGGAGTTCAAAACTCTGCGGGACACCCCGAAACGCCTGCCGGTATTTTTCTTCGAGCAGTTTGCGTCCTTCCGGCCCAATCATGCGCCAGCCGAGGTTGGGCGCGTTACCATACAGCCGGGGCGTTTCGCCAACGTTTTCTTCAACTAAGTGCAGGTAATTTTTATTGAACGACGTGAGTTGCAGGGCTTTATTAACCGACCAGATCAGGTAGGTGCTGCTGTCGAACATGGCGTTCAGGCGGGCATTCTGCTTATCGAGGGCAGCTTCGGCCTGTTTTCGGGCAATGGCTAAGGCTACCTGCCCCGAAATAAACTCAAGCAATTCGAGGTCGCGGGGGCCGTAGGTTTGCGCGTCGTCGTATGATTTCACGCCGATGATGCCCGTAATCTCGTCGCCAATACGGAGCGGGGCCGTCAGCATCACCTGCGGCTGAAGTTGGCCGTATAAGTCAATCTGATGTTGCTCGGCTAAGTGACGAATATCTTTTTCGTACAGAAACAGCGGTTTATTAGCCCGAATAGTGTACTCAGTCAGGCCATTGCCTAACTTTCGTTTAGTAAATCGCATGTTACCGCCGAAGTACTCATCGACGTAGTACGGAAACGACAAATATGTTTTGCCGGAGTCGTAGAGGGCAATAAAGAAGTTGCGGGCGTCGATAATATTGCCAAGTTCTTCGTGAATCTTGTGGTACAGTTCATCGAGGTTTGGCGTGTTGATAGTCCAGTTGGCAATACTGTAATACAGCTTCTGCGATTTTTCGGCCCGAATTTTGCCGGTAGTATCATGAAGGATACAGCGGAAAGCGGTTGGTTTACCATTATCGAACCGGCAGTTTACGCTGCCCGACAAAAACAGCGTTTTACCGGCTTTACTTCTGAAAACGGTTTCAACGTAGGGCAATTTATCACCCTGTTGAATTCGTTTGAGCAGGGCCAGTGTGCTATCCGCGTAATCGGGGTGCAGTACGTCGCGCAGGTTCAGGGCCGAAATTTCGTCGGAGCCGTAACCCAGCACATCGCGCCAGGCCCGGTTTACAAAGATAAATTTGCCGTCGAGCGTGAGCAGTTGAATCAGGTCGGACGTGTTATCGACCAAATCCTGCAACTGCGCGTTCGTATTGGACAGGGCCGAGGCCACGCGCCGTTTGTTAGTAACGTCTTCGCCTACTACTGTAAACGAAGACACACCAGTTTGCCCGGTGGGTGCGTTGACAATGAACGAATTGATCTGAACGTTACGGCTGGCTCCGCTGCGGGTAAGCAAACTGATTTCACGCTGATCGGGGAAACCGCCTTTGGCAAGAGCTTCCTCAAAATCGAGTTCGAGCCGGGCGCGGTCGGCAGCCGGAATGAAAACATCGAAGAAGTTGCGGCCCAGAATGTCGTCAGGTTGCCAGGCCGTAACGCGGTAGGTGTACGGGTTTACGTAGGTGAGGGTACCGTCGCGGTCGAGGGTTACGCCCACGAGGTTAAGCTGATCGAGCGTATGCCGAACATCAAATGCGGGCAGGGCGTCGGATCGGGTAGTTCCGTTACGCTCTGTATGCAGTCGCTGAATTTCGGCTACTAATTCGTCTTTTGTTTTAGCGGACCAGCGCATCATGACAATCAATAGGTTAATCGACGTTAGTCGGTCAGTGGGGGTGAAAATCGGGAAATACCCGGTTGTTAAATGTAGAAAAATTTCGTAAGTATCGCTTACTTTGTCAAGTTTCCCATCTATGAATATGCGACAGTGCGTTCTATACTTCCTTCTTTTGACCAGCCTGACGGCCTGCGAACCATTTGACCTGACCCGAAAGAATTTTCCGGTCTGTGCCAAACCATCGGCAGACATTGGCATAACCATCGACCGACTCGACGTGACGTTCTTCGTAGAAAATCCACAGGGCGACATTGGAGCCATTGGCTGGGACCCCGGCGATGGACGCGGCATAAATCGGGTTGGGTCACGCGTGACGTACAATTACGCCCAGCCCGGCACCTATACCGTTACGCTAACGCTCGTTAATTCGTGCGACGATAAGTTTACCCTGTCTCGCATTATCACTGTCCGCAACTAATCGCCATGCGTTATTTTTCTCTCTTCATCGGTTTTCTGCTGATAACTACCGCGCAGGCTCAGGATCGGAAGAACCCAATTCAGAATGTGCGAATTCGCGTTATCGATTCGTCAAAAATCGAGATTCGGTACGACCTGCTCACTACCCGGCCCGGCGATTCGGTCTATTTTGACATAAAAAGCCGTCGGCGCGGCTCGACCATCAAGCCTGCGGCAGAGTTTGTAACGGGCCATTGGGGCACTAACATCGACGCCGGCTCTGACCGCCGGATTCTCTGGGACGCCCAAGCTAACGGTATTACGCTAAACGAAGAAATTCGGGTAAACGTGCTGCTCCGGGCGGGTGCGCTTACGCCACCACTGGCGGATAAACCCCCGCGCAAGCCAACCGCTATTGCGGCAGGTCCGGTTCAACAATCTCCCGCGCCAACGGCTACCGAATCGCGAACAGCAACGCCTTCGCCCAAAGCCGAAAAGCCCGTGGCGGAAGCCACTCCAGCCGCTACACCACCGCAACGTGCTGTCAATGAAGCCCCGCGCGAGACAAAACAGGCCGACAAACCCATCGCCGAAACGCCGGTCAGTCGGTCGGCTTCGGCACCGGCAACGCCCAACGTAGAAACAAATCCGGCCCTTGTTCAGCCCGACACCACACTCGCCCAAAAGCGACGCTATACTGGCCCGGCCTGGGCACTGCTCTCGGCTGTGGCTCCGGGCATTGGCAACATATTTGTGCAAACGCCCAAACCGCGTATTGGCCTGCGCCCGGTTCTGGCAATTAGTTGCTACGGGTTGGTAGCTTATGGCTTGCTGGAACGCCAAAAAGCCCAAACTGACTACGCACTCTATCAACAACAACGCAACGCAGCAGTCGCTGAACCTTTTTATCAGCAAGCGAACGCGCATCACCATCGATATTTTTTAGCCACACGCGGAGCTATGCTGATAGCTGCCACCGACGTGGTGCTGACATTTATCCGGGGAATGGCAAACCAACGCGAACAACAGGCGGCTCAACGTGCCCGAACACTTACCTGGCGACCCGGCATTCAGGCAGGTCAGCCAACGGCAGTTATTTCTCTTTCGTTTTAACCAGAAACGCTATGCGCTCCACGTTATTCATACTATTTTGTGGTCTGGCGATCAGTGCTTTTGGGCAATCGTCGGCCAGGCGTCAGCCCAAACCAACGCTGTATTCGGCATCGAGTGAGTGGCAAAAAGTTGTCTTTAAGGCTACACCCCTGCGTTCGTCAGATCAACCGACCGTGGCAACAAACACACCCGCGCCGGTTTCGCCGAAGCCGCAACCACCAGCCACCGAGCCAGCCCCGGTTGCCGATATAACCGGACCAAAAAATAAAGAAGCTGCCACCACGAAACCGGTAGCCAAAACAGCCGAAGCCGTTGCCGCAAAGCCCACTTCGAAGTCCAGCACAGAGGAAACCGTTACAACGAAAGCTCCAGCTAAAAAAACTGCTGCACTCACGTTTACCGACAACTTTACGAACAACAAGCATCGGTGGTTGCAGGGCAAACGCAAGGGATACGAATTTGAGATTGCCCGCAGCAGTTTCTACATCCGCCGAACCGCCGAAGCCATCCAGAGTGTAGGCCGCTGCTATGTTGATCTGCCCGCCAGCATGGACCTCAACAAGGCCCAATCGTTTACGATTTCGGTCGAGATGAGCAGCCCACCGGGCGAATCGCCCGAAGGAGGCTTGCTACTGGGCGTGCAGGACGTTGATAATCTGACTCAGTTTATGCTGGCTGGTCAGAAAGAGGTAATTATCAAATCGACGCGCGACGGCAGCACCTTTGCCGCCTACATGCCCGGAAAGAAGACACCGATTGGTTTCCCGGCCAAAATGGATCGTAACGTACTGACCGTTATAAAGGAACAGGAGAAGCTACATTTCTACCTCAACGATCAGGAAATTGAAACCAGTCCATACGATTTTCGGAAGTTTCGCGGCAACGGCGTTGGCTTCATTGCGGGCCAGACGGCGGTGAAGTTTCAGAACTTGCAGGTAACTGTTGCCGAATAAGATTTAATTATAGCACAGAGATTCGCTGAGTATCATATTATCTCTGTATACCCTCTGTGCATCTCTGTGTAATAACTTGGCCTTACTCCCGAATGCGCTTGCCTTCGGGGTCGATCTGGTAATCGTTGCCATTGTTGATGACCGTGGCCCGACCGTTGCGAAATTCGGTAATGTCGTCGTATTTGGGTCGAATAAGCCAGCCATCGTCGGTCCAGAGGCCCCAGCGGTTGCCTTTGCGGGCTTTGCGTTCGCCAAACTGCCCGGCATCGTCCAGAATTTCGTCGTAGTCGGTCTCTATTTCCTTTTTCGGAGCTGGTAGCTGTGTGCGGTAATCCGAAGCTTCATCGGTAGACACCGACGCCGTTTCCTGCCTTCTTTGCTTCTTTCGGGGTTGTGCCGGCTCAGTCACGTCCCGCTTTTCTACCCGAGCAGGCGGGTCAGTTTGCCGCTGCTGACTCGTATTGTTTGTATTGCGTATGAAGAAATAAATCAGGGCCAGCAGGGCCAGCGCGAACAGCACACCGTATAAGCCGCTGCGGTCACTCGGGATCACTTCTACACGCACAGTGCTGAGCGGGTTGTTCAGCGCGTCGAACAGGGTATACTCGGTGGTCTTTCGGGGGTTGACCCGCGCCCAGTTTTGCGGACTCAGCCCTTCGCCCACGTCATCGACCGTAACAGCCAGCAGGTTAGCCACGTCCCACTCGAGCCGAACGTCCTGCCCGCTGCGTACCCGACCGGGCGTGGCTGTAAACGTGTGCACGATGGGTGCAGGCGGTGGTGGCAGGTCTTGTTCGCGGGGAAGGGGCGATAATTCTGGTTCGGGCTGGCGAACCCGCCAGTCGGTCGACACCAACTTCTCACGAAGCGAATCACTAATGAGTTCACGCTCAGGAACGTACTCATGGATTTGGAGGTAACTCCAGATGGCAACGGCGAGTTCGGCTTCGTCGAAATTAATGGTTCGAAACAATGACCGAATGGCTGGAGCGGGAATCCGTCCTTTGAAATCGTCTAAGCTATCCGTGACTTTCCGGCGCATACTCTCGGCAGTTTCGCCGGGCGTTGTTGCCGGTTCAACAATCGGAGCATTCTCAACAACGGGCGGTGGCGTTACGGCCTCCGTTTCAACAGGCAGCGTTTGGACCAGTGCCGGTATCCACTTATCAGCCACAAACGCCCGCGACAGCCGCGCTGGTTCGGCCTGTTTTACCAGTGTCTCTACGTCGGCGGGGGTCAGTTTGCCGCGTCGTTGCCGGGCCAGCGTTAGAATACTGTCGCGAACAACGCTGATTTTACCAAAATCGGGCTGAACACTCAAGCTTACCTGATTGACCAACCGGCTGAAATCGGCATCTGACAAACCGATGGCTTTGGCTTCGGTGGTCAGGCCCTTTTTGCGCCATTCCCACTCGGCCACGTCGCCTTCGTGCAGTACAATTTCGTCTTTAATCCACTCGCGCAGTTCGTCAATCGTCATAGTAAGCGTGGCATATCTTAGCTGAGAAAGCTAATCTGGGCTTTCTCAACAATGGCCCATTTATCGCCTTGCAAAGATAGCTTACCCGGCTTTTCCGTCCGAATCCGGCTACCGGGCCGGGGCTGCATCTGATAGCTACAGGTGTCGTTCAGATACGAATACGGGTCCGACAGGGCGAGCCGTTGCAGGTCGGGCTGATCGCTTACCTGAAATACGGCCTGCGTATCGGTCTGCCGATGAATCTCAAATACGGTGTCGCGGTCAGGAGTGGCCGATAAGCCGCTGCTGCTGAAGCCGTCGCCCAGATCAGCCGTTCGCCCATATAACAGCGATGGGGTTGAGCGGAAGCTATTTGGCATTGGGCCAGCTATTGGGGAAGACGCGGGCGGTGGCGTTGCACTAACTATCGGTGGCACAACGTCGGCAGCGGGCGAAGTAGGTTCTGACTCAGCCATCGGCATACGCGGCTGAACCGGTGTTTGCTGCGACTGAGCAGAGGGTTGTGGTCGAGGTGTTGGGTTGCCGGGCCGAGGCTCAGTTTGGTTTCTTAACTGCCTGTTTGCGTCTTCCAGCCGTTTTATGCGGTCTTGCAGGGCGGCAATCTGGCCGTCATAACTCTGTTTAACGGGTTCGCTCCTGTTCTGACTACGTATCCATAACAGCACAACACCAACTAAACTGATAAGCGAAAAAATCAGGGGTAAGTACTGCATAATTGACAATGGTTTTGCGGTAGTAGGGTCAGTTTCAAGCTCTGCTTCAGTGGTTAGCGTTTCGTCGGTAGCTGCGCTGGCAGTGTCGGTTAGTGCGGAGTCGTCGGCAGCAACAATGGGTTCTGTTTCAGCAGGTTGCCCTCCGGCGGCTGCGCTCAGCTTTTGCTGAAACGTCGCGAATGTCGGCAGTTGCTTTCGGTTGCTTTTAGTACCACCCGCAACACGGTCGAGCAGAAAAGCCTGTAAGGTGGCGGGCAACGTGGCCGGGTTCGTTTGAAGTGCGTTCCGGGCCTCCCGACGGGCATCGTTAACTAATTCGTCGCCCCCCCGAAGTCGGTTCTTTTTCGCAAAGGCTGTAAGCTCTTCGTAGGTACTACAGGGCTGACAGATTGGGTTAGGAACCCTACCGAACGATTTTTCGTCGGTTGCCAGAAATTCGAGCGTGGCCCGAATCATGCCGATAGCTGTCGGGTTGGGCGCATTCCGGGCCGAATCAGTCTGGGCAAGCGCAACGGATTCAGTCAACAGCAGGGCAAGCCCCAAAACGTAAATAGTTGGTTGTCTCATAACGGGTTTAGCTGGACGCTGGTCGGGACATACGTCCCGACCTTTTTGATGGCGGATATTCATCCGCATTGGGTACTACGCGGACGAATGTCCGCTGTTAAGTTGTTCAGGACATAAGTCCTGAACAGCCGCCGACAGCCGCCGAGCGGCTTTAGCCTTCGGCGATAAATTTCGACAGTTCGTAGAGTGCGTGTTTGAGCGGCAGGAAGAAGAACGTTTCCGAAATAGCTTCATTCGGGCTGCGTTCCATGCCCATCCGCGCCAGCATGTAGCTATCGTAGATGCGCCCGCCCCGCGTAACGTCGGAGCCGGTTAGAAACTCGTAGTATTTCTCTGGCGTCTGAATATTGTATTCGCGCAGGAAATAGGCAACGTCGCGGTCGAGCAGTGTTTTCTCCAGGAAGCTTTTCACGTTCAGCAGCACCGAATCGTGGAAATCTTTCTGGGCGCGGGCCTCGCCAATAGTTGTTCGGCGATACTCGAAGGGCGTGCTTTTGTCGAGTTGCTGCCCCCAGTACGAACTGGTTTCCCGACGTTCGTACTGCGATTTTTCACTGCCTGAGTTCTCGAACAGAACAGCCCCGTTGGCGGTCGTTTCTTTCGGATTGTTGGTTAGCAATACTTCAAAATCGGGCGGAACCGGCAGCGTTGTATAAGACCGGAACAGCATCTTCGTAAACGTAATCAGGCGGGGCAGCGACCCCAGCATGTTCAGGTACTGACTCCCGCGCCCCGTGAAGGTCAGGTAGCGCGGCAGCCCCAGTCCGTGCGATTCGATGACCTGTACCAAATGATACACGATTGACGCATAGTGCAGGTACAGCACCAGACGCATGGCCGGTTTGCCATCCTGAATCGACTGCACAAACTTGAACTGATCGTTGTACTTAAACAACAGGCTGACAATGTCTTCGGCGGTCAGTTCGGGCGTGTTCAGGAACGTATCGAGCGTGGCAAACTCCAGCCCCTGCTCCTGTTGCAGCGTTTTGCGGTACTTCTTATAGTTTTCGACAAAGCCATTGTCTTTGCGATGCGACGGGTAGCCCTGCTCGTTCAGGCCACCGCCCCAGATGTCGTATCCGGCAAACCGGAACGACGTGTTGAGGTAACGGTCCTGCTGCCGCATGAACAGCATAATGTCGGTTGTGCCACCCCCAATGTCTACGTTGACTGTATCGGCAAACGATTTTACGCCCTGTTTTACCAGGTAATAATAGGGAGCCAGCGACTCCGGTACGGGTATGTCGCGGAAGTTGCGCGTATGACCGAACACATTCTCGAATGCCTGTTTCAACTCCTGCACCAGACTTTCTTCGGTCATGGCCCGCATACTCGACGGAGCCAGCCAGACTACGCCCGCCTTTGATATATCGCCCTGATTCAGCACGATTTTGTTACGAATCAATAGCAGCAACGTCTCGAAAAATGCCCGAACACGGGGCCGGTTCAACGTATCGGCGGGCTGGTTTTCAAACAGCCATTTCAGGTTCGTTACATAGTGGTTTACGCCCGTGTTGCCACTTTCAAGGTCGATGTTAAAGCCGAGATTGACCTTGCTGAACAAGTTATCGCGGCTATCGGTGAAACCGCTTTTTTCGTAAACCGTGGTGCGAAGCGGGAAAGCAAACGGCGAACCAAATTCTTTGCCGATGATAGGCGGTATAAATTCGCGCCGGATGAGGGGTTCCATCGGCGTAATTTTGCCGAAACTTACCGGCAACCGATACCGCTCGTAGGTGGTTTTGTCGGTACCATCATACGGTTTGTTGAGCATCACCATCTGCAACTCGTCTTTGTCGAGATTTACCCGGTCGTCGCTGATGGTCAGTGCTTTTGGATCGACCCCGCCCGCTACGGCATCGGTATAGGCAATGTGCGTGTTGGAAGTGCCGAAGTCGATAGCGAACGTGAAGGGCTTATAGCCTTTCTGGTCGATAAGCGTAAACTGCGGCAACACCAGCCCGCGATACGGAATGCCATTGCGCTCCAGCCGCACCTCAGCCAGATCGAACGGTTGCGCCACCTTGTAATAATACGACGCGGGCTGTTCTGACTTCGGCGAACGCACTTCCGGCGTATTGACCCCAACCGGCTGGTTATTCACCACGTTCGGAATCTGGAAAAAACGCAGCGAGGTAGCAGGCTGGAAACCCGTTTCGTAGTCGCTCCAGTCGGCCAGCATAACGGTATACTGGTTGAGTCGCTGCCAGTCGGGTTCGGGCACGGTGATGCGATAGAATGGGAAAAACGCCAGCCCCGCCCGGAAATCAATCACCGTTTCGGGCTTGCCGAGGTTGTATTCTTTGCGAAAATCGACGCTGCGGTTATTCCGAATCGGAATCCGTAGCGCAACAATCAGCACCCGATCCATGCCCCGGCTTTCTTCGCGGATGCTCAGTTGCCGTTTCAGGTCGTCGGTGGTGAAGAAATTGAAGTACTCTTTCCGTATCGGCAGCAGCACGTCGGTATCGCCCGGCACGCCCGTCAGGAATCGGGCATTGTTAATCTTGAACGGCATCCGAATCAGGAAGTCCTCCAGAAAATCGTCGGTCGTCACAAACGGGTATTTCACGTTGTCGACTCCCGGCAGGTAACGGTCGGCCAGCAGCCCTCCCTCGGCAAGGTTGTTCAGCGACGAGCGCATGACCACCGTTTGCGGGTTCCAGGGCGTATTTTTAACGTACCGACCACTCACTTCCATGCGTGACGCTACGGCCAGCGGTTTGCGAACGCCCGTTGGGGCACCGTGCCGTGTTTCGCGCTGGTAGTGGGTTGCCGTTGGCTCCATCACGAAGTCGCTGCCCTGCTCAATATCCTGTAGCAAATCGGCTTCTCGAACTTTGTAGAGGGCCAGCCCCGGCAACACCTGCAAGACGGAGTTGCTTTCGCCCCCAATCTGAATCGGCTCAAAACTATCGAGCGTAGTATTGGGCGTTATCGGCAGCGGCACCGGGCTATCGAAAAATACTTTGTACAGGTACTCTTTGAAACCACCCAGCAACTGATTACCGGCTCCATCGTATAACCGGCGCAGGTAGGTCACAAAAGCTTCGTCGCGTTCGGCCAGCGATACGTATTCGTTCTGAAACAACACCCGCCCGTTGGTACTGCGGGGCGACTCGATGTATTTGTTCTGCCGTTCCTGTTCCCAGTTGGGCGAGGTAAATACCAGCGTCAGGGGCGAGGTGCCGCCCAGCAGGGCACCTTTGTAGTAGATAAGTGTAAACTGGTACAGATTTGCCAGATCGCCCCGGAGGTCGAGTTCGAGGGCTTTCGCCAGAATCTGATGCGAATGCCGCTGCACGAGCGCACCTGACGCCGTGGGCGTGCCGTTTTTCTGGTTTAGCGCACTTAATCGTTCGGTCCGGTTCCAGACGCGGTAAGTCAGGTCGGGACTATTGCCCGCCTGAAACAGCAGTTCGAGCATGTCGAGCGCGTGCGACACCAGCACGTGGTACAGTGTCAGTTCGCGCGGGTTTGCGTCGTTTTTTACCAGCCGAAAGGCCGTGTCGAACAAATACAGCCGCGCAAACGGCGATGGAATCGACGTACCGGCTTTGGCCGCAATGCTGCCGCCCGATAACGTATCTTTAATGTGTTCGATACGGCTACCGGTCAGCCCGCTTTGGGTGCCGGTCCAGCCCTGATGATTTTGCTGACTAACGTTGGGGTCGTTGTCGATGCGAAGTATATGTGGCATATGGGAAAGGGAATTGGAACACAGATTGAACGGATACTACGAATTGACACAGATTTTTTGGTACAAGCCGTATGGCAACGGCCACCCAGCTTGCTGTTTAGTTGACCTACCAATAATCTGTGTGAATCTGTCGCATCCGTTCAATCTGTGTTCCCCTTTAGTTTGTTAATTCGCGGCTGACAGTGCCGAGCTTTTCGCGGCATTTGTCGGCTACGTCGATGAGCATTTGCATGAACCGCGCTTCAGACTGCGGAAACGTAGCCTGCATACTATTTTCGGTTTTTCCGGCGGCATCGAGCAAAAAACCATCGCTGATACCTTTGCTAAAGAAGCCGGTTTCGATTTGCTTCGAGCGAACCAGCGCGTTGAAATTGGCATTCAGATCGAAGGCATGAAAGGCCCGGTCGTTGTCGGCCATTTCCTGCAACCACGGCTTAAAGTGGTTTGCCATAAAGTTAGTCAGCGAGACGTAGAACGTACTGGTATTCAGTTCCTGCGCCAGATTCAGGTTTTTGGCGAAGGCTTCGCGCAGATTGCCGGGCACGAAGTCGAGCACGAACTTGGTCGCGTAGACAAACCGCATCAGCGGCTCCAGCATATTTTGGTAGGTCGGTTCGTAGAAATGCGGCAGGTCGAGCCGGCGGTCATTGCGTTTCAGCCCATACTCGTAGTACCGTTTGTTGTCCGAAAGTTCGTCGGCGGGCTTGCGGGCAAAATCCAGAACGGCTTCAGCGGCCAGCATTTCCACAACATGCGCGCTGTTGGTTTGCTTGGCTCCGCCCTCCACGTTCGGGTACAGTTTTGCCCCCTGCTGATCGCCAATGTAATAGAGCGCGTCGAGACTGATTTGCTGCTGGTAGTACGATAAAGCCGCTTTGGTTTTCGACAGAAAGCGGTCCTGATCTATCGAACTCTGGCTATTTTCTTCAAGCGCGAAATAGGGCATTACGGTCACGGCTCCTTTTTTAGCCGTGCGAATGGGCATTTTCTGGCTGGGGTGCTGCAATAACTTTACTAACTGCGGAAAACCCGACGAGCCAGTGCCGCCGAAAATAGAACTGACGATAAATACCCGGTCGGTGGCATCGTTGAATGCGCCGGTAAAGTATTTATACACCGCCGAATCTTCGAGTGAGTTAAACACCACACTGCCAATGTTCGGATTGCCTTTAAAACCGACCGACAGGTTCAGTTTCAGTTCGGCACTGGTGGGCTTGGCCGAGTTATCGTACAGCAGTTTCAGAAATTCGCGGTCGATGTCGTCCATGCTGCTCACGTTCAAAAATTCTTCAAACGTCCCCTGATGTTCAGTCAGTTTAGGCAGCACAGAGTCGCCGATTTTTTCCTGCGCATTATCGGCCTGGAGCGTGCCGAGGGGTTGCAGGGGCGTAGCAAAAAACGTCCGACGTTCGGCCTGCCCGCTTTGCCCGGCCTGTCCGGTCTGAGCCGTATCGCGATAGGCCCCTTTGCGGATGGTTCGATAGAGTTCAACGGCTCGCAGTGTACGGTCGGTGTCGCCGTTCTGCATGTCCATGTCGAGCAGAATAGGTACGATAGTCAGGTCGGCGGGAGTTTTCGCGCCAGCCGCCAGCAGCATCGTTAGCGAACGCAGCACACGCGCCCCCGTGCCGCCAATGCCAAATACGAATAGTTTCATAGTTGCTATTCGGGATATAAATCCCGAATCAGTTAACAGCGGACATTCGTCCGCATAGATTACTTGTTTGGGCGGATAAATATCCGCTGTTATTGGGTTCGGGACATACGTCCCGAACAGCTTCACGTCAATTACAATCAAAACGGCGTCCGCCGGGCAAAGATGGAAAATCGTTTGAGCGCAATGGAAAAAACAAAAAACTCAATAGCGGCATAGAGCGCGTTGATACCGCCGAACCCTGTCATATAGCTGTCGGTATCGTCGGCTCCGGTGCGATCAAGGGCGTACCAAATAGCATAGGCAAAGGCAAAAATCAACAGCACTACCAGCGTGATGACCCAATGCGGCACCCGATGAAACACCGACCGCCAGCGACCTAAGCCGAGGTAAAAAACAAGAGCCAGTATCAACGCCACCAAAAGCGTGATGGTGCCAACGGGCGTAAAAATTTCGTCAACGTAAATGGGGTCGTTATTCTGACCCAGAAAAAGTTCGTACAGGGTAGTGAACATGAGAAATGGGAATCTGGCTTAATCCTTTATCAATTTAAATTTCAGGTTAATATACTCATTGTTGCCCGACTGGTAGGCTTCGCGAACCCCGGTCATCAGTTCATTGAATGCAAACGTTTTGTTGCGCCGACCAGCGGGGGTGCGGTCGTCCGACGTAGACCAATCAGCGTACCACATATCAGTACGGGCAGGTAGCGACAGAGTCACGTCGGCTTCATTATCGAACAATTGTTCAACCCGGAATGTCAGCACATGCGAATGCTGACTGAGCAATTTCTGTTCACGGTCGCTCAAACGGTCGGTCTTCACAGCGTTCCGGCGTTGTACGTTTACCAGCTTCACCCCGCCATTGGTAGCCGATGTTTTCAGGTTCTGCCGGATGTAGTTTTCTGCCTGTGCATACGCAGGTAGTTTATCTAAGGTCAGGCCAACGGCAAATTCGACCGGATCGGCTTTGCGGCCTGTTTTAATTTCGGCAACGTTACCACGCACGGCCCGCCAGTCGCCTTTTTTATTCAGCGAGAAAAACAAATCATAGGTTTTGAGCGGATTAACCGCGCCGAAATCGAGCCGTTTGGTAGGTTGGGTTGACAGCAGGTCGCTCAACTGCCGGTTCACGTCGGCCAGCAACGCCTGTTTGCCAATCACCCAAATGTAGAAAGGCCGCTGTTCGCCCACGAGCTTTTGCTTCTGGTTCTGGTAGGTGTAATACGTACCGTTGAAAGCCGACGTGTACGCATAAACCGTAGCCCCGATGCCTTGTTTATTGAACCGGGCAAACTGGTCGTACATATTATTCTTGAGCGTACTGGCTGCGTTGTTGCGATTCACTTCCGGGTCGCGCCGAATGTCGGCGTCGGGAAACGACAGAATGCAGTCCGACACAAAAATAGCGACGTTATTACCCGCTGCGGTCTCGCCTACCTGTCTGAAAATCTGGTGCAGTTCCGAACTTTTGCCAGTAGCCAACGGCGTAGTTGCCAATTGCGCCACAAACTGGTTTATGTCGCTGTTGAGTGGTTGCGGTTTGCCTGCCGAGATGGTGTGTAGCGACAGCGGTTTAATTTGATTGGCTTTCGTGACGAAATCAGCCACGATGTTTTTGAACTCGGTAGCCCCTTTCAGGTAGCCGCCCATACTGGCCGACGTTTCCAGAAAAAAATGCAGTTCGCCAAGCGTCGGGGCTTTTTCGACAGTCGAAGCAGCGGGTTTATCGGCGGTTCGTTCGCGTTTTCGGTCGGAACCGCACTGAAAAAAAAGCGTTGACAGGCTAAAAGCAAGGGCAACGAGAAACGTTTGCTTCATAATCGACGTAGTGGTTGTGGAGCTTTTGGCACAGCGACCGTGCGTGTACTGGTATGAAAAACGAAAGTAAGGCCCCGGTTTGATATATCGGCCTATAAAATTGACGAACGGCCCGATTTACCGGCTTTAACATTCGTTAACATCCACGAATAGCGAGTTCGTCGTTTACCTTTGTAGTATGTGGTGCCGAAGCTCCAGCTTTGGCAGGTAGATTAGGATTGCATGGCCGAAGCTGGAGCTTCGGCACTACACGCGTATGCCGTTCCGACTTCTTATTGTTTTTGCGCTTCTGGTTTCTCTTCCAATTCTGTTGCAGAACTGTGCGCAGGTGGCCCAGCCGCCGGGTGGTAAAAAAGATACCATCGCACCCAAATTGGTCAGCAGCATTCCGAAACTGCGCCAGTTGAACTACGCAGGCAAAACCGTTACGCTCGAATACAACGAGTATGTAAGCACGGAAAATATCCAGCAGAAAATCACCATTACGCCCCAGGACAGCAACACGTATTCGGTACGCGCCCTGCCAACCGGCCTGCGGCTGAATTTCGACCGGCCCCTGCAAAAAAATACGACCTACACCATTAACTTCTCAGATGGTATCAAAGACGTTACGGAGCGCAACGTGACCACCGACAGCAAGATTGTATTCAGCACCGGCCCGGTCATCGATTCGCTGTATCTGAGCGGGAACGTGGTCGATGACGAAACCCGAACGCCTATTCTGGGCTTTGTCGTGGGGCTGTTCGGTGAAAACGATACGCTGCCCATCAACCGAAAACGCCCGGCCTACTACGCCCGCACCGACAGCAACGGTAACTTCCGCATCGAAAATGTGAAAGCGGGTCGTTTTAAAGTGTATGGCTTCGATGATAAAGACCTGAATTTAGTGAACAACACCCCCGGCGAGCGCGTCGGGTTTCGCGATTCGGTGCTGAACCTGAACCGCAACTACACCGATATTAATCTGATTGCTTTTCGGGGTTATGGCAAGCCGCGTGTCAGCCGACGCGAACGCACCGACGAAACGCTGGGCCTTGAACTCAGCAGCGGCATTGCCGATTACCGGATCAAATTCAATAAACCCGGCGATACATTGGTGTCGTTTCTCGAATCGCCAAAAATGATTCGGCTGTTTCGGCCTGCCAACCGGGCTGCGGGCGATACCATCAACATCACGGTGGCCGCCGAAGACTCGGTCGGGAATGTGACCGAATTGAAAGAACGGGTCTATTTTTCGCCCCTGAAAACCCGCGCCAAAGACCGTAAGCCGCTCACCGTGCAGGTTGCGCCCACTGCCAGCGAACCCATTGACAATAACCTCGATTTTACGCTCACGTTCAGCAAACCTGTATTCCGCGTCGATACGAATCTGATCGTGATTGGCCCCGACAGCACGAAACCGTTTAAACTGACAGCCAGCGATTTCCGGTGGAGTAACAACTACTCGCGGCTGATGTTTAAACGTAAAACGGAGCTACGCGATACGCTGCTGTTTCGGCTCCAGAAAGGCGCGTTTATCAGCGTACAGGGCGATACTTCATCGCGTTACTCGGTTAAGTACCGCATTGCCGATGAAGAAAGTTTCGGCCTGATTTCTGGCCGCGTCAATCGCCCCGACCGGAATTTCGTGATTGAGTTGCTGGACGAAAAATACCAGGTTGTGCGCTCGGTTTATGGCACACCGACCTACACCTTCGCACGGCTGCGTCCGGGTCGCTACCGGGTCCGGCTTATTCTCGACGCCAATGGCAACCGCAAACGCGACATCGGCAACGTACAGAAGGGTATTCAACCCGAAATCATCATCTACCACCCCGGTGCCGAAGAAGGTGGTATTATCCCGCTCAAAGCTAATTTTGAGTTGACAGATATTGATTTTTGAACCACCTCTCCCCTATAACCATGATTATCAGACTTTTACTACTAAGCACCGTGCTGTTATCGTGCGGAGACAAAACGCAAACCAACGAGCAAACCCAGGCGGTTATCCCAATCGTTGGCACCTGGAGGCTGCTGTCGGGAACAACCATCGAAAAAGGCGATACGACCGTAACGGACTACACGAAAGACCTGTCGTTCATCAAAATTATCAATGACACCCACTTTGCTTTTTTGAAGCACGACCTGACCAAAGGCAAAGGACCATCGGCGGCCTACAACTCCGGGGGCGGCAGCTACACATTGACCGACAGTTTGTATACGGAACACCTGGACTATTGCACCGAACGGGAATGGGAAGGCAATACGTTTCAGTTTACGCTTACGCTGAAAAATGACACCCTGATTCAGCAGGGCGTCGAGAAAGTGGCCGACGCAGGCATAGATCGGCTGAATATTGAACGGTACGTAAGACTGAAAAAATAAGCACACAATCAGGTGCAGATTCTGTGCGATTTTGTCAGGTTGCCGACATTCGGTGAAGACGCCGTGGGCAACCTTTGTCGAAACAAATCGCACAATGAAACCCTCATACTTCCTCCTTCTGCTGTGTATCGGCATCGGCTTGTCGTCGGCGCGGGCGCAATCGCCCAATGCACAGCGGCAGACTCAGTTCAACTTAGCTAAAAATCTGGCAATCAGCGGCTACGACCCGGTCAGTTATTTCGACGGCAAACCCCGCGAAGGCCGGGCCGACATGGCCGTTACCTACAAAGGCGTTACCTATCACTTCGCCAACGCGGCCAATGCCAACCGTTTTAAAAAGAGTCCGGCAACTTATGAGCCAGCTTATGGCGGGTGGTGTGCGTATGCGATGGGGGCAACGGGCGAAAAAGTAGACATCGACCCCGAAACGTACAAAATTACCAACGGACGGCTGTATCTCTTTTACAACCGGCTCTTTAACAACACCCTGCCCAAGTGGAATAAGGACGAGACGAATCTGGCCCGGCAAGCCGACGCAAACTGGCTGAAATTTTACCGCTGAAACCCGTACCACTATGAAAGTGAACCAGATTATCAGTTGGATTTGTCGACTCGTTGCCGCAGTGATTATGGCACAAACGCTGTTTTTTAAATTTACAGCAGCTCCCGAATCGGTCCATATTTTTTCGACGCTTGGCGTAGAACCCTGGGGGCGGCTTGCCACCGGAACGTTTGAGTTGATTGCGTCGCTGCTATTGTTGTGGCCCGGTCGCTACCAATCTGTAACAACGGTGCTGGGCGCGGGGTTGTCGTTAGGGCTGATGGTGGGTGCTATCGGAGCACACCTGACCGTGCTGGGCATCGAATCGCAGGGCGACGGCGGGCAGTTATTCGTTTACGCCGTTACGGTGGCCGTAGCCGCTATTGTGCTGCTGATTATTCACTGGCGGCAGGTTATGCTGTTAGTACCGATAAAACCGAACCGTTTATGAGTCAACTGGCGCATAGGGTCGATGGCGTTTTAAGCGACCTCGACGATCTGTTGCAGCAACTACCCGCTCCCGCTTATGCCGAGCCACTGAGCGTGTTTTCGGGCAGTTCGCTGGGGCAGCATGTTCGGCACGTGCTGGAGTTTTTTCAGTGCCTGACCGCCGGGCTGGCAACCGGCGAAGTTGATTACGACGCCCGGCAACGCGACCGGCAGCTTGAGCAAAACCTGGACTACGCCCGCCAAACGCTGCACCGCCTGCGAAGTATGCTGAACAAGCTGGATGCTGAGAAGCCCCTGCGGCTGCGGCAAAGTTATGGCATCGAGTCGGTGCTGCTTGTGCCAACCAACGTGAGCCGTGAACTGGTCTACAACATCGAACATGCGGTTCACCATATGGCTTTGGTACGTATTGGCGTGCAGCTTTATCATCCGGCTATTCAGTTACCCCAACATTTTGGTGTGGCCCATTCAACGCTCATTCATAAACAAACTGCCTGATGTGTACCGTCTCCTTTCTGCCCACACCAGCCCCACAGACGCCTACCCTACCCGCTTCCGGGGGCTTTATTCTGACATCGAACCGCGACGAGATGGCAAGTCGGCAGCGGGCGTTGTTTCCCCGGCGATATAACCTGAACGGACGCACTGTTTTTTATCCTAAAGACGGGCTGGCGGGTGGCACTTGGATTGCCACCGATGAGCAGCAATACACGCTTTGTTTGTTGAACGGGGCTTTTGACGCGCATCGCCACCAGCCCCCATACCGCCACAGCCGGGGGCAGGTGATTCCGGCTTTTTTCAGCTACGAAAACGAAGTAGATTTTTCGTTACATTACCCGTTCGTGGGTCTGGAACCGTTCACGCTTGTCGTTGTTGCCTACGCATCGAATCTGACATTGACCGAGTTACGCTGGGATGGCACAACATTGCACCGCCAGCTTCTCAACGCAGCTTGCCCATATCTGTGGAGTTCAGCTACGTTGTATCCCTATGCCATTCGCCAGAAGCGCGAACGGTGGTTTGTCGAGTGGCTCCAACTACAGTCGGCCTACAGCCAGGAAGCGATTGTTCGGTTTCATGAACAAACCGGCGATGGCGATCCAACCAATGCCCTGCTCATGCAGCGACCCAACGGCATCCGAACGGTCAGCATCACGTCGGTTGAACATACCGAACAGGCACACCGGCTGTACTACCGCGATCTGCTCACCGAAACCGCTACTACGTTCCGTATTCTATCATGAACGCTGCCCGGCCCGTTGCTTTGTCCGAAACCATAGCTCCTTCATTATCAATACGGCGACCGCTGTGGCTGGCGAAATGGCTTCAGTATGAGTACTGGCCGTTTTACGTATTTTTCGCGCCAATGGTGTTTTATTACCTCTGGTTAGCCATTCGGGCGCGGTCGCTGACGTTTTTCACGGCGGTTAATCCAGCCATTCCGCTCGGCGGTTTATTCGGCGAATCGAAAAGCGCGATTTTAGATAACGTACCGGCTGATTTTCTACCTAAAACGCTGTTTATCAGCCCCATCAGCACCACCCGGCAGGTGTTGGCAGAAATGGCCGAACATGCGTTATCATTACCCGTTGTGTGCAAACCCGACGTGGGAGAGCGGGGTGCGGGCGTTCGGGTAATTCGGTCAGAAGCAGCCCTGACAGAATGGCTGTTGGAACATGGTAACGAGCCGTTTTTAGTGCAGGAGTTTGTGGCCGGACCGCTTGAATTTGGCGTGTTCTACTACCGCCTGCCCAACGGCAGTGCATCGGGTGTAACGTCGGTAGTAAAGAAGGAATTTTTAACCGTGTGGGGCGATGGCCGCTCTACGGTATGCCACCTGTTGCAACAGAACGAACGCGCCCGGATGGCCTGGCCCGAACTGAAGCCGGTTTTGGCAACGCTTGGCGAACAGATTCCGAACCCTGGAGAATCGGTGCTGGTACAACCCATTGGCAATCATTGCCGGGGCACTAAGTTCCTGAATGCCAACTACCTCCGTTCGCCCGAACTCGACCACATTTTCGATCAGATCGCCCAATCAATACCCGGCTTCGACTATGGACGGTTCGATATTCGGGTGCCGAGTGTGGCCGATTTACTGGCAGGTCGGCATATTCGCGTGCTGGAAATTAATGGCATAACATCAGAGCCGGGCCATGTGTACGATCCGGCCTATTCGTTGCACCGGGCTTATACCGACATTGCCTGGCACTTGCGGTTGTTGTATGAAATCAGTCGGCAACGGCGGCAAATGGGCATACCAACAGCACCGCTGCGCGCAGTATGGAACTGTCTGCGAATGCGGTTTTGGCGTTGATTTTTTTGGGTAGAATCGACGCAACCGAATTGCGCTTTTTTCCGTAACTTAATTACCTAAACATCAACCGGCATGGCTCCCGATATTCAGTACTGGTATCTGCGTGATCATAAGCTATTTTCAACGCTCAACAATGCCCAGATCAAGGACTTGTGCATCATTACGCGCTACAAAAGAGCCAGCCGGAACGAGATTATCTACTTTGCCAGCGACCCGATTCAGCGCATTTATCTGCTCAAGAAAGGCATGATAAAAATAGTAGAATCAGACCCAGATGGGCGCGAGGTTATCAAAGACATTATTCAGAAAGGGGATATTTTCGGCGAGTTGTCGCTATCGGGCATGAATGGCACCTCCGAGTACGCCCAGGCCATCTCATCGGAAGTGCTGATTTGCAGTTTCACACTGGCCGATTTCGAGAACGTGCTGGCGCAGGACCCCACTATCTCGCTGAAATTTTCCAAGTTTATTGGCTTTAAATTCAAGCGGTTACAAAATCGTTATGCCAATCTGGTGTTTAAAGACGTTCGGCAGCGGATCATCGAATTTCTGCACGAATGGGCCGAAAAGGAAGGGCAACCGCAGGGCCAGACAATCGTGGTGAATAACTACCTGACACATCAGGACATTGCTCAGTTGGTTTGCACGTCGCGCCAGACCGTCACGCAAACGCTCAACGCACTCGAAGCTGAGGGCAAACTTACCTACAGCCGCCAGGAAATTGTGTTTCCATCGGCCGACTTCCCTGCATTTTCTACCCAAAATCGGTCGATAATGTAAGCCAGCCGACATTTGGGCAAAGTCAGACCAGGTAGCTTTGAGTAATCAAAAACACCTGCTGGGTTTGCCATGATTGCGCTGTTTCTGCTCGTTAGTCTCATCAGTTTTGTAGGGTCGCTGCATCCGGGTGCGGTGAACGTGGCTGTAGCGCAAACAACGCTCACCCGAAGTCCGCGTGCGGGTTTGTGGCTGGCATTGGGCGGCAGCCTACCCGAAGTAGGCTACAGCGCACTGGCCGTTCAGGGCCTGTCGCAACTCGACACGCAGGCGGCTTGGTATATGACATTGCAACTGCTGTCGGTGCCGGTTCTGTTGCTGATTGGCGTGGCTTCGTTACGGCAGCGTCCGCAAGCAATCACGCCCGAAACTGGCTCCAATACGAACCAACTGTTTCCGTTCTGGCGCGGGTTGGGACTGGCCACTACCAATCCGCAATTACTACCGTATTGGTCGGCGGTTTGGCTATACATGAGTCAGGCCACCATTGGTAATCAGCCGCTCGTTCCTCCCGACCAACCGGGCAGTCGATGGGTGTTTGCGGTCGGAGCCGCCGTTGGAGCGTTTAGCTTGCTGGCTGGAGTAGTACGTTTGGCTAACCGGCAGCGACACCGGATCACACCCTACCTAAACAGCCCATGGATGAATCGATTAACGGGGAGTTTCTTTATTGGTTTGGCTGTGTGGCAACTGATCGTCCAGGTTTGGTCGTAGGGTGATCCGAAGAACGTTTGTTTTTTCTAATAATCAGTACCAAAATAAATCCATGAATAATTCCACGAATAATTCCACGATTCGACCCGCTACATCTGATGATGTACCTCTACTGAAATCCATTATTGATGCAACTGGTCTCTTTCCCTCATCCATGCTGGATGAGATGATGTCTGCTTATTTCAATGATCCTGAAAGTGCCAGCTTCTGGCTCACAGACGAAGAAGATGGTCGACCGGTGGCGGTCGCCTACTATGCTCCCGAGCGGCTTACCGAAGGAACCTGGAACCTTTACCTGATTGCTGTCGGCCCCAATTGGCAGGGTAAAGGAAGAGGAGCCGCTATCATGCGTCATGTTGAGCAGACTTTGACAGATCGGGGTGAGCGCTTATTGCTGGTAGAAACTTCAGGGCTGCCAGATTTTGAATACCAACGCACATTTTATCGCAAATGTGGATATCACGAAGAGGCCAGAATCAGGGACTTCTATTCGGCAGGGGATGACAAGGTAATTTTTCGCAAATCATTAGTAACAGTATTCTCTATTTAAACTACGAGCATTAAAGTCCTTTTTCCTTAAATGTTTAACTAACACACTTGAAGGCAATGAAAACGATTCTTTCACAAACACTTACCCTGGCTCTGCTGCTCATCGGGGTAGCAAGTTTCGGCCAGAAACCGCCCGTATTTTCGATAGATGGCAAAGCCATTCGCGGGTATGACCCGGTAGCGTACTTTACCGATGGTAAACCCGTTCCCGGCGATTCGTCGCTATCATACCGCTACCAGAATGCAACCTGGTATTTTGCCAGTCAGCAACACCTCAATGCGTTTAAAGAAAGTCCTGAAAAATATGTGCCACAGTACGGCGGTTACTGCGCTTTTGGCCTCTCGCGTGGCTACAAAGCCCCAACCGAACCCGACGCCTGGACCGTCAGCGATGGTAAGTTGTACCTGAATTACAACCAGAAAGTACGCACTGAATGGGACAAAGACCGGGCGGGCAACATCCAGAAGGCCAACCAAAACTGGCCGACCATCAAGAATGGGAAATAGCCCCGTCTTCCTGTAGCGGTCGACTTAAGCCACTCGCTACAGGAAAGGTAATATTTAAACTAAAATACTTATGCGCCTTCTCGCAACCATCTCGTTATTAGCTTTTTGCAGTGTATCCCGTGCCGGTGGACCGTGGGTGCCCGCTTATCAGAAAGGGTTTGTACAGGTTGGATTTTCGGGGCTGTATTACAACGCCGTGTTCGGGCCTGATGGTAGCGAGCGGGCCGTTTTCCGCAACACCAGCGACGTAACGCTCCAACTATACGCCGAATATGGCTTTGCCCGGCGTTGGGAAGTACGGGCTGTGCTGCCATACAAAATCCTGCGAACCGGCCTAAGTACCAACGCGTCGGCCAATCCTGTACCGGCAGGAACGCTATCGGGCGTAGGCAATATCGGGCTGGGCGTCAAGCGGGCCGTGCTGGATGGCAACGTCAAACTAAGTGCGGGCGTCGACGTACTGGCAAATACGTTTGTCAACAACGACCGGCTGGGGTTGCGCACCGGCTACGAAGGCTGGACCGTGCTGCCCTATCTCTCGCTCGGTTCGAGTGGTAATCGAACCTACTATTATGCTGAAGCAGGTTACGGTCTGATGACACAGGAGTATAGCAACTTCCTGAAATTGGCTGGTGAGCTGGGTTATCGGTTACATCCGCGCCTATGGGTAGCCGGAACGCTCGATTTCCGATTGTCTACCCGCAACGGGCGGTTTGCCAACTCCGAAGCCTATCAGTTTACCGCTGCGTATCTGAACGATCAGCTTTTTTTGGGAACGGGCATCAAGGCTTCGTTCGAGCTTATACCGAACCGGCTGGGTATCAATGCCAGCGCGATTGGGGCCGTGGCCGGGGAGAATGTGCCGTTCTCTCGGTCGTATAATACCGGATTATTTTTTAAGTGGTAAACCCTTCTTATCAACAAACCAATGAAAACGCTTCTTCCGTTTCTCTCGCTGCTAACGCTGCTCGCTGTGTCTGGATGCCGGTCTGAACAAACCCAAGAAATCGCGCCCATAGGCACGGTGCAGGCACCCGTAAATCCAACAAATCCAACTCAGACGTTCGACGCATCGGGGCAGACACTGCTGGCGCAGGGGCCGTTTATGAGCAATGTTCACCCCACGAGCGGCACCGTGAGCCTGTACGAAAAAGCAGGCAAACGCACACTTGTATTCACCAACTTCAAGACAGATGGTGGCCCCGATCTGCGTATTTACCTGGCCGAGACAACAGGGGTACGCAACTTTATCGAAGTCAGCAAACTAAACGCCACCGGCAACTTTTTTGTGGAATTACCAGCGGCTGCCGACCCAACCCGGCAACGGTTCGTACTGATCTGGTGCAAAGCTTTTTCGGTGTTGTTCGGCAACGCTGAATTAAAATGAGTTGCGGGTTGGCTAACTAACAGCAGCTACCCCAGCCCTGAAGGCATGAGGTAGCTGCTGTTAGTTAGCCAACCTGCATGGCCTGTTCGGTTTGTTGCAGATGACCAATCAATTGGAGCACAAGCTGACCTTTTGGTGTGAGTTTATAATCGACCCGTGGCGGCATGCTCCGGTATGCAATTCGCTCAACTGCTCCTAATTCCGTCAGATCTTTCAATTCATAAACCAGTACTTTTTCGCTGATTTGTGGATGCATACGGCGAATTTCACCGTAGCGCAACGTACCACCACGAAGCGAATAGATCAAAGACAATCGCCATTTGCCGCTAATTAACGGGTGAACTTGTGGTAAGTAAAGTGCAGATGAAGTAGTGGTTGTAACAGGGCTTAGTGGGAGCGTTTCCATGATTATAGTAGCAAGTGTTCAAAAGAGGGCTTGTTTATTTGTTGGCCATCAAAAAGAAGTCCAATAAATAGCAAAATCTCCAATCTAAATAGAAATACCTGAATTGTTAAACGTATTGTTCGATTTATCATATTTTCACCAACGCAATCTCTGTTTCATTTATTAAAAACGTTTTTTGTTCGACCAAACTGTCTTTCATCTGTTTTTTTATAAGAAGATCTGCATACGTAATCAGTACGCTTATCGAAACGTTTCATAGCTTTTCATTTATACCTATAAACCGTGTTTTAGCCCGTTGCAGAGGCAACTACTTTCCGGCTTTGCCCCGTACATTTGCGATTAAAACTGCCCACCCGCGTCATGTTAGTAAAGCCGAAAAAAGAACTTGGTCAGCATTTCCTCAACGACCTCAGCATCGCCCAGCGCATCGCCGATCTACTTACGGGCCACGGCGGCTATCGGCAAGTGCTTGAAATTGGGCCAGGCATGGGCGTACTGACGCAGTTTCTGTTGCAGAAACCACAGTTCGAGACGCACGTTATCGAAATTGACCGCGAATCGGTCGATTACCTGAAAAAACACTTTCCAGCACTCGACGGGCGTATTCTCCCGTCTGACTTTCTGAACATTAAACCCGACCTACTGCCGGCCAAGCAGCCCGGCGATACGCGCCCGTTTGCCATTATCGGTAACTTTCCATACAATATCTCAACCCAAATTCTGTTCCGGGCGTTGGACCTCCGCGACCGAGTCCCCGAAGTTGTTGGTATGTTTCAGCGCGAAGTGGCCGAGCGAATAGCGTCGGGGCCGGGCAACAAAGATTACGGCATCCTGAGTGTACTCTTGCAGGCGTGGTACGACATCAGGTACGAATTTACAGTGGAGCCGGGTGTGTTTACCCCCCCGCCAAAAGTATTTTCGGGTGTGATTTCGCTCCGGCGCAATACTGTTACCGACCTCGGCTGCGACGAGCGTAAGTTTACCCAGGTGGTGAAACACGGGTTTGGGCAACGGCGCAAAACCCTTCGCAATGCCCTCAAACCACTAAACCCACCCGAAGCCGCTCTCAACAGCCCTTTCATGAGCCAACGGGCCGAACAATTAAGCGTGGCCGAGTTTATCGCGCTAACGCGCCTAATGAACAGTGAAAAATGAAAAATAATCATTCTTCATTTTTAACTATTCACTTTTCACTTATCCATGACCTTCGAACTCACCCAGGACTACCTTAACCACATCCTCTCGGCTATCGACGCGGGCGACGATGCGTTGTTGCGGGCTGAAATGGATGAGCTTTACCCAGCCGATATTTCGGGGATTCTGTATGAGCTGGAACCAGAACCCGCTCACTACCTGCTCAGTTTGCTCGATAAAGAGGTAGGTGCTGAGATTCTTGCCAATCTTGACTCAACCGACCGGGTTAACCTGATTAAAACGTTTACGTCGGAAGAACTCGCGCCGTTCATCAACCTGATGGACTCCGACGATGCCGTTGATTTGCTGAACGAACAACCTATTCAGGTGCGCGAAGAAGTGATTGGCCTGCTCGAAGACCGCGAACAGGCCCGCTTCATTCTCGACCTGCTTCACTACGAAGACGGCGTAGCGGGCAGCCTGATGCAGAAGGAGTTAATTAAAATCAACGTCAACCTGACGGTCAATGCCTGCATCGAGGAAATTCGGCAACAGGCCGAAGACGTGGCGAATGTTTATGCCGTTTACGTGGTCGATGACGTGGGCAAGCTGCTGGGTCTGGTGTCGCTGAAAAAAATTGTGCTGGCCCGAAAAACGGCTAAAATCGCCGACATCTACGACGAAGACGTTGTTTATGTTGAAACCTACCGCCCGGTCGATGAGGTAGCTGAGGTAATGCGAAAGTATGATCTCGACGCCATTCCGGTCGTGAATGTTCAACAGCGGCTGCTGGGTCGGATTACGATTGACGATGTCGTTGACGTAATTGCCGAACAGGCAGAAGAAGACATTCAGGTCATTTCGGGTTTGTCGGGTGAGATTGAAGAAGACGATAGTGTCTGGCAGCGGTCGAAAGTACAGTTACCGTGGCTGATTGCGGGGGCTATCGGCAGTTTGATGGCTGCCACGGTTATCAATGGCTTTCAGAGCGAGCTGGGCAAGATTGCGGCTCTGGCGGCTTTCATTCCAATTATCGGGTCAACAGGCGGCAATGTCGGTATTCAAACATCGTCATTGATCCTGCAGAGTCTGTCCGACACGTCGGGTTTAAACATGACATTGGCGAAGCGGCTGCTGCGCACGCTGCTGGTAGCCATCATCAACGGCCTGGTAGTGGGGCTAATTGCCGGTGCCTATACCTTCCTGATCGGCGAGCCGCGTCTGTTTTTTGTCGTAGCCATGTCGCTCCTGTCGGTAGTGTTGCTGGCTTCGTTCATGGGTACAGTTACCCCCCTGGTACTCAACCGCATTGGCATCAATCCGGCAGTAGCATCGGGGCCGTTTATTACCACTGCCAACGACCTCATCGGCATCGGCGTGTATTTTCTGATTGCCCAGTTGCTGCTGGCGGAGGTATGACTGTGATTCGTCGGATTCGGCTGACCGGCCATGATTTTTATCAAATGCATTACTTTCCAAACTGTGATTCGTCAGACTATACTGACTGGCTTTGATTATCTTCAAATCATTGCCTTCGGCAACAAAAAACAAGAAAAATCAAAGTCAGTCAGCCGAATCCGACAAATCACAGTCAATGATAGACGACCGTTACAAATATTCAGAGTTGACCTGGCGTGTAAACGGCTGTGCAATGGAAGTACACCGACGCTTAGGCAACGGCTTTCAGGAAGTCATTTATCAACGAGCGTTAGCTATCGAACTGCACGAAGCAGGCATCTCATTTCAGCGTGAAGTGGAAATGCCAATTTTCTACAGGGGACAATCCGTAGGAACACGGCGCGTCGATTTTTTGATCGAAAATGTACTTTGTGTTGAGTTAAAAGCGGTTAGTCAATTAGAAGATATTCATTTGGCGCAGGCTATAAATTACCTGGAAGCCTATCATTCTGAAGTCGGTTTACTTATAAATTTCGGCGCGAGAAGTCTGGAGCATAAACGCGTTATCAATCGAAAATATAAACTTTGATTCGTCGGATTCTTCTGACCGACCCTGATTTTTAAGCGTTGCCTTCGGCAACAAAATCAACAAAAATCAGGGTCGGTCAGGAGAATCCGACGAATCAAAGTTCAGGACAATATGATCGCTGTAATTCAACGTGTTACCCAAGCCTCCGTCACTATCGACGACGTTGTAAAAGGAGAAATCGGGTTAGGGTTTCTGGTGCTGCTGGGGATTACCCATACCGACACCCGCGAAGACGTCGAGTGGCTTAGTAAGAAGATTGTCGGGATGCGTATTTTTAACGACGCCGACGGGAAGATGAACCTCGACTTAGCCGCCGTTGGTGGTAATATTCTGCTTATCAGCCAGTTCACGCTACACGCGAGTACTAAGAAAGGCAACCGACCCGGTTTTACCGAAGCCGCCCGGCCCGACGTGGCCATTCCGCTCTACGAAGCTACGATTGCCCAGCTTTCCGCCGACCTCGGCCAGCCCATCCAGACCGGCGAATTTGGTGCCGATATGAAAGTTTCCCTTCTCAACGACGGCCCCGTAACGATTGTGATTGATACGAAAAATAAGCAGTGACTCGTCCGTCTCTGTGTACCTTCGTATTTCTCTGCGCATCTCTGCGTTATTATTTTTACCAACTATGCCCAAAAACGTACTCGGCAACGACCTCACCTGCTGTTGCACCAATCCCCTGACCGGCTTCTACCGCGATGGCTTTTGCCGAACCGACGAACAGGATCTGGGTCGGCACGTGGTTTGCGCCATCATGACCGAATCCTTTCTGACGTTCACCCGCAGCCGGGGCAATGACCTCAGCACACCCCGGCCCGACTATCAGTTTCCGGGTCTGAAACCCGGCGACCGCTGGTGCCTGTGTGCCCTGCGCTGGCGCGAAGCCTACGACGCAGGCGTGGCCCCGCCGGTATTGCTCTCCTGTACGCACGAACGAGCCTTGCAGTATGTTTCATTCAATATGCTACGAGAACTGGCGTTTGAAGAATAAAGTAAAAACCATTACTTTTACTCAAACCAGCCCATCGACGTTCGTTTTTTGTTTCGGAACATACGTCAGGATTGCCGAATGGATTTTTTACCGCCCGATCTTACCGCCTACGCCGAAGCGCACACCTCGCCCGAAAGTGATCTGCTGGCCCGGCTTAACCGCAATACCCGCGCTCAGGTGATAGCCCCCCGCATGTTGTCGGGGCAGTTGCAGGGGCGGTTTCTGTCGATGATTTCCTGGATGATTCGCCCCCGGCGTGTGCTGGAAATTGGCACGTATACTGGCTATTCGGCCCTTTGTTTAGCCGAAGGATTGACCGATGACGGACAACTGATTACGCTCGAACAAAACGAAGAACTCGAAGATTTCGCCCGCGCCTACTGGCGGCAATCTCCCCTCGGCCACCGCATCGAACTGCGCATCGGCAACGCTGTCGATCTGATTCCAGCCATCGACGAAACCTTTGATCTGGTATTTATCGACGCTGACAAACGTAACCTGTCAATCTATTTTGAGCTTGTCTTCAACAAAATCAGACCGGGCGGCTTTCTCTTAGCCGACAATGTACTATGGAGTGGCAAGGTTATTGAACCAGTAAAACCAGCCGACGAAGATACCCGCGCCGTGGTGGCTTTCAATCAGAAAATTCAGGACGACCCCCGCGTTGACAACGTGCTGTTGCCCATCCGCGACGGGATAATGCTGGCCCGAAAACGATAAAAATCTTTACGCATTACGACTACCCTTATGAAAACCCAAACCCGCCTTCTGCCGTTGCTGTTCGTGCTGGTAAGTTCTCTGACGCTGGCCCAAACGTCGGTACCCATCGCGCCCGAGCAACTGACCTTCGCCGATATTTCGGTACGGCTCGACCCCGACGCCCGGCGCATTGTCCAGCAGGACATAAATGCACTGCTGGCAAACCGCCAGTACTGGACGGCCAAACTCGACCGGGTGTCGCTGTATTTCCCGATGATCGAAGCCATTTTGATCGATGAGGACGTGCCAACTGATTTTAAATACCTTGCCGTACAGGAAAGCTCACTCACGCCCGATGCAGTTTCTGCTTCGTCGGCGGTGGGCTACTGGCAATTCAAAGCCGAAACGGCCCAGAGCTTTGGTCTACGCGTTGACGATGAAATCGATGAGCGTAAAAGTATTACAGCCTCTACCCACGGCGCGGCTAAATACCTGAAAAAGAGTAATAGCCAGTTCAACAACTGGATTGCTTCGCTTTATTCGTATTATCTGGGTGCCGGTGGCATTGCCAAACTGATTCCGCCCGATTGGTCGTATGCGCGCGAAGTGGCCCTCGACGGGCGCACCGACCGCTATATTCTGCGTTTCTTCGCCCATAAAATTGCCATCGAAAGTGCGCTGCCCACACACCAGAATGGCAACCGGTTTGCCCTGATTGAGTATCCCAACGGGGGCGGCAAAACCATGCGGACCATTGCCGAAGAGCTGAAGGTCGATGAGTTTGAGCTGCGCAAGTATAATCGCTGGGTTCAGGGCGAGACCGTACCTACCGATAAGCAATACGTCATGGCCGTGCCGGTAGTCAGCAATCAGATCAACGACGTTCGGCAGAAGATCGTCAATGTCGATGTGAAGAAAGTGCCTGATTTTGTACAGAATGACGTTGGCTTTCCGGTGCTGAAACGCGTCACGACGGGTATGAGCAGCAAAAATGACCCGGTGTTATACGAAATCAACGGCCTTCCCGGCATTCAGGCACAGGCGGGCGATAATGCGGCTTCATTAGCCCGGAAAGCCAAAATCAGCCTGTCGAGTTTTCTGCGCTACAACGACATGAGTGACCGCGACCCGGTGCTGACTGGCGACGTGTATTACTTAGCCAAGAAACGTAAAAAAGCATTAGTGCCCTTTCACACCGTGCGCGATGGCGAAACCGCTCGTAGTATTTCGCAGCGGTACGGCCTTCGGCTCAAAAAACTGATGCGCTACAACCGGCTCGACCGGGCGCAAAAGCTGGCCGTTGGCCGCGTTATGTGGCTGCGCGAACGTCGACCGGCCAACAAACCCGTTGAAATTATCAACAGCCCAACGGCCCCCGTCTACGACCAAACCCCCACGCCCCCAACCCGCACCGCCGATGTTGCCGGAGGTCCGGCACGGCCCGTAAACGGCATGGATAACGTCCCGCGTAATGCATCGGAACGCAAAGTGTATCAGCCCAAATTGGTGGGCGGGGGCGTAACGCCCAACGATGGCACGTCGGAACCCGCTACCCGGCCCGACCCCGTTCCGGCCAATCGCCCGACGCAAACCACCAGCCGCTCAGAACCCGTTAGTACCGACGGCTCGCAGCGGGTAGTGATTGTGCGTGATGCTGGTAACTCGCCAACGGCACCGGCAAACCGGCCTTCGTCGCAGCCGCGTGCCACCGATGTTTCGGCTCGAACGGTGCCAGTTGCCACTACGCCCAAACCGGCTCCCGAACCTGTTGAGCGGAGCCGCTACGAAGGCCCAAGCGAACAGCAGGCCGATGGCTCTGTAACGACAGTTGGCTCGAAAGCCGCACCTCGCTCCACAGCACCGATGGTATCTAAAGCCGACACGCGCCCGACAACACCTGCTTCAGCTCCGGCAGAACCCAAAGCCGAACCGAGGGTTGTTACACCATCACCAACAAATCGGTCAACTCCGGCAGTCACGACGGTTAATAAGTCAGTTATGGTTCATACCGTAGAAGCCGGACAGACGTACTATAGCATTTCACGGCTCTACGGCCTGACAGTCGATCAGTTGCTTACGCTGAACAATCGCACAACCAACGATGTGCTGGAAGTTGGCGATCAACTCAAGGTAAAGGCCGAAACAAATCAGTCGTCGGCATCGGCGCGGACGTCGGCATCTACACCAGCACCAGCCAACCCCGCGTCGGGCGTAACGTACCACACCGTAGCGAAAGGCGAAACCATGTTCCGCATCTCGAAGAATTACGGTGTAACCATCGGGCAAATTCAGGAATGGAATAATCTGACCGATGTAGCGGTTAAAGAGGGACAGAAAATTAAAATAATGAAAAGTGAAAAGTGAAAAGTGGGTACAGCTCACTTCATTTTTCACTTTTCACTTTTCACTTTATGATACTCATCGACAACACCTGCATCAGCGACGACGTAGCCGAGAAGTTTTTTGTCTGCAACTTAGACAAGTGTAAAGGCGCGTGCTGCGTGGAGGGTGATATGGGTGCTCCCCTCGAAGGCGACGAACCGGCTATTCTCGACCGGATTTATGAAGACATAAAGCCGTACCTGTCGCCCGAAGGCATCCGGGTCATCGAGCAACGGGGCGGCTATGAATCGGATGGCGAGGGCGGTTTCGTAACCAACACAGTAGGCGGTCGCGAGTGTGTGTATGCTACCTGGGACGCGAAGGGTATTCTGAAATGTGGTATCGAAGAAGCCTATAACGATGGCAAAGTAGACTGGAAAAAACCCATCTCGTGCCACCTCTACCCCATCCGCGTTACGAAATACGAGCATTTCCACGCCCTCAACTACGACCGTTGGCCCATTTGCAGCCCCGCCTGCGGATTAGGCGAAAAACTGAACGTACCAATCTACAAATTCGTCCGTGAAGCCCTCATCCGCGCCTACGGCGAAGAATGGTACGAAAAGTTGGTTGCGGAGATAGAAAACAAGTGACCATCCGCAGGTAGAGACGCAACCCTTTGCGTCTCCCTCGCGCCAGCCATTACCCTTCGCGTCTCCACATGCGCCAGCCATTACCCCTTTGCGTCTCCCTCGCGCCAGCCATACGCCAATGCAACGTCAAATCGGTACAAATTCAATATTCCAGAAGGTATCATGCTCGAAAACAAAGATTACTTCGAGGAGGTGTACCGCGTAGTGCGTGAAGTGCCGACGGGCCGCGTCACAACCTACGGGGCCATTGCGCGGTATCTAAGCCTGCGGGCGGGTGCCCGAATGGTGGGCTGGGCCATGAATGCCGCCCACGGTTCCGACGTTCCGGCGCACCGGGTCGTAAACCGGATTGGCGTGTTATCGGGCAAACATTTTTTTGGCGGCCCCACCGTGATGCAGGAAAGGCTTGAAGCCGAAGGCATTCGCGTAGAAGACGACCGGATTGTGGAGTTCAATAAACTGCTCTGGGACCCTTCCGTTGAGTTAGCAGTTTGAACCTTATTTCAGTACGTTCGTAATCTCGTTCAGTTTCTCCATTTTCTGTACAAAATCGCCTTTTAGTTTATTGCGGATAGCCGTGAGGTTGTCCAGCGTCTCCTGCAAACTGTCGGGCAGAATTTCCTCCAACACTTCGCGAAAGCGTTTGGCAAAAGTCGGCGATTTACCGTTGGTGGAGATGGCAATCTTCAAATCTCCCTTTTTCACGACCGAACTCAGGTAAAAATCGCAGAGGTCGGGCGTATCGGCTACGTTGACCAATATGCGCCTGGCTTTACAATCGGTCTGTACCTGACGGTTTACACCCTTATCGTTGGTGCCTACAATAACCAAATCCTTATCAGTCAGAAAGTTCTCGTGATACAATTCCTGCACTAACTGTAGGTTCGGGTGGTGTTCGGCCATCTCCAGAATTTCGGCACGGATGTCGGGGGCCACGAGTGTAACGCGGGCTGCGGGCGCGTTGGCGAGGAGAGCAGTTACTTTCTCCATACCCACATAACCGCCCCCCACAATCAGCGTATGCAGGTTTTCGGCCTTGACAAAAATCGGAAACAACGTATTCATGGCGCAGGAGGTAAGGGTAAAAGGGTGTAAGAGGTAGGGGGTAAGGTGTAGGGGGTGGAATGGGTGCAAAGATAACGGGTTGGAAAGGCGGAAGCATTAACTTCTCACGCCTTTCCAACCCGTCTACACCTTATCCCTTACTCCCTACTTAAAACTTGAGTCCTACGTTAACGCTCAGGATTCGACGTTGCGAGTTTACAATACCCTGCACGGGTTCGCGCAGAATGTCCTGAAAACCATAATGGTACGTTACACCTAAGAATAGCGGGCCCGCGTCGAAACCGATGTTGGCAAGTCCATTGAACGTAACGGGTTGCAGGTTGCTTTGCTGGATGGCGGCTGGAGCGTTTTCGTTGATGCTGTTGTTGATAGCCAGCGGAGTAGCCAACTCGGCCCCAACGGCCAGCCGAACACCCGAAACACCCCGCTCCGACTGCGCCAGTTTCACCCCAATCAAAACGGGAATATGCAAATATTGCTGGTCAACGCTCGACGTAATGCTGTTGACCGAGATAGCTGTCGTACTGCCGGTGCCGGTGGTAGCAGTGCCGCTGCCAATAGTCGAGATGTTTGAGCTTGACGTCAGGTACTCCAGGCCAATTTGCCCATAAACACGGCCACCGCCCCGCATAAAGAACCCTAACTGATAGCCTAAACGGCCCGATAGCGCATTGCCCTGTACGTCTTCGCCCGCAAAACGGGTAGCGTTGGCACCGCCGTACAGCCCGAAAGTAAACCGTTTGTAGTTTTCACGACGTTCTTTGCGTTCGGCCACGTCAACGCTGCGCTGCCCGTCTTCAAAGCCTTCATCGTAAGCCCGGCTCAGGTCACGCTGATCGTAGCGGTTTTCATTGCGATTACCCCGATCCTGTCGGTCTTCGTACCGATTGTCATATCGGCGGTCTTCCTCGTTCCGGCGTTGGTATTCCCGTCGTTCGTCGAAGCGGTCGTCCATGCGTCGCTCTTCACGCCGTTCTTCCCGACGCATTTGTCGGTCATTATCACGGTCGTCGTACCGGTCGTCATACGAGTTGCGCTGCGCGAAGACAACGCCCGTACTGCATAGCCCGGCCAGTAGCAGAGCTGCTTTTACAAAAGTTTTCATAACGTGTTGTGTTGAGTAAGATTGTTAGTGCAATCATCCGTAAAACCCCCTCCCGGATAGATTGTTTGCTCAACCGCCCAATCGGTCGGCCCACCTGCACATGAAAAAGGGCCGGTTCGTCGGAACGGCCCTTTTTCATGTGCAGGTAACTTGTTTCTTAGAAACGGAAGCCGAGGTTCAGCATCAGAATATTCCGTTTTGTATCAGCGTCGGTAAATACCTGCGAGAAACCACGGTTATACACAGCGTCCAGCGTCAACGGGCCGAGGTTAATTCCAGCACCCAGCAAACCATTGAACATAGCCCGTTCAAAATCGTCGGAACCAATTCCAAACTCATTATTCGGATTTCTTACCAGTGTCGACAGTTCGGCACCGGCCTGAACGCGCAAGCCCAACGCGCTACCAATCCGTAAGCCTACGTAAGCAGGAATAGCAATGAAATGCTGATTGATTTGACCTGATATGTTATCGACCGACTGCGATGGCAAACCTGTGCCGCTCGTACCGGTCGAGCGTGGGCGGATCAAATTCGTTGTTGAGTTACGATATTCCAGACCCAGTTGCCCGAACACCGTACCGCCCGTGCGGCCATAAATACCAGCCTGCCAGCCAGCCCGGTACGAGCCATCTTGAATTGGCTCCTGCACAAAACGCGAGAAATTCACACCGGCGTAAACACCGAATTTGCCTTCTTTCCCCCATGCGCGCTCTTTCGCTGGCGTTGCGTTTGCAGTTGGGGTATACGTGCTGGTCGTTGTTGTCGTAGTTGCGCCATAGGTAGTACCGGTGGCGTTGTTCATTGTACCGGTATTCATCGTACCGGTGTTCATTGTGCCGGTATTGGTTGCACCGGTGCTGTCCGTTGTCGTGGTCGTCGCTCTGTAGGTAGTATCGGTTGTGGTACCCGGCGACGAGTAGGAGTTAGTAGTAGTGGTCTGGGCAGTAGCCAGACCGAGGCTGCATAGCGATGCAGCCAGGCAGAAAAATTTGGTTTTCATAACGTATTTTCGTTTTGCGTTGAGTTGTATAAAAAAAGGGCGTAATCTTGATTACACCCCATTAACAGGCAGATAGCCGCTGTTGTTTTAGATTATTCCAATTTTCATGATTGTCGCATCGCTTTGAATGCGTTAATCAGGCCATTGGTCGAACTATCGTGGGTTGAAACAGTCGCGTTATCCTGCAACTCAGGTAGAATTTGATTGGCCAACTGCTTACCCAGTTCAACACCCCACTGATCGAAGCTGAAAATGTTCCAGATAACGCCCTGCGCGAAGATTTTATGTTCATACAGGGCAATCAATCGGCCCAGTGTGCGGGGGTCAGCTTTCTAAATAGAATAGAGTTGGTAGGTCGGTTGCCCGTAAACATCTTGAACGGAGCCAAAGCCGCAATCTCCTCTTCGCTTTTGCCGGCTTTGCGGAGTTCACCGGCGGCTTCGTCTTTGGTTTTGCCGTTCATCAGAGCTTCGGTCTGCGCGAAAAAGTTAGCCATCAGAATTTTGTGGTGTTCGCCGATGGGCCGTTGGCTAATAGCCGGGGCCAGAAAATCGCACGGTATCAGCTTCGTGCCCTGGTGAATCAACTGATAAAAAGCGTGCTGACCATTCGTTCCCGGCTCTCCCCAGATAATCGGCCCCGTTTGGTAATCAACCACTTCCCCGTTTCGATCAACCGACTTGCCATTGCTTTCCATGTCGCCCTGCTGAAAATAAGCGGCAAACCGATGCAGATACTGGTCATAAGGCAGAATAGCCTGCGTTTGTGCGCCGAAGAAATTGTTGTACCAGATGCCCACCAACGCCAGAATTACGGGCAAATTATGGTCTAACGGAGTAGTCTGGAAATGCTGATCCATGTCGTGACCGCCCGCCAGCAGTTCCTCAAAATTATCGAAGCCGATGTAGAGTGCAATGCTCAGGCCAATGGCCGACCATAGCGAGTATCGCCCACCAACCCAATCCCAGAACCCGAACATATTGGCCGGGTCGATGCCAAATTTTTCGACTGCCGACCGGTTCGTTGATAAAGCCGCAAAGTGTTTGGCAATATCGGCTTCCGAACCACCGTTGTCCAGAAACCACTGCCGCGCCGATTGGGCATTGGTCATGGTTTCCTGCGTAGTAAAGGTTTTCGACGCAATCAGAAACAGCGTAGTTTCGGGCCGAACGGTTTGCAACGTCTCATAGATATGCACGCCATCGACGTTTGAGACGAAATGAACGCGCAGTTTCTGTTCGTCGGCGTAGGCTTTCAGGGCTTCGGTCACCATAACGGGGCCGAGGTCGGAGCCGCCGATGCCAATGTTTACCACATCAGTGATAGCCGCGCCCGTGTAGCCTGTCCACTCACCCGACCGAACGCGCTCGGTAAACGACTTCATCCGGCTCAGCACATCGTTCACGTCGGGCATAACGTCTTGTCCGTCAACTAAAACCGGCGTGTTCGACCGATTACGCAGGGCTACATGCAGCACGGCACGGTCTTCGCTCTGGTTAATTTTATCGCCCGAAAACATCCGGCTGATGGCCTCAGACAAGCCAGCCTGTTCGGCGAGTTGCAGCAGCAACCCAAACGTTTCGGTAGTGATTCGGTTTTTCGAGAAGTCGAGCAGAATGTCATCGAACTGGCGCGAAAACGCATCGAAGCGGGCAGGATTCTGGGCAAACAGATCGCGCAGGTGCTGGTCTTTGATTGTTTCGTAATGCGCCCGGAGTTGTGCGTAGGCCGGGAGGTCAGTGAAGCGGTGATTCGGAAGCATAGGCGGTTGTAGTAAGTTAGAGGGAAAGTTGTAACACAGAGATACACAGCGTTAAAAGGAGATACGCAGAGAACAATTAAAAACTTTGTGTATCTCTATGTTTGCTCGGTGCATCTCTGTGTCACAACTTCCGGCGCGAATATCGCGAATCCGGGGCAATGTTTTTTTAGGCTAATTTTACGCTTTATGAATCAAAAGCTTTTCTTTTCGCTTGTACTGGCCGGGTTGGGCGCGTTATTTTTTCTACCATTTCTGGGCGGTGTTCGCCTGTTCGACTGGGACGAAATCAACTTTGCCGAGTGTGCCCGCGAGATGACCGTTCTGGGCGATTATCTCCGCGTTCACATTGATTATCAACCCTTTTACGAAAAACCGCCCTTCTTTTTCTGGTGTCAGGCGGTTTGGATGAACCTCTTCGGCGTTAGCGAGTTTACGGCTCGGTTGCCCAATGCGCTCTGCGGCATCATAACGCTGATTTACCTCTATCACATCGGCAAAAAACTGAACGGCCACCGCTTCGGGCTGCTATGGTCGCTGGCGTATGTAGGCTCTGTTTTGCCCCATCTCTACTTCCGGTCGGGCATTATCGACCCGGTTTTCAACCTGTTTATTTTCATCGGCTTAGTCAATCTGATTTTCGCATCGTGGAAGCGCGAGCAGTTGGGCAGCAAGATGATTGTACCGAAAAGTGAGTGGGCTTACCTGCTCATCGGCGGTTTTTCGGTTGGGCTGGCTATTCTGACCAAAGGGCCGGTTGCGCTGTTGGTGCTGGGCCTGACTGCCGTAACCTACTGGGCATTAAGCCGTTTCCGATGGTATCTGTCGCTCTGGCAAGGGCTGGTATTTGTGCTGGCGGCTGCTGTGTTTCCGCTGGCGTGGGTAGGGTTGGAAACCTGGTTGCATGGCCCCGCTTTCATCGACAATTTCATTGCCTACAGCATTCGGCTGTTCAGCACACCCGACGCCGGGCATGGCGGCTTTCCGGGTTATCATTTTATTATTTTGCTGGTAGGCTGTTTTCCAGCGTCCATTTTTGCGCTACGGGCGTTTGCACCCCTGTTCATCGAACGTAACTACCAGCGTGAATTTCGGCGGTGGATGCTCATGCTATTCTGGGTAGTGCTGCTGCTCTTTACGGTCGTGCAGTCGAAAATCGTGCATTATTCGTCGCTCTGCTATTTCCCGATTACCTATTTAGCTGCCCTGACCATCACGCAGTTAGAAGACCGGAAAATTACGTTCAACGGCTGGATGCGGGCCGGGCTTATTATTGTTGGGGGCGTTTTTGTGCTGGCAACGGTTGGTTTGCCGCTGCTGGCAAAACGCATGGACGTAGTGAAATCATTGGCCGACAAAGACCCATTTACGCAGGGCAATCTGAACGCCGACGTGAACTGGACAGGTTGGGAAGTGCTGCCGGGCGTGTGGCTCGTTGTGCTGCTGGGCCTGACTATCTACTGGTTCGGCAAGCGGCAAACCATGCCACAGGCCCCTGTTGTGCTGTTTGTGGGCATGGGCGTATTCGTAACGCTGACGCTCTGGTTTTTCATCGGGCGTATCGAAGGCATTTCGCAGGATGCGGCCATGCGGTTTTTCGAGCGGTCGCAGGGCAAAGATGTGTACGTAAAAACCTACGGCTACCGCAGCTACGGTCCGTTTTTCTACACGATGAAACCACCCGTTCGGAACACCAACTACTATAACGACGACTGGCTCATGCACGGGCGCATCGACAAAGACGTATGGTTTATACGCAAAGCTCAGGAAACACCCACGCATTTAGACTCGTTGCCCGACGTGCGAAAAACCGGCGAAAAAGACGGCTGGGTGTTTTATGAGCGGCTTAAGAAGTGAGTTTCGTTTGTATTCGTAGGTTTTCAATCAAAGGTCTATAGTACGCAAATTGTGGGGTCTATCCGTCCACAATTCGTATGCTGTAGACCTTTAATGTGTGTCATAGTCGACTTAAATAGATGTTACTAACTACACACTTATTGACCGTTCAATAAAAGCCTTACTTACTACTTTATATATTCTGTAGGATTTATTATAAATTTCCTAAGACATTTTATTGACCTTCCATGAAAAAACCACATACGAATGGGCGGCTTACAGATTTACCCCTCCCATCTACTATGCCTATAGTGTTTGTCCATAGAAACAAGCACTTTTATCTGAATTTTACCTTACGCCAGGCAAAATTATCTAATCCCGCCAGTTCCGTTTATTTGATCGGTAATCAGGTCAAAGCTGCTTACCCGATGATAGAATGTATACCTATTGAATCGTTACCCGCCGAATCAAGCACTTACTTTGCAAACTGCTATGAACACGTGTCGCCCAACCCGTTCGATTACGAATTATTTTGTTTTCAACGGTGGTTCATCGTGCATGAGTTCATGCAACAAAAAGGTTATGAAATAATCCTGGCCGCTGACTCCGACATCATGCTGTATGGTGATCTGAACGAACTGGCTCAACGGATGCACCGTGGAAATTATCAGGCCGCGTTTAGCATCGGAGCCGACCACGGCTGGGTGCATTGTGCATCAGGGCATGTTTCGTGCTGGACACGAGCGGGCATTGCTAATTTCTGCACGTTTCTATTAAGTCTGTATACAGACGCGCTTATCCGATCAGACTGGGAGACCATTTGTGCGAATCCGTTGCTGAATAATTGCCATGTTGGTATTTCGGACATGACAGCTCTGTATTTGTTCTATATACGTAATAAAGAAACCATTCTCAATCAGTCTGTTGTGGCCGATAATCAGGTATTCGACCACAACATGATGATGGCAACCAACTATGAGCATGGGGAATATGCTATGCAGGGACGAGTGAAGCGTATAAAATGGCTGCGAAACGGACAACCCATCGCCTATAATCAATTGAAGAATACCACCGTTCGCATGAGTGCGCTGCATTTTCAGGGTAATTCAAAAAACCGAATCCATCGGTATTACACAGGCAACGACCTACTCCTACAACGAGTTTTCCGCGAAAGCCGCCTTCAGGCTGCATTTATGTACTATAAAGCCAAAGCAGGCTGGCAGCGGCTACGAATCTGGTGGCATCGCCCAGGTAAACAAGTTGATGTGCCCGATTATTCGCCTGCTCAATAACTGATTGTATCGCGGTTAAGAAATTGTGGTAACTTGCTTTTTTCACAAAGGCATAAACCCAATCAGTTATCGCATGAAACTTCGTTACGGCTTTAATACAGTTGCCGGTATAGTCTTCGCGACGGTTTCGCTGCAGGCGCAACAGATCGACGAGATTTATAACCAGAAAATACGCGAGTACACCACCGACCCGCGTTTTCTGCCCGCGTCGGTGCTGAACCTGCCCGACGACCCCAACGTACCCTCGCCCCGGAAGCATTTTGGGCAGATTATCGGTGCGCCGGGCGTACTGCACCGCACCCCGGAAATTTACGGCTACTTCAAAAAATTGGCCGATGCGTCGCCCTACGTGAGCATGGAACCGGTGCTGACGAGCGAAGAAGGTCGGCCCATCAACCTCGTCATCATCGGTAACGACGATGCGCAGAAACGGCTCGACCATTACAAAAAACAGCTCGCCCTGCTGGCCGACCCGCGCCAGGTGAATCCGGCTGATTTAGAAAAAATTCTGGGCGATACGAAATTGGTGTATTACCTCAACGGCGGCATGCACTCGCCCGAAATGGGGTCGCCGATGATGCTGATGGAACTGGCTTATCGGCTGGCAACCAGTCAAAGCGAAGACATCAAAACCATTCGCGATAACATTATCGTGCTGATAAACCCCGTATCGGAACCCGACGGCTGGGACAAGCAGGTCGATTGGTACTATCGCTACACCAAAAACCGCAAAGAGTTTGCCGACGGGCATCCGAGCGTGCCGTACTGGGGCAAATACACCTACCACGACAACAACCGCGACGGGCTGCAAAACACGCAGGCCATTACGAAAGGGTTGTATAAAATCTACTACGACTGGCACCCGGTTGTCTCGCTCGATCTGCACGAATCGGTGCCGCTGCTCTACATCTCGACCGGCACCGGGCCGTACAACGAAACCATCGACCCGATTACCATTGGCGAGTGGCAGACGATGGCGCACCACGACATCACGAGTTTGGCCGCGCAGGGTTTGCCAGGTGTATTTACGTGGGCGTTCTACGACGGCTGGTATCCCGGCTACGGCCTCTGGATTTCCAACAACCACAACTCAACGGGCCGGTTCTACGAGACCTTCGGCAACGCCGGGGCCAGTACCTACCTGCGCGACTTAGCCGAGCAGAAATACGCCGGCGACCCGGCCACCAGTAAAGAATGGTATCGACCCGTGCCGCCTACGGAGAAAGTTTACTGGTCGTATCGCAACAACATCAACTACATGCAGGCGGGTGTGCTGGCGTCGCTTTCTTACGGGGCCACCAACAGCCGACTGCTCATCAAAAACTTTTACCAGAAGGGCGTGAACGCCATTCGGAAGGGCACCGATGAAACGCCCCGCGCCTTTGTAATTCCCAAAGACCAGCGCGACCCCGGCATGGCGGCTTATTTGGTGAATCAGCTTCGGGCGCAGGCTATCGAGGTCCATAAAGCCGAAACCGGGTTGAACGCAGGCGATTATGTGGTGTTGCTGAATCAGCCGTATCGAAACCTCGCCGTGAGTTTGCTTACCAAACAGAATTATCCGAAAGAAGCCAAATTCCCGCCTTACGATGACATTGCCTGGACGCTTGGCTACCTGTATGGCGTCGATGTGAAAGCGCAGGACAGCGTAAAATACGCGCCCGCCGACCTCAAACTGCTGACCGCCGACGCACAGTATGCGGGCAGCCTGACCCGGTCCGACGCATCGGATGGCACGAACTATGTCCTGAACTACAAGGCCCAAAGTACGGTGCTACCCGCCCTGTACTGGGCTAAAAATCAAAGCAAAACCGCCAAAGCCGCCGTGCTGGACGAGCGCGTAATCCTCGACAGCAAAGACACGCTCTCGGCGGGGTCGGTGGTGTTTGGCGGGCTGAACGCCGAACAGGCGCGTAAGTTGAGTACGCAGTTTGGACTGGATTTGAAGGCGGTTAAGGGTCTGCCTGCTGCGAACGGTTCGTCGGTACGGCAGCACGACGTAACGCTGCCCCGCGTGGCTATTTATCACAGTTGGTACAGCACACAGGACGAAGGCTGGGCGCGGTACACCTTCGATCAGCGCAGCATTCCGTATACCAGCATCGACAAAGACGACCTGAAGGCGGGCGACCTTCGCAAACGATTCGACGTGGTGCTGATTCCGCGTATGGGCGGCACAGCGGCTGATTTCATCCACGAAATCGACAAAAAATACAGCCCGATGCCGTTCACCAAAACTGCCGAATTTCCGAATCACGGCCTCCCCGACAGCACACCCGACATGACCGGCGGACCGGGTTTCGACGGTATCAACAACCTGAAAACGTTCGTAGAAGCGGGCGGGGTGCTCGTCGCGCTCGACAACTCGGCGATGATGGTAGCCGAAGCCGGTATTGCCCGTCCGCTACGCGCCAACACGACCGCTGCGGGTGCGGGGCTGTTTCATCCCGGCTCGGTGGTGATGGCGAAGGCCCGCAAAACCGATAGTCCGCTGTTGTACGGGTATCCCGAAACGTTCCCGATTTTCAAGGGCAACACGCCCCTGCTGCAAACGGCGAAGTACAACCGCGACATGCTGGTGCTGCAATACGGCACCAAACCGCTCAAAGACGAAGAAGAATACAAGGGTCTGATTATGGGAATGCCCGATAAAAAACCCGCGAAAGACCGAAACGTCGGACCGTCCGAGACCAAAGCACCAAAGAAAGAAGACCCCTACGTATTATCGGGTATGGTGAAAAACGAGCAGGCCATCATTGGTCACGGGGCGATTTTCAACGTACCGGTGGGCGCAGGCCGGGTAGTGGCGTTCACCTTCGACCCGCTGCACCGCTTCCTCAATCACCACGACGCGCCAATGGTCTGGAACGCGCTCATCAACTGGAATCAGTTGAACACCCCCACCAAAGCCGTTGCCGACTCAGGCACCGATGCGAAGGGGAAAACGGGCGGAAATTGATAATTGGGTTGTTTAAATATCCCCCAGCTTCTCATCCTTTTGCGGACTGAAGCCGGGGGCTTATAGGTTTATTAACCGCTATTGGCTACCGTCACTGTTTGGTGAACGTAGCCGTAATAAGCGCGACGCGGCCCGCCCAGGTGGTGTTCTGGTTTTGATTGGCAGTCGTAACCGGTACTTGCGGCAGGTTGTTGATATTGCCCGTTGTCTGAAAACCAAGCACTAACCGATTGCCCGTCACCTCCCGAACCGTGAGCGGGTAGTTTGGGTAGCTCGTGAAGCTAAACACCGGCTGATTCTGCGGATTGGGCAGCACTGTACCGTGGAACACAAAATCATAGTTCCAGCGGGTAAGCTGCCCCCGCGTGTAGGTAGGTCGCCCTACGCGCAGCACCGACGCCCCGGCATCGGCCCCGGTGGTCAGAAAGAAATTACCCTGTTGGCGAAGTCCCCGGTTGCGGGTAAAAAACGTGTCGATGCGGGCCGTAGCTACCGTGCCAATGTAGAGCGTATCGGTAAATGGCATAATCACGTTGGCCCGGTTCGGCACCAGCAGCGGAGCCGTAGCGGGCGTAAGCGTGATGGTAGTATCGCGCTGCCGGGGCGTCAGGCCCACCTGGTATTTGATCTGTAGCTGCGTAGGGAGCCACACACCCCGCAGCGAGGTTTTCAGCGCATCGTCGGCAGTTGCCAGCGTTGGCAGGGCATCGTCGGCGCAGGCCAGCAACAGACCGGCCAGCAGCATTATGAAGGAACGTTTCATGAGTCGATTAATCATTTTGAACGGCCAGCGGATTGCGGTCTAAATACGTTTGCGGCACTAAAAACACGGTCAGGCGGCTATTCCATGCAACCGCCTGACACCCACCAGCCGCACAGTCAACGCCATTGGGCGAGGTTGGCCGGTCGGCGGGGTCGATGGCTTCGCGACGGCGTTTGAGGTCATACACGCGCTGCCCCTCCGTAAACAGTTCGCGCACCTGCTCGGTCCGTATCTCGGCCAGCAGATCGGCGGGGGGCGTGGCGAGGGCGGGCAACCCGGCCCGCGTCCGAATGGCGTTGAGGTCGGTCAGTGCAGCCGCCGTATTGCCCCGGCGGGCGTTCATTTCGGCCCGCAGCAGCACAAATTCAGCCGACCGATACAATACCACGTTGGTATTGACGCCCTGCACCGGGCCGAGGTTACTGGTGCCTAAACTCCCCCATTTGCGGGTGAACCACAGCCGGTTTGGGTTGTTCCAGGCCGTGGCGGCTGTTGCTGCCGAAGCCGTATCGAGCAGCGTCCGGTAGCGCAAATCGCGGGTGCGGTCGAAGTTCGCCAGCGTTTTAAACCGTTGGCTCATCCGCAGGTTTGGCCCTGCCGTAAGCGTGTTTACGTTTGCCAACTGAGCGGGTGTATAAGCCGTTTGCAGCACGTAATGCACCCGAATAACTGCGCCGTTGGTGGTCTGCACGTTCCGGCCTGCCACGTTCACCAACTCAAAAATCACCTCATCGCGATTGGCCGAGTTTGTGGTGGGCGTAATGCCGGTGCGCTGAAACAGGTTCGTCAGCATCTGATTGCCCGCCACCAACGGAAACCGATAGCTGCTACCCGTGCCAAGCAGCCGGTTGCAAACGGCAAGGCAGCTATCGGCATTATCCTGCTGGGCATATACCCGCGCCATCAGGGCCAGAGCCGCGTATTTGTTGGCACGGGGCTGATAATCGGGCAGGTGTCGGGCAGGGTCGTAGTTGTCGGGGAGCAGCCGCTCGGCAATTCGCAGGTCGTTCAGCACCGAGTCGTAAGCCGCCCGAACGCTTAGGCGTGGGTACGCCAGATCGCTGAACTCCGACAGCGACCGGTAGGCCGCAATAGGGCCGGGGTGGCTATTGTCGGGCGTGTGGCCCCAGGGGTACGCCATCAGCCGCGTTTGCTCGAATACGCACATGGCCCGAATAAAGCGGGCTTCGCCTTCGAGCCGCCCGCGCTGCTGCTCGATGTTACGCCGAACGTCGGTTTGGCCGGGCGTCTGTACCTGATTCCGGCGCAGAATTTCGAGTGCGTTGTTGGCATTGTTCAGGCCAAACGTGCTCCATTGCAGAAACTCAGCCTGGAAACCGTAATCTTCTTCGCGGTGCGTGTACGTATAAACCCGCGACGACCGACCAGGATTGTTGCGGTAATTGACGTTATTGACGGCAACCAGATCGCCAAATGTTTCGCCGATGATAAGCGCGTTGCCGCCAAAGGCCACGTTGCGGGCAATACCGGCGTAGGCACCCGTCAGCAGGATGTCTAACTCCTGTACCTGACTGACGTTTTCGGCCTGAATCTGGGTTTTCGACGATACTTCGTCCAGAAAATTTTCGCAGCCTGCCAGCCCCAGCGCGGCACCCGTTAGCAGACCGATAAAGATGTGTTTCGTTTTCATAAGTTTAGAATCCGACGTTCAGGCCAAATACATAAGTGCGTACCTGCGGCAGGTCGTTGTTGGTTAGTCCCGGCGAGAGATTGGCGGTTCCACCTTCGGGTCCGCCGTTGCGGAATACCTCCGGGTCCCAGCCGTTGAAGCGGGTCAGGGTCAGCAGATTTTGCCCCGTTACGAACACGCGCAGGGTGCGGAGTCGCAGTTTCCGGGCGGCATCGGTGGGCAGATTGTAGCCAATCTGTATGTTTTTTAGCCGGGCAAACGAGCCATTGTGCAAAAACCGCGTCGATTCGTTGGTGCGGGCGTTCGATCCCCAAGCCAGGCGGTTCAGTGCCACGTTGTCGTCCTGGCGAATGGCCGTTTGCACGTCGCCGATACCGGGAATGTTTCGGCGCAGCACCTGAGTGGTCTGGAAAGCCCCAGTTGTAATTAAAGCCGGGTAGCTTTGTGCCCGTTCGCCCTGATCGTAAATCCAGTTGCCATACTGAAAATAAATTAATGCGCTGAGGTCGAATGCCCCGAACTGGAACGTGTTGTTCAAGCCACCAAAAAAGATTGGGTAGGGCGTTCGGTCCGCCAGAATAAACTGGTTGTTGCCCGCCTGATTGTTGATGGTGCCATCCCAGAGATTTCCCGTTCTGACGGTTTGCCCCGTGTTGGCAAACACCGACCGGTCGCGTTCGTAGAATAGCTCATTGCCCGTAACAGGGTCGAAACCGGCAAACTGGGGCAGGTAGTACGTCCCCAGCGGATACCCTACGGCAGCAATGTTGGGCGTGCTGATAAACTGGAACGGATAGTTCAGGAACGGAGCTGTGTAGGTACTCAGCACCCGGTTCTGGTTGTTGGCAATGTTAAAGTTCGTGGTCCATTTGAAGCGGCTGCGCTGAATATTCTTCGTCGTAATCGAGAACTCAACGCCCCGGTTGCGCACCGAGCCGAGGTTAATGGTCATCACGTTGTTGATAGTCCCGAAAAGCGGCCCCAACTGGTAATCGAGCAGCAGCCCGTCAGACACTTTATCGTAGTAATCGACGGTGCCACTGATGCGGTTGCCCAGCAGTCCAAAGTCAAGCCCGGCGTTGAACTGCCGGGTCGATTCCCAGCTCAGGTCGCGGTTGCCGGGATTGGTGAACTGCCCGCCCTGTATGCCGCCGTAGATAGCCGCGTTGTAGCCAACGAACGTAAACGCTTTCTGCCATGAAAAGTTGCCGATTTCGGCGTTGCCCGTCAGGCCGTAGCTGGCCCGCAGTTTCAGGAAACTAAGTGCCGGTATGCTGCGTAGAAACGCTTCATCGCTCATGACCCAGCCTGCCGATACGCTCGGAAACGTAGCCCAGCGGTTGCCCGGCCCAAACCGGCTCGACCCATCGGTACGCAGACTGGCTTCGAGCAGGTATTTATCGCGAAAAGCGTAGTTGACGCGCCCGAAGTACGACACAAACCGGAACGAAATCTGGTCGGTAAACACTACCGTTCGCGCGGTATCACGGCCTCCTCTGGCTCCTTCCGGCACGTTTTCGGTCACGTAGGTTTCGTTGTCGCTGCGGGTACTCTGAACGCTGTTGCCCACCAATAGTTTCAGCGCATGGTCTTTGCCAAGGTTACGCTGATACGTTATCAGGTTGTTGATGTTGGTCGTCTGGTTGATTACGTCGCGGTTTTCGGCGCGGCCATTTCCGTTACGCTCCTGCGCGGATATTCCTGTTGGATACAGTGTTGGGTTTAGCAGAATGTCGTTGCGGGTTCGCTGGTAGTCGTAGCCTGCTTCCGTCCGAACAGTCAGGCCCGGCAGGGGTTGTAGTTGCAGATAAGCCGTGTTGGTGCTGCGGAACGTTTTCGACTGATTCGAGTAGTTGTTACGAAAGAAAATCGGGTTCGAGCCAATGGTGAAGGCGTTGTTGGTGCCGTTGCTGATGCCGTTGAAAAACGAACCATCGGGCAGTTGAACGGGATAGGCAGGCAGGGCCGTTGACAGAGCCAGCCGGTACGAGTTATCGAGTGGTATGGTTGGGTTGTTCAGCCCGTTGGCCGACAGGTTGATGCCGCCCTGCAACCACCGCACCGGCGTAAAATCGAGCTTTACCCGGCCACTCACGCGTTCGAGTGACTGCCCGATAACGATGCCGTCTTCGCGCCGGTACGACCCACTAACGTAGGTCGACATCCGCTTGCCCCCCGCGCCTACCGACAGCGACGCCTGCCGGTATCGCCCCTGCCGCAGCACCTGATCGAGCCAGTTGGTACGCCCATTGTACAGCGTAGTGGAGTCGATAAGCTGGCTATCGAACGATGGCGGCAGCGAACCGCGCAGAATGCCCGTTGGCACCAGATTCGACAGGTTGGGCACCACGGGCGTCAGGCCGGTGCGGTTGGTGTTCCGGGCGGCTCGTTTGTAAATATCGAACAGATCGGCCCCGTTATCAACGAAATCGACCCGGTTTGTGGGCGAGCTAACGCCTTCCTCGTAGCCCACGTCGAATCTTGGTTTGCCCGACGCCCCGCGTTTGGTGGTGATAAGAATGACGCCGTTGGCCGCCCGCGACCCAAACAACACCGACGCCGAGGCATCTTTCAGCACCTCCATACTTTCAATGTCGTTGGGGTTGATTTCGGCCAGCGGGTTCATCGCAACGCCCCCGGTGCCAAAGGCCGACGACAGCACCGGCACACCATCAATCACAATCAACGGCTGGGCATTGGAGTTGATAGAAGCTACCCCGCGCACGTTGATACGCACGGCCCCGCCGGGGGTGCCGCCTGCCTGCGTGATTTGCACCCCGGCGGCCCGGCCCTGCAACGCCACGTCGGGGCTGGCGGCTGTGTTGAGCCGGATATCGGCGGCTTTAATACCGGCAATAGAGCCAGTTACGTCGCGGGTACGCTGCTCACCAAACGCCACCACCTGCACCTCGTTGAGCGCACGGTCGTCGGGTTTTAGCTGCACGTCGATGGTGCTTTGTGTACCCACGGATACCTCCTGCCGTTCGTAACCAACAAACGAGAACACCAATACCGGCTTGCCTTCCGGCCCGTCGCGACGGTCGGGAATATTGATGCTGTACCGCCCCGCCCGGTCGGTGACGGTGCCCCGGCTGGAGCCTTTCAGACTAACGTTCACGCCCGGCATTCCGTCGGGACTATCGGTGGCCGTCACCCGTCCGCCAACGGTTCGTTCGGCGACCACCGCCGGGCCGTTTGGGTCTGTTTCGCGCAGAATAATCTGTCGGCCAACCAATTCGTAGGTCATACCGAGTGGCGTAATCAGGTCGGTCAGCACCTGTTGAAGCGATTGGTTAGTGGCCGTCATCGTTCGCCGAACGGCCCGAAGCCGTTCGGTGCTGTACAGGAATGTGTAGCCGCTTTGCCGTTCGATGTCCTTCAAAAGCTGGTCGAGCGGGCGATTTGCTGCGTTCAGGCTGATACGAACGTCGCGGGCGGGGGGCGTATCAGAACGAACAGCAACGTTCCGGGCAAGCAGAGTCGACTGTGCCCACCCGGCAGGGCCATTGATTAGTAATAGGGTAATGAATAAAAAACGTTTCATGGGTAGATGGAGTAGGAAATTGGACAGGTTCAATGCAAAAAATCAGTTCGTACAGCCCCGGCCCCGGATGATGAGCGTTTGGTTGGTCAGGGTGTACTGAAAGCGACCCGTGCGGGCTAACAAGTTCATAACATCGGGCAGGGACTGGCCGTCGAACGTGGCCGTAAGCGGGCAGCGGGCCAGGTCGGGGCGTTCGAGCGTAACCGAAACACCGTACCAGCGTTCGAGCGTCCGGGCAACCTCGGCCATCGGCGTTTGCTCAAATACCAATCGATTATCTTTCCAGGCCGCTTCGTGCTGTGCCACCACCGGTTCTGTAACGGCCTGCAAGGTTTGCGTTTGCTGTACTACGTGCTGGTTGGGTGTCAGAAAGAGCGTATCGGGCTGTGCAGGCTGACGGGCCGTTTGTCGGGGTGCTTTGTTTGGAATAAACGCCACCCGGCCCGTTACGACGGTTGTTTTTACAGCCGCATCGTCCGGATAGGCCCGCACATTGAACGATGTACCTAACACGCGAATGCTGGCCGTTTCGAGTCGAATCACAAACGGCTGGCGCGGGTTGTGGGCGACATCGAAGAAAGCTTCGCCCGTTAACCGAACCTCACGCATCGTCCCCTTAAATTGTTTCGGAAATTCGAGCCGACTATCGGCATTGAGCCAAACGCGGCTTCCATCGGGGAGCGTAATCCGGGAGCGCGTACCCAGCGCATTCTGCGCCACCTGTAGGGTTGGCTGGGCGGGTAGCCATAGCCGGTACAGCAGCATCCCACCCAGCAGCAGCCCGGCCACCGCAGCCGCCACGCGCCACCAGCCGCCCGGCAACCACCCACCAACAGGCAGAGGCCGAACGGTGGGCACGTCGTCGGTAGTTATCAGCGGGCCAATCCGCCGTTCCCAAACGTCGGCAGCGTTCGATTCAGGTAAATCGGGTTTGACGGGCTGTTGCCAGCGTTGTTGAAGGTGCCGGAACAACTGGCGGTTTTCTTCGGTAGCGGCCAGCCATTCGTCAATAAGTCGGCGTTCGTCGTCGGTGGCTTCGTTGGCGAAGTAACGAGCCAGTTGTTCCCAGAATGGGTCGTCGTAGGTCATCGGCAAGGGGTTTACCCATACAGACACCAAACGACGCAGCGCACCCCTAAAAAATAATCAGCGATTTGTAGGCGACAGGGCCGAGGTTGGCAATCGGACAAACTGGCTCAGTCGCTTTAGCGCGATACCCATCTGAATTTCAACCGTTTTCGGACTAATCAATAACGATTCGGCCACGTCGCGGTAAGAACGCTGTTCGTCGCGCACCATCCGAAAAATCAACTGGCAGCGGGGCGGCAACGTTGCTACAAATTGATTGACGTGCTGCTGTAAATCGGCCCAAATCAGTTCCTGCTCGGGAGTTGCCACCTCATCGGGGTCGCTCGTCAAGTCGTCAAGGGCGATGTGTTGCGGATTGTTTTTGCGAAGCTGATTCAGGCATTGATTTCGGATGGCCGTTAGGAGGTAGGCGCGGGGGTGCATGACGGTTTCGAGTTCATCGCGCCGATTCCAGATGCGCACAAACACGTCTGACACAGCTTCTTCGGCGGTTTCACGGTCTTCCAGAAGATAAAAAGCAGCCCGGTAGGCGTCCTGATAGAAGTGATCGAACAAGTAGCGAAATGCCTGCGCGTCCTGTTCGCGAGCTATCCGAATCAGCCAGTGACGTATCAGGTCTGGAGTCGTAATACTTGTTGCCATAGCAGGCCACCGGGCCGTGTTCCGAATTAATTCACCGATTATGCTATAAATCAATTGTACAGCGAATAGTTATATCAAATGGAATTATTATACAAAATACTCATTTTCTAAAGGGTAAAGCAATTGGCACCAGCGTGTTCGCAACAAACGCTGGCTTTGGCAACGCCGAATGGGATTAGTTTAATCAGGGGAATCGGTAGTTATTAAGTACCCCCCGCCCTGAAGGGAGCATACTGACGCAACAGTAGTTTCGCCGAAGGCATATGAGTGCGCCAGCAGGCTCCCTTCAGGGGTGAGGTACGCTTACTGCGGAGCGCGGACCATGCCCGTGCCAACGTCGAACGGATCGAATCCCGACACCAGATTACCTGTTACGCCCGATGCAATCAGGCGGGCTGTAAGTGTGCCGGGCGACAAAACGCCGTTGGCCCGGAGTTGCTCGGCCCACAGAGCCGCTATACCGGCAACGTGGGGTGTTGCCATACTCGTGCCGCTCATGCTGGCAAAACCACCACCGGGTTTAGCCGATAGAATGTTTACGCCCGGCCCAGCCACAATGGCACCCGTATTGGAAAACGGTGCGACCGAAAACTGCGTGCCGCTTTGCCCCAGAGCAGCTACGGAAATGAATCCATCCGACACGGCTGGTGGACTGACGGCAATCTCAAATTGAGGGTTCACGTTTCTTCGGCTTTCGTTGCCAGCGGCTGCAATCAACAGCGTCGGCTGGAAAAATCCACTGCCCGCCCGAACCAACTGCGCCAGCTTTTCGAACAACTGCACGTTGGCCCGGTAGCCTTCCAGTGCTTTCGATACGGCCAGTTCGGTGGGCATACCTGACCCTTCCAGCCGTTTCACCAGCCCCGGAAAGTCGATGCCCAGCGACATAGAAATAACGTTCGCGCCGTTCTGAACAGCCCAGTTCACAGCATTCACAATACCGGCACTTCCTCCGCCATTTTCACCTAATACTTTGCCGATGAGTGCCTTCCGAACTCCCGTGGCTACACCGATGCGGGTGCCGTTAACCGTTTGTCCGAAAATTGTACCGGCGCAGTGCGTACCGTGTCCATCCTGATCGCCATCGCCTTCGCCCGTAAAATCTTTTTGGATGATCGTTACACCCGCGAAAGCCGGATGAGCCGCATCGATGCCCGTATCGAGTACGGCCACAACAATGCCGTTACCCGTAAACGGCGATGTATCGGCACCAACGGCCTGAACTCCCCACGCAATCGACTGCGCCGTTGGCTGGGGTACGTCCATCCGCTCAAAGGGTTCTACCAATTTCATGGGTACGCCCGGTGCCACGGCTACCACGTCGGGGCTGCGCGTAATGTCGGCCAGGTCGCTCGTTGTCAGGTCGGCCACTTCGACCGACAAACCGGCAACGATGGATTCGGCACTTTCGAGCGTCGAGAAGCCCCCACCACTCCCGGCGAAAATGTCGCGGGTAGAAACGGAGGGAGCGCGGAGGATGATGTGTTCTTCGTTCATGACAGGGAAGTGTTTTGTGGTTTATACTTGGTTGAACTATGCGAATTGTGTGGTAAAAACGGGCATGTCAAACAGATACATAGGTACACAGAACCCTGCCATGTTGTACGACGAATTGATTTATCGGTTAAAAGAACTACTCTATCTCTACAACAATTTCGATCTCGACAGCATAATTCTGCGGCAGAGCACCCATGCCCACCGCCGAGCGGGCGTGTTTACCCTTCTCGCCAAAAGCCGCTACCAGCAGGTCGGAGCAACCATTGATGACTTTTGGCTGATCGCCAAAATCGGGCGCGGAGTTAACAAATCCTGTTACTTTCACCACCCGCCGAACACGGTCGAGATTGCCCAATTCGGCTTTGAGTGTGCTGAGCAGCGAAATCCCCGTCAGGCGGGCGGCTTCGTAGCCCTGTTCAATGGTGAGGTCTTTGCCGAGTTTACCCATAATGCCCGACCCATCGGCACGCGTACAAACATGGCCTGCCAGAAACAGCAAATTACCCGTTCGGACGGCCTTCACATAATTGGCGGTAGGTTTAGTGGGCGCAATGAGCGTAATGCCCATCTTGGTCAGCGTTTCTTCAACGGACTGCGCCTGAACGCTACCGGATACAAGGGCAATCAGCCCACATAGAAAAAGGGTTTTCATAGTCATAATTGTTTTTTCATTACAATAAACGACAGCGGCAACTTAGGCAAACCGAAACGGGGGTCATCCATCGGAAACGGTTTGGTTTCGCCGGTATTCGTATAGCCCCGCCGTTCGTACCAGGCAATGAGTTCGTGCCGCTGCGGTAGCACCGTCATGGTAATGGCCCGGCAGTGTCGCTGAAAGGCTATTTCTTCGGCAGCCGCCAGCAATTGTCGGCCAATACCTTTATCCTGTAAGGCAGGCGATACCGTCAGCATACCCAAATAAAGTTCATCAGCCTTTTGTTCAAGGTAGACGCAACCCACCAACGCATCGGTCTGTAGGCATTTCAGGATAGTAGCGCGGGGGTTGCTCAACATAGACCGCAGACTGTCTTCATCGGTGCGGATACCATCAAGCAGGTCGGCTTCGGTAGTCCAGCCCTGACGCGAGCTATCACCCCGATAGGCACTGTTTACCAGCCTGTTCAGAGCCGGAATATCTGCTTCAGTAGCAGCGGCAATTTGTAAACCATTCATAGCTGCAAAGCTATACATTTCGCCTTTAGAACAAATTGCGGGCAATAATACTTTTTCAGGAAATTGGCAGAGTCATTTTTTGGCATCCCAATGGGGCTGAACCGGGGTCACTTTCACGAAAATCAGTTGCCAGCTTTACCGGGCAGTAACCGCTAAAATGTCCATCAGTTGAGCAGACAGGCGGTTATCCTGACCGTTACATTTATTTTGCCTATATTAAGCCAATCTTACCAACCGGGGTAGGAAATGACCGATATTTTTTGTATTTTTACAATCTGAATCATCCGTCTGGCAAGTGGTTTCATCTGAACCCTGAACAGCAAAATTCGACTATTTATCAATCTGATATGACCAACGAACTGATCGAAGAAGAAGCTTCTGTTGATACCACACCAAAGGCTTACGGAGCCGACAGCATTACCGTTCTGGAGGGTTTGGAAGCCGTTCGTAAACGCCCGGCCATGTACATTGGTGACGTAGGTGTGAAGGGGCTACACCACCTTATCTGGGAGGTTGTCGATAACTCGATTGACGAAGCCTTAGCGGGCTATTGCGATACCATTCACGTTACAATCAACGCCGACAATTCGATCACTGTCCGCGACAATGGCCGGGGTATTCCAACCGGCATCAATACCAAAGCAGGCAAGTCGGCCCTTGAAATCGCCATGACGGTGCTACACGCCGGTGGTAAGTTCGATAAAGACACGTATAAAGTGTCGGGCGGTTTGCACGGCGTAGGCGTATCCTGCGTGAACGCACTGTCGACCGACCTGCGTGTAGAAGTACACCGCGAAGGCAAAGTTTTTGAGCAGGAGTACAAAATTGGGGTGCCACAATATGACGTGCGTGTCATTGGTGACTCGAATGAAACCGGCACCATTACGCGCTTCAAACCCGACGGCAGCATTTTCAATGAAACGGTTTTCCGCTATGACACCGTAGCCGGTCGCCTGCGCGAACTGGCTTACCTCAACAAGGGTATCCGCATTTTCCTGAAAGACATGCGGGAGCTTGATGAGAACGGCGAACCCGTTAACCAAACCGAGTTTCATTCGCAGGGCGGGCTGGTTGAGTTTGTCAGATACCTCGACGAAACCCGCCCCTCGCTCGACGGAATGAGTCCCGTCTATATGGAGAACCTGAAAGGCTCGACCCCGGTGCAGGTGGCGTTGGTGTATAATTACGAAGCGTCTGAAAACGTGCTGTCGTATGTCAATAACATCAACACCCACGAGGGCGGTACGCACGTGCAGGGTTTCCGGTCGGCTCTGACGCGGGTACTGAAAACCTACGCCGATAAAAACGCCGATAAGTTCAAGAATCTCGGCAAGCTGACCTTTACGGGCGAAGATTTTCGCAAAGGGCTAACTGCCGTGGTGTCGGTGAAAGTGGCCGAGCCGCAGTTTGAAGGGCAAACCAAGACCAAATTAGGGAATCAGGAGGTAGTGAGCGCGGTAAGTCAGGCAATGGCCGACATGCTCGAAACCTGGCTGGAAGAAAACCCGAAAACGGCGCAGGGCATCGTAAAGAAGGTGTTGGTATCGGCACAGGCGCGGATTGCGGCAGAACTGGCCTACAAACGCATCATGGCCGACCGTAAGGATTTTATGAGCGGTATGGGCCTGCCCGGCAAACTCGCCGACTGCTCGGATACCGACCCTGAGAAATGTGAACTTTATCTGGTAGAGGGCGACTCGGCGGGCGGAACTGCCAAACAGGGTCGTAACCGGGCGTTTCAGGCTATATTACCCCTGCGCGGTAAAATCCTGAACGTAGAGAAAGCCCTTGAGCACAAGATTTACGAGAACGAGGAGATCAAAAACATCTGGACGGCCCTCGGCGTTCGGCTCGAAAAGAAAGACGATGAAACGGTGATGAATCTGGAAAAACTCCGCTATCACAAGATCATCATCATGACCGACGCCGACGTTGATGGCAGCCACATCAGAACGTTGATTCTGACGCTGTTTTACCGCAACATGAAGTCGCTGATCGACAACGGATACATCTACATTGCCCAGCCGCCCCTTTACCTTGTGAAGAAAGGCAAAGAAGAGCGGTATTGCTGGACCGAACAGCAGCGCGAAGTTGCTGTAAAAGAACTGGCAGGTACGGGTCGCGAAGAGAACGTGAACGTGCAACGATACAAGGGTCTGGGCGAGATGAACGCCGAGCAACTCTGGAGTACGACCATGAACCCCGACACCCGAACGCTGAAGATCGTAACGGTTGAGTCAGCCGCCGACGCCGACCATGTTTTCTCAACGTTGATGGGCGACGACGTAGCTCCCCGACGCGACTTTATCGAACGAAACGCGAAATACGCTCGCGTAGATGTTTAAAACCCTAAATACGAAGCTGAGCCTGTTCAGGCTCAGCTTTCGTCTAACTATGTTTTGCCTTCACAACCTAATTCTCGTCTGTAATTTCTTTATACTCACGCTCACCCAACTCATTATCAACTAATTGTAGTTTAGGATTGACCGTTAAGTAGCTAATACCGGGCTTGCATCTTACGTAATATGACTTGCCCAACTCTACATTTATCAGCATTTTGAATTTACGTTCAGGACTTTTCGCCGATAGCAATACAGAGCCTGCCCGGTACACACGAATTTCATGAGCAGAATGATTGCGAAGTTTAAACAGTTTCTGTTCATCCTTCCGAATGCCGAACCCCAATAAAACAGCCGAAAAGGTGAATGGCCGATACACGTAAATCCGGGCATACTGAGTGCTGTCTGCTGGAGATTCCCTAAACTGTGCTTTTGTTGATAAGACATTACACACCAAACCAAGCACCAACATTAGTTTGCTCCATTTGTGAGTTTTCATAAAAAATCTGGTTGAGATTGCTCTAATTTTCCTTTACAATATCTTTGTATTCACGCTCACCCGACTCAGCATCAACCAATTGCAGTTTAGGATTAACTGTTAGATAGCTGAGACGTGGCTTACAACGAATGAAATATTTCTTTCCTAATTCAACGTTTAGCTGTACGGAAGATTGACGCTCTATGCTTTTTGTTGAAATGGCAATAATATCAGGCCGATACACTTTGATTTCGCGCCCTGAATTATTACGTAATTTAGCAACCTTCACACCATCTTTTCTCAAACCAAAACCAATCAACGAAGAGAACACAAAGAATGGACGATAAACATAAATTCGGGCGTACTGTGCACTGTCGATTGGAGGTTCAGTGGTTTGTGCCCTTACAGTTAAGGCAATACAAGCCAAAGCAAACGCCAGCGTGAGCGTAATCCATTTGTTAGTTTTCATGCAAAAATTCTGATTTATTAATTAGGACAAACTGAGATACCAATAGCCAGATTAGTAGCCGATTTCAGCGACGGGTCTTCGGGTATGAAACCTTCGGTTTTAACCCGCACGTTTCCATCGACAGACAACCATTGAAACGGCGAACTTGTCTTGCCATACATGCGATAACCCAGCCGCAGCATCGCTGCCCCGCCCAACGTACCTTTGTTTGTTGTGAAGCTTAAATCCTGCGGTTGTTTCCAGCCTTGTACGCTGCCTGACACGGCACAGTGACGCCCGATCAGTTTATCGAAAAGGGCAAGTTCTGCACCCCAAAACGTATTACGCTGATTACTGTATTGCCTGACACATAGGCTAATGTTGTTGTTATTCCTGTAGCTAATCCAGATGTTTTCTTCGGCCATTGTACCAAAGGGTACTAAAATATAGCCTAATCCAAAACTCATGCTCAAATTCTGCGTCATAGCAAATGTGCTTTTCCCAAACAACATCGGGTTGGCTATATTCAGCAGTGACCAGAAACCGACTTTGCGTATGTATTTCCGCTCGTTGGGCAACAAGTCAGCGTAATTGGTGTATCGGTAAAACGAGTCTGTTGGTCGATGTAAATGGCGCACCGCCCCCCGAATATCGTCTCCTACAATATCCCGTTCCAGTTCATTGCCCTCTTCTGCCTCAATGTGATTTTTAGTAGAAAAAGCACTCGATATAAAGTAGAAGGCTATGCCTAAGCGACGCGGGTAAAAATCGCCAATCACATTTTTCAGTTTCTCCTGCCCGAACGCCACCAATTGCTGCTCACGTTTAGTCAGCATGTAATCGGACTCAAGACCAGCCGTATGCAACCGAATGTATTCGGGCAGATTCGTATCTCGTAGGTGTTGAAGCGTCAGATCCGTAACACCAACCACTTTGGCAACTCCACGCTTGAACAAAGGGTCTGAAACAGAGCCAATCGAAAGGTTTGTGAGTACAGAACGGTGGCCTTCTTCATGCGTCAGCGGAATAAAATAAAGAGACGCCAGCATCTGCACGGGCAGAATCAAATATTGGTGTTTTTGGGGCGTGTGTCTATAAACCGCATCCGACGAAAGCCGATATAGCGACAGATACCCTTCGGTAAATTGACGCATCGTGTATAACTTATCCGAGTAATCGATTATTGTAAAAGGATAAGCAGGATTTGCATACTTAACTACTTTACTTTGGCGGTAATTTGGCGTTTCGATTGTGCTGTCAACTTTAGGGTTATTCTGACCGAAACCTGTGCATGATAGCAAGCAAAAAGCACTAACGAAAAGAGACCTTGTCTTAAATGGCATCTTGCATCATTTTGGCGGGGCAAAGCTAATGAGCTTTCTTACGCAGCCTTAGCAAGAAAGTTACCTTCTTTAGCAAGAAAAGGTATTTATTTAGTATGCTTTATATTAAAATAATCACTATGCATTCATACATCGTGTGTGACTTCGATATAATAAATCTGTCTATATCCTACTTCATGAATTGCTTCTTTATCCTATGCTATCTTTAACACACCGAATCCGCACGTTGCGCCTGTCCTGTCAATATAATCAGGAATACATGGCTTTTAAAATGAACATAAGCCAGACGGCCTACAGCTATTTAGAAAATAAAGATGAAGACAAGTTGGCTATCAGAGAGTTGAGAAAAATAGCTTCTATATTCGAGATATCACTCACTGATTTAATTGCAAACCTTACTGACTCTGAGCCAACGTCAATTATGAAAACTGATTTAACTACATCTGCGCTGAATTTTGTTCAAAAAATCAATAAAAACGATACCTACAAGCAAAGTATCTGTGCCAGCGTCAAACAAATTCGGGAGATACAAGGCATTACGCAACAGATCATGGCCGACAGAATGGGAGTGAGCCTGAAAACGTACAGACTACTTGAAAATCAGCCTGATGATCTGTTTAAGCTGGGCAGAATAAAGCAAATAGCAATAGTCTTGTCTGTGCCGCATTGGTCTGTACTCATTCCGGAAGACAATGCAGAATTGATGATACTATAGCAGGCTTCAATGACGCCCGTATATTAAATAATAACATAAGGCGGGCTTTTTAGCCCGCTTTTTCGTTAAAATTGTATGTTGTAGAGATAGAATGCGGATTGCGTGTTCTATCATAGAATTTAGTTGTGTATGCGTTTTCACCTCGATCCGGGCCGGACGATTTTGGGAGCTTTTATTTCCCGGTTCAGACACCGGCACCCTAATGAGCCTGTGCAGGCAATTGATAAAATGGCAAAGGTTAGCGAAAAAGTAAGCAGCGTTATAGACCAAAGCAATTACCTCAGCCGCGATTTAAGCTGGCTGAAGTTTAACGAGCGTGTACTCGATCAGGCCCGCAGCCCCGAACGAACGCTGATGGAACGGCTGAAGTTTCTGGCGATTTCGGCTTCAAACCTCGATGAGTTTTTTATGATTCGCGTGGGTAGTCTGTATAACTATTTAGATTATCACAAACAACGCATCGACTATTCGGGTCTGCGCGAAGTGCCGTTCAGAAAAGCCCTTTTCACTACCGCCCAACAATTCTGCCGCGAGCAGCAGGCCGTTTTTACGGACCAGCTACTACCACTTTTTGCCGAAAATGAACTGTTTCTGGCGAATTATAATGACCTGACCGACCGCGAAAAAACTGAAGCTACCGATTTCTTCGACCGCACAATTTACCCGACGCTGACGCCAATGCTGTACGATTACACGCATACGTTCCCGGTGTTGCTGGCGAAGGTGCTGATCTTTGGCGTTGTAACGCAGAACCCCGACGGGACCGACCTGCAAAGTCTGCGTTCGGAAGACGAAGAAGAACGGCAGCGGCTGTCGTTCGTGCAGATTCCGGCCAATCTACCCCGATTCCTCTCCTTCGAGCGCGACGATGTCATGGTGTTTCTGCCTATCGAAGAGGTCATTCGGCAACATATCAAAAAGTTGTACCGCAACGTCGAAATCTTATCGGTGAACCTGTTTCGCATCACGCGCAATGGTGATTTTACGCTCGAAGAAAACGATGACGACGAGGTTGATTTTATTGACGAAGTTCGGCAAAAAATCAAAAACAGGCGGCTGGGTCGCGTGACGCGGATAGAGGTCGAAGGTGGCTGTATGGAATCGGCGGTTGTGAAACGACCCGGTGCGCCCTGGATGATTAATCTGCTGAAAAAACGCTGGGAAATCGACGACCTGAACATTTTCGAGTCGAGTACGCTGCTCGATTTTTCGGCCTTCTGGCAAGTTATCGGTCATCCTGAATTTAAGGAAGACATGCCCCGTCCTCACGTGCCGGTGCCGCCAATGGGTATGTCGCGGGCAAGTATGAGCCGCGAAAAAACTGACAATATTTTCGACCTCATCAAACAGCGCGATCTGCTGTTGCACCACCCATACAATAATTTCGAGCCGGTGCTGCAATTGCTCGAACAGGCCGCTGAAGACCCCAACGTACTGGCAATCAAGATCACCGTATACCGGCTGGCGAAGCGGTCGCGCATTACGGAAGCATTGCTGAAAGCCGCCGAAAACGGCAAACACGTGTCGGTGCTGTTCGAGGTAAAAGCCAGATTCGATGAAGAAAACAATATCCGGGAAGCGCAGCGACTGCAAAAAGCAGGCTGTTTCGTTATTTACGGCATCAGCCGTTTCAAAACCCATACGAAACTGCTGCTTGTAGTACGCAACGAGGGCAATCGCGTGGTGCGCTATGCCCACATGGCAACGGGCAACTACAATGAAGACACCTCGAAACTTTACACCGACATTGGCCTCCTGACAACCAATGAAGTATATACGCACGACATCTCGGAGTTTTTTAACGTTATCACGGGCCACTCGCTGCCCAACGAATACAAATACCTGATTACGGCCCCGCGCGACATGCGCGAGCAATTGATTCGGCTGATTCGCATTGAGGCCGATAACGCCCGGAAAGAGTTGCCCTGCGGTGTCTGCATTAAGGTTAACTCATTAGAAGACAAAGCCGTAATCGACGAACTCTACAAAGCATCGCAGATGGGCGTTCCGGTACGACTGATTGTGCGGAGTATCTGCTGCCTGCGTCCGCAACGGGTTGGTCTGAGCGAAAATATCAATGTGCGATCTGTTGTCGGCGATTTCTTAGAACACACGCGGATTTATTATTTCCATAACAACGGCGACCCGAAAGTTTACGGTGGCAGTGCCGACGTGATGGTACGCAGTTTCGACCGGCGCATCGAATCGCTGTTTTATTTAGCCGATCCGCGCGTAAAGCAATTGGCGATACTCATTCTCGACTACAATCTGCGCGATAATGTTAACGCCTACGAGTTGAACGAAGACGGTAGCTTCAAAAAATGTGAGGTTACGGCAGGTAGTGAGCCATTCAATATGCACCAGCGTTTCTTCGACGTCACGGAGAAAGCAGCAATGGCCACCCGCCTGTTCGACCCCGAAACCAAACCCGCCGAAGTTGCCGAAATTGAGGAAGAATATCAGGAAGGTGCCGAACGGGCCATTGCGGATATATAACCATCTGAACCAGGATTAGTCAGGATTTTCGAGATTAAACAGGGTTTATCATCTTGCTTGGCAAGATTTAGATAGGCACATAAGTGAAGCGTCAAATCCTGTTTGATCTTCATAATCTCGGCTAATCCTGGTTCAGACGGTTTCAACTCCTTATCTTCGCTGACTTAACCGTCACCCCATATTTCTGGATGGATCGTTTTACCGGCCTGATAGGCATCGTGTTGATTTTGGGTATTGCTTACGCCCTTTCTGATAATCGCAAAGCTATAAATTTCCGCACCGTTGGCGTTGGGCTGGCTCTCCAGTTCGGACTGGCGGTGTTTGTATTAAAAACGGACTTAGGTCAGCAAGTATTTAACTACTTAGGCTACCTTGTCAACAAAACGCTCGAAAACGCCGATAAAGGAGCCGAATTCGTATTTGGTTCGCTGGTAAAGCGCGATCTGATGACGCGGGCGTTTGGCAACGGTAACGACTTTGTTTTCTTTTTCAAAGTAATTCCGACCATCATCTTCGTGGCCGTACTGGTGAACATTTTTTATCACCTCGGCATCATGCAGCGGATTGTAGCCCTGATGGCACGCGTTATGAAACGACTGATGGGCGTGAGTGGTGCCGAAGCCCTCTCCAACGTAGCGAGTACGTTTGTGGGGCAGGTTGAAGCGCAGATTATGATTAAGCCGTATTTGAACAGTATGACCAACTCCGAACTGCTGGCGAGTATGGCGGGCAGCTTTGCCTGCATCGCGGGTGGTGTGCTGGCTGTATATATTTCGCTGGGCGTACCGGCCCCTTACTTGCTGGCAGCCAGCATTATGGCCGCGCCGGGTGCGCTGGTTATCAGCAAAATCGTAATGCCCGAAACACAGGTTTCTGAAACGCAGGGAACTGTTCGCATCGAAATCAAGAAGACGCACGCCAACTTGGTCGATGCCATTGCCAGCGGAGCGAGCGAAGGGCTGAAAGTCGGGCTAAATGTAATTGCCATGCTCATCGGTTTTATTGCCCTGATTGCGCTTATCGATGTGTTGCTTGGCAAAATCGGCAGTTTAGCCAGCTTTCCCCAGCTCAGCCTGAACTTCCTGCTTGGCAAACTCTTTTCTGTATTCGCCTGGGCGATGGGCGTGCCGGGCAAAGACGTTGAAGCTGCCGGAGCGTTGATGGGCACGAAAATGGTGGTGAATGAGTTTGTTGCCTACCTCGAACTGGTCAAAATAAAACAGACGCTTGAACCGAAAACCATTGCCATCACAAGTTTTGCACTATGTGGCTTCGCTAATTTTTCATCCATCGCCATTCAGATTGGCGGCATTGGCGAGTTGGCCCCCAACCGTCGGCGCGACCTCGCCAAGCTTGGTTTTAAAGCGTTGATCTGCGGCACCTTAGCCAGCTACATGTCGGCCACATTGGCAGGGCTATTGTTGTAACCCCCCCATTTGCCTGTAAAGCTTTATTTCCTTCGTTTGGATTGATAATTTCATCTAAGCGAAGGAAGTTTTGTTTAAACATCACCCAAACATCATTAAACACATATTCAGCCAAACTTCCTCATATTCAGGAATAACAGCGTATTAGCTTTATTTATTTTGTTTAACTTTTATTAATATTTATTAAACAATAATTCTGAACATTACCTTACGTTTATAAGGTCAAATTGACCGATTATCATCTAACCAATTAACCACTACAATCAAGTTATCATGGAAACAATATTATTGGTAGGCGATCTACGTCCGGGCGACGTGGTCGGGTTCACGTTCTTTACGGGCTACATGGCTATGTTTGCCGCGTCGGTGTTTTTTTTCCTCGAACGGTCCCAGGTTGAGGGCCACTGGAAAACCTCGCTCACAATTTCCGGCCTGATTACCATGATTGCCGCCGTGCATTACTTTTACATGCGCGATCAATATCTGGCAACCAACTCATCGCCAACAGAATTCCGATACATTGACTGGACGCTAACCGTGCCGCTGATGTGTGTCGAGTTCTACTTGATTATCAAGCCTTTCGGCGGCAAAATCAGCACTATGTGGAAGCTTATCGGCTACTCCGTATTCATGCTTGTGTTTGGTTACGTGGGTGAATCGCTCGACCGCCCTAACAGCGCGATTTGGGGTGCCGTTTCAACCGTGGGTTACATCGGAATTCTGTACGAGATCTACCTCGGCGACGTGAAAAAGATTGCCGATGCATCGCGGGATGCATCAACGCTGAAAGCGGTTTCGCTACTACGCTGGTTTGTGCTGGTCGGCTGGGCAATTTATCCCATCGGCTACATGATGATTCCTGGTGGTCTCTTAGCGGGCCTGAATATCAACATCGATCTGATTTACAATATTGGTGATGCTATCAATAAAATTGGATTTGGCTTAGTTGTGTATTCGGCGGCTGTTGCTAACTCGAAAGCGCACAACGAAGCCCCTGTTCAGCGGGTCGATGGTCGTTTCAACCGGGAGCCGGTTGACGCTTAACCCAACCATTTACCGAATGCAAGCCCCTCACTACACGGTGAGGGGCTTTTGTTTTGTGGATTCAGTAATTCAGGCAGGTACTGGCGGTTGCATGAGCGAGCAATGCCAGCGCGATTCTTTCCAGCCTCGGCTGGTAAGCTTCCAGATAATGGTAGCCGTGCAGTTAAATCGCAATCGTTGATCGGGTAGCTCAAGGTATTGATCAAAATTCACGACACTGTACCCTAATTCATCGGTTTGAAGTGCCTGATACGTTTTGATGTCGGTGTACGTGTGTGCCTTCATAGCCGACAACTGTTGAAACAGCGTCTGAAACCAGTGTTCCCAGCCAGCCCGGTCGGGTACAGCAACGCTCTTACCCTCAGGATCGAGATCGATGATACCAAAATCATCATCGCATAAATCGGCCAGCCGGTCGAAATTATGCTCACTAACACAGTCAAACAGGGTTTTTGTCTGTTCAAAGTAAGGTAAGTTTGTCACAGGGGTATATAGTTAATAGAAGGCATCACCAGCAGGATGCTTATGCGCAACGGCGTGTCTACGACAAGTGTTTGGCTATTGAGGGGCTATGTTTATAAATATTGTTTAATTTTTTATAGCAATTGTCTGGTATTCTTAGAATTTTGCTCTTTATCGCAACCACTACCAACCAGATTCGTTTATCACCTACACCGAACGTGTTTACGTACATGATCCAGACAAAGCTAATTCCCCGTACCGCCGAGGCTCACGAGCCACCCATGCTCCTGAAAACCCTGCTGGCCCAATCATTGAAATACGAACCCCACCGCGAAATTGTGTACCGTGACCTGTTTCGGATGAATTACGTCACGTTTAATCAACGGGTACGGCAGTTAGCCAACGTACTAACGGGGCTTGGCGTTGGGCCGGGCGACACCGTTGCCGTTATGGACTGGGATAGTCATCGCTACCTTGAATGTTTTTTTGGTATTACCAGCATTGGTGCCGTATTACACACCATCAATGTCCGCCTGTCGCCCGCGCAGATTCTGTACACCATGAACCACGCCGAAGATAAGGTCGTGCTGATTCATGAAGATTTTCTACCGATTCTGAACGCTATTCAGGGGCAGCTTACGACCGTTGAGCGGTACGTGTTGCTATCCGACAAAGTTTATACCGACCTGAACGCGGTTGGCGAGGCTCCGGCAGGTTTTGCGGGCGAATACGAAACGCTGCTCAAAAGCGCACACCCTGACTACGAGTTTCCTGATTTTGACGAAAATACCTGGGCCACAACGTTTTACACTACCGGCACCACCGGCAATCCGAAGGGTGTTTACTTCTCGCATCGGCAGTTATTTATGCACACAATGGGGTTGGCAACGTATGTCTGCGGCTATCAGGCCGTGCCATTCTCGTCGATTGCCGATGTGTATATGCCCATTACGCCCATGTTTCACGTACATGCGTGGGGGTTTCCATTCCTGGCAACCATGTTGTCGGCCAAGCAAGTTTATCCGGGTCGCTACGAGCCGGAACTACTGCTGAAACTGCTGCTAAAAGAAGGGGTTACGTTTTCGCACTGCGTACCAACCATACTGAATATGCTGGTTAGCAACCCCGCAGCTCAACAGTTTAACGAGCAATTGAGCCGCTGGAAAGTTGTTATTGGCGGGTCGGCTTTAACAAAAGGGCTGGCGAAGGCCGCGCTCGAACTGGGGATTCAGGTGTATCAGGGCTATGGTATGTCGGAAACCGCGCCGATTATGACGCTGACGAAGTTGAATGATAACGAACGTGACCTTCCTCTTAATGAGCAAATTGAGTACCGTACCCGTGCCGGTCGGATTGCACCGTTTGTCGATGTGCGGCTTATGGACGACAATGGGAACTTCGTACCACACGACGGGCACTCGCTGGGCGAAGTGGTGGCGCGGGGGCCGTGGCTCACACAGGGCTATTACAACGACCCCGACCGGGCCGCTGATCTCTGGCGGGGTGGTTGGCTGCACACGGGCGACGTGGCAAGCATTACACCCGATAGCTGGGTTCAGATAGCCGACCGCACAAAAGACGTCATCAAAACCGGTGGTGAATGGATATCGTCGCTCGACATCGAAGATTTATTGTCGCAGGTGCCGGGCGTGGCCGAAGCCGCCGTAGTTGGTCTGCCCGACGAACGCTGGGGCGAACGTCCACACGCGCTTATCGTACAAAAGCCCGACGCCAATCTCACCGCTGACCACGTCAAAGCCGAATTGCAGACGAAGATTCAGCAGGGCGACCTCAACAAATGGTATCTGCCCGACCGTATTGCGTTTGTGGCTGAAATTCCCAAAACCAGCGTAGGAAAAATTGACAAGAAACGAATTCGAAGCGAAATGAAAGAGTTGATTTTGGGATAGTTATGCCCCGTTGACATTGCATTGGCGTATGGCTGACGCATGTAGAGACGCAACCCTTTGCGTCTCACCCGCGTCAGCCAGCCCACATACCTCACTCACTTTCATATTAGTTCATAGATGGAGAAAACGGAGAATACACAAAGAATCTCTCCGCTTCCTCCGTGTATTCTCCGCTTCTCTGCGTTTACATGTCATGACGCGCATTGGACTTCTCTCCGATACACATTCGTACTTAGACCCGCAGATTTTCACGCATTTCGACCAATGCGACGAAATATGGCACGCGGGCGATGTAGGTGCGCTGACCGTTGCCGAGCAGTTACGGGCCTACCGCCCATTGCGCATCGTGAGCGGCAACATCGACCGGGAGAGTAGTGAACTGCCTGCCCATCAGCGATTTGTGTTAGAAGGCTTTGATGTCTGGATGACACACATAGGCGGTAGTCCACCTGCCTATAACCCAGCCGTGCGGCCCGTTATGCAGCAGAACCCACCTGCCATTTTCATTTGCGGCCATTCGCATATCCTGAAAGTTGTGCGCGACCCCAAACACCATAATCTATTGTTCATCAATCCTGGCGCGGCTGGCAAAACCGGTTTCCATACGCTGCGAACAGCCATCCGGTTCACGCTCGACGCGGGCCGGATTTCGGATATGCAGGTTATTGAGTTAGGTAAAAAGTAAAGCGGGTGGAAACCCGCAATCTGAATAGTGATAGCTACCAGATTGCGGGTTTCTACCCGCTTTACTTTTTCAAACTTTTACAGTGGCAACGTTTCGGGTTCTGTTTCGGCAGGCTTGGCTTCCTTACCGATTCCTTCTTTCACCTCTTCAGCCGTGCCTTTGTTTTTGTAAGCCTGATACACCGTTTCACGCTCGAAAGGCCGCTTGCCAATCAGACGCACCAGATCGTTCTGATACAAAATTTCCTTCTCCAGCAACTCTTTCGCAATCACCTCTAACGCTCCCCGCTTGTCGGTCAGCAAATCTTTCGTGCGGCTATAGGCGATGTCGACAATCTTCCGTACCTCCTCATCGATAAACTTGGCTGTTTCTTCCGAATACGGTTTATTGAAGTTATAGTCCGACTGCTTTGAATCGTAAAACGAAACATTGCCAATCTTGTCGTTCATGCCATACATCGTTACCATGCTGTAAGCCAGTTTGGTAATGCGTTCCAGATCGCTCAGGGCACCGGTCGATACTTTACCAAAAATCAGGTCTTCAGCCGCCCGACCACCAAGCGCCATGCACATCTCGTCCATGAGTTGCTCCGTGCGGTACAGGTACTGTTCGCGGGGAAGGTACTGTGCATAGCCGAGCGCAGCCACGCCACGCGGCACAATGGTTACTTTCACGAGCGGATCGGCATGTTCGAGATACCAGCCCGCCACGGCATGACCTGCTTCATGATACGCCACGATTTCCTTCTCTTCCGGCGAAATCAACTTGTTTTTCTTTTCCAGACCCCCAATCACGCGATCCATCGCATTCTGAAAGTCTCTCATGTCAACCGCTTCTTTGTCGCTCCGGGCGGCAATCAGGGCGGCTTCATTGCAGACGTTGGCAATTTCAGCACCAGCAAAACCAGGTGTCTGAGCCGCCAGCTCTTTCGGATCAACGTCGGATGCGAGCGTAATTGGCTTCAGGTGGACCCGGAAAATAGCTTCCCGGCCTACAATATCCGGCTTGTCGATGCTAATCTGACGGTCGAATCGGCCAGGGCGTTGCAGAGCCGAATCCAGCACGTCAGGGCGGTTGGTAGCCGCCAGAATGATGATACCGGAATCAGTAGCAAACCCGTCCATTTCAACCAGCAGCGAGTTCAGCGTATTCTCACGCTCGTCGTTGGCACCGGGCATCGAGCCGCGTCCGCGCGACCGACCAACGGCATCGATTTCGTCGATGAAAATAATACAGGGTGCTTTTTCTTTCGCCTGCTTGAACAAGTCACGTACACGAGCCGCGCCCACACCCACAAACATCTCTACAAAGTCGGAACCCGACAGCGAGAAAAACGGTACGCCCGCTTCGCCAGCTACGGCCTTCGCCAGCAAGGTTTTACCCGTACCCGGAGGGCCAATCAGTAACGCCCCTTTCGGAATTTTAGCCCCCAGTTTGGTGAACTTAGACGGGTTCTTCAGGTAATCAACGATTTCCTTAATTTCTTCTTTGGCTTCATCAAGCCCGGCTACGTCGTTAAACGTGATCTTCACCTTGTTATCAGCGTCGAAAAGAGCGGCTTTTGATTTACCGATATTGAAAATCTGACCGCCCGGCCCACCTGCGCCCGACATCCGGCCCAGCAAAAAATACATTGCCAGAATCATCACGATAAGGAAACCCCACGTGCCAACCCACTGCCCCCAGTCGCCCCGTTGCTCGAAACGGTAGTCAATTTTTTCGTTGTCAGAAATGCCTTGCTGAATGGTATCGAGGTCTTTTTTAAACGTTTCGCCCGATGCAATCTGAAACTGAAAATGCGGCCCCTGACTGGTGCCAAAATAAGGTTTATCAGCAAATAGCCCCTTGTATTTAGGGCTTTGCATAGCTTGCTGTGTAAGCGTTACCTCAGCCACACGGTCGTTCACGACCACCACCTCCGACACTTCCCGATCTTTCACCATCCGTTCGAACCGCTTCTGCGTGATCTCGCGCGTGGCCGAACTCTTGTTAAAAAAGGTAATGCCGAGGATAGCGGTTATCAGCAAAACGACAATCCACCCCTGGAAGTTGGGCTTACGCGAACCACCACGGGGTACTAACGGATTTCTATTATTGTTTTCTGCCATTTCCTCAGGTTGTACAAACGGATTTCAAAGGGTAACACCGATTTCAGGACTTATGTTTCTGCCAGAACCCGGTTCGGACAAACGGTTCGTGTGTCCTGTAAGCGGCCCAAAACCTGTGTTCGGAGCCGAATTATTTATTGGCGGTTTGTTTAGGAAGCAGCAATCAGGTCACCTTCGCCAATGTGCTGAATTTCAGCATCTCCCCAGAGCTGTTCGAGGTCGTAGAACTCACGACGCTCTTTCTTGAATACGTGAGCCACCACGTCTACATAATCCAGCAGAATCCATTCACGGTTCAGCTTGCCTTCTTTATGCCACGGGTCCTGCCGACTGGCTTTATAAACTTCTTCCTCAACCGATGTGGCGATGGCGTCGATCTGCGTGTCGGATGTACCCGAACAGAGGACAAAATAATCGCAGATGGCGTTTTTAACGTTGCGCAGGTCCATTACTACGATGTCCTGCCCTTTTTTCTCCTGCATTCCCCGAACGATAAAATCGCGGATTTGCCCGGCGGTAAATTCATTGTTTTGCTTGATTCTCATGCGCTCAGATTAACGTAGTGCAAACAACCAATCAGCGGGTACTTTGCCTTGTCGGCCTAACAGCCAACAGCACCATTCATTAGCTTTGTACTACTAAACTAAACAATGCTTTGTACAAAATCTATCCCAAAACGCTTTTTATTGGGCAAATTATCCAATATCTGCCAAGCTGTCAGTCTACCAACGACGAAGCGGCTGCTTTGATTGCCCAAACCGACCCCGTTGAAGGACTTATCGTCGTGACGGACCAACAAACTGCCGGGCGTGGCCAACGCGGCAATGTCTGGATAACCCAACCGGCACAAAACCTGACCTTTTCGCTGGTGTTGAAGCCATCGTTTCTGGCTGCTTCAGAGCAGTTCTGGCTCAATATGGCCGTGTCGATGGGTATATACGATGCACTCCAGCCGTTGCTGGGCAGTCAGTTGCGTATAAAATGGCCGAACGATGTATTTGTCGGCGATCAGAAATTAGGGGGAATTCTGATTGAAAATACCTTGCAGGGCAGCACATTGGCGTACTCGGTCATTGGCGTCGGACTCAATATTAACCAGACTGATTTTCAATACGCTACAGCTACGTCGCTGCAACGGCAATCACCCCTCCCCCACGGCTACGATTTGCCGGGCATGCTCAGTACGCTCTGCGAGAAACTGGAGCAGCGTTATCTGCAACTCCGCGCCAGTCAGCGCGACGCACTGAAAATCAGCTACCTGCAAACCCTGTACCGCTATCAGGAAGAACACGAGTTCGAAGCCGACGACCGCCGGTTTCGCGCCGTTCTGGTCGGTATCGACGCCACGGGCCGTTTAGCCCTCGCCGAAGCCGGACAGGTGCGGTATTTTGGGTTTAAGGAAGTAGTTTTTAAGTGATGAGTGATGAACGATGAGAGATGAGTTTGCTGACGCAAAAGGAAATATACAGGCGTCAACAAACTCATCTCTCATCGTTCATCTCTCATCACTCATCACTTATCACTATTTTATCGCTTCGCCAACGGGGTCGCCGATGCAGCCGCTGGGTTCGAGAATGCCGAGCAGGGCGGCAATGGTGGGGGCGATGTCGTAAATGTGGGTGCGCCGAAAAATCTGGCCGGGCCGAACGCCCCATCCGTAGAGTAGAAACGGTACGTGCGTGTCGTAGGCGTAACTGGTGCCGTGCGTCGTGCCTTTGGTGCGCCCCTCGAACCAACCGGCTTGCTGCAACACATATATATCACCGCTTCGGTTGGGGAAGTAGACGTTTCGGAACAAATCAGCCTGGGCTTCAGGTAGCGCATCGCCGTTCAGATTTCGCAGGTTCAGCACGTTTACCACGCCCCGCTGTTTCAGCAATGCCCGTTTAACCACCTCGTAGGCTTCCTGCACCGGAATTTTCTTCTCGGCCAGCAAGTCAGTATTAAGGTAAATTTCCTGATTAAAGTAGGCCAGTATCCATCGACCAGGACCGTAGGCTTTTTCGAGCGCGGCTTTGGCGGCATCATTCACTTCGCCGTAGCTCTTCACCCCCGCCGGAATGCGGTACTGCTGCGAAAAACCCGGCACGTCGGCCACGCCGTGGTCTGCCGACAGAAACGCCAGCCATTGCCCTTTACCCACTCCGGCATCTAACTGATCGAACAGGTTGGCTAACTGTTTATCGAGCCGGAGGTAATTATCTTCGGTTTCGACAGCGTGTGTACCAAATGCGTGGCCGATATAGTCGGGCGATGAATAGCTGACACACAGCATATCTGGCACGACATTCTGGCCGAGTTTCTCACCTTTGATGGCCGCCAGTGCAAACTCACTCGTCAGCATATCGCCATAAGGGCTGGTACGCAGCACTTCATATTTGCTACTTCCTGCCTGTACCACAAATTCATGCGGGAACGTCGGCTTGCTTTCGCCGGGCAGGGTGGCTTCATAAGGCTCATCATCAGCCGTACTTTCGGTATACTGGTTTATTGGCAGTAGCGGCTCCCACTTTTGTTTGATATACTGTTCGGGCAGTTTGCGGGCATTGAACTCGTTAACCCATTGCGGCAACTCCGTGTGGTAAAACGTGCTGCTGATAAAACTACCATCTTTTGAATCGAACCAATACGCGCCATTGGCAGCATGACCAGCGGGCAGAATGGCTCCCCGATCTTTCAGCGCAATGCCTACGACTTTGGCCCGCCCATCGGTAGCTAACTTAAGCTGATCGCCAACGGTAGTAACGAGCAGGTTTCGGGGCGACATTTTACCCGCCGTACCATCATTACCGACGGTGCTAACGGTGGTATCTTCGGCGCAGTAAACCATTCGACCCAGGTTGCGGTCGTAGAAATCATTGCCGACAATACCATTCAGGGCGGGGGCCGAGCCGGTGTAGATGGCCGCATGGCCGGGCCCGGTGTAGGTGGCTGCGTAATGGTAATGGTTATTTCGGGCGTTGAAACCGCCATCCATCAGCCGCCGGAAACCGCGCGTAGTATATTTGTCATAATAGCGGTAGAGATAATCGTACCGCATCTGATCAACGACGATACCAACAACCAATTTAGGCCGATTTTGGGGTGTAGCCGGGCGCGTGGCAGTAGTTTTCCGGGGTTGAGCGAAGGCTGTTCCTACAAAAAAAGTAAGAACAACGACAGAAAGAAAAGAGCGCATGAAGAGGTTCAATTGATGATTGGGGACTTACCCGCAAAGGTACAAGTCAGAACCAGGATTAGCCGGGATTTTCACGATTATAACAAGATTCTACGCTGCGCTTTCCGGATTCTATGAACAAACAATAAATGCAGTATTAAATCCTGTTTGATCTTGTAAATCCCGGCTAATCCCGGTTCGACTATTTGCTGCGCTCGATGGTATACTGCACCAACTGATGCAGCGACTGCCGGTAGGCCGATTCGGGAAACGAGTCGAGGAGTTGGCGGGCTTCGGCAACGTAGTGATTCATGGCTTCCGTAGCGTATTCGATACCGCCTGAGTTTTTTACGAACGAAATAACTTCGGCTACTTTTTTAGGATTTTCGCTATCGTTTTTGACGATATTTATAATGCGTCGTTTCTCCCAGAAACCCGCTTTGTTGAGGGCGTAAATAAGCGGCAGCGTCATTTTCTTTTCTTTAATGTCGATGCCCAGCGGTTTGCCAACTTCAGCCGTGCCGTAATCAAAGAGGTCGTCTTTGATCTGGAAGGCAATGCCTACTTTTTCGCCAAATGCCCGCGCTTTTTCAACCATTTCTACGTCGGTTCCGGCAGAGCGGGCACCCACGGCGCAACAGGCCGCAATGAGCGAAGCCGTTTTTTGCCGGATAATCTCGTAATAAACGGCTTCGGTGATGTCTAACCGACGTGCTTTTTCGATCTGAAGCAGTTCGCCCTCACTCAGTTCCCGAACAGCGGTCGATACAATTTGTAGCAGCTCAAAATCGCCATTATCGACCGACAACAAAAGCCCGCGCGACAGCAGGTAATCGCCCACTAAAACGGCGATTTTATTTTTCCAGAGCGCATTGATCGAGAAAAAGCCCCGCCGATAATTCGAGTCGTCTACTACGTCATCGTGAACGAGCGTGGCCGTGTGCAGCAGTTCAATCAGCGACGCGCCCCGGTAGGTCGATTCGGTGATTTGCCCGCATACGCCCGCCGTTAAAAACACGAACATAGGGCGCAATTGCTTGCCTTTCCGTTTCACGATGTAATTCATGATCTGGTCGAGCAGCATGACGTCGCTCTTCATCAAGTCCCGAAACTTGCGCTCGAATAACTCCATTTCAGCGGCAATCGGGGCTTGTATATCAGCGACGGTCATTTCAGTTATCAATGAGCAGCGAACAACCAACAGTGCCGGAACGTACCAACGGTTTACTGCTGGCTGTTTGCTGAATTTCCGGCAAGTATAGTAAGGAAAGCGCAGACGGTAAAAAACGGTTCAAAAACAGTGTGTTCAAATACGTTTGTTGCCGTGTGGCTGTTTTGTTTACTGAAGAGAAATCATCAACTTACGAACGGCTAATGAGCCATCACCCCAACGTTACGTTCGCATGGTCAGTAACCCGACGCCCCCGGCGCCCAATCCTGATACAACCGGCAGTACGCCCAATCCGCCATCGGCCTCGCCCTCGTCAAAAGCCCTCGTATTGGGGGGCGGTTCGCTCAAAGGAGCATTTCAGGTAGGTGCCATTATGGCCCTGTTCGAGTCGGGTTTTGTACCCGATCAGTTGTATGGCATCTCGGTGGGTAGCCTCAACGCTGCGTTTATTGCCAATGAAGCCGCCCGCCAACAGGCCGAAATCGGGCAGGTCGACTGGTCCAAAGTGGGCAAAGGGTTAATCGAATTCTGGATACGGAATATCACGAGACCCGCCGACGTGGCCGTAATTCGTTCGCGCTTTCGGATGGGCTACAATACGCTTATGAGCCGGTTCGACGGGTTGTTAGACAACTCACCCATTCAGAACCTGATTCGCCGAAGCCTTGATATAGAAGCAATTAAAACCGGCCCGGTGAGTATTAAGGTTGGAGCGGTCGATATTATTGAAGGTGATATGCGCTACGCCGATGCCAATGATCCACACTTCCTCGATTATGTGTTTGCCAGTAGCTCGTTGCCGTTTTTGATGCCTGCCATGCAAATTGGGGGCGACCATCGCAAAGCGTTTTTAGATGGCGGTTTGCGCGAAGTAGCCCCGTTGCGGGTTGCCATCGAAGACGGAACCACCGACATTGCCTGCGTAGCCTGCCATGCCAAAAAAGTTTACAACGAGAAATTCAATTACCGTAACCTGCTCAACCTGATGGACCGGGTGAAAGACATCACGGTGAATCAATTGGTCAACAACGACATTGCCTGGGCCGAACGCTACGCCGAGCGCGAACACCTGCACGGTCGGCATCTCGGCCTGACCATCATTCGCCCAACCGAACCGCTTTACCTAAACCTCATGAAATTCAATTCTGACGACATCGGACACCTGATTGTGCAGGGCTATAAAGCGGGTGTTGAGAAGTTGAGAGCCGAAACAGAAACTGTGAAATACCCCTCGTTTGGTAAGTAAGCGGCAACTTTCAGGAACACAGAACGCCCCAGCCAGTGTTGGCCGGGGCGTTTTGCGTTCCTACGTAAGATATACGCTTAGTTGTGTTGCACTACGCCAGCACCCAATGTACTCGCGCGACGCAGACCACGGGCATAAACCGTGTAAATCTTTCCGTCGGCCAAAGCCAGACCGGGAACCGTCAATATCGGAGCAATGGTAGACGAAATTGGCGGAGCAGCAGTCAGGGAAAATACCTGCGCTGTATAAGTAGCTGCCGGAACGGGCGTAAAGTTGGCGAAGTTTGTTACTGCCGTACCTGATCCCACTGACGTAACCCGATATGCCCGGTTGTTGAGCGTAGGCGTTACTGTTACCGATGCAGGAGCCGTTGGCACTAACCGTACCGACACTGCGGGGGCATCGGGGGCCAGATGGAAGAATCGAACGTGTGCGTTCCCTGCCGCCGGAGCCGCCAGATTATCCGTCACGACCAGAAACTGCGGCCCACCGGGGTTGGTAGCACCCGTTGTAGTTGGGCGGGGGCGATTCAGCGAGTCGGTTACAAACACCGAGTAGTTTGTACCCGCAACAGCAGCAAAGTTGGTTTGGTTGGTAGCACCGGCCCGGAACAGAACGTCTCCGCTCCCCAGCACACCACCAATCTGCCCCGAAGCGGCTTTAGCACGCAACTGGACGGGGCCTACCTGAGAGGGTACATAGGCGGATGCCTGACCGAAAGCGATTGCCTGAGCAGCCGCATTGTTTTCGACCAGAAAATTTAAGGCTGGTGCGCCCGGAGCCGCGTTCACAAACAGGAAGCGGGCCTGATTCGTCGACGGACCAGTGGCGGGTTGAGCAGCCGGATAATCGGTGTCCTCGCAACCGGTGAGCAGTACTGCCGACAACAACGATGTTGCCACGACTGTACCGATGATGTTCAACTTATTTTTCATGCTTTTTTAAGCCGTAATGCTGTTGATTAGAATATATACCGGGCACCTAACTGCAACTGCCAGCGCGAAATCAGGTTCACGTTGTTGGTGAAGGTCGACGTCAAAGCCTGACCGGGGGCCGCTTCTGCAAATGAATAGATAGGCCGTCCTGTCGTAACGGCAGTACCTGTATTTGGCGTTTCATAGCCAATGAAGTTCAACAGGTTCGCACGATTCGTTTGTTGCGCCACACCCCAGTTCGAGTTCAGCAGGTTGCCAACGTTTATCACGTCAGCCGACACTTGTAACGTATGTCGGCGGTTGCCTGCCGTGATAAAGAAATCCTGGAGCAACCGGAAGTTAAACAGATTTTGCCAGGGCAGATAAGCGCCGTTCCGTTCGGCATACTGACCACGACGCTTGCTCAGATACGGGTCCTGCTCTATGTACGCATTCAACTGATCCCAGATTTGCTGCGTAGAGCGCGTATCCTGTGCGTTAGTCGTCGTCAGGATGATTTCATTCTGATTGCGGGGTACGTAAATCAGGTCGTTGCCATTAATACCTTCGCTGTTGGGGCTTCCCAGATAAGTATAGGAGAAGTTACCCACGTTCTGCCCTGTATAGATAAGCGAAACCGTTGTGGCAAACGCCTTCAGATACTCTTTGCGGTATTGTAGGAAACCCACAATACGGTGCGGGATGAGGTTATTAGCGAAGGAGAGGTTCGGCAAGTTTGGCGAACCTACAATGGGCTGACCTGAGAACAGCGTACCAGCGGTAGAAGCACTCTGCGCGTTAACGTCTTTCGAGTCGGTAAAGGTGTAGGCCAGTGAGCCTTCAAAACCACGCGAGAAACGCTTCTGAATTTGTGCCGTTAAACTCAGTGCATAACCCCGGTTGATGTTGTCAAGTACCAGTGCCTGTACAATCCGGTCGTTCAGACGGCGGTCGAACGGCGGGTTGTTTGCCGTACCGGCAACGGCACCAAATACCGGGCGGCCATCGCCAGCCAGCGTACCCGCCGGATTCGCTAAGTTAGCATCGCGGATATAGACGGCGTTCAGGTCTTTTGTATAAATAGCGTCGAACGTAGCTACCCAGCCGCCACCCAGTGTTTTGTCGACGCCGAAGCTTGTACGCCATACCTGCGGGAAGCGGAAATTAGGCACTGTTGCGTTAATCGAGAACGTTTGTGCTAATGGCGTACCCGGTTCGCCCGTTAAGGGTGGGTAGTAGAACGTCGGGTCAGGATTAAACGACGTTGTGGCATTGGCTGCCTGTCCGACACGGGCGATTGTTCCAAACAACACCCCGTTATTGCTGATTTGGTTCGATATCCACACGAACGGAACCCGGCCCGTAAAGACACCCGTTCCGCCACGTACCTGAAGGCTACGGTCGCCCAGGACATCCCAGTTGATACCAACACGGGGCGACCAGAGCAGGGTGGTGTTGGGCAGTTTTGCAACCTGAATCCGTTCGCCATTGTTAAATCTCATGGTGTCCGACACCAAGTTTGACAGCAGACCGCTGTCGTTGAACGTCGGAATATCGACACGGATACCAGCCGTAATGCGGAAGCGGGGCGTAATGTTGAACGCGTCCTGGGCGTAGAAGCCTAACTGAGCCGAGTTGAAACGGGCAATGGGCACTGGAACTCCACGAACGGCTGAAAATAATGTAGTAAAGCCCGTTGGCGCGTTTGCAGCCGTGGGGTTCGTTGCGTTGTTAATGAAATCATCTACGCTGTTAAACGTGTAGATGTTCCGAATAGCGGGTGTAAAACCATTCTCAAATCGGTAAAACTCGTTGGCCGTACCAATCGAAATCGTGTGCTTGCCGGCGAAAATATCGAAACGGTCATTTACTTGAATAACATCCTGATTCAGTATATTATTGGGCGTAAACGGCTCGGCCCCGAAACTGGTAAGCGTATTTCCGTTTGGACCAGCAATATCAACTGTAGGGAAGTTAGGCGTAGCAACACCGCCACCACCTTCGCGGAAGTCACGGAACGCCGTATAACCTACCTGAAGATTATTGGCATATTTGTTGCCAAAGGTAGAGTTCAACTCAGCAATCACCGAACGCAAGTTGTTGTTGATCCGATACCAGGTGTTCGAGAACGGAATGGTATTGACGTTGTTCTGACGACCGCTTTGCGGGTTTACCCCGTTTGAGCCTGAGTTGCTGGGCGGAATATCGCTGAACGAGTTTAATTGATTGTAACGAACCGTCAGTTTGTGCTTGTCGCTGATATTCCAGTCGATTTTGGCGAGGAATTTAAAACTCTGGTTCAGCGCGTTGAACGGATTGAGTGTTCCCGGATCATACGTCCACGTCTTGTTCGGGCCGGTTGTCGTCAGGAACGTTTGGAGTCGTTCTAAATCCGTAGCTGCCTGCGTTTGCTGAAATGGAACACCGAGAGCATCAGAACCGCCCACCGGGAATAACACTGCCGGACTTGACCGACGCTCCTGCTCAGCGTTGACAAAGAAGAACAGTTTATTTTTGATAATCGGGCCACCTAAGCGCACACCCAGGTTACGGAAACTGAAATCCTGCTGTTGAGCGGCTGGTACTTCTACACCAGCGACTTTCGAGCCGACCATACTCTGGTTACGGCCAAAATAATAGGCCGATCCCTCGAAGCGGTTCGTGCCTGACCGCGTTACGGCATTCACGCCCGCGCCCGTGAATGAGCCTTGCGTTACATCGAACGGCGAGATAGACACGTTCAACTGCTCAATGGCGTCGATACTTACCGGCGTTGCACTCGACTGACCACCCGGCAGAGCCGCCAGACCGAATACGTTGTTGGCCGTGGAGCCATCAATCGAGAAGTTGTTATACAACTGTGACCGACCACCAAATGAAAAACCAGGACCCGCCTGTGGTGTCAGGTTGCTGAAATCCTGAAAGTTACGCGATAACGTGGGCAACCGCTCGAAGCTTTGTTTACCAATGTTGGTTGATGCGCCATTCCGCTCGGAGTCAATAATGCTTCCACGCGAAGAAGTTACGACAACCTCCGTCAGTTGCTTGCCTTCTTCAAGTAGTTTGAAGTTGGCCGACACGGGCGTGTTCAATTCGGCAGACACGATTTCGCGCTTCTGTTGCTGAAAGCCGATAAATGTAACAGTGATTTCGTAAGGACCACCAATCCGAACTGCCGGGAAGCTGTAGCGACCCTGTGCGTTCGTGGTGATTCCGTAACGTGTTCCCGAAGGCGTGTGAACCGCCACTACCGTTGCGCCGGGTAATTCTGCGCCTTTATCGTCCGTAACAACACCGTTGATTGATGAAGTCGTTACACCCTGCGCCATTACTACGCTGCCACTCAGCACAGTCAATAGCATAACGCCGAACAGCAATAACGCAGCCCGAACGTGCAGTAATTGTTTTGACATAAAAATTTGTGATTTGGTTAGTAGTACCATGAAGTTCAACCCGTTGACAGGCTGTCAATTCGGGCGCAAAGATGATACAATTTTCTGCGGGTTACAAAACGCCATTTCTTTAAAAAGTGATACTGTACAATAATTTATTGGCATCATTCATGGAATAGGTCAAGAAGACTCCGTTTCTGTTCTATTCACCAATGTTAAGTTTTTGTTAAGTCAGCACCATGTATTAAATCAATCACTGATTTTGTACTTAACCAAGTTCAGTTCCTGGATGTTGTGTTAACAACGTACCTTTGCCAGAACTAAACTGCGCCGGGTTTTTCGCCACTTATGATCGTTCCTGAAACAACTGCTATCAAATTGACTCAGTACAGCCACGGAGCAGGCTGTGGCTGCAAGATTTCGCCCAAAATTTTAGATAAAATCCTACACACCAACGCTACGGCTTCTCAGCCGCACTACAGCAACCTCCTCGTTGGCAACGACTCGCGCGACGATGCCGCCGTGATGGACCTGGGCAACGGTGAAGCTATTATCAGCACCACCGACTTTTTTATGCCCATCGTCGACGATGCGTTCGATTTTGGGCGTATTGCCTCAGCTAATGCCATTAGCGACGTGTATGCTATGGGGGGCGAACCCATTATGGCGATTGCGATTCTGGGCTGGCCGCTCGACAAACTGCCGCCCGAAGTGGCCGGGCAGGTGCTCGAAGGTTCGCGGGCCGTTTGTCAGCAGGCGGGCATTCCGCTGGCAGGCGGGCATAGCATCGACTCGCCCGAACCCATTTTCGGTTTGGCCGTAACGGGGCGCGTTCGGCTCGAACACCTTAAACAGAACAACACCGCTACCGAAGGGTGTCGCTTGTATCTGACCAAGCCGCTGGGCGTGGGCATTCTGACTACCGCTCAGAAAAAAGGCATTCTCAAACCCGAACACGCCGATATGGCCCCGGCGCAAATGGCGCAGCTTAATAGTTTCGGGGCCGTGCTGGGCAAACTTCCTTACGTAAAAGCCCTGACCGACGTAACGGGATTCGGGTTGCTGGGACACCTCACCGAAATGGCCGAAGGATCGGGCCTGAGCGCGGTTATCAAGTATGAAGCCGTACCGAAACTGCCGGTCATTGACGACTATCTGGCACAAAAAAGCTTTCCGGGCGGCACGGTGCGCAACTGGGACAGCTACGGCCACAAAATCGGCGAACTGACCGAAACACAACGCTACGTACTGGCCGACCCGCAAACGTCGGGCGGGTTGTTGATTGCTGTTTCGCCGGATAGTACTGCCGAGTTTGAACGCGTAGCGACTGAAAACGGATTCACGTTGCAGTCATTCGGTGAATTAGTTCAGAAACAGGAAAAAGTAATTTACGTCAATTAAACGCAGAGAAGCGGAGGTCGCGCAGAGGATACAGAGTTTGCTTCTTCTCTCTTCGGCCTCCGTGCAAACTCTTTGCCTCTGCGTTTCAACAAGTATGAAGTTATTTTTCAGAGAAGTGGGCGAACCAACCGCCCCGCCCATCATTATTCTGCACGGCATCTTCGGCTCATCCGATAACTGGCTGACCGTCAGCAAAGCTATTGCCGCCCGTGGCTACCGGGTGTTCGCGCTCGATCAGCGCAATCACGGGCAGTCGCCCCGCGCCGACGATCAGAGTTACCTGAGCATGGCTGCCGATTTGCACGAGTTTATTGTGGATCAGGGGTTAGATAAGCCCGTGGTGGTGGGCCATTCGATGGGGGGAAAAACCGTGATGCAGTTTGCTATGCAGTATTCAGGGCAGTTCAGCAAACTCGTTGTGGTTGATATTGCACCCAAATTTTATCCCATTCACCATGCCGATCTTATACGTGGCCTGAAAGCGATTGATCTACTCAACCTCAGCAACCGCAACGAGGCCGACACAGTGCTGAGTCAGTATGAGCCGATTCCGGCTGTTCGGCAATTTCTGCTCAAAAACCTGTACCGCAACGAACAGGGGCAGTTCGACTGGCGTATTAATCTGCCCGTCATTGAACGCGAATTGCACGGCGTGGGCGACGAACTAACCAACCCGCGCATCGTAACCGAACCTACGCTGTTTATCCGGGGCAGCGAATCGCCCTATATTCTGGACGAAGACATTCCGACGATCAAACGCATTTTTCCGAATGTTCAGATCGAAACCATCTACGGCGCGGGGCATTGGGTACAGGCCGAAAAACCGGCTGAGTTTGTAGAAGTGCTGATAACGTTTGTATCATAATGCCAACACTTTACCTCATCCCTACCCTGCTGGCCGACGATACCGCCGATCAGGTTTTACCACCCCACATTCGCGGGATAATCGAACAAACGGATACCTATTTTGCCGAAAATATCCGCTCGGCACGTCGGTTTATTACGGGCCTGAAAACAGGACGCATTATTGACGACACCACGTTTTTTGAACTCAGCAAAGACACGCCCCCAACGGATACGCGCCGGCAAATTCAGGAGTTGATGGAGCATAAACGCAACGCAGGTGTACTGAGCGAAGCCGGTTGCCCCGGCGTGGCCGACCCCGGCGCGGTGGTTGTGGGCATGGCTCATGCGCTGGGCTGGCGCGTGGAGCCGCTGGTGGGGCCATCGAGTATTTTGCTGGCGTTAATGGCGTCGGGTATGAGCGGGCAGTCGTTTGTGTTTCATGGCTATCTGCCCATCGAAAAGCAGGACCGCGCCCGTGCCATCAGATTTCTGGAAAAAGAAGCCCAACAGCGTAGTCAGACGCAGATTTTCATGGAAACGCCCTACCGCAACGACGCGCTCCTGGCCGACGTGCTGGCGAACTGTGGCGGCAACACCCGCCTGTGCGTAGCCTGCAACCTGACCGCCCCCGATGCCTTTGTCCGAACGCTGACCATCCGCGAATGGAAAACCCAAATTCCTGATCTGCGTAAAAAACCAACTGTATTTTTACTTTTGTAACAGTAAGGCGGGTGAAAACCCGCATTGTATAGTTTATGGCTGCGGGTTCCCACCCGCGTTACTATGATCAAAGTCTTCGAGTTTTCTCCTTTCTCTGAAAATACCTACGTCATTGCCGACGATGCGACGAATGAAGCCGTACTTATAGATCCCGGTTGCTACGATCAGGATGAGAAAGAAGCATTAGGTCGATTTATCCAGGAAAACAACTTGACAATCAAACACCTATTGCTTACCCACGCCCACCTTGACCACGTTTTTGGGGTGACATACGCAAAGCGAAAATTTGGCGTCAAGGTGTATCTCCACCCGAAAGATCAGGTAATTTATAACGACGTACCTACGCGTTGTGTGTTATATGGTCTGCGCGGCTACGAACACAGTACGATTGACTCCTTTCTGGCTGAAGGCGATCAGATTCGATTTGGCAACACCGTACTCGACGTAGTGTTTACGCCCGGTCATGCACCCGGACATGTGGCCTTTATCAACCATGCCGACCGCTATGTAGTTGGGGGCGACGTGCTATTTCGGAACAGCATTGGCCGCACCGATTTCCCGTACTGCAACCATGCCGACCTGCTCAAGAGCATCCGCACGAAGTTTTTTACCTTACCCGATGATTACGTGGTTTACCCCGGCCACATGGAACCGACTACCATCGAGCATGAAAAGCGAACAAACCCTTTTTTAGTGATGAGTGATAAACGATGAGTGATGAGTGCTAACGCGAAAGCAATACTCATCACTCATCACTCATCACTCATCACTCATAATTTATGAAACACCTTCCTAATGCTATGACCTGCGGCAATTTGCTGTGCGGGTGCATTGGCCTCGTAATGGCTCTGCGTGGGCATTTGGAGATAGCTGCCTGGCTCATCGGTGTAGCGGCCCTGCTCGATTTTGGCGATGGGTTCGTGGCACGGTTAGTGGGCGTTTCGGGACCGTTCGGCAAAGAACTCGACTCCTTGGCCGACGTGGTTACGTTTGGCGTATTGCCCGCTACTATCGTGTTTCAACTATGCTGGTTTCAGGATTTGGGTAACATTTCGTATCTGGCTTTCCTGATCGCTATTTTATCGGCACTCCGGCTGGCTAAATTCAACATCGACACACGGCAATCCGATCAGTTTATCGGTGTACCAACGCCCGCCAACGCCATGCTGATTGCGGCTTTCCCGCTAATGGGTCGGTATCAGCCGCAATTTGATGCGTTCTGGCAAAATGATATCGGACTGGGTATGCTCATTGCCTTTTCGTTCATGCTCGTAGCCGAGGTGCCGCTCTTCGCACTCAAATTCAAGTCGTTTGGCTGGGCCGAAAACCGGATGAAATACAGTTTTTTGCTGGCTTCCATTCTGCTCCTGTTATTTTTGCAGTTCGCAGGCATTCCGCTCATTATCCTGCTGTACATCGTTCTTTCACTAATAAATAAATGATTGAATGATAGAATGGTTGAATGATTGAATGGAGTAGTCAGGTAACGGATTCATTCAATCATTCAACCATTCTATCATTCAATTACCAAATCATGAAATACATCGCTGAAATCGACATTATGACCCGCCCGGAAATTCTGGACCCACAAGGCAAAGCGGTAAAATTGGGCTTACACAACCTGCACATGGACAGCATCGACAACGTGCGCATTGGCAAACATATCCGGCTCGAAGTAGATGCCGACACCGAAACGCAGGCCCGCGAAACCGTTGATGCAGCCTGCCGTCAATTGCTGGCAAACCTCATTATGGAAGAATACACGTTTGCCTTGCAGGCGGCTTAACATCCGGGAAGGTGCTGAAAACCTTTTCGATTTGCGTACCTTTGCCGACTGTTTTTTACCAAAATACATGACTACGGTTTATTCGAAGATCAGTGGGTTAGGTTTTTACGTCCCCGAAAATGTGGTGACAAACGATGACCTCACCCAGTACATGGAAACGTCGGACGCGTGGATTCAGGAGCGGACGGGCATTCGGCAACGGCGTTATTTCACCTACGGCAAAGATACCAACGCCAGCATGGCTACCGCAGCTTCGCGCATGGCTATTGACCGGGCCGGGTTGCAATCGGCTGATATTGAACTGATTGTTTACGCTACCATCACGCCCGATTATTACTTTCCGGGTTCGGCGTTTTTGATGCAGCGCGAACTCGGCCTCGACGGTATCGGCGTTATCGATATTCGCAATCAGTGTTCGGGCTTCGTGTACGCGCTTTCTATCGCCGATCAGTTCATTAAAACGGGCATGTATAAGCGTATTCTGGTGGTTGGGTCTGAAATTCAATCGACCTGGATCAACAAAAGCACCGCCGGGCGCGGAGTAGCCGTAATCTTTGGCGACGGCGCGGGCGCGGCTGTCGTTGAAGCTACCACCGACCCCGAACACCGCATTTTATCGACGCACCTCCACGCCGATGGTCGGTTTGCTGAAGATCTCTACGTAAAAGAGCCGGGCAGCAGCCGCCCCAACCGGGCCGCCACCAAAGAAATGATTGATGAAGGCGGCTTCGACGTGGTGATGAATGGCAATGCCGTGTTCAAACACGCGGTGGTGCGCTTCGCCGAAGTGATCAACGAAAGTCTTACTGCCAATGGCTATCAGGCCGATGATATTTCGCTGTTAGTGCCACATCAGGCTAACATTCGTATCTCCAATTATGTACAGCAGCAGATGGGACTGGCCGACGATAAGATATTCAACAATATTCAGCAGTACGGCAACACAACGGCGGCTTCTATTCCTATCGCCCTCACCGAAGCGTTTGAGCAGGGGCGCGTCCGGTCAGGCGATTTAATTTGTTTGGCCGCCTTCGGGAGCGGCTTCACCTGGGCTTCAGCGTTGATTAAATGGTGATAACAGGTATAAAGACGCAAGATTTTGCGTCTCATTTGCTACAGAAAACCATCCGGTAATGAGACGCAAAATCTTGCGTCTCTACGCGGGCTAATACGTTCCTACTGATAGCATCACCAGTGTACAGGCTTCGACAGGCTCGATGTTAGCCTGTCGGAGTTCTTCAGCGAAGGGCGGATTTTCAGCACCGGGGTTGAAGATAACCCGGCGTGGCTTTAGCTGTTTGATGTACTCGTAATAGCCGGGCTGATTGCGGGCACTGACGTACATCGTTATCGTATCTATATCTGTTAAGTGCGGTAGCCCCGTTTGAATGGGTTTTCCGTAGATTGTTCCTTCGCGCAACCCAATTAGTTCAATTGAATGCCCATGTCGCAGCAGGCGTTGCGCGGCCTGATTGGCGTATCGGTCGGGTCGCTCAGAAGCACCAATCACCAGCGTCTTATGTGTGGTTGTACTCATTTCATCAAGCTTTTGCAGGTAAACCCCGGCTGGGCCATTACAGTTTCGCTGCTTTATTTCCTTATCAAGTTTTGTTTAACGTTTGGTACGCACAACGCGGAAAAACTTTACCCCTTTTTTATCTATATCAGGTATATACGTTCCGTTTTTACGGTAGTTTATTGATTTTCAGCTTCGTTCGCAAAAATATCTTATAACTATTTTGTTGTACATTTGTTAAACCATAGTTAAACATAATACCTGTTCGATACGTCAATAGATAATATAGTCCCACCCGGTATGGAAGAGAAGAAAAGCCAGAGTTACTGGAATGAGAAGTGGGTGTCCATTGTGTTTGATGGAATTGAAAACCCGCCCCGGTACGAAGTATCAAACTACGGGAGGCTACGTAGTTTTCAGACAACGCCAACTACCCAACGGCGAAAGTTGGGTACGCCCGTGACGCCACCAACCAGCACGATTATCAAAGGATCGGTTATCCAGGGATACCGGTCACTGAATATCCGTTCGGAGGGAAAAACCCTGAACCGATACGTTCATAAGCTTGTAGCCGAGCATTTTATTAGCCGAAACCAGCCCGATGCAACGTTTGTCATTCATCTCGACCATGATAAGCAGAATAACTATTACCAAAATCTGCGCTGGGTTACGAAAGAGGAGATGATCGAACACAATCGGAACAACCCAAACCTCAAGAACCGGCCCGTACTTCGGCAAACACGCAACTATAAGCTTACCGAAAGCAAGGTGAAGATTATTAAGAAGCTGCTTCGTAACGATAAAAACCGGCTTAAAATGATTGCCAAACAGTTTGGCATTACACATACACAGCTTAACCGCATACGGTCGGGCGAAAATTGGAAACACGTTACTCTGGATGACGATACCCCCGTTTCGCCCCTGATGAACAGCCAAAATGGCTCGCGGACACGTTTTTGAGTGATGTTTGAGACTATGAGTTTCAGCCGGTTGGGTTTCCTGACCGGCTGACTTTTTTCTATCCTACCGTGTTATGGTCTGGCTTGGTAGTTTCGTGGCATCACCGACTGTTGATAACGGCAGCGACACAAAAAACGAGGTGCCAACGCCTTCGGTGGTTTCAAACCAGATTGTTCCGCCCGCATGTTCGATACCTCGCTTGGCAATAGCTAATCCTAAACCAGAACCGCCCCGTTTGGTGCTGAAATTGGGCAGAAATACTTTCGTATGAATAGCTTCGGGAATACCCGCACCATTGTCGTGTACTTCTATCTGAGCTTCGTCATCTTTCGTATAGAGCCGCAGGTCGATAGTAGGCCGACGGTCGGGCGGGACAGATTGAATAGCGTTGATTATCAGATTCGTAAGTATTCGGCCAATGAGCTGTCGGTCGCCGATGACCATAACAGGGCCGGGGCTAATCTGCCTTCTGAGCACAATTCGGTGATCGTCGGCATATAGGTCGGCAGCTTTGTTCAGAACGCCCGTCACTTCAAACACTTCGTTTTTTGGCAACGGCATTTTAGCGAAATCGGAGAACGATGTGGCAATGTCGCTCAGGTTATCGATTTGTTCGAGCAGTGAATCAAATGTGCGCTGTACCCGGCGCGTTACGGCATCGTTGGCACCGGTCTCGCCCGAATTACTACCCGGCAAGGTCCGTTGCAGGTGCTGCAACGTCAACTTCATAGGTGTTAACGGGTTCTTGATTTCGTGAGCCACCTGCTTCGCCATTTCGCGCCAGGCCGATTGTTTTTCATTCTGCGCCAGTTCCTGCTTGCTTTCCTCCAATTTCACCAGCATCCGGTTGTATTCGCGTATCAGCAGACCAATTTCATCGTCAGATCGCCACAGTAGCGGATCATTTGGTCGGTCGAGGTTAGTTTTGCGGATTTTCTGCGTCAGCATTCGTAGCGGCTTGGTCAAAATGTTCGAGGCAAAGTACGACAGCACCAAAAAGAATAGGAACAGTGCGGTAAAAATGCTCAGTGCCGAGGCAATTACTTCGATCAATTGCCGGTCTAAATCTGGGCGGGCATAGAAATACGGTATGCTCAAAATACCGAGCAGTTTACCATCGTATGACTTGATGCCAGCGTAAGCCGTGCGGTACTGCTTTGTACCGAGCGATTCATTCAGCAGCACCTGATTTTCTTTGTCTTCGATGACATGAACGTAGGCTTCAGGGTTGATGCGCTTCGACAGATAGCCACTCTCGTAGATCAGGGGCCGGGTCGACGTGTAGAGCTGGCCCTGCGTATCGAATAAATTGATGTCGATATCGGCATCGCGGGCTATCTTACCCAACTCTTCTTCCATCGACGCTTTGCTGCGCTTCTGCGCCATGTGTTCGCTGAGGTATGTCAGAAAATTAGCGGCAATGTTTCGGGTGTTGTTGATGTAGCTATTTTCCTGATTCGCAATGTAGTTGGCACTGATAACCCCCAGAATAATGAGAATAACCAGCAGTAGAGGCAGAAAAAAAGCCACATTCAACAGTATCTGAATCCGTGTCGAATAGTTGATACTGAATTGGGTAAGCCGGTAGTTAGCTGCATAACCGATAATAACCAGAATTACGGTTAGCACCAGCAACAGATACAGGAACGAGAAATTCGAGAACGCATTCCTGAATGGATACTCGGCTGCCGACACCACTACCACCCGGCCATCATGCCCTCGCTGGGCTACGTGCTGGTAGCCGTTCGCCGAAACCCCTTCTGTATGCATAATCACTGTTTCGAGCAGTTGCGGGGTCATTTTACGTTCGTAATTGTAGCTGCCTGCACTGTAAATGAGTCCGTAAGGTGGCTCCGATTTTAGCTGAATACCACCGAGCCGTTTACCACTGAAAACACCGTAGCTGTATTCGGGGGCGTTGGGTTGCTGACTGAATTTGGCATCGACCAGCAGTTCGGGATAAACATTTTTGGGCCGCTCGTTACGGAGCCGCATATCCAGCACAATATGGCCCAGCGTAGTACCAGCCGAACTCCCCAACGAGGTGGCCGAGCCATCTGTTTGCCGAATTTCGATGAAGCAGAGGTATTGTTTTATAAACTGATTGCCGACTTCGTTTACAAAGTAAATATTGGGGTTCTTGGTCAGGTAGTTTTTTTGCCGGTATCGGTCCGACAGGACCGCCAGCGACGGAGCGGCTGGACTAATATCGAGCGGCTTACCATTGGCCTGGAACGAAAAGACCTCAATATCATACTTATCAAAGTACTTATCTAAGTGCAGGCTCTTCACCCGTTGCTGAATCCGTTCGCGCACCAGCACCGAATCGACGCGTAACGCACGGCTGATTTCAAGGTCGCGGGCAATAGACTCCTGCGCTTTACCCATCAGAAATTCGCCGAACTCGTCGTTTTCGGCGAGCAGTTGCCGGGCAAATTCGCGTTCCTGCACCAACTGTTTTCTAATCTCCTGATTATAAACCACGTAAGCAGTCATGGCAGCACAAACAAAAGCGGCCAGAAACAAATATATGGACGTGCGATAGCGGAATGTGTACAGCGTTCGAGGTAGCTGACTGGCGTATGTCAGCATAAAATAAACGCCATTCAGCAGCAAAATCCAGCTAACCGGCCAGCCCGCCAGCCAGCAGAATACGCCTGTCAGCATGGTTCCGAGCACTACCAGAAATAACCCACGCCCAAGATGCACCCGTCGGTTGTACCGAATAAACAGGCTGACGAGCAAATGAAGCGACAGAAAATAAATGCAGGAAATTACAATGAACACCAGCAGACACACCAGTTTCAGGGCCGAAAACTGAATGCTCAAAGTGATGTCGAGTGTAAACTGCGACTTTTCGTAAATGTTGTTTAACTCCCTGTAGCACAGCGCGAATACGCCATAGCTTGACGCAACGCATACCAACGAAAGCAAGGTTTGCGCCCACTTGGGGATGTTGAGCAACAATCGATAAGCCCCGGAGCGATAGTAATGATTAACCCAGTATAACGCCAGCACCAGTACCACCAGCGCGTTCAGGAGCAAGTCGCCTAAGGAAGGAACCAGCACCGAAGCGGCATAAAAACGCGGATTGAACAAATCCGATTCGACAAACAGAAACGGAACACCGAAATAGAGCATCAACGCCCGCAACAAAACCAGGTAAGCCGACAACCAGATAAAGCCGCGCTCATACTGCCGACGTCGTTTCAGGCGCGTTAGTACGCGTAGTACGTACAAGCCAAGAAACATCACGGCTAACGTAGCCAGAATTACCGTATTGGCCGGGGTTGACTGATTTCGGTAAATATCGACTTTGGGCGGTACAACCGAGAACAGAAAGACGGATGAGTGGTCGTAGATAGCCTGAAACGCTTTTTGCCGGGTAGTGCTGACAGCCTGTGGATCAATAGAGAAAATACCAGAATTATAGCCCGATTGTAAGTATGCGTTACTGCTGTGGTAATATTTGTAAATCGGAATCAGCGAAAATATATCGACATCCGTTGTCTGACGCTTTAGTTGTCGATGACTTACTAAATAACGGCTTTCATTGAAATCGACTAATTGGGGCTGAACTACGGCCTTTATCTGCTCATAGTCAGGAATAAATCGATGATCGGACCAGTATAGTAACTGCCCATTCTGGAATATAAAATACGGGTAGCGCGTTGCCACGGTCAACTCAGAAAACGTTGGCTTTTTCTTTTGTTGAACCAGGCCCGCAATCGTGTTCAATTCGTTGGCACTGACCTGGGTTTCTTCTTTTACACGTTCCTGAACAGCACTGAGGTATTGTTCGTCGGTTGCTCCGGGGAGATCTTTTTCAAAGAAAAAATAACAGAGTACCGACAACCCAACCGCCAGCAGAGCCAGAACTAAAAACAGGTGATGTTCGATACGCTTCACAAGGCATAAGAGAAAGTTAAAAAAACATGACCTAAAATCATGCCAAGAATTTCGATAGGCAAACGACACGACAAGCGAAAGCGGAGACCATGACCATCTTTCGCCCTATGCCCCCTCCCCTGCACTCTTTTCAACCGTGAACCCGCCCGGTTCGTAGCCGATTTCGACCCCCAATACGTAGAGTAAATGTTTTCGGTCGATAATGACACGCACATCATCAACGTTATATAGTTCGTCGGTGGGACCGGGCAGGTCGAAGCCCAGCAGCCACGATGCGCCACAGCCGCCACCGCGTATACCTACCCGCAGGCCGTATTCGCCGGGAATTTTGTTGGCGTGCAACGTATCGATAATTTGCTGACGGGCCTCGGGCCGAACTACAATCGGTTTATCAATCATAAGTATCAAAATTACTTTTTTTCGCGTGAACAATTCGTCCACCTTTATGCAGCTTTTCAGCGATTTTCTGAAGTTGATTATCCCGGCCAGCTTAGTGCTCTACGGTATGTATCTGACAACCAAACTCTTGCTTGAGCGGGAAGCCGACCGCCACCGTAATGAAGTAAAAACCCGTTATACCGAAACCGTAGTTCCGATTCGCCTACAAGCCTACGAGCGCATGGTGCTGTTTCTGGAACGTATCAGCCCAAACAATCTGCTGCTGCGGCTGGGCAACAGCAGCACCACCGTACTGGAATTTCAACAACGGTTGCTCCAGGAAATTCGGGACGAATACAACCACAACCTGTCGCAGCAGGTATACATGAGCCAGGAGGTTTGGGAGAAAATTCAGGCCGCCATGAATGAGGTAGCCACGCTTATCAATCAGGCATCGGGCGACACTCGCCCCGACGCACCCGCCCTCGACCTGTCGAAACGCATTTTCGAGCGCATTATCCAAAAAGACAAACAACCCACCGCCGACGCTCTTAAAGCCGTAAAAGAAGAAATTCAGGCAATGTTTATGGATTAACTTCCTAAAAAAACACCTCCGCCGATAGTTGCATTGCTTCGGCAAATGCCTGCTCGTCGAGCGTAAACCTAACGCCTTCCTGATGAAGAGTTTGGATGATCTCTTCGGTAGGCAGATTGCCGGTCAGGTCGTCGGTAGCCATTGGGCAACCACCGAAGCCACGCAGGGCTCCATCAATGCGATCAACACCCGCCCGCAGAGCCGCCCGTACTTTGGCAGAACAATCGCCGGGCCGCGCGTGCAGGTGTGCGCCAAATTCAATAGCTGGAAACTCGGCCAGCAAATGCCGGAACAGGGTTTCGATGGTTTCGGGCGTCGACGTGCCCACCGTGTCGGATGGTGCTACGATGCCGATACCCATCTGCGCCAGCCGCTCCGTAAACGCGCTGACTAATTCAGGACTGTAGGGATCGCCGTAGGGGTTTCCGAAACCCATCGATAAGTAAACGACCAACTGTTGCCCCGCGCCAACGGATAGATGCTGAATCTCGGCCACTTCGACAAACGCCTGTTCGATGGTTTTGTTAGTGTTGCGCTGCTGAAACGTTTCTGACATAGACAGAGGAAAACCAACGTACTGAATCTGCTGATAGCCAGCCGCCTGCTCGGCCCCACGCCGATTGGCTACAATAGCCAGTAACTTCGTCTGCGTTCCCGAAAGATCGAGTCCGGCAAGCACCTCGGCAGTATCGGCCAGTTGCGGAATGGCTTTGGGTGAAACAAAACTACCAAAGTCGAGCGTGTCGAAACCAACCCGCAACAGCGTGTTCAGGTAGCGGATTTTCAGATCGGTTGGCACAAAATCGTGCAGCCCCTGCATGGCATCGCGGGGGCATTCAACGAGTTTCATAAGCGAACGGAATTGCGGGTCAATACCGCAAACAAAACCATGACAGCCGCGCAGATACCCAGTCCGCCGGCCTCACGAGCCAGTTCGATATTCAGGCTACGCATTCCCAGTTCATTGAATAAAAACCCTTCGAACCGAGACGGCCACTGATACCAGGTTGCCACAAAATACAGCCCGGCCATACCAGCAAAAAACCACCAACGCCCCACGCCCGCCCAGGCCATAAAACAGGCTACAGCCGCTGCGCCGTAAATTGGCACCCAAATTTCCGGGTCGGGATCGTTGTATTGAAAAGCCGCAAACAACACAAAAAGCAGCCCGAAAACGATAGAAAGAGTCTTACGCATACGAGTAAATAAATGTTTACTGACAGTAGCCCGTTACGGCGTTGGCGGCATCGGCATACCCCAAAGCCTGTGCCTGTTTGAGACTCACACAACCGGCCTCGCGTTGATTTTGCAGAACCTGAGCCAGACCAAGCCCGTAGAATGCTTTGCCAAATTTTGGGTCAGCCCGCACGGCCTGCTGAAAATCAGCCGTTGCTCCGGTCAGGTCTTTTTCCTGATAACGCAGATTACCCCGGTTATATAAAGCCAACGCATTGTCGGGGGCAAGTTTGATAGCCTCCGAAAAGTCGGTCATAGCCGGTTGTACCTGACCCTGTGTAGCAAACAATTGACCCCGGTTAAGCAGAATTTCGGCCCGGATGCGTTGGCTCGTATCGGGAGCCAGCCGAATGGCGTCGGAGTAATCTTTCAGCGCACCCGTCAGGTCGTTTTGGGCCAGTTTCAGCAAGCCCCGATTGTAGTAGGGTCGGTAAAAATCGGGTTGCAATTTGATAGCCTGATCGTAATCGAGTGTGGCGTTGGCGTATTCTTTTAGTTCAAAATAAGCTACCCCGCGCGAGTTGAACGCTTCGGCATTGTCGGCATCGGCTTCGATGGCTTTGTTCAACACCTGAACAGCTTCCCGAAATTTCCCGTCGCGCAAATGCGCCCGGCCTTGTTCAAGAGCCTCGTTGGCCGAGTTACATCCAAAAAAAATCAGAGACCAGAAACAAAAAATGATTGATGAGCGAGTCATTATAAAAAAGTTATTACGCAGAGATACTCAGCGAGTTGGCAGATTTAACGAAGTCTCTGCGAATCTCTTTCTCTCCGTGAATCTCTATGTTACGAAACCAGATAGTTCACAAAGATACGGCCTAAGTTTGGTCGTTTGGCTAACAATTGCTTAACTTTGCGTCGGCAAATCGGTGCTACCAGCTCCTGCTGAATCCCCCAGGTCTTGACCGAAGCAAGGGTAGGTGGTTGTAGCGGTGAGACATTGGTTTGCCATTTTTTGTTTTCCGACCCTTCTGTTTTGCTCCCCGGTCGAATGGACCTACTGAACCAACTGGCCGCGTCGTTTCAGAACGCGTTCAATGCTGAACCTACATTTGTTTGCTCTCCTGGCCGCGTTAACCTCATCGGCGAACACACCGACTATAACGAAGGCTTCGTATTGCCAGCCGCCATCGATAAAGCCGTTTATTTAGCCGTTGGCCCACGCGCCGATAATGAGCTGCATTTTATTGCCCACGACCTCAGTAAAACCTACGTCGGTTCGCTCGATACCATCCAGAAAACCAACACCTGGGCCGATTATCTGCTCGGCGTTATAGCACAGTTTCAGCAGGCCAATCACCCATTGCGGGGAATCAACTGCGTATTCGGTGGCACTATCCCGATGGGTTCGGGCTTATCATCATCGGCGGCCCTCGAAAATGGCGTTGGCTTTGCACTAAACGAGTTATTTGACCTCGGTCTTGATCGAATTTCGCTTCTCAAACTCTCGCAACGAGCTGAGAACGAATTTGTTGGCGCGAAAGTAGGCATCATGGACATGTTTGCCAGCATGATGGGAAAAGCCGGACACGTCATTAAACTCGATTGTCGGTCGCTCGATTACGCCTACGCCCCGCTGCAAATGGAAGGTATCCGCATCGTTCTCTGCGATTCGCGGGTAAAGCATTCGCTCGTGACGTCGGAATACAACACGCGCCGGGCCGAATGCGAAGCGGGCGTTCGACTCCTCCAGACGGTTTATCCCAACATCCGTAGTCTGCGTGATGTAACGATGACGATGCTGGATACGCATCTGAAAGAAAAAGAACCGCATCTATATCGCCGGTGCGCCTACGTAGTACAGGAAAATCAACGGCTGCTCGACGGTGTGGCGGCTCTGGAAGCTGGAGACGTAGCCACGTTCGGGCAGTTGATGTATGGGTCGCATGAGGGGCTAAGCCGCTGGTACGAAGTTAGTTGCCCTGAGTTAGACATATTAGTTGGCATTGCGCGGCAACAGCCGGGCGTGCTGGGTGCGCGAATGATGGGGGGCGGCTTCGGCGGCTGCACCATCAACTTAGTAGAAGCGCGTGCGTTGGATGCGTTCGCAAATCGGATTACCGAAGAATATAAACGCCAAACGGGGAAAGATACGTACCTTCACGTCTGCAAAATCCAGGACGGTACAAACGTTATTAGTCTATAATTTAATAAAACCATGAAATTTTTCATCGATACGGCCAATCTGGCCGACATTCGCGAAGCCCAGCAAATGGGTATCCTCGACGGTGTAACAACCAACCCCTCGCTGATGGCGAAAGAGGGTATCACCGGCAAAGACGCCGTAATGCGCCACTATAAGCAAATCTGCGAGATTGTTGAAGGCGACGTTAGTGCCGAAGTCATTTCGGTTAAATACGAAGAAATGATTAAAGAAGGCGATGAACTGGCCGAACTCGACGAAAACATTGTGGTGAAAGTCCCGATGACCGCCGACGGTATCAAAGCCATCAAATATTTTTCAGAAAAAGGCATTCGCACCAACTGCACGCTGATTTTCTCGGCGGGTCAGGCATTGGTAGCGGCCAAAGCGGGAGCTTCGTTCGTATCGCCGTTCGTTGGTCGTTTAGACGATATTTCGACTGATGGTATGGAATTGATCGAGCAGATCGTAACCATCTTCACCAATTACGGCTACACGACCGAAGTACTGGCGGCATCGGTACGTCACCCGATGCACATCATCAAATGCGCCGAAATTGGTGCCGATGTAATGACGGCTCCCCTCAGCGCGATTAAGGCATTGCTCAATCACCCACTTACCGATATTGGTCTTGCCAAGTTCCTGTCTGACCACGAAAAAGCAAACCTGCCTGTTAAACAGTGACCAATCAACAGCCAACAACCAACAGTGCTTCAAGGGTGCCACTGTTGGTTGTTGGCTGATAGCTGATAACTGAATTATGTTTTCTTCCGATCCTGTTCTAACGCTCGACCATGCTGACATTTACCAGGGCCCAAAATTGATTCTGGGCGATGTGTCCTTTCAGGTTGGCAAGGGTGAGTTTGTATACCTAATCGGACGAACGGGCAGTGGAAAGTCGTCGTTGCTGAAAACGCTCTATGCCGATCTATGGCTGCAAAACGGCAAAGGTAATGTAGCTGGTTATCAGCTCAATGCCCTTAAAAGCCGCGACGTGCCGCAGTTGCGCCGGAAGATCGGGATTGTTTTTCAGGATTTTCAGCTCTTTTATGATCGCTCGGTCGAAGACAACCTGAAGTTTGTTTTGCGGGCTACGGGCTGGAAAAACAAGACCGACATGAACAACCGCATCGCTGAGGTATTGATGCAGGTGGGCCTGGGAACGGCTCAGAAAAAATGCCCCATCAGCTATCGGGTGGCGAGCAGCAGCGCGTTGTCATTGCCCGTGCCATGCTCAACGAACCGCAGATTCTGATCGCCGACGAACCTACCGGCAACCTCGACCCGGCAGTTTCTGACCAGATTATGAAGGTATTTCAGGCGATTAATAACGCTGGAACTGCCGTGCTGATGGCAACCCATAACTACGATTTGCTGAACAAATACCCGGCCCGCGTTTTACGCTGCCAGGACGGTCAGGTCATAGAATTGTTAGGCTGATATGCAGACCGCATTTGCTCCCGACACACGAGTTCGAGCCAGAACAGGGCAGGCATCATCATTGCTGGGGCAAGAGACCATTTTGCTCAACTACGAAGCTGGTACGTACTACGAACTCAATGAAACAGGCAGCTTTATCTGGAGTTTGCTACAAAACCAGCAGCCAGTCAGCGTTGGCGAATTAGAAACCCGGATGCTCGCAGAATTTGACGTTGAGCCTGCCATATGCGGCAACGAACTGACAACGTTTTTAGACGATCTGCTTCGTGAAGAGATCATCGAACTGGTTTAAACTCCGGGCCATCGGCTGGCGCAAAGCAGGGCTTTTAGTTAAAGCCTTCTCCGTGTTGCTGGCTTACAAGTCCGCGCTGTTTGTTTTCCCTTTCCGTTACTTCATCACTCCGCATTCGACGGTTCGAACTAACAAACCATCGGTCGGGCAGCTTAACGAGGTTGTGTGGGCGGTGCAGGTTGTTAGCCGACGCGTACCATTCGGTTTTACGTGTCTGGTGCAGGCACTGAGTGTGCGTTGGTTGCTGAGATCTCATCCGGCTATCGAACTTAAAATCGGGGTTCACAAAAGTGAGACCGGGCAGTTTACGGCCCATGCGTGGGTTGAACATAACCAGCAAATTATTATAGGCGAACAAAGCGATCAGGCATTTACGCCGATTCTGACATGGACGTAATCAGGCATTTTTATTCCGCTTATGGCCTGACAATCGATTCGGAAGTTGTACTGTCCCCGCTTGCGCAAATTTCGCCCGCTCCGGCTGATCTGTTTGTTCGGTATGCCCCGATTACACCCGGTCCGGCATCGGAACCAACTAAAATTTACCGGGCTGGTATGCAGGCCCGGTTTGCTCAGGACGGCCCTGACCGGCTGTGGTTGTTCTGGCCGCCATCGCTCTCATTTATGGCACTCGATGGCCGCGAATTACTCGTTGATGCCAACGCAGATGACCCCGACTGGATAGCGCTGTTTACGCTCAGCGAAGCCATTGGGTTAATCCTGTTTCAGCGAGGCAATTTCCTACTGCACGGCAGCGCGGTGAATCTGAGTGGGCAGGGGGTTGTTTTCATCGGCGAACCCGGCGCGGGTAAATCCACAACGGCGGCTGCCTTCGCTCAGCAGGGCCATGCACTCATCAGCGACGATCTGGTTTGTATTCATATCGATGCAGCCGGAAAACCCTGGCTTATTCCTGCCTTCCCACAACTGAAAATCTGGGAAACCACCGTCAATGGCCTTCAGGTAGCGAAAACGCATCTGACGCCCGTGCGCGAGGGTGTTAACAAATATGCCTGGCAGGAGTCGCTGGCGTTTGCGAGTTCGGCAGTGCCGCTGTCGCATATTTTTGTGCTACAGCCGCCGGATTCGGGCCGCAGTGAGCCACAGCTTTTGGCACCAAGTCAGGTTCCGGTTGGCCTGCTTGGGCATTTTCCGCTGGCCGACGCGATGCTACAGGGTGAAGCACTACGTCGGTATTTTGAACAGAGCGTACAATTGGCACGAACAGTTCGGGTAGCAACATTGAGTCGTCCCGAAAACTTCGACCGTTTGCTGGCTTTTGTTCGCGGCCTGCCTGCAACGCTATGAAGCCCACGCCCGAACTTCAATTGCTGCTATTGACCTGCGCGTTCGGCGAATCGACGGAGCGGGCCACTCAAATTCGCCGGTTCATCCAAACCGAGTCGCTCGATTGGCCGCGTGTGATTGCGTTAGCCGAACGCCACAGACTTACCCCCTTTCTGTACTACTGGCTCCGGTCCGAATCTGACATTCCGGCTGAGATAGTCGGGAAACTGCATAACGAGTGCCGGGTAATTGCCGCCGACAATTTGTTAAAACACCATCATTATCAAACTGTTAAGCAATTTTTCAACGCTCACGGTATTGACCATTGGCCGCTGAAAGGCATCTTTCTGGCCCACGACGTGTATCCCGAAAGCAGCCTGCGCCCAACCGGCGATCTGGATTTGGTAATCAACCACGACGATGTAATTCGGTGCGTGACATTACTCCGGCAGGAAGGCTACCATCTGAACCGGAAACAAAGCCTATACTGGCAACGAAGCCCCCGATCCGTGCTGACTGATTGGTGGGAGATGAGTTTGTTCAAGCCGTTTTCAGCGGGTAGTCAGTTCGACATCGATCTGCACTGGGGCGTTGCACATATTGACCATCATTACCATCTGTTCAAGTTGCCTGATTTATGCCGCGACCCGGCTCTGCTCATCGAACAGCAAATCGTGTTGCTGGTGGTTCATCACGGCGTCAACAACGTCTGGCAGCATATTTTTTATCTGAACGATCTGTATTTTCTGCTTCAGAAAACCGATCTCAACTGGTTTTGGCTCCTGAACGAACTACGCCAACACGACATTGACCGCGTATTTCTGACTGGGCTAAACCTCTGCCAACGCTATTGGTCGCTCACGCTGCCCGACGCCCTGCTAACCGATGTTCGACACGAACGTATACAGGTCATGGCAACCGCCTGCGAACGCCGATGGGACAATCCGCCGGTATCGCTTAGCCGTCTTGTACTTGTCAAACTATTTTTTTTTCTGAATGCGCAAACCCGCTTCACCCGGCAACTGCGCGCCCTACGCACGTTCGTTGTGAGCCGGATTTTTGTACCCAGCACTTTTCTGGTCGGCAATCGTATGGTTTACGTGCCCAAAGAACTCGGCTTTTTGTCGGTCATCGGGCGTGGGTTTCGGTCGTTGTATCGGCTGCTTGTTCCGCCTGCAAAACCCGTTTAGCGCAGTGAATTCAGCCAGAGGGCCGCGTAGATTGTCCGGCTCAGTAGCCAGTTATAACGCGTTTTTCGCCGAATGGGGTACTTGTCATTAAAAACAACGGCTTTAATCTGAGCAAAAGCCCCTGGGTCAATTACAGCCCAGATTGGGTGTGATGGTGCGCTAAACTGCTCATAGGCAGCGTTGTATAACTGCTGGGCTGCCTGGGTGCTATACCCGATAAAATTAGCCTTGCTCACTCGGGCAGCTACAATCGGGGGCAACACATGGCGCAGCCCGTGACGAATCAGGCCGCGCCCATGACCATTGCTGAAATGCACAGACAGCGGTGTAAACAACCCCAGTTCAAGCACGTTCCGGTCGAAAAAAGGGAAACTGTACTCATGGCCGTAATACGCCCCAATATGGTTTAATTGCTCATTACAAATCACATTGGTTGTGTTGATAATCTGGCTTATCGGTACGCCAAATTCTGCCGATAAAGCCGCCGACCGTTCGCCGGTTGTAGATGCCGGGGTAGGCGCAAACCGATGCTGAAAATCAGGGGTGAATAATTGGTTGACGACCCGCTGATGAGTTATTTTTCGGTGTATTCGTCTGACTACGTAAGCAGCAATGGCCCCTGCCGAAAGTCGCAAATGCGTCTGTAAGGTCTTCAGCGTAACCCCGAATGCCAAAACTGATTGTACCCGAAACCGTTTCTTCACTGCCCCCCCCAATACCGACAACACATAAGCTTCATACCTGGCCCGGTCGTTCAGCGTAAACCAGTCGGGCCGAACGGCTGTCAGATCGCGTTCATGAAACGAAACAAATTGATGACAAGCCTGTTCGAGTTGCGCCCACTCGCTGGCGTCGAGCAGTTGATCGATGTAGTCAAATCCGGTCGGAATCACGCTGTCGCCGTCGTGGCCAGTTAGCAGCAGGTCGCAACCCACCTGCCGGGCCGACTGCGATACGCTCAGGTGAAAGCTCGAGGGAATAATGAACTGCTCTGGCCGGTCGAACAACCGGTTGATTTCCAGCACCGACGCCAGCACGTCGGGCAGGGGCGTTACGCGCTGGTGCTGCGTTTGCCACTGCTCAACCACGGCTTGCGCGTAATTCTGTTCGTCGGCTTCGGGCTGCCGGGTATCGATGTTGAACGTATGCAATGCAGGTCGTTGCTGTTTACGCAGCAACTGCTGCGCCACGCAACTAACAGACGACGAATCAAGCCCGCCACTCAGATGCGCGCCGACACGCTCTCTGCCGCGCATACGGCGGTCGATAGCGGTCGTAAATCGTTCCTGAAACAGTGCTGCGTAATCGTCGGGGGCCAACAGTCCGTCCAATACGGCGGGATTGGGCGTCCAGTACGGAACCGTTTCAACCGAATGGGTATTTACCCGAATGGCATAGCCGGGCAATACGCTGTAAATGTGCCGATAGAACGTTTCAGCACTGTACGGCACGTAGTCGGTCGGCCAAGTCAGGTATTCCCGAAATTTGGCTTCGTTCGGAACAGTCGGTACGTCGGGCAGCGTCAGCAGAGCTTTTATTTCGGAAGCGAAGGCAAAAAATCGACCCGGCACATGCGTGTAGTAGAGCGGTTTAACGCCCAGCGGGTCGCGAACGCAGCTAACCGTTCGTTGCCGGGCATCGTAGATTGCCACAGCAAAATCAGCGTTCAGTCCGTTGAATGCCGATAAATTTTGCGTTAAATATGCATCAGTAAGTAGCTGATTTAAAGGGCCTTCCTCAAAAACGGTTGCATCGGCCACGGCCCATACAGAAGCCGGTTGGTACTCGTCTACTCCCCCGCCAAACGCCATTAACACCCCATTGTCAACGGTTTGGTGCACCGCATTACCCCGATGTGCCAGTATATCGCTCATGGCGACAAGTTGGTCAGGCGACACGGTTTGCTGATCGAAACGAATAATACCGGCAATACCACCCATAGAATTTGTAATTTCGGCCCGTTATGCGCTCGTTCTATCGCTTTATCGGATTCGTTTTCCTACTGCTCTTAATCGGTTTGGGCGAAAGCTGCCGTTCTGACGAAGCTACGCCCGCGCCCGACGACACAGCTTATTTTCCGCTGCAAGTCGGCGATTCCTGGATTTATTGGGTAACGCAGCAAACCTACTCTGTATCGGGCAACGTTGTAGAGCGAACGTTTCAGTTGCAGCAAAAAGTAATCCGCTCGTTCAGTCAGAATGGGCAACCGTTTTTCATAATCGAAGAATCCATTCGCAACAACGACCGGGCCGACTGGCAAATAAACGCCATCCGAACGGTTTATAAAAATCCAGCAGAAGTCGTTGTACAAGACAACAACGTGCCTAAACGCCGGCTGCTGTTCCCGATTACCACGGCCACATCCTGGAACGTGAACGCCTACAATGCCAGCCCCGATACGCTGCTGCGCTACGAAGCACTTAATCAGCCATTTCGTGTGGGTACGCGCCAGTTCGACCAAACGGTGACGGTTGTAGGCCGCAATGATTCGACATTAGTTGATCTGAATCGGTATCGACAGGTTTACGCGCTCAACATCGGGTTGGTCTATCAGGAAAACGAATCGCTGGCTTTCTGCCAGACTACACCCGACTGCATCGGCAAAGGCATCATTGCGTCGGGCCGTCGGCAGCGGTGGTCGCTGCTGACCAGCAACCGGTTGCCCTAACGTTGCCAGATCAACTTGCCAGTATGCCGTTCGGTACGACCGTCGCCCCAGGTCAGATGGAGCCTGTAAACGTACAGGCCAGGTGCAGGAGCCTGCCACAGCATACTATTGCGTCCGGTTGTTACTGACACGGAATAAACACCTATCTCCCGGCCTGCCGCATCATAAATCCTCAGCCTTGCGTCGGTGGGTAACTCGCGCACGTTCAGGTCCCATTCAAACCGGGCATACGTCTGGGCCGGGTTCGGATATACTCGCACGGCAATAAGCTCATCAGAAGCTATAGTATTGACAGTGAGTCGATAAGGGGGCTGTGTTCGATTGCCGGCAGCGTCTTTGCCAAACACCAGCAGTTGATACGTCTGTCCGGTATCGAGCTGTAAATCGCCGTCGACCTGCACCTGATTAGCCGACGTTGCCGACACCGATACCATACGGGCGGGCAGTTTTCGCAGGTCGCAGGTTTCGCAGGCTTTCAGGTAGATTTCTACCGCGCTTGTGTCACTTATCGACAGCGGGTTTTCGTCCAGCAGCAACACCGATACGTTGGTTTTCTGCCCTACCACAGCCTTATTTTCACGGATGGCCCCGTTAACGAATACGGTTAGCTGAGGTGCCACACGGTCGGGCAGGGCGTTGGGGGATAGCTGCTGCTATACTGCGCTTTCGCCCAATCGATCTGGAGCGTAGCCCGGTTATTGGCTTTGGTCAGTTCTGTAAGTTGGTTGTCCGGGTCGATAATTACGTCGATGCGCTGTAGCTTCTCATCTTTGGGCAGCGTGTACACCAGCGTATCGCGGTAGCGGAAACCAGCCTGCTGAATCAGTTGCGTAGTGGTGGTAGCCCCGACTTTTACAATCGAAATACGCATGGATTGGCCCGGCACAAAGCGGCCTGCGTTGGCAAGTGGCACCACCAGCCGAAGCGAGTCGCTACTGCCGAGCGAACGGCCAGCCACCAGCGACTTCAGGAAAAGTTGTTTGGCATCGACGGCGAAATCAGGACTTGACAACGGAAAAAGCCGCACGGCTGGGTCGCCCTGCAACACCATCTGCGTAATAACCGACACATCGAACGGGTCTGTGCTTTCCCGCTCAACAGCCTGATTTACCTGCTGCTGAACCTGCCCTATCGACGCGCCAAGCGTGGCCGGATTGTCGAATAGATAACCGTACAGTTTTGTCAGGTAACGCGTGGTTGGGTATTGGTAACTCCAGTACGAATGCGCCAGTACCGATACGGCCCCTTTGTCGGGAGCCAGCAGCCAGTCGGTCGACAAGGTATTGAACCGCGAGAAAATTTCGCCTACGCCACAACCGTTGAAAATCATCAGCGGGTAGCGCGAATTCCGAAAGCCATTTTCGGGGGGCGAAGCAAAGCCAAAATTCACGTCGGTTACGCTCGGCCCCGCATGGCCGAAAAACGTAATCAGCCCTACCCCATCGTTCACCAACGGCGCAATATTTATTTTCTCGACTTCGGCGGTAGTTGTTTTATAAAAAACATTGACCGAACCGCCCAGCAAACTGGTAGTAAATAAATCGGCTAAGCCGCCCAGATCGGCTTTCAGACTTTGGATTTCGCCCGGATTTTTACCCCCGCTGACATGCACAATCTGCTTACGCCACAGGTCGTTGGGTGTGTTGGTTTCAAACTGCTGTACCTTTCGTAGGTAGTTCAGCACCTGCTCGTTGGCTGTAGCCGTGATACGACCGGTTGGGATGGCGGGCGTATTGATGGGATAGCCGCGCAGGCCCGCCGTCAGCAACACGTCGGAACCGGGGTAGCCAATGGTTGGCACCAAATTGTCGGGGCTGGTTTTGGTGGTGTACGGGTAACTGTTGGCCCGGCCAATCAGCAACAGGTTGTTGATAGATGACCGACTCAGCATAAAATTGGCAAACTGCCGAAGAGCCAGCGGGCTGCGTTCGCCGTAGTTGAACTGGTCGTACAGCGAATCGGCCTCTACTACAAACGGCACATGCCCACCCCCCGATGCCGACGACCGATAAGCCGCATACGCCACCGCCGACGACCGTAGCGATGCGTGCGTAATAATCAGGTAATTGGCCGACACCGGAAAACTATTCCGAAACCGGACCGAACGCAACGCTGCGGGTTTTTGAAACTGATTTGTGAGCAGGACACTACGACCCAACCCGGCCTGCCCAACAACTACCTGCGCCCGGTTGTCAGTAGGCTGCACGACCAGCCACCGACAGGCATACGGGTCGCTGATGTCGTAGGCTACGGCATTAGGAACCGGGTTGGCAACACTAAGCAAAGCCGTTTGGCGCGAGCCGGGTGGCAGACGAAACAGTTTGGCCGATTGCCCGCCCATGTCCGTAGTCTGCGGGTACGTCAGTGTCAGATAGGCAAGCGAAAAATTATTGGTAGCCGCCGTTTTTTGGGCTTGGAGCCGGACGCTAAGTTGCTCTCGCTGAATTGATTCTGGCTTCACTACACCCTCAAACGACTCCGATAGAAAGCCATAAGACTGGAGTTCGGCAATGGGTTTTTCCAGAGCCGCATCGGTCTGTACGGAAATCTCATGATCGGCATTGTCGCGCCCATTGACCATGCCGCTTAGTGTGATGGGCCACGCAGCCCGCACCCGATTCACAAACGGCAGCGTTACGATGCCCACCGAGTCATTTTTAATGATGGGACCGGTCCAGCCTTCGCCGGGTTCGTAAAAACTTTGCTGCAAAAACGGTTCAATACTTTTCAGGTTATTGAACGAATAATCGCTGGTGAACGCCCGAACGACGGTTTCAACATGAAACGGTTCGGGCGCAAGACCGATAGCCGCATCGTTCCGCTCAACTACGCGCCGACCCGGTTGGCCGGGGTTATACGTCAGGAAACAGGCGGTAGTGTCGGAGAAGAGTGTTTGGTACGGATGCAGACGTTTTTGCGGGCGATACAGGAGCGAATCAGACGCGCCATCGTGGCCTGTGGCATAAAACTCAATGTAATCGCCTGCATCGAACCGCCCATCAGTCTGCCCCACGACGCGCATAGCAACCTCGCGGCCCCGGTGAAATAACTGCCAGTTAATGGGATTAGTCTGCGTCAGTGTAGCGTCGGCAACCCGAATGTCGCTGTAGCCAACGCGGTAGATGCCCGTCTGAACAATCGAGATTTTTACATACGATTGTGTCGAATTAATCCACTCATTACCAAACGGTTGCTGCGCTTTCGTCAAAAACGAAACCAGCAGGCAAAACACAATGCAAAAGCCTGTTCGCATGATGGTTACGTAATGATTGGGCTACTATCCTGAACTAAAATCATGCCGACTCTTTTACCTGTTTTTTGCTGGCGGCAATCAGGCTTTCAAACTCGGTGTGGCTGACTGGTCGGGCATCAGGGTAGTTTTCCAGCCGGTTTATCTCCGTTGGGGTCAGTGTTTGCCTGATTACGTGCTGCTGCTGCTTCGTCGTTAGTTTCTTCCGCATAGTATTTTTTCAAAGCGGTTTGTTTGGCTCTCCAAACGTTAAAAATGCGAATCACACCATCCCTTACCACGAAGATAACACACAGTACGCGCATTTGATTACTTACGCCGGTAAACTCTCGTCCACTGGCCCGAACTTTATCAACTTTTTTCAAATTCCTTTCGTCCCATTGAAACAGCATTGGTTACTTTACTAATAGCAAGTTGAAGCTGCTATATAAGTAAGTAGTGTGTCTTTTGCAAAAAAGGCAGGCAACATCTTAAACGCGTTGCCTGCCTTACAGTATTCTTGAGATGCGTCTTACTTCGACTTCAGATATGCGAATGGAATAATGACTTCTTCGAGCGACACGCCCCCATGCTGGAAGGTGTTGCGGTAATGGTTCACGTAATAATTGTAATTGTTCGGGTAGGCGAAGAAATAATCCTCAAGCGTGAACACGTAGGCTGTCGATACGTGCGGCTTCGGCAGAAAAAGCCGTTCGGGTTTGCGGCCTACGAACAGGTGATTGTCGTCGAAGCCGAGGTTCTTGCCCTGTTTGTAGCGTAGGTTGGTGTTGGTTTCGCGGTAGCCGACAATCTTGGCCGGTTTCTGCACCCGAATCATGCCGTGGTCGGTTGTGACAACGAGCCGCCCGCCTTTGGCCGCAATTTTCTGTACGAATTCGAGCAGGGGCGAATGCAAAAACCACGACCGCGTAATGCTGCGGTAGGCCGATTCGTCGGGGGCAAGTTCTTTAATCATCGCCATGTCGGTGCGGGCGTGGCTGAGCATGTCTACGAAGTTGTAGACCACAACGTTCAACTGATTCTGCAACAGGTTGTTGAAGTTGTCGACCAACGATTTACCCTGATTTACGTTCAGGATTTTGTGGTACGACATCTTGATGTCTAACCGGCTCTGCTGAAGCTGCCGACGCAGAAACTCATCTTCGTGGTTGTTCAGCCCCTCGTCCTCGTTATCGTCGTTGACCCACAAATCGGGATGTTTGCGTTCCATCTCACTCGGCATCATGCCCGAAAAAATGGCGTTGCGGGCGAAGCCGGTGGTAGTGGGCAGAATCGAGTAATACGGACTTTCTTCTTCAACCGTAAAATAATCGGCCAACAGCGGCTCAATGGCTTTCCACTGATCGTAACGCAGATTATCGATCAAAATGAAGAATAGGGGGCTGCTGTCGCCCTGCGTCAATAACGGAAACACCTTCTTGCGCATCAACTGATGCGACATGACGGGGCTGTCGGCTTTGGGGTCGTTGAGCCAGTCTTCGTAGTTGTCCATGATGAACTTACAGAAGGTGGCATTGGCCTCACTCTTCTGCATGTTCATGACTTCGCCCATGCTCTTATCCTGCGAAGCATCTAACTCCAACTCCCAGTAAATCAGTTTTTTGTACACGTCCGCCCATTCCTCGTGGTCCATGCGGTCGTTGTACTGCATCGAGATGTTCCGAAAATCCTGCTGGTAGCCAATGTTGGTACGCTCAGTTACGAGCCGTTTGTTATCCAGAATCTTTTTTACCGACAGCAGAATCTGATTCGGGTTGAGCGGTTTGATCAGGTAATCAGCGATTTTAGAACCGATGGCTTCTTCCATGATGTGTTCTTCTTCGCTCTTGGTAATCATCACCACGGGCAGGTTGGGGCGTATCTGCTTAATTTGTTGCAGGGTTTCCAGCCCCGTCATGCCGGGCATCATTTCATCGAGAAACACCACGTCGTAGTTAACCTGCTCGACCTGATCGAGGGCGTCGGCTCCGCTATTGACGGGCGTGATATCGTAGCCTTTGTTTTTCAGAAACAGGATGTGGGGTTTGAGGAGATCAATCTCATCATCGGCCCAGAGTATCGAATAATTTTGCATATGTGTCAAGTTAATGGAATTCTGAACCAGGATTAATCAGGATTTACAAGATTGAACAGGATTTATGCGCTTCGCTTGTTTTACAGAATCAACTAAGCGCAGCGTAGAATCTTGTGGTAATCTTGTCAATCCTGGCTAATCCTGCCGGGCCAGCGTTCTGGTTCGGATTTAACTTCTCAACGACCGTTTGTGTTCAGGTGGTTCGCTGCACTCGAAGTAAGGACGATTTTTATGATACTTTAACACAGCATACAAACGCCCAACCCAGCCACCTGAGGCCGGGTTGGGCATTTGTAGAAAGAAATCGTTATTCCTTAATCACTTTCTGCATAATGCGTTCAGTGCCCAACCGCACCTCCAGCATGTATTGACCCGCTGGCAGACTGGCAATGTTCAGCACTGGCTCGTTCATACCTGCTACGCCCGCATGACTTTGTTGCTTTACGGTCCGGCCCTGCAAATCGAGCAACTGCATCGACACCCGTTGCGCTTCGGCCAGCACAAACCCCACCGTGATGACAGTTTGGGCCGGATTAGGCCGAACCGTTACCAACGACACGTTTTCGGGCGTTGGCCCGGCAGAGGCCGCTTTGCGAAGACCGTTGGTCGAGAAGAAAATAGCCCCGTCGGGTGCATTGCCCTGCTGATACCCGCCGGGCGGGCTAATGCTGGGGAACGACATACCCCACCAGCCCGTGTTGCCTGCATTCAGGCAGGCCCGATACTGCTCCGCATCGCTGGTTTTGGTGAAGTTGTCCCAGAAATTATCGCCACGCGGGTAGTATTTATCATTTGACGAATTGGGTTCTGCCGTTACCAGTGCCCGCTTGTTATTGGGAAACTGCCGAATTTGCACATTCAGACCATTCCAAGTGCCTACGTGCCGGGGCTGGCTGAAGTCGCAGGGATTGGCTGGCGGTGGGCCACCATTGGCTACGAAGTACACCGCACCGTCGGCTTCTGTACCCTGTGAATAACCCGGTGGGGGCGTCAGACCACCCGGCAGGCTCAACCCACCCCAGCCCGTGCTGCCCGCGTTCAAACAGCCCTGCAAGTTGGCCGCGTTAGGATCGAGCGAGAAACTGCCCCAGAAGTTGTCGCCACGGGGGTAATATTTGTCCGGGTTGGAGCCGGTAATGGCCGTAACCAGCACGTTTTTGCCGTTAATGTGGCGAATCTGTACCGTCAGGCCGTACCACGTACCCACGTAGCGCGGGTCGCTGCCGAAATCGCACAACCCCGACGAGAGACAGTTAACACTGACGTGAAACGTTTTTTCGGGGGTATAACAACCGGGTTTTGCGAGTTTTACCGTGTACCGATAGTGGCCGCTGCTGGAAGGTGTGGTTACGTTGAAGGCGGCTCCTCCCGAATTGTAGGGAACGTTTGGGCCACTATACGAAAAACTTAGCCCCGAACACGGCCACGCCAGCGGACTGCTGCACGTAGCATTGAGCGTAATGGCCTGATTGCATCCGGCATTGCTCACCACATTGGGCGACACATCGAAATCACAGCCCGGATCGCAGCGGTGGGGCGAGGGCAGGTTTGCCAGCCGCCAGGCTTCGACCACGGCCCGGTGCTGGGGCGAGCAGCTAAAGAACAAATCACGAGCGGCTGATGCCGTAGCATCGCGCATATCGGCGTAGTTGGAGGTGCTGTGGGTATAGTGGCGAACGGCCCGGTACACAATCTTGATGGCATCGTCGAAGGCAATGGCATTCATAGCATGCGTACCTGCCGGGAACTGCCCCGTACAGAGCGTATGAAACCACTTGTTCATAACCCCACTATTAATGTGAACACCGCATAGATTATTCAATGAGTTGCAAGACACTGCTTGGTTAGCCGGAAACCAGTTAGGATCAACAGCGCCATATCGACTTGGTTGCCTAAAGGCTTCGGGGTTAGCCATGCTGCGCTGAGTAAATGCGCCCTGCCCATCTTCGCCTAAAGTCCAGTTCCAGTTGGAAGGATTTGTTTGGTTGCCATCGGGAAACAAATACCGCTCGAAAGCCGTGCCAAAAATATCGGCCACCGATTCGTTAAGTGCACCCGGTTCACGCTTATATTCTGCTCCTGTTCCTAAGTTGCTGTTATTTTGGGTTACGGCATGCGTGTATTCATGCCCCAGAATATCAGCCGTTACGTAGTGTACATTATTCGATTGACCGAACCCTATTGCGGCAATGTTGTCCCAACTGGCACGAGTGTCATTTATGTTAATCACCACTAATGGATACTGTCCATTGCGGTCTATTCCGCGCTGTTGCTGATCTATTTGCTCGTAGAAGGGATAAATGCGTTGTGTGAGCCAAAGAGCCATTGTACCCACCTGATGATTGGTTCCCCAATGGGGGGTGGGATTGAAAATGTCCCGTCCGTTTTGCCATAATTCCATATTGGTTGTGGCAGGACCGGGTACAGCTCCGTAGGCATCGCGCACCCGCAGATTGGTGCCGGGCAGCGACAGCCGGTATTGCTGTCCGGCGGAGGTAGAAACAGGTTCGGTCTCGAAGTTGCCTACCCCCTGTGCGCCAAAGTACCGGTTGTTGTTTACCGAAAAAGGCGTGAAGGTAGACGCTACCATCGGTTGAGCCACCAACGAATTGCCGGTTCCAGGCAGAGCCAAATGCGGACGCAACGGCAACAGGGCCGGTTGATGCTGATGAGCCGGGTTAAAACACTGACTGCTCAGCGCGGCCCGCTGAACCACCTCCCCCGTGCTGGCATCGACGTAAATCCGCTGCGGTTCGCTGGCTTTGGCGGCTTTGTTTTTCAATCCCGCTATCCGCATATCGAATGCATAGCAGAGTTTGACGTTTTGCGCCGACAGGGCTTCATCGGTGCTAATCAGCACCAATTCGCCTTTGGGCATATCGCGCCCTTTCAGCTCATCTGCATTGATGTTGAGGTCGGCCAGGGCAATCTCCAACGCTTTGCGTTCGGGCATGGGCTTACTCACGTCTGTCGACAGGCCCTCGATGATGCGCCCGTGGGCGGTTCGCAGCCGCTTATGGCGCGAGTGAAGCGTATACTCGACACCCTCGACTTTGATGTTTTTGTAGTAGAGCTGGAACGTCTGATGGCGAATTTCCCGGAAATCGGTTTCATCTTTTGTCGGCTTCAGGTGGTAGCCATTGCCGACGCCGAGTTTGTTACCAAAGCGGTTGAGGAAAGCGTCGGGGTCAATAGCTTCGGTTTGAGCATCCTGTTTAAAGTCGAGCCAGCCATTGTCGGAAGCATAACTGGTCAGGTTGAGCAGCGTTTTGTCGTTCTCGCGCAGGTATTTGGGTTTGAACTTATTCTGGGCAATGGTGGCGGTGCTGACAAAACAGCACAGCAGCCCCAGCAGCAAGGGGGCAGTAAAACGGTTCATAAACAAGGTTTAGCTACGGTGGTAAGAAACAGGGCAACCATGCCCTCACTTGATGACTTCGATGCGGTCGATATAGAGGTAGTTCACTGGTTTGGCGTCCCAGGTGGCAAAGTTGGGGTCATTATATATCTTGCCCCATACCCGGTAGGGAAAAGTAGTCACGGGTTCATCCCAGGGCACAAGAGGCACGCCACCCGCATTCTTCAGGCTCAACTTGCAGATCTCCATGACCTTCATATACGCCTTTTCGTTTTGAACAGGTAGTGTGGTGTTAAACTTTTGAGGCTGAAGTTCTTTAAAGTGGACACCGGGAGACAGGCCTCCCCTGATATTCATTTCCGCTCCATTGACATCGGCCACATGGTAGTAGCTGCGGCCCGGTTGCGCCAGGCAGCAGGTGCCGTCGTTGCAGACCAGAGGGAAAACGGGGGCGTCAATATCCGGCTCCTCTTTACGGCACCCGACACCCATGCTCAGCCATAGTACGCCCACTACGGCCATACGAAACAGTTGATTTGGTTTCATCTCATTGTATCGATTAGTTGGTTTAGACGACAAGATTACCCGTTCACTTACTAAATGTCAAGTAAAATTCAATATATTTTCTACATGATTATATGTACTTATATTGTTTATATAATTGTATAATTGCAATACGTTGACAATCAATTGATTCACATTTACACCATAATCAACAATATGCAATGCTACTATATTCACACAATAGTACAGGTTTATAGAGCGGTGGTGGTAGTCACATTTGGGTTTGCGTTGTTTGCCAGAGCATCGGATGCCCGCCGATTCATGAAACCTGTTTAGGATTTCATTGCTACAATTCGATACCTGCATACGACAACAGCCATTTTTTTGCGTTAATTTTACAAACCATGCCGCGCAACATCCACGAATAGCCTAATAGCGGCACCCAACCCATGAATACTCATTTTATTCGTCTTTCGTCAATAGCACTGCTAATTGCCTTCACCGGCAGTAGTACCGCATTTGCCCTAATCCCTTCGCCCTTTACCACTACCTCCCCTGCCGATTCGGTAGGTGTTGAGAAAAAAGATGGGAAGCGGTTTATTATTCACCGCGTCGATGAAGGGCAAACGCTTTTTGCCATTGCCCGTCGCTACAAACGGTCGGTGGCCGAGATCAAAGCCGCCAACCCCGATTTGAAAGATGCCGTGCAGTATGACCAGGTTGTGCGGATTCCGCTGCCCGATGAGGTCTTGACCCGCAAAGAAGCGAAAGCTATCGATAAGGCAATTAAGAAGCAGGAAAAAGAGCAGAAGCGCGACGAAAAGGTAGCTGTCGAAAAAACCGGAACGCCACCCACCACCCGCCCCGGCAACGACGCCCGCAAAACCGACGACCCGGCCCGGTCGGGTATTCACGTGGTCGAAGCCGGGCAAACGCTGTATAGTCTGGCTGTGCGATACGGGGTGTCGCAGGCCGATTTGCGCCGGTGGAACAACCTCCCCGGCGATAATGTGCTGATTGGCCAGGCGTTGATTGTTTCAGAAAAGGCGTATCAGGCCCGCGTACCATCGACACCAGTACCCGGCACATCGGCCAAACCTACCGATACGCCCGCCCGCCGACCCGATGCGCCTGCCACCCGCCCGGCCTCTACCAGCGAGTCCAAACCGGAACGCGCCCCTACCCCACCCGATTCACGCCGGACTGAGAACCAGCCCACCGCCAGCGCGAAACCAGGTGATAAACCCGTCGAAGAAATTGAACTCCCCCGCCCCGGCAACGATGCCCCTATGCCAACGCGCGGACGCCGGATTTCGGACAGTGGCGTGGCCGAAATGATCGAGGGGAGCGATGGGTCGGGCAAGTATTTAGCCCTGCACCGCACGGCCCCTATTGGCACGCTGGTGCAGGTTCGGAACGAGTTCAATAACCAGAGTTTATGGGTAAAAGTGATTGGCCGGCTGCCCAATACGGGTATTAATGACAAAATCCTGATTAAGCTCTCAGAACAGGCGTTCGCGAAACTTTCGCCCGAAGACCGGCGTTTCCGGGCAGAGGTGAGTTATATTGTGAAGTAGATGGAAACCAAAGAAGAGCGCATTGCCCGTCGGCACCGCAAGCGTGATGCCCAGATGAGAGCCTCGCCCGGCTACGTCACGTTCAGCATTATGTTTACGCTGGCCTATCCATTCATTGCCGTATTCACGTTAGTGATGTCGATAGCACTGGCTGCGTTTTCGGCCATCTCCAAAGCGGCTGCCTGGGTAGCGAGTGGCGGAAAAAGCCGATGAATGATGAAGTACATATCGGGCGAAGACGTCTCTCAGCAATCGGTGAAAGAGTTTTTAGATGCGAAGGCTGATCAGTACAATCAGCCTTCATTCATTGAACACGACCCTATTAGCATCCCGCACCGCTTCACGCGTCGGCAGGATATTGAAATCATGGGGTTCTGGGCGGCAGTATTGGCCTGGGGTCAACGGCCCGTAATCCTGAAAAAGGCAAACGAACTCATCGACCTGATGGACGCTGCGCCCTACGACTTCGTGCGAAATCATCAGGAAAGCGATCTGAAACGGTTTCTTGCTTTTAAACACCGCACCTTCAACGCGACCGACGCACTCTATTTCCTGCATTTCTTTCACAACTACTACCAACAACACGATTCGCTCGAAGATGCGTTTGCGGGCGACACGGTTGAGCAGGCTCTTATTAACTTTCACGACCGGTTTTGCTGTGATCCATTTTTTCCGGAGCGAACGCGGAAACACATTGCCACGCCCGCCCGTAATTCATCCTGTAAGCGGTTGCTGATGTTTCTGCGCTGGATGGTTCGACAAGACAACCGGGGCGTTGACTTTGGTTTGTGGACGCGCCTGCAACCCCATAAACTCATCATGCCTATCGATGTACACGTAAACCGCGTGGCCCGTAGGTTAGGCTTGCTCAACCGGCCACAAACCGACTGGAAAGCCGCCCTCGAACTCACGGAGACCCTACGGCAGTTCGACTCAGCCGACCCCGTTCGATACGATTTCGCCCTCTTCGGGCTGGGCGTTGACGGGGAAATGTGAAATTCTAAAAACAAAATCACGGCAAATCTGATAAATCTATTAAATCCTGGTTCAGACTCATGCCATTCCAAATTACCACCCAGCCTTTTGGCACACTACCCGACGAAACCGAGCCACTCATTGAGTACGTTCTCGAACATACCGAAACGGGTGAATTTGCGACCATTATTCCGGGCTTCGGAGCCGTGCTGCGTCGGTTGGTGCTGCGTCGGAACGATGATGTGTACGCCCTGATTAAAGCACCTGATTCGGCGCAATCTTTATTCGCAGACGAAAGCTACGCCAGTGCGCTGCTGTATCCATTTCCGAGCCGAATCCGGCACGGCATATATCGGTTTGAAGGCGAAGACTATGCGCTGGCAATGAACGAAGTGAGCCGCGATAATGCGCTGCATGGGTTTGTACATGGCCGCGTATTCTCGGTTATAAGTCAGGAAACCACGCCCAACTATGCCCGGCTTACCCTCCGATACGACTACGCGGGCGATACGGTCGGCTATCCGTTTCCGTTCTCGCTAACCATGGTTTATGAACTGGCATTAGCCAATCGGCTGCTACTCGGTAGTCACGTCGAAAATGACCAGATGTGTGCGCTGCGCGTTAGTTATGCTGCCTTGAATACGGGTCCTACGCCTTGCCCGGCAGCTTTTGGCTGGCATCCGTATTTTACGTTCACCGAAGAACCAATTGACGACCTGACGCTGTCGCTACCCGCCCGGTCGCAGATTACGTTAAACGATTCCATGCTTCCATCGGGCAAACAACCGCTCGAAAACGCCGAAACGTTCTCATTGCGCGACCGCGAACTCGACACGCCCTTTGCTGTTGAGCCAACTGGTATTCCGGCTGTAGGCCAGCCATTTGCCGAGACGGTACTGACATCGACCAAAACCGGGGCCAAACTGATCGTAGGGCAACAAACGGGTGCGGGCAAGCTCAATTATTTAGTGTGTTACACCCCCGGTCGGCGCGACAGTATAGCCATTGAACCACAAACGGCCAGCGTAGATGCGTTCAACAATGGCGATGGGTTAGCCGTTCTGAACCCTGGCGACGTACTGTCAGGATCGATGTGGGTACGGCTGGTGTAATGCCAGATTCTTTTTCACAGCCATGCCTTTTGATAGACTAACCGTTTTAACGCAGCGTAGAGCTTTTGCCAATTGATTCCAGCAGACCCCGCATGTATCCGATGGCAAACAACGTACCGATGGTCATGTATCCCGGACGCGTGTTTTCTTCCCCGGCCATTGTCGGTACATGGTCTGGGCGTATAGTCCCCTGAAAACCAATATCATAATACGCTTTCATGGCCCTGCACATGTCGATCTGGCCCTCATCGTGGAATGTTTCGGTAAACTTGAATTTTCCGCCCTGAACGTTGCGAAAATGGACAAAGTTGATGTGTCCGGCTTTTCCCCACCGATGAATGAGGGCTGGAATGTCGGCACCCATCAGCGAGAAATTACCCTGGCACATGGTAAGCCCGCTGTATTTGCTGGGAACTAATTTCAGCATCTTATCGAAATTTTCGACCGTGTTCATAATGCGGGAAATGCCCTGGATACTGTCAACCTGCGGGTCGTCGGGGTGAAGCGATAAATTCATCCCGATTTTTTCCGCTTCGGGCACAACGGCTTTCAGAAAATACGTGAGGTTATTCCACAACGCGTCTTTTGAGACTTCTCCGTATTTGGTGAGGGGTTTGTTCTTGATGTCTTCGTAATCGAAGGCGGTTACTAAAGCTCCTCCGCGACCCGGAGCGTCCATCTTCGACCGGAACCAGCTTATGACAGGCATCCAGTTATAGCAGATCACATCTACGTCGCTGTGTTTTTTCAGGTTCTTCATGAAGGTGATAAAATTTGCTATCTCCTCATCGCGTCCTGACAGGGCTAATTTGGTTTGTTCGCCTAAGCTTGGTGGGCCTTCAACCACGGTCCATTTCATACCCAGTTTGTCCCAGCGTTCTTTGGTCGCCTTGATGGCGTCAGCATCCCAGGGGTTCAGATTGGGCTGGCGTTGCACCCCCGACACTGCGTGCATCACGTCCATTTGTTGCGCCAACGGCACCCGTGGCGAATCGGGCGACATAGCCAGCGCGAATTTCATTCCAAAATCTTTCATGGAATCCCTCGCTTCCAGCCGGTCGCGCCTGGCTGACCGGGTAGCTGCCATAAGGTCGCCTGTAGAGGCTATGGTAGCCACAGCGGCCCCCTGTTTGAAAAAGGTTCGACGGTTCGTTTTCATACGTAGTCGTAGAATAGGGTTTGTGTGTAAGGGTTATCGCTTATCCCACCAGACAGGCGTGGTATACAAATCAGGTCCCTGACGGGCTACTACTGCCTCGTAATTCTCTTTGTTGAGCGTGGTTTCAGAAATAGGATAGCGTAGCCGAACCAGTGGCGCCCCACCCGTGAAGTTGCCGGGATACGTAATGGGACTGAGTTTGGGATAGCCCGTTCGGCGCCAGTTCGACCAGGCTTCAAAATTGTCGGTCCACATAAAATGAGCCAGATAAAACTGATTGTGGATTTGCTCCATTTTGCCGTCAAACGTAGCCGCGTTGAGTGGTTGGGCCGCCAGATACGCATTGATATCGCTCGGCGAAATCACCACGTTACCTGGAAACAAGGTAGTTGATTGCATGGAGGCCGTGATGGCTTTTCTAAAATGATTCTCCGCACTCGACGCATCCCAGCCCCGCAGAGAAGCTTCGGCCAGCAGAAACTCCACTTCGGCATAACTCTGAAAAACGGTTGGTGCGTTGAGGCTGGCAATGGTGCCCGTGTTTGGCTCCGAATAATTAACCAGCATATCATTGCTCCAGTCTGGAATAACCTGCTTAATCGTATTGGCATCGTACCCATTGGGCAGTCCTTTCTGCAATTTGGGGTTAGTGGTGACTGGCAGTTTCTCGTTTTGTATGCTCAAAATATTACCTTCCCACAACGTAGCATAGAAAGGAAGTCGCGGGTCGTTACGTGCCTGAAGCATGTCGATCAGCGTTTTTGCCAATTTCACCGGACCTTTTCCCCGATTGGATTCAGGAAAGCTTTCGCGCTTGAGTTCAGCCGCATCCCAATTTTGCGTATTAGGATTACCAGCCACGTGGTTGAGTTTGGCAATGTCAGCGTTGCTGGTCATGACTCCCCCGGCAATGGCTTTTTTGGCCCAGGTTTCGGCGGCTTTAGCATCTACTTTGGTCAGCCGCATGGCTAACCGCAGCATGAGCGAATAGCCAAAAGTTTTCCACTTTGCCACATTGCCCTGAAAAACCACGTCCGAAATGCCGTAGGACGGTTTGGCGGGGTCTAACTGCCCAATTGCTTTTTCGAGTCCGCTAAGCATAGCCGGATAAATATCCGATTGCCTGTCGTACTTCGGCTTATACGTTTTGGTTAGATAGCCCTGCCCTGCTTCGGTATACGGAATGTCGCCGTAAGCATCGGTAACCCGATGCAGGGCATAAATCCGCCAGATGTTGGCGATAGCATTCAGGTTAATCTGATCGGGCTTACCCTCGGTGGCCGCAATTACTTCCTGCAATTCTTTGATATGCACCGAATATGCGGTTTCAAAAAAGTCGCCGAACTGACCGCTCTCCACGTACTTGTCTCCGGCCCAGTTGGTGCCAAGCGAGGCCATGTATTGCACCACGCCGGCAAAATATTTGATATTGGTTCGGTTGCGGTCGTTTGTACCCGTACCGGCTGTCCGAATCAGGCTATACGTGAAGAGGTTGCCCACAACGGGTGTAGTGTAGGCATTGGGATTTACGTTCATTTCGTCGAACCCCTGATCGCAACCCAACGATACCCCGATGAGGAGCAGAAGCGTAAACAGAGATTTTTTTTGACAGTACAGTATCGTCTTCATGTCTTTAGAGTACACAGATGAGACTTTGTTCGCTAAAAGCTTACCAGCAGGTTCATGCCAAAACTCCGGGTGCTGGGCAGACCGAAGTTTTCTAAGCCTTGTCCGTTGCCATTTGAGTAGCCCGATTCAGGATCGATGTTACGGGCAGCGTTGTAGAGAAGTGCCAGATTTCGGCCAACCACCGAAAGGCTGGCCGATTGAATGGGTGTTTTGGCAAACAGACGTTTGGGAATAGTGTAGCTAAACGTCAGGGAACGAAGTTTAACGAAATCGGCACTGCTTACAAACTGATCGGTGAGCGTGGCCCAAATAGCCGAATAGTACGTCTGAGCCGGTACGGTTGCGCTATACTCAGCCCCTCGCTGGTCAACACCCGACACGGCAATACCGGATTCCCGAACGCCGTTTTCAACCGTGCGCCTGTCTAATCCAAACTGAGTACCGTAGGCGTTGGTGGCCGAATAAATCTGCCCGCCAAATTTGCCATCGATCAGTAAATCAAGTGAGAAGTTTCTGTAATTGAGCCTGTTGTTGATGCCCATAATCCAGGGAGGTACTCCCAGTCCGAGCGGTTCCAAAGGCCCCTGCACGGGAATACCATTGGCACTGTTATAAACGGTTCTGCCGTTAGCATCCACTCTGGGCCGGTTTCCCGCAATCATCCCGAAAGGCCGACCTTCGAAGTGGTAAATTCCGCCATTCTGGGTGCGGGTGGTTGCCCCGTCGATAAACAGTGAAGTTATCCCATCCGCAATTTTTACCACCTTATTGTTATTGTAAGCCGCATTGTAGCTAATGTCCCACGACCAGTTGGCTTTACGGAAGAGCGTACCGGTCAGCAACAGTTCGACGCCCCGGTTACGAACCTGCCCCACGTTCAGTGCTGTTCGGGCATAACCAGACGAGAAAGGCACCGAGGCAAACACAATGTCGTTGGTAGTAGAACGTTCGTAGAAGGTCAGATCAACGCCTACCAGATTCCGAAAGGCTTTCAGGTCAACGCCTATTTCAGTGGTGGTAGAGGTATACGGCACCAGTTTATTCGGTATCACATTCCCCGTCACGTTCATCAGCGTGGCCCCTAAGTGCTGCTGTGCCTGTGGCGTGTACGTGAGCGTTAGCCCGTATGGATTCGGCGCACCGCCCCCCACCTGCGCCCACGACGTGCGAACTTTAGCGTAGTCTAACCAGGTCGGATGCGACTCCCAGTGATTGGTGAGGACATAACTCAACCCAACCGACGGATAAAACAGGTTGTTGTTTTCTTTCGACAACGTAGAAAACCAATCCTGCCGACCTGTGAAGGTAAAAAACAACGTGTTGTTATAGTCGATATCTGCCGAGACAAACAGCGAGTTAATGGCAAACTCCTGATAGTTGACAGTAAAATTCTGCCCACTTCCATTGCCAATAAAATACTGGAAAGGCACATTGAAAAGACCGCTGCTCAGCGTCCGGCCATCCACTTTATTATGCATCTGATTGCCTCCGACCAACGCGTTGACATTGATTTTCCCGAAAGCTTTGTTCAGGCCAATAAGTGCTTCAGCGTTCGTTTCCGTGGCAATGCTCAGATCCGTAGTCATACTGCCCCTGTCATTGAAAGCAATGCCCGACGGTTCTATGTTATAGGCATCGAAATTTAACTGATCCATCCCCAGCCGAACGCGCCCATACAACCAATCGGTGATATTGTATCGTGCATTGAACGAGCCGATAAACCGACGTCGGGTGTCGCTGTTGCGTACTTTATCGACGGCGAAGTATGGATTGGTGGCGTAGATGTAATCGCTCCAGATCACCTCCGTGCCATTGGCCGTATAACCGGGTGCCAGGGTACGAACGTCGATGTTGGTTGCTATCAGTTGGGTGGCGGCATTGGGGTTTTTCGTGAAATCAGCCGTATGGACACGGTTTTTGTTTTCTTCGAGGGTGTACTGCACATTGCCCTCGAACAACAGCTTTTTGGCTAAATTGGCGTTGGCACTGAGGCTGAATGTTTTTCGATTCAGCGAATTGTTGGGCACGATGCCCTTATTGTCCATATTAGCCGCCGAGAAGCGGAACCGGACAGCTTCATTACCTCCCGAAAAAGCCAGCGTGTTAGAAAAGGTTGTGCCATTGTTATAAAAGTTTCGGATGTTGTTCTTCTGGGCTTCGTAAGGTCTGATTTGTCCGTCGGGCTGAACCACGGGCGACCCATCTAATTTGGCTCCCCACGACATCCGCCCAAACGCAATGGCTTCGGCCTGTGAGGTCGGGGCTTTCCCGCGTGAGCCAGACCCGTATTCATATTGCCAATCCAGCAAATCACGGGGCGTTTCTACGGTGAGCGTTGTGTTATACTCAACACCAATGCCTTTCTGGATATTTCCCGATTTGGTGGTAATTAGAATGACCCCATTGGCGGCTCGTGCGCCGTAGAGGGCGGCTGCGGTACCTCCCTTGAGTACGGTAATCGTGGCAATGTCGTCGGGGTTGATGCTGGTCAGGCCGTCGCCCCGGTCAATGCCGCCAAACGTACCGGGTGCCCCCTGATTGTTGTTGTTGATCGGCACGCCATTCACCACATACAGCGGCTGATTATTGCCATTGAGCGAGCCATTCCCCCGAATTACCACCCGGCTCGACCCACCTGGCCCCGTAGCCAAACCGGTAGCGTTTACACCGGCAATACGCCCAACCAAAGCGTTTCCCAAGTTCGTTTCGCGGGCTTTGATAAGATTATCACCACCAATCTCCGTTACAGCATACGACAGCGCGGCCTTATCGCGGTTGAACCCCAACGCCGTAACAACCACGTCGCTCAGCGTCTGTGTTTCTACTTTCAGCGTAACGGCGATAACCGACTGATTGCCTACTTCAACCTCCTGCCTGATGTATCCTACAAAACTGAAAACCAACACATTGTCGGCAGGCTCAAGACTGATCCTGAAATTACCGTCGGCGTCGGTATTGGTGCCTTTCAGGGTTCCTTTTACCAGTACGCTGACCCCCGCCAGCGACTCACCTTTTTCGTCGGTTACTTTGCCGGTAATGGTTTTGTCGACCACCTGCTGAAATATCTCCAACTCGCTTTTTAGTGCGGGCGCGGCTTTTTCGGCTTTCGGCTTTGGCAGAATCAGATACGAATCAGCGTTCATCTTTCTATACGTGAGATTATACGCTGGCAGGAGCTGATTCAGGCATTTTTCAATATCGGCGGCAACTGGCATAGCCCCCGCAGAAATGTATACTCCCTCAACCGACTTACGTTCATACATAAGGCTGACCCTGAATTTGTTTTGCAACAGGTCAAGGGCCGCTTTGAGGGGTATACTTTGGGGCTGTTCGGCTGACGCATGAACTCGTTTATCTACGTGTGCCAGAACCCCTACCTGGGCCATTCCCGACAAATTAGGCAGACTGAGTAGCCAACACCCTAACAACATGGATAGCTTGTTTCCCGGAAACGTGTGCATGTGTAAAGAGGTTTAGGGTTTACGAATTGGTTGTGCTTCTTTTATGGCTGAAAAACGACAGTGTTGCCCCGGCGTTCAACACGGACATTGAGCAGCAACGCAATCGATTGTAACAGTTCATCCACGCTTCTGGCGTTAAATGAACCCATTAGTACGCGTGCAGCCAGAGCCTGATCCGGAATTTGCACCCGAATACCGTACTCCTCCTCCAACTCGTCTCCAACTTGCCGGAGCGTAAGGGCATTAAAATCAAACCGGTTTTCTTTCCACTCGGCCCATTTCGTCTTCTGAGACCGAACTACCCAGCGATGATGCGCATCGAGCCGGGCTACGTCGTTTGGGTTGAGAATTAGCGACTGCTCTACATTACCTACCCGGTCCACCAGCTTTACCTTACCGCTATGAAGCCGGACCATTGCCAGACGTGGGCTGGCGCGAACCGAAAAAACAGTTCCCAATACGTGTACTTTCCAATTGTGAGACGTGTGCACGATAAACGACGTGTGCATACGCGTATGGACAACCTCGAAATTAGCCCGCCCACGCAGCCAAACTTCGCGCTGCCTATCGGTAAACCCCCAGCGCGGAACTTTCAGCGCAGCATTTCCCATCAGGCTTACCCGGCTGCCATCGGCTAATGTTACCGTCTTCTTTTCACCATAGGCAGTCTGATAGACCCGGTATTGACCCCATTCGCTGCGCCACCAGAAACCAATTCCCAGAATCAATACTGCACAGGCTGCGGCCAGCAGCGTGCGAAGTGGAAAAGAAAGAAACGCCAACGCTACAGGCCGTTCGACCACGACAGGGGGTTGGTTCGGCTCATGCTGCTCCATAAAATCGCGAAAGACAACAAACGCTTTTTCCGAATTATCTTCGCATAGCGCGTGTTGACGCTCCCACTCTTCCAGCCATTCATAATATTGCTCTTCGTTGCCTGGCTTACGGAGCCAGATCTCAATAGCTGTACGCTGTAACGGACTTGCCTGTCTGGCAAACAACTGAAACACATTCTCTTTCATCGACGAAGTTTTCAGAGTTGATAGAAACTGGATAAAGTTTGCTCTATGAGGGCCAGTAGCTACGAAGCCCTTTTCGCAGCATGTGCAGTGCCTTGCTGACGTGCGCTTCCACCGTCTTAATCGATACGCCCATCTCATCGGCGATTTCCCGGTACTTTTTACCTTCAAAACGGTTTAGCATAAACGCCCGACGACATTGAGGAGACGACGTTTCGAGGATAGTATCGATCAGGCCAATCAGTTCATCAAACTGAACGACGCTGTCGGGAATGGGGTCATTCGATATCTCTGCCCAGCTAATTTCTTCGTGTCCCTGTATCTCAAGCCGCAAATAATTGTAAGCTTCATTCCGAACGGCTCTGAATAAATAAAACCGGTAAGACGTGCGGATAGACGCATACGCCTGCGTTCGCCACATCCGGCAAAAAACCTCACTGACAATATCTTCTGCTAACTCTCGGGAGTATACGAAGCGGGTTGCATGATTACAGAGAACCTGATAATAGTATCGAAAGAGAACTTCGCAACCTGCCTTAGCACTTTCGGCAAACGCTAACCTGATAAACAGCTCCTTGTCCCAAACCTGTTCGGGTTCGTTGGCTACCTTAGACAAACGACGGGCAGCGTCGTTGTCAAGGTCTGGTTGCAGGGGCTTTATGCGCATCAGCATTTACCAGAAAAAAACAATATTATCTTAGAAAAAGTCAGATTACTACCTACAAGACAACGACCAGTAAAAATACCCTATGAATTTTTTGAAGTTTTTTTCAGCACCTGTATTTTCGGGCTTCCCCTGCTGCTCACCCAATACCCTGTTTTCTGGCTTAAACATCATTCTATCGGATTTGGAGCTTACCTGAAACGACGAATGGCCTGATAAACCAGCAGTGTGGTTCATCAGGCCATTCGTCGTTTCATTAGTTGTTACCTATATGAAACCGCCCATCCCATCGACGTTCGAGCCGGTTTTCAAGGTGAGTTTTTTCAGGTTACCCAACACATTAAGTTTGGGTGTTTTGTATGCCTTCTTAGGCGGGAGAGTTGGTATATGTACAGCCTTCGTTTTCATAAGCACAGAGTATTAAATGTGGTGAATCAGTAATTAGGCAGGTTTATACCTACTCGACAACCAGACGATGCTGGCGTACCTGGCCTCGCTCTTCAACCGTGAGAATATAAACCCCCGCTGACAACTTGTCGGTAGTTTTCAGCAGAAGATTACCCGATTGAATACCTGTTCTCTGAAGGGGAAGGATACGACCGTCCACACTGAAGAAACCCAGTTTTGCCGTCTCCGGCTCATCGATCCGGAGTGCAAACCGACCATCGCCAAGAGCCGGGTTTGGAAATATGCCATAGGCGTCGTCTCGCAGCACTACCGACACGGCGGGATAGATGGTCATTTTGCCGTTGAGATCTGTTTGTTTCAGGCGGTAATAGCTGGTGCCGACATATGGCGTCTGGTCGGTAAGTTTGTAGTTCTTTAAAGCACTACTGTTGGCTGCGATTTCGCCTACTTCGCCTACCTTAACGAAAAGCTGTAGATCCTTACTGCGCTCAACCACAAAACCTCTATTGTTGGTTTCTAAGGAGGTAGTCCAGGCAATATCGACTGTACGGTTAGCTTGCGGCTGGGCCGTAAAGGATACTAAGGATACAGGCAACGGTGCTGCCACGTTAGTTACTGTGTTAGCATTTAAGGTGATTGCCCCACCAATAGACAAGCCCCTACCATTGAGAGAAGCCCCCGTTGCCAGAACAATAGCACCATTGACCAGGAAAGTACCCTGTAAACTGGAACTGGTTCCGGCTGTAAAAGCTCCATCTACCTGAAAGAACACATTATTGGCCGTGGCACCATTGGTAAGCGCAATATTTGAACTTGTGGCTGTCGTTAACGCACTGCTTAGCTTAACAATAAATATACCTGATCCACTCAACGTCAGCGTTCCATTTAAAGTGGTTGGGGATGCCGTATTCTGGCAGGAAACACCCGGCGTAAGCGTTTGCCCCCCTAATTCAGCAGCAACAACCCTGTCGCAGGTAAGCGGGGTTAACGAGTTGTACGCAGCTAACACATCGCTGGCGGCCTGCACAGCTTCGGGAGAACCCGGTAGACGTTTGCTGCCAGTCAACGTCCCTGGAAGAAAACCATTGAAGGCTCCTACATTCGTGCCTACGTCGCCGGTTACCATCGTACTGTTACCATTGACTTCGAACGCTCCGTTGGCAGTAAAAAAGGCAAAACCAGCCGTTGTCCTTAAATTAGGAGCCTTTGTCTGAGCAAAACTCCCATTCACAAGCGTGGATAGCGTTATGGTAGTTAATAGAAGTAGAAAAGTTTTTTTCATTTTTGTTGAATTTTAACGTTCGATAAATATTACATAGCAAAGTAGGTAACTTTAATTTTATAAAGAGTTGTATAGTTATAGATATAACTTACACTATTCCCACATCTTCATGTGCAATGCGGCCATTGTGTGTGAGTTGTCTAAAAAGTGTAGGAGTCAATCCTGTAACTTTCTTAAATTGAGTAGATAAATGCGCTACACTGCTATAGTGCAACTTATTAGCGATTTGAGTAAGATTGAGTTCATTGTAAAGAAGTAATTCTTTGGCCCGCTCAATCTTATGCGCAATGATGTAATGTTCAATTGTATTGCCTGTTACTTCAGAAAAAAGATTGGCCAGATAGGTATAATCATATTCGAGTCTTGCGCTTATGTAATCTGAATTTGTCACTTTGATGGCCTCATCCGTATGATGTATCAGGTCAATAACAGTATGTTTTATTTTCTCAACAAGAAGCTTCCTTTTATCATCTATCAATTCATGACCTGAAAGCAGTAAAGCCACTCTCACCTGAGAGAGTTGCTCCAGTGTAATAATCCCATCCAGTTCAACTTCGCCAAGATCCAACGCTGCACAATGCAACCCAAGGTCATTTAAAGCGGCCCTTACAATCGTTTTACAGCTATTACTTACCATGCCTTTGATGTAGAGTTTCACTGTTGACTATGTTTTAGATGTGACTATATTGAATTTTTCAGGATTTCAGGTATGTATTCTTACATTACTTGGCAGACCAGTTTCAATTACATGTTGGGGCAGTGCATGGCATTAGAATGACTCTGTCGCATGCTACAATGAAATAGCTGACAAAAAAACGTCTTTTTCGCAACGCAACGAAATAGACAATTTTCATACCAACTGTTTACAAAAAAATTTACGCTTTCAACTGAAGTTTAAAATAATAGGTGATTTTGCTTTTTTCGATCACGTGTAGTCGAGCCAGTTCAACTGCTGCATAAGTAAGTGCTAATTTAGCGTAAGCTACTGAATTTCAGTTTTTTATATATTGTTAGTGGCGAGTTTACAGATTACTGGACATACATCCACTTGGGTGTCAAAAGGGTTTGAGCGATGGACTCTAAATAACGGATGAATATGGTCAATGACTGTATATGTCGACGCAAACCGGTGATGCCTTGCCGAAAGTATGAAACGGCCATTGAACGACTTCCATTTCGATACGCCTTCTGCTTCAAGGAGCCATGCTCAAAGGCTTCTTTTAAGGATAACACATAGGCCATTACTACAATAGCAATGAGCAGCATGATCTTCCCGTCGTTTTTGAAGTTTAAGTCTTCAATATTGAAACCCTGCGTTTTGAAATGCTTAAAGCAGGTTTCAATCCGCCAGCGACGGCGGTAAGCTTCCGTTATTTTGACTTTGTGGACTAAGCTGGAAACAAAGTACAAGAGTGGCTCAGTTGGGTCGTTTTTAGGGTTTTTGAGCATAACGATTGACATCGTACACCCATTCAGAGTAAACTGTTTGATGACGCCCCGCTTGCGGTGGTAGGCTTGTCGAGTTAGTTTAGAATAAGCCGGACCTGGTGCAGCACTGATGGCCAGCCGATAACAGCCTTCACTGAGCCGGATGACAAAATCAATGCCTTCTAAACAAAGATAGCGAAGCCATTTCTCGCCCATGTATTCCCGATCAGCCAACAGAATTTTGCCTTGTAAGCGATAATAGCCTAGCGCTTCAGTCATCAACTTTTGTCGATCAACCTCGCTGCTGTGACCTTTTTTATGGAGCTGAACCCAATAAATCGGGATGGCCGTATCTCGGTAGAGGATGCATAGGGTTAATAAATGAATGGGTTTCTTACCCACCCGCCAGGTTGTCGCGTCCAAGATTAGATGGGTGAAACGGCTCTGAAAGAGCCGAAAAACAAACTGTAAGATGCAAATCACCAGTCGCTTAGGCATTGCGAATTGAAAGAATCGGATAAGCCGCTTGTAATGAGAGTCGGCTTTAGTTTGCTCGTTCTCCAGTAGTTGAGGCAGATAATCTTTAAGGACGTTTAGATTGGTGGTTCGGGCCAGCACAATGGCTGAGCAGACCAGCAGTAGATTTCGAAAGACATGCTCTGGAATATCCGGAAAGAACCGTCTACATTTGGCAAAAAGTGGCTTGGCCATCGTGGTAGTTATGACAAGTTTTAGCGAACTTAAACTTACCATCGGTCAGCCACTTTTCTGCTCTTTACCCTTGATGTCCAGTAATCTGGCGAGTTTATCCATAATGTGTCGGTTATCGTTAATTCGTTCGTTTGGCTTGCCATGTACCAGTTTCGCCAACAACAACTCTTCGGCAGTCAAATACGTCTGATTTTTATGTTGCGAAAAGCCACGCTATGGCCGTGATCCTGAAGTAGAATATGCCCTTCTGGAATACGGGCAAAGCCGCTATACTGATTAAATTTGCTCTGCGCCACACCACGTAAAAAGGCATCGGATGTCCGGTTAATTTCCAGCACTTTGACTCCATCAAGCCAATGCTCCAGATGATCTCCCAGCACTACAATACGCGACTGATGCCACTGATCTGTGCCAGCGTCGGGCTTGCTGGCGGGCAGAATATTATAGAGCGCGGCTGTTTTATGGTCGGGTTCTAAGGGTTTTCCATTATAGATAAAATTGGCGTCGTCGATGAGTTGGTACTCATACCCCGCCTGAGAACCGCGTTCAGGCTTGGGAAGCCGTTCTTCAATGAAATATTTTACCCCGCTGTTACCGCCTTTGCCCAGCTTCCAATCGAAACGCAGGTCGAAACTGCGGTATTTCTGGAGGGTCACAATATCGCCTGCATCACTCGACTCACCGCCGTTCTGAAGGTCGCCCCGCAGTTCGCCATCTACAACCCGCCAGCCGCTGTTAGGAAACGTTTTACTATAAGCACCTCGCCAGCCTTTTGTTGTTTTTCCATCAAAAAGCAGTTGCCATCCCGCCTGCCGTTCCTGTTTTGTGAGAGTATTGTGGGCAGGAGTCGATGTGCCGAAAAGGCTGTTAAAAAAGAAAAAAATCAGAACTGAAGTCATCGTTTTAAAAGCTATTTTTTGATTACTCGATTACAAGGTTCAATAGGGTGAAGCAAGCGGAATCCGTACCAGATCCTGTATTTCCCGGCCTTCATGTTCAAACCGGGCCAAGGTATACACTGTACCATCATGCCCAATCGTGATAGAATTGACGTAGGTTGGGCGGTTACCATCCGGGTAAAAAATCGGGCCGTGATCCCGGTACGAGCGGGTTGGCAGGTGAAACGTAATCAGGTGCAGGTTTTCTAACCCTTTAGCTGCCCCTTTCGCAATCTGATCGACACCTTTCACCCGTCTCCCATCCATATAAATCGGTCCGCCAGTCAGGTAGTAAATGGTTTTTCCATCCGGGCCTAGCTGGAATCCTAAGTAGCCATAGCTGAACTGATCGAACATGCCACTTCGTCGCGATGGCTCCGAGGTCAGTCGTTCCACCAGTTCTATATGGGGTTGGTGGGGGTCGAAGCGAAACAGATAGCCGGAGTTACCGTGAATACCGTAGGCAACCTCCTCGGGTTCGTACCAGAAGATTTTGCGCCAGTTGTAGCCCATACTACCGGGTCGCGTCGGGTCGTATGAGCCAAAATAATCTAATCGTAAATCTGCGCCTTCTACCCGTTCAAGCGTTTCGTTATCAGGTCGGTAACAAAGAATGTCGCCCTCGGCAGTGGACAAAAAAACGGTTCCTTCTCGGGGGGCCACGAACATGCTCCGGCACAGCACACGGTAGTCGTGTCCGGGAATTCCGGCTTCGCCCTGCGCCGACACGGGCGGCAGCGTTTTCAACTGCCCACTGTTCAAATTATACTGCACAAAATAGCCCGTTGGCCAGGTAATGCCATACAGGTAGCCCCGCTTCCGGTCGATGGTCATTGTTAGAATACCTTCGCCATGCGGGGCTGTAGCCAGTTTGTCGATCAGGCCCGTCTGCAAATCATACGCCAGGAAAAGACCACCAGGATACGGTTTTCGCCCGTTGGGCGACTGTACCGGAAGCCGCTCCATGCCGTCAATCATCTCGTAATAACCGATGTGCGTGGCGAAATACAGTTTTCCGGCGTGTTCATAAAACCGGACATGACTTTTGCCCTGCGAAATAGTTCCCAGTCTGGTCTCCCCACACGCTTCGGTCAGGTCGGCAATGATCCGCGTCTGATCTGTTTCCGGGTCATACACGCACAGTTTTCCACCCTCCTCGACCGACTCCGAGCTGAGGACGTAATAAATCCGACCGTCGCTGCCTGCCGTGATGGCGTTGTATGTATCATGGGCCAATGGGAAGCCCGAATAATAAGGATAGGCTATTAGAGAAGCCGGAGCTTCGATTGAGTAAACAGTCGTCTCGTAATTAATCATAAACAGAACGAATTAAGGAATTCTCACTTAGAAGAGGTCAACTGCTGGTTCAGGCTCTCAACGGCAGTTAGAATTTTGGCCTGTAAACCCGGTGTCCATCGGCCCGGCAAACCATATACCATCTGCGACGAATCACCCTCGTAACCGCCTTCGCGCAGCACGGTTTCCGAGGGTATATAGCCCATCACATCATTACTGTAACCCATCACGAACACGTTGTGGCCAAGCCGTTTTTTAATCTCCAGCGCGTATTCGACTACGACCTCGCCCCCCAGGCTGATCAGCAACTGATTGCCTATTTGCCAGAGTTGCACCGGATATGGATAGCTGGAACGAACGGGTTCGTTTCGTTTCCGGGCAACTTGCATACGAGTGGCCCAGCGTTGCACATACCCTTCTTTACTGGCCATCAGATTTATTAATTCGGCGTCTGTTGGCAGAGGAGCAAATGGCAGGTCGATTTCGGTGTATGCCGTTTTGAGAGTCGGACTCAGCAAACGCATCGGCTCGTCCACAATCCGCTGTACGGCAGCAGCCAACTCCCGGCCATATTGCTGTGCCAACGGGATGGTTCGACGGGGCAGCGGGTTCAGATCGCCGGCAGTTCCCTGGAAAAACAGAGCCGTTACGCCCGGATAGGCTTGCTCAAGTTCAAGTTGAGCAAAACCCGCATAATCGCCTGAACACTGGTACAGATCGAGAACCGTTGGGTGGCAGGCATACCCGAAGGTCAGGGCCTTCAGCCTGCCGGTTTTGTCGAGCACTTTCAGTACGGGCACGGCAAAATCATTAGGGCCATTCAAAGCAATCTGTTCAGATAGAGTGGCTTCTTTATTCGACCGGCGGTTCACCTGAAACCGGGTCACACCAGTACCAGCATAGACATCAGCAGGTTCTAACTGCCAGATGGCTTGCCGAATCAATGCCACTATCTGCTCTTCTAACTGCTTCGAGTACAGCCCAACCTGTGCCTGTTGTTCCTCATTCATCGGGTACACATCTACTAAAGCGTTTTCCAGAACCGGCCCCGAATGTGTATGTGAACTGTTCAGAATAATCTGACCCCGGCTCAGGCCCTCCGTTTTTTCCACCTTATCGCGAATCCGGTCCGACATCGCTTTCGGAAAGCCAAGCAAATCAGTAGTGACCAGCACGGCGCGTTTGCCAGAAGCATCTTCAAGGGCAAGAGCTTTGGCCCAGAGGTCATGTAGTTTACCGTCGGAAACGTGTGTGCGGGAGGCATAGCCCCCCAGCCATATGGGCTGTTTAGGCGTAATGATGGTCCGGGCAATGCCCACTTTCCAGCCCTGCGCCCACCCAACGGAGGCCGGACTCAGCAACAGGAGAGCAATTGCCCCAATGATCGACAGCCGGCTTCTCATCGGTTCGTTTGCTTACGGATAGTGTCGGCATACTGATGAACCCGCGCCACGGCATCGGCAATGAGGTCCATATCCTGCCGGGTGCCCAAAAGCATATTCTGGGTGAACCAGACTGCTTCTTCATTGCACAACCTGGCATTCATTGGGCAGGCATTGCGAGCTACGTATTCCTCGAAATTGAGCATTTCGCGGGGGTAGGACTTCCGAAAATTCTTGGATGCAAACGCATCCTTCAGAAACAACTGATCGTTCAGCGTTGCGTAGCCGCTCGAACAGGGAACGCCCTCGGCCTGCAACGCCTTCAGGAAAGCCGCCCGGGACAGCCCGCTGAAACCTTCCTGCCGATATCGGAACGGAAACAGGTGAAACGCTCCCCGCGTCACGTGGTCATACAGTTTGTAGGGTATAATACCCGGAATAGCCGCCAGCCGCGACTTGAGATAAGCCGCATTGGTATTGCGCGTAGTGGTCTCAGCATCCAAACGGGCCAACTGAGCCAGTCCGATAGCAGCCTGATAGTCCGTAATCCGTAACTTCGATCCTTGCCGAATGCTACCCGTCGAGACACTGCCAACTACGTTGCCGTAGGGGTATCCGAAGTTCTGGTACGAAAAACACCGGTCCATAAAGGCGTCGTCGTTGCTTACAATGGCCCCACCTTCACCAATTGCCAAATTCTTGGAATTCTGGAAACTGAAGCAACCCGCCTGTCCCAGCGTACCCACTTTCTGATGATTAATTTCGGCCAGATGTGCCTGACACGCATCTTCAATTACAACCAGATTATGCTTTTTGGCAATAGCCATTATCGCGGGCATATCGGCGGGTAGTCCCAGAATATGCACCGGCATAATGGCCTTCGTGCGCGGGGTGATTTTCGCTTCGATCCTGGCCGGGTCAATCTGGAACGTTTCGGGGTCAACGTCTACAAAAACCGGCATGGCTCCGTTAGCCAGCACGGCGGCTGCGGTAGCAATGAACGTGTAGGGTGGAATCAGTACCTCGTCGCCTGCCCGGATATCGAGTTGGTTAAGGGCAATGGTCAGGGCATTAGTGCCATTGACGACCAACAGGCTCCGCTTCACGCCCAATGCACTGGCCCATTTCTGCTCAAACTCTGCGGTGACACCCGCCCGCGACCAAACCCCGCTGCGGAGAACTTCCAACAGTTTGGGTTCGTCGGTTTCAGGATTCCATCGGGGCCATTTGGGCCATTCGGTTTTGAGCAGCGGGGTTCCCCCTAAAATGGCTGGGACAGAAGGCGAGACAGCGGGGAGAGCCATTGCGGGCAACGCTGGCGAGAGAGCCGCGCCCACGCCAAGGATGGCATTTTGTTTCAAAAACGTGCGTCGTGACAGAATAGACATAGCGATCTACAGGGTTAAGGAATGGTTTCGACGGGGGGCACGTTACGGCTGGCACCGTCGTAACCAACGTTCTGATTGATAATACCCAGGGTATTGGCGTTGACGACGCTGGCCGGAATGGGCCATAACACATGAAAGGGGGCAATGTCGGAGGTGTTACCGATGTAGTTGACCTTTCGAGTGTAAAAAATATTCTTCGCCATCAGCCGGTCGTAGTAATAGTTCTTTTGGCTGAACTGGGCGAGACTATAGCCATTGCGGCCCTGTTTGGCCAGGATGTATGAGGCACGAACCAGCTCTGAATGGCGTGGCTCCTCGGCAAAAAGTTCGCGGGCGCGTTCATCAAAAATAAAGTCCAGCGTTACCTCGCCTACTTCAACGGGCAAGGCACCCGCCCGCTGCCGTACAATATTGAGGTCCTTGGCAGCTTCGGCAATCAGGCCCTTCCAGTAGTTAGCCTCCGCCCGAATCAGGTGCGTCTCGGCGAGCCGAAACACATACCAGTCGCCGTTACCACCAAAAGGTTGGGCAAGTGGGTCATCCTGTGGCACAAACATGATGTAGTGCGGCATGGCATATAAGCCGTAGAATGTATCGGCAGGAGCAGCCAGATTCCTGATCTGTACGGGTTTGCGGTAATCAACCGAAGCCGGGTTGTTGTACAGAATCTCGTTCAGGTCGGTCCAGTTGATGTCGCTCCGGCGGAGATCGGGCGTGTTTTTCCAGGTTGTGTTTTTATAATTCCAGAGGTCGTACTGGTAAAACGACGTCAGCCGAACGTTACCGTTACCCCGCCCCAGCGAGTCGTACATGGGGCCACTTGCTACCATCCCAGCTTTGCCCTGGCTATCACGAATAATCGTATTCCACCAGGCGCAGTTATAGTGCCGCATGGTGTACAATCCGCCCGAGCGCGCCCCCGGTGGTGCCTCAAACCGATCTACAATCGCCAGAATGGTTTCTGTATTCTGAGGAATGTTGAAGTTTTTGGGGCGGTGCAAATCCCAGATCAGGTTGCGTTTGGTATCGTTGGCCGTTATGCCAAACCGATTTCGCATCAGGGCGTAGGGTCCATTAATAACCCGTGTTGAGGCCTCGATGGCTTTGTCGAACTCCAGATTAGCCAGATAAACCTTCGCCAGAAGATGATCGCCCGCGCCTTTCGAGATAACGCCCGCCGGTGCTTTCACAGGCAAGTGCTGCACGGCAAATTCAAGGTCAGACTGAATCTTTTTCAGCACCGCCCAACGGCTATGCGTCTGAAAATCGAGCTTCGGGCCAGTCAATTCTTCGCCGATAAAGGGTACGTCGCCGTATGAGTTTACCAGTCGGTAGTACCAGTAGGCGCGGTGCCAGTAAGCTTCGGCCAGGAGAGCGTTTCGCACGTCCTGACTATCCCACTTGATGGCATCGATTCGTGAGATCAGCACGTTTGCATTCTTGATAGATGCATATGCCGTTGTGAACATCGACAGGTATTTGTAGTAGCGGTCGGTGTTGGGTGTCAGTTTATAGAAATCCAACTGAACGCTGGCTACGCCCAGATCTGACGAAGCAAATTCGTTGATCAGAAAGTTAATTGGCCCCGTATTCTCGTTTTTGAGGTCTTTCCGCATCGTAATGAGCAGCGACTCAAACCCGGCTTTGTTGGTATACACATTTTCGGGCGTGAAAAACGAGAGGGGGTTAGGTTCCAGCCATTCCTTACGGCAGGACAGTAACGAAAGCAGCGATAGACAAATGCAGAGCTTACTTACTATGCGTTTCATACATGATTCGGGTTGAAGAGTGGGCGATTAAAGCGAAAAGTCTAAACCAATCATCAGAATACGAGGCATCGGGGCATTACCCGATTCGGGGTCCCAGCCGGGCCATTTCGAGAATGTAAACAGGTTACGGGCCGAGACAAACACGCGTCCGTTATTGAGTTTGAGCCGCTTCGAAAGTTCGGCGGGTAGGTTGTAGGCCAGCGACACGTCCTGCACCCGCACAAACGAGCGGGGTTTGTAGATCATGATACCACCACCGTATGCGTTGAAATTGACCATCGGTCGGGCGTACTCATTCTGCCCGTTTTCTGGCGTCCAGTACGGAATGGCGTAGGTGTTCCGGCGGTCGTATGTTTCAGACCCGGCGTGCAAAGCTTCGGCAAACGGCCCGATATGGCCCAGATCGGCCCGGACAAAGAAAGAAGCCGTGAAGTGCCGCATAAATGTGAAATCGTTACGAAGACCGAAGCGATACCGGGGTTGGGTGTAGCCAATAAACTGCTTATCGGCCAGGGCTTCGTAAACACCGTTGTTGTTCACGTCGACCGCTTTGAAATCGCCGGGAACCATCCGGTATCTGGCAGCTTCAGCCGCTTCGGTGGTTTGCCAGATGCCCGTTACGTCGTAGTTCCAGACGCGATCCAGCGGCTGTCCCGGAAACCATTGATTAATATAGTCCGGCACCTCCCGGCGCACCTTCTGCCCGTTAACTTCCACCTCTTCGTAGTCGCCAAACAGGTTGCGGATTTTGTTACGATTCAGTGAGAACACAAAGTTCGACTTCCACAACAGGTTTCGCTGGTTTACGTTTACCGTATTCACCGTCAGTTCTATGCCCCGGTTGCCTAATTTGCCAAGATTCGTTACCACGCTTGAAAAGCCTGTAAGCTGCGGTAGCTGCCGATTCATGAGCAGGTCGGTCGTAACGATGTCGTAATAGTCCGCCGTAATGTCGATGCGGTTGTTAAGTAGGCCCGCATCGAAGCCAATATTGATAGATTTCGTTTTCTCCCAGACCAGATTTGGGTTGGAGAGCGTCGAATTGACTACACCAACCTGCACAGCACTTCCGTTGTAATAGAGGTTGGGCGATAATTGCGCTAAAGCTGCATACGCGCCAATAGCCCGGTTGCCATTCACGCCCCACGACAGACGTAGCTTAAGCCGATTAACCGGGCGGAACTGGAAAAATTTTTCGTCCGAGATGACCCACCCCAACGCCAGGGCCGGGAAATTTGCCCGAGGATTTTTTTGCCCAAAAGCGGAGTATCCATCCCGCCGAATTGACGCTGTAAACAGGTACCGGTCCTTTAGTGTGTAGTTTAACCGGCCCATCGCGGCATCGCCATTGATCTGCGTATCGTTGTTGGTTAGCGACGGGTTAGACCCGAACTGAAGCGCATGATATCCTAAGTTCTGGTTTGGCACGAACGTTTGATTGGTAAGTTGGGTATACCAGGTTCGGTTTTGCTCTGAGCTGTAGAGCAGCGTTACGTCGAAGGTCGATTGCCCGAAGCTCCGGTTCCAGTGCAGCAGGTTATCGATAAATCGCTCGTACAGCGACGATTCGGCCCGCGTGCCGTAGCCGTTCGAGCGGGTGGCTCCCCCATCGATGGTTTGCGACGACCAGAAATTATAATCCTTCCCGAACTCGTAGCGGGGCTGGAACGAAACCCGATAATCGAACCCAAGTGGCAACTTAATTTTAGCATAGATTGATGCAAACAACGTATTGAACCGCCGGAGCCGATCTTGCCCGTAGTAATTAATGAGTGGATTTGCGACCGCCGAATAATCGTGCGGAAACCATTTCACCCGTCCATCGGTCTCAAACTCGGAGCCATACGGACTCATGCGGTACATGTTGACCGTGTCGGCAGGCACCACACTTTCGTCGCGGTCGGCATATTGGGCACTCACACCCGCCTGTAGCCAATCTGTCACCTGCATATCCACGTTCAGACGAGTGCGGACTGTTGAGAATTTATCTCCCCGAATCAATCCCTCGTTGTTGTCGTAGCCGATAGACCAGAAATAATTTACCCGTTCGGCCCCTCCGCTAATGTTTAAATCATGACTTTGGCGAACACCCGGCTTAATTACGCGGTCGTACCAATCGACGGTGCGCCCCGCCAGATAGTTATCGATCTCTACCGGAAACAGCCGTAGCCGCCCCAGCCATTCGTTGGTGTTATCGGCCTGTGGGTTTCTGCTGGCTGTTCGCCACTGTTCGAGTGTAACACCTTCGGGCAGGCGGTCAGGATTATAAAAATAGTAGCTGGGCAGGGCCGGATTCGCCTGACGCAGTACATCGCGCCGGAAGTCCAAATACTGCCCGACGCCCATCGGCTTAAACGAGTTTGTCGGCGTTGCTACGCCTACTTTGGTCGACAGCGAAATGATCGGTTTGCCGGTTTTGCCGCGCTTGGTCGTTACGATAATCACTCCCGACGCGGCCCTTGCGCCATACACGGCGGTTGAGCTGGCATCTTTCAGAATATCTATCGTTTCAATGTCGGCTGGGTTAATATCGCGAATACTCCCATTGAAAATAACGCCATCCAGTACTACCAGCGGGTCTGTCGATGCATTGAGCGAATTTGGCCCCCGAATCTCCAGCGTACTGCCACCAGCCGCCGACGCGCTTTGATTAGCGTAGAAACCTGCCACCGTTCCCGTTAGCATATCAGTTAGTTGGGTTATTGGCTGAGTCTTGAACTGATCGGCATTGATTCGCACGACCGACCCCGTCAAATCGCTCTTTTTAGCCGTTCCGTAGCCAATCACCACCACCTCATCTATATTCGACGCACTGGCCGAGAGGCTGATTTGTAACATAGTCTGATTGCCAACCATTTCTTCATGGGCTTTATAGCCAATGAAAGTGAAAACCAGCACATCGCCGGGGTTAACGGTCGTTTTGAACACGCCCTCGCTGTTTGTAACTACTCCCTTTGTGGTTCCTTTCACAACAACGTTAGTACCGGGAATACTCTCCTGCGTTCGGGCATCGATCACCTTGCCGCTGATCTCACGAGGGGTCTGAGCAAATCCGCCCAGGCTCAGTAACAGGGCTGCTACCACCCCAAATAGTCTGTAAACTGTACACGAATTCATAGACGAATGATTAAGGTTGAATACGAACAAACAAAAAGCGGGTACGTACCCGGAATCAATTAATAAAAAATTTTTCACCTTTTTCACCTGAGGTTGGTCGGTTGAGGTGAACAACTTTTTCATGATTGCATCGTAAGACATTTTACTCAAAAAAGAGCTGAACTAACTAATGAACGGGTACGTACCCGTAAAAATACGATTCGTTTTTAAATTTCAAAATTTGCTGCATCTATTTTGATAAATTATGTGTTCTTCAAGAAAAACCGTGAAAAATTTGGCTAATCGCCCTTTAGACAAAAGCGGTCAATTTCGGTAGTATGCCCGGTTTTCGCGCGTAATAATGTCGATTGGCATGTAATGTTCTTTACTCACCGTTGCCGAGAAAACCAGATACTGGTACAATGTCATGATGCTCCGGTAGCCCTGATCGTCGGGTTGATGGCAAATCAGGAAATCGATGAAGCCATTATCGAGATAATGGGTGTTCGCATTAATCAGATCATAGCCAATCAGCAGGGGTTTATCGATCAGCGTAAAGTCTTCCAGAAACCGGGCAACTAAGAACGCCCGCGAGTTAGTTACGAACACAGCACCCACGGTAGAATGCCCGGAAAAAGCTGCCCCAAGGGCCTGCGTAACCGATGGTTCGTCGGTCTGATGAATGTCTACCCGGTATAGGGGCTGTTCGGGTAGATGATCGGCGAAATAGGTCCGGAACCCCTGCTCGATCTGCCGGTAGGTATAGCTGTCAATATCGGTGGCAATATGCACCAGCAACACAGACTGCTGTGGCTGTAAGCCCGACGTACACAGACGACCCGCCAGATAACCACTCTGGTGTAGCGGGGGACCGATGTAGCTTAGGTTCTGACCGTCAGGAATATTAGAGTCAATAAATACATAGGGAATACCCTTTCTCCGGCAATCGGTCACGAACGTCAGGGTTTCGTCTACAAACATCGGAGCCAGCACCACTCCGTCGATGTCGCTCTGAAGAATCCTATTCGTTTGCGATAAAAACGAGTGCTTGTCGTTCAGGTCGAACAGGAATAACTGCACCGACAGGCCATATTGCCGAATCTCGGCTTCGGCCCGCTGCACGCCCCGCAGCGGAGCTTCCCAGAAATCGGTTTCATCCGTCACCGACGGAATCAGCACGGCCAGTTTGATAACCTTGCCTGAAGCGAGTCGCCGGGCCAGCAGGTTTGGCTGGTAGTTCAGCTCTTCAATAATCTTATTGATTTTCTCGCGGGTTTTGGCCGAAACGCCCGTTCGGTTATGAATCACCCGGTCCACCGTCGCGATGGCTACATTTGCCCGCCGGGCAATTTCCTTCACTCCCTGTAATTCCTTTTTCGCCATACACGTACATATTCGTCAGTACTCCCTCTTTTCTAAACGGGGATAAATACCGCAGCAAGTTGTTCATTTAGTTTGTCGAATGTACGCTTACGACAGCTGCGAGCCACTATCCCGGTCGATAAACAGTTGAGCATCTTCGTGCCAGCGCAAAATCGTTGACGGGTAAGTTTCGCTAACGGGTGAATGGATCGTATGGTACACTGCCTGGGCCTTGTGCGTACCCGGCACCATGCAGAACACATGCGGGGCCTGCATCAAAGCCGGAACCGTCAGTGTGAGGGCGTGGGTTGGCACATCGTCGAGTTGAACGAAACAGCCGTCGTTTACCTGTTGTTGTCGGCAGGCCGAATCGAGGTCAACCACCTTCACGAGCACTGGATCATCGAAATCTGCTACGTGCGGGTCATTGAAGGCGATATGGCAGTTTTCGCCAATGCCCATACAGACAATATCGACCGGGAAATGTTCTAAAAGTTCGCTATATCGCTGGCACTCTGCCACCAGATCGGGAGCATTTCCATCTAAATAATGCACACTTCGGAAAGGAACCCGGTCAAAAATGCGCTCTTTCAGGAAATTGCCGAACCGCTGAGCTGCATCATTGGGTAAGCCCACGTACTCATCCATGTGAAAGGCGTCGACGCGGCTCCAGTCGAGGTCGGGCTGGGTAACTAAGGCCGCCAGAAACTCCTCCTGCGAAGGTGCAGCCGCAAAAATCATGTGAACAGTTGCCTGCTGTTTCAGTAATTCCCGCATGAAGGTGCTCACCGCCCGGGCGGCTTGCTCACCTAAGTCGGTCCGGCTGTTGAATTGGTGTAAAATGAGTCGATTGGTGCTGGATTGTGTAAGCATAATCAATTAGTTAAAATAGTCTAAACAGAAATTGGAGTTGCTTCGCGCCGAAAAACGACCTGCCCTCCCACCACCGTCAGTTGTACGGAAAACTGGTTGTCCAAGACAACGAGATCGGCGTCATACCCGGCTCGCAGTTCGCCTTTTCGAGTGGCTACGCCCATGATCCGGGCGGGCGTACAGCTCATCATTTGGACAGCGTCCAGGAGCGGAATGTCAGTGAGTTTCAGAATGGTTTGCAATAGCTGGTCGGCGGTAGCTACGCTACCCGCAAATGCCTGACGATCTGGCAGTTTGGCCACGCCATCTTCCACAATCACATCGAGACCATCGTGCAGGCTCCCCAGCACGCTCGGGCCGGGGGGCATACCGGCAGCCCGCATGGCGTCGGTGATGAGGGCACATCCATCGGGTCCTTTAATTTTGTAAGCCAACTGAAGCAACGGGCCCGGCAGATGCACACCGTCGGCAATCAGTTCAACGGCTAATTCGTCGTGCAGGTAGGCACCCTCTATCGCGCCTGCATACCGGAACCCGTTCCGCCGACTCACGCCATTCATGCAACTGTAGAGATGCGTCACTAACCGATAGCCATGGGCCACTGCCGATGCCACATCCTCATACAGAGCATCGGTATGAGCAATGGATGCCAGCACTCCTTTTGAGCGTAGGTAATCGCCAAACGCCAGCGCACCCGGTCGTTCGGGCGCGGCACTCCAGCGGGCTATGGCCGACGAACTCTCCAGAATTTCCCGGTATTCGGCGGGGTCGGGGTCGCGGATGTAGCGTGGGTTCTGCGCCCCCCGCTGGTTCATGGCAAAATACGGCCCTTCGAGGTGCATCCCCAGGAAACAGGCACCTGTCGTATTGCGGGCGTTGGCCCGTTCATAGACCGACAGCGTGTTGACCAGTTCGTCTAAGCGGCTGGTCAGGGTGGTGGGTACGAGGGCTGTGGTGCCATATCGGGCGTGGATTTGGGCAATTTGTAGAAAAGCTTCTTCGGTGCCATCCATGAAGTCATGACCGCCCCCACCGTGTACATGCAGGTCAATAAACCCCGGCGACACGTAGGCCCCCCCGACATCCAGTACCTCGGCGCCGGGTACTTCCAGGTCGCCCGCAACAACATCGACAATAGTCCCGCCTGCCATCAGAATCGTTCCGTTCGGGATGATGCGCTGGGGCGTTAGGATACGGCCATTGATAAGCTTAAGCCGTGGGGTTTCCCTGCCAGTGCGGTTCATGGGTACGTTTTTTTTGCGTAGACAGAATCCTCCAACGGCGAACTTTGTGGCCGTAGAACGCGTAAAAAGCCAGGTACAGATAACAGGGAAAAAGCACCCAGTAGCCGTTGCGGAGACCGTAGCCATCGGCCACATAGCCGTAAATCAGCGGCAGAATTGCGTTGCCACTCAGGCCCATAATCAGCAGAGCCGCGCCCACTTTCGTAAACCGCCCCAGCCCGTCGAGGGCCAGCGGCCAAATGCTCGCCCACACCAGCGAATTAGCCAGCCCCAGTAATACCACAAACCAGATAGACAGGTCGGCCCGGTGGCCCAGTAGCATGATAGTGCCACTGGCAGACAGAATGAGCAGGGTTAGCATAAGACCCAGTACGGTGCAGAATCGGAATACAGCAACCTGACTCACGTATTTTGGAATCAGTATGATACCCAGAACGTAGCCACAAATCGTTACGAACAGCGTATAGGAAGGAAACGCTTTGGCTTCGAGCAGAGTGATTCCCATCGACCCGGCATACCCGATGATGGTATCGATAGCAACGACCTGTGTGCCGACGTGCAGGAAGATAGCCAACGCGCCCATGACCAAATGCGGGAATTGCAGCACTGAGGTTTTATGCTCATTGGCGGCTGCTACTTCCGCCGTTTCCTGTTCGGTATTGATTTCGGGCAGGGGCGACAGCCGTACCAACAGGCCCAGCCCAATCAGAATGCAGCCAATGACCGAATACGGCACAATCACCCGCCGAACGAGGGCGTCTAAGGCTCCTGCTTTTTCGGCGGGATTCATGCCGGGCAATTGACTAAACAAATCGGTATCGGTAGCCCGGAGGATAACAGCGGCAAACAGAATCGGAGCCAGAATGCCAGCCGCTTTGTTGCAAATGCCCATGATGCTGATTCGCTGAGCCGCCCGTTCTTTTGTCCCCAGAACCGTGATGTAGGGATTTGCTGCCGTTTGCAGGATCGCCAGCCCGATACCCAGCAGAAACAACCCCAGCAGAAACACAGGGTAGGTACGGCTCAGAGCGGCTGGTACGAACGTGAACGCGCCCACGGCCATCACCCAGAAACCAATCATCATACCCTGTTTAAAGCCCACCCGTTTCAGCAGATACGACGACGGCACCGACATGATGAAGTAGGATATGTAGAACGCAAAGGCTACAAAATACGACTGAAAGTTGGTCAGTTCGCAGGCGATTTTGAAGTAAGGAATCAGAATGGCGTTTACCCAGGTAACAAACCCAAATACGAAAAACAGGACGCCGATAAGCAGAATCGACAGAGTGGTTTGCCGCCCGGTGAGCGAGCCGACATCAAGAACGTTGGCGGGTGCTTTCATTTCGGAGTATGGTTAGGTTGACTATAGAGCATAGCGTTATAGCGTGGGTTCCCAGCCGCGTTCATAATCCCGTTTCCAGAAAGACTGAGCCGCTCGGTTATTTTGAATATGTCCGGTAGCAGGGTCGATGTGCAGGGTCGATTCGGAGCGCAGCGCGATATTGCCCAACTGGCAAAGCAATGTACTCTGATGCCCCCCCAGCATGTCGGAGTTCAACACAGCTCCTTTTCGAATACCATCGAAAAAATTCTGAATATGAAGGGCATCCAACGCCTGCGAGGGATTCATATTGTCGCGGGCATTGATCACCACGTCGTTTTTGACCTCCCGTACCAGCTTGTTTTCCAGATCATAAACTTTGTAAGCATTGCCCGGCTCAATCTGAACCGACCCTTTGTCTCCGTAGAAAACCACGCCCACGCTGCTGCCTTCAATCGTCCGCCCGTTGCAGCTTCGCCCTTCCCAGGTCATGGCCGTGTTGTTCGGAAATTCGAGGCTAATCACCTGCGTGTCGGGCGTTTCCCAGTCGTCCTGATAGCGGTAACGACCACCCGATGAACTGACGCGAGTGGGATAGGTAACGTTCAGTCCCCAGCGCATCAGGTCGAGCATATGGGTGCCGTTATTGAGCGATTCGCCCGTTCCCCAGTGCCAGAACCAGTGCCAGTTGTAGTGCAGAATATTGTCTTTAAATGCTTTACGTGGAGCCGGTCCCTGCCAGAGGTCGAAGTTGAGCCAATCGGGTATAGCAACGGCCTTGCCCATGCCGATAGATGGCCGGTTGTTGGTATACCAGCCCTTCGCAAAATAAGCCCGGCCAATTTCGCCCTCGCGCACGGCTTTCACTCCAGCCGCCACGTTGGGCCATGACCGACGCTGATTGCCCATCTGCATGACCGTACCATACTTTTTCTGGGCCGCTACCAACAGTTCGCCTTCATGCGGATTGTGGCTACAGGGTTTTTCCAGATACACGTGCTTACCGGCTTTAGCAGCCAGAATAGCAGCAGGGGCGTGCCAATGATCGGGGGCAGCAATCACCAGCACATCGAGGTCTTTATCCTCCAACGCCTTTCGGAAATCGGGCTGCGCGTTGGGCTTTGGCTGTCCAATTTTCTCAACAGCGGCAATACATCGCGCGGTCGCCCGGGAGTCTACATCCGAAACCGCCCGAATCGCACAGTTGGGTTGTAAACCAAACGTGTTGGCCAGTGCCAGCCCGCGACTATTGACGCCCATCATGCCTACCTGAATACGCTCATTGGCCCCCCGGATCCGGGCGTAACTTCGGGGGCTAAACCCGGGCAGTATACCGCCGACTGTTAAAGCGACTGTTCCAGTGAGTAGCTGTCCCAAAAACAGCCGACGTGTTTCAAGGCCAGCAACGGGTTTTGGGGGTAGGTTATCTGTCATTGCAGCAGGTTTTGTGTGGCTAAGGCACTTCGGGTACGTACCCGAAAGTCCATAAATGAATATGTTTACTCCTTTTCTTGCGCCTGTTTTAATACGCTTTCCAAACGAACGGCAACCCCGCCTTTGCGTTTGCTCTCGTCGGCTGCTTCCATAAATGTGTAAATTTCCAGCGTTTCAGCGGCATTAACGGGTGCATGCCCCGTTTCAAAAAACTGAACAATGTCTTTCAGCAGAGGGGTATAACCACCATAAGGACCAAGCACGACCGGGCCATTGTTGGTATAAACGGTTCCCCCATACGTATGCTTGCCCGTCCGGGTTCCGCGAAACGCCCCTACCCGACCGTCGGCCCAAACGCCTGTCACAATGTCGGTGTTGGGCGTGTGTAGCCGCGTAACGCTTTGGCAACCCGTTCCCATCACGGCGAAGAGAGCTTCAACGCCATGAATCCCGTACCAAAACAGATCGGGATGCGTTTTTTCGAGTAGGGCCGGGCTGAAAGTATCGGCCCCAACCACCTGTGCTTTGTCGACTGCATCGATGCCGTTCATATAGCGCACCGAAGAGGCCGAAAACAGCGGGACATCGGCTTTTTTTGCAGCCTCCATGATAAAGATAATGTCGGTAAGCGAAGCCGCAACGGGTTTGTCGATAAAAAAGGGTTTGCGAGCTGCAATCACCTTCAATGCCTGTTCGCGATGCAATCGCCCATCGTTGGTTTCCAACAATACGACATCTACACGGTTCAGTAACTCGTCAATTGAACCCGTAATTTGCACGCCCATTTTTTTGACCTCATCAATGTAGCCGGGAATGCGCTTCACGCTGCTCTCAATATCGTTACTGCCTTTGGGGTAGGCCGCTACGACCCGGTAGCCCTGCCAATTGGCACTTGCTGGGTTGGTGTTCAGCTCTTTGGTAAAGGCGATGCTATGCGAGGTGTCTAACCCGATAATACCCACCCGTTTGCCAGTTACGGCGACCTGCTGTTTTTCTCCAGAAGCTAATAAAGGTTTAATGAAGTAAGATGCCCCTGCCGTTAAAGCAATCCGGGTAAACATTCGCCGATTCCAATGATGAGCCATAAAAATATTGTTTTTCTTGCTTTCCACAAAAGCGGGTACGTACCCGAAACTACTCTAACCAAACTTACTTTACTACGAACTCCCTCCTTAAATTAGTCTGCTCGTTGTAATAGCACTATCAATGGCCTGCCAGGATCAGAAAAAGTCGGACGAGAGCAGATCGACCACCTCAGCCACAGGCGAAACAACAGCCGCTGTCGCTACGGCCCCTGCGCCGGCTGTCGGGTAAAGACGCCAATACCGGCACCCTGAGCGGGCGGATGATGGGCGACACGCTGATGGCGGATTACACCTTTCTGTCGGAGGGGCAGAAATCCGTTCGGCAGGTGGCATTTCTGGTAAAAAACAATGAACTCAGCGAGGGGTATGGCAACGTGAGTGAGCAAAACGGCAAAATGGTATTCAGCAATAAATCCGGGTTAAAATTTCCCGGCACAATGGTGCTGAAAAAGTGGATTGCTCGAAGTAATTCTCAATTCATAAACGCGCAGACACTGGCACAAGCGACTCCGCAGCCGCCGACTCCATCCATCTTCGGATGATATTGGTTAAAGGCCGAAACTCGATCAAAAATCCATCGTGTCCGTAGAGCGAGTCTATTTCCTGATAGGTGGCGTTGGGAATGTGACGGGCTAAAAATTGTTGCTCCCCAGGTGGGAACAGCAAGTCGGAACTAATGCCGACCACCAGTGTACGGGCTTTAATTTGCCCCAGCGCGTTCAGGATGCTGCCCCGATTGCGCCCCACGTTGTGTGAGTCCATCACTTTCGAGAGCGTCCAGTAGGTGAAGGCATTGTAGCGTTCGGCGATTTTTTCGCCCTGATAGCGTTGGTACGACGCGGCCTTGTAACCGTCGAGTTGTTCGTTGTTGTCGAGGGCCTGCGTGAAGCCATAGGTATCATAGTTGCGATACGAAATCATGGCCATAGCGCGGGCGGCCTTCATACCGGCCATGCCCGCATCGGCACGGCGTTCGCCCCACGTAGGATCAGCTTCGATAGCCATCCGCTGGGCTTCGTTGAACGCAATACACCATGGCGATGCCACCGCACTGGTGGCAATAACCACCACATTATCAATAACATCAGGCTGCATAACAGCCCATTCCAACGCCTGCTCGCCCCCTACCGACCCGCCAATACAGGTACGGATTTTTTCGATACCTAACTCCTGACGCAGCAAATCGAGAGCCGCCACGATGTCGCGAATCGTGAGGGTCGGAAAATCGTAGTAGTACGGTTGCCCCGTTTCAGGATTATCCGACAGCGGCCCCGTTGAGCCGTAACATGATCCCAGCACGTTGGCACAGACGATGAAGTCGCGGGCAGGGTCGAAGTATTTGCCCGGCCCAACCATACCGCCCCACCAGTCGCCCGCGTCGGCGTTGCCGGTCAGGGCGTGGCATACCCACACCACGTTCGAGGCTGTATTGTCTAATGTGCCACGTGTGGTATAGGCCAACCGGAAACCGGGCAGGATTTGCCCCGATTCGAGTGGAAACGAATATTTGTAATCGAAAAAGGTCATATCCTACGTACCTAATACTGTGTTCTATGTGCTACAGTGGACTGAGTGCCCGTAGTACATAGAACACAGTACCTGAAACAATTAAGCTGCTACGGGTTCGGCAATCTGGGCAAACGCCTGTTCGAGATCGGCCTTGATGTCGTCAAGATGCTCGATACCGGCAGAAATACGCAGCAGGCCGGGTTCAACGCCTGCACTGGCCTGTTCCTGTTCGCTCAGTTGCTGATGGGTGGTGCTGGCCGGGTGAATAATCAGCGTTTTTGAGTCGCCGACATTGGCGAGATGGCTCACTAATTTCAGGCTGTTCACAAACTGATCGGCGGCCTCTTTTCCGCCCTTCACTTTGAACGTAAATACGCCCCCGAAGCCGCGCTTGAGGTATTTCTTCGCCAGTTCGTGGTATGAGCTACTTTCGAGACCGGGGTAATTTACAACGTCAACCTGTTCGTGCGCTTCGAGCCATTGTGCCAGTGCGAGGGCGTTTTGTACCGTGCGGTCAACGCGCAGCGAGAGCGTTTCGAGGCCCTGTAAGAGCAAAAACGAGTTGAACGGGCTAATGGCCGGTCCCCAATCGCGCAGCCCTTCGACGCGGGCTCGGATAATAAACTGGATGTTGCCAAACGGGCCGCCCACGCCAAACACGTCGCTGAACACCATGCCGTGGTAGCCCTCGGACGGTTCGCTGAACTGCGGAAATTTGCCGTTACCCCAGTTATAGTTACCGCTATCGACAATCACCCCGCCGATGCTCGTACCGTGGCCGCCAATCCATTTCGTAGCCGACTCCACCACCACAGCCGCGCCGTGTTCGATAGGCCGGAACAGGTAGCCACCCGCCCCGAAGGTGTTATCGACAATAATTGGCAGGTCATGTTGCCTGGCTAACTCGGCAATGGCATCAAAATCAGGAATGTTGAAACCGGGATTGCCAATGGTTTCGAGGTAAATAGCCTTCGTGTTTTCGTCGATCAGTTTGGCAAAGGCTTCTGGTTTGTCGCCATTGGCAAAACGAGCGTCGATGCCAAGCCGTTTGAACGACACCTTGAACTGATTGTAGGTGCCGCCATACAGAAACGAGGTCGAAATAAAGTTATCGCCCGCATTCAGGATATTGGTCAGGGCAATGAACTGAGCCGCCTGCCCCGATGCCACGGCCAAAGCGGCCACGCCCCCTTCAAGAGCCGCCATGCGTTTCTCAAACACGTCGGACGTGGGGTTCATGATGCGGGTGTAAATATTGCCAAACGCCTTCAGCGCGAACAAATCGGCACCGTGCGCCGAATCGTTGAAGACGTAAGAGGTTGTCTGGTAAATAGGCACCGCCCGCGAGTTGGTAGTGGGGTCGGCCTCCTGACCAGCGTGCAGTTGCAGTGTATCGAAATGCAGTTGAGAAGACATTTTTGACGGAGTTATAAAGTTGTAAAAGTTGTAGGGTTGTAAAGTTGAGCGGGCGGTGGAGTTGGGTGGTTGCAAACCTTACAACTGTACAACCCGATAACTTTACAACTGAAAAATGGCACGCCAAATCACTCCCGATCTGGTGTGTGCGGGTGGCGGATGTGCTTTAGCTGGCCCCGTAGGGCATACAGCATCTGATACAGAGCATGTTCGTATTCGATTTATAGTTCCTAATGACCACGTTTGGGTCATTTTAGGCAGGAGTTAGCACCTTGCCAAGTGGTAGGTTGCCAGCGGTTCGAAGAGCCTGATCTCTCCCCGCTTCTGTATAAATCAACGCGCGTTGACGACGGTAAGCAACGCGTAGAATTGACTTGATGCCGCAAGTATACAAGCCAACGCGCCTGTTTCCAAACGTTTGCCGCGATTTCTGCCCGTTCCCTTATTTTTCTAAAAAATTGGTCAGCGGCATAGGTAGTAAAACCGGGGGCTGTTTACTTTTGTAGGAAAGACACACCGCCCCGTATGCATCAGCCCTACAAATACAATCGCGAAAACGCCACCCGCGTAGCTGGCACCACCACCGTAAAAGACGCCATCGGGCAGTTGCTGAAACATTATCAGCTTCAATCGCGCTTTAACGAAACCTACCTCGAAGCGTTCTGGGGCCGCATGATGGGGCAGGCTATTGCCTCACGCACCAACCGCATCTACGTCCGCGACCGTAAGCTGCACATCGAACTGACCTCCGCCCCCCTCCGCAGCGAACTCGTGAATGCCAAGCAAAAGCTCATTCAGGTCATCAACAAAGACATGGGAACCGATGTCATTGACGACGTGGTGTTCATTTAGTAACAAATCTCCCTTTTAGTCTGCGAGTTGTTTGTATAATCTGCACAGACGGAATCGTTTTTCCCTGATAGTCAGTTTTCGCCCCTGTGCATGTTGGGTCATGTACCATGATTTAGCGGATTTGTGGCAACTCCCGACTCCGTTCGACAAGCCCAACTCGCTCAGGAACGTCAGTTGACCAGCACACGCACCGTTCTGCGGACGGGTCAGGTGGCGGCTTCGATCCGGCCAAACCAATCGGGCACAACCGGAAACGGGAAACTGGGAAAAGAATTGGTGCAGGCAGCCTGGACGGGTAACGAATTGGCAGTAAAGGCTTTACTGACGCAGGGAGCCGACGTTTTTTATCAGGACAGCGACGGGTTCCGCGCCATCGACCGCGCCCGCGACAACGGCCATCGGACCATTGTGACGCTATTGCTTGAAGCGGAGAAAGCGAAGAAATGACCAACTGAAACCTACCCGATTCTATGATAATCAAGTATTTATTCTCATTTTTTCTGCTATTCCTCAGTACAGTTGCAATTGGCTCACCCCCGATTTATAATATTCGCGAGTATGGAGCTACCGGCCAAAAAGGCGATGATGCAACCGGGGCCATTGCCAACGCTATTGCAGCCGCCCGAACAACAAACGGGGGCGTGGTGCAGGTGCCGCCCGGCCACTATACCTGCCTTGGCATTGTGCTACACGACAATATCACGCTTCAGGTGGATGCCGGGGCCATTTTGTACGCCGATTTGCCCAATCCGGCCTTCAAAGCTGACGGTTTTATCTATGCCGAAAACGCCACAAACATCGCCATTACAGGCCGGGGAAAAATTGACGGGCAGGCAAAATACCAGTGGACCGATTACAACTACGGCGACGTAGAAATTGCCAAAGAGGTAGAAATTGCCAAAAAAGCGGGCGTAGAAATGAAACGCAGCTACCGGGTAGGCAACAGCGCGTTTGGGGTGCTGTTTAAAGAATGTACCGGCATCACAATCGACGATGTGACGTTTGAAAACACCTCCCTCTGGTGTATGCGCATCTGGGGGTGCCAGCAGGTGAAGATTCGGGGCGTAACCATTACCTCTGACCTGAAGATGGGCGTAAACTCCGATGGTATCGACCTCGACGGAACCAGCAACGCTCATATTTCGGGGTGCATCATCTCGACCGGCGACGATGCCATTTGTCTCAAATCAGGCTCATGGGATTTTAAACCCAGCGGCAAATCGTACCCAACCGAAAACATTGTGGTCGATAACTGTATCCTGACCAGTTCATCGACCGCCCTGATGATTGGCACGGAAACGCTATCGCCCATCCGGCACGTCATTTTCAGCAATTGCGTTATCCGCGATGCTAACAAAGGCATGGGTATCAACGTGCAGGATGGAGCAACGGTGAGCGACATCAAGTTCTCGAACCTGACCATTGACCTGCACCGACGACACTGGAACTGGTGGGGCGATGCAGAGGTGTTTTATTTCGTACTCAAAAAACGCAACCCAACCTCGGCAGTAGGGGCCATCAAAAACATCACCATCGATAACGTGATTGCTCACGCCCAGGGAACGAGCCGGATCATCACAACCGTGGGAAAACCCCTGGAAAACATCCGCATCGCCAACGTTCAGGTGTTTATGGAACCTGAAGCCACGCCCGACAAACGCACTGCTCACGCTATGCGCTTCGAGGGCGTTGATGGTCTGACGCTCGACAACATCGCCGTGCGCTGGAACGACGAAAAGCCCGAACCCGGCTGGCAGAGTGGGCTGGTACTGACCAATGTAAGCAACTTCCGACTGCGCGACATTTCGGCGCGGCAGGCACACAAAACATCTGATTGGCCCGCTCTGTTGCTTACCGATTGCCGCAATGGGATCATCAATGAGTGTGTGGCTCAGCCGGGCACAAACCAGTTTTTGCGTATCGGTGGAGCTAATACCCGAAATCTTATGATTCACACCAACTACCTCAAAAACGCCCGCACGCCACTATTGTCAGACAAAACACTCCCGAAAAACACGATTGCTTACACCCCTTTCCCATGACAAACACTCGTCGCCAATTTCTGCACCAATCGGCTCAGATGGCCGTTACGGGTGCACTGCTGCCCGACCAACTGCTGGCCAATTCGTCTCAACCACCAATCCGTTCGGCTGCCGAAACAATTTCGGTGGCCCTCATCGGGTGCAACAGCATGGGCTGGGCCGACCTGACATCGATGCTTAAGCACCCAGGAGTTCGGTGCGCGGCCCTGTGCGACGTGGACCAGAACGTGATGAATCGGCGGGCTACCGACCTCGACAAACTGGCTGGCACGGTGGCGGGTAGCCCCAAACCGGTCTTATACAACGATTTTCGGAGGGTGCTGGATAACAAGGCCATCGATGTCGTTATTGTTGGCACCCCCGACCACTGGCACTGTTTACCAACGGTGATGGCCTGTCAGGCCGGGAAAGACGTTTACGTGGAAAAGCCACTCGCTAATTCAATTGAAGAGTGTAATCTGATGGTGGCGGCTGCCAAAAAACATCAACGCATTGTGCAGGTGGGGCAGTGGCAACGGAGCGGAGGGCACTGGAAAGCAGCCATCGACTATGTTCGGGCTGGGAAAATCGGGACAGTTCGGACGGTAAAAACGTGGGCCTACATGCCCTACGGCAAAACGTTTCCGGTGCTGCCCGATGAACCGGTTCCGGCGGGGGTCGATTACGCCATGTGGCTTGGCCCGGCACCAGAACGGCCCTTCAACAAAAACCGCTTTCATGGCAGTTTCCGGTACTTCTGGGATTATGCCGGGGGGTTGATGACCGACTGGGGAGCACACATGATCGACATGGCTCTGTGGGGCATGAACGTGACGACCCCTACATCAGTGGTAGCCATGGGCGGGCGGTTCGGCTTTCCCAACCACGCGGGCGAAACCCCCGACACGATGCAGGCGATTTATGAATTTCCTGAGTTCACCCTGCAATGGGAGCAGGCTATCGGCATCGGGCGGGGCCCCTTCGACCGCGAACATGGGGTGGCTTTCATTGGCAACTTCGGCACGGTGGTGGTTGACCGAGACGGCTGGGAACTACTGCCCGAAGCCGACAGCGGCCAATACCTGACACCGGCCATGCCGCGCCATCTGCGCTATGGCAGTGACCTCGATAAGCATACGCTCAATTTTGTGGAATGTGTGCGAAGCCGACAGCAACCCAACGCCCCGGCAGAAGTGGGCCGCAATGTAGCCGTAAACGCCCAATTAGGCAATATTGCTTACCGCACAGGCCGCAAACTGAACTGGGACGAAACCACTCAGACCATCACCGCCGACAGCAACGCCAACGACCTCGCGAAGGCGCATTACCGCAGCCCCTGGAAACTACCGACCGTCTGATGCGTAATGGTTTTCGACAGCGAACTGTTTTTCATCCTACTTCGCGCCAACCAGCGTTACCACGCCCTGCGCCGGAATCGTGACAGATTCGCCCGCTTTTACGGCAGTGAGTTCGTTACAGTTGTCGGTAGCCGATGTCAGAAACACCTTGTATTGGGTTGAAACGCCGTCGCCCTTTACACGAATGGTTTTGTTGGTTGTGCCGACATTGCTGATTACCAGGATTGGAAGGCCGTCTTTCACGAAGGCCAGTGGCAACACATCAGCATCGGCACTATTGGCTTCGACCCGCACGGCACCGGGCCGGACGTAACGATAAAACTGTTTTGAGACCCAATATCGTTTGCTTTTGATACCGTTAGAAGTCAGCAGTGCGTAATCAGACGCATTTTCCTCGCTCAGCGACCAGAACACCCAGGCCGACACATTACCAAACCGAAACGCCGTGTACATGGCTTTTGCCAGGGCCATTGCGCCTTCGTGGTTGTTTTTGAAGCCCGACGTTTCGGTCATCCAGAGTGGCAGGTTGTAGGGTTGGCCCCAGCCATACATGGTTCGCCAGGTGCTGGCATCGGTCGAGGCCGGTTGCACCCCGTCGAGGGCGTAGCCGTGTGTAGCCACCATGCCCACATATTGCCGGGCTTCGGGGTCGTTCAGGGTGGGCAGGGTCATGCTTCGCACACCGTCGAGCCAGCCCACGTCTTCAGGCATGAAGAGTTTGGTAGTGAGACCTTCTTTTTTGAACCGCCGACCTACCACCTTCAATACGTCGCGCAGGGCTTCGCCGTCGTAGACGCACGACTGATACGACTGCGAAAAACGTGGTTCGTTCTGAACGCTCAGCCCGTAGAGGTCAACGCCGATTTCGCGCTTGAAGATGCGACAATAGGCCACGCAACTCTCAGCAAATTCCTCGTAGTTTTCTATTTTTAGCTGATTACTGGCTGACGTAGGATTACGATTATAAGCCGGGGCGGAGTTTTGTTGCGTACCGTTGTCGATGCGGTTGTTCCATTTCATCCACGGTGCCGGACTCCAAACCGACGCGATGAACGTTTGAACACCAGCTTCCCGCAAGGCTTTCAGGTGCGGCACCCGGTCGCCAAACGGCACGTGATGCCCTGCAATGCGCCGGGTGAGGTTAAACCTCGTCAGGTCGGTTACGGCGGGGTCGGCATTGTCGTTGTCAATCTCAAACGAGGTTGGCACTTCATCGCGAATAATGGTGCAGCCGAGATCGGTCACAATATCATTTACGAATCGGTCGCTGGTGAAAGGGCCGTTTGACCAGTAAACGTTTTGTGCACCAAACCCGCCAAACCCGACAATGGTCTGGTAGGTCATGGTGGCATCGAGCGTTACATTCACCAGTGTCGAGGAAATGGCCGGAGCGGGCGTTGTAACAGGTTCTGCACGTTTACAGGCGGTTAACCCACAAACGGACGTTAAAAGTAGTAGCTTTATCAATTGATCTGCCATATAGCAAATAACGCAATTAGACTATCTGCACACCATACCAATCCACCCAGACCCACCCAGATTATAGCCGATATTACCCAAATCAATTCAGGATCAACCCATGCACCCTTCACGCTTCATTTCGTCGGCCATTGGCACTGCCTGCCTGGCGGGTCTGCTGCTCTTACTGGTAGGCTCAACCTCGCAACGAACCAACGCCCCCACAACCACTGCCGGGAAAACAGCCGAAATCACCGTACCCGATGGGTACACCGTTGAGGTTGCTGCCGGACCGGATCTGGTCGACTTTCCCATGTTTTCGACCCTCGACGAAACCGGGCGGCTGTTTGTTTTTGAATCCATTGGGCACGTTTATAAAAAAACCAAAGACGCGCTCGACAACCCACAGTTTCGGATCAAGCTGCTTACCGACACCAACGGCGACGGCAAATACGACAAAAGCACTATCTACGCCGATAACGTGGGCTTTCCGCAGGGTGGCGTATTCTACAAAGGCAGTTTATACGCCACGTCGGCCCCCGACCTCATCAAATTTACCGACACCAATAACGATGGTGTGGCCGATAAGCGCGAGGTGCTGCTCACCGGCTGGACCCTCAACGTGAACGCCAATAGCCTGATTGGGCCGTTTATGGGGCCAGACGGCTGGCTCCACATGACCAGTGCCATCATGGGTTTCGACGTGACCACGCAGGAAGGCCAACGGCTCAAAGGTGGCACCGCCCGCATCTGGCGGGTGCGTCCCGACGGTTCGCGGCTGGAGTGGATTTCGGCGGGTGGCATGAACAACCCCGTCGAACTGACGTTTACCGAAGCGGCTGAACCCATCGGCACCGAAACCTACTTCACCGACCCGCAGGCCGGTCAACGCGACGCGCTCGTGTACTGGACCGAAGGGGGCGTGTATCCCAAACCCAATAACAACATTACCCGCGATAGTTTAGTCCGCACGGGCGAGCTAATGCCGGTCGTTTCCAGGTATTCGCGGGTGGCTCCGTCGGGTATCGGGCGGTATCGGCACACGGCGTTTGGGGCCGATTTTAAGGATAATCTGTTCAGTGCGCAGTTCAATACGCACCGGGTGTTACGGCACAAACTGATTCGGGAAGGGGCGTCGTTTCGTACCGAAGACGAGGTATTTTTCTCGACCAAAGACGAAGATTTTCACCCCACCGACGTACTCGAAGATGCCGATGGGAGTTTGCTGGTCGTTGAAACGGGCGGTTGGTTTATTCAGGGTTGCCCGCTCTCGCAGGTTTCCAAAGCCGAGTTGCCCGGCAGCATCTACCGGGTTCGCCGGAAAGATGCGCCCAAAACAGCCGACCCTTACGGCAATCAGATTGTGTGGACTACCCTCTCGCCCAATAAAGCCGCGAGCTATTTAACCGACTCACGACCAACGGTTTGCGACCGGGCTATTGAGCGATTGGTCGACGCAGGCAATGCCGCCGTTGCTCCCCTCATCGCCGTTTTGCGCCAGTCGAAACGGGTGGATGCCCGCACTAAAGCGGTTTTCGCCCTCTACCGCATTGGTACGCCACCGGCTCTGGCGGGTGTTCGGGCTGCGCTGTCCGATGCCGACGTGCAGGTTCGGGTGGCGGCTGCCCGGTCGGTAGGGTTAGCAAAAGATGCCGAAGCCATGCCCCAATTGCTGGCAATGGTCGCCAAAGGCGATCTGGCAAGCCGTCGGCAGGCTGCAACGGCATTGGGTCAGTTGGCCGACAGCAAGGCGGTTCCGGCGTTACTGGCCGCTACGGGCAAAACCGAAGATCGCTTTGTTCGGCACGCGCTCATCTATTCGCTCATCACGCTGAACCAGCCAAAACTCCTTGAAGCGGCCTTGACAAACCGAAACGTCGGACCGCGAAACGTCGGACCACCCTCGCCGTTGGTGCAGGAAGCCGCCCTGATTGCGCTCGACCAAATGCGCCCTTCGCCGTTGCGGGCCAATCAGATCACGGCGTTCCTCAACAGCCCAAACAAAACCCTCCAGCGTACTGCGCTCTGGGTTGCATCGCATCATCCAGCCTGGGCAGGGGAGATGGCCGCTTTTTTAAAAACTCGCTTTGCTGGCGCGGCCCTTACCCCCGATGAGGAGCAGTTGTTTGGCGATATGCTGGTTGCCTTCAGTGGCAATACCACGATGCAGCAATTCATGGCCGATCAACTGCAAACGGCCCCACCTGCCCGTAAGTTGTTCATATTAACCACAATGGCCCGCTTTCCGGGCGAAAAACTGCCTGCCCTTTGGGTCGAGCGTATCGGGCAGCAACTCGTAGTACCCAATCAACCGGCTACGCAGGCCCGCGCGCTGGAAGTAGCGAGCTTACGAAGCCTGACCGCGCTGACAGGACAACTCCGGCAGGTGGCCGACGATGCGCAGAATCCAGCGTCGCTACGGATGGGCGCGGTGGCAACCTTGCTCAAGACCCAACCGGCATTCAGCGACGGCCATTTTACGTACTTATACGGGCAGTTGACCGCCGGGGCCGATGCGCCCATCCGGCAACAGGCCGCTACAGTGCTGGCTCAGGGTAAATTAACCGATGCTCACTTGCTGAAAATCGCGCAGGAGTATTTACCCAAAGCCGATGCGTTTAGTCTGCCCCGTATCGTGCCCATGTTTAAAGGTGCTCACGCAGCTCCTATCGGTGTTGCACTGGCCAATACCCTTGCCGACTCCCCAAGTTTAGATAGTTTTTCGGAAGAAAATCTCAACGCTATTTTCGCTGACTACCCGCCGGAAATCAAACCACAGACCGACCGGCTGATGGCTAACCTACGGCGCGTTCAGGCCGGGCGGTTAGAGCGGTTGAAAGCAATGGAAAATCGGATTGCCGACGGCGACATGGAGCGGGGGCGCACGCTGTTCTACGGCAAAGCCATCTGCTCGACCTGCCATCAGATACGGGGCGAAGGCGGCAAATTAGGACCCGACTTAACGTCGATTCAACGCGACCGTTCGGCGCATGATTTACTGGAAGCCATTGTGTATCCGAATGTTAGCTTTGTTCGGGAATACGAAACGTACCGTATAAAAACCAGAACAGGTGAGCATACGGGCATCATTCAGGAACAAACGCCAACGGTCATTGTGCTGGGAACGGCGCAGACCTCGTCGGTACGCATTGCCCGGTCAGACATGCTGTCGATGGAGTTGCAAAACACGTCGATGATGCCGCAGGGATTGGATCAGTTACTTACCCAGCAGGAAATGGCTGACCTGATGGCGTTTCTGTTGGGTCAGGATCAAGACCCCGAAACCGATCAGGCTATTCTACGGTAACTCGTTCACCAGTATGCACCGCCGTTCATTCGTTCAAAACAGTCTCTTCGCCGGGGCCACCGTTCTGGGTGGCTTCACCGCGCCCGACGCGACAGCCATGCCGAAAGGCTCCCCCTTCAACGTCAAATTCTCACCTGAGTTCGGAATTTTTAAAGGACTTGCCCCCACCGACCCCGTCGACGAAATCAGGTGGGGGCACGAGCAGGGTTTCCGGGCCTGGGAAAACACAGGTCTCAAATTTAAATCGGTGGCCGAACAGGAACGCATCAGCAAAACCGTGCAGCAGTTAGGCATGGAATTTGGGCAGTTCGTGGGTACGATGACCTTCAAGGACATCACATTTGCCGGGCGCGATGCAAGCCTCCGCAACGCCGTTCTGGCCGACATACGGGCATCGGTCGATATTGCCAAACGGATGAATACGAAGCTGATTCATAACGTGTTGGGCGTATCGGATATGCGATTGCCCTGGGATTTTCAGATGGCCAACGCCATTGATCTGCTCAAGCGCATTGCCGACATCTACGAACCGCACGGTCTTGTGATGGTCATGGAATCGATGAATCACCGAGTCGATCACCCCAATATGTTTTTGCATACCATTCCGCAGGCTTATGCCCTCGCCAAAGCCGTGGGTCGCCCGCAGGTAAAAGTATTGTTCGATTTCTACCACGTGCAGGTGCAGGAAGGCCATTTGTTAGCCACCCTCGACTATGCCTGGGACGAAATCGGATATATCCAGATAGGTGACACACCGGGTCGTAACGAACCAACCTCCGGCGAAATCAACTACCCGAACGTGATGAAGCACGTGTATAACAAAGGCTACCGAGGTTTTGTGGGCATGGAACATGGGCTAAGCAAGCCTGGAAAAGCGGGTGCAATGGCCGCGCTGCAAGCCTACCGGGCCATCGACGTAGCCTGAGATCGTCCTAATTAAAATTAACTGAACCAGCAAATGATTCTAAACGAAACAATTCCGCGTCCAGCGCGTTAGTCAGAATTGACTATTATTTATAAGAAAAATGCCAAAAGGCGAATACTCAGGTCAACCTGACGAATGCTGGATTGCCCTTAAACAGGGTGATTCGGCTGCTTTTGAGCATATCTACCGTACCCATGTTCATTCACTTTATCGATATGGCCTGAGTATTTGGGCCGACGAAGATGCCGTTCTGGATGCTATACACGATGTTTTTACGGAGGTGTGGCACAAACGCGACCGCATTTCTTATACCGACAATGTAAAATTCTACTTACTGAAGGCACTTAAAAACCGGCTCATTCGTCTGATTGACACGGCTGGCCGGATGCAGGAAATTTCTTTATCGACCTTACTCATTGACCCGGCCTCACTATCAACTGAACAGGATGAAGAAGCCTTACGGCAGCAGACGAAAGTGTCAGATTGTCTGCGCGAACTCCCTCCCCGTCAGCAGGAGATTGTCCGGCTTCGGTTCTACGAAAACCTTTCTCACCAACAAATTGCTGACCTGCTGAACATTCAGCCTCAATCGGCTAAAAATCTACTTTTCCGCGCCATCGATACGCTGCGCAAAGCCTTCTGTCAGACGGCAGCCAGTCTGCTGATGCTGTTTTTTGGGTCTTATTGATTTTTTTTCAAAACACTGAGTACCAAAACCGACTCCGCGTATTTCCGGGTATACAGTTATCTATATGCCCGCATACGAAACTTATTCTCTGGCCGAACTCGTTACGGACGATTACTTTCTGGAAAGCTGCCAGAACCCCTCCGCCGAGTCGGAACAGTTCTGGACCGACTGGCTGGTGAGTCATCCGCAGTGCCGCCCCATGTGGGAAGAAGCTGTCTATATTATTCGAACGCTGGCTGCCGGGCGAAGGCAATACGCGCTGGTGCGCCTGCCAGAGAATAAGGTTGAAGAACTCTGGCAACGTATTCAGACGACCGCTTACGCAGATGCTGCCGAACACGAGCAGACCCGACCGCTGTGGCCCTCCGGCGTATGGCGGCTGTGGCCGCTGGCAGCGGCAGCTTCGATAGCTCTGCTGGCAGGAATTGGTTACTGGTTTATCAGCAAGCCGCAGGAGCCACTACAGGCCGACAGCCTGACCAAATCCATTGAACAGACAACCCAGCCGCTCCAAACTTACCGAAACGACGGAAAGACCCCCAAACGCTACCGCCTGAGTGATGGGTCGATGGTGGTGCTCTCACCCGGTAGTCGTTTGCGATTACCGGCCCGCTTTGGCACCGGAAACCGAACGGTTTACCTGAACGGGGAAGGGTTCTTTGACGTGGCACACGCAGCCCACCAGCCTTTCTATGTATACGCCAACCGGTTGGTGACCAAAGTGTTAGGCACCCGCTTCCGGGTTTCGGAGAGTCGCCTGTCGACTGTTGTATCGGTGCTTGACGGAAAAGTGTCGGTGTCGCCACGGGCAGCCGGTCGTCGCGACCCGATGGTGCTCTTGCCGAATCAGGCAGCGGTTTATGAGAACAACCGCGAGGAGCTAACCAAAACGCTGGTAGAAAATCCTATTGTGCTTCGACTGCCCCAGCAGGAGCAGGCCCTTCATTTCGATGAAACACCCGTGCGGGAGGTGTTCCGTCGATTAGAAACAATGTACGGCATCACAATCGTGTACGACGAGGTATCGGCTTCGTCCTGTACGCTGACAGCTACTCTTTCGCAGCAATCACTCTATACCTCGCTCGATTTGATTTGTGAGGCTCTCAACGCCAGCTATCAGGTCATTGATGGGCAGGTTGTGCTTTCGGGCGTCGTCTGCCACTAACGCACTTACCTCCAGATTATTCCTCAATCATTTTTAACCCAAACGCATACGTACCGGCATAACACGCAAACCAGTTTCCTCTTTTCAAACATGTTCTATCACTACTATGCAAACGTACATGAGAATTCCGGTTCCGCTCTGGAGATACATCCAGATTTCTCTACTGCAAACGCTGTTCGCGTTAGCTTTCTGTAGTTTGTCTTCGGCAAAAGATTCCATGGCTCAGGACATTCTCAACACGCGCCTAACGCTGCAAATCGAGAATCGAGACATAAAATACGTCCTGCACCAAATTGAGCGGGAGGCCGATGTAAAATTCATGTACAGCCCTCAGCTTATTCAGGCCACCCGCAAAATAACGCTGAAAGTCAGCGATGAACGGCTGGTATCGGTACTGGAAACGCTGTTCCGGCCAGTGGGTGTCTCCTATCGCCTGATCGACCGGACCGTTGTGTTGAGTTATAAACAGGGCAGTAGTTCACAGATTCCGACGAACGAAGCCAGTGCGCCAAATACACAACCGGAAGTCGTTCCGTTTCGGGATATACAGATAACGGGCCGGGTAACGTCTGTTGAAAACAAGGAGGGTGTTCCGGGGGTGAACGTGGTGGTAAAAGGCACCACCATCGGCACCGTCACCAACGCCCGTGGAGAATACACGCTCAGCGTGCCGGAGCAGGCCCGGGCACTGGTATTCTCGTTTGTTGGGCTGCTGACCCAGGAGGTTGCCATTAACGGGCAAACCACCATCAACGTGCAGATGCAGGCCGACCCCAAAAGCCTTGAGGAGGTTGTGGTGGTAGGCTACGGCACCCAGAAACGGTCCGACGTAACCGGTTCGGTAGCGTCGGTGCGGGGCGAAGACATCAAAAATATGCCCGTGCGGAGTGTCAACGAAGCATTGCAGGGCCGACTGGCGGGCGTACAGGTCACGAAAGGGTCTGGAGCACCGGGGGCCGGGGCCGACATCCTGATTCGCGGTCCCGGTTCCATCAACGGAATGCCACCGCTGTACATTGTCGACGGGATGCGGATTTCAGGAACCGGGTTTAACTTCAACGTACAGGACATCGAATCCATCGAGGTACTCAAAGATGCTTCGGCAGCCGCCATCTACGGGGTCGATGCTGCCGGAGGGGTGATTCTGATAACCACTAAACGCGGCAACAAAGCCAACCGGCCTGTAGTCAACCTAAGTTCGTGGTATGGTATCCGGCAGGCTACCAACATGTTTTCGCTGCTACGACGCGACCAGTACGCGCTGGCCCGCGAGAACTTCGGCTTTAGCGTGGCCTCGGCTGGCCCGCTGAATCAACAGCCTGATACCGACTGGATCAATGAGTTGTATCGCACCGGGGCTGAGCAGAACCATTCGCTGTCGATTACCGGCGGTGGCGAGCGGTCTAACTACTTTGTATCGGCCAACTATCAGCGGGAAGACGGTGTGGTCATCAACACGTTTGCCGAGCGGCTGAACCTCCGAATCAACTCCGACTATCAGCTTTCGCAGAAGTTTAAAGTTGGGCAGAGCCTTTACATGTGGCGGGGTAACTTCCGAAACACGGGTGGGGGCATCCCATTCCGCTCAACGCCCCTGATGCCGGTGTTCGACCCGGCCAACGAACTGGGAGGCTGGGGCCGTACCCCCGGCGGTTTTTACGAAGGAGCCAACCCCGTAGGCGCAAACCTCAGCCAGCGTATTAGCGACGTCCGCTCGGCCATCGAGGGCAATATCTTCGCCGACTGGGAAATCGTTTCCGGTCTTAACCTTCGCACTACGCTTGGTGCTTCGCTGATTAACAACCGCTTTCAGAATTTCCAGGAAGCGTTCAGCTACGGAACGCTGCGCAATCCGAACGCTACGCTCTCTCAGAGCATGTTCAATCAGGAAAACTATACGGCCAACTTCACGCTCACCTACGGGCGCACCTTCGGGCGGCACGACATCAAGGCTATGGTGGGCTACGAAGCCTATCGCGAAGATGGCTCACGGCTCGACGGAACGGCCAACGGGTTTACGGTGCCGGTGGCCAGTTCGTTTCTGCTCAGCAGCGATCCCAACAACCGGCTCATCACCAACGGCTTTAACCGGTTTCCATTCCGTCGGTTGTTGTCTCAGTTTGGTCGCCTGAACTACAATTATGCCGGAAAATACTTTTTGACAGTCAACGTGCGTCGCGATGGCACCGACCGGTTCGAGACGGCCCGGAAATGGGGCGTGTTTCCGGGCTTTTCGGCAGGCTGGAAAATCAGCGAAGAGAACTTCCTGAAAAATGTGTCGTTCCTCTCGAATCTGAAGCTCCGGGGCGGATACGGCGTGCTCGGCATTGCCAATGTTGACCCGTTTCAGTTTCTCGAACAGTTTAGTTTTCAGAACATTACCGGCCTGCCCGACGGTAGCCGCGTGCAGGGATTTGGACGCACACTCACCTTAGCCAATACCGAACTACAGTGGGAAACCGTTCGGCAGACCGACATCGGTATGGACATTGGCTTGCTCAACAACCGGCTGAACATTACCGTTGACTGGTATAACCGACGCAGCGAAGACGTACTCTATCGGGTTCCGACGCCGTTTTCGGCGGGCCTGAGCAACATCACCTTCGTGAACGTGGGCAGCGTGCAGAACAGAGGGCTTGAACTGGCTGCCGATTACCGGGGGCGCAAAGGTAATTTATCGTATGCCATCGGTGGCAACGTAGCCTTTAACAGAAACCGGGTGCTTAACCTCGATGGCGTTCGCAACACGCCATTCGACGAAGGGCGGCCTGGCGACGTGTGGCGCACGAGCGTAGCCCGAACCGCCGTTGGGCAACCCTTCGGGCAGTTCTTCGGCTACGTTGTCGATGGTATTTTCGCCACCGATGCCGCCGTGACGGAGCGGGGCGTTACGCAAACCGGAGCCGGAGCCGGCGACCTGATTTTCCGCGACCTGAACAACGACGGGCGCATTACGCTCGACGACCGCACCTTCATCGGCAACCCCTGGCCGGCAGCTATTTACGGGCTTACGACGGGGCTGCAATGGAAGCAGTTCGATCTTAATGCCGTCTTTACAGGGGTGGCGGGCGTAGACATATACAACGGCGTTCGTTCGTACACCGATTTCTTCGTAGGCGACAATAACACCACGGCCAACATTTTCGAGACTTCATTTTTCGGCACCAACGGACTGACCGACAAGCCCCGTACCGGCACGTTTGTTACCAATGCACAGGGGCAGCGCGTGTATGTCCGCGACCCAAACAGCAACTACGGCAACGTATCGAGCCACTTTGTGGAGCCGGGCGGCTTTCTGCGGCTCACCAATCTCCAGGTTGGCTATAACCTGCCCCAGACGCTCCTCAGCAAAGCCCGAATTGGGTCGGCCCGCGTTTATTTGATGGCGCAGAACCTGTTTACGATTACGCGTTATTCTGGCCTTGACCCCGAAATTTCGTCGTTGGCTACCCGGAACGGAGCAGGTGCCGCCACCTCGCGGGGCATCGATAGCTTCGGCACATTCCCACGCACCCAAATGTTTGCACTCGGCCTGGATATGTCGTTCTGAAACTGACTTAAACGTATCGTTCCAATGAAAATCATGCGAAACTACCTGATTTGTTGCCTGACAGCACTTGGTCTGGCTTTTGGCCTGCTGGCCTGCCGGGAAGATTTTCTGGAAACAGAGGACCCCAACAGTCTGACTTCCGATAATTTCCCAACCACCGTCGCTCATCTTGACCTGATGCTGAATGGCGTGTATGCCAACCGCCACGCATTTGGGCTGTATGGGCACAATATGTTTGGTAAGAATACCAACTCTTTCGACCACACCCAGGACCAGTCGTGGGTAGGGTTTCAGTTCTGGAATGAAATGAACCAGAACAACACCCGCCCCGACAATGAATTTATGACTGAAACCTGGCGGGATGCCTGGCGGGGCGTTCAACGGGCTAACACGCTGTTAGTTAGCATCGAAGAGTTCCGGCGGCAGTTTGCCCGCCCGGAAAATGAAACCCGGTTGCGCGAAATAGAGGGGCAGACCCGCTACCTCCGCGCCTGGTTTTATTACTATCTGGCCGGTTTCTGGAATGAAGATATGCTGCTGGGCACGACCGGGGGCGACAAATTAGGTATGCCTTTGGTTACCACCGTTGCGTCTACCCTGACCGAAACGCGGACGGAGCGGGCAACCGTCAGGCAGACCTGGGACTTCATCATTGCCGACCTGCGCCGGGCCGACGAACTGCTGGCCAACAAGGTCTGGACCGGCAACGACCGCCACCGCATCAGCACCTGGGCCGTTAAAGGGTTTCTGGGAAAGGTCTATACCTTCATTCAGGACTACACCAATGCCCGCACCAACCTCGAAGCCGTTATCAACAACAGCGGCAAAACGTTGGTGCCGTTCACCGTTTACCGAAATATGTTCAACGGTGAGAATGAGTACAATGTCGAATCGGTCGATGAAATTAACATGAACATCGACCGTAATACCTGGGGAGCCTGGGGCGACCGTTCGGCGGGTTCGAGCGTGGGTATGGTGCAGGCACCGTCGTTTATGGGCGATAATGGACAACCGACCGGTTCGGGCTGGTCGAACGTGTTTCCGCACGATAAAACGCTGGAGCGGTACGGTTTTCGAGAACCTATCATCAACTATATCAATAACCCACGTTTCGACGCCAACCGCCCGGTCAGCCTGGATAACCTGCGGCAGATTCCCGACCCGGCTTACATCCAGCGTTCGCTCACTATCCGCAACCAGCAACTGGCCGACCCCCGACTCTGGATTGGCACGCAACAGCCCTTTGTCGATTCGATACTGGTAGGTGGACGCCGAAGACCCATTACCCAGTTTACGGCAGTGCCCGGCAATGCTTTCCATGCCTGGTCGTTCGGCAAATTCGTTAATAAAGTGGGTACTGAAGGCGACGTGAACCAGAACAACGGCTCCAACTTCTACTGGCTGCGCATGGCCGACGTGTTTCTGCTCTACGCGGAAGTGCTCATCCAGACCGGCAACCCCACGCAGGGGCTGGAATTTATTAATCGGGTGAAACGACGAGCGTATGGCTTCCCGCCCAACGCACCGAGTCCGGTTGATTATCGCAGTCTGACCGACCGAACGATGGCCTCCGACCCCGTTTTGGGCAATAATCCGCTACGGTACGAACGCTGGGCCGAACTCTATGGCGAGGGACAGTGGTGGTTCGACGTGCGTCGCTGGAAGATAGGCCCCCAGGAAGCTGCGTATTACCAGAGTGTGCGAAGCGGCCCGATTCAGTTTGACCCTACCGATTATGCCCAGCCCATTCCGCAGCAGGAGGCCGAAGCCAATGCGCTGATTAGGCAGAATCCTGGTTATTAATTGCCTTCTTCACACGGAAATGCCCGGAAATTAAAAAGCCGGGCATTTCCGTGTATTTTCACTAACCACTTGACCACCTGCGCTCTGAGACGGTTTATTCTCATACTCTTAACTGCCGCCCCCCTGCTGGTTGGGTGCCAGGGTGCCCCTTCGGCGGGGGAACGGCTGGCCCAGCAGCACTGCGCCGGGTGCCATCAGTTCGCTTCACCCCAATTACTCGACCGAAAAAGCTGGTCGGCAAGCGTTTTGCCGGTCATGGGGCTTTATTTAGGCATCGTTCCGTCGGCTCCCACGCTGGCGGAGCAGTCGCTTTTGTTTGATTTGTCGGCTGCCGGACGCCTACCGGCAAAACCCGCCCTGAGCCAACAGCAATGGCAGGAACTTTGCGCCTACTTCGATGAGAACGCCCCCGACGCCCTGACGCATACGCCCAATCAAATGCCCGTTAGCCCGTTGTTCGCAGCCGGGGCATCGATTCGCCTTGCCGATTCGGCCCCCGCTGTTACCTGCATCCGGTGGGATGCGCACCGCCGATGTATCTGGCTTGCCGACAATGCCCAGCGGAAAATCTGGCTGCTCGACCCGCAGGGCCACCGGCTCGATTCGCTGGCCGCTCCGTTGCCCGTGAGCGATATTTGCCCAACTCCATCCGAGGTCGTCGTTACAGTACTGGGTTCGCTGCTACCTACCGAGCAGAAGAACGGCGGAGCATATCGGTATCGCCAAACGGCTAAAGGCTGGCAGATGATTGGCTCGTCGGAAGCCCTGCACCGCCCGGTTCGGTCGCTGCGGCTGTCGCAAAATCAGTTGTCGCAACAGCGGTATCTTACAGCCGAATTCGGTTTTCTGACGGGTCAGCTCGCGCTCCGCGATGCGAATTTTCGCGTACAGCATACGCTAACAAACGTCAGCGGGTCGGTTGGCGTTGCCGAAGCAGATTATACCGGCGATGGACTGCCGGACCTACTCGGCCTTTTTGGGCAGGGCGACGAGCAGCTTCGGCTATTTGAACAACGGCCCGGCGGTCGGTATCGGGAGAAAATACTGCTGAGGTTGCCGCCGGTCTACGGCTCCACTTCGTTTGTATCGACCGATTTCGACGGAGATGGTCGTCTGGATATTGCCTACACCTGTGGCGATAATGCCGATTACTCGCCCGTGCCGAAACCGTATCACGGGCTTTACCTGTACCGGCAACAACCCAATGGCTCACTGGTTCAGAAACGCTTTTTTGCCAATGACGGTGCTTACAAAACGCTGCCTGCCGACGTTGACCACGACGGCGATACCGACCTGCTAACGATTGCGTTTTTTGCTGATTATAAACGGCGTCCGCAACAGAGCGTCTGTTATTATGAAAATAAAGGCAACTTTACGTTCAGCGTTTCGTCGATTGACTGCCACCGCCGGGGCCGCTGGATCGATGCGGACGTTGGCGACGTAGATGGCGACGGCGACCCGGACGTGCTCCTGGCGAATTGTTCGGTCGCAGGCACCCCGGCAACTCCCTACACGTCACGCTGGCAGCAATCAGGTCATTTTACCATTCTAAAAAATCTGTCGAAACGAGTACGATGAGTGCGCCTGCCACCAAAACGCCCGTTTGGCTACTGAAACTAACTGCGTTGCTGCTACCGCTGCTGTTGCTGACCGGCGTGGAGGGCGTGCTGCGGCTGGCAGGGTACGGATATAACCTGGACTTGTTCATCACCGACCCGCAACGCCCCGACTACTGGGTGATGAACCCCGATGCATCGAGACGTTATTTTATAAATCAGGCGAATGCCACAGTAGGCAATGCCGAACCTTTTTTGAAAAACAAACCCGACAATACATTTCGGATTTTCGTGCTGGGCGAATCAACCACGGTTGGGTATCCGTATCTGCACAACGGCTCGTTTCACCGGTGGCTGCAACACCGACTGTTGTTTACGTTTCCAGCGCGGCATTTTGAGGTTATCAACGTCGGGTTAACGGCGGTTAATTCCCACACGTTCTATGGTTTTGCCAAAGAAATCGTCCAGTATAAGCCAGATGCGGTTTTGATTTACGGCGGCCACAACGAGTATTACGGGGCATTGGGCGTGGGGTCTACCAACCGGATGATTGGCTCGCCAGCGGTTGTCCGCTGGGTGGCAACGCTACGGGACCTGCGGCTGGTGCAGGCTGTTTACCAGTTTATTGGCTGGGCGGGTAGCCTGTTACACAAGCAGCAAACCGACCTCCGCGAAAACCTGATGAAGCGCATGGCCGCCGACAGCTACGTTCCGCTCGACGGTGAGCTGTATCAGCAGGGTATCCGGCAGTTTTCTGAAAACATGAGCCTAACGCTTGCCCTGTTTCAGGAGCACAAGGTTCCGGTTTACCTGAGCACGCTCGTAAGCAACGAAAAAGACCTTCCGCCGTTCGTGAGCGACACCACGTCGGCGTCCCGATCTGCCGACGCCGTTTTTTGGAAAGCTACGCAGGCGTATCAGACCGGCGATTTCGTAGCCGCCAAAAAACGGTTTGTGCAGGCGAAAGAATTAGATATGCTCCGGTTCAGAGCACCGGAAGCCATGAACGCAATCGTCAGGAAATTGGCCACTCAATATACCGGTGTTCGTTTGGTCGATGCCCGAAAGGTGTTCGAATCGCACTCGGCGCATGGCATTCTGGGAAGCGAAACCCTGCTCGAACATGTTCATCCGAACCTGTTGGGCTACGCGCTGCTGGCCGATGCTTTCTTCAACGCCCTCCGGGAAGACAAACGGATTCAGGCAGACTGGTCAACGGCCATGTCGTTTCAACAGTCGCTGGCTACTATGCCAATCACCGCCATCGATTCGCTAAAAGGGAAATACGAAATAGAGATTCTGAAAGAAGGCTGGCCGTTCAACCAGCCTCCACCGGCCAACGCTCCGTCTCCGAAAACGGTTGAAGAAAAACTGGCGGGTGGCTTGGTTGTCAGGCAGCTATCATGGGGAGCGGCCCTGCAAAACGCCCTCCTTCATTATCAGAAACGTAATAATGCTGCCGGTGCATTGCGCGTAGGAGAAGCCCTGCTGCTCGAACACCCCTATAACCCCGATTTTTATGTACAGGCGGGCAAACTTGCTCAGGCGGCTCGGCAACTCGAAAAAACTCGCTTTTACTGGCAGAAAGCGTTTGCTATGCAGCCTTCCGAAGACCTTGCCATGCGGTTGAGTGTGCAACTTCTGAAGATAGACGAACCGGAAACGGCCCTGCCCTACCTGACCTATGTTGCGGCCCGGAACGCAGCCTGGAATGACCTGAAAGACAAAGCCTCACAGGTTATTCTGTACAAAAAAGCGTATCAGGCCGATAGCCAGTCGGTGAGCCGGTGTTTGAGTGTAGCCGAAGCGTATCTCCAGTTTGCCAACGCAGCGGCTGCGGAGAAATACCTCAGCCGGGCACTGGCGTTAGACCCAACGAACCGACAGGCCCGGCAACTGCGCGAAACAGCCCGACAGTATGCGGCTGACACGCTCCGCCAGGCTAAGTAGACCCCCTTCACCCTGCTTCTACGATGACTAATCAGGCACGTACAACCATTTTAGGAATATCGGCCTATTATCACGATTCGGCTGCGGCACTGGTGATAGACGGTACGGTTGTCGCTGCCGCGCAGGAAGAACGATTTACCCGGCGAAAACATGATTCAGGCTTCCCACAACACGCTGCCCACTACTGCCTCGATTACGCCGGACTACGCCCGAAAGACATCGACGCTGTTGTGTTTTACGACAAACCCCTGCTCAAGTTTGAGCGGTTACTGGAAACCTATTACGCCTTTGCACCACGCGGCCTGCGGTCGTTTTTAGCGGCCATGCCGGTGTGGTTAAACGAGAAGCTATTCCTCAAACGTCTGCTGCGCGAAGAACTGGCGAAGCTCTCGCCCGACGGTGCTCTCCCCAGGAAATTACTGTTCACCGAACATCATTTAGCCCATGCTGCCAGTGCGTTCTATCCCTCACCATACGAACGGGCCGCCATCCTCACCATCGACGGTGTGGGCGAGTGGGCTACGGCCTCGATTTGTCTCGGCGAAGGCAACCGCATCAGCATCCTCAAAGAGTTACATTTTCCGCATTCATTAGGGCTACTCTACTCCGCCTTCACCTATTTTTTGGGATTCCGGGTCAATTCGGGCGAGTATAAACTGATGGGTCTTGCGCCCTACGGCGATCCGCAATCGGCTGAGGTTGAACACTATGTATCGTTGATTCATAACAAACTGATTTCGCTTAAGCCAGATGGGTCGCTCTGGCTCGATCAGACCTATTTCGATTACGCTACTGGCCTGAGGATGGTCCAGGTTCCAAAGTGGGAGGCCCTATTCGGCATCAGGCAACGCCGACCCGAAGAAGAAATAACGAAACAGCACTGCAACCTGAGTCTTGCTATTCAGCGCGTTACGGAGGAGGTGGTATTACGAATGGCTCAGGAAGCCCAGCGGCTGACTGGGGCCGATTACTTGTGTATGGCGGGGGGCGTCGCGCTCAACTGCGTCTCGAACGGCAAGTTGCAGGCAGCGAATGTCTTCAACGACGTGTATATCCAGCCAGCAGCGGGCGACGCAGGCGGAGCATTGGGTGCGGCCCTGGCGGCTTACCACATCGGGTTCGACCGACCCCGGCAGGTTGCTACCGGCCTTGACGCCATGCAGGGCAGTTATCTTGGCCCCGGTATTCAGCAGGAAGACATCGAACGAACGATACGCAACTATGGGGGCGTCGCTACATACCTGTCCGATGCCAAACTAATGAAACAGGTGGCTGAACTGTTGGCCGAAGGAAACGTAGTAGGCTGGGTGCAGGGGCGGATGGAGTTTGGCCCGCGCGCCCTCGGTGGTCGCAGTATTCTGGGCGACCCGCGCAACGCAGCCATGCAAAAGAAGCTGAACCTGAACATCAAGTACCGTGAATCGTTCCGGCCTTTTGCCCCTTCGGTACTTGCCGCCGACGTAGCAGACTATTTCGATTACAAAGGGGTGTCGCCGTATATGCTGCTGGTGCATCCGGTCGTCAGGTCACGCCAACGTACCTTACCCGACGACTACCACGAGTGGCCGCTGTCTGACCAACTGTACTATCCGCGCTCCGACATGCCCGCCATCACGCACATCGACTATTCGGCAAGGATTCAGACGGTACACCCCGAAACGAACCCGCGCTATCACCAATTGATCGAGGCATTCAAAGCAAAAACGGGCTATGGCGTAGTCATTAACACCAGCTTTAACGTTCGGGGCGAACCCATCGTTTGTACGCCCGACGATGCCTACCGTTGTTTCATGCGCACCGGGATGGATTACGTAGCTATTGGAAACTACCTCTTCGACAAGCGAAATCAGCCCGTCTGGCACGAAAAAAGCAACTGGCACGGAGAATTCGTTTTGGATTAGTAAATTCACCGAACATTAGCCCTGACGCTTCTGAGTCACCGGCTATTGACTGTCTTACTCATTTGGTATGGATTTTTTGACTGATCTGTTCAGGTTTATAAAAGAGCGACGGAAGTGGTTTCTGGCTCCCGTTATACTTTTACTCCTGTTACTCGGCCTGATTATAGTGATTGGGGGAGGGTCTGCAATTGCTCCCTTCATTTATACCTTGTTCTGACTGTCCGTCGCCCACTTCCGGCTAAAACATGGATAAAACTCCTGGGTTATGCTCCCTAAAGAACTATCGGAACTGAACGTTTGGAAAGCAAATACGGCTATCATGGTTGGCCTGCTTGCACTCCATATATTCACTGAGAGCCACTACCCAATCTGGCTCTACGCGGCATTTGGCATCGGCATGTGTATACTATTTCTGCCCCACGTAAGCCGGTGGATTGCTATAGGGTGGTACAAACTGGCGCGGGGATTAGGTTATGTCAACTCGAAGTTGCTGCTATCTCTGTTGTTTTTCGTGTTTTTACTGCCCCTCGCCCTACTCTACCGTCTTCTACGACGCAACGCCCTTGCCCTCACAAACGGGCCGCAACTCCCGACGCTTTATAAAGAACGTAATCATCGCTATCGGGCCGAGGATCTGGAAAACACATGGTAGTCTACTCAGCTTCGCCGTTCGGCGTTTACCCATTATGAAAAAGATATTGATTGCCATTTTGGCACTAACTACAGCATCGGCTACGGCGCAAAGTCTCGCACCCGATGCGTTTGAGCAGCAGTTGAAACAGTCGCCTACTGCGCAACTAATCGATGTCAGAACGCCCGGCGAGTTTGGCGGGGGGCATTTGAGAGGTGCCCAGAACATTGACTTTCGGCAGGCGGCTTTTGCGCAAACTATAAGCGGGCTGGATAAAACAAAACCAGTTTTTGTGTATTGCCTGAGCGGAGGAAGGTCTGCTGAAGCAGCCAAACTGATGCGCGAACAAGGTTTTGCTGCTGTTTATGAACTGGCGGGCGGCTACCTGAAATGGACCACGAAACTGAAGCCGGTAGAAGGCGTTAAAATCAATCCGTCGGCTAAAGCCATCAGCCCCGACGAGTTGAAACAGACCGTAGCCAACAACCGTTTGGTGCTGGTCGATTTTTACGCGCCCTGGTGTGCGCCCTGCCAGAAAATGATGCCCATCATGGAGCAGTTACAAACACAATATGCCGGTAAACTACTGGTCGTGAAAGCCGATGCCGATGCAAGCAAGGCACTGATGCAAACTCAGCAGGTCGACGAAATTCCAACGCTGTTGCTCTTTAAAAATGGTCAACTTACCCAGCGGCTCATTGGCCTGCAAACGGCAGCATTCTTAACTGAACTGATCGAAAAAGAAACCAGCCGATAAGACAAGTGGTGATTGGTTCAGGCTTTACCAGCAAAACATGCTGCCAAATACGGCTCCAGCTCGGCTATGGAGACAGTGATATCATCAGCTATGGCCCGGTCGTTATCAGGTATCGATGGGCCATGAAAATAAGCTGAATAATGCAGGCCAAGCGCGTGGGCCATATAACGAAAATAATCGCGAACGTAACGGGGAGAGAACAACTCGAGCAGATGCGTACCCGGCTCGCACCAGAGTATATTGGTGAACGACGCCCCGTGTGGCCCCATAATGAACGATGCCCCGTTGTACAAATGAAATTGCTCGGCCAGGGTGCGCGGCTGATCGTCTACAATCGTGAAATCGTATTTTGTCAATAGAGCCATCAGCGCATCTTCATTCAGGACCCGACGCCGTCCGGCCCGGCGGATATAAATGCGGTTATGCTGCCGAACAGGCAACGGAGGTATTTTGGAACGCATAAACTGACGCAACTGCAACATATCTGTCACGTTCGGGTAGGTCCAGTCTCCGCTATTTCCCAGAATACACCGATCAAACTGCACGGTGGTATGTTGGCTGTCTACTACCTGTTCGGGCGAGAAGCCCATCAAAGCGAGAAACTCGCGTTCGTATTGGGTATTAAAAAGAGGATAAGCAACTACTGCGCCGGTAAACTGCGATTCGGGCAGCGCATTTTTCATGCGGCATAACTTAGCCGCTATCAGCAACATAAAGTCATAATAACCGCCAAAAACCACGCCGTTGGTATACTGACTCCACGGAGCCAGTAATGTTGGTGTCTGTAGGTTGGTTCGTTGGGTATGCCAGAAAAAATCGGTAACTAAATCGGTAAGAAAATCGCGATTATTATAATCCGTGCAGAGCACATGCCCCTGAATAACGACGTGGCCCGATCTGTGCAGAGACGCTTGCCGGTCTATGTTTTCATAACGCCACACATAACTGCGCGTCGTTATGGCTTTTGTAGTACCGAAAATGGTTTTGCCCGGATCGGCGATGTCGACAACAGGATGTAGTTGAATTATGTCGTGCTGATGAACCGCAATTTGATGTTGATCGAGGTACGCTTCAGTACGTTGTTTTGTTAATAAATTGGCACCAAACCATTGCAAAAGTTCTTTTATCTGGTGTTTCAGGACGTTTCGCAATGCCGACGAAACAGCCTGAATGGGCTGTAGAGTTGTAATCATGAACGCTCTTTTTTTAAGACTTTACTGTAACAGCTTCTTAAATGATACTTAAAATCATTAGATAGGTTACTGTAATCTCCCGTTCTCACAAAAGCAGATACAGACGGTAGCCCTTGAAAAACAGCCTGGCAAGAAAAAAAGAGGATTGAGACACAGGTGCGAAACAAAAATAGATGTTGCTACAACATTTACTTTTACAAAATTTTGGTCTGGGGTCCAGGATTCCCCTATACCACTACGCAAAAAGTAGTAGGTTTGACATATCTCCGTTATACATTACGCAATGATTATCGCTGCCATAAAACTTTACCAATACGACATTCCGCTGAAAGCGCCCATCTCCATTTCGCTCGGCACCATCAAAAACGCTCAAAATCTGCTCATCGAAATTCAGACCGATGCCGGACTGACGGGCTGGGGCGAAGGCTCACCGTTCTGGATGATTGTTGGCGAAACACAGGCGTCGGGGCTGGCAGCAGCGCAGGACATGGCCCGGCTCCTGCTGGGCCGTAATCCGCTCGATATTGACGGTTGTGTGTCGACGCTAAGCCGCTATCTGCCCGGCCACCCCACTACCCGCTCGGCCTTCGACATGGCCTTGTACGACATAGCCGCCAAAGCCGCCAACCTGCCGCTGTATGCGTTTCTGGGTGGAGCGAAACGCCCGCTCGTGACCGACGAAACCATATACATCGACACGCCAGAACGCATGGCTGAGAACGCCCTACGTATTTATGAAAACGGCGGAGTTGCTATTAAAATTAAATTGGGCACCAACGCACCCGACGACCTGAACCGACTCTACGCCATCGAGCAGGCTCTGTCGGCTACGTTTCCCGAACGAACATACTACCACGTTCCCTATCGGTTAGACGCCAATCAGGGTTGGGACTACCCTACTGCGTCTGAGATTTTGTCCCAGACCCGGTTTATCGAACATCAGTTTCAGTATTGCGAACAGCCTGTTCGTAGAGCCGATATTCACCATTTAGCCAAACTCAAAGCGGCTGGCAATGTGCCGATTATGGCCGATGAAAGCCTGTTCGATGGTGCCGATGCCATCCGGCTTGTGCGCGAGGAAGCCGTTGATTATTTCAATATCAAACTGTCGAAAAGCGGTGGTATTCGGGAAGCCCTGAACATCAACGCCATTGCCGAAGCCGCTGGCGTGCCGTGCATGATTGGCTGCATGTCGGAGTCGAGGCTGGCGTTAACGGCCAATGCCCACTTTGCCTCGGCACGGCAAAACGTGCGCTTCTGCGACCTCGACGCCTGTTTTGAACACGCCGACGATCCTGTGCAGGGCGGCATTCGCTACAAAAATCACTATCACATCGAGTTGCCCGACGCGCCCGGCATTGGTGCCGACATTGACCCGACATTTCTGCGTGGTTTACCTAAAATCACTGTCGCCTGAGCCATGACCAACCCGCCTGCCCGCTGGTTCTTACTGCTGTTTGTTGCTGTTACGGGACTGGAAATTCTGGGCGATGTGTCTGGCGTTCGCTGGCTGCATTACGGCTGCAAACCACTGATTATGGGGCTTTTGTTGGTTTGGTCGCGGCAACAGTCGATACCCACAAGCCGGTCGTTATGGCTGTTGCGTGTCGGGATGGTATTTGCCTTGCTGGGTGATGTTTTTCTGATGATTCGGGAAGTTGATTTGTTCGGGCTAGGACTGGCGTCGTTTTTAGTCATGCAGGTACTGTATAGTTTGTCGTTTAGCACAACGCGGGGCTTCGGGCCGGTTTCAGTAAAAATGGTGGGGCTTTACGCACTGTCATTCGTGCTTTATTCGGTCTTTTTCTTAGCTAACCTTCGCCCGGCTTTTGTTGAAAAACCAGCCTTACAGCCACTTTGGATTCCGGTATTGCTATACGTGTTTTGCCTGACCGGTATGGGCCTGATGGCGTCGCTACGTCGGAGGTTGCCGGGCTACGGAGCCGTGCTGCTGGGTGCTATACTCTTTATTTTATCTGATTCGGCGATTGCCATCAACGCATTTCTGTCGCCCTTCGACGGGGCTACTTTGTTCATCATGAGCACCTACGCGGCTGCTCAATATTTGATTGTCACCAACACCCACCCAACCAAATGATTACGATTACGCTTGCCCAAACCGACGACGACCTGCGCGGTATTCTGACTCTACAACAACAAAATCAGGTTAAAAATATCTCGCCCGAAAGCCAATCGCGTGATGGTTTTGTAACGCTGTTATACACGCTCGACCAAATGCAGGTGATGCACGCTGCCGGGCCAAGCGTACTTGCCAAAGACGAAGATCGTGTAGTAGGCTACGCCATCACGGCCATGCCCGCCGTGCGCGATGCCGTTCCTGAACTCGAAAGTCTGTTCAACCTTTGCGAAACACTTCCTTACAAAGGTAAACCTATCAGTCAGTATGCTTATTACCTGATGGGGCAGGTGTGTGTGGCCGATGGCTACCGGGGGCAGGGGTTGTTCGATAAACTGTATGCCCACCACCGGGCTACTTACGGCAATCGGCATCAATTGCTGGTTACAGACATCTCGACTCGCAACACGCGCTCCCTTCGCGCCCATGAACGCGTTGGTTTTCAGAAAGTTCACGAGTTTTATGAGCCCAATGCAGGCGAAACCTGGCAGGTGGTCGTGTGGGATTGGAATCTGGTTTAAACACAATTTTTTATGCGCTACATCGCCTTACTCTTACTCACAACCTCACTCTTCGCGCAGCCGAAACCGCAAACGTTTACGCCCGCCCAATCGCCCGCCGGAGTTGGTTTCTCGCCAGAACGACTCAACCGCGTTGACGCGTTTCTACAGGGGCTGGTCGATCAGGGTATTGCGCCCAACGCCGTTACGTTTGTGGCCCGGCGCGGGCAGGTCGTGCATCATAAAGCGTTCGGATACAGCAATCTGGAAAAGAAAACTCCACTCCGGCGCGATGCTATTTACCGCATTGCCTCGCAATCAAAAGCCATTACGACCGTGGCGTTGATGACGCTGCACGAGGAAGAAAAGTTTCTGCTCGACGACCCTATCAGCAAATACATTCCGGCTTTCAAAAACGCCAACGTGCTGGTCAGCTACGACCGACAGAACCCCACTGGAGGCAGTTACCAAACCCGCCCGGCCAAATCTGAAATAACCATTCGGCAGTTGCTGGCACACAACGCAGGCATTCCCTACGAACACCCGCTCCAGAACCGCCCCGAATTTGCCGTGCCGTTCTTTAATTCGGTAAAACCCGACAAGCTCGAAGACGTTGTAAACCGGCTTGCTACGCGCCCGCTGCTCAACGATCCGGGCACTGATTCGACCGGTAAAGGTTTCGTTTATGGCCTGAACACCGATATTATCGGGCGATTGGTTGAAGTGCTGTCGGGCAAACCGCTCGACGTGGCTCTGCGTGAGCGCGTACTCGACCCGCTCGGTATGACTGACACTTATTTTTATTTACCCAGCGATAAAGCCGGTCGGTTAGTTGAACTCTACGACAAAGGCAAAGCCGACAGGCCGCTGGTGCTGCACCCCAACGAAACCTACCGTAACTACGCCATTTCGGGTGCACGGACCTATTTTTCGGGCGGGGCGGGGCTGGTTAGCACCGTCGAAGATTACGCCCGATTTTGTCAGATGCTGCTCAACGGCGGCACCTTTAACAACCGGCGGATTCTGGGACGGAAAACCGTCGAGATGATGACACGTAACCAAATCGGTGCGGCTAAAGTATGGGAACGCGAAGACAAGTTCGGGCTTGGTTTTCAGCTAATTACCGAAGGTAGTCACTACGGCGATCAGGCCACGCCGGGCGCGTACACGTGGGGCGGCATGTACTGTTCCGAATTTACCATCGACCCCAAAGAAGACCTGATTTTGCTGGTGTTCACCAACGTACAGCCTTACGCTCATTACAACGATTTTGTCCGCAAGTTCCGCACGGCTGTATATCAGGCACTCGAATAAGATTGTTATCTTTGACTGATGCCACTCAATCAGCAACATAATGGAAACCAAACCTAAAAAGCGTCGGACATTAACAGCCGTTTCGACCAAACGCCCGGCAATCATACCCGAATCGCTGGTATATGAAATGCTGGATGGCCGTCCTTTATATTATCAGGGCTATCGCGAGGTGCTGGCAGGCCGCAAAACCACCGAAGAAGTTATGGGATCGAGTACGTTACAATGGGTGTTGGTATCTTATTTTATGAAAATTATGTATCGCTCACTCGATGAAAGCCGATACTGGTTTGCTTCCAACGAAGCAGGCGTTCATCTGGACCATCGCAGCAACCTCTCGCATGACGTAGCCATCTACGACCGAACCGTGCTGACGCCCGATAAAATCAACAAAAAATACGCCAGCGTACCGGCTTTGGTTGCCATCGAGATTGACGTAAAAGCCGACCTGTCGAACGTTGAAGACCGAAACTACGTCAACCTGAAGACGCGCAAACTGCTCGATTTTGGCACCGGTAAAGTGATTTGGGTATTCTCGGATTCGCAACAGGTGATGGTAGCCGAACGCACCGCCATTTAACCCCGCCCTTAACCGATTATACAGTATATACCTTTGAATAAGCAACGATACGGGGGTGCATGTATATTTGTCATTCAAACTATATGCTCCTATCATGCGAACATTAACGCTTATCCTGCTCGGTTTGGTGGCCCTGTCGCCCCTTGCGGTGTCGGCACAGACCGCGCCCACCAAACCGGCTGCTTCGGCCACGGCACTGCCGCCCATCATCGACCGTGATTTGTTCTTCGGCGACCCCGAAATCAGCGGGGCGCAGCTTTCGCCCGATGGCAAATTCATGTCGTTTATCAAGCCCTACAAAGGCACCCGCAACATCTGGGTCAAAGCCCTGAACGCGCCCTTCCCGGCGGCCAAACCCATGACTGCCGACACCACCCGGCCCATTCGTGGGTATTTCTGGTCGCGCGATGGCAAGTACCTGTTATTCAGTCAGGATAAGGGCGGAGATGAGAATTTTAACATCTACGCCGTTAACCCCGTCGAGACTCTGAAAGCCGGGCAGGACGTACCCACCGCCCGCGACCTGACGGGACTGAAAGGCGTTCGAGTGTACATCTACAACGTCCCCAAAACCGACCCTAACAGCATTTATATCGGCCTGAACGAGCGCGACAAAGCCTGGCACGACCTCTACAAACTGAACCTGACAACAGGCGAGAAAACGCTGGTTCGGAAAAATACCGACCGTATCGGTGGCTGGGATTTCGACTGGGACGACAAGCTGCGTTTTGCCAGCCGCTCGAACGAAGACGGTAGTACCGACATTCTGCGCGTTGATGCCGACGGTTTAAAGAAGATTTACTCGGCCAAACTTGGCGAAAACGCGGGTATTGCGGGTTTTACGAAAGACAACAAGCGGGTTTACCTGATTTCTAACACCGGCAATGAGCGCGACCTGACCGAGGTGCTGCTGATGGACCCCGAAAGCGGGAAATCAGAAACGTATGAAGTTGACCCGATGAAGCGCGTTGACCTGAGCAACATGGCTTTTTCGGAAAAAACCCGCGAACCCATTTATACCATCTACGAAGACGACCGGGTGCGCTACCTCTGGAAAGATAAGTCGTTCCAGACCGATTACGCCATGATTAAGAAACAGTTGCCGAACGTAGATGCTTATTTCGGCAGCCACACCAACGACGAACGGTACTGGCTGGTTTCGGCCACGAGCGACATCGACCCCGGTGCTACCTACCTCTACGACCGACAGACCAAAACGCTGACATTCCAGTACCGCCCGCGCCCGAAGCTGCCCGTCACTGACCTGGCACCGATGCAAACACTGCGCTACAAATCGTCGGACGGTCTGGAGATTCCGGCCTATCTGACCTTACCCAAAGGCGTTGCGGCTAAAAACCTGCCACTGGTGGTGTTTCCGCACGGTGGCCCGTGGGCGCGTGATACGTGGGGGTACGATTCGTTTTCGCAGTTCCTCGCCAACCGGGGCTATGCGGTGCTGCAACCCAACTTCCGGGCCTCGACCGGCTACGGCAAAAAGTTTCTGAACGCAGGCAACAGACAGTGGGGTCTGCTCATGCAGGATGATATTACCTGGGGGGTTAAAGAGTTGATTGCCAAAGGCATTGTTGACCCCAAGCGCGTCGGTATCATGGGGATTTCGTATGGTGGCTATGCCACGCTGGCTGGTCTGGCCTACACGCCCGACGTATATGCCGCCGGGGTGTCGTATGTGGGGCCGTCGAACCTGCTGACGTTGCTGAATTCGATTCCGGCCTACTGGGAAGCGGGCCGCAAACAAATGTACGAATGGATGGGCGATCCCAACACCCCCGAAGGCAAGGCTATTCTAACGAAGGCTTCACCGTTGAATTCGTCGGACAAGATTAAAGCTCCGCTGCTGGTGATTCAGGGAGCCAACGACCCCCGCGTGAACAAAGCCGAGTCAGACCAGATTGTGATTGCCCTGCGCGACCGGGGTTTCCCGGTTGAATACATCGTTGCGCCCGACGAAGGACATGGTTTTGCGCGGCCCGTAAACAGCCAGGCGGCTTTGGCGGCTGCGGAGAAGTTTCTGGCAAAGCACCTCGGTGGACGGTATCAGGAGTCGATGCCTGATAACATTGCCAAACGCCTGACCGAAATTACGGTTGACCCCAAAACCGTAACGCTGGCGAAGAAAGTGGCCGTTTCCAACGAAGCTCCGAAACCCAGCGGCAACCTGAAAGCGGGTGTTTATTCGTACAAAGTAAACCTCGAAGCGCAGGGCCAGAACATTCCGATGGACCGCACGATTACGGTAGCCGAAGCGGGCGACAACCTGAAAATCAGCGATAAGGTTAGCTCAGCCATGACCGGCGAGATAACCGACGAAGTAGAGGTGACGAAAGCCACGCTGGCTCCGGTGAAACGGGCCATAAAACAAGGCCCCGTTACCATTGAAACAACTTACACGGCAGAGAAAGTGACGGGCACAATGGGCATGAACGGCCAGAATAAGCCCATCGACAGCAAACTGGAAGGCGCACTCTTCGCCGACGGCGGGGGCGACGGGCTGCAATTAGCCACCCTGCCACTCAAAGAAGGGTACTCGACCACCTACCGAAATTTCGATCTGACACAACAGAAGACAAAAGCGTATGCGCTGACGGTTGTCGGTAAAGAATCGGTAACGGTACCCGCTGGCACATTCGATGCCTGGAAAGTGGAGATCAAACCCGCCGATGGTTCTGCCGGTAGCCGTACCCTCTACATGGCAACCGACGGTAGCGGACGCTTCATTAAAGAAGAAGCTGTTATTCAGGGCGGTATGAAGATGGTTTCGGAGTTGGCGAAGTAGGTCAGCGTTCGCTGTATAACAGGCAAATAAGCCGAATGTCATTGCTTTCGAGTAATGATATTCGGCTTATTTGCCTGTTACGGCAACAACAGCAGCTTCCCGGTGGTGCCACGTCCTTCCAGATCGCGGTGGGCCTGGGCGGCATCGGCCAGCGCGTAGGGCGGCTGAATCAGCAGCGATAACTCGCCCGACGCTACCCAGTTGAATACCATACCGGCCCGTTCGAGCAGAGCCTGCCGGGTCAGTATATAATCATTCAGTTTGGGCCGCGTGAGCATGAGCGAACCTTTAGCACTCAACATAGCGGGCGCAAACGGCGGTACGGCTCCGCTTGCATTCCCGAACGATACCATCGCGCCAAGCGGGCGCAGGCTGTTCAGACTTCCCTCAAACGTACTCTGACCTACTGAATCATACACAACGTGAACGCCCTGACCACCCGTAAGTCGACGTATTTCATCGGCAAAGTCGGTTTGGGTGTACAGAATCACTTCATCGGCACCGTGTTGGCGCGAGAGTTGGGCTTTTTCTTCGGTCGAAACCGTCGTAATTACGCGGGCACCACGCTGGCGGGCTATTTGCGTCAGCAGCAGGCCAACGCCCCCGGCACCGGCATGAATCAGTACTGTATCGCCAGGCCGGATTGGGTAGGTTGTGTAGGCCAGATACTGCGCCGTCATACCCTGCAACAGCGCGGCTGCTGCTTGCTGATCGGTTAGCCCATCGGGAATTGGTACGAGCCTATCGGCAGGAACGGTATTGTATTCGGCATAGGAGCCAGGGTGGGTCGTGTAGCCTACCCGCTGACCGGGTTTTACAACCGTAACGCCTTCGCCCACGGCTTCCACTACGCCCGCGCCTTCATTGCCAGGCACGTAGGGCAACGGTACCGGGTACAGGCCGCTGCGGTGATAGGTGTCGATGTAGTTAATGCCGATAGCAGTATGACGAACAAGAGCTTCACCCGCTTTAGGCGTTGGTGTGGGCAGGTCTACGAGAGCCAGAACGTCTGGCCCGCCGGTTTGCGTAAATTGAATGGCTTTCACAGGTATGATTCTCTCTCAATAGGTAACAGTGCTGTTAACAACAAAACCGTAGCTACTGTTGCCGGAATTGCCTCCTGAAAAGGTCGAACGGCTCCGACGTGTATAGCAATGGCAGAAACCGACAGCAGTAGTAAGCCCAGCAAGGCCAGTCGGCGCGTAGGCCGGATCCAAAGACCAATAACCCCCAACACCTCGGCAATACCAATGAGCAAACCGCCTGTCTGATCAACGTGCAGCGTGGCGAGTTGCTGGTAGAGTGGTGCAAAGCCGATGATTTTTAACACGCCTACCGTACCGAACTGTACCGATAGCAGTCCGAGCAGTCCTGTCAGAATAAATCGTTTAGTTTTCATAATTTTAAATCATTGGTTTTTTTTATAACACTGTTTTTAAATGCTTAAAAAAATTACAGCCCCTTAATAAATCGACTAATTGCTTCATCGATCAGCCGCTCGAACCGGCCTGTAGCTTCGGGCTTACAATCGTGCCGCGCGAGTGCAACAAAGCCCTGCATCATAGCAAACCACTGCACAAACACGGATTCAACGTCATCGTCGGTCAGTTGCCGCAACACTGTCTGAATCTGTGTCATGCCTTCGGCGGCTTCGTGCGTGGCATCGTTCCGGCATACCGCTCCGTCGAGGTTAAACATCAGCGCATATCGCTCAGGGTTATTCCGTGCGAAGTGCAGCATTGCCAGCGAAACAGCCTTTAGTTGCTTTTTAGGCTTGCCATCCCGTTCAGCCAATGCCACGATCAGGATGTCGCGCAGTTGGCGAAAACTTTCGCGCTGAAGTTCTTCCAGAATAGCCTCTTTACTACCAAAATAATGATAAATAGCTGTTGTACTGGTTTGAAGCCGATCCGCAATTTTTCGGGTCGATACACCGGGCCAGCCTTCTTCACCAGCCAATGCCAGCGTGTGCCGGAGAATATCGGCCTTTAAATCTTCCTGATAAATTGCTTTTCGATTCACGAATCTGTAACAGTGTTATAAATTATAAAGGTTCAGTCTGCTTCAAAAAAAATAATCGCGTTCTACCCGACAGATGCGGGTTTTATACGATGCATACCATCGTTCGCGGCCCATCTGCTGGGCAAGCTGATGTTCGGTCAAAAAAAATTAGCCCATCAGCAGCGATTCGGCACCGTCGATCCAGATGGGCGTGCCGGTGATGTGGCTGGCCCGGTCAGACGCCAGAAACAGCACTAAATCAGCCACTTGTTTACTGGTTCCCGACTTGCCGTCGGTCAGCGGAATCTTGCCTTCGGGAAACTCGACCGGTTCTTTAGCCTGATCGATGGCGCGTTTTTCGGTGCTGTCGTCAATATTGGTGTCGATAGCACCGGGGCATACCACATTGACCCGAATGCGATGTTTCGCCAGTTCGAGTGCGGCCATCTGCGTGAAGGCTACCTGCGCGGCTTTGGTGCAGGAATAGGCCGTTGCGCCCGTGTTGCTAAAAATGCGGGTGCCGTTTACCGACGCCGTGATGATGATAGAGCCGCCCTGCTTTTTCAGCAATGGCAGCGCGTATTTGACGGTATAGAAGGTGCCGTTCAGGTTTACGTCGATGGTCTTTTGCCACTCGTCGGGTTCGAGTTCATCGAGCGGTGCCCACACGCCGTTGATACCCGCGTTGGCAAACACGATGTCTAACCGCCCAAACTGCTGTTCGATGTCGGCATAGACCCGTTGCATGTCTTCGACTTTCGAGATGTCGGCGGTAACGCACAGGGCTTCGCCCCCGGCCTGTCGAATCTCGTTGGCCGTTTGATCGACCTCATCGCTGCTTCGGCTCAACACGGCCACTTTTGCTCCTTCGCGGGCCATGAGCAGGGCCGCTGCTTTGCCGATTCCCGACCCTGCGCCCGTAACCAAAGCTACTTTGTCTTTTAATTCGTTTCGCTGAGTTTCCATGACTGAATGGTAATTATCTAATTAGAAGCTATTATCGCCCGTAATGTTGGTAAAACTGGAATAATTTTACCGAAAGGTTGGCTCTTAAAAACCTTTACTTTCGCCTTATGAACACGTTACGCCTGCTCCTTGCCCTGTGCCTGCTCTCCGCATTTGCCACGGCCCAAACGCCGAAGCAGCCGAACGCGGCTGACCGCAGCCCGGCCCGGACCTACTGCAACCCGATGGACATTAGTTATCGGTATAATTTTGAGCAGATGAACGAGCGGGTTTCGTACCGCTCCGGGGCCGACCCCGTTATTATCAATCACAAAGGGGAGTACTACTTGTTCGTGACGATTCAGGGCGGGTGGTGGCATTCGAAAGACCTCAGCAACTGGCGGTACGTAGTGCCCGATAAATGGCCGATGGAAGATATGTGTGCCCCGGCGGCTCTGTCGGTGCGCGATACGCTGTATCTGTTTCAAAGTACGTTCGAGCAACGGCCCATTTTCATCTCGACCGAGCCGGAGAAAGGTAAACTCAAGTTTTACAACCGCTGGTTGCCGCGCCTGCCCAAAGACATCGGTCCCTGGGACCCGGCCCTCTTCCACGACCCCGACACCGACAAGTGGTATATGTACTGGGGTTCCTCGAACGTGTACCCGATTTTCGGGGCCGAACTCGACAAAAGCCGCAAGCTCACCTACGCCGGAAACAATCCCGCTGAAGCCTACAAGGCCATGTTCTGGCTCGATCCTTACAAACACGGCTGGGAACGCTTCGGCCCGAACCACTCCGACCCGTTCAAGCCGTTTACGGAAGGAGCCTGGATGACCAAATACAACGGCAAATACTACCTGCAATATGGCGCACCCGGCACTGAATACAATGTGTATGGCAACGGCACGTATGTAGGCAAAGACCCGCTGGGACCGTTCGAGTACGCGCCCTACAACCCCATTGCCTACAAGCCGGGCGGCTTTGCGACGGGTTGCGGCCACGGCAACACGTTTCAGGACAATTACGGCAACTACTGGAATACCGGCACCACCTGGATTGGCGTGAACTGGGGTATGGAACGGCGCATTGTGATGAATCCCGCCGGTTTCGACAAAGACGATCAGATGCACGTGAACACCCGATTCGGCGATTACCCGCACTACCTGCCTACCGGGAAATGGACAAACCGCGACGAACTCTTCACGGGCTGGATGCTGCTCAATTACCGTAAACCCGTAACGGCCTCGTCTACGCTGGCAACTGCCCCCACCGACACTGTTACCGCCGACCGCGTGGCCGACGAGAACCCGCGCACGTTCTGGGTGGCCGGGCAAAACAAATCAGGCGAAACGCTTACCACCGACCTCGGCGCAGAAGCTGACATCCGGGCCGTGCAGGTCGATTATTTCGACTACAAACTCGATATTTTCGACTCCGATTCAACGGTTTACACCCAATTTAAAATTCTGACTTCGTTGGATGGCAAACGCTGGGAAACCGTAGCTGACCTGACGAAAGAACCCAAAAAAGACCATGCCTGCGCTTACGTTGAGATTTCGGTTCGGGCCGATGGCAAACCCGTGCGGGCGCGGTATGTGCGTTATGAACACGTCTACACTGCCGGAAAACACCTCAGCATCAACGCTTTCCGGGTCTTTGGCACCGGCACTGGCAAAGCCCCCGCCACGCCCCCCGGCCTGACCGTAAAACGCCAGAAAGACCAGCGCAACGCCGACATTAGCTGGGGCAAAGTACCCGGCGCAACGGGCTACAACATCCGCTGGGGTATCGCACCCGATAAGCTCTACCAGACCTACCAGTTTTTTCACGATCAGGCCGGGCCGCGTTCGGCCCACCACGACACGGCCAGTCCCTTCGAGTTGCGGGCGTTGAACGTGGGCGTACCGTATTACTTCGCCATCGAAGCCTTCAACGAAAACGGCGTTTCGGCCCTGAGCGAGGTGGTGAGTGGAGAGTAAGATGAGAATGATTTTCACCACTGTTAACGCAGGGCTGACATTTGGCTGGGAACTACAATAACTCGCCTACGGCATTCCGAATGTTGGTTGCCATGCGGTCGGTGGGGAGATCGTTGGCGTCGGTGCCGAACGGGTCTTCGATTTCTTCGGCGATGAGTTCTAAACTGGCAAGCACGTAGAACACAATCAGCACCACCGGAATGACCCAGTAATGCAGCGACAGCACATAACCGAGTGGCAGCGTGAGGCAGTAGAGGGCCACAAACTTTTTCAGGAACGACGAGTACGAGTACGGAATGGGCGTGGTGTGGATGCGTTCGCAAATGCCGCAGATGTCGGTAAACGACTGGAATTCAGCATTAAGCACCAGCAGATGCTCGGCCCGGATAACGCCCCGCTGATATAATTCGTCCATTTTTCCGAAAAGCCGCATCGCCACCTGATTCGGCTGGTGTTTTTGCAAATCAACCGAAGCGGGGTCGAAACCGGGGCAGGCTACCAACTCGTCGGGCCGGGCCTGACCGCGCAGGTGATTTTTCAGCGCAAACGCGTAGTTGGGAATCATGGCCCGAAAAAACTGTCGGTCGGCGGTGTCGGCTTCACCGAGAATATGCGCCAGTTTTATAGCTAAATTGCGCGAGTTGTTGGTCAGGCTTCCCCACGCTTTGCGGCCTTCCCACCAGCGGTCGTAGGCCGTATTGGTGCGAAATACGAGCAGCATTGAAATGACAAAGCCCAGCAGCGAGTGCATGATAGCTCCATTTTTCAGATCGGAATCGGGGCCGGGGTGAACGTACTCGATGATAAAATACGCTACAGCCGTACTGTAGACGAGTACACCAAGCAGCGAAGGACCCAGCTTACGGGCCGTATCGCCCTTGTCTAATGAAAAAATGGTTCTAAGCCATTCTTTTGAATTATAATCAACCATACGGCAACCAACAAAAACTGCCGTAAACTTGCAACATGACAGTTCGCTTTTGTAACGACCAACCCGATGTTTTTCTGTCGATTGTTCGCGAAGTAGGCCAGTGGCTCGCCGATAACGGCCACGAAATGTGGGAGATCGATACGCTCACGCCCGAAAACCTTTTCGATGTCTACACCCGCGATAATGCTTATGTGCTGTATGCCGACGAAACCCCGGCTGCAACGTTCATTCTGCAGTGGAAAGACCCGCTTTACTACGCCGACGTACCTGATAATACGGCGGGGTTCATCCATAAAGTAGCCATTCGGCGTCAGTTTGCCGGGCAGAATCTGTTTGCGCCCATACTCGATTTCTGCCGGGCCGAGTGCCTGAAACGGGGCATCCACGAAATTCAGTTAGAGACCGACGCCACCCGCCCCGCGCTGATGCGTTTCTACGAACGCTACGGCTTCGTGCCAACCTATCAGAAAATCATCCACGAGTTCGGCCAGACATTTCTGTGCCAGTACTACGTATTACAGTTCTGACCACCTGTAGAGACGCGACCCTTCGCGTCTCAGGAACCGGATGGTATGGTCTTGCCTACCAGATGGTTCTCCCCGCCGGATGATTCTGCCTGCCGGATGATTCTGCCTGCCGGTGCCTGAGACGCGAAGGGTCGCGTCTCTACATATATAGATTCTCGCTATTATCCTGATCTTTATACCAATTGTAAGGGTTTGCATCTATGTATTGTCGTATTCGGTTCAGTTCGTCGATATTGCGAATGACCCGGTCATAATAGCGGGGTTGCCAATCGAAGACGAGACCATTAGTTGTCGCAAACGTCTTCACGCCAGATTTAAATCCTCGGACAATGGAAGCCAGGTTTTGCCGTTGAGGTCCAAACACGTTCGGTTGCCAACCCTCATAGTTGTCCTTACATATCCACAGAACACCGTGCAAATGATTGGGCATAAGCTGAAAGACATCCAGCAAAACATACGGTTGATAGTGAGAGATGGCGTGCCAGCCTTCCAGCACACGCTGCCCAATGGGTGTTGGTTGGAGAAACCATTCCCCATTTGAATCGGTTATGATTTCACCAAAACGGCATTCACGATTTTTCGTGCAAATGGTGATGAAGTACATTCCATTTGACCCATAATCGTATTCCGCCAACCGCGTAGATTCTATTCGATACTGATCCGCAAATCGCTTCTGGCTCATTTTTTACCCTACAGACGAGAAGTCCGCCACATAGTAACGCTTCACCGTAGAGACGCGACCCTTCGCGTCTCCTCATCCGGCAGGTAAACCCATCCGGCAGGTAAAACCATCTGGTAGGCGAAACCATCCGGCAGGCGAAACCCATTTGGTAAACCCAACCATACCATCCGGTTCCTGAGACGCGACCCTTCGCGTCTCTACAGGGTTCCCAACGCCCGCCGTACCTGCAACTGTCCTAACAGCACGTCGTAAATGGCGCGGAGATAATTGTTTTCAGCTTGTTGCAGCGCGTATTCGCTATTGCGAAAGTCGGCCAGAACGAGCGTACCGGCATCGAACCGAACGCGGTCAACAGCCAGAATCTGCTGTGCCTGAACAATGTTTTTCTGCGTTTCAATCAGGTTTTCGCGGGCCTGATCCAGCGTGTTGCGGGCCGCCCGACTTTCGTAGTCAAAATCGTTGCGGAGCCTTTGAATGGTATTCTGGTTGATCTGCACCCGGCGTACATAATCCTGACGATTGAGCCGGGTTTGCCGACCGTCGAAAATCGGTACGTTCAGCCGCAGACCGACGTAGTTGTACGGAAACCAGGTGCCGCTCTGGAATGGGTTGAACGTATCGGCAAACTGCTGGGCGAAATACGCACCATAGGCCGTTATGACCGGAGCCAGCCGAGCCTGTTCGCGCCGTTGATTCAATTCATTCACCTGTCGGCTTAGTTCCTCCTGCCGCAGTTCGATGCGTTCGCCCGTAGCCAGTTCCTGCGCCTGAAACTGCGCAATCAACGCCCCAGCGAATCGGCGGGTTCAACAGCCTGCGGACTGTTGATGCGGTAGCGCAGGTTATCGAGACTCAGCGCATAGTCGCGCTGATCGTTTCGGAGGGTCAGGTCGGCATTGCTCAGGTCGAGGGCGAAGCGGTCGAGGTCGGTTTTGAGCAGTGTTCCGGCCTGTAGTCGGGTTTGTGCCTGTTCGAGGTAGCTTTGCGCCCGCATTTTTGCCTGCTCCGACAGCCGCTGTTTTTCGCGGTTGAACACGGCCTGATAATACGCTTCCGTTACCTGCTGTCGCACATCGACTTTCAGCTTTTCGAGCGTAGCTTGTTGATTGTCAACGTTCAACCGGTTGATGCGCCGGTCGATGCGGCTCTGCGCGTCGTAGACTTTTTGTTCGGCCTGCACGTTCAGCACGTTGTTGACGGGCGTACCAAATTGCAGCACCTGATCGGTGCCGGTGCCGGTAAAGCCCCCCCTGATAATGTTTCGCTGAATTTGCGTATTCCAGCGAAAATCAGCTCCGGCGTTCACCTGCGGTTGCCAGCGGGCACGTCGGCGGGTTTCATCGCTTTCCGTAATCTGCGTTTGCAGTTGCTGATTTGTCAACTCCAGCCGGTTCGATTGCGCCTGTTGCAACGCCTGCGGGAGGGTAAGACGATTGAATGATTGACTAACTGAAGGATTGAATGATTGACTGAATGAGTGATTAAATAACATCATCAGTGCAATCTGAACACCTATCTTTTTCATGGCTATTTGCGATTAATCAACTGGAAGCATGATGCCCTGCTATCACACTCAATCATTCAACCAGTCAATCATTCAATGATTTTATCCCCTAAATACCGAAGCCGGTTCTAATGAAATAATCCGACGAATGGCAAATACGCTGCCGCCCAGCGAGATCACCAGCGTAACCACAAACAGCGCGTACTCGAACCAGACCGGGAAGTAAAACAGGGTGCCCGACTCGGCAATACCAAGTCGAAAGCCCTCGACCATAAACCGGCCAACCGTGTACCCCACAATGGCAAACAGCAGAGCCTGAGTCATAATCAGGCGACTGACGTAGCCGTTGGTGGCCCCGATAGCTTTTAACGTGCCGTAGTCTTTGATGCGGTCGATGGCGGCTGAATAGAGCGTTAACCCGATGATAACCAGCCCTGAAATGATCGCGAACCCAATCAAACTCCCGAACGATGCGGCAATGCCATTGGTCGCCAGTACGGTTTTGACGGTGGTGGTCGACAGTTCCTGCGCGTTCCAGGCCCGCACGCCATTGATGCTCCGGTTGATGACCTGGATCACCTTCGATTCGGCTACGCCCGGTTTCGGTTTCACCAAATAAAAGCTCACTTTATTGGTTGGTACATTGGCTAAGTAGCGGGCACGTTCGATGGTCGTGAAAGCCAGCAGTCCCCCGCCGAAACTCCGCGCCCCACGTGTTAGCCCGGCGTTATAGACTTTCTTGCCGTTCACCTCAAAATAGTCGCCGGGTTTTAGTCCGCCGAGAGCTTTTGCATCGTAAAAATCGGTGATGAGCGCACCATCGGGCAGCATGTCCTGCGGTTTGGCCGTATAGAGCCGCCACGGGCCACCCACAAAGTTGGGTGCCTGCGATCCGATGAGCGAAAATCCGCCCGTTTCGCCGTTGGCAAACTTGGCTCCGGCACCGGCTATCACCACCGGATACACCCGCTCCACACCCGGCAGCGACGCAATTTCGTTGCCCTTCCTGACATCGAGCAGGCTAAGCTGATTGGCGTTGGTAGTGGTTTCGTCCGTGACCCAGATGTAGCCTCTGTTATTGTCGACAATGCTCCGCATGGCGTCGGTCAGGAAGATAAAAATACCCGCCTGCTGCCCCACCAGGAACACCGAGATTACAATGCCCGCCAACGCCCCGAAGGACTTTGCCTTGTCGTAGCGGATGAATTTGAAAGCTGTTCGTAGCATGATTTTTGGGGACACAGAGCTGCACGGAGGAACACGGAGATACACAGAGGTATTCTTCAGGAAAGCAAACATTTTCTCTGTGTATCTCCGTGTTCCTCCGCGTATCTCTGTGTCATAACTATTTAGTTGACAGAGATCACACACTCTACCCTTGCCCCGATGATAACCTTGCCGGGGTCGTCTAACTGTACCCGCACTTCGCGAACGCGCCGGTCTTCGAGGTTGGCCGCGTTGTCGGAAAAGAGCGATTTTTTGCGGAGATAAGGCGAGGTCAGCACTACCGTACCGGTCGTCAGGCGTTCGTCGCTACCTTGTGGCCGAACGTAGGCTTTCTGACCGACTTTCACCCGGAGCGCAAACAGTTCGTCAATTTCCGTGACGGCCACAAGCGGCCCGGCGGGGGCGAAATCACCGATAGACTGGTTACTGGTCAGAAACTGCCCTACTTTGGCGTCGAGGCTCAACAGCGTACCGTTGTCGGGAGCCTTCACCGTTTTCAGACCCGCTACCGTGTTGGCATACTGAATGTCGGCACGTAGCGAACCAATCTGGCTCTCGGCCTGCCGCACCTGCGCTTCCGACGCCCGAATTTGCTGTTGCAGGTTCGTGACCTGGTACTGCGAATCATCTAACTCCTTCCTGGTCAGGGCATTTCCAGTAAATAGCGTTTGGTTGCGTTTGAGGTCGGCTTCGGCTTTCTGGAGTTGTACGCGCAGTGTCTGTACGTTTTGCCGGGCCGTTTCGATGGCGTCCTGCTGGGTGCTGATCTTTACGTTCGCCTGCCGAAGCTGGGCCGTTTCAACAGCGTTGTCCATCGTCAGGACAACCTGCCCTTTTTTCACCTGATCGCCAATATTGACACTGATACGTTTGACCAATCCGCCCGTTTCGGCAGATAGCTGACTGATGCGGGCCGCCGGTTCAATCACAGCAATACCCACTACTTCATCGATGCGCTTCGGCGTTTGCACCGTGCGGACGCTATCCTGCTGTTCGGCGGGTTTGGACTCTTTGCTGGAACAGGATGTTAATAGAAGTATAATAAACGCAGAGAGAAAGGAGATTTTCGCAGAGGGCGCAAAGAAAAGCTCGGCGCACTCTGCGCATTCCTCTCTTCTCTCTGCGTTTAAGGGAACAGGTTTCATCAGCATTATTCGTTAAAAGTTGACACTTCTTTTACCATTCCATTATCCACCTCCACAATCCGGTGGGCGTACTGCTTCAGGCGCGGGTCGTGCGTGACCACGGCGACGGATTTGCCGCCGTCGGCCAGATTGCGTAGTTCGTGCATCACAATACCGAGCGAATCTTTGTCGAGCGATGCCGTAGGTTCGTCGCAGAGCACGAGTTTGGGGTTGGTGACTAAGGCGCGGGCAATGGCGATGCGCTGCTGCTGACCGCCCGACAGTTGTTTGGGCAGGTTCCTGCGCCGGTCGGTCATGCCAACCGTTCTCAGGGCCTGTTCGGTGCGGTCGCGGGCTTCGGAGCCGCCAACACCCTGTAGTTGCAGGGGCATCATCACGTTTTCCTCGGCAGTGAGCGGAGCCAGCAAATTGAAATTCTGGAATACAAACCCGATGGTATTGAGCCGGAGTTTGGCTAAGGCCGTTTCTTTCAGCTTGTTAACGTGTGCGCCATCGACCCACAAGTCGCCATAGCTTGGATAAATAACACAGCCCAACAACGACAGAAGGGTAGTTTTACCCGACCCCGACGGCCCGATGATGAGTAGCAACTCACCCTCGTTTAATTGCAGCGTAGTTGGTTGTAATGCCACAATAGTCTGATCGCCGGTTTTGTACTCTTTACCGGCTGATTTTAATTCCGCAATCATAGTTTTTATGATTTTACACTGCAATATTACTACGGATTTGTAGTAATTGTTTTAGTAGAACGAAAAATATTTTATTTTCGTAATGAATTCACGTTTAATAGATGGTAATCAGTACGACATCATAGCGTTATGGATCAGGGAGAGAGACGACTTATCGAACTTGTAAATGCGTGGGCAACCTACAGCGAAGCCCGGACCGAGGCCGATGTGGCGGGGTTTTGCCTGCACTATTTAACTGAACATACACAGGTGGTTCCGTCAGAACACCACCACCCCGTTACGGAAGAAAACGGCCTGCGCGACGAGCAGTGGGTAGAAAGCCTGACTGGGAAAGCGAATAAATCGTTGATTGCTATTCGGCCAGAAGCCCGGCTGGGTGCGCTGGTTGGTCGCATGGCGAAGTACGCTTATCTGTACTCGAAAAAGGCGATGCAGCCGCTCGACTTCAGGAGCATCGATGACCCCGTGTACCTGATTGTACTGGTGCAGATGGGAACGCCTAAAAAGAGTGAGCTGATCTACGAAATGATGGCCGAATTTGCATCGGGCATCGACGTAATTAATCGGCTGATGGCTATGGGTTACGTGGAAGAATTTCCGGATGAACACGACCGGCGTTCTAAGCGACTGCGCATTACAGAACAAGGTCTGGCCGGTATCCAGCGGGCATTTCCGGTTATGGACCGCGTGGCCGACGTGGCTTATAGTTCGCTCACCGATGGCGAAAAAGCCTTGCTGGTTCACATTCTGGATAAGCTCGACCGCTACCATGCCGACCATTACCGGCAGAGCAGAAACGCCGATTTCGACGACGTGTATGACCGTATGGTAGGCAATAAACTGGCCTAACTTATCCAACGGGCCAAGCCAATTCAATTTACATCGCGTTTACCTAATCAACTGGCCCGCCACTCGGTGGGCCAGTTTTTTGCACAACGTTATGTTCAAAGACCCACGATTAGCACTAATTTACGGTATTACCTTCATCGACGCCGTGATTACGGGAGGGTTGGGGCCACTCTTCAACAAATACACACAGGACCTGCCCGCCCGAACGGTTTGGGTAATGGCCGGAAGCGCACTGCTGCTGGGTCTTCAATTGGTTTGTTCGCCTGTGTTGGGAGCCATTTCCGATAAGCGGGGCCGCAAGCCTGTACTGATTGGTACAGCCATAGGTTCGCTGCTGGCGTCGCTGTTTTTGTTTCCGGTAAAAGCCTGGGGCTACCTCAGTAATCGGGCTTTCGAGGGCACTACCAACGGCATGACGTCGGTGCTGCGGTCGGCGGTGGTCGATATTGCCGATAAGAAAGATTTAGTACAACAAACCGCCATTCAGGGCAGTATTACGGCGTTGGGTGCCGTTTTCGGGCCTGCTGTGGGCGGTGTGCTAATCATCATGCTGCCCCAGGCCCGTTACGACCCGCAGCCATTGGTTAGTATGATGGTGATACTCGCCTTCATCAACATTGGCCTGACGCTGATTTTCAAAGAAACCTGTCAGGAAGATACCGAGCCGCTCAACAGGGCCGAACTGAAAGAAAAAGCGTTCAATGCCGTGAAAGTAATAACACTCTGGAATCAGTTATCCGACGTCGATAAGCAGTTAAAAGGGTTCAAATCCATTTATATTCTGCAACTGCTGTCGCTGGCCTCGCTGGGCTATTACAATTATTTCATTGCCTATTTAGTCACGGGCGATCTCGGTCTGACACCCCGTCAGGCGTCGTACTTTTTTATTTACCACAGCCTGCTGAACCTAACCGTCAATCTGGTATTTTTTCAGATTATCGTCAAGCATGTCAACCAGCGTAAACTGCTGATTGCCGTTAGCTTAGCGGGTATTGGCACAATGGCTCTTTACGCCTTTGCCGGTAGCAACGTAACTATGTTATACATTGCCGGTGCTGCCGATGCACTGACCATCGGTTTGCTGGCGGGGCTGATTTCAGGGCTGATGTCGAAGGTTATAGCCAGGAGCGACGGGCAAGGCAGTTTGTTTGGAAACACGCAGGCATTGGGCGGAGTAGCAAGTTTTGCTACGGCAGTAGCCACCACCGCCCTGACAGCGTTAGAACCCCGCGCTCCGTTTGCGTTTTATGCTCTGGCAATGGGAGTGCTGGCCTACCGGGTCATGCATCTGCCCGAAGAAGCCGCGCACGAAGCCGAAGCTAAACCACAGGAAATAGCCGAATAAAACCGGGCCATTCGTCGTAGCTTTACAACATAGCCTACACCTGTATGTTCCGCGACCGCCGACTGTTACATATTTACGCCATTATTTTTATCGACGTTATCGTTGGCTCGGCCATTGGGCCGGTACTGCCCGAGTTTGTAAAAGGTCATAGCTACCCACAACTCTGGCTGGCCCTCGGTACGGGTTTGTTTTTGGGCGTTCAGCTATTTTCGGCTCCTCTGCTGGGTAAATTGTCGGACAGTTACGGGCGTCGGCCTATTTTTATTATTTCGGCCATTGGCACGTTTCTGGCCGATTGTCTGCTGCTGCCGGTTCGGCTGGGGTCACAGTTGGCAAACCGGCTGAGCGATGGCCTGACCAACGGCATGTATGCCACCGTGCGCTCGGCCATTACCGACATCTCGCCCAAAGATGAACTGTTTAAAAACCTCGGCATCGAAGGGGCCATTATCTCGCTCGGTTTTGTAATCGGCCCGGCGGCTGCGGGTTTTCTGCTGACCGTATTCGATGTGGTCGATGGCGAACAGGCGCGGGTGGTAGTGCTGATGGCCGTGATACTGTCGGCACTGAATATGCTATTGAGCTGGACATTACGCGAGACAATGGCGAACGTACCGAGCCAATCGGGCAACGGCGTTGATACCGCTGTGCTGAAAGTCGAAGTGATGCAATCCCTAAACGTGCAAACGCTCTGGATGAGGCTACTGGCAAAGAACCAAAAGTATCCGGGGCTGAAACAGTTGGTACTGATGCAGTTGGCCCTAACGTTCAGTACCGGCTACTATTTCTACTTCGTCACCTACGCCAGTTTCGGCGAACTGCGCTTAGACGCCAGGGGCATCTCCTATTTTTTCATGTATTTCGGTGCGCTGAGCGTAGTCATCAGCTACGTATTTTACACCTACGCAGCCGACCGCATCAACCAGCGTCGGGCCATTATCTGGCTGGCCGGTCTGGGTGCTCCCGTGCTGGCAGCTTACGGCCTGATTGGTACGTCGGTAGTCTGGTTATACATACTCGTTACGCTCGATTGCCTGACGCTCTCTCTGATTCAGGGGCTGATTGAGGGATTGATGGCGCAACGCACAAGCGACGACGACCGGGGCGAAATCTTCGGTATCAATCAGGCGTTGCAGGGACTTGCCAGTTTTGGCACTACGCTCGTGTTCGGCGCGTTGTCGCTGCTCGATTTACGACTCCCGTTTGCGTGGTTCGCGGCCTGTCTGGCAATGGTGGCAGTGATGGCCTGGAACACGCAGCAACCGAAAACGAGTGACGATGCAAATCTGGCGTGATTTTATCGAAACCTACGTGCCGCTGACCGATGTCGACTGGACCGAAGTCAGCAGCCGAACCCACCGACGAACGCTGGCGAAAGGGCAATTTTACCTCCGTCCGGGGCAGATCAATGGCGAATTTGTATTTATCGAGAGCGGTGCCCTGCGCGTTTTCCAGACCACGCCCGACGAGCAGGAGCATACAGCCTGGTTAGCTGTCGATGGGCAATCGTTCTGCGATTTGGCCAGCTTTCGCGACCAGCGTCCTACCCGTTTTTCGGTACAAGCCCTGGCCGATACGACCCTGCTTGTTGTTGCCCATTCCGACATGCAATACCTGTATGGTAGAAAGCCGATTTGGCAGGAGTTTGGCCGCAAACTCTGGGAAGATGTTAGTGTTCAACTGATTAATACGATTGTCTCGTTCCAGGCCGAATCGGCAGAAGCCCGTTATGAACGCATTAGCCGCGAGAAAATCCTACTCCAAAACGCTCCCCTCAAATTCATCGCCGAATTTCTGGGCATTACGCCACACACGTTGAGCCGGGTTCGGGGCAAAAAGCGATGAGGCTATATCTTTTCTTGCGTTTTGGCAATTTTTGCCATCGCTCCACAGCGGAACTTTGCCCCCATGAAAACGCAAACAACGCTCCGCTGGCTCAATTTCGCTCTGTTTGGCCTGGCACTCTGGTTCTTCGGCAATCTGTATGAAGAGGTGATTTTAATGCCCAATTGGTTAGTGGCTCCCCTCGACGTGCTACAAGCATACAACCGTTATTACACCGTAGTTATTCAATATCATTACTATGTGCCCATCACACAAGTAGCCGTTATCGTGCTGATTGTATGCTGCTTCACCGCTAATCCCGCCCGGCAGCAGGCAGGTCGGGACTTAGGGCGGGCGGCTATTTGGGGCACAATCGCGCTCGTGCTAACGGCCTGGATTGTACTTTCATTGAATCTCGATTTGTTTATCGGCCAACTGACGCTTACCGAAACCGAAGCGCACCGCAAGGGTTTAATCTGGATGCTTGGCAACGGAGTTCGGCTGATTTGCGTCGGGCTATCGCTATGGTACACCATCCGGGTACGCGATGCTATTCGCTGAGAACTTTTGCTCAGGTTTGCTTAGTTTTACGAATAAATGACAGATTTATGGAAATTGTAGGCGTAAAAGAAGCGGCAAAGAGTGCCTTGAACTTTTATCGGGACATATATCCGGAGATTCAGGGCGAGCTTATTGAAGAAGTAGAGTACGAGCCTGAGCAGCAGGTATGGCTCATTACGTTGAGTTTCCCAGTGGAAAACGACTCTCAGACTGTGGCGTTCCTTCAACCAAAAATGAAAAGAAGATTTAAGGTTTTTCGTATCAACTCTACTACTGGTGAAGTTGAATCTATGAAAATAAGAGAGTTTAGTAATGAATCAACGCCTGTTTAGTGATAGCCGGGGACTGATAATTGATACCAATCTAATTGTTTTGCTGGTAGTTGGGTCAGTTGATCCAAAACGCATCAGCAGCCACAAACGACTCAGCAAATATACTAATGACGATTTTTCAATACTTAAATCTTTTGTACAGAGATTTCGGCACCCTCTATATACTACGCCCAACATCTTGACCGAAGCCAGTAATTTGATTGGTTGTGATAATGAACGCTATTAATTTTGAGAACTTACGTTTCTTGTAACTACTTCCACCTCTTCCAACGCTTCTCCCGAAAATGCTACGGCCCGCTCGGCAAACAAGACTTTTGTGGCCGCCCAGGTAGTGCGAAATAACTCACTTTGGCGATAGGCTTCAAGCGCGTCGGCAGACACCCACAAACTGTAGGTCATCCGCACGGCGGGGTTGTTGGGGTCGCGGAGCAGTGTCAGGTGGCAATTGCCCGGAAACGTCCGAATACGGTGTTTAGAGGCATCGAAGATGGCCTGAAAGTCGGACAAGGCGTCGGGCCGGAAGGTCATCCGAACAATACGAACGAGCATAGTATATTTTAACGTGAATTCGGGGTACGATTTACGATTTTTCGGCGAAATGTCTATCTTCCGATTTCCCGCAAAATTTTCGTCAACTATGCGCCAATCGCTACGCAACCTCTTTTTTCTCAGCCTTTGCCTTGTTAGTTGTCTGACACAGGCCCAAACCAATTACTTTTTCGCCAACAACCCCGGCCCGCTAAATCCGGCCATCCCGACGCCCGAACAGTTTTTGGGCTACCCGCTCAGTTCGCACATGACCCGCTACGATCAGATGGTGGCCTACTTCCGCGAACTGGCCCGACTCTCCGACCGTGTGCACGTTGAAACCATCGGCCAAACTTACGAACATCGGCCACTTATTATGGCTCTGTTTACCAGCCCCGTTAACTACACAAACCGTGAAACTATCCGGCAAAATCACCTCAAACGTGCTACAGCCGCCGGGGGCGACGAGGTACCGCTGGTTGTCCAGATTGGCGCCAACGTACACGGCAATGAGCCATCTGGCGGTGAATCGACGTTGCTAACAGCCTATTACTTAGCTGCTTCGGAAAGCGATGAAGTGAAACGCTGGCTCAGCGAAATGCTCGTATTTGTGGAGCCGATTCTGAACCCCGATGGACGCGACCGCTTTGCCAATTGGGCCAATATGCACAAGAGCGAATCGTCGGTAGCCGACCCGCTCGACCGCGAACACAACGAAATATGGCCCGGTGGCCGCATGAATCATTACTGGTTCGACCCCAACCGCGACTGGTTTCTGTGCGCTCATCCCGAAGCACAGGCCCACGTAGCGTGGTTTCACCAGTGGATGCCCTACGTGGTGGTCGACCATCACGAGATGGGCACCAACGCTACGTTCTATTTCGACCCCGGCAAGAACAGCAGCAACAACCCCGTGGTGCCCGCCTATCTATACGACACGGTTTATCCAACTTTCGGCAACTACTTCGCGAAGGCCATGAATGGCATCGGGTCGCTGTATTTTACCAAAGAAACTTTCGACAAGCTTTACCCCGGCTACGGCTCCAGCTACGCTAATTTCTATGGCGGAGCCGGATTTCTGTTCGAGCAGGCGAGTGCGCGGGGGTTTGTACAGGAAACCACAACCGTGCCGATCACATTTGCATTTACGATTCGTAACCAGTTAACGGCGGCTTTGGCAACATTGCGGGCGTCGATGGCTGAAAAACCGATGCTGCTGAAACTGCGCCGGGATTTCTTCACGGCAGCAGCTAACCAGGCTAAACAAAGCACCGTTAAGGGCTACGTTTTTGGCGACCCCGCCGACCAGACTCGCACCAACGCATTTGTGAACCTGCTACGTCGGCACCAGATCGACACGTATGAACTCGACCGCGACCTGACGGCGGGCGGACGAACGTTCCGCAAAGGGCAGGCTTACGTAGTGCCCACCGATCAGCGAAATTACCTGATGGTGCGGTCGGCGTTTGAGAAGCAGATAACGTATTCCGACAGTCTTTTTTATGATGCTTCTACGTGGTCGCTGATTCATGCGTTTGGCCTGCCCCATGCCGAACTAACCACCCCTACCAGTAAAGGGGCAGCCCCTGCCCTACCCCTTGGCAAAGCCATTACCGGGCCGCTCACAGCCACTGTGCCGCCCGTTGACCGCAGCCCCTACGCCTATCTGGTTGATGTCAGCGATTACAACGCCTACCGCGCCCTGTATGCCCTGCAAACGGGCGGAGCCATCGTGAAAACCAGCTTTAAACCGTTCACAGTCAAGGCAGGCAACAAAAATCGGGCGTTTGGCTACGGCACACTGGTAATACCCGTTCAGCAGCAAACTCTCGCTGCCGACTCGCTGTTTCGACTGGTTAGCCGCGTAAGCAGGCAAGTAGGCATAGCCGTGCGGGGCGTTGAGTCGGGGTTCAGTGCGCAGGGCATCGATCTGGGCAGCAACGCTGTGCGTACACTACGCAGGCCCGAAGCACTGTTGCTGGTAGGCCCCGGCGTAAGTGCCTACGAAGCGGGCGAAATATGGCACCTGCTCGATCAGCGCGTAGGTATGCCCATTACAAAGTTAGACCTGAGCAACCTGCCCCGCACAAACCTTAACCGCTATACATCGCTCATTATGGTATCGGGCGCGTATCCGAACGATAAAACTATTGCTGACAAGGTAAAAGCCTGGGTGCAGAGTGGCGGCACACTGATTACGCTCAAAACGGCCACCGAATGGGCTATCAAACAGGGACTTACGAAAGAAAAGCTATTAGCCGCCGACACTACTCGCCGTTCACTCCGCTACAACTACGACGAAGCCACGAACTACGAAGGAGCCAAAGCCCTCGGCGGCAGCATCTTCCAGGCCGATCTTGACCTGAGCCACCCCATCGGGTTTGGGTTTACAGACCGGCGCATGTCGGTCTTCAAAAACAGTCAGACGATGCTGCAACCCAGCCAAAGCCCGTATAATACCGTGCTGCAATACACCGACAAACCGCTCATCGGGGGTTACGTGCACCCGGCGTCGCTGAAGCGCGTGGCGAAGTCGGCGGCTATTCTGGCAAGTGGCGACGGAGCCGGGCGCGTGGTCCTGTTCGCTGACAACCCCAACTTCCGGGCAACCTGGTACGGGACGAACAAGTTGTTCCTAAACGCTCTCTTTTTTGGTAGTGTGCTGACCGTACCGAGTGTGGAAGGAGAGGAGTAATTTTTATTCAGTACCCTGTTGAATTAATTGTAGCCTATTGCTGACGCGAGGGAGACGCAAAGGGTTGCGTCTCTACAGTTAACCATCCGGCGTAGAGACGCAACCCTTTGCGTCTCCCTCGCGTCAGCAATAGGCCAGAGATGATTCCATGTAATATAAACGCAGAGAACACAGAGTAAAAAGCAGAGTTGCACAGAGAAAAATCAGTATTTTCTGTGTTAGGAAAATGTTTTATATACAGATTGGCAAATCGCGGATTTCGCACGAAGGTGGAATCAGTCAATAGCCAAACCCTAAACAAAACCGGTTGCCGATGCTTTGTATCGCTGTATACACTATAATGCACTCCTAACGTACCTCGTAAATATGCACTACCGCACGTTTGGCCGCACTGGCTGGCAAGTTTCTGAAATTGGTTACGGCATGTGGGGCCTGGCGGGCTGGACCGGCACCGAAAAAGCCGAAGTTCTCCGCGCCCTCGACCGTTCTGTTGACCTCGGCTGTAATTTCTTCGACACCGCCTGGGGTTACGGCGAAGGCGTCAGCGAACAAATCCTGGGCCAGCTTATCAAAAACCACCCCAACAAACGACTTTACAACGCCACTAAAATTCCGCCCAAAAACCGCAAGTGGCCTTCCCGGCGCGGCTTCCAGATTGACGACGTATTTCCGGCGGATTATATCGTGGAATACACGGAGAAAAGTCTGAGAAATCTGGACGTAGAGACCATCGACCTGATGCAGTTTCACGTCTGGGAAGACGACTGGGCCGGGCGTGACGAGTGGAAAGAAACCATCCAGCAACTGACGCAACAGGGTAAAGTGCAGGCGTGGGGTATCTCGATTAACCGCTGGGAACCCGACAACAGTCTGAACACGCTACGTACCGGCCTCATCGACGCCGTGCAGGTCATCTACAATATATTTGATCAGGCTCCCGAAGACAACCTCTTCCCGCTTTGCCGCGAACTGAACATCGGCACCATCGCCCGCGTCCCGTTCGATGAAGGGACGCTGACCGGCACCCTGACCAAAAACACTACGTTCCCACCAAACGATTGGCGATCAACGTATTTCGTACCCGAAAACCTCAGCAGCAGCGTCGAACACGCCGACGCGCTACGTCCGCTCATCCCCGCCGGTATGACCATGCCCGAACTGGCCCTGCGCTTCATCCTGAGCAACCCCGACGTACACACGACCATTCCCGGAATGCGCCAACTCCGCAACGTAGAGTCCAACATCGCCACCAGCGACGGAGCCGGACTACCCGCCGAACTGCTGGAACAATTGAAGGAACACAGGTGGGATCGGGAGCCGACGGAGTGGAGCCAGTAGGGAGAGTTAAAAGTGAAAAATGAAGAGTGAAAAATGTCTTCCGGCAGCATTTTTCACTCTTCATTTTTCACTTTTAACTTAATACTCCTGCTCCAGCGGGTGGACCATAAATTCATCAATCACCACGTGGGCGGGGCGGCTGATGATGAACAGCATCGACTCGGCCATGTCTTCGTTTTTGAGCCAGTTTTTGGAGGTTTCGTGGCCGTGTCCTTTCTCGTGGAAATGCGAATCGACCAAACCCGAATACACGCCCGTCACCTTGATACCGAACGGACGAACTTCTTTCCGCAGTGCGCCCATGAAGGCTTCCTGCGCGTATTTACTGGCCGTATAGAGCGAGCCTCCCGCAAACGTCCGCTTCGCTACGTCGGAGGCTACCACCACCACATGTCCCGAACCCTGCGCTTTTAGCGTGGGCAAGGCGGCTTTAGTGAGCAGAAACGTACCTTTCACATTGGTTGCCATGATAGCATCCCACTCGTCCACCGTGATGTCGTCTACGTTCTTGAAGATGCCGTAACCCGCATTGTTAATCACCACGTCGATACGTCCGAAACGGTCGAGCGCGGTTTGTACGACGGCCTGCATATCGGCTTCGTTGGCAACATCGCCCGCTACGCCGACGATGTTAGCATGTTCGGTTTCGAGCTTTTTGAGGTCTTCTGCCGAGCGGGCCGTGACTACTACGTGTGCGCCATTCCGGGCCAGTAGCAGGGCCGTTGCCCGGCCAATTCCGCGCGAAGCCCCCGAAATAATGATGACTTTATCTTCGATGTTCATGGCCGCAAAAGTACAGACTTCCCTAAAGATAGTCTCAGTGCCCCCTAACAAACGTTACCTTCCAATCGTCAATAGTCAGCTCTGCCGTTTGAATTGCTTGAATGCAAAGTCTCTCAATACGTCTAGCAGACAAATTTACCTCAACGAAATAACCGTTATTCAACTGCCGTTCACTACGCAATACTGCATTGTTTTTTGAGATAAAATGCGGTAATTCTTCTACCACTATACTAAACTTTTCCGGTTCGAGAAAAGCAATTGTATTAAGCGTGTGTTCGAGCACATCCCGCCAGGATTTAACCTCAAACTCTTCTCCCAAAATAAACAAACGAGTGGGGGTACTTCCAGTAACTGGCCCCAATTCCTGCTCTGTCTCATCCCTACCAAAATATGGCCAGATAGCTATAGCTGTTAAGGCTAATTTTTCTGATCGTCTCTCGATTTGTTCGCTATTCCATCCAAGAATGTTTTCAAAGTAAGCATTAAGTTCAAGATGGCTTTGAGCAAAACGCTCTTTTTTCGCAATAAAACTGTCGTTAGACAGCTCTGAATTATAGGCAGTTAGAGTGAGATTGCCTATTGTATGGAGAAGAAGTTCGTGTGTATCCTGCCATTCAGTCCCTAAGTGATTTTGCCACCAACTGGTCAAGGTTTGTGGCATTATATGCTCCACAGTTAAATTAGAAAAAGAGACTTTCTCTTTGTGGCCGAACTCGTCTTCTAACGTTTCTAAAATTAAACGTGTCTTATTGAGTCGATCTCCTGCTCCGTATAGTTTAGCATCCTTCAATCGTAGTAGTACTTCTGCGTCTTTGGGATAACCTTTCGTGTGGAGCACTTGCTTCAAACCTTCGACTGGCCCCTCCGGGTTTTTATCAAGCGTTTGATAAATAGCAGGAAAAATCTTGTTCAGCTGATTTGTTGCATATCCGCATATAAATCTTCGAATCAAATAATTTTCCAAGACCTGTAGCATCTGCACAAAATCTCCTGATGAAAGGTGTTTGTTTTCATAGTCAGAATAAAGGTTTAATAGCAACGGGTATGCTGTTGTAACCTCGATTCTATTCAACCTCCGAAGATAATTTTCTATACTGCTATTAATCTCTAAAGCAGGATCGAGCAACTTTTTGTAATACTCAGAATACCGAGCTAACTGTTCTAGATACTCTAACGCGTTAGTGACCGAAACTTCGCTTTTTAAAATTTGATACACATCTGACTGTTTGACTACTGCACCTTTTCGAGTTAAGAAGTGGCGTATGAACTCGGTTAGGTTATCTCCTAATCTTGTTTGCATGGGTTGCCAATATTTACTATATATTACCTCCTGCTGAGAAACATGAACGCGCATGAAGAAGTAATTACGAATTAAGTCGGACTGGGTTAGAGGCCGCCCTTTGGCATTGAGACTTTCAAAAACAAGATGAGGATTGTCATCAGGATCCAAAACGATGCTAACCAGCGACAAATTAGTCCGTATCAGTTCTTTTAACCTACGAATATCCGGCTTCTTCTGACTAAACTTTCGAGCAAAAAAATCATATGCGCGTTGTATCTGGCTGTCGGAATCTTTATGCGTCCCTTTCAGTATTGCTTTATATGCCACTCTATCTACCTGAGTAGGCATAAGTTTGTAATAATCCTCGCCGTCTTGGTATGAGTTTACCAATAAAGTGTTTTCAATCTCATCAGCCAGTCGTCCCTCCCCAACTTCTTTAGCTTTATTGCGTAGAAGCGTGAGTAGTATGAAAACGGTTGTTACGCGTTGTTGACCGTCTATAAGCAAATATTTTGCAACTCCCTCGGGTACTGAAATAGTTGGCATACTAACGATAGACCCGACAAAGTGAGTTCGTGAATGATCTCCTTCCAATAGTTCTACTAAATCATCCCATAATATTTGCCACTCTTTAGCATCCCAACTATATGTACGCTGGAATAAAGGGATAACGTACTGATTCTGACCTTCTAATATATGACGTAGCCGAGTTTCTTTCGCTTGCATTTTTGCAACAATGTTGGGCGAAAATACGTAATATATTTAAATTTTATACCGACAATTGTATATTCTCTCTAAATTGAAGCATGGAACACATTATTTGCTGTGGTCTCCCCAAACTATTTCCCACTGCTCGCTTTGTTGAAATCATGGACGCTATGATAAAATTAGACATTGATCTACAACAAGATGTTGGCTATCTGAGCGACGTCGATTACCTCGGCTTTGTGGGCGAAAAAGCGTTTGGCATTCAGATAAAGCCGACAACAGCGAAGGCCAATTTTGGCAATTATTCGGTTTCGGAGCGCATGAAAGCTGGCTTTGCGTCGTTTCAGGAAGAATTCAGCGGTAAGGTGTTTATTGTATTTAGCTTAGTTGGCGAAATCGGTAATCCCGAAATCATTCCTGAAATTGCGGCTGAAATTACCCGTTTACAGCGTCCATGATGTCCGAAACACTGACCGATAAACTTAACCAGTTAGAACAGAAATTTGCCGCGATGGGGCAGGATATGGCCTCGTATCTCGAAGGACTGCTCCAGGCCGATTACCTGACCTACTGGGACTATATCCACCTCGATACGCTACTGTCGCTCCAAAACCCAAAAACGGCCTACCCTGACGAACTGATTTTCGTTACCTACCACCAGATCACCGAGTTATACTTCAAGCTCATTCTGCACGAAATCGCGCAGATTGCCCAAACCCAACCACTCACCAGTGCGTTTTTCACGGCCCGAATGCAGCGCATCAACCGCTACTTCGGCCTGCTCGAAGACTCGTTCGGGGTCATGATTACCGGCATGGAACGCGAGCAGTTTCTGAACTTCAGAATGGCGTTGCTGCCATCGAGCGGCTTTCAATCGGTGCAGTTCCGGCAAATCGAAATCGTCTCGACCGATTTTCAGAACCTGCTCACCGAACCAGCCGACAATGCAAATACCCTTGCCGACCAATACGACTATATCTACTGGAAACGCGGAGCCACTGAACTGGCTACGCAGCAAAAAACGCTGACCCTGCGGCAGTTCGATAAGCAGTATGGCGCATCGCTCGTTCGGTTGGCCGAGAACTACCAGACCACAAATCTTAACCGGCGTTTTCAGGAACTGGAACAGGACGGACAAGCTACCAACGACCTCCGCGACGCCCTGCGCGAATACGACCACCGGGTAAACGTCCGCTGGAAACTGGCGCATCTGCGGTCGGCGGTGCAGTATTTGCAGAAAGAACCAGATGCTGTTCGGGCTACGGGCGGCACCAACTGGCAAACCTACCTCCCACCCGTTCAGCAACAGCGCATATTTTTTCCAACGCTCTGGTCTTTGCAAGAGCGAGAAAACTGGGGTCGGCTGTTCGGGACATAAGTCCCGAACAAACTAAAAGCGGACATTCGTCCGCCTTCAGATAGTTAGTTGGCGGATGAATATCCGCAGCTAATAGGTTCGGGACATAAGTCCCGAACAGCTACATATCATTACTTTTTAGCCTGCAAACCAACGTTATACGTCTCGCCCGTTTGCGGATTCGCTACCACCCGCTGAATGGTGAAGGTGTTGTCGTCGAAGCGGGCAATTTTATCGCCATCAACAAATAAATCGTAGCCAGTACCGTTGTCGCGGATTTCCAGATTCTCACTGGTATAGCTTTGATCCTGCACCAGAGCCGGGTCAACGTTGGCCGGGATCGCACTTTTATTGACGGTCATCGCTACCGTAGCATCGACCCTGTTTTCCGACTTGCGGGTAATGGTTATGGCTCCCGACAGCAATGGCTGACCATTGTACTGGAGCGGCATCGGCACCGATACCGACGGCTGCGAACCGGCCTGCATGGTTAGCAGACTGATCTGGTACGTTCCGGCCATGCGCCGGGCGCGGTCGGGCTGAACGGCGGCATCGTTTTGCCGATTGCAGGCCGTAAACGTCAATACAGACAGGACAAAAATATAGAGGGCCTTCATCGAAGTAATGGTTTGTACAGTTGGGCAAACAATTGCGGGGTTACGAATTTACGCGAAAGATAGGAACGACCTTCAGGATAAGCAACGATTGATTCTGAAGTTTATTTGCTCCTGATTACACCTTGTCAATCAGCTTTTTGCTTTCTAAAATACCGAATCATTTCGCCATAACCTAAGCCCATTGCCATACCCGTAACAGCCTGCGCGATGCGTTTGGTTTTAGTATCGATGCTTTTAGCCTCTTCAACCCAGTTGGAATAGTATACCTGATGGCTTTTGGGCAACGTCTGAAAAAACGCCAGCGCGGCTGGTTCATCGGCCAGACAGGCCAGCAAATCGTCGGAAACCGGCAGCGGGTCGGTGTCTATCGCCAGTTCGACCTGCACCGAAACGCCCGCTTCTTTGCGAATGCTCCGGCGCATGTCGGCATTGATCGGCATAATGAACGCAGCGTCTGAATCGCCGTTTTTGCCCATCGGGAGCAGAGCCACTAACCGAATGGCAAGATTGTCTAACTGGCCTTTCACCCGAAACGATGTGCGCCGACCGGGGCTAAGCGCGTCGGTTACATACGCCGGAATCTCAATGTACGTCCAGCCGGTTTTTTCGCCTTTCTGATCGAATTTCTGAAGGAGCGCGGTAAACTGTATCATGCTGCAAAATGCGTCATTTTCACAAATGTACATCCATCTGCTTGCGGGTTAGGCTGGCGTGATGGTGCCGGGCGTGGTACGCTGTAAAATAGAGCATTTCGCGGCCCGTCAGCGGTCCCAGCAACGGATGTTTCCAGACGGTGTACGCATCTAATTCCGTTTCAGGCAGGCTCGCGACTACACTCCTCAGTTGCTCAACGACCTGCTGCCAGCGTTCAGCCTGCTTCGCCACGGTCAGGTGGTCAGAATCCGCCGTTGGACCGAATGCGTTGTTTGTAATTGGCCCCCGTGCGGCTAAAGCTGCTTTATATTCGGCAACAATCGTATCGTAGGAACGGGATTCGCGCTCGTTTGCCCGCCACGCGGTTCGATTCATGGGACTGAGCAAAAAGGCGGTTCCCTGCGTCGATACGCGCAGGTGTTCAAACTCCTGCCCTACCGTCCATTTGCCGTTTTGCGGGCGGCTCCAATCGCTGTCGGTTAATGTTGGCAACAGGTCGGTAATGGTCTGAAGGCTACTGGAAAGCTCGATTTTGGTGGCTTCAAAAGTCATGGCTTTTTCGGGTTTTGATGAAAACGGCGGAAATTTTAAAAATAAAAGTTGTATATGCAACTTTTTTAACTAATCTTTACAACATGAACGCTGAAATGTACTGCATTGCCGGTCGGCTCCGTATGCTGTCGCGCATTATCACGGGCCGTTATAACGAAGCCTTTGCCGCTGAGGGCGTAACGTTTGCACAGGCCGCGCTCCTGATGCACATCTTCGGGCTACCGGGCATCCGGCAGGGCGCACTTGGCAAACGGTTGCAAATCGAAAAGTCGGCCATGAGCCGCGACGTACAATTGCTGCAACGAAACGGCTGGCTCACCGACAGCATCCGGAAGGGCCTGTTTCTGACCGACGACGGGGCCGCGCTTGCCAAACGCTGTCATAAAATCTGGAAAACGCTCAATCAGCGAATCCGTGAAGAACTCGGCCCTGATGCCGTAGATGGCCTGACGGTATTTTCGGATAAACTGCTGGAAAACAGGTAGCCTCATGAAACCAGCCTTTCTTCAAACTACGCGCCGGGAGTCGTTCAAATCGTGGTGGTTCCGAACGATCATGAACTGGTATCCGATGTATGTCGGTACGGGCGGCAAAATTCTATTCTGGTCGGGCGATTGGCGCGAGGTACATCTGCGTCTGCGTCGGAACGCATGGACCTACAACTTCGTCGGCACTATTTTCGGCGGTAGTATGTTTGCTGCTGCCGACCCGTTTTATATGCTTATGCTGTTGCAGATTCTGGGCCGGTCTTATGTGGTCTGGGATAAAGCGGGCAGTATTCGATTTCGGAAGCCGGGCCGCTCTACCCTTTTTATGCGCTACGAACTGACCGATGACCTGCTGAATGGCATCCGGCACGACGTTGCAGCCAACGGCCAAACCGAACGCACATTCGCACTGCAATGGGTTGATAAAGCGGGCGTTGTTCACGCCGAAATCGAACGGCTGTGTTACATTGCTGACAAGGCTTTTTACGAACAACACAAGAACGACCGGCAATCGTCACGGTTCCAGACAAAGTAGCTTATGCCCCACGAACACCACATTAGCGTACAGCGCACAGCCCGCTATTATACCCTCGGCCAATTGACCGAACAAACTACGCACGTCTGGTTCTGTCTGCATGGATTCGGGCAGTTAGCGCGGTATTTCAGTCAAAAATTCACCGGCTTTATCGACGAGAAGACGTTCGTTGTTGTGCCGGAGGGTTTATCGCGGCTCTACCTCAATGGCGAATACCAGCGCGTGGGGGCGTCGTGGCTTACGCGTGAAGATAAAGATCACGAAATCAGCGACTTTCTGGCGTATTTGAACACACTCTACGACCACGTGCTGGCGAACCATTCGCCCCAAACACTGCACATTACACTGCTGGGTTTTTCGCAGGGGGCCGCTACCGCCTGCCGATGGCTCAACCACGGCCACGTTAGTGCCAACAGGCTCATTCTATGGGCGGGTTTCTTTCCAAACGGCCTAACCGATGTGATCGACCCGATTAAACTTGCGGCTGTTGATACGCATTACGTATATGGCCGACAGGATGAATTTATCAAGGATATTCCCGATGCCGCAGCCTACATGCGCCGGATGCAGGAAGACGTGCCCGGCCTGCAACTAACGGCTTATAATGGCACCCACCGCGTAGAGCCAGAGGTGCTGGGTAAATTAATATAAGTTTAGCGCGATTCGGCGTAGTCGTTGCTAAGCCGGATGCGCTTGTGGCGGCAGACTATGCCGACCGGTGGCACAACAAGTCAGGCGTTTTTCGTTACAATGAGGTGTACGTCATCTGGCAACGTTTTCTCTTCTGCTTATTTCTGTGTCTTTCTTTACCCGTAAAGGCGCAACTCAGCTTACCGCTCAACCGTATGGTGGTTCAGCGCGATACCGCCAATCGCGCCCGCTTGCCCGTTCGCGGCATTTGCCCCGCCCAAACCAGTCGGATTCAGGCCCGCGCTACGGCACTCAACGGCGGCCAAACCACCGGCTGGACAATTGTTACAAGCCCACAAGCCACCACCTTCGCCGGATCGCTGACCGTTGTTGGAGGGTGGTATCAGCTTGATGTTCAAGCCATCTCAGACGATAGCACTATACTTGCCAACTGGACCGTCGGGCGCGTAGGAGCAGGTGAGGTGTTTTTGGTTATGGGCCATTCCGTGGCGGCTTCCGAAGACAAGTACGCCATACCAGCCGCCACCGACGACCGGGCCACGGCGATTCCACTCACCGATTCGCTTCAACACCAACGGTATAACCAAACGGGTTCGCCCAACGACCTGCCCAGTCTGAATTTTACCCAATTTGGTGAGGGCGTGGCGCCGGCACCTTACGGAAAAGGACCGTATTTCTGGTCAAGATTTGCTGAATTAGTAGCTCAGCGAACGGGGGTGCCGGTTCTGGTGCTGAACGCGGCTTTCGGCGGCACCAATCTGGCCATGTGGTGGCAGTCGGCTCAGGGTGTTCCGTTCACGCATCCCTTTGTACGTTCGGCTATCGGGATGCCCTACGCAAACCTGAAAAACGCGCTCATCAACTACATCCCGCAAACGGGTGTTCGGGCAATTCTGGCCGATCACGGGCAAAACGATTTTCCAAATAAAGATGTGATGCAGTTAATTGGTTTCTACGAGGGCATCATTCAACAGGCTCGCACTCAGCTTGGTTTTACAATACCGGTGGTTGTTAACCGCCAAACGCCGTTTCTGACTACCGACCCGCAACGGCACATCCGACAGGTGCAGCAAACCGTAGCCGACCAGCCCGGCAACTACAGCGGCCCCGACTACGACGCGGGTCTACAACCCACCGACCGCTACGACGGTATTCACCTGAACGCGTCGGGTCAGGAAAAAGCCGCCCAACTCTGGGCCAACGCCATCAGCGACGCGTTTCTGCAAACGGCAACGCCATTTACGCCTGATTATTAACCCCTTAGTAAAAAAGGCTGGTCAGGATATTTATCCTGACCACATTAACAGCGGACGTTTGTCCGCCTTAGCCAAACAAGTTTTATACGCGGACAAACGTCCGCTGTTAATGCGTTCGGGACATAAGTCCCGAACAACTCAGTGGGTCGAAATTTACCCGCTACTGATACCCCCGCGCCTGTAGGCCAAATAATTCGGCGTAGCGGCCATCGTGTTCGAGAAGTTCGGCGTGACTGCCAATTTCGAGCAGGGTGCCGTTTTCCAATACCAAAATCCGGTCGGCCATACGCACAGTACTGAACCGGTGCGAAATAATTACCGACGAGCGGCCTTCGGTCAGTTTGATAAACCGCTGAAACACTTCGTACTCGGCGCGGGCGTCGAGGGCGGCAGTGGGTTCATCTAAAATAACTAACTGAGCATCACGCATGTACGCCCGCCCCAGCGCAACTTTCTGCCACTCGCCCCCCGACAGTTCGACGCCTTTATTGAAACTTCGGCCCAGTTGCTGTTCGTAGCCATCGGGTAGTTTGGCAATAACCATATCGGCCAAACTACGCTCAGCAGACGCCTGAATACGCGGACGGTTGGTACGCTCGTCTATGTCGCCCACGGCAATATTCGTACCCGCCGACATTTTGAAGCGGGTATAATCCTGAAAGATGACGCCGATATTGCGCCGGAGTTCGAGCAGGTCGTACTCGCGCAGGTCGTAACCATCGAGCAGAATGCGGCCTTCGGTAGGGTCGTAGAGCCGGGCGAGTAGTTTGACGAGCGTGGTTTTACCCGCGCCGTTTTCGCCGACGAGAGCCAATTTTTCGCCCGCCTGAAGCGTAAAGCTCAGGTTTCGCAAGGCCCAGCGGTTGGCGTTGGTATATTTAAATCCAACGTTTTCAAATACGAATCCTTCGCGGATTGGATTCGGGAACGGACGCGTAACGGCGGGTGAGTCGATACTCGGCTGAATGGCAAAGTAATCGAACAGGTCTTGCAGATAAATGGCTTCCTGCGTCAAACTACTGAATTGCAGCAGAATACCTTCGAGCGACGCCCGCACCTGCCGGAACGACCCGGCCAGAAACGTAAGGTCGCCGAGCGAAATCTGCCCATTTACGGCCCGCATCACAATCCAGACGTAGGCACCGTAATAGCCCGCCGTGCCAAGCCCCGTCAGCAATACGCCCCACCCTGCCCGACTAATGGCTAACGCTTTGTTCTTCTGGAAAAACTCGTTCGAGAGCGTGCGGAATCGGTCGATAAGAAAACCCGATAGGCCGAAGATTTTCACTTCTTTAGCCGTTTCGTCGCTTGCGCCCACATAACGAAGATAATCGAGTTCGCGCCGTTCGGGTGTCCACGAACGCGAAAGCGAATAGCTGCGTTGGTTGAAATAGTTATCGCCAATGAACGAGGGCGTTACGGCCACCAGAATCAGCAATAACAGCCAGGGATTATAAACAGCCAGACCAGCCGCCAGAAAGCCAACGGAGATTAGCTCCTGCGCCTGCCCAAACACCCCCGACAGTAGCACCGTTCGGCCCGTGGTTTGCCGCCGGGCGCGTTCGAGTTTATCGTAGAACGTGGCATCTTCAAACTGCTCCAGATCGAGCGTGGCCGCGTGTTCCATCAACCGAATCGACGTGCGGTTAGCGAACAAATCGCCCAGCAGCCCATCCATCAGCGACACGGCCCGGCCTAATGCGGTCGATAAAATTGCCAGTCCGAACTCAGCCGCTATCAGATACCATATGTAGCGCGTGTCACTGTTACCGTTAGCCTCAGTGAGCGTAACGACCTCATCGATAATGAGTTTACCGATATAAAGCGTTGCTGCCGGAATAGCCGCCCGAATAAGCCGCAGGGTTGCGTTGCCGATGAACAACCCCGGCGACACTTCCCAGACCAATCTAAAAAAGGCGGGTAAATTGCCGAGGGCAGCAAATCGTTCGCGCCAGTTGAGGTCGTCTTTTTTATCCGTTGGCACCACGCCGTTGGGTGGCCCGGCTTCGTGGGTAGTTGTCGTCTTTGCCATACGTAAAAAGACAAGGCTATGCAGGGATTAGTTCGATAGCAACCACTGCATGTAGTTGTCGGGCGAGACAACGCTGGTGCTGGCGTCTGGATAAGCCGCCCGAAACGAAGCCGGGAAGCGAGCTTTTGCTTTGGGATTCCACTTAAACTCAAACGCCCGTAACGCACCCTGTTCCTCTTCGAGCCAATCTATTTCCTGTTGCTGCGTGGTGCGCCAGAAATAGTAATTAGGTCGTCGGTTGGCGTATGCGTTCGCTTTGACGCGTTCGGCAATCATAAAATTCTCCCACAACGCCCCTACATCAGCCCGCAACGAGAGCGGATTAAAGTTCTTGATAATAGCATTTCGGATACCGTTGTCGTAGAAAAATACTTTTTTGCTTTTCTTTAGTTCATTCCGCAGATTACGACTCAACGCCCCTATCTGAAACACAACAAATGTTTGCTCCAGCAAACCAATGTACCGCTCAACGGTGGCCGGGTCGGTGCCAACGGTCTGTCCTAATTCATGGTAAGAAACTTCGCTGCCAATCTGCAATGCCAAAGCAATCAGCAACTTCTGCAATACGGCTGGTTTACGAATGTCAGCCAGTCGGAGTATATCTTTGTATAGATAGCTATCAGCCAGTTCGGCCAATCGGCGTTCGCCGTTCGATGGATTAAGTACGACTTCCGGGTAAAAGCCGTAAATAAGTCGCTGTTCCAGCAAACGTTGTTCATCGCGGGCTGATATGCTATAGGCCATTTCCTGCGTTGAGAATGGCAGCAGCCGGTAGTCAAATTTGCGCCCGGTCAGGGGTTCGCTAATGCCGCCAGCTAATTCTAAAGCCGATGAACCCGTAGCGATCACCTGCACCTCAGGCAGTTGATCGACCAGGAGTTTCAGTGTCAAACCAATACTGCTGACCCGTTGTGCTTCATCAATAAGTACCAATTTATGCGTACCAACCAATGCCCGAAGTTGCGTACTGCCAACTCCTTCCAGATCGGCACGGTCGTCGGGTTCATCGCAGTTGAGCCAAAGCGTGTCCTGTTGCGTCTGTTGAGCCAGTTCCCGAAGTAGAGTGGTTTTACCCACTTGCCGGGGTCCCGTTAGAATAATCGCTTTTCCCTGATACAAATCCTTTGTAATCAATGGAGCTATCATGCGTCTAATCACAAAACTTAGCTTATTTCTTTGAGTACACTCGTAAAAATAGGATGAATTTCAAGATTATCTTATCATTCAACAAAATGTTTTCCCTTTCTTATGCACATTTCCCGAAGCAATAATCATTTCGGGAAACCATTCACTAAATGGTTTACACAAGATTAACATCCAACTATATACTTAGTTTAGACAAAGCGTTACCTTTACCCTACTAAATACGTCTTTTAACAAATCAACTTCCTAAATCATGAAAACGTTACGAGTGTGGTTATTGCTTTGCCTGACTGTTAGTGCGGTTCGGGCCGAGGAGCCTGCGGGTATCCGTTTCTTTAACGGCTCGTGGAAAGATGTATTAGCCGAAGCTAAGAAACAGAAAAAACCCGTTTTTGTCGACATTTACACGACGTGGTGCGGTCCCTGCAAGCAAATGGCGAAACAGGCATTTCCCGACACCAAAGTGGGCGAAAAATTCAACGCCAATTTCGTAAACTACCAGATTGACGCAGAGAAAGGTGAGGGCATTGAAGTGGCCAAGAAGTATGCGGTCACGGCTTACCCAACGTCGCTCTACGTTTCGGCAGATGGCGACCTCATTCACCGGGTTATTGGGTACAACGGCATTCCCGGTATGCTGACCGAGGCCGATAAAGCCATTACTGCCGCCAAAGACCCTAACCCGCTGTCGGCAATGGAAAAACAGTATGAAGCCGGTACACGCGACATAAACTTTATGCGGGCCTACCTGACCAAACGGGCCACGGTAGGGATGCCCAATGGTGATGCGCTCGACATGTACATGCAAAGCATTCCTGAAGCTGACTGGGCAACCGACGAAAACCTGAAGTTGCTTGCTGGTAATATCACCTCGGCCCGCTCGAAAGCCTTCGACGTTTTGCTTCAGCAACAGCCTCGCCTGATGATGAACATTGATTTACGAGAATTATCACGCAAAACGTCTTTCGCGCTTAGCTCGGCCATCCAGAATGATTTTCGACGCGCCGTAGACATGAAAGACGAGAACCAACTCGATGCTATGCTGATCAGTAACACGCAATTTCAGTCGCTGTTTCGGAAGCCGACCAAGGAAATGCTCGATGCAACGGCCAATCAGTACCGTATGCGTTTTTACCAGCAAACCAAAAACACGGACAAATATCGGATGCTGGCTGAAGCCGAAGCGAATAGGCTGATGACCACCCCAATCGATACAATAAAAGCAAAAGATGAAGCGGCTTACAAACGTTTTCAACAACAGACCGCCATGTTGCCCGATTCAGTAAAAAAGTCCGAAAACTTCCAAAAATCGGCTCAGATGATGGAGCGTATGGAGTCAAATCAAGTAGCTGGCAAACTAAATTCTATTGCCTGGACCTACTTTGAAAACATGGTCGATAAAAACGACTTGATGCAGGCAGTCAAGTGGTCGGAGCGGTCGCTTGAATTAAGTCGTAGTGCAGCTCACTTAGACACTTACGCCAATCTGCTACACAAAACAGGTCGCAGAGCCGAAGCGGTGAAATACCAAACGGAAGCCATTGCGCTATTAAAGGCAAAGGGTGAAGATACGGCGAAGTATGAGGAAACGCTGGCTAAAATGAAGAAGTGAAATCGGGTTAAAAGCTGCCGGACAATAAACGTCTGGCAGCTTTCAAGAACTATCTGAAAACACATTGCTGTTTCAAAACCCAACTTTGCGAGTATCCTGCCGTTCGCCCGAAACGGTTTGCTCGTCGAGGTTGAAAATGTCGGCCAGTGTCATAGGCACGTCGGTGCGGTAGTCTGTGTTGAGATGTGTCAGCAGATCGTTGGCTTTGGCCGGTGCCAGTTTGCCAAACGCATAATCGACCATCAGACGCCCTTTCCGCAGTAATGCCTTGTCTAACAGATGCTTACTGGCATTGAAAGTAGCAATAACCTGAATATGCATACAGTCGGCTAAGAGGCCGTCGGTCAGGTTCAGGATATTCGAGACGCTGTTGGTATCGCCCCCGGCCTCGCGTGATTGCAGAATGCGCTCGGCATCTTCGATAATCAGCACCGAATCTTTATTGTCGAGCAGAAATGGGATGATTTCGGGCGATGTCAGGTAATTGGTCATGTAAGGAGGCAGAATGAGCATGTCCTTTTTGACCAGCGAACTGAGGTATTTGATGTAGGTAGTTTTGCCCGTACCCGGCTCACCGTGAAGCAGAATCAGTCCCTTACTTTTAGGTTGCGCCAGCAGGTTCACCAACCGTTCGTGCACGGGCGGAAAATCGTCGTTATAATGCAGTTCGAGGTTAATATCGGGAGGAGATATTTCGACACGCTCCGTATGCAGCCCACCTAAACCACTTTGAATCAGATAAATATGCGTCTGATTTTCTTCATGTACATACTTATGTTCCTGAACACCATCGAGCAGTGTTTTCACCGACGACTCATCGCGGTAATAGCCGTATAACCGGAAAAACCGTTCGCCTACAAACTCAGCCTTCAGCAGTATGCCATCGTCGTGCTGGTATACGCGTTCAATCATGTGCCAGCCTTCGTCATTGACCCGGCTGGTGTGGTTAATCAGCGTAAAGCCACGACTATCGAGCAGGTCCCGCGCCGACATCTTAAAATCGTCGTTGAAGTGCAGGTAGTTGGGGTAGCTGCCAAATGCCTGAACAAAGTGCGGGGCCAATGGAAATTCCCGGTCCAAATCGCTGGGAATGTACAGATTCTGAATGGTTTGTAAATTGGGCATACGACTGTCGGCAGTCAGATAGCGAAACACGTCGGCCCTGGAAATCTCATCGTGGGGTTTCAAACGGGCGTTGGATTACATTCTAACGACTAAGTTACCACAAAATTAAACATTTGTGTGGCAGCATAAAATTTCTGTGTAGCACAGTTTTATTCTGTAAACGTAAGCGTGTTGGGGGAGAATCGTAGCATCACCTCATGCACGCTGGGCTGGAAGTATAACGTAGCATTCGGATTTTCGGGTGTTTGTGAGTTAAAAATATATCCCAACCGAATGGACTTACTCACCTGAACTTCAGCCAGTGCCTGTAAATAATTGGTTTGCACTAAGCCGGGGCTATTTTGCCGGTATGATATACCCAGACCGATTTGTTGGTTGAACCACGCCCGCAGATTCAGGTCGAAACCTACTGGCCGGTCTTTAATTTTCGAGACCATCACCGACGGAATCAGCCGCGTATTTTCGCCTACGTTGATCGGTGCACCCACCTGCATCATAACGGGCCGTACATTGAATGACTGCACACCCAACCCAATTTGCTGACCTGCCAGTTCGGGAGCCGATATGCCCGCAAACAGCCGATCTGACCGGTAATATAACCCTACGCCAAAGCTGCTTACGGTTTGGTTGAGTGGCGACGACGAGTTGATATTCAGGAACGGCAGCACGCTAACGCCCGCCTGAATGCCGACAGATAGCTTCGCCAGCGCGGGTAAGTTGAACCGGTAAGCCGCACTGCCATAGAAGCCCGTAGCCTGGTAAAACCCCATCCGGTCGTTTAATGCCTGAAAACCAAGCCCTATCTGCCCCTTGGCAACAGTTCCGTCGATAGAAACCGTCTGCGTGATGGGTGCACCCCGAACGCCAAACCACTTGCGCCGGAGCAGGGCCGTCAGATGAAAGGTTTCGCGGCTACCGGCATAGGCCGGGTTGATACCCAGCGGATTGACTAAGTACTGCGAATACAGCACCTCCCGCTGCGCTATGGCACACTGGCTGATGAAGAGAAGAATAAAAACGAGTTTGCCTTTCATAACGGAAATATATGTGTTTAAACGCAGAGGACGCAGCGAGTCGCGCAGAGAACACCGAGTAAAACTCTGCGAACTCTGCGCAATACTCTACGCCCTCTGCGTTTAAACTTTACCCCAACTTCAGAATCTTGATCTCCGTCCGGCGATTTTGCTGATAGTCTTCTTCGCTGCACTTCACGCCATCCTTGCATTTGTTCAGCGGCAACGATTCGCCGTAGCCTTTTGCCACCATCCGTTTTGGTGAGATGCCCTTTGATTTCAGATAAGCCACTGCTGATTTGGCCCGATTGCCCGACAGCGTTCTGTTGTACTGCGCCGTGGCCCGGCTATCGGTATGCGACCGCATTTCGATAGTCATATTCGGGTATTTATTCATCAAATCGACTAACTTATCTAACTCAGTCGCGGCATCGGGGCGAATATCCGCCTTGTTCAGGTCGTAGAAAATATTGTCGATTTTCACCACATCGCCCTTTTTGAACATCGTCAGTTCGGTTGAGCCGGTGCCATCGGCAAGCACCCTTGACCCCGTGGTTCCCATATTATCTTTCATAGCTTCAAGCAGGTAGTTACAGCCAGGTTTGGTGGCAAATTCGTAGCTACCATCTGCCCCGGTGGTGGTTTCCTGCGACGTACCATCACACTCATTAATCAGCACTACCTTCACGCCTGCAATGGGTTTCTTATCTTTTTGTGTGGTTACGCGACCCCGCAATACGGTCGCGTTTGGAGCGGTCACGGTTGGTTTAGCCAGTGGAATGTCTAAACGCGTAGGCTGATCGTCGGAGAGGTTACGAGTTGAGAAGCCAACTTTATTGTCCAGGTAGCCTTCCTGAGTCACCAGAAAACTCACTTCGTTATCGGAGTCGAGGCAAATACGCACCAATCCTTCGGCATCGGTTTTAAGCTGCATCTGCTTATCGTTAGCGGGGTTATCCAATGCCACCGACGTATTCACGAGCGGTTCCTTTGATTCAGCGTCGAATACGCTTACAATCAGTTCGCGACACGGGTACATCGATCCTTCGCGGGTAAAGCGGTACAGGTCGTCGTCGGAGCCGCCGTTTTTTCGGTTGCTGCTAAAAAAGCCGGACATCCGATCACCATCCGTCACAATACCAAAATCATCTTTGGGTGAGTTGAGCGGTGCGCCCACATTTCGAACGCTGACCGCCTGTTTGCCTTCGGGGGTTAGCTGAGCGTAAAAAATGTCGAGTTCACCTAAACCGGGCAGACCGTCGGAGGCAAAGTAGAGGTTGTTTTTCTCGTCTACGAACGGAAAGAGTTCGTTTCCTTTCGAGTTGACATCTTTCCCCAGATTTACCGGCTCGCCCCATTTCCCGTTCTGCATCCGCGACACGTAAATATCGGTGCCACCGAAACCGCCCGGTCGGTCTGACGAAAAATACAGTAACTGATCGTCTTTCGAGAGAGCCGGATGACCCGATGAATACTCATCACTGTTGAAAGGCATTTCCTCAGCCTCGCTCCAGAATCCGTTGGTTTGGGTAGCCGTATAGAGTTTGAGTTTATTGATTCCGTCGGAGCTTTGGCGGTACTTGCCCTCAGTGTAATTATTGCGCGTAAAAATCACCCGCGAGCCATCTTTGGTAAACGTCGTCGGCCCTTCGTGGTACTTGGTATTCAGCGAACGGCTGAACCGGTCAGATTCACTAATAGGCTGATCTTCATAGCCCATGTTAATACTATTGCCGTAGAAGCCTACAGTGCGGGAGTCGTTGGCCGTTGGCGCACTGTAGTCGTCACGGCCCAGCGGGCGTAGCACGGGCGTGCCCGATACGCGCCGAAGCCGACGTTCAGACGCTCCAAGCGACGACGCCTTCGAGGCCCGGATCGACTTGAGTTCGGGAACGTAATAAAGGTCTAAGAAAGGCGTGTTGCTCCATTTAAAAATGCGCTTGATACCGCTGTTTTCGTTTGCCGACACAAACACAAGCCCATCTTTATACAGCATGGGGCTAAATTCCGCTTTCTTGGTGTTTATTTTCAGAAATTCGACCTTATAGCTTCCCGCATTTTTGGTTAGTACGCTCACATCGCGGTATAGCTTCGAAAACATCGGCCCGCGTTTATCAGCAGCCTGTAGCTTACTATATTTCTCGTAAGCTTCCTGCGCTTCACTGTATTTGCCATTGCTGGCAAGGGCCTGCGCGAAAAACAGGTAACACTGGTTGTATTCGGCAGATAATTCACCAGCCTTAACAAGGTCTCGGTACACCCGCTCCGCATTGGGCATATCACGCACTTGCTGATAGCTATACCCTAATTTTGCCGAAGCCGACCGGCGTTCGCTCTCCGACAATCCTTCTGGCCTGGCAAGAGCCTGTTCATAGAGTTCGGCGGCTTTCGTATAAGCCAACTGATCGAATTGCCGGTCGGCCTGCCGAAGCACCGACTGCCCCCATGCCGCCCCTACGGCACACCAGACAAATCCGAGTAGTAAAACGATGCGTGTCATACGCTGCGGGATTGAGATACACACTGAACCAAAATAAGAAAAGGTACATCCTCACCGACATGCGACAGGATATACCTTTTATTAAGCAAATACTACGCCGAAAATAGTTAAAAGTGAAAAGTGCATAGTGAAAAATGAGTAGCGTACCTACCGCTGTGTTTCATTTTTCACTATGCACTTTTCACTTTTAACTTAGAAATAGCGCGGTGTCAGGATACGGTTTTTGCCGAAGCCAAACTCATAGCGCAGCATAATCTCGTGCGAACTTGGTGCAATTGACCGGAGCTTGTTCATGGTGTGGTCGTAGGCGTAACCAAACCGAAACTGATCGGTTAGTTGCACTTCTACCATACCCACGATAGCATCGGTCGTGTAGTCGGTCCAGGTCGAGAACTGATTCCGGCGTACCGATGCACCAAGAGCGATGCGGTCGGCAAACCAGAAGTTGATGTTCCCGTCGAAGCCCATCGGGGCACCTTCAGCATATTTGAGGAGCATCGAAGGCTTCATCTTTACCACAGGACTGATTCCCACCACGAAGCCAGCCGCCAAAAACGCGTGCCGGGCCTGTACGGAGCGCAAACCGCCCACATTATACTCGCTCAGCTTGTTTTTGATCAGGCGTGGCACCGAGATACTGAAGTACGACCGGTCGTTGCTCAGGTAGATACCCGTTCCGAAGTTGGGGAGCACCTTGCTGATGTTCACGGCAAAAGCCGGATCGTTCGACGGCAACCCATCGGGTGATAGTTGCACGTTCGTCAGGTTTGCGTTGTAGCTCGATGCGCCTGCCTGCAAGCCGAGAGCCAGCGTGGTGCGCTGCCCAACTTTGATGCGGAAGGCGTAGGACGCAAACGCCCCGGCTTCCTGCATCTCGCCATAGCGATCACCGTACAGTTGAAGACCGACGCCAACCCGCTCCCGGTTCAGGGGCATGTCCATCGTGAAGGTCGCCGTTTGTGGAGCACCCGGCACGCCGGTCCACTGATTTCGGTAGAGGGCCGTCATGCTCAGCACGTCACGGCTACCGGCATAGGCCGGGTTGAGAGCCATCATGTTGAACATGTACTGCGAGAACATCTTGTCTTGCTGTGCCCGGACCTGGCTGCTGCCGATCACAAGGATCAGCAGCAGCGCGGCTGCCCAACGTTTGGTTGAAAATTGGTTTGCCATCGGTATTAGCGGTTAATCGTCATGTATCGTACAAACTCGCGTCCGTCGCTCAGTCTGATCACGTAGTAGTACGTGCCATCGGGCAGTCCGTTCGCATCGCCACCTGTCGAGATACCGGTATTTGCTTTACCGTCCCAATCATTGCGATAATCGTCATTTTTGTAAACCATGTTGCCCCAGCGGTTATACACTTCCAGACTGATGGTGGCCGAACCTGTACCACGAACGATGAACAGGTCGTTAATACCATCGCCATTGGGCGAGAAGCCTTCCGGTATGAACAGCGACGAACTCGTGGCCGGCAGGTTGAGCGGAGTGGCCTCGCGCTCGTTGTTGTCGGTTGGGTTGTTGTTGCCGTTCGGGTCTGGGTTCAAACCGTTGGTCGACACGTCGGAAACGGTTCCGGTGTTATTCCGGGCTCGTGCATACACCGTGTTCAGGAAAGTAGTCGTACTACCGTTCGTTGCCACGTTGAGCACTACCAGAATTGTATCGACCTGACTTACCGAGAGTCGGCTGGTGCTGTCGCCAATCACAAGCAGCGGCTCTGCACCACCGTCGAACTTATCGTTCAGTTTCAGCGCACTACCCGTTGAGGTCGTGTAAGGTGCTCTGACAACCTTATACGTGGCTCCCGTGCTGGCATTGAAAACTTTCGACAGCGTATCGCTCACCGACACGTGCGTCAGTATGCTCGGTCCGAAGTTCCGCACAACTACCTGATAGGTAACGTTGAACGTGCCATCGGCCTGGCGCACTGTATCGCGTACCGACATGGCTACACCAATGTGCGAGTTTGTCGCTGCATTGTTGAGCACCACGGGTGTAGGCGAGTTGTTGTTGCGCGGATCGAGGTCATTATCAGGGTCGGGGTTCGTACCCGCCGTTGACGTTGCCGATACCACTCCGCTGGTCGACGACAGGGCCGATGCAAAAGCCGTGTTGTTGAACGTCAGCGACGAAGCCGTCGTTGTCAGCCCCACGTGCACCTTGAACGTCAGGCTACTGCTGCCACCCACCGCCAGGCTGCTGGCCGAATCGACCAGCATGTTGGTGAGCAGACCTTCGCCCGTGTAATTAGGATTCGGCGTCAGGCCAGGACCAGCCGTTACCGTGATCGGATTACTTGCGTTGTTCAGGATAGCTGCCCCGGCGAAGGTTTCGCTCAGGTTGTCAACCACCTGAATCCTGTTCAGCGGCCCCGTACCCATGTTCTTCAGCAGAATGGTGTACAGCACATCGTATGTACCATCATCGCGCCGAGTCTGGGCTACGTCTTTGGCAATACCCAGCAACCCAATCGGCAGGTCAAAGCGAACCGGCGTCGAGATCGAACCAAGGGGATTCGGATTAATACCATTGTTCGAGATGTCCATCACTATCTGATTGCTGTCGAGTACTGAGCGACCTTTTGCCGTTGCGCTGGCGTAGAACGGACCGTTGTTGCCGTTCGGCTGCACATTCACCACAACGAGTACCGAGTCAACCGCCCCTGCGCTCAGCGAGCTGGCACTGGTCAGCAGGTTCGCATCGGTGTTGCCGTTGTAGGCTGTGTTGGCAACCAGCGAGCTTCCCCCGGCTACCGTTGGTCCGCTCACGATGCTGAATGAAGCCGGTGATGGGAACGTGCGGGCCAGCGTATCCGAGATACTTACGTCTGTCAGATTCACTGTACCGGCATTTTTCACTGTGGCTTTGTAGGTCACATTGTAGCTGCCATCGCCTTGTGGTTCAATTTTCACCACCGCCAGTGCCAGGCCAATGGCCGGACCTTTCGGCTGGCTACCCAGCGTGAAGCTCGTAACACCCGTGTTATTACCCGGATCATTATCGCTGTCTTCATCGGGGTCGCCACCGTTAGCCGATGCATCGCTCACCATCGTCAGGCTATTCATCGCCGTAGCTACAGCCGTGTTGCTAAACACCTTGCTGCTATCGCCCGGCACCCGCTTGATCGACACTGCCAGCGAAATCCGCTGAACAGCACCCGGCAGGATGTAGCTTGTCGAATCGAGCAGGTTCGCATTGGCACCTGCACCCGAATAGCCCGTGTTCAGTTGCAACGTACTGTTGGCGTCTGTACCCGGAGCTACCGAGATCACCTGATGGGGCGCAAAGGCCGCTGCCAGATCATCCGTCACACCTACGTTTCGGAGCGTGTCGTCGCCAAAGTTGCGGATAACGAACTGATAGTTCACGTTGACAACCGAATCTCCCTGCATTTCGGGCGTACCCAGCACTGCTTTTGCCAAACCAATCAGGCTGGCCTTCCGTGTACTGGTATCCTGTACGGCCACACTCGAGGTGTTATTCGTCAGGTTGGGGTCTTCGTTGTCGAGATACGTAATCTCAGCCTTGTTCACAATCGACTGGCCTTTCTTCAGAATGCGGGCATCGAACGTAATCGAAGCCGATGCACCTGCTTTCAGGCTGTCGATGCGCTTGTGAATCACACCGTTCGACACCGTGAATCCGCTAATCGTAGACGGAACCAGTTCCAGACCCGCTGGCAATACGTCGCGCACATCGATGTTTTTCGCTGTGTGCGTACCCTGGTTCGTTACCGAGATCGTGTACGTCACTGGCTGACCGTTGCTAACGTTACTCGTGCTGGCAAGTTTGGTAATACTCACGTCGGTGTCAAGCGTATCCGCTGCACAATCGAACGTTTTCACAACAATCTTAGCCGGTTTGCTTAAGCAACCCTGCGCCGTTTTCTCCACTACCCAGTAGGTGCCTTCACAGACCGAATCGGGGCGCATAATCACGTTCGACGTCACGCATTCGCAAATGCGATAGGTATAGGTGCTGCCAGCCGTAGTTGACGAAAGTGCCTTTGTCAGGTCAACAATCTTCGACGGGCATACATTGCGCAGGTTGCCAACGAGCGGTGGCAGAACGGGTTCAGCAACGTTTATCGTCACTTTTTCCGACTTAACCGACGTGCAGCCATTCGCATCGACTACCTGTACGCTGTAAACACCGCTGGTTTTCACGACAATCGACTTCGTTGTAGCGCGGTTGTTCCACAGATACCCGGCTCCCTCTGATGCAGTCAGCTTAACCGAGTCGCCGAAGCACAGACTGATTGACCCATTCGGGCTAATCGTCGGAACGGTTTTGCCACCGTTGATGGTCAGTTCCATCTGGTCTTTCGCTACCGGGCAGGCCGTGTTATTTGTGCTTACCGAGAGCGTCAGCGTTACTTTACCCGCCAGAATATCATTCAAACTGGCGGTGTAAATAGCGTTAAGCGCGAACGGATCGTCAAACTTACCCGTGCCACTGGTGGTCCACTGAGCCGTTTTGCCCGAACCACCCATCTTACCAGCTAACTGATACGTTTTGGCTGCGCAGATGCTGGCATCCGTACCAGCATCCGCAGTGGCCGGATTCTTCTCGTCGCAGGGCGTCTGCTCAGTACAGTTGGTAATCCGTACATGAATGACAACCGGCAGGCTGGTGCAACCATCCACCGTCTTCTCAATCACGTAGTAGGTTCCCGTGCCGACAGCCGCCGGATTCGCCACTTTCGATTCACTATTCAGCGTCTCGCTCGTGTAGAATTCGAACATGCCACCGACAGTTGATACGCGGCCCACTACTGCCGTAGTCAGGTCTACCGTATTGAACGGACAAGTGTTTGTCCTGTCTGCCACTGTCGGCTGCTGTACTTTCGGCAGCACCGTTACCGCAATGACTCTCGACGGCACACTCTTACAATTGTTCGAGGTGCAGCACTGGGCCGTATAGGTTCCGCTCTGGCTTGGCGTGATCGTGATCGACGTACCTACCTGCTGATTCGACCAGGTTACGTAGCTGCCTTGCGGACAACCTTCCGCCACCAGCGTAACTGGCGAGCCGAAGCACAGCGTGGTGCTGGCCTGCGCTGATCCGGCAATGGCAACCGTCGGAGCCTGTGGCGTACCCACCGTGATGGTGTTAGAAGCCGACCAGTCGCTTACGCACTGACCAATCATACACTTCACGCGGTATTGCGACGTCTCCTGCGGTGTCACGGTCAGTACCGAACCAGTGGTGCTGGCCGGATCAGACCAGACGTATGTACCACCGTTGCAGCCTGTTGCCGTCAGCGATACAGTTTCACCTGTGCAGATGACCGGCTTATCGACCGCAATGGTCGGAATCTCGTAGGTAGCGATTGCTACGTTGAGACCTGCCGAAGGCTGGCTGGTGCAACCGTCGATGGTACAGACTGCCGTCAGGAACAGGTTGCTGTTCACCGTGCGCACAATCGATGCACCCGTTGACTTGTCAGACCACGTTACCGTGCCACCGTCGCAGCCCGCAGCCGTGAGCGTTACGCTCGAACCGGCACAAACCGTTAGTGATGGCAGGGACGCGAGCGTTGGCGGAGCCACAATCTTCACGTTCACCTTAGCACCGGCAGCGTCGAGGTCGGCGCATACCTTGCGGTCGGCAATGAGTTTCAGCACGTCGGCACCCGTCGTCACACCTGGCACTACGCCCGACAGATCGAGGTAGTTTTTGTCGCCTGCGTTGGCATTGTACACCAGTGTATGGATGGTGTAGTTACCGGCTGTGGCAGCTACCGTAAACGATGGTGTTGCGCTCGTTTGCTGAATTACCAGCCCATCGCCTTTCGTCAGGACATACAGCACCGAGTAGCCTTCCGGTTTCACCAGACCGCCGTTTGGCGTAGCGTCAAGCGTTACTGAGGTGGCTGTTCCAGCGCATACATTCGTATTAACTGCCGTCAGCGAGCCAGCATCGGCGATGCAGTTGCCCGGATTCACTACGATGGTGATCGATGGGTCACTGAGACATGTCCGATAGCGACACTGTGCGTAGTACGTCTGCGTGCCTTCTGGCCGCACTACAATTACTTCGCCTTTATTGTTACCGTTGACATCGTTGGCGTTCCAGATAACCTCACCCACACAGCCAATAGCCGATAGCGAGATCGTTCCACCCGGCTCAACAACCGTAGCCGAAGCCACAATGGTTGGTGCCGGTACCGGCGTCACCTTGATGGTATACTCTTTCGAGGTTGCACTGCGGCAAACACCATCCTGGCAATACACCGTATAGGGCGTCGTAGCTGTTGGCGATACCACGATGGTCGTCTTGGCCGTTTCGCCTGTGCTCCAGTACGGCGTACCGGCGCAATTATTAACCGTGAGCGTTACCGACTCGCCGGGGCAAATCTCACCCGTGCTGCACGTCACCGTTGGTGTCGGAGCTGGCGTTACGTTCACCCGAATCACTTTCGAGCGCGAACTACCGCAAGCCGTACCGCTGGTTGGTGTGCAGACAGCGTAGAACTCGTTGTTCGATGCCGTTGCCGTTACCGATACCACATTGCCCATCTGGCCGTCGCTCCATTTTACATTACCGTTGCAGTTCATTGCCGACAGCGATACTACACCGCCTTCACAAACCGAGGTTGCTGAGGCCATAACGGTCGGCGCAGGACCTGGCGTGGTGTTCACCGAAATTTTGATCTTCAACGATGGATCGCTTTCACAGCTACCCATTTTGCAGACTGCATAGTATTCCGTGGCGACCGTCGCAATCTGGCTCATGCTGGCACCCGTGCCAATCATCGTATTACCAGCGTGCCAGCAGATCGTACCACCATTGCAACCTTCAGCCGTTAAGGTCAGGCTCTCACCGCTACAGAACACGGTTTTGGCCGGACGGATGGCAATGTCAGGTGCCTGTGGCGATACTACCGTAATCGGTACGGCGTTCGACGGATCGCTGATGCACGAGCGGTATTTGCACTGTGCATAGTAGCTGATGCTTTCGCGCGGATTCACCGTGATAATCGAACCAGTCATAATCTGACCATTCCGACCCGTCACGTTCCACTGAACCGTCCCGTTACACCCTGTAGCCGTGAGCGTTACTGGCTGACCGGCGCAGATCGAATCGGCACTGGCCGTAACAGTCGGCACTTTCGGTTCGGTAACTTCGATTACATATTCTTTCGATGGTTTGCTGCGGCACACGCCGTTGGTGCAGTATACCGTGTAGGTGTTGTTGCCTACCGTCGGGAATACCACGATGCTGCCCGTTGTTTGTGTGGTGCTGCTCCAGACCGGCGTACCCACACAGTTCTCAACCGTGAGCGTTACCGATTCGCCGGGGCAAACTACACTTGTGCTGCATACAATTGTCGGCGTGGGCAGGTCCGTAGCGATATCAATCGTTTTGGTTGCCGGTTTGCCGGGGCAGTTACCCACGCGGCACTGTGCGGTGTAGGTCGTTTTGGTGTATGGCTGCACAACGATGAACGAACCCGTTTGTGCCCCTTCCGACCATTCAACCGTACCCTCGCAGTAGCCTGCGGTCAGTGTTACCGACGCGCCTGGGCAAACTTTGTCTGCTGTAGCGGTAATTGTCGGAATCGTTGGCGTAATCACGCGGATCGTGATGGCGTTTGAAGCAGGGCTTACGCAGCTCCGGCCCAGTACGCAACTTGCCGTATAAGTGGTCGTTACTTTTGGGCTAACGTCAACCGATACGCCCGTCTGCCCATCTGACCAATGAACAACGCCACCTTCGCAACCACTGGCCGTCAGCTTCGTAGAGCCATCGACGCAGATGTCGGTTACGGCGCATTCAATGTGTGGAGCTTTCACGACACACTCACCCACATCGATGCGAACAGAGGACGTATCGTTTTGCGAACGTTTCGGATCATTGTTCGAGCCGCCGATAATAGCCGTATTCAGAATCGAACCCGCCGAGTTAATCGTAGCTTCTATCAACAGGCTCCGGTCCGAACCTTTCGTCAGCGTACCTATCGTCCAGACACCGGTAGCCGCGTTGTATTCGCTGGCTGGGGTTGCGCTGACAAACGAGAGGTTCGACGGCATCACGTCGCTCACTGTCACATCGGTTCCCGTTATTGGACCGTTGTTGCTGGCCGTTATCGAGTAGGTGATCTTTTGACCGAGTTTGTACGGGCCAGCCGATACTACCTTCTTCACAACTGCCAGATCAGCCAGACACGTACCTACCGTAATGGTCAGCGAACTCCGTGGGCTAATGCAGTTATCGGCACTCACGGCTTCGGCAGTGTAAACAACCTGACCCGATACGGAAGGTGTGATAACGAGCGGTGCTCCGTTATCGACCGTTCCAACTAATTTGTTGGTCTGATCGTACCAGTTGATTTTCACGCCTGGCATAACCTGATTGTTGCCATTCACTACCAGTGCAAACACTTTCGTGCTTTGCCCCTGGCAAACCAGCGAATCGGCGCAGGTCAGATTGATTGGAGCTTTCGGGCGGGCGTTGATGGTCGCAATCAGCGAACTGGTTGCTGCCTGACAAATACCACTGCCATCCGGGTCGTTGGTAGTTGCGGTCAGCAACACCGAGCCATTAGTAATATCCTGCGCCGATGGCGTGTAGGTCGTTATCGGGCTGTTCGGATTACTGAACGTACCCGTACCACTCGTTGACCATACGACGCTCGTTGCCGAACCCGTTAGTACGGCGGTGAGCGAAACCGGTTGGCCTTCGCAGACCGAAACACCCGGCCCAACGTTTACGCCCGCTACATTCTGGCAGTTGCAGTCAACAATTTCAACGGTTGTTACCGACGGATTGCTGTAGCAACGTCCCAGTTTGGCGAACAGGTAATATGTACCGGCTCCCACTGCTGTCAGGTTGGTTACCTGCGTACCCTGAGCGCGGTCGATGCTGGTGTACCATTCATAGCTGTAGATGGTCTCGCTATTGGTAATCTGAATTTTCGTCAGATCAACCGTGCGGCTTGGGCACACATTCCGAATGTTTCCAAGGCAAATCGGCGTCGGGATGGTCGTTACCATAACATGTACGGGCTTGCGGCCACTCACACAGGTTACGCCATCAATAATCGTAACGGCTTCTGCATAGAACGTATCCGACGAAGTGATCGTCACGGCAAACGGCTGACCACTGTCGAGCGTTACCAGAGCCTGACCGTCTGTTGGCGTCAGATACCAGCAGATTTTGGCACCCGGCACCGGCGACGAAGCCACGAGCGTTACGCTTTCGCCATTACAGATCGTGCTGTTACTCGAAACTGTCAGACTAAAGTCCTGCGGACAGCTAACCTTCGTACAGGATTCCGGCACACTGTAAGTCGTGTTACTGGTCACTGTCAGCCCATTTACCACCGACGCAATTACCGTGCGGCTGGCTGGCCCGTTGCTCACGCCGGTCAGCGTGAACGGAACCGACGTAGTTCCGGCGGCAATCGTCTGGCTGTACACAACCGTACCATTGTCGGTGATGACCAGCGTACCCGCCTGGGTGTTGGTCAGCGAAACAGTACCGGTTGTCGTATAATTATTTGTTGCCGTATTACATACAGGCGGTACAACCGTAACAACCAAGTCAGGGCTGATTACCGGCACCGTTACCGTAGCCGTGTTATTAGCCGGGTTGGTATCTCTTGGTTTATAGCCATCCGTATTGCTCACCGAGGTGAACGGCGTTACAACTGCCACGTTCGTTACGCTGGTAAACGGATACGGATTGCTAAGCTGAAGCGTGAGCGTTAAACTCGTGCTTGATCCGAGCGTACCCGAAGCCGTCAGTGGCCCGGCAATCACCGCACTTACCGAGTTGGCACCCGAAGCCGTAAAGCCCGTACCTTCAACGAAGGTAGTGTTCGGTGGCAGCAGATCATTGACAACAACGTTATAAACCGGATAAGCCGAGTTGTTCGTCACTGCCAACTGATATGTAATCTGATCGCCCGGCAGATACGACGAACGTTGATTCACTACCGTTTTGGCAATACCCACATCAAAGGGTGGCAGGAAGCCCGCATCCAGCGTTGGGTTGTTCTCGCCCGAGGCCAGCGTGATGCTCTGAGTCAATCCGTTGACAGCATCGCTATCGGTGGCATCATTGCCCTGATTAGCCTGCGTGGCCGTCATACCCGATGGTGTACCAAAGCCTACACTATAAGAGAAACTGTTACCCGGCGTCAGGCCCGTGAAGCTGTAGAATCCCGTAGCATCGGTCAACGTCGTGGTAGACGTTGGCTGACCGTTAACGTAGAGTGTTACTACTACACCCGGAATGCCCGGCTCTCCCGCATCCTGCTGACCATTAGCGTTCAGGTCGGCCCAAACAAAGTCGCCAAGTGAAGCAAAGTTGCCAACCGGCACCGTCGCTGTAGCTGTGTTGTTGTTTGGATTAGAATCCGTCGGGCGGAAACCGTCTACGTTCGAAGTCGAGGTAAAGGGACCCACAACAGCTACGTTCGTAACGCTGGTAGCCGAGTAGCTCTGGCTAATTTGCGCTACGTAGGTGAGCGAAACACTTGCTCCGGCATTTAATGGACCAGCAATGGTAGTCGAGGTTGAGTTCGGACCGCTGCTAACGAGACCGTTGCCACTGCTCACGAAGCTCACGCCCACTGGCATCTGATCGTTTACCTGTACGTTATATACCGGGAAAGCTGAGTTGTTGGTTACTGTCAGCTCATATGTAATCTGATCGCCCGGCAGATAGCTACCTTTACGATTCAGTACGGCTTTCGCAATACCTACATCATAAAATGGCAGGAAGCCCGCATCCAGTGTTGGATTATACTCGCTGGCTGCCAGCGTGACGCTTTGAGTGATACCATTCACCGGATCGCTGTCGGTAGCATCATTACCCTGATTAGCCAGCGTAGCCGTGAAGCCCGAAGGCGTGGTAAAACCCACCGCGTAGCTATTACTGCTGCCCGGCGTCAGACCCGTAAAGCTGTACAGACCGTTGGCATCGGTGATAGCCGTTGTGCTGGTCGCACTGCCATTCAGATAAAGCGTAACAACTACGCCCGGAATGGGCGGCTCACCCGTATCCTGCTGACCATTACCATTAATATCAGCCCAAACATAATCGCCCAAGCCCGCAAGCGGTCCTGGGATCAACTCGATATTACAGCAGTTCGATGATTCGCAACCATTTTTAAAGGTTACAAAACGATAAACGCCCGTTGCCTTAATGGTCAGCGAGTTATCCTGATTAACAACGGCGATAGATGCAGAAGTGGCCGACGCGCTGATTGGCTGATTATCGCGATACCAAACAATCTGATCATACCCTGCCGGTACAGAAACCGTGTATTCGTCACCAGCATACCACAAAATTGGTATAGCGAAGCATACCGCAGCGTAATCGTCTTCGTAAACGTTTCCAATCTCAGGAGAGTCAGCGTCGGCTTGGTCAACGGCTGTTACCTCAGCCGTGTTGAACCAGACACCCCGCGCCTTTACGGTCGCCTGAAACGTCAAGGTAGTTGATACACCCGGCGCAATCGATGGAATGTTCCAGGTGCTTGTCACCAGCGTTCCCGATGCCCCCGGCGTAAACGTACCACTCGACACCGAAGCTGAGTTCGGTACGTAGGTAGCTCCATCGGCCAATAACTGATCGGTTACAACAACATTGGTAGCTGTGGTTGACGTGGGACTGTTTTCCACAACCACCGTATACGTAATAACCTCACCAATAGTTGGATTCTGCTTACTGACACTTTTGGTCAGGCTTAAGTCGACTGTGGTTGGTGTTTGGGCCATTGCCAGCGGAGCAGCCAGCCACAGCAGCAGCAATGCGACTACAGCTCCAACACTTCGCCCACCTGGCTGCATGGCTCTGGCAATGCAGCCGACAAACGGTAACAGCAGCTCTGATAGGCTGCTCCTCACCAATGGCGGGCTGGTCTGACTGACTGGCTCACCACCCGAATCGGTATCTGCCCGATAAATGGACTCGTGAGGTGATTTGCTTAGTAAAAAATGTTCATTCATTGGATGTTGATAGAAAGAAGTAAGAATCTCCTGAAACGATTGATAATGGCTCTTGGGTGGGCCGGTATCAACAAAATCGGGTGGTTCACCTCTTGTCCGCCTACCCTCCTGCTTCGTTTGCCACTTAAAAACCGGCTCAGATGAAAATGGAGTTGAGGGTGTAGCATCCGCTAAAACAGCAGGCGTCGTAGAAAACCCGTCTTGAATCAGGTGCAGAAAATAGTGGATAAACTGCCCAACCAGCGGCACAATCGACCGATTGCGCTCACCTGTTGCGGGCTTCGAGAAAACCCCGAACCGAGCGTTCTGAGTCTCAAGATACTTTTTGCGTAGCGTAGAAAATACGTTCATCTGCAACTTGATTTGGAGCGACACACTTTTTAAAGAAATAGCCTACGCACAAAGTGCGATTATTCAGACCCTTTCGTTATGAATGAGTCACGAATAAATTTTTCAGCTTTTAGGCTATCTTCCTCTGTCAAAAATTAACTAAAACTATGCCAAATCACGAGTTCACGGGGTACACGACCGCCAAGTCGGCCTAAATGTGCATTTTTCGAATCACAAAGAGGTATTATTTGATTGAACACCTGAACGAGTTTGCCCACCAGACGTGCCTATACCTGCTTGACGACCTATGATTCACAGCGGCCTGAGGATAGCGAAAACTATGCCAACTGTAGCCGGGTACAACTGATTAAACAGAATCAACCGATTTGACGAGCATAGCAAAGCCGTCAGTCGACACACGAACTGATGGACAAAACCAGTGATAGAAGCTTGTTATGGATTAGGGGCCAAAGCCGTCGTCGGGCCTCAAGTACCTGCCTGACAACTTTGGTCATACAAATATAGACAGAGCGAATGGTAAATAGCCCTGTATTTACCATTCGGTGTTACTTAACTTATTAGCCAATAAAAAAAGCCGCATCCCTCCGATGCGGCTTTTCTTGCTATGTGCTGACCAATCAAAAATCGTAGCCCAGTGTCAGATAGCTAATGGGCTTTCCAACCACTTTATCTTCTAAGCCCCAGCCGTAATCGAACTTAACAAAAAAGCCAAAAAGCATAGTTCGTACACCGGCTCCATAGCCAATCAGGAAAGGGTTCTTGAAATTCGTTACCACAGCCCGGAAGGGAATATTGCCCCCTCCTACTATCTCAGTATTCAAATTATTTTGGCTGAATGGGTCAGGCCCCGTCCAGGCGGTGCCAATGTCGGTAAAGGCCACCAACTGCAAATTACGCAGGAAGTTCGATGTAATGTTGCCTCTGTATAAATAGCGCACCAGTGGCAAGCGTAGCTCTGCGTTAAACAACATGTGGCTATTACCCGTTAGCTTGCCCTGCCGGAAACCCCGCAGCGGAGCCGCAAAATCAAGAAAGAAAACATCCCGATAATCATACGGAATCTCATTCGGTACGGTATTGGGTACGCGCAGCGGATTGTTGGCAATAGGGTCTTTCGTGTTGGCACCTATCCAGTTTTCCATACCGCCCAGCGTGCTTTGCTTGGGCGAAGGGCCACCCGATTGGCTCACCGAAAAACGCAGTGCTAACACCAGGTCACGATGAAGTCGCTGATAATGCCGCAAATCGAGTGACAGCCGACGAAAACCTTCAGAAGAGGAACGTAGTCCGGCGAACTCATCGAAGCGCAGTTTGAGCCGCGTTCCTACCATCATGTTCATCCCATTGATATTGGTGTTGTCGAAAACAAACTCGGTCCGCAAACCGGCATAGTCAGAAACCAGATCAGGGACAGCAAACGAAGTCAGATCAACCAATCGGGTGATGGCATAAAAAGGCGACACCGTGAAACGACTGTTAACCGACAGTGGGTACGATGCCGACAGGGCAAACCGATTATATCGATACCGCTGATTTAAACCACCGTCGTCAGGGATGCGTAACGTCTGTCGGTCGGCTCGCAAGCCGAAGTCAACGCGATGTTTCAGGTAATTATATTCCGCGAATAAATTACTGTTGTTAAGTGTGGTATTAATGAATCCGCCAGCCCGCAGCACATGGTTTTCGAGCAGATCGGTCAGCAACACATCCTGCGCAAAACCGAAGCCGCGAATCGGATCGATGAGCCAGTTCGACGTAGCATCATTAACCGAAAACAAGCCGCGATAATCGAACGGGCCACGAATAGTAATGTTCTCCCGACGGCGGTTACGCGGTGGCGCACTCGACACCAGTGCCGGAATGCCCGCCGTTGACCGACGCTGCCGATACTCAGCCGCCTTCACAACTTCAGGGTCGAACTGGTAATTATCAGTATCTACTTCGCCCGGTTCCAGCGCAGTTTGTCCGCCGTTTGCGGCTACGGTTCGGTTCGTTATGCTTGTGTCGGCAACTGCACGGGTGCTGTCGGCACGAGCCGAATCGGGAGGGGCAGTTGTTACCGGCATTGTTTGACCACTATTAATAGGTACAGAACTCAGCGGATTGGCCCGCCGGATACTGACCGTTCGCTGCGTGGGTGGTGCCTGAACCGACTGGGTTAAGTCGAGCTGCGAACGAAATCCGATGTATTCATCGCCATTTTTCAGGCTACTGTATACGAAGCCGCCGTTGGCCGTATTCAGATCGTACATACGAATACCCTGCGCGAAAGCGGTTAATTGCCGCACTGAACGCGACTCCGTTTCGAGCCGATACAGGTTGCGGATGCCGCCCATATCGCTCAGAAAATACACCGTCGATTCGCCCGCCGGGATAGGCTGGTAAGCATTCGTTAGCGAGTCGGTCAGCCGCACTAATGAGAAATCGCGGGCACCACCTTCTTTGGTGAACAAGCTAAACTGATCGCGAATGCTGCGATACGACCCCTTATCGACGCCAAGCGTGTCGTATCGCCGGTTGCTGCTGAATACTACCTGCCGGGCTGTGCGGCCAATAAATTGCGGGTACAGGTCATCGTACAGGTCGTTGGTCAGTTGCTGATATGAACCCCGATTGATGCTATACAGAAACAGGTCATTCTGCCCGTTACGGTCGGCACTCATAATCAGGCTGCCGCCATCGTCCGACGCGTCCATCCAGACCACTTCAGACAGCCCCACTACGGGTCGCTTAAATTCTTGCTTGGGGCGTTTCTCAAAATTTGCAAACTGGTAAAGGTTCGTGCGGCCTTTCTCTTCGGTCAGTACCAGCAGATTATTCTCACGTTGCCAGGCTACCAGCGGAGTAGTAGTCAGGTTAGCCTGCCCGTCGAGCCGGTAGCCGCCCGTAAGCACCGAGGTACGTTTGCTATTGGTAGTGTTCACCACCTCTACCGTGAACTTCCCATCACGCAGAACAGTGTACGCAATAAACTGATTATCAGGGCTAAGTTTCAGACTTACCAACGACGAGCGCGACTCTGCCGAACCTACTTTGATTTGAAAATTATCGGTACTGTTGCGATATGCCTGCGCCACGCTGCCTGCCATACCGGCGTAATATTCGCGCCATTCACGCAAAAACCGGCTGTAGGGAATGCCCAGTGTGCTGGAGATGCTGCTTTGTTCATTGCGAATAATACGCGTCAGGTTCAGAATATTCGAGACATTGTCTCGCCCGTATTTCTGTACGATGTAATTCCAGATTGAGTGACCTACCCGCTCGGCATCGGCCCCCGATAACAGCGACGGCTTCCGAACGGGCCGGGTCAGTGCCACGTCGCGCATGTAATCGTCCAGTTCAACGCTGTTGCCATCGGCAATATAGGCCGCAATGCCGGGCATGAACCAGTCGGGCAGGGTCAGCAGCAGGGAGCTTTGCAAGGCATCTTTCAGGCTACCGCCGTAAAGCATGTCATACACAAACAGCATCGAAATATTGCGGATCACTTCACGCCGAAAACTCACCTGATCGCCAGTGAAAGCCAGTTCGACCCGCGATTTAGACAGGTCGCGTTCGCGGCTGCTCAGCCCGCCCTGCCCATTGAGACCGATGTTGCTCTGCGCCAGTTCCTGCGGGGAGTTGAACAGGAAAATTTTGATGCGATTATAAGGCGTATATCCCAGCAGTTCGGTAATACGGTCAAACTCCGACTCGGCATACTGCGCTGTCAGGTTGGCAATCTGCGTACCGTCCTGGTAGTAATAGATTTCAAAGTTCGACGTGCGAATAATTTTCCAGTCGAATGTCTGATACTGAATCCGGTTCCGCCCGAACCGCTCGAGCGATGGATAATTCTGAGCCGAAACGGCACCTAACCCGCTCAGCCACAGCACACAAAACAGTAAGTATCGATTCCGCATAAACGTATTGATGAGGAGCCAGCTCACCCTTGTTTTTTATCTCCCTGATATAACGAAACGCATCGGCTAATATTCGCTTCGGCATCCAAATCTTCGCCATCGAGTAAATGCCGGGCGAATTGCTCGGCCAGATACGGAGCGAGCGATACGCCTTTGGTGCCCATTCCACCAAATATACCGAAAGATAGGGATTCGGGATGCAGGCCAATGAATGGTCGGCGGTCTTTGGTCGAAGGCCGAATGCCCGCCTGCTGCGCCACCACCCGGTATGGCACGGTCAGAAGATTCTGAACCTTAGACTCTAAGAACGCACGACCATCGTCGGTTGTTTGCCAGTCGAGGTCGTGCCAGGTGTAGGTAGCCCCAATCCGAATCAGGCCATCGCGAACAGGCAAAATAAAAACGCCCTGATTAACTATATGTTTTATAGGATAATTATCGACAACCGCCGTCAGAATCTGCCCTTTTACCGGGTTATGCGGCAACCAGTTAAATAACGGATTCTCGCGGGCCTGCGTACCATCACAAAATATAACTTTATTAATGGTCAACCCCTGCCATTGTACTGATTCTCCTTTGTTTATCAGCTCACTGCTATCAAACCAGCCTTCGTAATATTGATTTTTTTTAATAAAATAACCTTTTATAATCCGCACAAACTCATTGAGATCGAGCCAGCCCGCCTGCCGAACGTCCAACCCGCCAAACGAATTAGCAATATAACCCGCGTATTGCTCATTATCAGCAGCTTCCGATGCATACGGTCGCACAGCCGGGTCGGCCACTAAAGCCAGATACTCGTTTTTTTCTGTCTCGGAGCGGAACGGACGATAGATAGTTTTGGGATGAAAAAAACGAACGCCTAATTCCTGCTCGATGCCGGTATAAAATTGGTGCAGAAACGGGAACAATTCATCAGCTTTCCAGGTACGAACGAGTTTGCGACCCGTGAGCGGATTCACGATGCCAGCCGCCACGCCCGATGCCGAGGGCGAAGCCGGATCATCGGCCAGCACCACCGAGCAGCCACGCCGGTCGAGGGTCCAGGCCAGCACCGACCCCGCCACCCCCTGCCCTACAATGAGGAAATCAATAGTCATGATGGTGAAGTGAAAAGTGAAAAATGTATAATGAAAAATGGGCACACGTTCTGTACCACTTCCTGTTGGTCATACTATTCACTTTACATTTTTCACTTTTCACTTTCCTCTATGCAGTTGCGCCAGTCGGCGGTCAGCCTGTTCGATAACCCAATCGACCTGCTCTTCAATGGTCATATACGACGTATCGAGCAGTATGGCGTCGGGAGCCTGAATCAGTGGACTTTCGGCACGGGTGGAGTCGATAAAATCACGCTTTTTGAGGTTTTCTACGATGTCGTCGAGATTAATCAGTTCGCCTTTTGCCAGCAACTCCTGCTGTCGGCGTTTGGCCCGGATGAGCGTCTCGGCAGTCATGAACACTTTTACCTCGGCATCGGGAAAAACCTTCGTGCCAATATCTCGCCCATCCATCACTACACCCCGCCTGCGGCCCATGCGCTGCTGTTGCGCCACCATTGCCCGGCGCACTTCAGGAATTACGCTTACTTCACTAACTAAATTGGAAATATACATCTTTCGGATTTCCTCTTCCACATTCAGCCCATTAAGGCAGGTTTCATTTTTGCCGGTGCGGCTATTATGGTTGAATGTGATATGAATGGCATCGAGGGCGGCATTAATCTCACGTGGGTTAGTCAGCGATATACGTTCCTGCGTGAAAAATAATGTAACGGCCCGGTACATAGCCCCGGTATCAATATAACCGTAGCCCATGCGGGCCGCAACGGCTTTGGCGGTCGTACTTTTTCCGCAACTCGAATGCCCGTCAATGGCAATAACGATCTTCGGCATGAATGAATGATTCCGCCGAAGCGGTAATGTTTCAGCAAAAATAGAGAACAGTGAACAGTTACGCTCGCTCTTCGCGTAGCATCGCGAAAATATGTTCGTCTATGTATTGATTATTCTTGACAGCGGCTTTGCGATGAATGGCTTCGTGCCGGTAGCCCGCCGATTCGAGTACGCGCATCGAGCCAATGTTATTGTCAAGCACACAGGCATAAATGCGGTTCACCTGGAAGTTATCGAAAATGTAGTTGGTCAGAATCGGTACGGCTTCGGTCATGATACCCCGGCCCCAATATTGTTCGCCGAGCCAGTAACCAATTTCGGCGTTGAAACGGTAAATGTCATCTTTAACCGTGAAGCCAACATTGCCAGCCGCTTCGCCATTTATTTCTACGGCGAAATTATTGGGTTGGTGGTACGATTTATTCGAGCGCACCCACGAACTGGCGTCGCGGGGGGTGTAGGGATACGGGAAAAAATCGCGGACATTGTTCCAGATTCGCCGGTTGCTGGCATGGCGCACCAAAGCCTCTTCGTCGCCCTCGCGCCAGGGACGAAGGCGGCCTAAAGAGAGTTGAAAAGTTAGCAACGTTGTTGTCAAGAGAAGGGCTTCGTTTGGTAGGTTAGTAACCACGAACCTGCCTGAACTGTTAAGGTAGGGCCGTTTTTTCAATACTACGAAAAAAAATCATCGGGTTAGTTCGGCAGTTTACTCCCGCTTAAACCGGGTTCGTCGGAAAAGGTAGGTATTGGCCGTTGGTGGGCAATAGTTTTGGTGCATCAACCAAGCCGAATTATGAACCGCCACCGATCAACTTTTCTGCTCACCGTTTGTCTGCTACTCAGCATAGCACCTTACGGGGGTGAAACCCTGGCGCAGACTGTGCTTACGGGCCGCGTTACAGACCAGAAAGGGCAACCGCTGCCCGGTGCAAACGTATTTCTGCGCGGCACCTACGATGGGGGCAACACCGACAGCACGGGCGCGTTTCGATTCAAAACTCAGCGTAAAGATACGGCCACCGCTGTTGTCTCTTATATTGGCTATGAGCCATTTAGCCGCAAAATCACCATCGGCCAACCCGGTCCGCTGACCTTCAGGCTAACAGAAGCTGCCAATGAACTGAACACAGTGGTCATTACTGCCGGATCGTTCGAGGCATCGGACGAGAAGCGTATGACCATGTTGAAACCCATCGATATCGTAACAACCGCCGGAGCCGGAGCCGATATTACGGCAGTCATGAATTTATTGCCCGGAGCGCAGCGCGTGGGCGAGCAGGAAGGGCTGTTTGTACGGGGCGGCTCCAATGCCGAAGCGAAGGTAATTATCGATGGCATGATTGTGCAGAATCCGTTTTTTTCCAGCCTTCCCGATCTACAGTCACGCGGACGTTTTCAGCCGTTTATGTTCAAAGGTACGTCGTTCAGCACGGGCGGCTACTCGGCACAGTACGGGCAGGCCATGTCGAGTGTGCTGTTACTGAATACTACGGATTTAGGTAACAACAATGGTTTTAGTCTGGGGTTGAACTTAGTCAGTGCCAACGTCAGCTACGACCGCGCCACCGAACGATCTTCTATCTCGGCAACCGGCTATTACGGCAACCTGAAAGCACTGTTTGCGCTGGTGCCGCAAAACGTTGAGTGGCTACGCGAACCGGTCTTTACAGGGTCGTCGCTTACGTATCGTTTCAAGCCCAGCAAGACGGGTATGCTGAAAGTCTACGGCATGTATTCCGACAGTCGGTTAGGCATGTATGTCCGCGACCCTCGCATGGCTACCGAGACGAACCCACAAGGCCGGGTGTCGTTCAATCAACTCAATCGTAACGCCTTCATGACCAGCACCTATACCGATAGCTGGGCCGATGGAAAATGGCTGCTGAACGCGGGTTTATCATCGAGCTACGACACCGACGATACACGTTTCGACGTCATGGATTTTGGTCGAAGCAGTGCCCGGCAGCAGGGGCGGCTGGTGCTGACGCGGCTGCTACGAAATAACCATTCGATTCTCTTCGGAACAGAAGCGAGTGCAATTACATTGCGTAACACCGTCACTGGAACATCCTATAAACTTCAGGATAACTACGGTGCCGTATTCGTGGAATCGCAGACGTATCTGAGCCGTAAGTTCGCCTTGCAGTCGGGTATCCGGGTCGAATATGCGTCTGTTATTAACCGGGCCAACGTGGCTCCGCGCCTGTCGTTGGCCTACAAAACGGGGTTATACAGTCAGATTTCAGCGGCATACGGGCAGTTTTATCAGACGCCCGACTATCGCTATCTATATCTGAACAAAATGCTGGATTTTGAGCGGGCCGACCACCTGATTCTAAACTATCAGATTATCAAAAACCAGCGCACGTTCCGGGTCGAAGCCTACTACAAAAACTACGCGCAATTAGTGCGGGAGTTCACCGGCGAGACCGGAACGCCGGGCCGCCAGTTCGACGCCAACCCGTTTCGGTTTCCCTGGGGTCAGACCAACAACACCGGCAGCGGCTACGCTCAGGGATTCGACGTATTCTGGCGCGATCAGAAGTCGGTGAAAGGATTAGATTACTGGATCACCTACAGCTACGTCGACTCGAAACGGCTGTTTCAGAACTACGTTGTTTCGGCCACGCCCACGTTTATTTCAAACCACAACATGAGCTTCATTGCCAAGCGGTGGTTCGAGAAAATCACGACCAACGTAGGGCTGACCTACACCGTCAGCAGTGGCCGCCCGTATTACAACCCCAACCGCCCGGAAACGCCGGGTGAGTTTCTGGGCGACCGCACGCCCGTAGTCAACAACCTGAGTTTCACGGCCAGCCATCTCACCAACATCAAAAAGAACATGGTGATTTTATACGCCACCGTCGATAACATCCTGAACACCCGTAACGTATTCACCTACCGCTACACGCCCGATGGGCAAACTCGTTATGCCGTTGGCCCACAGGCATTTCGGAGTTTCTTCTTAGGCGGTATTGTAATGTTAAACCGCAAAGCAAAAGTCAATGTAAATGAACTATGAAAACGTTTGTTATTCTGCTGATAAGTAGCGGCCCGCTATTGGCCCAGTCGGATAGTCTACAGCAGCCGTATCGGAGTGAGTTTGCCTGGGCACCCATATTTGGCGTATCGCCGGAAACCAGCTTCCTGCTTGGCGCAAACGGCAAAAAGCTATTCAAGCCCCGAAACGCCGGCTCAGACGTGCGCACCTCGTTTGCCCAGTTGACTGCCTTCTACACCCTACGGCGACAGTTTGTTACGGTTGGTGAATACAACGTGTTCACAAAAGCCGAACGCTGGAACCTCGTTGGCAGCATCCGCTATACCAGTTTTCCATTCTATTATTTCGGAATTGGCAACCAAACCAGACGCGAAGACCGGGAGCGTTATGACTCGAAAAGTTTTTCGTTCAATCATCAATTTTTGTATCGGCTTGGGGGCAAGTGGTTTGTGGGGGCAGGGTATCAGTATATGAACCTGTTCGATTTTTCGCAGAAAGACGGCGGCTTATTAGATTCGAAGCGCCCCCCTGGCTGGAACGGTTCGGTATCGTCCGGATTCTTGTTTACGCTTCGGCACGACAACCGAAACAGTATACTCAACGCCTACCGGGGCTGGTATCTCGATCTGAATTATAACCCGAACCGACAGGCTTTGGGTAGCACTTTCGACTACGAAAAACTGCGCATCGACGCCCGGAAATACTGGTCGCTCAATCCGCAAAATCCGTATAAAAACGTGATTGCCGCACAGATTTTTTCGGAGTTCAGCGCGGGCAATACTCCTTTCACCGACCTCTCGCTGCTGGGTAGTTCGATGATTATGCGAGGCTACTTCACGGGGCGTTTCCGCGATAATCATTTTATTGCCACACAGGCCGAATATCGCCGGACCATCAATAATTGGTTAGGCGTGGTGGCGTGGTTAGGCGCGGGCAGTGTGGCTTCAGAACTTAATCAGTTCAGCTTTAGTGGCTTAAAGCCCAACGCGGGAGCGGGCATTCGGTTTAAGATTATCCCGAAAGAAAACCTTAACCTCCGCTTCGATTATGGCGTCGGGCAAGGTACGTCCAATTTTTACATTCAACTGGCAGAAGCCTTTTAATGCTTTTCAAGTACCAATCTGTTAACATCAAATAAAGCGAAACCATGAAAACCCTCATCATTCTCCTGCTCGTGGCACTGACCACCACCGCCCTACAAGCTCAGTCGGCTCAATATCAACAGGCTATGGCCGACGCCATCGGCACGATGAAAACTCAAAGTGAAAAAACGCCAACTGCCGATATTCTGAGCGTTGCCAACCAGTTTGAGCGCATTGCCAGTGCCGAACCGAACGAATGGCTGCCACGCTACTATGCCGGTTTATCGTATGTGTTTCTGGGTTTTATGGGTAAAGATGCCACCGAAAAGGACAAATACTTAGACAATGCCGACCGCTATCTGAAAGAAGCCCAGGCCATCAACACCAACGATGAACTGATTGTACTGGCAGCTTACATAGCGCAGGCTCGCATGACAGTCGATCCGATGAATCGCTGGCAACAGTATGGCCCTATTTTTCAAACCAATATCGACAAAGCAAAGAGCATGAATCCCGGCAATCCGCGCCCTTACATCCTGGAAGGAACCGGCCTGTTGTATACACCCGAACAGTTTGGCGGTGGCCCCGCCACGGCCTGTCCGGTGCTGAAGCAGGCTGCGGAACGGTTCACCACCTTCAAACCTGTCAGCGACCTGCACCCAAACTGGGGCCGTCAAAACATGGAACAACTACTGGCAAAATGCTCAAAATAAACTCTGTAGTACGCCGATGAAAACGCGCATAATCAGTCTGTTCGTGCTTTGCATTGCAGGCACGTCTCTCGCGACGTGGGCAAACCCGGCCTTACGCCCCACTCTGGCGCAGATGAATGCGGCCCGCACCGCCGACCAATGGCAGAACGTGGCTTCGCAGCTAAGCCGCCTGAGCGATCAGTCCCCCAACGAATGGTTGCCTGCCTATTGGGCTACCTATGCCTACATTACAGCAAGCTTTCGGGCAGGCGACAACGCCGACGACCTGCTTGACCGTGCCGAACCCTATTACGAGCGGGTTATCCGGCTTCAACCCCAAAACGACGAAGTGCTGGTGTTGCAAAGCTATATGGCACAGGCCCGACTGGCGGCCAAACCCATGTTCCGGTGGATGAAGTATGGCCCGCTGTCGGAGAAGGCACTGCAAGCCGCCCGGCAGAAGAATCCGGCAAATCCGCGCATACCCTTGCTGGAGGGTCTCGCCCTCTATCATAAGCCTGCCACCTTTGGCGGTGGTCCTGCCTCGGCCTGCCCTTTACTGCAACAGTCGGTTCAGAAATTCGCTACCTTTAAACCCACCAGCGACCTGCATCCGAACTGGGGAAGAGATCAGATAGCCCCTTTATTAGCGAAGTGCAAATGAGTAACCATATTCTCGTATGACCCGCGAACAACTCGAACAGCAGCTACACCGCCCTCCCGACACATTCCGGCAAGGTTCGCCGATACAGGAATCCGGACAGCGCGGCTACACTAATCTGGCAGGAGCCGATTTTGGTCTTTCAGACCCTAAAAAAGCTGGCCTCACCGAACGGATTACACTGGCGTCGATTCTGCAAAAACCTGTTTGGGGTTTACTAACGGGCATGGTACTAAGTGCGCTGATTATTTATGGTTTCAGTGGCATTATTTATTTCACCGGCCTGCTTGTGATCACCAAAGACACCGCTCTGGCAGGTCTCTACCGTTTTTTGGTTGTGCTGAATGTAATGCAGGGTATTACCATCTTTTTAATGGTGTGGTTGGTATCCGACTGGCTGGACCGGCAGATTCGATCAGTCTGGTGGCGGCATTTGCTCATTTCGGGCATGGCACTGGCTCTCAGCTTTGTGGTCAACGTAGGCATCTACCTGTGGTTAGGCGAAGGCCCTCTTAAGGTCCTGGCCCAACGGCCCAACTATGACCAAAGCAATGCGCCGGGCTGGGCCTACGTGCTCGCATATATCGTGGTAGCCAACCTGTTTAGCTACGTACTGCGGCAGGGGCGGCAACTGACCCGCAAAATGACCGAACAGGAGATTCAGCTCTTAAGCCTCGACAAACTGAAAACCCGTGCCGAACTCGATGCGCTACAGGCTAAAATAAATCCACATTTTCTCTACAACGCCCTCAACAGCGTCGCCAGTTTGGTGCATGACAATCCCGAAAAAGCTGAGGAAATGACGCTGTTGCTCTCAAAGCTGTTTCGATATTCGACCGGGCGCGATGGAGAGCTGTTTGCCAGTTTGGCCGACGAGCTGGAGATGGTGAAAACTTATTTGCAGGTTGAACAGGTTCGATTTGGCAACCGCCTGACGTTCAGCGTCGATGTATCAGACCCAGGCTTGATTGAGCTGAGATTGCCGCAGTTTTTGTTGCAGCCTATCGTTGAAAATGCTATCAAACACGGCATCGCCAAACGCGCCGACGCGGGCCGTATCGACGTGCGTATCTACGAAAAAAATGGTGAGCTACACCTCTGCGTTCACGATAACGGCCCGGCTTTCTCCGACGAGATGGGGGGAGGTTACGGCCTGCGTAGCATTCAGGATAAACTCAAACTGCTCTACGGCGACGATGCCCGTATGGAACTTCAGAACTGGCCCGTTAAGCAGGTTTTGTTAAGCATTAAACTTGAAAAAATAAGTGAGCCGTCTACGAACTATCTTAATTGACGATGAACCGCTGGCAATCAGTCGGCTGCGTCGATTGCTTGATAAACACAGCGACACGTTCGAGGTCATCGGCGATGCTCCGAACGGGGCCGAAGGATTAACGCTCATTGAAGCCCAGCAGCCCGACGTTATTTTTTTAGACATCGAAATGCCGCTGCTCAACGGCTTCGAGATGCTGTCGCGGCTCACTACCGTGCCGATGGTGGTGTTTGCTACGGCCTTCGACCAATACGCCATCCGGGCGTTTGAAGAAAACTCGGTCGATTATCTGCTAAAGCCCATTGAAGCCGACCGATTAGCACGTACAGCTCAGAAAATCAGAACGTTAGTCGAACGCAATGAACCGAGGTCAGTCACGAATCCAATGACTGAGAACGTGATGCGGCTCCTGGCCCAGATGCAGCCGAAGAAAGAAATCTATTCGATCTCGGTGAAAACAGGCGAAAAAATCCGGCTTATTCCGCTCTCCGATATTGCCTTTTTTGAAGCCGAAGACAAATACGTTTTTCTGTCTACCCTCGATGGACAGAAATTCCTGACGACGTACACGCTAACTACGCTCGCCGAAAAACTGCCCGATACATTTGTGCGCGTAAGCCGGTCGGCGATGGTTAATCGACACAAAATCAGCGAGATTCACCGCCATTTCGATGGTAAGTTTGTCCTGATTATGAACGACAAAAAGGCCACCAAACTCACCACCGGCAGCACCTACGCCGACGCCGTGCGGCAACTGCTGGAACTATAAGCGAAGCGAATGTTATTACTCCAACTAATGACATTCGCTTCGCTTATGAGCAAGAAAAATCGCACCGGCATTGTGTATTCCACCAACCCGGATTTCGCCTTCCAGTCCGACGACCAGCCCGAAGCGGTGACTCTGCCACCGGCCCAGCAGAATCTGAAAATCTGGCTCGTGAAATTAGGCGGCAACAAACTGGTAACGGCAGTGCGTGATTTTGTGGGTTCTGACGCTGATTTATCTGATTTGGGTAAACAGCTAAAAGCCGCCTGTGGGTCAGGCGGCTCCGTAAAAGACGGCGAAATTCTGCTTCAGGGCGACCACCGCGACAGAGTGCTGACGTGGCTTACCACGAAAGGATACAAGGCGAAGAAGGCCGGAGGCAACTGAGTCTGTACAGCCCCTACTTTATTCCACCCATCCATTTTGTCAGCGGGCGGGCCAGCAGCAACAGAAGCAATCCGAACGCTAAACAGGGGAAAGCAACGCTCTGAAACAGAGATGGCATCTGCTCAACGTTTTCTTCGTCGAAGCCACCCGCAAACAAGCCCGCAATGAGGTTGCCAAGCGACGCGCCCACAAACCAGATGCCCATCAGTTGGCTGGTGTAGCGTTTGGGCGAAAGCTTGGAAAACGCACTTAACCCTACCGGGCTTAGAAACAGTTCGCCCAACGTATGAAACAGGTACGTGAAGGACAGAAACACGGGCGATACCAATTCTTTCGGCGTAGCACTCTGCCCGGCCACGGCCAGTTTAGAAGCAGCTACCATAATCAAATAGCCAACGCCAAGCAATAACAGGCCCGTTGCCAGTTTGGCCGGGGCGGCAAAGTTGATGTTTCGATTTGCCAGAAACACCCAAAATCCAGCCAGTATGGGCGAAAAAATCAGGATGAACGCCGGGTTAAAGTTCTGAAACCAGCTCGATGGCATCTGCCAGCCCAGAATATTCAGGTCGGTATATCGGTCGGAGAAAATTTGCAGCGACGAACCCTGCTGCTCGAAGCCAGCCCAGAACATGGCAGCCGCCAGAAAAAACACGAACAGCACCAGCACGCGCTTCCGCTCGACGGCATCCAGCCCACCCGCAATCAGAATATAAGCAAAATACCCTAAAGCAGTCAGCGAAATAATAGTGCCCATGCCCTTTGCCAGACCCGGTGCGGTGGTCAGGTCAAGGGTGCCGGTAAGTTGCAGCGTGGTCAGAATGACCACTAATATTGCCAGAAACAGCCACAACGACCGGCTTCCCCCGCTTGTTTGCGGCTTGTCGGTTTGCACACGTTCGCCCGCCTGACCGAGGTAACGCTGCCCAAACGTGCGGAAGATGACCAGACCGAGTGCCATTGCGACCGCAGCCGCACCAAAACCATAATGCCAGCCGACTTTCTGACCCAGATACCCAACAATGGTGATTCCGAGCAGCGAGCCGATGTTGATGCCCATGTAGAAAATGGAGAAAGCCGCATCTTTGCGGGCACCACCTTCGGGATAGAGTTCGCCCACAATACTGCTGATGTTGGGTTTCAGCAGGCCCGTGCCGAGAGCCACAGTACATAAGCCAGCATAGAACAGAGCTTCCCCCGCCGGAAAAGCCAGAATGATATGGCCCAGCATAATAACCAACCCGCCGTACCAGATCGACCGTCGCTGGCCGAGAATGTTATCGGCAATCCAGCCGCCGGGTAATGAAAGCAGGTAGACCGACGACGTATAGAGGCCATAGATAGCGGCTGCGTTGGCTTCGTCTAAGCCCATGCCACCCCGCACATTGTCGAGCAGAAACAGCAGGAGAATGGCCCGCATTCCGTAGTAGCTGAAGCGTTCCCACATTTCGGTGAAGAACAAAACAAAAAGGCCAGCCGGATGGCCCAGAATTGTGGTTTGGTGGGCTGTTCTGCCAAGCGTTGATTCCATGTAGTCGGGTTAACTAAACGTATGCAAAGAAGAAATATGGACAAATAACAAAAAACGGAATGGTAAAGATATTCACCATCTTGCAAACAACCCATCGCCACCTCAATTTTGCAGTCTTCGCGCCGAACTCATGACTCGGCTCCCAACCATGCTCCTTCCTTACGACTTCTACCGCGAGCGGTTTCTGGTTCTCGACTTCTCGGCCACAAACCCCGACCTGCTCAGCCTTGACCTAACCAACACAGCGGCATTTAACGACTACGTATTCGGCAAACTCCGCGACGCGGGCGCGGTGATTGGCGTGGGCGGCTACAACGAACACCGCACCATTTACCGCCGTAGCAATCATTTTCAGAGAATCCGCACCGACGAGCAGCCTGAACCCCGCGAAATTCACCTCGGCATTGACTTCTGGGCCGAAGCCGGTACACCCGTATTTGCGCCCTTCGACGGGGTGGTACACAGCTTTCAGGATAATAACAATTTCGGCGACTATGGCCCAACCATCATTCTGGAACACAGTAACGCGGCTGGAAAGCCGCTGGCAGAGATGAAAAATGCAGCTTTTCAGCCGCGTTACTCGCTCTACGGCCACCTGACGCGCACGTCTCTCGATGGTCTATTCGTTGGAAAATCAGTAAAGGCAGGCGAAAAAATTGCCGAAATTGGCCCTTACCCCGAAAACGGCGACTGGCCCCCGCACCTGCATTTTCAGGTGATGAACGACCTGCTCGGCCTGCACGGCGACTTCCCCGGCGTTTGCTCCGTGGCCGACCGTGCCCGTTTTCTAAGCATCTGCCCCAATCCGAACCAGTGGCTGAACATTCCGGGGCTGCCATAAAAAATACGTTCATGAACTTGCTCTATTTCGCTCTGCGTCATCCGCTCTACCAACGCTGGATGCTGCTTCCTTCGCTGGCGTTTATACTGAGTTGGGTAGCTGGCCCTCTGAGCATTTTCCTGTTTCCACTATTACTGACTATCGTGTACTATTATACGCTCAAAAAGCATCCGGTGGTTATCCGGCCTTGGATTTGGTTTCTCACGGCACCAATTACCAGTTACATCTGGTTCAGATGGGGTCCCATCGAGCAACTGTTTTCTGAACCTCACGGACGTGTCGAGTATGGTATCGCAGCACATTATGCAGGTCAGTTGCTATGCAGTACATGCCTGTTGCTGATGATCTCCGACGAATTGCAAAACGCGGTACTGCGGTGGATGGGTAGTATGCTTATTTCCGGTGCTGTCTGTCTTGGTTTCTATGTATCGATGGCCAACCTGTCTGCTCATTTTCTGGAAACGGGCAGTCTCACTCTATTCATTACGCCACCTTTAGTTGGTCTGATTGCCAATGGTATAAGCGGCTTGCTACTGATTGACTACGAGCATCGGTAAAATACTGTTGGAAGTGGACAATGAAGCAGATTATCTAAAAATCCCCTTACAAAATTCTGATAATCAGCCTTCTAACCGACACTTTTAACCTTTCAGGTCTTCGGCGGGTTTACCGTTTATCAATCAAAACAAACAGCAACGTTATGAACCCGAACGATAATCAGGATTACAATCCCGCAGAAGATGACAATCAGGGCGTGGTACAGCCACTGGCGCAGGCTACAAACGGCGGCTTTTCACAATCGGGCGGTATTGCCATTCCAACTGCGCAAGGCCCGGAAACCATCAGGGAAGAAGTCAATGCGTCAGACACCGATGCCAATGGCGTAAATGATGACCTACTGGCTGAAGAAGACGTTGAAGCAGGCAACGTGAATGTCGAATACGAAGAAGGCGACAACTGATATGAACCTGACAAACAAGCAACTGGCCCAGATCATCATGCGCCTTGGTCTGGGCATCAACATGCTTATGCACGGGCTGGTGAGGTTACCCAAACTTAGCGGATTTGTCGAGAAAATGGGGGCCGGCTTCGCTAATACCATCCTACCGCCCGTCTTGACCAACGCGTTTCTGTACATGCTGCCGTTTGCTGAACTGACCAGTGGTTTGCTCATTCTGCTGGGCGGTCGGCTCAGTAGGTGGGGCTACGTGCTGGGTGGTCTGATTATTGGCGCGTTGCTGTTCGGTACAACGCTCAAAGAAGACTGGGATACGGCTGGTTCACAAATGATTTACGTCATCGCGTTTTATCTGGCACTGCGCGGGCTGAGCGATACCGACCGCCAACGATTTTAGCGGGATTGTTCGTCGTTGCTTTGCTCTTTCCAGCGTTCGGTTAAGTACAGATACAGCAGCATGCCATTTACAAAATTACTGATAGCGACTACAGGAATAACCAGCCATAGTTTGGGTGTGTTTGCCAAATCATCATCGAAATCCCGTCGCCACGTCGATATTGCGGCTCCGGTAAGCACCCCCAACTGCCCCCATCTGATCCAGGCGAAGGGGTGTTTTGCCATTTTCTCAATCATCCGCACCGCGTCGTAGTCGAACGTCTGAAGAAACGGCACAAACTCAACGCAGATCGTTGCCAGCCAGCTCATGACCAACAAAGCAAGATAAGTGCGGGCATTTAGACGCTCGGAGAATTGATAACCAAGTCTTATCATTGGTCGTGGTTACATATCACACCTGTTCGTAGGAGCGATGCCCCGAATTAACATAAAGATTCCGATATTTGTCAACTCAAACCGGAACGTACCCACCCGGCAGATTGTTAAAAACAGAGCGTGTGGCACTACTAACCAGGCGCATTAACCGACCATGAGCAAGGACGCTGAAATTTTAGAAAGCATCACTACCTCGGAATATAAGTATGGATTCGAGACGCTGATCGAGGCCGATGAAGCCCCTGTTGGCCTTGACGAAAGTACCATTCGCTTCATATCTGCCAAGAAAAACGAACCTGACTGGCTTTTGGAGGATCGCTTGCGGGCATTCCGGCTGTGGCAGGAAATGACCGAACCCCATTGGCCCAATGTCAAGTATCCCAAGATCGATTATCAGGCCATCAAGTATTATTCAGCCCCGAAGCAGAAGAAAACCGTTGGTAGCTTAGATGAAATCGATCCCGAACTGCTCGACACGTTCAACAAACTGGGTATTTCGCTGAGCGAACAGAAACGGCTGGCAGGCGTTGTTGACGTACCCGGCCTCGACTTGCCCGAAGGCGACCGGCCAAGAGTGGCTGTAGACGCCGTAATGGACTCGGTATCAGTAGCCACGACGTTTAAGAAAGACCTCGCCGAACGCGGCATTATCTTCTGTTCCATGTCGGAAGCCGTGCATGAGCATCCCGAACTGGTCAGGAAGTATCTCGGCTCAGTGGTGCCTGCCAAAGACAACTATTTCGCGGCTCTGAATGCGGCTGTATTCTCAGATGGCTCGTTCTGCTATATTCCGAAAGGCGTTCGCTGCCCAATGGAACTGTCGACTTATTTCCGCATCAACGCAGCCGGAACAGGGCAGTTTGAGCGGACGCTGATTATAGCCGACGAAGGTTCGTATGTTAGTTATCTGGAGGGTTGCACAGCCCCCATGCGCGACGAGAACCAGCTTCACGCGGCTGTGGTCGAACTGATAGCCCATGCCAACGCCGAAATCAAATACTCGACTGTTCAGAACTGGTATCCGGGCGACAAAGACGGGAAAGGCGGTATCTATAACTTCGTAACCAAACGCGGCATCTGCGACGGTCAGAACGCCAAAATTTCGTGGACGCAGGTAGAAACCGGCTCGGCTATTACCTGGAAATACCCATCTGTGATTCTGAAGGGAGATAACTCCATTGGTGAGTTTTATTCGGTGGCCGTTACCAACAACATGCAACAGGCCGATACGGGTACGAAGATGGTACACATCGGCAAAAACACGAAAAGCCGGATTGTCTCGAAAGGCATTTCGGCGGGCCGGAGCCACAACTCATACCGGGGTTTGGTGCAGGTGTTGAAACGCGCCGAAAATGCCCGTAACTACTCGCAGTGCGACTCGTTGCTTTTGGGCGATAAATGCGGGGCGCATACTTTCCCCTATCTGGAAGTAAACAACCCCTCGGCCACCGTCGAACACGAAGCCACGACGTCGAAAATTGGTGAAGACCAACTATTCTACTGCAATCAGCGCGGCATCCCGACCGAACAGGCCGTAGCCCTGATTATCAACGGCTACGCCAAAGAAGTACTAAACCAACTCCCGATGGAATTTGCCGTTGAAGCGCAAAAGCTGCTGGCGATTAGTCTGGAAGGCAGTGTTGGATAATCTGTAGCTTTGATAGCTGGCGCGGATGAGACGCAAAGGGTTGCGTCTCTACACCGGATGGTCAATTGTAGAGACGCAACCCTTTGCGTCTCTCTCGCGCCAGCCAGCCACCTTTGCGTCTCTCTCGCGTCAGCCAGTCACCTGATTCAATTTCTACAACATTCTGTCTATATTGAAGCCCCTGCCGAAACGTGGGGGCTTTTCTTAATTAAACCCTCAATCTTAATGAAACGCTTTGAATATCGCATAATAGACATAACCGCAAAAGGCTGGCTGGGTGGCAAGGTAGACGCTCAGGACCTGACCGACAAGCTGAACGAAATGGGTCGCGAGGGTTGGGAAGTCGTATCGGTTGTAGACACCGAGGTTTACGGTGGTGGCTCACGCGGGTTGCTGGTAACGCTGAAACGAGAAATTTAACGACTCTCAATAGACAGCACCATGCTATAATTCAGGCCATTGCGCTCGAATTCTGCTACTTTCTGAAACCCATGTTTTTGGTAGAAGTGAACAGCGCGTTCGTTATTGGCCTGCACCCCGCCCCACAAAATAAGCTGACGTTTCTCCATTTGCCGGGCTACATCTATAGCCGCTTGTAGCAGATGTCCGCCCAGCCCCCGGCCCTGGTAAGCATCGGCAATGGAGGGGGCGAATGAATAGGTTGTGTCGGGTTGTACCGATACGCCCGCAGTTCCATACCGGGTCAGATCAGATGTTGTGGCACCGGGCAGCAACAGCAGGTAGGCAACAATCTCACCGTTGGGCAGGGCAGCAACCAGGCGAATAGTGTCGTCCTGTTCTACTGAGTTGCAGATTTGATGCACCGTTACGGGGTCGAACGAATGGGGTGAAAAATAAGACCTCGTTTGCTCCGATAAGCCGCCAAAATAGTTGATTAATGGCAGCACGTCGGTTGGCTTCAGCAGACGAATGGTGGTCGTTTCGTCGTCGGTCAGGACAAGTTGTTTAGGCGTAAACAGAACATCGGGCATACGTCCGTGACGGGTAGGTTGATCGTAAGACCGCATAGTTCGCAAAATAAAGTCAGCCTTGCAATTCAGCCCGTTTTTTTGTAATTTAGCCTGATTACACTGGGCCAACGCACACAAGTTGGCCCCGAGCATGGCAACGCTGATGAACTTTAAACTAACTTCCGAATTTCAACCCACTGGCGACCAACCAAAGGCTATCGACAAGATGGTTGGCGGGATTAAAGAAGGCGAACCCGCGCAGGTGTTGCTGGGCGTGACGGGATCAGGTAAAACATTTTCAGTTGCGAACGTAATCGCTCAACTTAATAGACCAACGCTCGTACTGAGCCACAACAAAACACTGGCCGCCCAGCTCTACGGCGAATTCAAACAGTTTTTCCCCGAAAATGCCGTCGAGTACTTCATCTCCTACTACGACTATTACCAGCCCGAAGCATACATCGCTACCACCGGTACCTACATCGAGAAAGACCTCGCCATCAACGAAGAAATCGATAAGCTGCGGCTGTCGGCTACGTCGGCCCTGATGAGTGGCCGGCGCGACGTAATTGTGGTGGCGTCGGTGTCGTGTATCTACGGGATGGGCAACCCCGAAGAGTTCAAACGCAACGTGGTGCGGATTGGTGTAGGCGAACGCATGAGCCGGAATCAGTTCCTGCACAAGTTAGTCGAGATTCTGTATAGTCGTACCGAAGGCGAGTTTCAGCGCGGCAACTTCCGCGTCAAGGGCGACACCGTCGATGTGTTCGTAGCCTACGCTGATTTTGCCTATCGCGTGATTTTCTTCGGCGATGAAATCGAAACCATTCAGCGCATCGAGCCATCGACGGGCAAGAAAATATCGAACGAAAACCTCGTGACCATTTTCCCGGCCAATCTGTTCGTGACGGGCCGCGACACGCTCAATAATGCCATCCACGAGATTCAGGATGATCTGGTAGCGCAGATTCGCTACTTCGAGAGCGAGTTTCGGGAACAGGAGGCTACGCGCATTAAAGAACGCACCGAGTTCGATCTCGAAATGATGCGCGAATTAGGCTACTGCTCCGGCATCGAGAACTACTCGCGCTATTTCGACCGGCGGCAACCCGGCCAACGCCCGTTCTGTTTGCTCGATTATTTCCCCGACGATTATCTGTTGGTTGTCGACGAAAGCCACGTCACTATTCCGCAGATTCGGGCCATGTGGGGGGCGACCGTTCGCGCAAAACGGCGTTGGTCGACTACGGATTCCGGCTGCCGAGCGCGATGGATAACCGCCCGCTTACGTTTCAGGAGTTTGAAGAATTATCGGGCCAAACCATTTACGTTTCGGCCACCCCGTCGGATTATGAACTCCGCAAGGCTGAGGGCGTAGTGGTTGAACAACTCATCCGGCCAACGGGTCTGCTCGACCCCGAAATTGAGGTACGGCCCAGCCTGAACCAGATCGACGACCTGCTCGAAAGCATCGATAGCCGCATCAAAGCGGGCGAGCGTGTGCTGGTAACAACCCTGACCAAGCGCATGGCCGAAGAACTGACGAAGTATCTTGAGCGTGTAGGCATCAAAACCCGCTATATTCACTCGGAAGTAAAAACCCTCGACCGGGTCGAAATCCTGCGCGACTTGCGGCTGGGTAATTTCGACGTATTGGTAGGCGTAAACCTGCTCCGCGAAGGGCTTGATTTGCCCGAAGTGAGTTTGGTAGCCATCATGGACGCCGACAAAGAAGGGTTCCTGCGCGACATTCGGTCGTTGATTCAGACTATTGGCCGGGCTGCCCGAAACGCCAACGGCAAAGTAATCATGTATGCCGACACCATTACGGGGTCGATGCAGAAAGCGATTGACGAGACCAACCGACGCCGGGCCGTTCAGATGGAATACAACACAGACAACGGCATTACGCCGACCACGGTGCTAAAATCGCGCGAGGCCATTATGGGTCAAACCAAAGTTGCTGACTCGAAGGTGCGGCAGTTTTACGTCGAACCCGACGAAATCCGCATTGCCGCCGACCCGGTGGTGCGATACATGGGCCGGGGCGATCTGGAAAAGGTTATCGCCGAAACGCAATCGAAAATGGAGAAAGCCGCCAAAGAACTCGACTTCCTCGAAGCCGCCCGCCTACGCGACGAACTGTTTCAACTGCGCGATAAACTGAAGACGGAGAAGGCGTAGGGCTTGTAGCTTTGCAATCATTTGCTTACATTTGCAACGGTTGGGGAGAGATCCTCGACCCCTACCTTGAGGTGATGCAGGCAACTGTGTCACCTCATTGTATTTTAGCTTCTGCGTTCTTGTCGCGTATCTCCTCTGGTGTAAGGCGACTTAATACCTGGCCGTAAATTATCCATACTTCTTTTACATTTTCAGCCCGGTGAATTTGCCGACGTAACCCCTTGATTAAATCCTCTCTCGAAATTGTGCTTTTGATGTGCAGCAACACATAATCGGCCTGACGTTTCGCGTCACGTAGTTCGTTTTCAATAGCCGACGCAGTAGGGGTGCTGTTATGTTTGAACTCGATAATGAGTTGCTCCTCAATCAGATACGCATCGGGATTTTTGACGCCTGGTTCGTGGCTGATGGCTAATAGTCTCACTTTAAAACCTAATTGCGCCAGAAAAATGGCCGTTTCTATGTTTCGCACGGCCTCCTGCGATGCGTGCGTAAGGTGCATTTCTACATAGCCACCAGATGGCTCTGTTTGATTCTGACGAAGGTCTGGATAGATGAGCAGGCATTCAAGAAAGGGAGATGTTTCCAAGCACGGTGGGGATTAACTTGACAGATATTACTATTAATGGTTATCTTTGCAACGGTTGAGGTGAGAGCCTCGGCCATGACCTTGAGGTGATGCGACCGGCCGGATAGCATCACCTCATTGTATTTTTAGGTCAATAGTACCGTCGAAAAACTCCCTACGCTCAAAATAGTAAAGCCTTTCCTGCCAAATTAGCCACAGACCTTTCACATTATCGGCAAAGTAAAGCCTATTCTTAAGGCCATCCAGAAGATGATTTGCATCAATGCTACTCAGTATGTGCAGCAATAAATAATCGGCTTGCTTACGCCCTGCGCGGACCGCATGTTCAATAGCAGAGCGGGTAGGGGTAAAGTTATGCTTGAATTCCACCGTTACTTGTTCATTAAAAAAGTAAGCATCAGGGTTTTTGGTGTGGGGTGTATCATCAATCATTAATAGCCTAATCTTAAATCCGACCTTAGCCAGAATAATAGCTGTTTCGACATTGCGCTCCGCTTCGTGAGAATTGTGCGTAATATGCACTTCTACATAGCCGCCCGATGGCTCTTCTTCGTTTGTAATTGGGTCTGGATAGACAAGGTGATAGGTACGGGTGTTGGACATACAAGTTAACGGTGACATAGCGAAGGCCGCAAGTTACAAAAAGCGACCCTTATTCACTACGTCACCGCCAAACATAGCCGCTACTGCCCCGACTGAACGACCAGCACCCAATCGTTCTGCGGGGGCGAAACAAGCCGTTTTACACCCTGCGCGGGCATTTTTTGCTCTTTACCGAACTGCCCCGTGCGAGGGTCGTACCAGCGCACAGTCAGGTTGGGACCTTTCAATTGGCTGAGGTCAACTACGGGCCGACCGGGTTGGGGCAGGTAGGCCACGAGTGTAGTTTTATCGGCTGTCACGGCGGCTGCTACGTAGTCGGCTTTCATAAACTCGCCGTAGTCGTTCACGATGACTGTATGTTTCTGGTCAGGCACGAGCGTATGCCACGGCAGCGACTCGAACAATGTTCTGACGTGCTTCATGTGCTGCGAACCGCCGGGGTAGTTGATAATTGTGCGCCATTGCTTTGGAAAATCCCAGCCATCGTGTCCGTAGGCGTGGCCCGCCCCCCCACACAGCATAGTCCAGTAGGCTTGTCGGCGAACTTGCTGTGGCGTACCAATGTCGTTGCCATAGCGAACGCCGTCGCCTTCGTACTGCGATTCACCCAGCACAAACGGCATCCGGTCACTCTTGTTGTATTCGCGTAACGCAGCCTCATATACGTGCGGCATCTGCTGCCCGTCCGACCATTCGTTGGGTTTCTCGCGCCAGTAGGTGTAAATCATGCTGAACCCCAGCCAGGGCGCGTACTGAAACAGGTCGGTGCTGGAGTGCGGTGGCGTGGCGTGGTAGGTTTGCAGTTGCTGCGGAGCGGGGGCGTGTAAACCCTCAGCCATAGCTACGATTTCGGCCCGGATGCTGCGCGGGTCATTGTCGCCCCCCATTAGCCACAGAATGTTTTTGTACTTGCCAAACCGCCGGCCCAGGTACTCGCCCATCTGCCGACATTTGGCTGGGCCACTCAGTTTATACACCTCGTGTTTGGCTTCTACGCCGTGTGCTTCGCGGCAGCACCCAATCCAGAACGGCGAAATCGTAAGCAGCAGCCCCAGCGAATCGGCCACCTGAATTACCCGTTCAACGTGTGCGAAATATGGTTCGTTGGGCTTCGAGAAATCGTAGTCAATAAGTGCTTTTTGCCCGGCCCGGTTCACCGAGTCGGGGTTCATCGAAATATGGACTTGAATGGTATTGAAGCCGTGCTGTTTGCGAAGTGTCAGGTATTCGCGGGCTTCGGGCAGCGTGAGTCGGGCAAATAGCTGCCAGCCGGTGTCGGCATGGTAGAAAAATGGTTTACCAGTCTGATCGACAAAATAGCGACCATTCTCGCTGGTTTTGAGCGGGAAAGCGGGTTTGGACTGGGCCGAGCAAACAGTAACAGCCAGCCAGAGCCAGCCAATGAGTATCCGGGTTTTCATGCAAAAATCGGGATTATACAACCTAACTCAGCGCGTTCCGGCAGTAATCAACGCATTTTTTCACTTCGGCGACTGAATTGGAACCTTCCGGTATCTTGTATTCCAGTTCAATAGCCGCCGGGAAGGTATATTTCTGTTCACGCATCAGCCGCAGCGCGTCGGTCAGGGGCGTGTCGCCCTGTCCCCAGGGAAGGTTGCCTTTGCCGTGCGCGGGCGTTTGCCGGTCTTTGATGTGCATGCTGGCAATGCGGTCGTGTTTTTGCCGAATCAGGCCCAGCGGGTCGGGCTGGTTGGCGGCTACGTAATGGCCGAGGTCGAAGTTCAGTGCGTTGCCCGGCGACTGTGCCAGTGCCGTATCCCAGAACGTGGGTGTTTGCTGTTCGTGGCCGTGGTAGCCGACGCGCAGACCATGTTTCTCAGCCATCTTGCCTAACCGCAGCGTATGGGCATCATTGACAGGGTGTTCGAGCGTTACCTGATTGGCTCCCAGTGCTTTGGCCGCCCGCATTCCGTAGTCGATGTCGGCGTCGGTAGCCTGCATCCCAAACGCATCGGGCTTGAAACCGTAGATGCTCACGCCCGCCTGATTATACATCCGGCGCACCTGCTCAAACTTTTTCATATCGGCAGTTAGCCGCCATTTCGACACCTGTTCGCGGTAGGCGTTTAGCTGGGCTTCGGCGTCGGTCAACTGCTTCTGTTCATCGGCGGTGAGCGGCTGATTCTCACGCCGTTTACGCATAAGCGGAAACATCGTTCGCATGTCGACAGGGCTTTTCGGCATACCTGCAAACGACTCCGCCGGGCCACCCATCAGCTCGATAGCACTGATGCCGCACTCGACCACGTATTTCAGCGTGGCTTCGGCACTTTGGTCGGGCATATCGCGAAACGAGTACGTGATGGTGCCAATCTGTACGCCGTTGATGAGCGAGTTGGGTTTATTGTAATGCCGGATAATGGCCGGGGCACCGAAGAGTTTGTTCGTGCCAAGTAGCGTTCCGGCAGCAAGGGCGGCTGATGTGCCGAGGAAGCGTCGGCGTGATTGGTTTTCCATGACGGTTTAGGCTTTCTGTCTAAAGCCGTTCAGCCAGTCTATTCTAATGCCCATTCAACCGAAACACCGTCCAGCCATCGGCTTCGGTGGCGAGTGAGAACGAAAAACCGTGATTAAGCAGAATTTCGCGGGTTAGCGTCAGGCCGATACCCTGCCCGATAGTTTTGGTGCTAAAAAACGGATCGAACAGGTTTGCAACCACAGTATCGGGAATCGGCTGACCGTTGTTTCGCACGGCCAACTGCCTATTAGTCAACTCAATATCAACCACGTTACCGGCAGTGCAAGCTTCAAGTGCGTTTTTTACAACATTGACTAATACCTGCTCCATTTGCCCTATGTCGACTAACCAGTATACCGGCTCGGCGGGTAGCTGCGTGGTTAGCTGCACACCACGGGCGTGAGCCTGAGGCTGCATGAGTTGCCCCACAGCGTCTACGAATACAGTCAGGTTGGTCGATGCTCTATTTGGTACTGGCAACCGCACTACGTCGGCGAACCGGCGCATGAACAGGTTGAGCCGGTCGTTGCGTTCGATAGCTACCCGAACAGCCTGCCGCAAATCGGGATTTGGTAGTTCCGGCTCAGCAATGTGCAGAATGGAGTTGATTGCCCCGATGGAGTTGTTGACTTCATGCGCCATCATCCTGACTACCTTTCCGTAAGCCTTCTTTTCAGTCTCGATAATCTCAGCCGTGAGTTCTTCGATAAACAGAAATTGCCGCCGAAATCCACGGTCGATAAACTGCCCCAGCAATACCCGATACGTTTCAACGCCCGCCAGTTTTACGGTCTGCGGCTGATCGGGTTGCAGCGTACTAAGTTGCGCCAGCAGTGGATGCCCGATTGCAGTCAGCGGTTTACCAATCAACTGATTATCGGGCAGATCGAGCAGCTTCCGGGCTTTCGGATTGATGGCCGATACGCGCTCGTCGAAATCGAGAATGAGCAGGGCAATGGGCGACGCATCGACTAATTTGTCTAAGAAAAATTGCTGTTCGGCCTGCCGTGTGCGTTCGAGCCGCAATTGGTCGATCATCAGGTTATACACCCGAATCAGTTCATCGACGTCCCGGTTGCCGGTTGGTACAAACTTGACCGTAAAATCCTGATCGCGAATGGCTTCGATACCCGACGCAATAAACTCCGACGGTTTTTGAAACGACCGATAAATCCGCCAGCCCACTACCAGCGACAGCCCAATCAGCACTTCGGAGGCAATAAACCATTGTTTGCTTGTTTTCAGCACCTGAAACGTCAGGGCCACAAGCACCGCATGAACGGCAATAATGTAGACTAAGTAGCGAGTCATCTGAACTATGATTCGTCGGATTGAACTGATTTACTATGATTTTCCGGCTCTGCCGGTTTATTTTTCACCGCCAAAAGCAGAATCAGACGAATCAGTTCAATCCGACGAATCATAGTTCAGACCGTATTTCTCTAATCGCCGATACAGGGCGAAGCGCGTAATGCCCAACGCCCGCGCCACATTGGCAACGCGGTTGTTGTGAAAAGTCATAGCCCGCTCAATCATTTGCCGTTCCATTTCATCGAGCGTCATGCTGCCAACGGGGGGTAAAAACGCATGGGTAACGGGGGCGGCATGGGTGGTAGGAAGGTGTTTTTCAAAGTCGTCAATGGTGAGTATGTCCGTGCCTGACAGCAGTACGGTGCGCTCGACTATGTTTTTCAACTGCCGGATGTTGCCGGGTAACGTCAAATTTTTAAGCCACTGTCGCGCCGATTTATCGACTTGCAGGTTGGGCCGATTATAGAGCGTTTTCAGGTTGTCGACAAAAAAATCGACTAAGCGCGGAATATCGGCGGGGCGTTCGCGGAGGGCAGGCAAACGAACCGTAATCAGGTTGATACGGTAGTACAAATCTTCGCGAAATTCGCCTTTGGCTACCATCTCTTCCAGATTGCGGTTGGTAGCGCAAATCACGCGCACGTCCACTGTGCGGCTTTTGCTGCTGCCCAGCGGCTCGAACGTTCGGTCCTGCAACACGCGCAGCAGTTTTACCTGACTGGCCGGATCGAGATCGCCGATTTCGTCTAAAAAAATACTGCCTTTGCTGGCTAACTCAAACCGGCCCACGCGGTCGGTTTTGGCATCGGTGAAGGCTCCGCGCACGTGACCGAACAGTTCGCTCTCGAAGAGCGTACTCGAAATGCCGCCGAGATTGACTTTCACGAATGGCTGGCGTTTGCGTCGGCTGTTCTGATGCACGGCTTCGGCGATAAGTTCTTTTCCCGTACCACTCTCGCCCGTAATCAGCACCGGCGCGTCGGTAGAGGCCACACGCCCGATGGTTGCCAGCACGTCGAGCAGGCGCGGGTCTTCGCCCACGATGTTGTCGAGCTGGAACTGCTCGTCCAACTGCCGCCGACTGGCCGATGCGGGTTCGCCCGACTGCCGGGCCGCAGCCGACAGTTTCAGGGCCGTTCTGACCGACTGTACGAGGTGTTCGTTTTGCCAGGGTTTGGTAATAAAATCGCTGGCTCCGGCTTTCATACCCTGCACGGCAAGATCGATGCTACCCCAGCCTGTCAGCAAAATCACCGGCACGGTGGGCAGGTGTTCGCGCAGGTAGCGCAACAGCCGCAGCCCATCGTCGCCCGACGTATCGACCGAAAAGTTCATATCGAGTACAATAGCTTCGGGCGTTTCTTCGGCCAGCACGTCGCGGGTTTCAAACGGCCCGTCGGCCATGCGCACGGCGAAACCTTCTTTCCTGAACAGCAGCGAAAGCGAAGTTTGAATAGCGATATCGTCGTCGATTAGTAGCAGCATGTCTGAACCAGGATTGGCCAGGATTATTTGGATTAAACAAGATTATTCGTGACGAATCAGCCAATCTTGTTTAATCCTAAACATCATGGCTAATTCTGGTTCGGATTATTCCTCATGCAAGGCCACGGCTGGTTGAATAGTGGCGGCCTGCCTGCTGGGATATAAGGCGCACAAAGTGATTATGACGTAGATGACTACGACCGAAACGGCCATTGCGGTCAGGTACACGCCTGCGCTCAGATCGAACACGTTCAGCAGCGGAAACTGCCCGGCCAGCACCAGCCCCAGCAGTAGCGCAAAGGTAGCCAGCACCCACATCTCGCCAACAAACTGCCACGAAATGCTTCTCTCCGTAGCCCCCAGTGCCCGGCGCAGACCAATTTCGCCCCGGCGTCTGGTGATGCTTACGTTGAGCACCCCAAACAGGCCGAGGGCCACGTTAATGAGCAGGAATGTACTGACTACTAAGAAGATAATCATCGGTACGAGCGTTATGTTGTGCTTGCCCTCCCGCTGATCGGTCAGGTAGCTCAATTCGAGGTTCCAGCCTTTGGCTATCTGACTCAGGTCGCGCATCATTCGCCCCTCGAACGTAGCGTCGGTGTCGGGCCGGACGTGGATGCTCAGAGAACTCTGCCATTCATTGCTTTTCACGCGGTAAAACATACCCGGCTCATTCTTCTCGTATTCGCCATCTTTCTTAAAGTTACCAATCACGCCGATGATCCGTTTTTTGTCTTTTTTATCTTCGTCGTTGAGCAGCAGTTTGCCTACCGCTGGACTACCGCCAAACACCTTACGGCGGAATGGTTCATTGATAATCACGGGCGTAACCGCTGCGGCTTCGTCGGACTTATCGAACCAGCGGCCTTCCAGCACGGGTATTTCATACGTTCGGGCATAATCGGTATCGACCCAGTAGTTGTAGGTCATCAGTTTCACGCCATTGTAGGTTGGCTCGCCGTTGGACGTACCGTTGGAAAAAGGCGTGTTGCCCGACGACAGGCTGGCCGCTACCACCTGCGGATAAGCCAGTACACGCTGTTTGAGTTGTTGCCGGATGGGGTCGGCAAGCGAGTCGGGCGTTTGGCCCCAGTCCATGCTGATGACCCAGCGGTCTTTATACTGGTAGCCAATGGGCGTCTGGTAATTGCCCAGATTGTCGATAATCAGGCTCGACACACCAAAGAGCACCAGAAAAGAAGCCAGAATTTCGACAATCAGCAGCGCGTGCGTCCGCTTCTTGTTCCAGATGAGGGTTATGAGGTGTTGTAACATAGTTTATTGAATGATTGAATGTCTAAATGATTGAGTAGCCAAATGAGTGAATAGCTGGACGTCAGTAATTCAATCATTCAGTCATTCAATCATTCAAAGATTAACTTTTAAGTGCATCAGCAATAGGAAGTTTAGCCATGCGCCAGGCAGGAATAACGCCCGACAGGATGCCAAAAATGAGACAGAGAAAAATACTGACAGCCAGTACGCTCAGATTGATAGTCAGGTCGCTGTGCAGAATCCACCCGCTCTGATTAATCAGGCTTAGAATGAGTGCCGACAGCCCGAGCGCAATCAGTCCGCCAAGGAGCGTGATGAATACGTTTTCGATTACGAACTGGCCCAGCAGTGTACGGACGGGCGCACCAAACGCTTTCCGAACGCCAATTTCCGACGCCCGCTCCATACTACGTCCCACGTTGAGGTTGACCAAATTAATGGCGGGCAGCAGCATAAACAGCAGCATAATGAGTGTAATCACTGTGTACACTGTGGTGCTGTTGGGGCCACTGGGGAAGTTCTGTATGAACGTATCTAAGTACGGTTTTGCTTCGGCACGGATGTAGAATACTTTCAGCCAGTTACCTTCCATAAACGGTATCGGTATGCGCTTCACCGACTGATTGTATTCATCCTGAATGGCTTTGAAATCACGCTGGTTACGGGCCAGAATAATGGCGTTGAACGAGCCGAGATACTCGCCTTTCTGGTAGTTGCTTTTGGGCAATGTATAGGGCAAGTACACCTCTGCCGACGAAAACAAACGCGTGATCGGCGCGGCTTTCACGACGCCGATGACCCGGTAGCGTGCATTATCGACTTCAATGGTTTTGCCTACTGCGTTGGTGTTCAGGCCAAAGTAGTCGGTGCGAAAGGCGTCGGTAATTACCGCTACGGGGTCGGCGTTGGCGATGTTCTGCTCGCTGTAGGGCTTGCCTTCGAGGAATGTAAAATCCGTTACGTCCCAGAAGTTGGCGTCGCTGAACTTGCTTTTGACCTTGATGCGCTTGCCGTCGACGTAGGAGTTTGCCCAGGCCCAGGTCGATACCATAGCCACTTTTTCGGGCGTCTTGAGCGAGAACACGTGCTGCTTGAGAAACTTGTAGCTAAAATCGCTCATATTACCAGACCGGTTCGTTGAATCGGTCAGCCTGATATGTAGCAAGTACAGCGAACGGTCGCGTTTGTACTCAGGGTAATGGCTCCCGATCAGGTGATCCAGAAATGAGGTCAGCACCATCAGCACGGTGAGCGTGAGGCTGATGCCGAAGAGCGTAATGAAGGTGTAAAACGGGTGCCGCAGCAACACCTTCCAGGCGATTTTGATGTAGTTAGTTAACATAGTGATGAGTGATGAACGATAAGTGATGAGTTATAGGTGAGCAAACGATGGGGCGGTCAGCCCACTCATCACTCATCACTTATCGCTCATCACTAAAACAGAGTCTCCTACCATCGCCCCGTCGAATAGCCGCACGAGCCGGTGCGTTTTTTTCGCCATTGCTTCGTCGTGCGTTACCATGATGATGGTGCTACCCTCGGTGTTGAGGTGTTGCAGAATGTTCATGATCTCGTTACCCATCGCGCTGTCGAGATTGCCCGTCGGTTCGTCGGCCAGAATGATGCTGGGTTGGCCCACAATGGCGCGGGCAATGGCCACGCGCTGTTTCTGCCCGCCCGATAGCTGGCCCGGAAAATGCTTTGTGCGATGACTCAGCCCCACTTTCGCCAAAGCCTCCTGCGCCAGTTGCCGACGCGACGCGCCTGTAGTATCGCCTTTTCGATACAGCAGCGGAATCTCTACGTTGTCGAGTATCGAGAGGTCGTTAATGAGGTGGAAGCTCTGAAAAATGAAACCGATGTTCTGGTTTCGGAGTTGGGCCAGTTCTTTGTCGCGGTACTGTGTCACGGCCTGCCCGCCAATCTCAACCTGCCCCGCGCTGGGCGTATCGAGCAGGCCCATCAGGTTGAGCAGCGTTGACTTACCACAGCCGCTTGGCCCCATAATGGACACAAACTCACCCGCCCGAATGTGGAGGTTTACTTTCGTCAGGGCCACCGTCTCGATGGTGCTGGTACGGTAGACTTTTTCGATGTTTTTGAGGTGTATCATAGTTGCTTGAACCCCACCCCCGGCCCCTCCCCATTAAGGAGCGGAGACGGAACGTCTCACTGGCGGAGCATTGCTCCCCTCCCTACTGGGGAGGGGCCGGGGGTGGGGTAATTTTCTGGTTTGTTTCAAAATCGAACAGTGTCAGCAGGCGGAGCGTGTAATAGGCCTGCCAATAGTCGCGCAGGGCCAGGATGGCGTCGCGCCGGGCACGGTCTTTGTCCTGAATGGCAATGCCGAGGTCCGTTACGGTCAGGTCGCTGAGTTTGAAGCGTTCCTGAGCAATCTGGTAGCGGCTCTGGGCAATTTCGTCGGCTTCGGCGGTCAGTTTCACCTGCTGCCGAAGCATCTCGATAAGCGTCACCTGCGTGTAAACCTGCTGCTCAAACGTGCGCTTGGCCTGTTCGAGCGTTTGCACCGTTAGTTCGGCATTGGCGTTGGCCGTTTCCAGACGCGCCCGCTGCCGCCCCCACGTCATAATGGGCACCGTAAAGCTTACCTCCACAAACTGCCGGTTCTGTGGACGCACATACACGTCGCCCGGTCGGTTGCCCCGGTTGGTCAGACCGAAATCGGCGTTCAGGGTGGCGTTCAGGCCGTTTTCTTTACGCGCCCGGTCTACGTCGCGGTCGGCTTCCAATTTTCTGCGCTGAAACCCAATAGCATCCGAGCGGTTAGCAAACGCCTGATTAAGTGCCTGTTTCACATCGACGGAAAACGAACGAATCTGATTCGGGATTGCCAGATCGAACGGGCGGAGCGCGTTGATTTCACCCTGTATGTTCAGAAAGGTTCGGAGTTTCAGCGAAGCCACTTCGGCGGTTTGCCGGGCCGACGCCAAATCTTTACGGGCATTCAGTACACTCAGTTGCAGTTGCAGCAAGTCGTTGCGCGAGATTTTACCCAATTCGAGTTTATGCCGGGCAATGGTCAGCAACGTATCGTTATTGGCCCGGTTGGTTTCGGCAATCTGGAGGTTGACCTGCGCTACCAGTAGGTCGAAATACAGGCCGGTGGCGTCTAAGGCCACTTGCTCCATGCTTTCAATGTATTGCTGATTGCTTTCGGCGTAACGCAGCGGCTCAATCCGACGATCCCACTTCATGGGGTTGAACCGGAACAGCGGCTGACTTAGCCCAACAGCGAACGGAATGCCATTATAGAGTGTGTTCTGGTTCAGAAAATCATCGAATCGCTGCAACTGCTGTTGGACGTAAATCGACCCACCCGTAAGTGGAATATTCTGACTCAGCGATAAATTGAGCACCGAATTATTGTTCGATACCGGCTGAAACGCAATAGTGCCATCGGGCTGCTGCACCTGAATAAACGAGCGCGTAAAACTCGGCAGCGATCCGTCGAGGCTCAACTGCGGCCTGAAATCGGCCAGAAACGACCGATATTTCCAGTAATTGGTTTTCTGTAACGTAGCCGCCTGTTTGCCCGCAATCGACTGTTGCCGGGCCAGTGTTACCACCTCATCCAGCGAGAGCGTCAGCGGCTGGGCATGGGTGAGGAACGGGAGGAGGAGCAAGATACCCCACCCCCAACCCCTCCCCATTAGGGAGGGGCTTACCATCCGGGTGCAAAATCCCCTCCCTAACGGGGAGAGGTTGGGGTGGGGTATTCTCATGGCTTCGCGGGATTTATCGTGATCTGCTCTACGTGTTCGTATTCGCTCAGGTCGGTCACGATGACCCGCTCGCCGGGTTGCAGCCCGCTTTTAATCTCGACCCAATCGAAGTTAGTCAACCCTATTTCGACTTCGCGCCGGTGCGCTACATTGTCGGTTCCGAGCACAAACACCGGCTGTTTCCGTTTGCCCTTAAACGCCGGGCCATTTGCCACGCGCAAAGCCTGCGAACTACGGTTGGTTACGACAAAAACTTCGACTTTTTGATTGGGCCGTAATGAAGCATGACTGCTGTTGTCTAACGACACGGCAAAGCGCACGGTGTTATTCTGCACGGCGGGTTTCACCTGCGTAATCTGCCCCCGCAGGTCGGTATCGTTGATGCGGACAATAACGGGCAGACCCATTTTCAGTTGATCGGCGTATGCATCAGAACACGAACCCTCGACCCGAAAACTGCCCAAATCGGCCACTTTTGCCAGCATTTCACCTTCGTTTACCGCCGAGCCAACGTTTTCATTGACCCACGTCAGCACGCCCGCCCGGTCGGCCAGAACGTTGGCCTGCCGGAGTTTCTGCGCCAGTACTTTCAGGTTTGTCGCTTCAATGCGAGCCTGCAACTGCGATTCGCGCAAACTCGCGCCCATCGACCGGCGGTTGTAGGTCAGATCGTTTTCCAACTGCTTCTTCTCCAACTGCGCGATACGGAGCGCGTTTTCGGCGCGGGTAACGTCTTCGGGTGTTTGCCCACCCACTTTCAGCAGCCGCTGGGCATCCTCTACCTCAGCGCGTAATTTATTGATATTGAGCGACTTGATTTGGTCATTAATATCGGCATCGTAGAGGTTTTTATCTAATTTCATCCTCAGTTGTTCGATGCCGTTCTGCTTCAGGGCCAGTTGGTCCTGCAACTTCTCATACTCGATCTGTGTCAGCGATTTATCTAATTCAACAAGAGGCTGACCGGGCCGCACCCGCGCACCGGGCGTAAACAATATCCGCCGAATACTGGCCCGGATGGGGCTGGTCATGATTTGTTCGTAAGCCGGAATCACCTCGCCCGTTGCCGTAAGCGTATTCTCGACGGGGCCGGTCTGCACCACCGCCGTGCGGATGCGGCTGGCTTCGACCGATGTTTTAAGCCAGGAACGCATACCCAGCACAGCCCCGGTCAGGCCAACAACGGCGGTCAGGCCAATCAGCCAGGGCTTTCGGCGAGAGCGGGAAACAAGTTCAGGAGCCAGTTCGCGATCCATTGAATACAAGCATTTTGCTCATACTCTTTGCGAACGATATGCCAGCAAATAACCAGCTAACAATCAATATATTAACCTACTATTAGACGATAAATACTGTGCGTTTACGCTCGTCCTGTGCGATTTCGCACGAGTTTCACGCCCAGTGCTGCGGGTAGTATCTCAATCGTTACCAATAAAACTGTCACTGATAAATTTGAGTGCATCGGGCAGGGCAGTGCGCCAGTAATCCCACGTATGAGCACCATTCCGAACGCGGTACTCGTGCGGAATTTTCCGCTCCGTCAGCGCAATATGCAACGTCGCATTACCGGGCGATAGCGCGTCGTCGTCGCCACAGTCGATGTACCAGCGCACCCGCGACAGGTCGCCTTCGGGAGCTGAGCGGGCCAGCGTAACAGGGCTGTTGCGTTTCCAGGTCACGGTAAGCCGATCCTGCCCGGTGGTGGGGCCGCTGAATACGGGCGCAAAAACCTGGTTATACCGCTCGTCGGTAATTGCCATAAACATCTCGTCGGTGCGGGCCGACGCGCTCAGGGCCGCACACGATCCGAACAACTCAGGGTGGTGCATGGCCAGTACCAATGAACCAAAGCCGCCCATCGACAGCCCCGAAATACCGCGATACTGCCGCTGTGTGCGGGTGCGATACGTTGCATCAATGTGCTGAACAAACTCCTGCACGAACATATCTTCATAGCGTAGTTTCGCCTGATAGTCATTGATGTAGAACGACTTACCGCCATCGGGCATCACAATAATCATGGGCGGCAACTCGCCCGACCGAATTTTATCGTCTACTATCCGGTCGGCTTCGCCGTATTGCACCCAGCCGGTTTCGTTATCGCCGTAGCCGTGCAGCAAATACACAACCGGATATCGGCGGTTGGAAATGTAATAATCGGGCGGAAAATAAATCGAGTATTTAACGGTCTGATTCAGCAGCGAGCTGTTGAACACCATGCTCTCCAGCAGCCGGGCCTGCGGAGCCGTAACCACCGGCACCGGGCCGTTATTTTGCGGAGTAGTGAGTTGCGCCCGCCGACGCGATTGCGCCGGTGCAGACAGACTCAACAAAATCAACAGACAAAATAATAAACAACGTGAGTGCATACGCCAGATTTAAGAGATGCTATTGTAGCTAATTCAACACTAAAACGTCAATCAACAGCCAATAAATCGCGAATTTCTTGCTTCAAGGCTGGCAGGTTTTTTAGAATTACACCCCAAACGATCACGTCATCCACTGCATCATAAGCATGAATGACACGGTTCCGCAAATCAATAATGCGCCTTGCGTCGGTTATACCGATTGTATTATCCACTTTCAGAACACGGTTTGTTGCTTCACCAATAATCTCAAGCTCACGCTCCACAGCCCTGCGGATCGTGATATTTGCCTGATAAAGACTAAAATCGCGCTTCCTGCCAAGATGTACGTCAATATTTTCAATAGCCTCGCCTATGTCGATAAGCCATTTGCGTACTTCTTCACTCATAAATGGGCGTTTTAGTCTTATTGACCATATTAATAAAATACGGATTTTTCAACGAACGCTCTGTCACTAAATCAACAGGCCGCTTTAATACGCGTTCCAGGGCGTGAGCGATGGCAAAATAGTGTTCACCGTATTGTACAGAATCAAGAGACTCGTCAAATGCAATAAGCAGATCGATATCGCTGTCTGCATTGAATTGGTCTGTGCAGACAGAGCCAAAAGCATATGCCCGTTGCACATGATTTTCGCGTAAGATGCGGATCACAGCCGGTAACTCTTTTGCTAAAGCGGTTTGAATCATAGCCATTCAACAATTAGTCAGACAAATGTAGTTTCAAACAGTATGCAGAACCACGTAGGTTGGTGATAATCGGGCCGTAACCACTGGCACCGGGCCGTTATTTTGCGGAGTAGTGAGTTGCGCCCGCCGACGCGATTGCGCCGATGTGGAAAACGTGATGGCTACAAGCAACCAAAAACAAATCAATGAGCGACGTGAAGACATGGAGAAGTAAGGATAAGCGGTTTAAATTTAGGCAAAATTTACCCGGCTAACGAAAAAACCCGACTATGCTTGCCCGCATCCTGCCGTTTCTACTGCTAACGCTCTATTCTTCTGCCCACTTACTGGCCCAAACCCCTGCCCTGCCCGACTGGGAAAACCCGCAGGTCATCAGCCGCAACACCGAAAAACCACATGCCACGCTGGTGCCCTTCGCCACCGATGCCGAAGCGTTGGCCGCTGCCGACTGGCGCAGTTCGCCGTTTGTTAAATTGCTGAATGGCACCTGGAAATTCCGCTGGGTGAAACACCCTAATCTGGTGCCGGGCGACTTTTTCCAGCCTTCGCTGAACGATCAAAACTGGGACGCCCTACCCGTACCGTCGAATTGGCAGGTGGTGGCCGCCCGCGAAGGCCGCAGCTACGACCGGCCTATCTTCACGAACATCAAACATCCGTTTCCGGCCACGCCCCCGCGCATCACATCAGATACCAACGCCACGGGCCTCTATCGGCTGCGGTTTACAGTACCGGCTAATTTCCAGAACCGGAATGTATTTCTGCACTTCGCCGGGGTGCAGTCCACCTGCCGGGTGTTTCTGAACGGCCAACCAATTGGCTACCACGAGGATGGCATGACCCCCGCCGAGTTTTTAGTGACAGATCAGTTGAAGCCGGGCGAAAACCTGCTGGCGGTAGAGGTTATCAACTGGTCGGATGGCAGCTACCTCGAAGACCAGGATTTCTGGCGGCTGTCGGGTATTTTCCGCGACGTATTTCTGTACGCTACTCCGCACACCTACCTCCGCGACCTCTACGTAGTGACCGACCTGGACGACCAATACCGCGATGCTACGCTGAAACTAACGGCCAACGTCCGCAACCTCGTGCCAACGTCGACACAGGCACCGGTGGGGCTGAAATTTACGCTTTACGACCCGAAGCAAGCCGTAGTTTTCAGCGAAACCATTCGTTCGACCGACGCCACCGATACCGGGCAGGAACTGCTGTTTCGACTTAGCAAAGCGGTGAAAAATCCGACACTCTGGAGTGCGGAGATACCCGCTCTGTACACGCTCACGGCGCAACTGATTGGAGCCGATGGGCAACCAACCGAAGCCATTAGTCAGCGTATTGGCTTTAGGGAGATGACGCTGACGGGCGGGCAATTGCTCGTAAACGGCAAAGCTGTGACGTTCAAGGGCGTAAACCGGCACGAGTTCGATCCTAACACCGGGCGCGTAATCAGCCGTGAGGGCATGATTCAGGACATTAAATTGATGAAACAGCATAACATCAACGCCGTCAGAACCTCGCACTACCCCAACGTAACCGACTGGTACGACCTCTGCGACGAATACGGTCTGTACGTTATCGATGAAGCCAACATCGAAAGCCATTACCTCTGGCAGACCGGCCAAACACCTGCCGCCAAACCCGAATGGCGCGACGCCTTTGTAGCACGGGGCCGGGCAATGGTCGAGCGCGATAAAAACCACCCATGCATCGTCATCTGGTCGCTGGGTAACGAAACCGACATGGGCCAGAATTTCCGCGACATGGCCGACATTATCCGGCTCATCGACCCCACCCGGCCCATTCATTACGAAGGCCGCAACAACTACCCGGCGTTTATGGCGACGAACCAGCCGCTAACAAGTTTCGACATCATTTCGACCATGTACCCGACCGTAGCGGCCATGATTGCTATGATGGAAAAAGACCCCACGCGCCCGGTCATCGTCTGCGAATACGCCCACGCCATGGGCAACAGCGTCGGTAATTTCAAAGATTACTGGGCAGCTATCGACAAGTACCCGCGCTTGCAGGGCGGTTTTATCTGGGATTGGGTCGATCAGGGGCTGCGGTCGCGCAACCGGGCAGGGAAAGAATTTACTGACCATATCAACTACATCGACGGAGCCAACGCAGGCGACGGACTCGTTAACCCCGACCGAACGCCCCAACCCGAAATCCACGAGGTAAAATACGTGCATCAGTTCGTTAAACTCAGCACACCCACGGCCCTGTCGGTAGGGCAACCAGCCAGGCTGAACGTAAAAAATACCTTTGATTTTCAGTCCCTCGAGCCGTATAGGGTAGAGTGGTCGCTGGTGCGAAACGGCGAAGTCGTACAGCAGGGCGGAGAAAACAATCTGGTAGCCAAACCCGGCCAAACGCAGGTACTGACGTTGCCGCTCAAGTACCCTGGCTTCAGCACGAGCGACGGGCCGAGTGAGTTTTTCCTCAACGTCAGCATCCGGCAGAAACAGGCCACAACCTGGGCCGACGCGGGTCATGAGATTGCAACGGGGCAGTTTCCCATCCAGGTCAGCGTGCCAATGCCGCCAGTGATAGGCATGAGCCGGATTCCGCCCGTGAAAGCAACGCCTTCGCCAACCAGCGTTACCGTGCGCGGGCGCGACTTCGCCGTTGTGTTCGACAAAGCCACCGGCACCCTCAGCCAATACCTGTTTCGCGGAAAAAACCTACTGAAAGACGGATTGAAACCCAGCCTGTGGCGCGTACCGACCGACAACGACGAAGGGGGCGGCAAGCTGAGCTTTGCTGACCGCTGGCGGCAGGCAGGGTTAGACACCGCCACGGCCCGGCCCGTAAGTATGAGCATCGATGGATCGCGCCCGCAACTGGTACGGGTTAGCTGCGGTAACGAGATTATGGCTACGAACGGCAGCATCCGGCAGCAAACCGACTACATCGTCTACGGCACCGGCGACGTGCTGGTAACAACCACTTACACCCCTACCGGCACACTGCCCCCACTGGCCCGCGTTGGAGTGCAGATGCAGCTACCGGCCACCTTCACGAAGTTGCGCTGGTATGGACGCGGTCCGTTTGAAACTTACGCCGACCGCAAAGAAGCCGCCCGCGTCGGCCTGTACGAAAGCACCGTGGCCGATCAGTTTTTCCCGTACATAATGGCGCAGGAGAACGGCAATAAAACCGACGTGCGCTGGGCCGAACTGACAGATAACAGCGGTACGGGTCTGCTCATCATAAGTGATCAGGCTACGGGCGGTCCGCTACTCAATATAAACGCCCGCGACTACACCGATGCGGCTCTGCTTCGGGCCAAAAACCCTGACAACCAGGAACTGGAACGCGGCAATGGTACGGTCGTAAACATCGATCTGGCACAGATGGGCCTCGGTGGCGACGATAGCTGGGAGCCACGCGTTCATGCCGAATACCAACTGCCTGCTACAAAGCCATACAGCTACTCGTTCCGGCTGCGGCCCGTCGTTACGCAAACAAATGTGGAAAATGCCATTTCGGTAGTATTGCCGAGATAGTTTCACAAACGAACGGCCCGGTCGTCGTAATGATGACCGGGCCGTTAAAAGTATGAAAATGCTACTTGCGGGCAGCAACTACAATACGGTCACTACCGTCCGATATGTCGAAATTCAGGTCAGTACCATTAATTGACCCCAAACGGGTTCCTGATTCATACATATCATAATTTCGACCGCTTGCTTTCCGAATCTCTATTTCGCCCAAATTGTCAGTTTGGGTTTGCCCGTTCCCACGCAACGACAGTGTTAGTGAGATGCGGGTATCGCTGGGGCGCGTTACCACAATAGTTCCAGTCACGCCTGTGTTTGCAGTTATGAACTCCTGGTTATTGACCCGAAAGCTGGTAAGATTATACGTTCCGGCCAATTCTGGTTCGGGATCATCTTTATCTCTGTTCGGCAAACAAGCAGCTACTGTAAACAGCAACAAGAATGCAATGAGGAAATTTTTCATGAGTACGTTAGATTAGATAAAAAGGAATCTCAAATAACCCCCAGAAGAGCAAGCAGGATAATACCAGCCGCCACAATACCCGCCACCATACCGCCGATAGCCATACCCCGGCCTTTGAAGCGTTCAGGTTGCCGCTTGATGCGCTGAAGACTTAACGCACCAAACACGATGGCCGCTGCGCCCAACAGGAAAGCACCTAAACTGGTAAAAATGGCTAAACCACCAGCGGCCAACGCCACAATCGCGAATGGGTCGGTGCGGGGGCCGTCGTTCTGCGGATTTGTTGGGCTGTTGTACGACTGGTTGCGTCCGCCCGAACTACTCGAACTACTCTGGGTCGGGCTGCTGTTGAACCGCTCCACTTCGCCATTCGAGTATTTGATGCTCAGCACGTCGCGTTTCGAGATCGTGTAGTCGGGGCCGTCCTGCCGGTCGCATTTTTTGTAGCGGATTTCGTTGACACCCACCTCTTTCACTTTGGCGTCGATGACGTCGCCGTTTCGCAGCACGATCTGATCGCAGCCGGGCGCGGCTGGCTTTCGGGGCATCATCCGTTTCAGGGAACTGAGCGCATTGGGCCGCCTGACCGTTGTTGGAATGGCCGGTTTGGCAGCGGGCAGAGCCGTTTCGACATCGTAAACGGAGCGGGGAGCAGTGGGGGGTACTTCGGCCAGCGAGGCTGTCAGGTCGGGCGTTGGAGCCGTTTCAACGCGCTGAGGGGTTGCTGAAGCGGGGCGTTCATAAACCGTTCGGGCGGTGGGTTGAAAATACGCTTGCGGGGCGCGGCTACAGCCTGCCAGACTAACAAGAAAAAGCAAGTAAACGAAGGACCAGGCCGACGCGCTTCGATAGAGTGTGTACATAAGTAAAGTTGGATTATAGACTCAACCGTGAATATAGGGTATAAGGGTTTTATCTGATTGTTATCTTTTACGTATGTCTCTAAACTTTGAGCGAAAGGTAAAGCCCTGATTGCCTAACTTTTGTGTGTGTTATTATTGATTATTCCGGGAATTTTGGCCGCTTCTTTGCAGATGCAACTTGAAATCCGCTATTTTCGGCGTGACAAAATCCATTGTTCAAACCCTACCGACGAGGAGTATGGCTAAACTGATTATCGTGGATGATGAGAAACCCATTCGGGCAGCTCTACGCGATATTTTAGAGTATGAAGGCTACGATGTTGACGAAGCGAAAGATGGCGAAGAAGGATTGGAGATGATTATGCAGGCCAGCTACGATGTGGCTCTCTGTGATATCCGAATGCCAAAACTCAACGGGCTGGAGTTGCTATTGCGCGCCAGCGAAGCCAGTAAAAACACGCAGTTCGTAATGATTTCGGCTTATGGCAACATCGAAAACGCCGTTGAAGCCACCAAACTGGGGGCCTTTGATTTCATCACTAAACCACCCGACCTGAATCGCCTGCTGATCACGGTTCGCAACGCCATCGAGCGTTCCAAACTGGTTCAGGAAACCAAGACACTGAAAAAACGGATCTACAAAATCAATGAAATCGTAGGCGAATCTGAGCCGATTCGGAAAGTTAAAGAAACCATTAACCGGGTAGCTCCAACCGAAGCCCGCGTACTGATTACCGGAGCCAACGGATCGGGTAAAGAAATGGTTGCCAAGCAGATACACGAAAAAGGCAGCCGCGCTACTCAGCCGCTTATCGAGGTCAACTGCGCGGCCATTCCAAGCGAACTGATCGAAAGCGAACTGTTTGGTCACGAGAAGGGAGCTTTTACGGGTGCAGCCGCCCGGCGCGTGGGCAAGTTTGAGCAGGCAGATAGTGGTACGCTGTTTCTGGATGAAATCGGCGACATGAGCCTGTCGGCCCAGGCAAAAGTGCTGCGAGCCTTGCAGGAAAACAAGATTACCCGCGTTGGGGGCGACAAAGAGATTAAGGTCAATGTGCGGGTAATTGCCGCCACCAACAAAGATCTTCGGCAGGAAATTGCCAATGGTAACTTCCGCGAAGACTTATTTCACCGCCTGAGCGTGATCGTGATTCACGTACCACCCCTCGCCGAACGTCGGCAGGATATTCCATTGCTGACCGACAAATTCCTGCACGACATTGCCACAGAGTACGGCTCACCTGTCAAAGAGTTTACAGCCGATGCGATGACCTACCTGCAATCGCTGCCCTGGACGGGTAATGTGCGCGAACTGCGCAACGTGATCGAGCGGCTGATTATCATGTGTGGCGACGAAATTACGCTCGACGATGTGAAGTTGTACGCGTAAAACTGAACCAGGATTAGCCAGGATTATCGCGATTAAACAGGATTCTACGCTGCGCTTCTTTCAAAATCGAACAAGCAGAGCGCATAAATCTTGTTTAATCGCGATAATCCTGGCTAATCCTGGTTCAGACTATCATCAGATTACACCCTCTCACATCCGAGTTATCGAAGCGGCCAATTACACTGAATTGGCCGCTTTCGTTATCGGCATACTGCCCCAAATCCTGGGTTTCGATGAAGGCGCAGGAATCTAAATTCGCCAGATCAATTACGTTGATGCCGCCAGTGCGACGAGTGCCGGGCGTGGTTTCATGGGTGTCTGTCGGCGCATCGGCATAGAGGTGAAACGGGTCGTTGATGTCGCGCAGATAGACGCGTAAGGTCGGGCTGGGCCGGAAAATGCCTGCGCCAGTGGAGTATGCCTGCGACAACAGCTCGGTCATGCCATATTCTGAATGAATGGCCGACACGCCGATTTTTTGCTGCAATAGCTGATGTACTTCTTCACGCAGCAGTTCTTTCCGGCGTCCTTTCATACCGCCGGTTTCCATTACGATCAAATTTGGATGCATCGTTAAAAACGACAAATCGCGGTTCGATTCAACCCAGTCGAGCAAACCAAACGTGACGCCGATAAGCAGCGTTCGGGGTGGATCAGGCTGCTCGGCCAACTGACGTAGCTGCCGGGTTAGTTTGTCGTGGTTATTCAGGTAAAAACCCGACAACGGAGAGCCGGATTCTTCCATAAATTGCTGAACCATGTACACTAACGACGAGTTATTTCGTTCAAGATACGATGGTAGCAGAGCCAGAATAGGCATACCGGCCAGTGAACCGTATGTTTGCCTGAAAATCTGCGTACTGACCGTCTTGTACAGGTCGGCATCGAACACGTAATGATGGCTGGGCAGTACGCCGGTTGTACCGCTGCTGGCAAAGGTTATCGTTTCGGGTTGTATAATGTCGGATGAAAAACCCGTCAGTATAGCGTGGTTTTTAAAGAAGCCAATGGGCATGAACGGCACCCGGCGCACCTCGTTGACGTGTTCGGGCCGGATGTTTAAATGCCCTACGTATGCCCGGTAAACGGGATTATGTGCAGCCTGATACCGAAATACAGCCAACGCCAGCGACTCGAATGCCGGGCGGCTGGGTGGTTGGGCAGACAGGGCCAGAATTTGCTGACGGAGCGATTGCCGCCACTGGGCAACCTCAGCCGGGAGCGTTAAGGAAGAAAACAAAGTAAAATCGAATTAGATAGCTACGAGTACAACAGTATGCAACGGCAAGTAATTCAAACGTATTGCCTCGCGCTGGCCGTTGGCCTGACGCTCTCGGGCTGTTTTAACGAACCCGACTTCGCCGACAAGCCTGAAATCGAGTTCAGAAGCATTTTTCCGTACAAAAACCTGCCGGCCCGGCCCGGTGTAGGTAGGGGCCGACGCGACTCGGTGGTAATCAGTATCGACTTCAAAGATGGCCGGGGCGATTTGGGGAATACTTTACCACTGTCAAAGGCCGATTCGGCACTGTACGCGTCGAATGGCCGATGGGGTAACTACCGCATTCAAACCTTTCGGCTTATCAACCGGCAATACGTCGAGGTTGAGCAACGAGTCAATTCATCGCTCTTCTTTCCCGATCTGGCAAAAGGGAAACCGCCCGGAGCCATTCAGGGTACGCTGGATTTTAACCAGACGTTCCTGTATGGCAGCAGTTTTCAATTACTGCCTACCAAATTCCGCATTACGATTCGCGACCGCCAGCTAAACGAAAGCAACGTGGTTGAAACCGACACGGTGTGGGTGCCGTGGCCGCGATTCTAACGCTCAGCACTCAACACAATCCGAAACGTGGTGCCCTTGCCCACCTCGGAGCTTTTCACAAACAGCCGCCCGTTGTGGTATTCCTCCACGATGCGCTTGGCGAGCGTGAGGCCCAGGCCCCAGCCCCGCTGTTTTGTGCTGAAACCGGGCGTGAATACTTTCTGAATATTCTTTTTCGAGATGCCCTTGCCTGTGTCGGTGATGTCGATAGCGACCTCCTGATGCGGCAGGGGCGTCAGGTTTAGGCGCAGTTCGCCCACGCCTTTCATGGCATCGACCGCGTTTTTGCAGATATTTTCAATCACCCACTCAAACAGTAACTTATTGATTTTCACGGTCTGATTGGCCGGTAGCTGACTCGATACGCTCATTTTTACTTTGGTCGAGATGCGCCGGGCGAGGTAATCAGTGAACTGCTGAACCACCTCGTTGAGGTTCTCGTCTTTGAGCGTCGGAATAGAGCCGATGCTGGAGAACCGGGCTGTAATGGTTTCGAGCCGACGAACGTCTTTTTCGATTTCGTCGGTGATTGACTCATCGTATTGCGCCGGGTCGGAGCGCATGTACTCGACCCACGCCATCAATGACGACATCGGTGTACCCAACTGATGCGCCGTTTCTTTTGCCAGCCCCACCCACACGCGGTTTTGCTCGGCCCGGCGCGATGAGCTGAACGCCAGATACGCCAACACGCCCAGCGCGGTCAGAATGGTTAGCAGCGCATACGGGAAATACTGAAGCTGCCGCAGCAAACTGGAGTTGTTGTAATAAACCAGCCCCCGCTCACCGTTGCCCATGTCTACAACCAACGCCTGATGCCGGTTACGCATTTCGTCAATTGTTTTGCGCAGAAACTGCTCTATTTCGGCGTCGGTCAGGTTTGACGGCACCTCAATGTTGAGTTTGCCGGCAATCTGCCCATCAGGATTGACGTAAATGGCCGGGATGGATTTGTTAGCTTCCAGAATCTCGCTCGTTACGAAATTCAGATCACCCGCATTGATACTGTTTGAGCCGAACAGATAGGCAATGCTTTTAGCATAGAGCTGAACGTAATGCTCCTCGCGATCTTCGAGTCTGCTAATGAGCCGATTCGTGTACAACAGCGACCCCGTACCCACCAGCAGCAGGTTCAGAGCTACAATAATTTTCAGAATGTTATTCTGACTATAAATGTCAAATGATTTCAGCATGGTGTGCCGTAGCCCCGTGTAGTTGAACGTTTATCAGGTTGTTAACTGACGAGCGTCATGGTTTCGACAGACAAGTAGCCCCGAATTTTGATACCAATCTGCGCCAGCCTGAATACGTGCTCGATAAATAAACGAATAATGTGGATTGATGGTGCTAAAACGAACCCGCATTTGCTCGTAAATGTTCTCTGTCAGAATAGGATTGTGGCAAGAAATCTGTTTATTATTTGGACAGATTCCAAATAAGGGCGATAGCCGGTTTTCTATAATCATGTCCGCGTAGAATGCTTTAATTTTGTAAGGCCGAAAGGCGAACAGCGCGTTTTTTAACCATGTTAGACACCTTCAAATCAATTAGTTTATCGCACAAAACGGCTCCACTGTCGGTGCGCGAATTAATTGCACTCAACGAAGATGAAGCCAAGCAATTGATGCTTCGATTGCGCGACTTCTTCGGCCTGTCCGATCTGCTCGTTGTTTCGACCTGTAACCGTACTGAAGTTTACTACGCCAGCGAACAGAACAGCAACGCCGACATTGCCCGGCTGCTGCTCATTGAAAAAGGGCTGACCGATACGGATTCGTACCTGCCTTATTTTCAGTTTTTCGATACCCACACCAAAGCCGTACAGCACCTGTTTGAGGTTTGCACGGGTCTGCACTCGCAGGTGGTGGGCGACATGCAGATTCCAAATCAGGTAAAGCAAGCCTACCAATGGTCGGCAGATTTAGACATGGCCGGGCCGTTTCTGCACCGGCTGATGCATACCATTTTCTTTACCAACAAGCGGGTAGCGCAGGAAACGTCGTTTCGTGATGGGGCCGCGTCGGTGTCGTATGCTGCCGTTGAATTGATTGATGAACTGACCGGCAACCGCCCCAACCCAAACATTCTGGTTATTGGTCTGGGCGAAATTGGTACCGACGTTTGTAAGAACCTCGCCGAGCGTGACGTGCAACATATTACCCTCTGTAATCGCACGCAAACCAAAACCGAAGCGCTTGCCCAACAGTACAATTTCCGCGTAGCTGATTTTGCCGATCTGACTCAGGAGATTCAGCGAGCCGACGTAATTATTTCGTCGGTGATGCGCGACGAGCCGCTGATTACACCTGCCCTGCTGCAAGACGTCAACGTGCTGACTTACAAGTATTTCATTGACCTCTCCGTGCCACGCTCGGTCGATGCATCGGTAGAGCAGATTCCGGGTGTGCTGGTCTACAACATAGACCACATTCGCAACCGCGCCGACGAAGCACTGAATCAGCGGCTGGCGGCTGTTCCGCAGGTCGAAGCCATTATTGCTCAGGCCGTAGCCGAATTTGGCGACTGGTCGAAGGAGATGATTGTATCGCCAACGATCAACAAGCTGAAAAACGCGCTGGAGCAGATTCGGAAAGATGAAATTGCCCGGCACCTGAAACACCTTACTCCCGATGAATCAGAGAAGGTCGATAAGATTACGCGGGGCATCATGCAGAAGATCATCAAACTGCCGGTGCTGCAATTGAAAGCCGCCTGCAAACGAGGTGAAGCCGAAACACTCATCGACGTGCTGAATGACCTGTTCGACCTCGAAAGCCAAACCGCCGACGAACCCAAACGGTAACGTATAAATTATTGTCAGTGTAAAACGCCCAAACCAGATCAGTTTGGGCGTTCTTCGTTAAGTTGCTGGCATTCTTCTCCGATAACTATGCAATCCCTCTTTCGCCTGTTCGTTTTTGCCCTGCTTATCGTTGGCCTGATTGCCTTCTGGGAACAGATTCGCGGGTTCGACGCACTGAGCCGGTTCCGGCGGGGTGACCAAACCGCGCATACTGTGGTGCTGAAAGAAATAACCACGCTGGGCAAACTCGAACTGGTAAAATATACCTTCAAAGACATCGTTGAGCATGAGCAGCTAAACCTGTTTTTACCCAACGCCAATGCTGTACTGATTGTGGAAGGCGAAGCCACCGGCTGCATCGACCTGACCCGCATTAGTGCCGCCGACATTACCGGCACTGGCGATTCGCTGACTATTCGTCTGCCCAAACCTGAACTCTGCGGCTGGAAAATCAGCCACGACCGCTCGCGGGTATATGACACCCGGTTTTCGTTTTTGAACGAAGCCCAGTTGGTGAGCGACGCGTATCGGCAGGCCGAGCGGCAAATCAGGCAGTCGGCCCTGAACAGCGGCATTCTGGCCCAGACTCGCCAAAATGCCGAACGCATCCTGCGCCCGTTGCTGGAGCGAACATCTGGCAAAAAAATTGGTATTATATTTTGAGCGTTTTTCTAATTGGGCCGACTATGAATACGAATTTGCCAATCGTTGTGAATGGAAGTTTGCTAATTGCCGAGCCGTTTTTGGGCGACAGCAATTTTGAGCGAAGCGTGGTTTTAGTGTGCGAACACAATCAGGCGGGTACGTTTGGGCTGGTCTTGAATCAACTTACCGATGTAAACGTGAGCGACGTCATCGAAGATATGCACGCCGATCTGCCGTTGTACGTAGGTGGGCCGGTTCAACAAAATACCCTGCATTTTATTCACCGCCGACCCGATTTACTCGACGAGTCGATTCAGATTCTCGACGGGTTGTACTGGAGCGGCAACTTCGATCAGGTGAAACAGGCCGTTAACCTCGGCACGCTAACCGAGCGCGACATTCGGTTTTTCATCGGCTACTCGGGTTGGGGCGAAGGACAATTAGCCAATGAACTTGAACAGAAAGCCTGGATTGTGAGTCAAACCGATGCCGATTTCCTGTTCAGTACGCCCGCCAATGCGTTCTGGCGGGGTGTGCTGAAACGCATGGGGGGCGAGTATAAGGCCATTGCACATTACCCCGTTGACCCGCGCCTGAACTAAACGGACGACATCTTAACTTTTTTTAACCAAATTTGCAGCTTAATCAGCCGTTATTAGTGTGGTTGTTCATCTACCACTCATTCCTTGTATGCATACGTCCCGAATTCTATTTTTTTTCATTTTTCTTTTCTCGTTCGCATCTGTTCGGGCACAAAGCAATAACCCCATTGGTGGGCATTTTGGATTTAAAGCAGGCGGCAGCCTAACGCGCCTGAACGTATCGGGTATCTCATCGAGTATTCCCAAACAGATGCTTCAACTGCATGGTGGCGTTATGTATCGGTATCGGTATCAGCGATTTGTGGCCCAACCCGAGGTATTGCTGACCGTTAAAGGAGCCAACCTGCAACAAACACAAATTGGCACCACCCAACGCATCAATTTCCCGACCAAATATTATTACGTCAGTGTGCCGCTGCTGCTGGGTTACATCCCAACCGAGGGGCTGACGCTTCAGGCCGGGCCAGAGTTTAGTTACGCCCTTAATGCCGGGAAAACGGGTGGCCCCGGCTCGAATAGCGACGTTGGTATTGTTGTGGGTGCTCACTACGATTTCCTGGACATGCTCGATAAATTCAGTCTGCACGTTCGGTACGTATACGGCCTGAACAATGTTTCACCTGAACCGCTGGCAACCTATCGCAACCGGAACCTACAGGTGTCGATGGTGTATAATCTGTATAAAAAGAAGAAAAAGTAGAGACGCAAGATTTTGCGTCTCTATAAAATAAAAGATTTTGCGTCTCTATAAAATAATAGCTGTTATGCTTTCAGATTTTGGCATATTGCTGTTGTTCATTCTGGCCGCGTTTGCGTTCATTGCGGTGGTGCTGTTTGTGGCGCGGCTACTGCGACCACACCGGCCTAACATAGAGAAAAACAGTACGTATGAGTCGGGCGAGGAGCCAATTGGCAATGCCAATATTCAGTTCAATCTACGGTTTTACGTGGTGGCGTTAGTATTTGTGCTGTTCGACGTCGAACTGGCCTTCCTGTTTCCGTGGGCTACGGTGTTCGGGCAGGAGCAGCTCATCCGCGAAACCGACGGGCTTTGGGGCTGGTTTGCACTCGCTGAAGCCGCTATTTTCGTAGCGATTCTGGCCTTGGGGCTGGCGTATGTCTGGGCGAAAGGCTACCTCGACTGGGTGAAACCACAACCTAAACTACCAACGGCCAACACCAACGTGCCGATGAGTTTGTACGAGCAGGTTAATCGGAAATATGCTACCCGGAAGCCTGCATGAGCTACGCTACGGGTCTGCTGCTGTTGCTGGTGTGTGCCTATGAAACGCACGCGCAGTTGCTGACGGGTAACCGCTATCAGGCAAGGGTCGTTACCGAAGACCGGTATCGGGTTCAGGGCATATTAACCAACGTTACGGCTACTCATGTGCATATTGACGACGAACAAGTGCCATTGGTAACGGTTCGCAAAATCATCATCCGGCGGGCCAACCGGCGGGGGGCCGCGCTCAACGGTGCAATCATTGGCGGGCTGACAACGGGCTTCTTATCTATTAGGTCGAATCAGAAAAGTCGGTTTCAAAGTCCGATTCTGTTTGGGTTGAGCCTGACCATGACTGCAGCGATAGGGGCTGGTGCCGGTGCATTGGCCGGTTATGCCATCGGGCCGATCAACAGGCGGGTTATCCGACCGATTGTAGCCGCTCCCAACGAGGTGGCTGAGAATTTGCGTCGGCAACTCGACCCATTCACCAGCCGGTCTCAACAAGACGTACTGAACCGAGTTCAGCCGTGATGTGTTTTGTTGGCATACCCGCACGTATTTATTTACCCAATGAATCTGACTCCTCCAACTGAAAAATCGGGCGATGCGAGCGTGCTGCTGATGCGCTCGGAAGAACTCCTGAACTGGTCGCGCGAGAAGTCGCTGTGGCCTATGAGTTTTGGACTGGCCTGCTGCGCCATTGAGATGATGCAAACATTCGCAGCCAACTACGACCTCGAACGCTTCGGCGTATTTCCACGCCCGTCGCCCCGGCAATCCGACATCATGATTGTGTCGGGTACGGTAACGTACAAAATGGCCGACCGCATCCGGCGGCTTTACGAGCAGATGGCCGAGCCGCGCTACGTGATTTCGATGGGGTCATGCTCCAACTGTGGTGGCCCTTACTGGCAACATGGCTACCACGTCGTTAAGGGTGTCGACCGAATTATTCCGGTTGATGTGTACGTGCCGGGTTGCCCGCCCCGCCCCGAAGCACTAATCGATGGTTTTCTTAAATTGCAGGAGAAAATCCGAACAGAACACCCACTGGCGCAGAAAATCTGACGCTGTGTCTGGTCAAGCCAACCCAGCCTTTTCCTGTGAACATCCTGCTTCTCTCTTTTCGCCAAACGCTTGGTTCATTACGGCTCGTTGGCCTGATTTATGGCCTTACGCTGGTACTGGCCTTAGTGGTAGCCCTACCATTTTATAGCACCTTAAAAGTTGAAGATCAGGATTCGCGGGCATTTCTGACATTGCTCGATGGGTTCGATTATACTATTTACTCCGATTTCATGCACCGCAGCGAACGGGCAATCAGTCCGTTACTACGGGCTGGCCGGTGGATGAGTATTCTCTACGTTTTCCTGAGCGTTTTTCTGGCCGGTGGCGTTTTATTCCGGTTTTCGCAACCGACCGGACGATTTAGCGTCGGTGCGTTTCTGGCGGCTTGCAGCCATTATGCCGGGCGATTTCTGCGGCTCTTCGGCGTTACGTTGTTATTTGTGCTGACAGGGGCAGGCGTTTGGCTGGTGGCAGGGTCGGTGGTAAGCATAGCCCTCAGCGATACGTTGACTGAGCGCGGTTTGTTCTGGATTGGCGGTGGCTTTTTTTGCCTGTTCGCGCTTACGGCCACGTATGTATTGTGCATTGGCGATTACGCCAAAGTGCTTATGTTTCGGGAAGATGAGCGTAACGCATTTCGGGCGTTTGGCCGGGCCGGGCAACTCGTCTGGCAAAATCTGACCCGGACGTATGGGCTGTACTGGCTCATGATTCTGCTTGGCACGATATTGTTTGGCGTTTATTTTCTTCTCGATGACCTGATTACCATGCGCAACTGGCCCACCATACTGATTATGACGGTGGTGCAGCAGGTTGTAATCGTTAAACGAATTGGTCTGAAAATCTGGTGGCTCGGCACGGCCTATCACTCCTATACGTTGCTACCCAAACCTGCAAACGCACCTTCGCTCACGGGCGAATCCATCGGGACGCCGACCGCGCGGGGCGAATCCACGCGGGGCCTTTCTACGCTTCCTGAATAGTAACAGAGCGGGGTTGTTCGGCGGCAATTCGGCTGAACGGCCAGTGTTTATCCCACAGTGTCAGTAGCCAGAGCGTGCCGATGGTAGGCAGCAGGTATTTGTCCCAGGCGATATGCGCTTTGCCCATCAGTATTAAATTGAGCAACACAACCCAACCGGCCAATCCGCTTGCCGGAGAGGCAAACCGCAGCCATGTCAGCAGCATCAGCCCACCTAAAACGATTTGTTTGACCGTACCGACGATACCGAAGAAAATCAGCACCTGATCGAGCATGCCCATGACCGGCACCACAAAAAAGCCGTCGTTCATCTGTATCGCCGGGAAGAAAATCACCAGTACAGCTACCAACCCCACGCCAGCGGCCAGCCAAAGCGGTCGCACAGGCCGCAGAGCCAGAAGCGTGTTGGTGCGGGCCAGAATCATTTCGGGCAGCACATAATACACACCCAGACAGGCCGACGCATACAGCACGAAACCGGGCTTGTACATAAACTCATGTACGGTGTCATTGTATTTCTGCCGGGCTACTTCGGGGGCCGGGCCTAAGCCCCCCCAGAACAGCACCCACGCCAGCAAAGTCACACCAGCCAGCACGTAGTACAACAAATACGGTTTTGCCAGCACCTGCCGCCAGGTCGACGCAATTTGCACAGGCCACCGCATCACCGCAGGGGCCAGTTCGTAGGCAATGATAGTGGCCGGAAAAACGATTGCGTACTGCCGAGAACAAATAGCCGCTACAAACGCCAGGCAAGCGGCCCAGTGAACACCCTTCAGGTAGCCCACCCAGCCAAGCAGGATAAAGGTGAGGGCAATCATATCGGTGTAGTAAATCGTGCTACAGAAATAGTAGTAAGGAAAAGCAATTAGCCCCAGCGCAGCGATCCAGAACCGGCGCGGCCCCGAACTGAGGGTCAGAAATACCATGAGCAGGCCGAAGCTCAGCAGAAAGTTCAGTACGCGTAACGGCTGTATGCTTTCGCCGAAGAGGTTGACCAGCCACCCACCCATCATAAACGGCAAAGGTGCTATCACCTCAGGATAGTTGTTGAGCAGGTGTACCGACGGAATGGGTTCTTTGGCAAACATCAGCACAGTCGGCCAGAAGTGTACTTCATCGCCAGCGATAGCGTAGGCCAGTTTGTCTCTCAGAAAAAAGACAACCACATACACGGCAAGCAAAACAACGGCGGCAATAGAGCGATAGGGACGCATGAAAGCAGATTAATAATTCTGCACAAAAATACCAGTTTTGAATCAAACCTGTCTTCGGATAAATTGATCGACTACACTAACGCCCCCGTTAATCATTTACCTAAGCCTGTTTATCTTTTGTTCAACTGAACGCGCCGTAGCGAAAAATGCAGTAAATAGCCCGAAAGCCATCTCTCCAGTTAATTTTCTTGCCCTCTTCATATGTACGGCCATAATATGAAATTCCTACCTCATAGATGCGGATACCGGGGAGTTTGGCAAGTTTCGCCGTAACTTCCGGCTCAAACCCAAATCGGTCTTCTTTCAACTCAATTCCCTTTACAATGCTGGCTCTGAACAGCTTATAGCAAGTCTCCATATCGGTCAGGTTCAGGTTGTTCATCAGGTTAGAGAAAAACGTCAGAAACTTATTGCCAATGGTATGCCAAAAAAACAGAATGCGGTGGGGTCTGCCGCCCATAAATCGCGAGCCGTAGACAACATCGGCCACTCCGCGCAGGGCAGGGCGTAGTAAGACATTGAACTCGTCGGGGTCATATTCGAGATCGGCATCCTGCACAATAATAAAATCGCCGGTTGCCGCCTGAATGCCCGTTCGGATGGCGTAGCCCTTGCCCCGGTTGATGTTGTGTTCCAGGTAGAGAACGCACACAGTCGGATTAGCCTGCCTGTAGGCCAGTATCTGCTCTGCTGTTCGGTCTGTCGAACAGTCGTTTACTACAATTAATTCGAGCTTCGTATCATCTAAGAGTTTTACATTGGCAACTCGCTGAAGAATTGTGTTGATTGTGCGCTCTTCGTTGTACGCAGGTACAATAACGGATAGCTTCATGGAGAGGAAGGACGTGTTGTAAGCCTGATGGGCAACAGACAATGTGTTTACAAAGAGCCATAACGTTGATATAGAATAGAACAGACCAGAAATATACTGCATATAAGTGGAAGCAGCCACGAGTGCCGCCTACCGGGTGCAACACCAGCCAGACACCAGGCTAAGCACGGCGCAACGAAGGCAAATACCGACAATCGTTCGTAGAAATAGTGTAGCGAAACCAACGTTAACGCTGAAACCAGCAGGCCGAAAAAGACCATGTAATGATCGCGGTGAAGCCGTAGCCAACCCAACCCGAGCAAGCCATAGGCACCTACCCAGCCATACGGATGAGCCCGGCCCATTACCCCTACGCTAACTTCACGGGCGATACCAATAATATCGGTTGTAAAGAAAAGAAATAAACTCCCCAACAACACCCCGCCAACCACTGCCAGTGAATAGCCGGCATGATGCCTGATTTGAGCTACCGACCGCTCACCAACGACCCAGAAAACCATACCGGCCAGCAACAGTACCGAGATCACATAAGCGAATGTAGGCGAACCTGTTTTCTGGTAATGGTTATAGAAATGGTGTTTTGTGAAGTTTATAGGATAGATACCACCCCACGTCAGAAACGTCAGGCCAACACCAACTATAACCAGCAGGCCCAAGCCAAAAGCACGCATGACGGGCGTTGGATGCAGCGGCCACGGAGGCATGAACAAACCCACCACACCCGCCATAAACACCTGAAAATTAACAGCAAATGGAAGAAAGAAGAGCCCTGCCACTTTGTTTCGCCGGGATAGGTTCCAGAAAAGATAAAAAAGCAGAATACTCGGCACGAACGGATGCGCCCGGATGGCGTAGATCAGTACATACGGGTTAAATAGTACGATAAACCCCTGATAACGACCCGTGCGCAGTAAATCAACGACCACAGCCATCCAGCAAAGCAATGAAACGATTCGGCCAATCCTAATAAACTGTGTACCAAAGCTATCGCCTGTCAGTGCCTGTAGCAAGGCGATAATCCAGAGATAAACCGAAGAAATCGGCCAGTATGGACTCATGTCGATGGCTGGCCATTTGTCAAACGCCTGTTCAAAAGCGGGCAGATACAGGCCACCTTCGTCACCCTTCGGTTGGCAGGTAAGGGCCAGATAAAGAGATAGACAGGTGGCGAGTATAACTAATGCATAATATGGGAACAGACTTGCCGGCTTTGCCGCTACGGGTAGCTCAACGGCTTCTGTACTGTAAGACATGCTCTGTTCTTTCTGCTTATCACTGATCGGCCCAAAGTACCGGTTTTCCACCAAATCTATCGAATCCTTTCGAGTATACGGTCCTTTCACCCTCCATATACCCAATCTTCTTCGCTCATTTTGTATTATTGCGGAATATTTATGTTGTAACCGCTCTTTTTGCCGCATGGCTGTTCCTACCCTTTCTTCCAAGCCCAATACATCACCGGCTCGTCTATTTAGTTTGCCCGTTATTGTGGCTGCACTGGGCTATTTCGTCGACATTTACGACCTGCTTCTCTTTGGCATTGTTCGGGTACCAAGCCTAAAAGACCTCGGCTTGTCGCCCGAGCAGATTTCGACCGTGGGCGTGTCGATTCTGAACTGGCAGATGGGCGGGCTGCTGCTGGGCGGTATTCTGTGGGGCGTTCTGGGCGATAAACGCGGGCGGCTGTCGGTGCTGTTCGGCTCCATTATCACCTACTCACTGGCGAATATTGCCTGCGGGTTCGTTAAAAACGTCACGTTCATGGAACCGACTACCTATTACGCGCTGATGCGGTTTGTAGCGGGTATCGGTCTGGCGGGCGAGTTGGGCGCAGGCATTACCCTCGTTAGCGAGGTGCTGCCGAAAGAGAAACGCGCTATCGGCACGTCGCTGGTGGCGGGTATTGGCCTTTCTGGAGCCGTGGTGGCGTATTTCACCGTAAAATTGTTCGACTGGCAAACGGCCTTCTTTATTGGTGGTGGCTTAGGCATTGGCCTGCTGCTGCTGCGGGTGGGCGTAGTTGAATCGGGCATGTTCAAAGACGTAACCGATCAGAAGCATGTCAGCCGGGGTGATTTTCTGTCGTTTTTCACCAACGGCGAACGGCTGGTCCGTTATCTCAAATGCATTGGCATCGGGTTGCCAACGTGGTTTGTGATTGGCATTCTGGCTACGCTCAGCAATGAGTTTGGCACGGCCCTCGGCATTGCCGAAGAAATTCAGCCGGGTCTGGCAATTATGTGGTGTTACGTTGGCCTGGCTGTCGGCGACCTGTCGAGTGGATTCATCAGTCAGGCATTGGCGTCGCGCAAAAAAGCCGTAGCCTTACTCATGGCGTTTACGCTGATTTTCTGCGTTATCTATCTCTATTTCGGTGTTAGCAGCGCGGCTGCGCTCTACGGTCTGTGTCTGGCAATGGGATTTGGCATCGGCTACTGGGCCATGTTCGTAACCATCGGAGCCGAGCAGTTTGGCACCAACCTCCGCGCCACTGCCGCCACCACCATTCCCAACATGGTACGCGGCTTAGTCATTCCTATGACCCTCACCTATCAGGCGCTCAAACCCTCCCTCGACGTCATCAATGCCGGGGCTGTGGTGGGTATTATCAGCTTCGCCATCGGCTTTTACTCCATCCTGACCATCTCCGAAACGCATGGGAAGGATTTGAATTATCTGGAAGAGTAGTCTTTGAACCGGAACGCCGGCCGCCAGGATTAGCCCTGATTATTAAGATTAAACAAGATGTACAATCCTGTTTAACTACAGAACCGAATAAGTGAAGCGTAAAATCTTTAATAATCTTGAAAATCAAGGCTAATCCTGGTTCAGAACTCTTCGCCCTGCCCGTTATCGTCTCAGCACTTGGCTTTTTTGTGGATGTGTACGACATGCTGATTTTCAGTATTGTACGCGTACCGAGTCTGCAATCGCTGGGGCTTTCGGAAGCGGAGGTATCAACAGCCGGAACGTTTATTCTGAACTGCCAACAGGCGGGGCTCGTGCTGGGTGGTATTTTGTGGGGTGTTCTGGGCGACAAGCGCGGGCGCATGTCGGTACTGTTCGGCTCCATCATCACGTATTCACTCACCAATATTGCCTGCGGGTTTGTGCAGGACGTAAATACGTATGCCCTGTTGCGTTTCATTGCGGGCGTAGGGCTGTCGGGCGAGATTGGCGCGGCTATCGTGCTGGTGTCCGAAATTCTGCCGAAAGACATACGTGGCTACGGTTCGGCGGTGGTAGCGGGCGTGGGCTATTTAGGTGCGGGTGCGGCCTACCTCACCGTCGAATATTTCAACTGGCGCACAGCCTTCTGGGTTGGTGGAGGCATGGGACTGGCCCTGTTGCTTCTGCGCGTTTCGGTGCTTGAGTCAGGGTTATTTAACCGAATGAAAACCGAACACGGGCACGTTAGCCGGGGTAATTTTCTGCAATTTTTTAGTTCGTGGCCGCAAACAATCAAGTACCTGCGCTGCGTGGCGGTGGGTATGCCTACCTGGTTTGTAGTGGGCATTTTAGCCACGTTCGCCAACGAAATCGGGCAGGCGTTGGGCATAGCCGAGGGCGTGAAACCGGGCCGTTGCGTGATGCTGCTATACGTCGGGCTGGCCGGGGGCGATTTGCTGAGCGGCCCGCTGAGTCAATGGCTTCGGTCGCGAATTCAGGCCATTACCAGTTTGCTCATCACCAGCATGGCCCTGAGTAGTTTTCTGCTTTTTGGCGGTCTTGATACGGCAGCGGGCGTCTACACCGTTTTTCTGCTGACGGGTTTTTGCACGGGCTATATTGCAATGTATCTGACCACCGTGGCCGAGCTATACGGCACCAATGTTCGCAATACGGCCACCACCTCGGTGCCGAGCATCGTGCGCGGTACACTCATTCCGATGACGTTACTATTTCAGGCACTGAAACCGTCGGTTGGCGCGTTGCTGTCGGCGGGTTTGCTGGGTGTGGTCGTATATGGGCTGGCGTTCTGGTCGCTGAGTCGCATAGAAGAAACCTTTGGCAAAGAACTCGATTTCGTGGAGGTGTGATAGAACACAGATTTAACGGATTTTGCGGATTGCCACGGATTTCTTTTTGAGTCACTTTAGGCACTAAAAATCCGTGGCAATCCGTAGCATCCGTTAAATCTGTGTACCATCTTAGGGGCAAAATGAAGAAATAATTGCTTTTTTACGTGATAAACTGATTAACCCTTTTCCCGTTTACCCGCAATGAACCAACTTAACCAGACGGATTACATTATTTTTCTGTTGTATTTCATTGGCGTTTCATCCTATGGCTACTGGATTTACAAACGCAAGCAAAAAACTGATCTCGATACCAAAGATTTTTTTCTGGCCGAAGGGTCGCTGACGTGGTGGGCCATTGGCGCATCGCTGATTGCGTCGAACATCTCGGCAGAACAGTTCATCGGCATGTCGGGTAACGGCTTTACGTTCGGCGTGGCTATTGCCGTGTATGAGTGGCTGGCGGCAGTCTGTCTGATTATTGTGGCGGTGTGGTTTATGCCCATTTACCTCAAAAACCACATCTACACCATGCCGCAGTTTTTGAAAACGCGGTATAACGAAACGGTCGCCCTGATTATGGCGATTTTCTGGCTGTTTCTGTACATCTTCGTCAACCTCACGTCGATTCTGTTTCTGGGCGCGCTGGCAATCAGCACGTTGGTTGGCACGGAGTTTTTTCACCCAATCATCATTGGCCTGTGTCTGTTCGCGCTGGTAATCACGCTCGGTGGCATGAAAGTAATTGGCTATACCGACGTAATTCAGGTGGTGGTACTTATCTTCGGCGGCTTAGTCACGACCTACATTGCACTGACATTAGTAAGTCAGAAATTCGGCCTCGGCAACGATATTTTCGCGGGGATGTCGGCCATGCTGCGCGACGCCGACGACCACTTTCATATGATTTTCGAGAAACCCGGCCCCAACACGTCGCAGGTTGACATTAACAAATACCTGACCTTGCCGGGTATTGCCATGTACTTCGCCGGGCAGTGGATTGTAAACCTCAACTACTGGGGTTGTAACCAGTATATTACCCAGCGTGCCCTCGGTGCCGACCTGAAAACCGCCCGTACAGGCATTCTATTCGCGGCCATTCTGAAAATTTTCATGCCCATCATCGTCATGTTGCCGGGCATTGCCGCTTATGTACTGTATAAAAACGGGAGTTTACAGGAGCAAATGGCACCCGGCGGTAAGCTGCTGGCCGACAATGCGTATTCGGCCATTCTGTCGTTTCTGCCCAATGGTCTGAAAGGCTTGTCGATGGCGGCACTGACGGCGGCAATTGTGGCTTCGCTGGCGGGTAAAGCCAACTCGATTTCCACCATTTTCACGCTGGATATTTATCAGAAATACATCAAAAAAGACGCCAACGAGCGGCAGTTGGTGTGGATAGGGCGCGTCGCTATTCTGGGTGCTATGATTCTGGCAATTGCCCTGACGTGGCAGGATACGCTCGGCATCGGGCGCGAGGGCGGTTTCACGTTTATTCAGAAATATACGGGCTACATCAGTCCCGGCATTTTCGCGGTCTTTATTCTGGGTTTCTTCTGGAAACGCACCACCGGCCCGGCGGCTGTGGCGGGTATTCTGACGGGTTTCGCTATGGCTGTTTTCTTCAACCATTATGCCCCCGCCGTGCTGGGCAACGAAAACATCCTGTATACGGCCTTCCCGAACGGCAACGGCGGCTACGAAATTCCATTCCTGATCTGTATGGGCTGGTCGTTCGTGTTCACGGTGCTGGTGATGGTAGCGATTAGCTTAGGAGGGCCAGTCATTAATCCGAAAGCGTTCGACATCGACGCCCGGATGTTCAAACTGGCTCCGGTCAATACGGCCATGATTGTTGTAATTCTGTTGTGCATCTCCGCCTTATACGTGCGGTTCTGGTGATGTTGAGAATTGACGGCAAGGTTATTATCGAAAGTCGTAAGATTACCGAGTACTTATTGATATGGAAGGCCGAGAGCGACAAATCGGCCTTCCTGCAACGGTTGGGATACTCGTTAGATAACTGGCAAGAATTAGAAGCAGACATTCGCTATATCATTGCCGAGGGGTCTGCTATTTACTCTCGTCCGGCTCCTTTTGGGGGCGATTTGTACCAAGTAAAGGGCACATTGCGTAACTTCGGTGTTATTACAGTATGGCTTTATTTGGCCGAGCCTACATCGTGGCGTTTCGTAACTCTATTTCCGCAAAAGTCATGAAATTCAAACTGTTTAGCCGAGCTGTTCTCACAAAAGACTTCCCTGAATATGGACTTAAGAAGGGCGATATGGGGGTGATTGTCGAATATGTTGCCCGATCTTCGGCAGAGGATGGCTACATCATCGAAATTTTTGACGCTCAGGGGCAGACGGTTGATGTAGTTCCTCTGATGGAATCAGACCTGGAGCACCCCCGACCCAACACAGTACTAACATATCGCGAGTTGAAACGGGCGGCTTAATAAGCCGAAAACCATTCACACCTATGGAAGTTGCTTCCTCCTCTGCCCCCACCGTGTCCTTTCGCCCGCTTTTTTCGCTGCCGGTCATTGTAGCCTCGCTGGGGTATTTTGTTGATGTATATGATTTGCTGCTGTTCAACATTGTTCGTGTACCAAGCCTGAAAGCATTAGGCTTGTCCGACGCCGACGTATCGCTCATTGGCGGCAAAATCTATAACTACCAGCAGGCGGGGCTACTGCTGGGCGGTATTCTGTGGGGTATTCTGGGCGATAAGCGCGGGCGCATGTCGGTACTGTTCGGCTCCATCATCACCTACTCGCTGGCAAATATCGCCTGTGGATTTGTCGACGATCCGAATACCTACGCCATTCTGCGGTTTGTGGCCGGGCTGGGTCTGGCGGGCGAGCTGGGGGCAGGTATCACGCTCGTAAGCGAAACTTTGCCAAAGCACCTGCGCGGTTATGGCACCTCCTTGGTGGCCGGGGTCGGCCTGATGGGTGCGGTGGTAGCGTTTCTGACCGTACAACAGTTCGACTGGCGGGTAGCCTATTTCATTGGGGGTGGCATGGGCATGGCCCTGCTGCTGCTCCGGGTGGGCGTGCTGGAATCGGGCGTGTTCACAAGTCTCAAACAGACGAGCGTTCGGCGTGGCAACTTCTTCGACCTCTTTACCAACCGCAGCCGACTTGTGCGCTACCTGCGTTGCATCGGCGTAGGAATCCCTACCTATTTTGTGATTGGCATTCTGGCAACGTTTGGCAACGAGTTTGGCGCGGCTCTCGGCATCGCCGACGTGCAGGTGGGGCGGGGTATTCTGTTCGTATACATTGGCGTGGCAACTGGCGATTTGGTGAGCGGCCCGTTAAGCCATTTCCTGAAATCGCGGCTGAAGGCCATCGGGCTGATGCTAACGCTGACATTGGTTTTCGTGCTTATTTACTTGTTTGGCGGTATACAGGACGCCGACACGTTCTACCTCGTTTGTGGGGGTATGGGCTTTGCTATTGGCTACATTGCCCTGTTTCTGACCGTGACTGCCGAGCAGTTTGGCACTAACCTGAGGGCTACGGCCACAACCTCAGTAGCCAACAATGTCCGGGCGACTACGTTGCTCACACTGCCAGTGTTTCAAGCCCTAAAACCGGCAATGGGTGTGCTTGGAGCGGGTGCGCTGGTAGGAGCCCTATGCTTTATTATCGGCTTCTGGTCGCTGGCAACCATGCCCGAAACGTTCGAGCAGGAACTCGACTTTACCGAAGACACGATATAACCCGATGCGAACCAGATTCTTTGTACTTAGTCTGTGGCTGACAACGCTGCCACTTTTTGCCCAGAACGGCACCGAAATTTATTTGGTAGACCTGACCGAAAAAGCCGGTCGGCTGGCGGTAGCGAACCCGCGCAATATCTCCAATAAACCGGGCTACGATAATCAGCCGTTTTTTCACCCGGCGAAGCCCGTTCTCTACTACACGTCTATGATGGCTAACAACCAGACTGACATCTGGGCGTATGACCTCAAAACCGGAACGCGCACGCAACTAACCCAAACCCCTGACGCTGAATATTCGCCAACGGTGCTACCCGGCCTGAGTCATCTGTCGTGCATTGTGCAGCGAAAAAGCAACGGCGACCAGGACCTCGTCAGCTACCAACTCGACAAACCAGCGATTACTGAAATACTGCTGGAGTCGCAGAAAACGGGCAAAATTGGTTATCAGGCGTGGCTCAACGCCAATGAGGCTGTGGTATTTGTACTGGGCGAACCCAATTCAATGCATTATCTGAACAAAAGTGCCGGGCAAGATACGGTTATTGCCAGCCAGATTGGCCGTTCGCTGCATCGCATTCCGGGGCAGAATGCATTTAGTTTTGTTCAGCAGGTAGGCAGTTCATGGAAAATCCGGGCGTTCGAGCCGGGCCGCAATCAGATTCGTGACATTGCCGATAGCCACCCCGATTCAGAACATTACCACGCCTGGACGGATGCCGGTACGCTGCTCGAAAGCCGGGGCAACGAGTTGTGGCGTTTCGACGCTACTACCCGGCAATGGCAACCCGTGCCATTGCCGACAACGCTACCCCGCAAAAAACTGTCGCGGCTGGCCGTGCAGGGCAAAACGTTAGCCATAGTGCTGGATGAGTGAACCTCACCCCAACCCCTCCCCTTAAAACAAGGGGAGGGGCTAAAGGACCCGGCTTGTTAAGCCCCTCCCCTGGGTTCAGGGGAGGGGTTGGGGTGGGGTAAAACGGGTTCATGTATTCTTTCCCAGCCCTGCCTGCCATTTCGCGAAAACTTGCTGATAGGCTCTGTGCCGTTTCGGGTCGGGCTCGAATGTCTCGCCGAAGGCTACGAGTTTGGCCGCTTCGTCCAGCGTTTTTACCAGGCCGATGGCCTTCATCGTCAGCAGAATACCCCCCATCGAGCCACTTTCATTGCTGGCATTGAGTCGTACCGGAACGCCTGCCATGTCGGCCAGCATCTGCACCCAAAACCGCGACTGGGCAAACCCGCCGTTGGCATGAATCACGCGTGTTGGCCCGGTTTCTTTCATTAGCAGTTCGTTGATGCTCAACATATTAAATAATACGCCTTCGAGTGCAGCCCGAACAAAGTGCGCCCGCGTATGCTGCCAGTCAACGTGCAGGTAAGCCCCACGCACGTGAGCGTCCCAGAGTGGAGCGCGTTCGCCTTGCAGATACGGCAGAAACAGCAGCCCATCGGAGCCGGGCGCAATGGTTTCGGCCTCGGCCAGTAGCGTGGTGGTATCTTGTTGCGTCAGTTTTTCAGTAAGCCACTCCAGCACATTGCCCCCGTTGTTAGTTGGTCCGCCCACCACGAAATAGTCGTCGTCGAGGATATAGCAAAACAACCGGCCCTGCTCATCGCGGAGGGGTTTTCGGACAGTTTGCCGGATGGCTCCGCTGGTGCCGATGGTGAGCGTAGTGGTGCCGCGTTTGATAGCCCCCGCGCCGAGGTTCGCCAAACAGCCATCCGACGCGCCAATCAGTAGCGACACCGTTTCGGCTAAACCCGTTCGCCCGCCAACCACAGTGGCCTGAAGCGGACGTTGGTGCGTGGTCGGTACGGGCGTTGAGAGTTGGTTGGCCCGCACACCGGCGTAGTTTAAGGCCAGATCGCTCCAGGTCAGGCGGGTCGCATCGAACAGGCCGGTTGAGGTAGCCATGCTGTAATCGACTTCAAAATGGCCGGTCAGCTTATGCCACAAAAATTCTTTGATGGTGCCGAAATGAGCCGCCCGGCGTAATAGTCGCGGGTCGTGTTCGCGCAGCCACGCCAGTTTGCAAAGCGGAATCATCGGGTGCATCGGAATGCCCGTTTGTTCGTAAATAGCCCGGCCCAGATCGGCCCGCAGACCGCGCAATTCAGCCGCCTGCGGTTCAGCCCGGTTATCCGACCAGATGATGGCGTGGCTCAGTGGCTTGCCGTTTTCATCCATTGCCAGTAGGCTATGCATGGCCGTGCTGAACGCGATGTGGCTGATTTCGTAGCCCGCGCGAGCCACTTCCCGGCTAACCTCAGCCATAACATCAGCAAAGGCCGACCAGATTTGTTCGGGGTCCTGCTCGGCATAGCCCGCCTGCGGATTCAGCGTTTCGACAGGCCGCGACGCATGGGCCAGTTCGCGGCTCAGGTCGGGGGGCAGGGCTAAGGCTTTCACGTTGGTAGTGCCAATATCGACACCAACAAAGCAGGTTTTGGCGATGGGGGTATTCATACGCCAAAACAACGCATTTTTCGAGTTGTATAATACCTTGATAATTTACAAGTCGTAAAAAGCTACGGCATTCGCCCCGAATACTTTTGCCCGAACCTCGTCGCCCCAGAGCAGAACATACTCCTCGATGAGCGTTTTGACCTGCGTGTAGTTGGCAGCCAACAGGCAAACCGGCCAGTCGGAACCAAACAGCAGCCGGTCGGGGCCAAAATGCTCGAATGCCACGTCGAGATACGGAAAAAAGTCTTTTTTGCTCCAGCTATGCCAGTCGGCCTCCGTTACCATACCCGACAGTTTGCACGAAACGTTCGGCTGTTTGGCAATCTCGGCCATGAAATTCGACCAGCGGCTGATTTCGCCTTTTTTGATGTATGGCTTGGCTAAGTGGTCAATTACGAATTTCACTTCCGGCACCGCCCGCACCAGATGGAGCGCGGCCTTTAACTGATTCGGATAGATCAGAATATCGTAGGTAAAGCCGAACGCAGCCAGTTGGCGGATACCGTTCACTACCTCGGGGCGGCTCAGAAAATCGTGGGGTTCAGCCTGTGCTACGTGCCGAAATCCTTTAACCTGGTCAATCGTTGAATAATACGCAAGCCGCTCATGCAACGTATCGGCCCGCAAATCGACCCAGCCCACTACGCCCCGAATGAAACCGTAAGCACGGGCCATATTAATCAGAAACTGTGTTTCGGCTTCGGACTGATCGGCCTGCACGGCCACGCAACCATCGATGCCGTTCTGGGCCAGGATGGGTTCAAGATCGGCGGGCAGAAAATCGCGCCGTATTACGGCCATGTCGTCGGTAATCCACGCATCGCGAACGGGGTCGAAATGCCAGAAATGCTGGTGCGCGTCGATAGTCATCTGAATTGGAATTAGCCTTGATGTAGGCAGTTAAGACAAAATCTCACCAATATAAAAATATTTACAATTAAACATATATTGTTTTATCATAACTTTTTGAGTGATTTCGTCCAGAAAAATGGTGATTTCATACAAAAATAGGGGTTTTCGGAACGAAACAACTGCGTAGTTTGAGCGTCTAATGCAACGTACTCTATCCAACAGGATTCTTTGTGCTTTACACAATCCGAAATCGCTTTCAGTATCTCGACTCTCTCATCCGTAAACGCGCTACCGGAACACCCCGCGAACTCGCACAGAAATTAGGCTTATCGGAACGAACCTGGTATAAACTCCGCGACGAACTCATCAACGACATCGGCGTTCCCCTTGCCTACTGCTCCGTCCGTAAAACCTACTACTACGAGCAGGAAGGCGAACTGATTTTTCAATTCCGCCGACGCTTAGACACCGACAGTATGGAAAACTTAGAAGGCGGGCGGCTCTACCAGCCTGATTCGCCAGCATCTTTTTTTGATTCATTGGCTCACTGCACGCTGAATGCAGTGGCTTTTGGTAGGTTGGCCCCGTAAACGGTTTTGACCATGATTGCTTTGTTTGCTATGGCTACGGCACAGGGCCACCTGAACGCCACGTTTCGGCTGGCCCGGCAACTACAGGCCGACGGATACCGCGTTATCTATGCTTATTTCGGTCCGCCCGAACTGGCGCAGCGCATTGTGCAGCAGAGCTTTGCCGTGCATTGGCTCGAAAGCTACCCCTTCGGCGTTGGCACCGACGAGGTGCTGAATCAGGGCCGCAGCGAATCGTATTTGGAGACACTTTTCGACCGCATCACGGGCCGCGACCTGAAAACCCGCACGGCAGACTGGCAGCGAACGCTGCATCAGCTACGGCCCGACCTGATTCTGCTCGATGCGTTTCTGAGTACCGATTTCATTGTCCTATATCCATTGCTAAAGGCATATCCGGCAAACGTTGTACTGATTCAAACCATGCTCTCGACCTACGACGACGGGCACACGCCACCACTCAACAGCTCGCTGATTCCGGGCCGCGACAGCCCACAGGCCATTCGGCGGGCGTGGCAGCGCGAATACCGCAATCGCTTTTTCAGGCAATTATGGGAAACGGTAAAATATGCCGGGTATAGTTCGCACCGGCAGATTCGGCGAGCCTTTCGCCGAAACGAGTTGCCCGATACGTACCGGCTCCGTTACGACAAAGTATTTCACGCAGGCATCGACAACCTGCCAGAGTGGATTATGCCGCCCCAAGACTTTGACTTTGCCGAACGGCGGCTGTTGACCTTCCAAACGTTTAAAAACACCATGCCCGACCTGAGCCGCGCCGAAACCCTGCCCCCGGCCTACACAATGGCACTTGAACGTATCGGGCAGGAACGGCAGACCAACGCCGATTTGAAACTGGTATACGCTTCACTCGGTACGGTGATGCTGGCCCACCGCTCCGAAAACGAACTGGCCGCTTTTTACCGTAAGTTGCTACAGGCCGTTGGGCAGCAACCCAACTGGAGGCTGATTCTGGCAATTGGAGACGGGGCCGATGTAGCCCGATTCGACTGCCCGGCGAATGCGTTTGTGTTTACGTCGGTGCCGCAACTGCACGTATTGCAGCACTGCGACCTGTTTATTACGCACGGCGGGTTGAACTCCGTACTGGAAGCTACGGCCCTGAACGTGCCGATGCTGGTGTACCTACTCAGCCACCTCTGGGACCAGCCCGGCTATGGCGCACGGGTAGTGGCACAGGGCCGGGGAACCATGTACGAACTCGCCGACGCCAGCACCGCCAGCATTGGCGATGTGGTTGAACGAATTTTAGAAGAACATAGTGCTATAAATAGGCTGGCTTGATGCAAGTGTGGATTAACTACATCTTTTGCATAAAAAATCTTGCAATACTGAAAATTTTAACCCCACTGCACTCAGAATGCAGTGGCAACCGCGAAGTTTGAATTGTCATACGCGACAGAGTTGGCCGACGAATTAAACGTGACGAAGGCGGATGCCGAAAAGCCTGAAACAGAGTAGGCTAAAAATGTTTAGAATAGCTATGAAAACGCTTCAAGTCAGCGAAATGGAGAGAATAAGTGGTGCGAGTTGCTTTTTTGCAATACCTGCTCTGCTTGGCTCACCTTTTGTACCTGCATCAATGGGATTTGCCATTGCCAAAGTCGTTTATTGCTGGAACAGCTAATTTGTTTTACCCATGAAAAAACTAACAATTGATCAATTAGCCGATTATTCGGCTGAAGGTCCAGGCAGAACTTGTATGATCTTGGGAGGGTTGGTGATGGGTGCTGCTGCCTTTGGTCTTTGGCCAGCGGCTCTTACAATTAGTGCTGGTTCAGCAGTTTATGGCTGTTTTTAGCTAAAAAAGAGCGACATACTTTATATGTCGCTCTTTGAAACATTGATAATTATGGTTAATAAAATAAATTGGAGGAAAGTTTTGGTTGTAGTCGTGAATGGGCTTGGTGATGCCATTCTTTTTTACTTCCTGTTTCGGAATCAAATTACGACTTTCTTACAGAAATACTTCTAATAGGATAAACTTATGCATCAGCCCGGTCAATCAGGTAGTGCATAAATTCCCGTTATGTAGTAAATCCATTGCCTAAGGTATCAATACTAATCATTCAACTTTTCGGAATGAACATTAGAAAATTTCTCAGAAACTGGTCACCACTATTAATTACTACATGGGTATTGATTTTAGTGAGAATTGAAGTTGGGAAGTCTGAAACATACTTCTTGTATGGGTTTACACTGGTTATAGTTGTAGTAATTGGTTATTACAACGCTATAAGGGATAAACAAAACTGAGACATGGAAATAGTAATAAACACTTCCTTAGCAAAAAATAAACCTCCTACGTTCAGCTATTTTATTGCATCATGCGGTTTAATGCTTGTTTTGCAAGCCGCATTCCAATACCTGCTGTTCTCCGAAAATCTTTACTTCAACGCGCTACAAACACAGTTGAGTTATGAGCAGATTGAGCGGATCATTACTCAGGGCAAAAAGTGGCAATGGGTCGGCTACGTTCTTACGCCGATTCTGCTTTTGATGAAATTTTCATTTTTTGCTGCCTGTCTGAGCCTGGGCCTTTATTTCGCCAGTAATCGCTTTGCTTTCAAGCCCTTCTGGAACTTCTTGGTGCAAGCCGAACTTATCTTCCTCCTTCCAATTCTCATCAAACTACTCTGGTTCCTGTTCGTTCAAACCGACTACGACCTCGACGACCTGACTCAATTCTACCCGCTCTCGGCCCTCAATCTGTTCGACGCCGATACACTACCCCGCTACTGGCATTACCCGTTGGCTACGCTCAACCTGTTCGAAGTGGCTTATTGGTTTCTACTGGCCTACGGCGTTAATGAGGTTACGGACCTTTCATTTTGGCGGGCGTTCGGGCTGGTTATGTCGAGCTACGGGCTGGGGCTATTAGTATGGGTGGTTTTGGTCATGTTTCTTACCATAACCTACGCCTAAGCCATGAAACGCTACCTCAAAATCGGGTTGCTCGTGTTGTTGGCGGGTGGGCTGGGCGGAGCCGTTTTTCAGATGCGGCAAACGCTCACTGCCCAAACCGCCCTTTCGGCCCAACTCCGGCACCGGCCCAATTTGTCGGCGGTGCGCTTCGTTCGTAAACCCCTGCCCGCCATGCTCCATAACAAACTCACACTTATTGTCTTGTTCGACCCCGATTGTGAACACTGCCAATATCAGGCGCAACAGATGCGGCTTCGTCAGGCCGATTTTGCCGGGGCTGGTCTGTACTGGCTCACCACACAACCCCTCGCCCGCGCTCAGGCATTTGCCAGAGCGTATGGGTTAGACTCGCTTAACATGATGCACGTTGGCACGCTCACCCGCGAAGAAGCGTACCGGGCGTTTGGAGCTGCGGGCGTTCCGCATATTTTCATCTACGGAGCCAATGGGCAATTGCAGAGAGAGTACAAAGGCGAAGTGAAGGTAGACGCGCTGACAAAATACCTTCATTGATTCTTATTTGGCCAGCTTATTCAATCAAACGTATTATGGAACTGTGTATTCAAAATCTTAGCAAATCATATCAAGGTAAGAGTGTGTTAAGCTCACTTAACCTAACTTTTCAGGGAGGTGATGTGGTTGGTTTGCTGGGAAAGAACGGGGCCGGAAAAAGTACCTTAATCAATTGCCTGATTGATCTGGTTGCTCCCGATGCAGGTCAGTTTATTTTTAATGGTCAGGTATTGACTGGCGACCGGCTGGCCTTTAAAAAGGTACTTGGTATTTTGTCGGATGTAATCCCACCTATACCCGAGTTTACGGGAACCGATTATCTGCGATTTATTGGTTTAGTTCACAAAATCGATGCAGTTACTTTTCAAAAGCGGTCAAAAGAGTTAACTGATTTTTTCTTTGATGATACCAATATGTTCAACAAAACTATTAGCCAATATTCGACAGGTATGATCAAAAAGATTGGCTTATGCGGAGCCATTCTGAACGTGCCGTCGATGCTAATTTTAGATGAACCGTTTGCCGGTCTTGACCCGGTGGCGGTTAAGCAGGTAATCGCCTTTTTGCAAATGTATCGCCGACCCGACCGGATTATTCTTATTGCCTCTCACGACTTGAATTACGTTGAGGAAGTAGCTAACCGTATCCTCGTTTTAGATGACGCCAAAATTAAATTTGACGGTGAACTGACTGACTTTACAGCCCAGGGTACAAAGGTGATTAGCGAGGCCCTGTTTGATTTTTTAGCACCCCGGAAGAAAGTAATGACTTTTGACTGGATTTGACCACTCAATAGTATGCACACTATACTACTCTTTGCCCTGCGCCGACGTTTTATAGATTATGTTAGCAATGGCGGATCGGCAATGAGCCTGATGTTGCGTATTCTTTACGTTACGGTGCTGCTTGTCAACGCGGCTATGATTGGCTGGCTTATCGACATATTTATTACGTCAAATGCCGGAGATATAACAGGTGACAGGCTTATTCAACTTATCAGTGCAGGGTTTTGTGGGTTATGGGCATTGCTGGAGTTTTTCCCTACCTACACACAACGTTCAAAGTTAGTCTCGGGCGTATTTCCGGTTCACTTCATGAAACGATGGGTAACTAATTTAGTGTATGATATGATCACCGCAACCACTGTCGGAACGGTTATGGCCTTTTGCCTAATCGATGCATTGTCGAAAACATACACCCACGCACATCTCGCCAACTCGGTATTGTTGTTCGGAAACACGCTTGCTTTCGTGCAAATTGCCAAGGCATTTGTTGAGAACGTTCATCGTAAACGATTTCTATTGTTAATCGCCTGGGCAATTTTGTCAAGTGCCGTCGTCATATTGGTAGTTTACAAATTACCAGACGACTACCTGCTCATGAGCGGACTGACGTTCTGTTTAGCAAGTCAGTTTACAGTATTGGCGTATGCTGACCGGTCGGTCGCCGAAACTAATAATTCTCCCGTTTTTGTGAGTAGTTTTTCTCTGTTCAGGCAATTATCGCCGGTTTATGTTGCGTTCCTGAACAGTCCAAAATCACGAAATGCCTTTCTATTTGGTCTTGGGTTGAAAGCGATGTTTCTATCATTTGCGGGAATTTTTACGTTCGATCAACTCCCCATGTCCAGTTTTTTAGAGGCTCTCTATGTAGCTCCCCTAATCCTGTTCACCTACGTCGCCAATAATATCTGGGGTTTTTTTCCGGTCCTTTGGGTCAATAGTACATTGGGGAAGCGGTCTGATAATTACCGTATCTATTTCCAGCTCATAGCACTACCCCTTTTACTTGACCTGCTAACTACGCTCGGCATCATGCTCTATTTAGGTAAAGTTGATTCAGAGCTGCTGGTCTTTTACGCGCTAACTACAATAGTACTCAGTATTAATGGGCTTGTATTCTCACTTTACAAAGCGTTTTACGTACAGAGCAGTTTCAACTTTGGGCAAATGAAAAATAACGTCAATGGATGGAGTGTGTTCACGGCTTCGGTCCTGCTGGGTTTGACAATGTTAGCCCTGAAGACGTTGATGACTACATTCATATTTGGCTTGTGTCTGATAGTTATATTCTGGTACATACTTAGTAAAGTTTTGCCGAGCGACACACAGAACACTTACACACTTTACAGGCAGCTATTCACAAACAAAGTTTGATTTATTTGGGCTTATCCCACTCATCCATGCACAATTACATTTACAAAACCTTTACCCAACAACTCGACCAAACCGATTGCGGCATTGCCTGCCTATTATCCGTCATTCGCTATTACGGGGGCGATGCCAGCCGCGAACGGCTGCGCGAACTGAGTGGCACAAGCATCCAGGGTACTACGCTGTTGGGGTTGTATCAAACAGCACAATCGCTGGGTTTTGCCGCCGAGGGGTTGGAAGCCGAAGGCGTTCATAATCTGGCCGAGGTGACTGAACCGGCTATTCTGCACGTGGTTATGGACGGAAATCGGCAGCATTATGTGGTATATTACCCGAACACCCCACCCCCAGCCCCTCCCCTCAAAACAAGGGGAGGGGAGTTGCGGTATGTGATTGGTGATCCGGGGCGGGGGGTTATTGAGATGACGGGCGACGAACTGGCGGGTATCTGGCAGTCGCGGGCGTTGCTGACGCTGAAACCAACCGAGCGGTTTGTCAGTACGGCGCAAAGTCGGCAAACGCAGTGGCAGTGGTTTAGAAACCTGATTCATGACGACGTGCCGCTGCTGGCAATTGCTGCCGGATTAGGCGTGGTAATGGCCGGGCTGGGTTTGTCGATGGCGTTGTTCTCGCAGAAACTGCTCGATGAGATTCTGCCGAAACGTAATCTCGAAAAGCTGTCGATGGGGTTATTGCTGCTGACAGTGCTCCTACTGGCCCGAACGGGCATAGGCTATCTACGTGGGTTTCTGCTACTTCGGCAAAGCCGCGAGTTCAATGTTCGCATTACCGACAGTTTCTTCCGCGATCTGCTCCAACTGCCCAAAGCGTTTTTCGACAACCGTAAAACCGGTGATCTGGTAGCCCGGCTAACCGACACCAGCCGGATTCAGGCTACCATCAGTTTCCTGACTGGCAGCGTTATCATCGACGCGCTTGTGTTGTTGCTGACGGCAGGCTTTCTGTTTGGTTATGCCTGGCAAATCGGGTTGCTGTCGCTGGTGAGTTTGCCGCTTTATGGCTGGTTAGTCTGGACGTACAACAGCCGCATCATTGCTGGTCAGCGGGGCGTTATGACAGCTTATGCCCGCGCCGAAAGCCACTTTATCGACAGCATTGGCGGCATTGGCGCAATCAAAGCCCACCGGCAGGAAGCGTTCTTCGCCCGCATTACGCAAGGCATTTACCGCTTTTTTCAACAACAGCTTTACGACCTCGGTCTACTCGGCAATCGCTACGGCCTTTTCAGCGAACTAATCGGCGTCGGCGTGTTGGTATCGGTCATTGGCCTAACGGCTTATTTGGTACTGCAAAACGGGCTGAAATTGGCGAGATGATGGCCGTAGTCAGTTTAGCCAGTACGCTTGTCGGTTCGGTATCGAAGCTGTCGACAACCAACATCCAGTTGCAGGAGGCCCGCGTTGCCTTCGACCGGATGCGCGAGTTTACCGAAATGCCCAAAGAACCGGTTGTTAACGCCGTTGACAGTAATGCGACAACAGACATGCCGATGTTTGAGAGCCTCTCAGTTAAGGAGTTAACATACCGTTTTGCCGGTCGTCCGTCCTTGCTGCAAAACGTTTCGTTCACGGTTCGGCGGGGCGAAATTATTGGCATTGTAGGTGAAACCGGATCGGGCAAAAGTATGCTGCTCCAGCTTTTGCAGAAGTTTTATGAACCGGAAGGCAACAGCCAAATCAGCGTAGCTTTTGCCGATAAAAGCCGCCAAACTACTCATCAAAATCTGGCTACTATTGCGGTCAGCGACTGGCGCAGTCTGACAGCCGCCGTACCGCAACCCATCAAGATTTTCAATGGCACATTGTTAGACAATATTTGTCTGGGCAATTCAATAGAGGAAGGCGAAGCAATTGTGCAGTTCTGTCAGGATTACGGCTTTCACGATTATTTCATGAAACTACCGCAAAACTACCTGACGCTGGTGGGCGAGGAAGGCATAAACCTGTCGGGCGGTCAGCAGCCGTTGGTTGGGCTGGCACAGGCGTTGTACCGCCGTCCGCAACTGTTACTGTTAGATGAAGCTACCTCGGCCCTTGACCGCCATACCGAGCAGTTTGTGCTTAACTTGTTCCAGCACATCAAACGCAACACGGCCATTGTGATGGTCACGCACCGCAGCCAATCGGTCAGCATCGCCGACCGGGTTTATACAATGAAACAGGGAACGTTGCTGTGTCAACATCTGAACCATCTGAACCAGGATTAGCCAAGATTGACAAGATTAAACAGGATTTGTGCGCTACGCTTATTTGATCCTGAAGAAAAAGCGAAGCGTAGAATCCTGTTTAATCTTATCAATCTTGGCTAATCCTGGTTCAGATTTACTGCTACTTGCCGCTGTTCGCCCAGTCCTTCGATGCCAAGCTCGACTACGTCGCCGGGTTTGAGGTAGCGCGGGGGCTTCAGACCGAGACCCACGCCCGCCGGGGTGCCGGTTGAGATGACATCGCCGGGGAGCAGGGTCATAAACTGACTGATATAGCTCACGAGGGTCGGCACATTGAAAATCATATCGTCGGTGTTGGAATCCTGTAGGCGTTCGCCGTTCACGTTCAGCCACAAATGCAGCGAGTTGGGATTCGGCACGTCATCTGTCGTGACCAAATACGGACCGATGGGTGCGTAGGTATCGGCACTTTTGCCCTTCATCCACTGCCCTCCCCGTTCGAGTTGCCACGCCCGCTCCGAGTAGTCGTTATGCACGGCGTAACCGGCCACATAGTCCATCGCGTCGTCTAATTCTACGTAGGTGGCCCGCTTGCCAATGATAACGGCCAACTCAACCTCCCAGTCGGTTTTTTCGGAACGTTTGGGAATAATCAGGTTGTCGTTGGGGCCGCAGATAGCCGTAGTCGCCTTGAAAAACATGATTGGCTCGGCGGGGCTGGCCGCGCCTGTTTCGGCAGCGTGTTTGGCGTAGTTCAGGCCAACACACACAATTTTCGATGGGCGTTTGATGCACGGCCCAAAGCGGGCGTCGGCGGGTATGGCAGGGCAAGTGGGAGCGTGGGCTTCGAGCCAGTGCGTGAGCCGCTGAAGACCGTTACTGGCAAAGAACGATTCATCAAAATCTTCGCCAAAGTGAGTAACGTCGATGTGTTGACCGTTGGCGAGCAGAACGCCGGGCTGTTCGTGGCCGTCGGGACCGAAACGAAATAATTTCATGGATGGAAAATTCAGGCTTTGTCAGTAAAGAAGGCGATGCGGTTGGTCTAACCATACGGCCCAAATTTCGGCAGAAGCAACCCTAAAAACTTACCAATAATTTTATCTACCGTTCATAGTACTATTGTCTGATTACGATACCTTTAGTTCCTATTAGACAAGTAGTTTACGATAACCTTTAACCGATATGCCTTATGAAAACGACTACAAGTTTACTATTGTGCCTCTTTCTATTTATCATCTTTTCCGGCATAACTACCTTCACCTTCGGTCAGTCACCCACGCCATTAGCTGCCAACGGCAGACTGAAACTGACTGGGGTTCAGTTGACCAACGAAACGGGACAGGCCGTTCAACTACGGGGTATGAGTTCGCACGGCCTGCACTGGTTCGACCAATGCTTTACGCAGGCATCAGTGCAGGCGTTGGCCCGCGATTGGGGAGCCGACGTATTTCGGGCCGCTCTGTATGTCGATGAGGGCGGCTACCTTAGCAACCCAACCGGGCTAACGGCCAAAATGAATCAGCTTGTTGGCTGGACAGCGCAGGCTGGTATGTACTGCATCATTGACTGGCACATACTGAACCCTGGCAACCCTAACGACCGTCTGCCGCAAGCCATCGACTTTTTTCGCACAATGGCCCAGACCCACGCGGGCAAAAAGCACGTCATCTACGAAATCTGCAACGAACCCAATGGCGTTGACTGGAACACCATCAAACAATACGCCGATCAGGTGATTCCGGTAATTCGACAGTATGATTCCGAAGCCATTATTCTGGTCGGTACGCCACAATGGGGCCAGAAACCGCAGGACGTACTCAACAATCCGCTCACCGGAGCCAATGCCTACAACGTGATGTACACGTTTCACTTCTACGCCACCTCGCACTTTTTTCAGGACGACGTAGATAATGTTTCCAACCGGATTCCGATGTTTTGCAGCGAATGGGGCACCCCCGACTATTCGGGCAATGGCAGTGTGAATTACCAGAATGCGCAAGCATGGCTTACGCTGATGGCAGGTCAAAATCGGGGTGGTCAGAAGATTAGCTGGACCAATTGGAATTTCGCCGACAAAGCCGAAACGTCCTCCGCGCTGAATCCGGGCTCATGCAACAATCAGCAGTGGAACAACACCAGCCCGTCGGGCACGTGGGTGAAAGACAAAATTCTGAACCCCGCCGATAGCTGGGCAGGTGCCACCCCTCCGCCCCCCGCCAACCAGCCGCCGACCGTTGCGCTGACGACCCCGACCAACAATGCTACCTTTACCGCACCGGCCAGCATCAACCTGACAGCCACTGCCACCGACGCAGATGGTACGATCAGCAAAGTCGAATTTTTCAGCGGCAGCACAAAAGTGGGCGAAAGCAGTTCGTCGCCTTACAGCTTTAACTGGACTAACGTAGCAGCCGGAACGTACACCCTTGCCGCCAAAGCTATCGACAACGCCGGAGTCACAACCACCTCAGCGCAGGTGAGCATTCGGGTGAACAATCCACCCACTCAGCCGCCGACTCCGCCAACCAGTGCGACGGGCGAGATTTTAGGGGCCAACTGCGCGTCGGTAAACGCCGTATTGTCGTTTACGCTCAACCCGGTCAACATGCCCAACGCTACGGCCTTTTCGTGGTGGGCCAACGGCTCGACGCAGCGCATCACGCCTGGTTCGGCGGGGCAGGTGAGCGTCAATTTCGGGCCGTGGTTTTCGGGCGGGCAGGTTTGTGTAGGCGTAAATTACTCGGCGGCACCCTGGTACAAACAATTCTGCAAAAACGTGAGCCGATGTGGATCGGGAGCGCGGGTGGCCGCATCGGTTGAAGAGGCCGAAGACCTTGTTTTTCCAAACCCCTCGGCAGATTGTTTTACGTTCATTGCCAAACGCGCCATTCAGGGTGTGAGCGTAACCGATGCGATGGGCCGCGAACGCATCCGACTCGGAGCCGTGCCTGTTGGTCAAACGGTTTCGTTTGGTAATGGGCTAAATGCCGGCACATACCTGTTGCACCTGCGTTACGACGCCCAAACCCGACGCACGGTAAAACTGGTAAAAGCGGGCCAGTAGCCACCATCCACAACAGAACAGAACCCCGGCTGATTCGATAAAAACAGCCGGGGTTTTACATTCTCGCGGAAGCTATATTTGCCGAACAACACGCCCCGCCCCTGGGAACATGCCCTTATGCCAACTGCCAACATCCTGAACCTCTTCGATCAAACCATTAGCTACGGTACCCTAACGCTTGGAAATGGGCGCATTGCCCGCATTGACCGGTACGGTCCCGAAAAGCCCGGCGAACCCTATATTCTACCCGGCTTCGTTGATGCCCACGTTCATGTTGAAAGCTCGCTGCTGACGCCCCCGCAGTTTGCGCGGCTGGCAGTGGTGCATGGCACCGTAGCAACCGTGTCGGACCCGCACGAGATTGGCAACGTGCTGGGAGTGCCGGGGGTGGAGTACATGATTCGGGAAGCAAACCGAGTACCGTTTAAGTTTATGTTTGGTGCGCCCTCGTGCGTACCGGCCACTACGTTTGAAACTGCCGGGGCCACCATCAGCGTCCGCGACGTGCGGAAACTGCTGGCAACGAAAGAAATCGGCTATCTGGCTGAAATGATGAACTTTCCGGGCGTGTTGCACGACGACCCCGACGTGCTGGCAAAAATCACGCTGGCCCAGGCGTTCAACAAACCCATCGACGGTCATGCACCTGGCCTGATGGGCAACGACGCCCAACGCTACATCGACGCGGGCATGAGTACCGACCACGAATGTTTTACCTACGAAGAAGGATTAGACAAAGCCCGGCGCGGGATGCATATTTTGATTCGTGAAGGTAGCGCGGCCCGCAACTTCGATGCGCTCATTCCGCTATTGGCCGAGTTTCCGGCGCAGATTATGTTCTGCTCCGACGACAAGCACCCCGACACGCTTGCCGAAGGCCATATCAATCAATTGGTGGTCCGTGCCCTTGCTGCGGAGCATTCGCTCTGGAACACCCTGCGGGCGGCCTGCCTGAATCCCGTTTTGCATTACCGTATGCCCGTTGGGCTGCTCCGCGAAGGCGACCCTGCCGATTTTATTATGGTTGATGACCTGCGCGATTTTCGGGTTCGGCAAACAGTAATCAATGGCGAAGTTGTAGCAGAAAATGGCACCTCCCTCCTGCCCGACCTCCGCAGCGAACACGTCAATCAGTTCAATTGTTCGCCAAAACGGGTCGAAGAATTTGCTTTAGCCAGTTCCGGTGAGGGGAAAATCCGCGTCATCGAAGCTCTTGATGGGCAGCTTATCACCAACGAACTGCACCTCGAACCCAGGATTGAAAACGGCCTGATTGTGCCCGACGTTGAGCGCGATATTCTGAAAATTACCGTTGTAAATCGCTACGCCGACGCTAAGCCAGCCATTGGCTTCATCAAAAACTTTGGCCTAAAGCAGGGAGCCATTGCCTCTTCAGTCGGGCACGATTCGCACAACATCACTGCCGTTGGCTGCGACGACGAGAGCATCTGTCGCGCCGTCAACGCCGTGACCGACGCGCGGGGCGGGCTGGTGGCTACTTATGGCTCATCGCTTCTCACTCATCACTTGCTTCCGCTTCCGGTGGCGGGTCTGATGACCGACACTGACGGATACGAAATTTCGCGTCGTTATGCCGCGCTTGACCGGTTTGTAAAAGATGAGCTGGGCAGTACCCTGTCGGCCCCGTTCATGACCCTTTCATTCATGGCATTGCTGGTGATACCAAGCCTTAAACTGAGCGATATGGGCATATTTGACGGAAAACTATTCAATTTTACCCCACTTCAAGTTCGATAAAAAATTTTACGCCTTCGCCGTTTTAAATTCAATTTAATATCAATATGTTTACACAACTCAATCACGTCTCCAACCCCTTACGACCCACTCATGGCCCGCTCAAAAACAAAAACCGGCCCCGACGATGAAACCCTCTGGAATCAATTTCGCGCCGGTGATGAGAACGCGTTTGCCCGGCTTTATCAAAACTACGTTAACACCCTCTACCATTACTGCGCTCACTTCGCCACCGACCGGGCGTTAATTAAAGACTGTATTCACGACCTCTTCGTTGAACTCTGGAAACACCGCACCACCATTGGCCCTACCACCTCCGTGCGGTTCTACCTGATGGCCTCCATCAAACGTAAATTAGTCCGACACCTGACTGCCGAACAGAAATTAGTCAGTCAGGACGATATGACCAACGGACGGCGGCTGGGCGATACGCTCCCCGGTGCCGACCCCTCGCACGAAAACCGGATGATTGCCCACGAGGAAGACTCGTATATGAATAGCTGCCTGCATCAGGCCCTCGAAAAGCTCCCCCGCCGTCAGCGCGAAGCCGTTCACCTTCGGTATTTCCAGAACATGAGCAACGAGGAAATTTCGGCCCTTATGCAAATCAACATTCAATCGGTATACAACCTGATTTTTGGGGCCATGAGCAACCTCAAACGCTACGTTACCTCCGAAACAATCTCCCTTTGAACCTTCTTCTCGATTAATTGGCGGCTTTTTAGTCGTATGTTGAAACGTACAAGTGCTATTCCTAAACCATACCAAACCCGGTAACTACGCAGTGGTTGCCGGGTTATTTTTTTGACGGCTCCATCCGTGTTTTCGCAGGTAGTAACTTTGGGAATGACTACCGACTCAACGCCCCTGCCCGAACGGGTTCGGCCCCGAACGCTCGACCAAATTATTGGACAACGTAAACTGATTGGCCCCAATGGTGCCCTACGTCGGGCTATCGAAGCCGGACGGCTACCATCTATGATTTTGTGGGGTCCACCCGGTGTGGGCAAAACTACCCTTGCCCTGTTGCTGGCCGAAGTCGTAAAACGACCTTTCATTGCGCTCAGTGCCATTAACGCAGGCGTTAAAGAAATACGCGACGTGATAAGCCGTCCTGGCGGCACAGCCATGCCGGGTATGTTTCCACCCGTCGTATTCATTGACGAAATTCATCGCTTCAACAAGAGTCAGCAAGACGCCCTGCTGGGAGCCGTTGAGCGCGGGCAGATTACGCTGATCGGAGCCACCACCGAAAACCCGTCGTTTGAGGTCAACTCAGCCCTGTTGTCGCGAACGCAGGTCTACATTCTCGAACCGCTCAGTCGCGACGAACTGATTCAGGTAGTTGACCGGGCCATTAAACAGGACGCTTTTCTCCAGTCGAAGTCGATTACAGTCGAGTCATACGACGCGCTCCTGCGGCTGTCGGGGGGCGATGGCCGGAAGTTGCTGAATTTGCTGGAATTGGTTGCGTCGGCACACGTGCTGGCCGAACCGCTGGCGATTACAGATGAACTGGTGACGAATGTGGCGCAACAGAACATTGCCCGCTACGATAAATCGGGCGAACAGCACTACGACATCATTTCAGCCTTTATCAAGTCGTTGCGCGGCTCCGACCCGAACGCGGCTTTATACTGGATGGCGCGGATGATTATTGCGGGCGAAGACCCGGTTTTCATCGCCCGCCGAATGCTGATTCTGGCCTCGGAAGACATTGGCAATGCCAACCCAACGGCTATGATTATGGCGTCGGAAGCGGTGCAGGCTATCAAAGCCATCGGCATGCCCGAAGGCCGGATTATTTTAAGTCAGGTAGCCGTGTATTTAGCTACCTCACCAAAAAGCAACGCCAGTTACGTTGCCATTGACGATGCCATTGCACTGGCCGAAAAAACGGCGCACCTGCCCGTTCCGCTGCATCTGCGAAATGCCCCCACGAAGTTGATGAAACAACTCGGCTATGGAAACGAGTATCTGTACGCTCATGCACACGAAGGCAATTTTGTACAGCAAAATTTTCTACCCGACGATCTTCAGGGCCACAAACTCTACGAACCCGGCCACAACGCCCGCGAAGCCGAAATCCGGCGCAGCCTGCAAAAATGGTGGGGCGAGTGGTATGGGTATTGACATCTTCTGAGGAGAGTTATCTTTACAGAATGCTATTACCATTTGCCGAACGGGCATACATTAATGACCAAAAATTAATAGGCTATTGCCTGTCCGAGACGCATATTTCCGGCAAGCACAAAGCCCGTGTTTTTAAAGCTTCGTTACATCTAACGAGCGATGATTATCTGATACTGAAAGATGCTATTTTGACAGCCGTACTGCTGAATGATGCGCATGCGGCAGGACAAAATAATCAGGGCGAATTATACACGGTAGACTTCATTCTGAAGCACAAAAACCGGGTGGCACCAATCAGAACGGCTTGGATTGTTCGTTTTGGGGAATCGTTCCCGCGATTAGTTAGTTGTTATGTTAACAAGTAAGCATGGACATGAACACACTCCATTTGTTAGATGCAGTTGTTTTGATCACAGACTCACTGCCAGATAAGCTTAGGAAAGGTAGTTTGGGTACTATTGTGGAGGTATTTCCCAACGATGAGTATTTGGTTGAGTTTGCCGATACCAATGGTATTCCCTATGCAATGCCCGTGGTAAATGTTTCGCAACTGATGAAAGTGTATCAGGAACCAGTGACTGCATAAATCCGGCGCAGCCTGCAAAAATGGTGGGGCGAGTGGTATGGGTATTGAGCATAGTAGTAGCCTGCTGTTAAACTATTTCAGGCAGGGCGAGTTTTCTGTTCAGCAACTTACCAACAACGTTATGCAACATTTCACCACCCTCACTGAGGCTATGGAAGCCCTTCGCGAACGCGGCTATACCGCCGAGTTTTCACCCCGTCAGGATTATCTGCAACTAACTGGCGACGACCATACCAAACTCCGTAGCGAAGAGTTTATGGTAGACGAATTTCATCGGTTTGAAGGCACGTCGGACCCCGGCGACGAGATGACGCTCTATGCCATCACAGCTTCTAATGGTATCAAAGGCGTGTTTGTGTCGGCGCAGGGAACGTATGCCAACGAAGTGACCCCTGAACTCATGGCGAAGTTTAACGTGGGCGAGCGACCAACGGTCAATACCGAGGGGTCAGTGCAGCCAATTGAGCCGTTTGGGGCTAACCAATAAGCATTTTAGTCACATTTGCAAGAAAAAGAAGCCGGAAGACTACCATTTTTCCGGTTTTTTTATTACCTTTGCGGCCTTTAGCAAAATTGCGTCCGTCGTTATCGTATCAATCCATCATGAAGTTATCCGAATTTAAGTTTGATTTGCCCGAAAGTCTCATTGCCAAATACCCGGTTGAGCGGGGTGAAGGTCGGTTGATGGTTGTTCATCGGAAAACGAAGACCATTGAACACAAGAAGTTTTCGGATATCCTGAGCTATTTCGATGATGGCGACGTGATGGTAATTAATAATACGAAGGTGTTTCAGGCCCGGCTTTATGGTAACAAAGAGAAAACCGGTGCCAAAATCGAAGTATTTCTGCTGCGCGAACTGAATCGCGAAATGAAACTGTGGGACGTGCTGGTTGACCCGGCCCGTAAAATTCGCGTAGGTAATAAACTCTATTTCGGCGACAGCGATCTGGTAGCCGAAGTTATTGATAACACCACCTCGCGGGGCCGCACCATCCGGTTTCTGTTCGATGGCAATCACGAAGAATTTATGAAAGCGGTTGATGAATTGGGCGAAACCCCGATTCCACGCGAAATTCAGCGCGACGTTGAAAACGCCGACCGCGATCACTACCAAACCGTTTTCGCGCAGCACGTCGGTGCGGTGGCGGCTCCAACGGCGGGTCTGCACTTCACCAAAGCAATGATGAAGCGCATGGAAATCAAGGGCGTACACTTTGCCCCCATCACACTGCACGTGGGCTTGGGTACGTTCCGGCAGGTTGACGTTGAAGACCTGACCAAGCACAAGACCGATTCGGAAAACTACCGGATAGGCCCCGAAGCCGCTGATATTGTCAATACCGCCCTCGACGCAGGCAGACGTGTATGTGCCGTGGGAACAACTTCGTTAAAAGCTATCGAATCGTCGGTATCGGCCAATAGCCGGTTAAAACCCGTTGAAGGCTGGACCGATAAGTTCATTTTTCCGCCTTATGAATTTAAAATCGCTAATTCGTTATTGACGAGCCTGCACCTGCCCGAATCGATCCTGATTATGATGACGAGCGCGTTCGGCGGACATGAGCTTATCAAACACGCTTACGAAGTAGCCATTAAAGAAAAATACCGCTTCTTCAGCTACGGCGACGCGATGCTGATTCTATAGTGAAAAATTTTGCCATTATTGTAGCCGGGGGAAGCGGAAGCAGGATGAAAGCCGACGTGCCGAAGCAGTTCCTACTGCTGCGCGGTAAGCCCATTCTGCAACATACCCTCGAACGGTTTCTGGCCGTTCTGCCCCCCGAGAACATCATCCTGGTGCTGCCCGCCCGCGACCGTTCCATCTGGACGTCGCTGTGTGAGCAGCACCATTTTTTTGCGCCTATCCAGACCGTCGATGGGGGTGCGTCGCGGTTTCAGTCGGTTCGTAACGGGTTGAGTGCCATTCCCGCCGATGCCGAATTAGTGGCTGTTCACGATGGGGTTCGGCCTTATGTTTCGCCCGATATTATTCTGCATAGTTTCGAGACAGCCGCCCGCGTTGGTTCGGCGGTGACGTGTGTATCGGCCAAAGATTCGGTGCGCATTCTCAATCCCGACAACACCAGTCAGGCCATTGACCGGGCTATGGTGCGGCTCGTGCAAACGCCCCAAACGTTCCGGCTCGACTGGTTTCGGCAAGCCTTCCAAGCCGACGAGCAGCCCCACTTCACCGACTGCGCCAGCGTACTGGAACACGCCGGTTTCCCCATCACGCTCATCGAGGGCAGTTACGAAAACATCAAAATTACGACGCCTGAGGATCTTTGAACCATCTGAACCAGGATTAGCCAGGATTTGCAAGATTAAACGGGATTTAGGCCGCTGCGCTATTATCCGGGAAATGCTGCAGAGTTATTTCCTCACCACGTTCCGAATCCCGCCCCCCGGAATCGTCGTGTAACGTGGAATCACGTGAATGCTCGCGTGGGGAAATTTCTGCCCCGCAGCAACGCCGATGTTCAGCCCGACGTTGAAGCCGTCCGGCGCGAACCGTTCCTGTAAAATTTCCTGCACTTTATTGACCACCTGCCAGCACTCGTTTTGTTCCGACAACGGTAAATCGAAGAAGTTGGCAACGTGCCTTTTGGGTGTGATAAGTGCGTGACCTTTGCTGACGGGGTAGCTATCCAGTACGACATATGTCAGGCTTGTTTCAGTCAGTAATTTCAGCCTGGATTTGGGTGAGCAAAACGGGCATTTGCTCGTCTCGGCAGCGAGTTGGTTAATGTGCTGATACTGATAAAATTCTGTGTTTTCGTTTCGGTAAATAGACGTAAACGGCAATTGCACATTGCACTGGTAAACCGGCTTGCCGTATAGCTGGTGCGTTCGGAAACCATCGCGGGTAATATCGCGCCGAACGGCGAAGTAAGCCCGGCCTGTGGGTTTGAGCAGACGCGAAACGTTCATCAGCACATCCGTCTGCTCATCTGGGAACAAGACGTTGAGAACATAGAAACAAACAATGGTGTCGAACGATTGGGCAGGCAGTTCCGGGAAATAATGCGGGTCGTAGCCGTGAGTTTCGTAGCCTTTGGCTTGCAGAAAACGCACGTCCTGACCGAATCCACATCCGTAGTCAAGTATGCGCCCACTCAGGAGCTTACGCTCGTGAAGCATTCGGATAGGCAAGGAAGGCGTATCGCGTTGCTTGGCCGTGAGGTAGCTGTAGGGGTTTTGTGGGTTCAAGATTTATAAATGAATGGATAAGAAAACCCTAAATTCTGGGCGGTCTGGAGTTGTGGTAAAACAGCACGTTCCAGCCGTTCAAGAAACCATGTAAACGGTTGTTGCTGAATACTTCTCAGACTCTGCCCGAAAAGCAAGGAATAGTCCTCTAACAACTTATCATGGCCGTTTTGAGCATGAAACTGGAAGCCTGCAAACTGCTGCTGAGTGTAGGCATGAAAGTACAAATCGACGGAAGGCAACCAGTCATTTTTGGCTGAGTTAACTGCTCTTGGTGTCGGAATAATGTTCCAAAGCTGGTCGTGCGCCACAAACGACCACGGCAGAAAATGGTCTAAACTTAGATTAGCCGTTGTGATCGTTTGGCCGGAGTAAACGCAGGTCAAAGCTGGGTTTGCTTTCAGGTATTCTTTCCAGAACGTGTTGGCTGTGTTCAGCACCCGGACGCCCGGTTTCTCTAATTTTTCGGTCAGGCCAATAACGTTGGGGTTATTTTTTTGCAGAAAACGCACCAGATGCCAGAGCGTAAAGCCGCGTAGAATAGCCTGATGCTGTTGCAAATACACAACCCAATTATTATTCAGTTCAATGTCGCTACCCACGAAACGATAGGGTACTTTGGTGGTTTGACCAGCCAGTTCCACAATGCGCTTGTTTACCTGGTCGTCGGGCAAACCGCGTGTCTCCTGAGCAAAAAAAGGCCGGACAAACCGGTATGGAACCCACCGCAACAACGCGCTTACTTTCCGGTGAAGTTGTTCAGCGTCAACTGGTGATAAACGGGTATTCAATTGGTCGAACAGATGAGGAGCCGTGGGGCCGTTGTCGACAGTAATACGTTCAGAAACAAAGTCAGCAATGGGCTTGAAACCATCCTGTTTACCAAATGACAGTTTGAAATAATCGAGCGGATACCAGACATTAGCAACCATCCGTAAGGATAAATCCCTCATTGAGAACCGCGTTTGGCCGGTTTCACGCAGGCTGTCAAGAATAGCCAGTAGCCAGTAGAATTTATAAGAATTGGTTGTATCAGAGAAAACAGATGATAATCTCCCAACATCTAAACCGTCGCTTTCCGGGAGTTGCATCATCTTAGCCTTTCTTCAGCCACAAACTACGGCACTGGAACGATTCGTGGCCGGAAAAAGACAGTTTACGGGGTTCAAAAGCGAGCATTAGGAAATAGTTTTTTACCCAAATCTACGCAGTTTTGGGGCGTTTCCCTCGCGTAGAGACGCAAGATTTTGCGTCTCCTCATGCGCCAGCCATTTCATACGTGTATTTCCAATCTGAAAATCAACGGAGTGCAACTCAATAGACCGACGCAGGGAGAGACGTAGAAACGGCTGACACGAGGGGGCTAACGCAGAAACGGCTGACGCGTTATGGCTGGCGCGAGAAGAGACGCAAAAAAGGCTGACGCGAGAAGAGACGCAAGATTTTGCGTCTCTACGTGTGGGTTCACATATATTGCCCTTCCGCGTTTTCGGCATCGTTGGCCCAATTGGCGGGGTTTTGCTGAATGTACCAGCGAATTCGATTTAGTTCGTCCTCATTGCGAACTACCCGGTCATAATACCGGGGTTGCCAGCCAAATTCGAGCTGGTTTTCTATAGCGAACCGCGTTACACCAACTTTATAGCCGCGCAGGATTGATGCCAGATTTCGGCTTTGGGGGCCAAAAACGTTCGGATGCCACTCCTCGTAACCGGGTTTATTTATACAAAGCAATCCGTGCATATGATTCGGCATTATCTGGAAACCATCCAGCGCGACAAATGGGAAATGGTCAGGGATGGCTAACCAACACGCAATGGCCTGCTGTCCGAGCAATGTGGGTTGTAGCGCAAACTCCCCATCTGTTTCTTCAATCGACCCGAAATATGGAATGCGATTTTTAGTGCAGATTGTGATAAAATACATCCCGTTTGAGCCGTAATCATAATCGGCCAATCGCGCCGAATCAATCCGGTATTTGTCTCGGTAGTGCGTTATTTTCATAATACGGTGGTTTTGTCATACAATCGTAGAGACGCAAGATTTTGCGTCTCCTCTCGCGCCAGCCTTTTTTGCGTCTCCTCTCGCGCCAGCCATAACGCGTCAGCCATTTCTGCGTCAGCCCCCTCGCGTCAGCCGTTAGACGTAATTAGCCAGCCAAATTCACACCTGAGATGCAAAAATCTTGCGGCATGCCAAGTAACCGCGCCGAACTTCTACGGCTGAGACGCGATTTTTATACCTGAGACACAATTCCTACCCCAGAGACGCAAAATCTTGCGTCTCTACGTATTTTGCAGCCGATGCGACAACGTTTTTCACCCGACTACTATATCAACGGTATCCTGACCGGCGACCGGCTGATTTTGAGCCGGGCTATTACACTTGTGGAAAGCAGCCGACCCGACGATCAGGCTCTGGCGCAACAGGTGCTGGAGGGTGTGCTGCCGCATACGGGCGGGTCGGTGCGCGTAGGTATTACGGGTGTGCCCGGCGTGGGAAAAAGCACGTTCATTGAAGCGTTCGGCACTTACCTGACCAACGTGGGGCATCGGTTGGCGGTACTGGCGGTTGACCCCAGTAGCCAACGGTCGGGCGGGAGTTTACTGGGCGATAAGACGCGGATGGAAACGCTGTCTACCAATCCGAACGCCTACATCCGGCCCAGTCCGGCAAGTGGCGCACTGGGGGGAGTGGCACATCGAACGCGCGAAACCATGCTTCTTTGCGAAGCCGCCGGGTTCGATGTGATTCTGGTTGAAACCGTTGGTGTGGGGCAGTCAGAGACGGTCGTACACGGTATGGTCGATTTTTTTCTGCTACTAATGCTGGCCGGTGCGGGCGACGAGTTGCAGGGTATGAAACGCGGTATCATGGAACTGGCCGATGCGCTTTGTATCACCAAAGCCGACGGCGATAATGTCGCCAATGCCGATCGCGCCCGCGTTGAGTACCAGAACGCGCTACACCTGTTTCCGCCCACCGATACGGGCTGGTTTCCGCCCGTGCTGACGGGTTCGGCTCTAACTGGCATGGGCGTGGCTGACGTATGGCAAACCATTCAGGAACATCAAACGCTGACCGCACAAAACGGCCATCGTACTCAACGACGTCAACAGCAACAACTTAGCTGGTTTAAAGGCCTGTTACAACAACGCCTGAGTCAAAATTTTTATGCCCGACCCGGCATCGCCGACCGTCTGACTGCTCTGGAAGAGCAAATTAAAAACGGTACAATGTTGCCAAGTCAGGCGGTCGATACGCTGTTCACTGCAATCGTTCCGTAAGCGGCTGATTGCGCGTCCCGGAATTAATTCAGCCGCTTACGGAACCGAACGATTATGAATTACCTAACGTGCGGTCAGGTTCGTTGGCGCGGGTAGCCGGAATGCCTCCTTCCGTTGTGCTACGATTCCAGTCGGCATCGGCAACTACGTCGTCGGTCGAAAGCGTGTTGGGTTGCTGATAGGCAGTCATCGGATTGTCTTCGTCGGTCGATGCGTCTTCGGCATCGGCGGGCAATACAGATTGCTCACCAGTACCTGACTCATTAGCCAGAATTTTGTTCTGCGCTACGTCGCCCGGTACATCGGTATCACTGCTACCGGCTACGCGTGAGGGCAACTCATTCTCTAACCCTTTGTCGTTCAGTTGGGCAAGGCCCTGTTCCGGGTGCAAACCCATTGGGCTGTGCATAGCCTGAGCCGCATTCGACTCAGTGCTTTCTTTACGCATTTTGCTGCTAAGACTCATAACGTTGCATTTTTAAAAAGTGAAAAATGAAAAGTGAAAAATGAAAAGTTGGTGGTCGATAACTTTTCATTTTTCACTTTTCATTACTCAATACGTCGGTTGATTGTTCAAATCGGTGCCGGTTTCGGCTACGTCTTCTTCGCGGTCTTCCTGCACACTGTCACGATCATCGGAGTCAGCATCGTTTTCGTCGTCCTCCGCTTTGGCGGCTTGCTGCGCGTTCGGAACACCCACCTGATTGGCAGATGCGTAATCGTCGGGACCAGCGGTTGTTACGTCTACGGTACTTGTATTGGTAGTAGCACTTCCGGCAATGCTTTCTTTGGCCTGCTCGGTCACTTCCATCGTGCTGTTATCCTGATCGCCCATGCGCAACACACCGTTTTTGCTATCCATATCGGTGCTGCCAATACCACGGTTGTTGCGACCATCCTGCCCACCCCGAACCTGAAGGCTATCTAATCCATTGGCCGAGTCTTCGAGCGAATCCCGGTTTTTATTATCAGTTTGAGACACATCGGCGTCGGCATCATCGGTGCCGAAAGGACCTTCTGTGCGGCCAATAATCTGTGCATCGTCGCGTTCTACATGCTTTTCGTCGTTCATATCGTTGAGTTGTTTACAAGAAATAACTCCCTATGAACGAAAAAGTTTAAGGGTCTTTAGTAGCCGCCTGACAGAAAAATGTATTGTTCACCTACCGAAAAATTAATATTCATACCGAATAGTATACGATTCTACGAGCGATACCTTAAAAGCTTTATAAAGCCTTTACATTTGTAGAAACATCTGGGCAGTAATACGAATTTATTGTCTGATTTTGAAAAGTCATTCACCGGTCTCTCTGTATCTCCAGAGCCGTTCGATATAGTCTTTAATAGTTGGATAAAGCGTAATATAAAAAGCAGGTCAACATTGTCGACCTGCTTTTTCGTTTTTACACCTGCGTCAATTTAAGGCTTATCCCACCACACACGGGCATTGGTTTTATCACCATTTTGCAACCGGCCCACCGCTTCGGTGTAAGCAGCCGCGTTGAGCGTGGGTTCGCTGTTCGGGTAAGCATACCGACGCGGAATCTGCTTGCTTTCGTTAACGGCATAGGGCGTTGGTTTCAGATCGGGGAAGCCCGTCCGACGCCATTCTGACCAGGCTTCCTGCCCATTTGGGTACAGAGCCAGCCACCGCTGATCGCCAATTTTCGCCAGAATGTCGCCCGTGGTTGGAAGCACGGCAGGGCTGGCAATGTAGGCGGCATATTTCGTAGCATCGAATACGCCCCACTGCTCCCACGATGCCCGAATAGCATCATTGTAGGCGGTGCGGGCATCTGCCGAAATCCAGCCACGGGCCGCAGCTTCGGCCTTTGCCAGCAGCATCTGAGCCGCCGTAATGATATAGCCCGGCTGCGTTTTCGCCAGCACTTTCGCACTCGGCAGCGAGAACTCGTTGTCGTTCGTGTAGGCAATGAGCAGTTCGCGGGTCAGGCCGTAAGGCAAGCCCAGATAATCGCCGTTGTCGGTTGGGGCAGCGTAGGCGGGCAGGCGCGGGTCGCTCAAAGCTTTCAGCTTGTTTACCAGCACGTCGCTCACGCCGTAATCGCTACGCCCGTCGAACAGAGCGTTGTCGGGGTTGCGAAACTGATTTACGTCGGTAAACTGAATGGTCGCGTTGTCGGCATTGGTACTGATATAGCCAGCCGCATCATTGTAAGCGGCCAGAAATTCGGTGCGGGCCGTGGCAGGGTCAACTTTGGTCAGGCGCATCGCCAGAATCATGCGGAGCGAATTGGCGAATTTTTTCCAGCGGGCCTGATTGCCATTAAACAGAATGTCGCCCTGAAATGCCCGTCCATTGTCGAACTGCGCACTCGCTTCCCGCAACTCCTTGAACAAATCGGCGTAAATAGCCTGCTGCGGGTCATACGGCACGGCGGTGGTTTGCTTCAGTGCGTTGACATACGGCACGTCGCCCCAGCGGTCGGTCACAACCGAGAACAGGTACGCTTTCAAGATACGGGCAACGGCCAACTGATTGTTGTTCGAGCCGAACTGGGCCACATAGGTTTTCGTATCGGCGTTGGTGTTGTAGTCGATAATCGTTTGCAGGTCCTGGAGTGTTACGGCATAATACCGGTTCCAGTCGGCAAACGTCGTGGCATACTGCGAATTTTCGGGGTATTGGCTTTCCGACCAGTATTGTACGAACAAACGCGGTTCGACGGCCAGCGCGGTCAGCCGCCCGGCAATGCCTTCGAGCAGTGCCCCTGTGGGTGTCGTCGGCGGAATGCCCGTCATAGCCGCCGTTAGCAGAGCCGACGTTACGGGCGTTGTGGCCGCGTTGGGGTTCACGTTCATATCCCCGAAATCGCTGCACCCCGCCATTAATCCTAAGCCCGTAAACAGGCTGATGGAGAGAAATTTATGTTTGAAGTTCATTGTGATTACAAAAATTTTTGTGACACAGAGATGCACAGAGGTTGCACGGAGATACACTGAGCTTTTACTAAAATCATCTCGGTGTATCTCTGTGTTATCTCAGCGAATCTCTGTGTCATAACTCTTACTAAAAACTTAACCGAACGTTGAAACCGAGCGAGCGCGTACCGGGCTGCTGACCGTTTTCGCCGAACCGCTGCGATAACTCCGAAGGGTCGATGTTGCGGTTGGCGGCATAAAGCAGATACGGATTCCGGGCCACTACGCTCAGACCGATACCCTGGAAATAGCGGTTCGACTTGAGCGGAATGTTATAACCGAAACTTATCTCGCGCAGCTTGACATACGAAGCATCGAACACCGAATTATTGATGATGCCGTTGTTGCCAAACTGATGGTAATAGTCGTAAGCTGGTACGTAGGTATCTACTGCCTCGCCTGTGCTGCTTACACCCTGAACCCGAACGCCACCGCCTTCGGCTACGTCGTCGCGCACGTTTTTGCCCCGGTCATTGGTAGCCGCAGTCTCGGCGTACAAGCCCGAATACTGACCGAACAGGTTCGACAGCGAGAAGTATTTGCCGCCTTTCTGGTAGTCGATGGCAATGCCGAGGTTGAAGTTTCTGTACCGCAGCGTATTAATCAAACCACCCGTGAAATCAGGCAGCACCGAGCCGAAGTACTGGTTAGCCGCAAACTGATACGTGTAGATGCCGGTCACAGGATCTCTGTTCAGCAAAGGACGCCCCTGCTCGTCGTACAGAATTCCGTTGCCGCGCAGTTGGCCCCAGCGGTTGTTGCCGCCGTTGTCGGTGCCGTCGGTATGAATCACGTAAGCAAACCCAAACGCATCGTTGGTGTCGAACGATTGCAGCGAGGAGCCGAACGGCACCGCCGAGGTCGCCTGAATCGAGTTGACGCTACCCAGACTAATCACGCGCGAATTATTTACGGCGAAGTTCAGCGCAACGTCCCAGTTGAAGTTTTTGCCCACAACGGGTTGACCCGTCAATTGCAGTTCGATGCCGTTACGCTCGATGCGACCCGCGTTGATTACCTTTTCGGTAAAGCCACTGGCGGTTGTCACGTCTACGTTCAGAATCTCGTTGATTTTGTTCTCCTTGTAATACGTAAACGCCAGCCCGGCCCGGTTTTTCAGGAAACGCAGATCAACGCCCACTTCATACGCCGACGACAGCGACGGAATGATTTCGGCATTGGTCAGCAGGTTAGGCGTGGTAATGAGGCTGTTAGTGTTGTATTTGAACTGATTCACCTGGTAGTTCAGTGCCAACTGATACGGGTTCAGATCGGAACCCACCTGCGCCCAGCTACCGCGCAGCTTCCCGAACGATAGAAACGGCAACCTGTCGCGGGTCAGTTCAGAGAACACAAAGCTACCACCCACCGAGGGGTAGAAATACGAATTTCGGTCGGCAGGCAGGGCCGAACTCCAGTCGTTACGTCCCGTTACTTCGAGGTACACCATATCGCGCCAGCCCAGCGAGGCCCGGCCATATAAGCTGCGTACTTCTTTGCGGAAGCGGTTGTTTGTCAGATTTGGCGTACCAATCGAGTTGCCGATGGTGAACAGGTCAGGCACGAACAGCCCGCCCGTTGTTGCCATATCGACCCGCGAGTAGCGATTGTCGCGGATGTTGCCGCCCACGTTCGCGCTCAGGTCAAACTCGCCGAAGGTGTTGTCGTAAGAACCTAAGAATTCGTAGTTGTCTTCGCGCTCGGTAACAGCACCGGTGGTGTATTCAGCTTTCACGCCCGTTTGGGCCGCGCTGAGTTCGAGAATCGTCGGCGTTTTGTTCTCGTAATTGGTCTGCCGCTGATTCCGGCGCAGCCAGCCCTGCACCCGGAAGTGGTCGTTGATGCGGTAGGTCAGGTTCACGTCGCCAAACAGCCGGTCGCGATTGGTCTGGTAGTTAATGTTGTCCTGATACGAATACCAGTTATACCAGTAGTTGCCCCGGTTGAAGTTCGGCGTGCTGAAGTTGGTGGTGGCCGTAGGATTGCTGTGGTTCCAGCTTGCCAGCGCACCGGTGGGTGTGCGGAAATCGCGCAACTCGCGCATGATGCCCATATCGAGGTTGCGGTGAAACCACTGGTTGAACGACCCCGCCCCTGAGAAATTCGAGTAATCGTCGTCGAAGTTTCCGTTTACGCGGTCGGTAGTATAGTTCAGGTTCAGCCCGGCAGTCAGGTTTTTGCCCAGGTCGAAAGTTGTGGCCGCCGTGATGTAGTTGCGTTGCAGCGACGTGTTTGGCAGCACACCCGTCTGGTTCACGTTCGTGTACGACAGCCGCAGGTTGTAGCCCGTGCCGCCCGCCCGCATACTCACGCCATTGTTGAGCGTCAGGCCCGTGTTGTAGAAATCGCGCACGTTGTTCGGCTGGGGCGTAAACGACGCCGTTTTGAACGAGTACGGACTACCCGGATACCAGGCATACCACGGAATGTACTCCGAGCCATCTAAACGCGGCCCCCACGACGAATCGTCTGTGTAGTCGTGATAACGCTTACCATTAAACGCCTGCCACTCAACGGGATTGCCCGGTGCCCACGTAAAAGTCCGCCATGCCGACGAACCGCCCCCGCCATACAGATTCTGGTATTTCGGAATGATGTTGACCTGATCGAAGGTCGTGGTGCTGTTGATGTCAATGCCAATACCTTTACGGGCGAGGCCCTTCTTGGTCGTAATGACAATCACACCAGCGTCGCCCCGCTGCCCGTAGAGAGCCGTAGCGTTGGGACCCTTCAGCACAGACAGCGTTTCGATGTCGTCGGGGTTGATGTCGAGCGAAGGCGGGGTGCCGCTGTCGGCTGTCAGCGGAGTGCCATCGACCACGTAGAGCGGGTTTTTATCGACCAATGAAGCCGCCCCCCGAATCCGAATCACAGCACCCTGACCAAGTTTCGACCCGGCCTGACTGAGCACCTGCAAACCCGCTACTTTACCAGCCAGCGCATTCCCCGCATCGGGTTGCCGCACCACCTGAAGCTGTTCGGCATTGATCTGCTGCGTAGCAAACGAAATCGATTTGGCATCGCGTTTGATACCCAAGGCCGTTACAACCACTTCCTGAAGCTGGGCCGCATCGCTCGCCAATGCTACATCGACCGTGGTGCGATTGCCGATAGGCACTTCCTGGGTAACAAACCCGATAAAGCTGAACACCAGCGTCGAACCCGCCGGTACGTTGAGTCGGTACGTCCCTTCGGCGTCGGTACTGGTGCCGCGCGACGTGCCTTTTACGGCAATGTTCACGCCCGGCAGCACAGACCCGTCTTCCGTCGACGTAACCTTACCACTGATGGCAACATCCTGCGCCAGCAATGGCAAACTGAGAAAACACAGCAATAGCTGCGTCATTAAAAGTTTTCTCATGAACTACTTGATCTTGTTTTATGGACTATATAGGTAAGAAAGCAAACTCAAATTTGTACAATTATTTATGCAATACAAAATTCTTTAGTCTATAATTTTGACAGAATTTAAAGAACTCCTTTTGCAGCTTTGCGGAATATCTTACATATTTTGTTGCAAATAATTATCAATCAGCACTTTATCTAAAAAATAAAGTTCATAATATCTGTTAAATCTCAATAAAGCAATAAGAAAAGTGGTGTTGAATAAGTAGGGTACTATAGGCTGTTATTACTTGTAAGTATTTTTACTCACATTAGATTAGTTATATTTTTGCATAATTTTGAGTAATTACCTATATGTAAAAAATAGAAATACGAACGTTACGAATCATTACAGATGAGAAATCTGTGTTAATCCGCAACATCCGTACTATCTATCCGGGCCGATGCTTCGGCTTCCTTAAAAATTCATGGCAATCAGACCACTACTGCCTGAGTTAGTTCGGGCTTAATCGTGCCTGTTAGTTCGGCCAGCAGTTCGTCAACGTTTACTGTGGCAAAGCTACTCGCGTAGTCGGCCATCGCATACGGGATAATCAGTTCGCGGCCATGCACTACTCCTCCGCAACTGTACACCACATTCGGCACATAGCCTTCGCGCTCATTTTCATCGGGGCTAAGCAGCGGCTCGGTTAGCCGACCAAGTACCTTGCCGGGGTCGTTCAGGTCGAGCAGAAACGCGCCGATGGCGTACTTTCGCATCGGCCCGACGCCGTGGCTTAGCACGAGCCAGCCTGCTTCAGTTTCGATAGGCGACCCGCAGTTGCCTAACTGCACATATTCCCAGTGGTGCGTTGGTTTAAGCAGCAGTTCTTTGGTTTGCCAGATATACAGATCGTCGGAATACATGAGGTAGATATTCTCCCCATCCTGCCGTGAGATCATCGCGTACTTGCCGTTGATTTTACGCGGAAACAGTGCCATACCCTTGTTCGACACTTCGGCACCGCTGAGCGTACTGACCCGAAAATGCGTAAAGTCTTTGGTTTCAAGCAGTTGCGGAAACGTAACGCGCCCGTTGTAGGCGGTGTAAGTGGCGTAATACGTTACGTCGCCGTTATCGTCGGTGAACTGTACGAAGCGGGCGTCTTCGATGCCGTTGGTTTCGTTGGGCGAGGTCGGAAAAATACAGCGTTCGTCTAAGCTCAGGTCGTCGTCAAAATCAATCTCGTAATTCGAGCGGGCGAGAGCCGTCAGACCGGCGGCAATGGTTTCATATTCAGCGTTATATCGGTACTGAGCCGAAATACGCCGGACCTGCGCTTCGAGTTCGGCCAGTGTAAACTCCTCTCCCAGCCCGGTCATCATTTTCTCCTGAATGCTGTTTTCCAGGCGCAGCTCATAGAGTTTCCGTTCAAACTGCACCCGTTTAAACCGCTGATCGGGGACAATTTCGGGAGCCGTTACGTAGCGGGAAGGCTTACGCAACACAATCTGTCCTTCTTCGTCGATGTAGCCCATCCGAAACGAGATAGATGATACGTGCCCCTCGCCCGTAGCCCGCAAACTGAGTATGAAGCGTTTGTAGCCCGGCGGTACGTTGGTCTGGTCGGGGTGCCAGATCATCGACGGGTTAAACAGAGCCGCCGACTCCAGCGAATATTCCATTGTGAAATACGCGCCCAGCAGCAGCTTCCGATCAAGTTCCAGCGGCTCATCGGTCAGCAAATGCGGCTTGATTTGCTCGAAGCGTTGCAACAGAAACCGCTCCAGTTTATGATGCCGACCGCCAAACTCTCGAATCACTTCATTGAGTTTCTTATCGGCCTCTTCGTCGGTCATCGAGCCAACGCGGGCAATGATTTTCAGGGTACGAGTGCTGCTGCCCAACTCAAACGGGCGAAACAACACGCGGGTGGGGTCGGGCCGCAACACAATGCCGGTGCGGGTGGCTTTGATACTCATTACTTCTTTAGTATTGTGTAGTGGTTTATTTGCTGCAATAAACAAAATTCTACTGTGCCTTAACCAACTTTGCCACCGCCGTGTCAACTGCTTTCAATTCTGCCTGTTGTTTCTGCACCGTGTATAACTCAGCCAATGCCAGCAGATACGATAACGTAGATTCTGCCCCCTGATTCTGATTCACGCGGTCGATGTGCAAGCCATCGCGACAGCCGCCCGTTTGCGGGTCGTAAAGTGGCAGACCCAGATCGTTCAGCCCTGTAAACCAGTTGAATACCCGAATGGCGGCACGGTGCCACTCTGCATCGCCCGTCGCCGAAAAAGCGGCCAGGCAGGCAGATACCGTACTTTGCGCTTCGAGCGGCTGCTGATCGAAATAGGCGCGGGGCTGGCCTTTGGTGTAAAATCCATCAGAGCCAATAGGCTGGAAATGCCCTTTGGGTGCGGTCTGCAAATTCAGCAACCACCGCAGTGCTTTCAACCCAACCTGCACCATCGCGTTATCGCCCGACCGAATCAGCACGTGAGCCAGCACAGCGTTATCATACGACAGCACGTTTTCGAACCACGGCCAGTCTTCAGTAGCCGTAGCGTGGTAGCAGGCCATAAGTTTGTCGAGCAGTTGTCGCTGGATGGTTTTTGCCAGCCGGTCGTCATTAAATTTTTTCTGGTACTCATAAATACCCAGCAATGCGAAGGCCCAGGCACGGGGCGAACCCATCTGTACAATCGTTGGCAATACGCTCTCAATCAGGTTGATACCCCACGTAACGGTATTACGATCCGTAGCACGGCCAATACTCGTGCCAATTGCCCACATGGTGCGGCCCGTGCTATCGTCAGAACCAATGTCTTCGAGCCATTGCCGGTCGTAGCTCATGAAATTGCGGAACCGGCGGTGTTCAGCACTGTAGGCGTGATTGAGAAAAGCTGCGTAATTATCAGCGGCTTTGGCTACTTTCGGGTCGCTCAAGCCCGCGTCGCGCAGCCATATCGCCAAAATCAACGCACGGGCGTTGTCATCCGAACAATACCCTTCATCGTAGAAAGGCAAGTGGAAACGGGCGTGCTGCACCATACCGGTCGAGTCGGTAAGCCGGAACAGGTGGTCGAGTTTAAGCGCGGGCAGTTTGAAGGTCGAACCGCCGTCAATATCAGCGTTTTGCGGTAATTGCCGGCTCACAACAATCATACGCTGCTGCCGGGCCTGCGCAAACGAACGGGCATAACGTTGAATGGCTTCTTCCCAAATCATCTGTCGGCCCACTAAATACGCCTTCTTTCGGAGCGCGTGGCGCACCGGTTCGTCGGTCAGCAGGTTGATAATAGCATTGGCAAACCCCTCACTATCACCAAACGGCACCAGCACTCCGCGCCCGTCGGCCAGTAGTTCTTCGGCGTGCCAGTAGGGCGTCGATACCACCGCCTTGCCGCAACCGAACGCATACGACAGCGTACCAGAGGTAATTTGCGCCGGATTCAGATACGGTGTAACGTAAATATCAGCCGCGCCGAGGTATTCGAGCAGGTCTTCGATCTCGACAAACTGGTTGTAGAATCGCACGTTGTCGCGAACGCCGAGTTTGGTAGCAAGGGCTTTGAGACTGTCGCGGTAGGCTTCACCTTCGTGCCGAATCAGGTGCGGATGCGTAGCCCCCAGAATCATATACACCACGTTTGGCACCTGCTCCACAATCTGTGGCAACGCGCGAATCATGGTTTCAATGCCCTTATTGGGCGACAACAGCCCGAAGGTCAGCAGCGTTTGCTTACCCTCCATCCCGAACTTATCCTTGTAAAAATGCGGGTCAACGAACGGCATGTCGGGAATGCCGTGAGCGATTACGTCGATTTTCTCAGCGGGAATTTCGTAGATATTAACCAGAAAATCACGACCCTTCTCGCTCATGCAAACAACGCGAGCCGATAGATCAGCTATACTTTTCAGCACCAGCAACTGATCCTGATTGGGGTCTTTCAAAATCGTGTGAAACGTAGTTACAACGGGCATCGTCAGGTTGCGCAGCAGCGTCAGGATGTAGCTTCCTGCCGGTCCGCCGAAGATGCCATATTCATGCTGCAAACACACCACGTCAACGTCTTTGGCATTCAGAAACTCAGCAGCACGGCGATACGCTTCCTGATCGTGCTGATAGAAATCATAACGCACTTCGGCGGGGTAATCATAGCCTTCGGGCGTGTCGTTGACCGACACGACAATGGCATTTGAATCAGGAATAAACCGATTATACGAACTGTACAGATCAGACGTAAACGTAGCAATGCCACATTGCCGGGGCAGATAATCGCCGATAAAAGCTACGTTTTTGGGATTGTAAGCCCATACCGATGCACTCGGTAATTCCTGGTCCGGCATACCCGGCTGGTTCGTCAAAGTCGTCATAGCGTTGATTGATAGTGGTAGTCAGGTGCGAACTATCCTACTAATATAATCGAATTCAGCGGTTTTTTGTTTGGTCAGCCACCAGTTCGACCATACGCTTGCCAGCCCGTTCCGACGCTCCCGGATCGCCCATTATTTGCCGGACAGTGGCATAGTCGGCCAGTTGCTGGTCACGCCGGTCGCCACCGGGCAGAATAGCCCGTAATTCCTGCTCGATACGGCTGGGCGTCAGATCATTCTGGATCAGCTCAGTAACAACGGCACGATTGGCAATCAGGTTCACGAGCGAAATAAACGGCACGGCAATGAGCCGTTTGGCAATGGCATAACTAACGCCCGTTGTTTTGTAGCATACCACCTGCGGCACATTGAGCAGGGCCGTTTCGAGCGTTGCCGTACCCGATGTTACGAGTGCCGCCGTAGCAACGTGCAGCAAATCATAAGCCGCATCGCTCACCCGCCGAACGTCAGGGTAATCGGTCAGCAGACTGTCGTATAATGACTCCGGCAAATTGCTAACCGTGCCGACCACGAACGTGTACTGCGGAAACCGGCGCGTAACGGTCAGCATCAGGGGCAGTATCATTGTAATCTCCTGTCGGCGACTGCCGGGCAGCAACGCTACCACGGGCCGGTTGTTTGCGCTCAGCGCGTCGCCAAACGTCGGGCTAGGCCAATCCAGGCCGGGCCAATCCAGGCCGGGCTGGAAGTCGGCCAGCGCGTCGAGGAGGGGATTGCCGACGTACTCTACTTCGTAATCGTAGCGGGCAAAAAACTCGGTTTCAAAGGGCAGAATCGTAAACAGCCTGTCGACGTTGGCTTTAATAGTGAGGGCGCGTCGTTGGTTCCAGGCCCAAACCTTCGGTGAGATGTAATAAAACACCCGAATGCCATGTTTTTTGGCAAACCGGGCCATGCGTAAGTTGAAACCCGCGTAGTCGATTAGAATAAGCGCGTCGGGTCGGTTCGCCAGCAAATCGGCCTGGCACTCGCGCAGAATTCGGCGGATGGTGCCGAGGTTACGGACCACTTCCAGAAAACCCATAAAGGCCATCTCCCGGTAGTGGCGCACCAGCACGGCCCCGGCGGCTTCCATCTGTTCGCCCCCATAGGCCCGGCATTGCGCCTGCGGGTCGTGCTGCCGAATGGCCCGAATCAGGTTCGCGCCGTGCAAATCGCCGGAACGCTCACCAGCAATCAGGTAGTAGGTCATCGATTACAGGTACACCAGACTTTTCTCCCAGAGCCAGGCGGCTTTTTCGTCGGTGATGTCGCCATTATACGTGGTCTTGGGTCGGCTATCGGCAAAATAAGCACCATTATTCCGCTCGCCAATGGCTTTGAGTGGAGCCGATGCCAAAAAGATCGACGTTTCGGCTCCGCGTTCGGGTGTACGCATGAGCGGCCCCACCAGCGCGAATACCTTGCCCAGAAAGCCCGGCGTATCGGCTCCGAAGTTGGTTTTCACCGCGCCCGGATGCACTGAGTACGACACAATATTTTGCCCGGCGGTGCGCTTCGCCAGTTCTTTGGCAAACAGCAGATTGGCTAACTTATCGTCGCAATACGCCAGCGTGGGCGAAAGGGTTTCGATACGCCGGAAAAATCGCGACGTGCGCCCGCCCAGATAGGCCGCCGACGATAGCGTCACGACCCGCGCCGGTTCAGTAGCCGTAGCCGATTTCTTCAGTAAATCGAGCAGTTCATGCGTCAGCACAAAATGCCCGATATGGCTGGCAAAAAACGACTTTTCAATACCTTCAGGCGTAAACTCGATACGAGCGGGTGTATAACCGGCGTTGTTAATCAGCACGTTGAGTGTATCGTACTGCTCGCGAACCTGCACTGTCGCCCGGCGCACCGACGCCAGATCGGCCAAATCAGCCGTGATCAAATCGACCCGAACGGCGGGGTTGGCCTGTTGAATACTGAGCTGCGCTTCACGTCCTTTTCGTTCGCTGCGGCAAAGCAGAATCAGGTTAACGGATCGTTGGGCCAGCGCACGGGCCGTAGCCAAACCTAAACCGGAGTTGGCACCGGTAATGAGGGCGGTTTTCACAGAGAATTAAACTGTTAGCTTTTCGTATAATTCATTCGTACTGCACAACTATCATTTTGACCAAAGTAACTTTGGGAAGCAATTACAGTTTCAATGAGGTCTTCGCGCCAAAAGTTCAGTTAGAGGAACACTCAATACTATTGCGAGAGGCTTTAGATGCATATGACTGGGATAGCTTTCACCCATTTCAATTTTACTAATAGCCTGTTTAGTTACACCTATCGCTACACCAAGTGCCTCTTGACTTAAACCTCTTGCTCTACGGTGAGTGCGTACGAACTGCCCCATTGATGAATTTGCCCCTTTTTGTAGAAGTGGGAAAAAGTCAATTAATGGAACCTGTTTTATATAACAGAATATCTCTATTTCTGTAGCAGATAGTGGTTCTTGATAAGTCTCTATACGTTGTAGGCGATCAGCATCAATGCAAACCATCTCTGCAAATTCATCGTAACTAAGACTTTGCTCCAAGCGTGAACTTTTGAGCAAATCAGCCCTAATTTTATCAAGATTACCCACTTCACTATGCCCCGATGGAAATTCTGTTGGGTTTTGAATAACATAGTTCTGTTCGTCCATAGTTGTGCTGGTTGTAGTTTCTACTTGATGAATACACAATTTACAAAATCATTATTTTGTGTAGCCTAAACTGTACATGAAATAAACCACACCCGCCGAAGGCCAGTCCCCGACGGGTGCAAATTAACATATATCAGTTCACATCCCCTTCCCCGAAATAATCGGTGTCTTTGTCCGTGAGCGTTTTGCCGAGCTTTTGGCTCAGGTTCATCTTCGCGTATAGCTTCAACCGACTCAGGCTATCCTTCTTCAACGAACGCTGCACACCGTCGGCATCAGCCGTGAAGGCCATCTTGTGCTGAATCGACAGGGTGGCGGCTGTTTTTTCGACGTCGTGGTTTGCGCCCATGTACGTGAAGAGCCATCCGAGCGGTCTCAGCGTGTCGATCATCGTCTTTATCTGCGGACCAGTGTACTGTTTCGACGAGTTCTCTTCCCCATCGGTCAGCACCGTTACCAGCACGTTGTACGTACCGCCCTGCTGCCCAATAACCTGACTCAACTGGGTAATGCCGAAGCCAATAGCGTCGTAGAGGGGCGTGCCGCAGTTGGGTTTGTATGTTTGGTCGTCAAGCAGTTTCAGCGCGGCTGTGGTTTGCAGGTCGAAACGGTCGAGCGGGCGGCAGGTGCTGAACGGCACAACGGCCACAAAATGCTGCTGCCCGGCGTATTCGCGTTCGGCGTGCTGAATGGTTTGCAGTGTTTCGTTAAACCCGCTGATAGTGGCTTGTTTGATGCTTGCCATCGAGCCGCTTTCGTCTAAAATTAGCAGGTTGTAAACCCGATGTTTCAGGATATCGGCCACTGTCTCAGCGGTCGATGTCGTAGGCGTAACAGGATTTTGAGCAGCTTGTGTTTGTGTCATAAATAAGTAATGCGGTTAGAATTTTGACAAAAGGATATGCTGCCCTGGCGTTCTCCCAACGCGAGGGTAATCATAGAGGGCGGTCTGTGTTAGGGGAAGACGGAAAAGAGATGGTATAGTCAGAAAACGAAAACCGAACCGCCCCAGTTCGGGCAGTCCGGCTTTTTGAGTAAATGGCATTTTCTACATCACTTCCCCTGTTTCCGAATTTTCGACAGGCCGGTAGCCTGTTCTGATTTGACGGTCGGGTTGCCCGTGTAGTTGATCGTACTTACACCATCGGCAGCGGCTGAAAGGGTTTCGGTCACGTGAATGTCGGCGCGGCTTGCTCCTTCGAGCCGAACGTCGGCGCGGGCGATGGTCAGCTTTTCGGCATTGAGCTTACCGGCTCCTTCCAGTTCAATGTCGGCGTCGGCTACGGTGCCGGTCAGGTTGGCTTTCGAGCCTTGCTTCACGGCTAATTTCAGCGTTTTCGCGTTGATTGGGGCCGTTAGCGAACTACCCGTTTCGACCGTTGCCGTCAGGGTACTGGCCTGAATGGGCAGGTCTGAATCGACCGAGCAACCAGTACTGACCATCACCTGATCAAGTTTGGGTACGTGAATCGTGACAACAACCCCCTTGGTTTGATTGAAGCTCTTGTTCGGTGCAAACGTAACCGTCAGCTCACCGTTTTTCACGTCGGTAAGAACGTGTTCGAGGATATTGCTTTCGCCTTCGAGTTCGGCAGAGGCTGCATCACCCGCCGTAATTTTGACGCGCATGCCTACGCGAACATTGAGTTTGCCGAACGAGCCGAGTGTGCGTTTCTGCGTCACGATTTGGCCGTTGCCTTTGATAGTTTCCTGCTGCTGCGCCTGTGTTGACGATACGGCCAGTGCAAAGACAAAAAAGAGGGCGGTCAGGGTTTTCATGAAGTTATGTATATCTGTTTAACAATTTACCCAAAAGATGACTGAAAACCGCTGAACGTTGCGTCGTGTGTCGAATAAACTTATCACACAGCCTTAGCCGCCGGTTTAGCGTGTTCAGGTTTGAGTACAATCACGTCGCGAACGGCACCGCCCGCGTTGATTTTTTCGACCAATTTGTCAAGCAGCGTCTGCGCCCAGTCGGGAATGTATTTATCCGTTGTTTGCACGAACACGCGTGGAAAATCATACAGTGAACGACCCAGCCCGAACTGTACGGCGCAACGTTTCATTGCGTCACTGATACCCCCTTTTACGGGTTCAATGTCGGTGCGGCTGGCTCCGTCGGTTTTTTTGACTAACTGCCCGCCCTGCATGGCAACGGTAATGGTGCAGAGAAACCCCCCGTCGATTTCCTTGATTTCGTTCTGCCAGTTCGACCAGCCGAACTGTTCATCGAAACGTTGCATGACACAACGGTTGGTGATATACGGCACCACAATAATCTTTTGCCCGTCTTTGGTTTGACTTTGTACGCGCCACTCAATCTCCTGCGCCGTAAGTGGAGCCGTTAAAATAGTTAAGTTCATTTTGTATTGGTTGTTGAACCCCACCCCAACCCCTCCCCGTTAGGGAGGGACTTATGAAACCGGATGGTTTTAGTCCCTCCCTAACGGGGAGGGGTTGGGGTGGGGTGAATTCTGCTTAAAAATACGCATTTTTAAGCAAAAAACAGCACAATCTGTTATGCCAACGTCTCCGCAACGCATCGTCTCCGTCGTGCCATCGCAAACCGAACTGCTGTTCGATCTGGGCGTGGGTGAACAGGTTATTGGCGTCACAAAGTTCTGCATTCATCCGGCCCATGCGCGAACGACCGGGACGGTTGTTGGTGGCACGAAAACGCTCCACCTCGACCGCATTCACGCGCTCCGGCCCGACCTGATTCTGGCAAACAAAGAAGAAAATACACGAGATCAGATCGAAGAACTACAACGCCACTACCCTGTTCACATCACCAACGTTCTAACGCTGCCCGACGCGCTGTCAATGATTCGCACTGTAGGTACGCTGGTTGGAGCCGGCGCACAGGCCAATCAGATGGCCGCGCAGATTGCTCAGGATTTTGCTGGCCTTCCCCAGCCGCTCACCAACCGGCTGCGCGTGGCCTACCTAATCTGGCGCAAACCATACATGGTGGCAGCTTCCGATACGTTTATCGACGCTATGCTCACCGCAGCCGGGTTTTATAACGCGTTCGCCGATCAAAGCCGCTACCCGGAGGTGTCGACGGAAACGTTGCAAGCCGCCCGGCCCGATCTGGTGTTTTTGTCATCGGAGCCGTACCCGTTCAAGCCGAAACACGTAACAGAGTTACAGGCCGTTTGCCCATGGGCGCAGGTGCTGGGAGTCGATGGGGAGGTATTTTCGTGGTATGGCAGTCGATTGCTCCGGGCAACTACCTATTTTCGGGAGTTGCAAACTAAACTCCATGCATGAAAGTCGCTCATACGCTTTCGGTAGCTACGGTTAATCTGATGTTGTTTGCCGCCCGACAACGAGGGGCCGATCCCGACGCACTCATACAAACGGTGGGGCTTACACCCGGCTATCTGCGCCACCCCGACAATCGTATTTCCATTCGGCAAATGCACGACCTCTGGCGCGAAGCAATAGCGGCCACGGGCGACAACAGCCTGCCTCTTAAACTTGGCGAGTTAGTCAGTCCAATGTCGGTAGGTGTGCTGGCCTATGTGATGATGCACAGCCCCACGCTGGGGGCAGCTCTCAACAGACTGTTTCAGTATCAAGACCTTGTATGCGAAGGTATCCGCACTACGGGCAAACGCACAGGGAATCAGTTTGCATTGCTACTCGATATAGTCAGCCCCGACGTTACTTATCCCGACTACGCGCTGAACTCCGAATTGTCGGTGTATCAATCGGCGATGCGGGCGTTGACCGGGCAACGGCTCGTGGCTGATACCGTACAGTTTTCGTATCCACACCCGGCTGACGTTAGCGAACACGAGCGCGTATTTGGCCCGGCTGAAATCGGCTTCGATACCCATCAAACGGCCTATATTTTCGACGCATCCCTGCTCAACCTGCCCGTACTGAACGCCAATCCAGGGCTGTTCACGCTGTTCGAGCAACACGCCGGCGAGTTGTTGCAGCGTGTTCGGACACTGACTCTGCGCGAACGTGTCCGGGCCGAAATTGTGACGTTGCTGAAGGGCGAAGAACCGACGCTCGTGGCCATTGCCGACCGGCTGGCGATGGGTGTTAGAACGTTGCAACTGCATCTGAAAGGCGAAGGCACGACTTATCAGCAGGAATTAGACGATGTGCGTAAGGAATTAGCCGTCAGGCACCTCCGGGAACCAAACCTGAGTTTAACGGATGTATGTTATCTGCTGGGTTTTTCGGAACCGAGCGTATTTTTCCGGTCGTTTAAAAAATGGACCGGCCAAACGCCTGGCGAATTCCGGGCTGCGTATTTATGACACTTTTATGACACAGAGATGCACAGAGGAGACACGGAGATACACGGAGAATTTTTAAGCTAAGCTCCGTGTATCTCTGTGCGCCTTTGTGCATCTCTGTGTCACAACAACATCGCTGTATTACAACAATCCGAGGCTGGTATGCTTAAAGCTATCGAAATATTTCAGACCGTAGCCCGCCACGCGGTCCATGCTTGAATGGGCCAGCAATATAACTCCCGCCAGCATGAGGTACTGATTGCCAGTTGCCAAACCCAGCAGCCCAATCAGGATGCCTAATCCCTTGTGGTGTACCACGTTATACAACACCGCACCCACGGCTGGGTTTACTAAATAGCCAATCATACTGATGTCGGGCAGGAGCAACAGGGCCGGAAACCACCACCAAGCGAAGTTCAGGCGCGAGAACAGGTAGATGCTGCCCAGAAACAGGGCTAATTCTTCAGATTTTAAGAGCGTTTTCATGACCGTTTGTTTTTATCTGATACAAAGGTCACATACAGAGGCCGGGTAGTCGCTGACAGATAACGAAAAGTTAATGACCGATTGCGAATAGTTGATTCTCAACTATTTTGCTATCTTTGTCTTAATCTCTTCCTGCACTTTCATGAGCAAGCTCTCCGCCGACGACCTGATCTACGGGTACATCAACGGCATCTTTCCGATGGCCGACGCGGACAGTACGCTCTACTGGTACGCGCCCGACCCCCGCGCCGTTATTCCCATCGACACCTACCAACCCGCCCGGTCGCTGCGGCCCGTTTTAAACCAAAAACGCTTCGACGTGCGCGTAAACGACAATTTTGAGCAGGTGATGCGCTACTGTTCCGTACCCCGCTCCGATGATGATAGCACCTGGATTTCCGAGGAAATTATCGACGCGTACACCGAACTGCACCGCATGGGGCTTGCACATAGCGTTGAAACGTATATAGATAATCGTTTGGTTGGCGGTTTGTACGGCGTATCGCTGGGCGCGGCTTTTTTCGGCGAGTCGATGTTCTACCACGTCAGCGATGCCTCGAAAGTAGCGTTTCATTATCTGATTATGACATTGCGCGAACAGCAGTTCCAACTCCTTGACACGCAGTTTATTAATGATAACGTTCGGCGGTTCGGTGCCATTGAAATTCCCAAAGCCGATTATCTTCGCCGACTCAAAGCAGCCCTTCGCCAGAAAGCACGCTTCACCGAAAACGTCTTCGAACACCTGTTCCGTAATCATGCGGGCGATTAAGTTTTCAGTGAACAGTCAACAGTTATCAGTAGGCAGTGTAATGAATTGAAACCGGCAGCTACTTAACTTTGCCGGCTAAAAACTGCATACTACCCACTGTTGGCGGCTCGCTGTAAAGACTATGACAAAACCCGTTCTTGTACTGAAATTTGGCACCGCTTCCATTACCAAATCGACTGGCGAACCGAATGAACCCATCATGGTCGATATTGCGCGGCAGGTAGCGGCTCTCCAGCCGCACTACCACATCGTACTCGTGTCGTCGGGGGCGGTGGGCGCAGGCAAGGGACTTATCCGCGATTACCGGGGCGATATTACCCAGCGTAAGGCCGCTGCGGCTGTCGGTAATCTGCTGTTGCTCAATCAATATTCGCGCTTCTTTTCCATCTACGGCGTCTCCATTGCCCAAAGCCTCTGCGAACGGCACCACTTCGCCAACCGCGACCAGTTTCTGCAACTAAAACAAACCTACGAAGAGCTTTGGGCGAACGGTATTATTCCGATTGCCAACGAAAACGACGTGGTCAGCAACCGCGAACTGAAATTTTCGGATAACGACGAACTGGCAACGCTCATCGCCGTAGGGTTTGGGGCCGACGTGCTGATGCTGTGTACGTCGGTTGGTGGGTTATTAGACGGCAATGGGCAGATTATCAGGCAGGTGACAGCCTTCGACGAGCGTGTTTTCGGGGTAGTCCGTACCGATAAATCATCGATGGGGCTGGGCGGCATGGCTTCCAAGCTGACGTTTGCCAAGTTGGCGACACGCTTAGGTATCCGGGTCGTAATTTTCGGATTGAACGAACCAAACAGCCTTGACCGGGCGTTGCGGGGCGAAATAGGCACCGAATTTACACCGGCGGAAACGTCGCTGTCGGCGCGGAACCGCTGGTTGGCGAGCGGGTCGCTGGTGGTGGGTCGGGTACAGGTTGATGCGGGAGCGGTGCGGGCCTTAACGCAACGGCGCAGTTTACTGGCCGTAGGCGTTCGGGCGGTGCTGGGCGAGTTTGCCGCTGGCGAAATGGTTGAAATTATAGATGAACAGGATACGGTAGTGGCTGTGGCGCGGGCGCGGATTTCGTCGGAAACGCTTACGCAACAACGTCAACAACAAAACGTTGACGTGGCGAATGCCAACGATATTGTACTTTTGTAGGTTGCTGTTTTTTGGCAACTTTGTCTTTTACTTACAACGAACACAGCTATGGTACAAGTGAGCAAACAAACGGTAAGGCAGTGGATGCTGTTGGAGTATCGCGCCAAAAAACACCGATTTCAGGATACAGTCGCGATGTTTGAACGAAAGTACAACACGTCGCTCGAAGAATTTGAAAAGCACTTTGAAACGGCTGAAAAAGAGGTATTTGAAGAATGGGATGATTACATTGACTGGAAAGCAGCTCACGAGTTCTTGATCCGTATCAATGCGAAAATCAGCGACATAAATGATGGTGAAATCGAATTGGTCGATTAGCTCCTGAAAAGTAGTTTATGACTGAATCTATACACTGGTTGCACCACCATTCGCTTGTATCCGATTATGACGTTTTGGATTTCTATGACTTTGATGGTGCAGCGCATTTGAAGCTTCGGATTGTCTTGACCGACGGTTCATTATTGTTCACGAAAGAATACACTGACGAAGTTAAACATAGTTATGCCTATCACTGGCAGACAGCCGATGCAATCTGGCTGATGCGTTGGGATAATGTGCCGCATTTCCCAAAATTAGCTTCGTTCCCCCACCATAAGCATGATTACCGGGGCGGTGCAGAAGTGGTAGTAGAAAGCTATAGTGTTACGTTATCCGACGTTCTCGAATTTATCGCCACCGAACTCCAATTACCCCAACCATGACACCGATAACGCCCCTTCTGCAAGCAACACAACAGGCTGCTGCTACCGTTCGACGGCTCTCGCCCGCCCGTAAAACCGACCTCCTCAACCAGCTTGCTAACGTACTGATCGACCATACGGCCCAAATCGTGGCCGAAAATCGGCGCGACCTCGACCGCATGGACCCTGCCGACCCCAAATTCGACCGGCTCAAATTGACCGAAGCCCGCGTTCAGGGCCTGGCCGACAGCCTGCGCGACGTGGCCCTGCTGCCCGACCCCGCCGGAGAAGTGCTGCTCGAACGGGAGATTGAACCTGGACTGCGGCTGAAAAAAATGACCGTACCGCTCGGCGTGGTGGGCGTTATTTATGAAGCCCGGCCCAACGTTACGGTAGACGTGGCGTCGCTTTGTCTGCGGTCAGGCAATGCCTGTGTGCTGAAAGGGGGCAAAGAAGCTGACTTTTCTAACCGCTATTTAGTTGGTCTGATACAGAGTGTGTTGGCCGAGTTTGGTGTACCGAAGGCCGCCGTTACGCTGCTACCGCCCGACCGTGCCGTAGTCAACGAACTGCTCACGGCAGTGCGCTATGTCGATATTATTATTCCGCGCGGGTCGGAGTCGCTGATTCAGTTTGTGCGGAAAAATTCGCTCGTGCCAACTATTGAAACCGGCGCGGGCGTATGCCACACCTACGTCGAAGCCTCGGCTGATCTGGCAAAAGCTGCGGCTATTGTCGTGAATGCTAAAGTCTCGCGCCCATCGGTATGCAACGCCCTCGATTGTGTGCTGGTCGATACCGCCATAGCCGACCGGTTGCTGCCCCTGCTGACCGAAGACTTTGCCAGGTGGAACGTCGAGGTGTTTGCCGACGAAATGGCGTTTGGCATTTTGCAGAACGCGGGCTACACCAACCTGCAACCCGCTCGTGACGAAGACTTTGGCCGCGAGTTTCTGGATTATAAATGTGCCATAAAAGTTGTTGACGGGCCAGACGAAGCCCTGTCGCACATTCAAACGTATTCGTCGCGGCATTCGGAGGCCATTCTTTCGCAGAATCAGGCCGTTATCGACCGGTTTCTGGCCGAAGTCGATGCGGCTGCCGTGTACGCCAACGCATCGACACGCTTTACCGATGGCGGCTGTTTCGGGTTAGGTGCCGAAATTGGTATTTCGACGCAGAAACTCCACGCCCGTGGCCCGTTCGCGCTCGAAAAGTTAGTGACCGAAAAGTGGATTGTCACTGGCAACGGGCAGGTGCGGTGGTGAAACTCACCCATTTTCATTCCATCATGATCTCGTGCAGTGAGAAAGAATAATAGCTGCCTGCGGGGTTGCCATAGCGGTTTTTGTCGTCCCAGTTGGCCGAGTAGCTGAGCCACATGGTGCGGCCATCGGGTGAGATAAACTTCGACGGGATGTTGACGAAATAGGCCATCGGGCCAAACCTGTCGAGGTATTGCAGCAGTTTCCAGTTGCCGGTAAGCGCGTCGGCTTCCAGAATCATGGTGTCGTAACGGAGGTTGGTTGGGCCTTTGTCAGCTTTTTCGACCTGAATGCCCCGGCTGATGCACATCAGGTATTTCTTGAGGCCGGGGTTGTACGTCACCGTTACGCAGCCCAAATGTCCATCCCATGTCAAAAGCGGTTTCAGGTCGGCGAACTGGCGGCTCCAGATAGGCTTTCCGGCCTTGTCTTTTCCGGCGTAAAACTCGTAGGCATTCGGATCGTTCAGGGTCTGGAGCGAAGGTTTTACCCGAATCAGGTAGATTTCATCGCCCTGTATCCAGTTGTTACATACAGCCGGGTTGGTGGCCCCATGCGCGGTCAGGTAGGCATAACCATCGGGCGAGTGCTGCATATTTTTTCCAAAATCAACAAAGTGGGGCGACCCAATTTTAACTTTGGCCTGCGCCGGATTTTCACCGAAAATAGGTTTGACGGGCGTGTGGGGCGTTTCCTGCCACGTTTTGCCGTAATCGGTTGAGGTGCGGAAGCCTACAAACGGCCCCATCTCGGTCCAGCCGTTGCCGCCACAGTCGTTGGTGGGGTTGTTGGTCAGGCAGTAAGTGCCGTAATACCAGACGCCGTTATGCACCAGCGATCCGCACGGGTAGCGACCACCGTAGGGCGCGGGTGGCCCGTCGGTGCGCCCCAACGGCACAATCTGCAGGTTCAGTGGGTCGTTGCCCACAATTTTCGCATTGCCCGTAGCAGCCTTGCGACCCATAAAGTCGAGCGAGTTGCAGGCCAGCCCCGGATGCGACTCCTGAAACGGTTCAAACACGTCGGTGCGCAGTATATAGCCGTCGGTCCAGGGTGAGTACAGCGCGTCGTCATCGGCCCACGACGGATACCACGTATCGCCATTGGTATAGTTGGCATATCGACCCGAAAACAGCAGTTTGGCAAAGCGCGGGCTTTTTGGAAACGGGCAACCGGCTGGCGTGTTATCGGCCCAGCGGAACGGGCTTTTCGTGCGCGAGAAGCCATATTCGGGTTTGGCAGCAGGCGAAGATTGCGCCAACGACGCTGTATAAAACAAACTGACAATCAGAGTAATACGATATTTATTCATGCAATAAACTGCGTATAAAGTCGAATAGCCGACAGACGTCGGCTACACGAGCACCAACCAACCTAATTAATAATACCCCACAATTAATTCCCCAGTTGTGGGTTAACGTCAATCTCCGATTGCGGAATCAGGAAATACAGGTTCTCTTCCCGAATCACCTTGCCAGTGGGCAGCGTGTAGCCCACTACGTTTACGAAGTTGGTGCCGTTGAAAACTTTGCCTGTACGTTTCATATCGAACCACGTCACGCCCTCGCAGGTAAGCTCCCACGCCCGCTCGCGCCAAACGGCCTGCTCGAACTGGTCTTTCGATAATCCCGCCAACGCGGTCAGGCCCGACCGGGCGCGGATGGCGTTGATAGCCGCGTAAGCATCGGCATCGGGGCTACCGTCGGCGGCATTCTGGGCTTCGGCGTAGATGAGTAATACGTCGGCGTAGCGCAGGAGCGGGATGCTTTTGTTGCCGTTGGGGGCCGTTGTCCGCAAGCCTTTGTCGAAGTATTTATACACCGAGCGGTCGAACTTGATACCCTCGTATTCCGTGAAGAAAAAGCCCCGGTTCTGCGCCCGAAGGTCGGTGGCAGCATACGAGTTGAAGAACGTAGTGGTAGGCACCATACCGCCAAAGTGAATGCCCGCCGAGGTCAGTTTACCAGCCGCGCTCACGGGCGCAAAGTAAATAGAGAACGTATTATTGACCAGGTTTACAGCATATTGCACCATAAACATATTCTCTTCGCGGTTGTCGAAACTGGCATTGTTCAGCTTGTCGAACCAGGTTAGAGCTGCATCCGTCTGGAACAGTTTGTAGCGGCCATCCATCACTTCTTTAGCCTTTGCTTTTGCCAGCGCGTACTTATCTTTTTGCTGAAGCGGCAGGCCGGCCATTGTCAGATAGACCTTCGCCAGCAAGCCTTTTACGGCTCCGTTCGCCACGCGCCCCGACGTAGAGACGAGCGGTAATTTTTGCTGCTCGGCGAAGAGCAAATCGGGCACAATCACCTTCTCGTACACGTCTTTTACCGACGACTTGCCAATCTGCCCGTCGGCAATCGACGTAGTGGTGGTCAGCACGATGGGAATATCGCCGAACATCCGCACCAGATTAAAGTAATAGTACGCCCGCAGAAACCGCGCTTCGCCCAGAAGCTGACTCCGCAAATCGGCGGTCAGAGCTGCGTCGGTGATGGTCGGAATGGTATTGATGGCGATGTTGGCCGCCTGAATACCGCCGTAGCTGCTGTTCCACCATCCGGCAAAGTGGCCGTTATTGCGGGTATACACCAGATCGGCCACTTCTTTCGCGCTAAAGTCGTCGATTGCCGCCGACAAATACTGGCCTGTGGGCAATTCGAGAATACTAAAACCCATATTGGCATAGCCGCCCTTGTCATAAGGCTGACGCAGGAAAGCGTAGATACCATCGACCGATGCCTGCGCATCGACGCGGGTAGCACCGCCAATGGGTTTGCTCGACCGGGGCATTTCGGTCAGCCAGTCGTTGCAGGCTGTCAGCGTTAACAGACCGGCGATCAGGCAGTAGGTAATGTGTCGCATGGATGCTGGCAGTTAGAGAGTTAGGTTAAGACCAAAGTTGAACACGCGGGCTTTGGGATAGCTATAGAGGTCGTTGCCCACGCTGAACTGACCGGGATACGTAGCTACTTCGGGGTCGAAGCCGTGATACGTATCGATCACGAAGAAGTTTTGCAGGTTCGTAAACAGCCGCAGGTTCGACATCCGCAGCCGTTGCAGCAGCGCGTTGGGCAGGTTATACGAGAGCGTCAGGTTCTGCCCCCGAATAAACGAACCGTCGAAAATGTGGCGTGTATCGAGCAAACCAAAGGCTTCGCTGTTGGCCCGCACACGGGGTTGCATGGTGTTCTGATTGGTGGGCGTCCACGACTCGCGGTAGAACTTCGTGTAGTTGTTGCCGTACTGGTTGCGGTCGCCAATCAAAAACATCGACGCATCGGCAATGTCGTTGCCCTGCACCATACGTATATCGACAGTAAGATTCCAGTTTTTGTAGGTGAGCGTATTATTGACCAGCAGTTCAAACTTCGGAAATGGGTTGCCAATGATGCTGGCATCGCGCTCGTCATACCGCCCGTCGCTGTTCACGTCTTTCAGCTTGATGTCGCCCGGTCGCCGGTTGTAGCGTTTGGCTTCGTCCACCTCCGCCGTGCCCCAGGTGCCCAAACGGGTATAGCCCCAGAATACCGCCACCGGCTCGCCTACACGCATGATTTGCGTTCTTCCCCATCCGTTGACGTTCAGGAAGATATCTTCGTTCCGCTCGCCCAGCGACAGAATCTTACTACGATTGGCTGAGAAGAGGAACGACGATGACCAGTTGAAGTTGCTTTTTATGATGTTCTGCGTCCGCAACTGAAGCTCAACGCCCTTGTTTTGCACCGAGCCAATGTTGCTCAGGAAACTGCCATAGCCCGTAAACCGCGCCGTAGGGCGTCGGAACAACAGGTCGGAGGTTTTGCGGACGTAGTAGTCGCCCGTGAGCGAGATGCGATTGAAGAGGTCGAGTTCGATGCCAACGTTCAGTTCGCGGTTACGTTCCCAGCGTAGGTCGAAGTTGGGCATTTCTCCCTGCGAACTGCCAACCGCGCGCTGCTTGTCGAAAATGACCGTCTGCACACCCGGCCTGCCCAGTGCGTCGTATTCGCCGATGGCACTGTTGCCTGTTTCGCCAAAGCTACCGCGCAGTTTCATGTTGGTAACAGTAGGATTGCCTTTTAGAAACGGCTCTTCCGACACACGCCAGCCCAGTGCCATCGACGGGAAGAAGGCGTAGCGGTTGTTGGCCCCAAACCGGCTCGACCCATCGTAACGGCCCGTGGCGGTCAGCAAATACCGGTCTTTGTAAGCGTAGTTGACCCGCGTGAAGTACGAGTTCAGCTTGGAGGCCCTATAGCCGCTTCCTACATTGTGCGGATTGGTACCCTGACCGAGGTTGTAGTACCCAAAATACTCGTCGGTGAAGCGGCTGGCCGAAGCCGAAAACCCAAAGTACGTATCGTGGAACCAGCTTGCCCCGGCCAGTACGCCCAGGCGGTGGTCGGCACCGATTTGCCGGTCGAAGGTCAGGAAGTTTTCCAACTGCCAGTTGTTACGCCGTTCGTTACCCAGCGACGCAACGTTCATCAATTCATACTGATCGTAGTCGCGGGTGCGGTACTGATCGAAGTTCGACAACCGCATCTTCTTGGCGTAAGTCGACCGTAGTGTCAGCCCTTTGGCCAGCGTCAGTTCGATGTAGTTGTTGCTCAGAATCTGATGATCGGTATAGAAATATTTCATTTCGCGCTCCAGCAGTGCCACTACGTTTATGCCGTGGTATACGTCCCACTGCCCGTTGGGGCGTTTTATGTCGTTCATTTTCGTGTAGCTGCCATCGGCATTTTTCACGGGCAGGTAGGGCGGCAGTTCAATCATGTGCCGCCCGATGCTGGTGGCCCCTACCCCAATGTCGTCGGGACGGTTTTGCGTAACGCCCCCGTAGGTGATCGTACTACCCACTTTCAGCCACTTGTTCACGGTATAATCGCCGAAGAAACGCAGGCTGGTTTTTTGCAGGTCGGTGTTGATGATAATGCCCTGTTCGTTCTGATAGCCTGCCGAAAACCCGCCCGTAAACTTATCGGTGCCGCCCGATAGCGTTACGTGGTTCTGGGTCGAAATAGCCGTTCGGGTGGCTTCGTCCTGCCAGTTGGTATTAAACTTAGGCGAACCATCGGGGTTAAAATATTGCGGATAATCGCGCCCGTAGTTGATTTTGTTGTTCGCCTGCGAGGGGTCGAGGGCCACAATGTCGGCCCAGAGCCGTTCGCGCTGTTCCATGAACTCGTTGGCGTCGAGCACATCGACCTGGCGGGCCATCACGCCCACGCCCACCGTGCTGGTAAACTGCACGCTCAGGTTCTTTTTGCTGCCGCTTTTGGTCGTTACCAGAATAACGCCATTCGCCCCGCGCGAGCCGTAAATAGCCGTAGCACTGGCATCTTTCAGTACCTCAATCGACTGAATGTCATTGATATTCAACAGCGTAATATCGGCATCGAGCATTCCGTCGATCACATACAACGGGGTGTTCGATGCGTTGATCGAACCAAATCCGCGAATGTTGAGCCGAATGCCGCCCCCGGACGACCGGAGCCGTTGTGGACGTTCAGGCCCGGCACCTGCCCCGACAGCGCACCCAAAATATCGACCGTTGGGCGTTCGGCCAGTACTTTAGCGTTTACCGAGCCAATGGCCCCGGTAAGGTCAGTTTTCTTCTGCGTACCATAGCCCACGACCACTACTTCACTGAGCATTTTGTCGTCAGGCTTCAGGCCCACGTCCACCGCCGACCGGTTGCCGATCACTACTTCCTGCGACAGATAGCCCACAAAGCTGAAAACGAGCGTAGTAGCCTCGTCGGGGACATTAAGCCGGTAGCGACCCTGCCCGTCGGTGGTGGTGCCCCGGCTGGAGCCTTTCGCCACCACACTCACGCCCGGCAGTCCTTCGCCCGTTTCGCTCGTGACCAATCCCGACACGGTACGGTCTTCGGGCCGACCCAAAACAAGCGCGTTGGGCGTGAGCGAAGCAACACTGGCGGGGGTGCCAACTGGTGCCGGGCGTGGCGGCTGGGCGGGTTCCTGATAGCTGGTTTTCTGTTCGGTTTTTTGTTCAGATTTCTGACTCAGAATCACGAACGCATCGCGACGAACGCGTTTGTAACTCAGCTTCGTCGAACGCAGCAGGTTAGTCAGTGTGCGCTCTACGTTGCCACCAGATGTAAGCAGATCGGCCCGAATGGAAATGCCATCGAGCAGGCGTTCTTCAAAAATTATATCGACGCCATATTGCTTTTTGAGTTGCATGATGGCATCGCGGAGCCGGAGCGTACCGGTTTCGGGCTGGGCCACCACCTGCTGCCGGGCCACCGACTGCCGGGCCAAAAGCTGGGCATGCAACGGGGGCACACTGAGCAAACAACCCGTCGTCAGCACGAATGGAATGCGTAGGAGTTTGTGCATAGAAGTACTGGGTTTACGAATAGACGATTAGGGGTTGGTACTAAGTTGATACTGAAGGGAATTGGTCTTGACGACATCGGCACCCAGCAATTGCGCCACTACGATCAGCAGTTCGTCGGCGGTTTGCGCGCTGAACGTACCACCAATCCGACGGTTGGCTAAGCCCGTGTCGGCAAGGATAACGGTTACGCCGAATTGCTCCCGAATGCGATAGGCCACCTCGGCCACCGGGGTATTGTTGAATGCAAACTGATGGTTTTTCCAGACCGTATGCACCGGTAATGGCTGCCGGTGTCGCAGGGTTAACTGCCCATTGGCAGGACGCATCACTACGTCGCCGGGCAGCATCAGCAGCGGTTTGGCGGTATCGGCACGGGCGTTCTGGAGTTGCACCCGGCCTTTGGTCAAGACCACTTTCGTACCCCGCGCCCGGCTGTAAACTACGAACTCGGTGCCGAGCACGTGTACGTTCAGGCCATCGGGCGTATGCACAACAAACGGCTGATGTTCAGGCAGGTGCTGTACCGAAAATTCGGCCTCGCCCGTTAGCCACACCTCGCGTGAGCCAGTGCCAAACCGCCAGCGCGGCAACCGCAGCCGGGTGTTGGCGTTCAGCGTTACGCGGCTCCCGTCGGGCAGGGTAAGCGTGCGAAGTTCACCGTAGGCCGTTTGCTCATTCCGGTAACGGATGTTGTCGCGGAGTAGCCAGCCAATGCTTGACAGAACCACCAGCACCGATGCAGCCATAAGCCAGCGGCCCCACTGCCGACCGGGCATCGGCACTACCTGCGCCACCTCAGCCGGGCCTGCCTGTTGCAGCGAACGCCGGAAAGCCACGTCAGTATCGGGCAAAAATTGCGGATTGGCCCGTTCCCACTCCTCCAGCCATTGATAATACAGTTCCAGGTTGGCCGGTTGTTGAAGCCATTCGGCAATCAGCGTTTGTTGCAGGGGGGTATTTCGGCCCTCAAACGAGCTGATAATTACGGATTTAAACTGATCGGGCTTCATACGTTCAGATTAGTTGCTATACCGATGAGTCGAAAAAGGTGGTCTATCCCTTGCGCGTTTAGCCAGCCACCCAGCAGCAGCCCTACCGAAATCAGTCCGTCTTGCCGCAACACCTGCCGCAAGAGGTTGAGCACTTTAGTAATGTGGCCTTCCACGGTTTTCACCGACAATCCCAGTTCTTCGGCGATCTGCGCGTTTTTCTTACCCTCGAACCGGCTCATCACAAACACCTTCTGACTATGGGCCGATGCCGACCGAATGGTGTCGTTGATGGTGATGTATAACTCACTGAATTGCAGCGTTTGCAGGGGCGTTGCCAACGCGTCGGTGAAGTCTTCGTCGGGTAGATTGTCGGTGGGCAGTTCGCGGCCAAACTCCCGGCGCAGATGCCAGAACGCCCGATTCCTAACAATGGTAAATAGGTACGCCCGAAACGAAGTGGTTACTGACAGGTCGAGCCGTTTCTGCCAGAACTGCGAGAATACGTCGATCACTACGTCTTCGGCGGCCTGCCGGTCATAGATAAAGCGGGCCGCATGGCTGCACAGGGGCGCGTAATACCGCCGAAACAGCAGTTCATACCCCTTTTCGGGATGCTCGGCAAACGCCTGCCGGATAAACAGTTCCGGGTCGGGCGAGGCATTGGCCGGGTCAATGTTGGGTGCCCGGCGCAGGGGCCGGATGCGGTCGGGTTGTTCAGCGTCAAATTGGGCGTCCATCGGCAGACGTTGGGAGTAGGAATAGGCTTTCTATGGGGAAGAGTCCTACACGACCCGATTACCCTTGCGCTTTTTGAATAAATTTTTTGATTATTTCCTGAATAGGGCGTGGGTGCCTATTTATGAGTCTATAAACCCTGTTGATGCATTGGCGTGTGGCTGATGCGAAGGGGTAATGGCTGACGCGAAAGAGACGCAAAGGGGGTGATGGCTGGCGCGAAAGAGACATCCAACGTGGCTGACGCGAAAAAGACGCAAAGGGTTGCGTCTCTACGCCGGATGGTCACCTGTAGAGACGCAACCCTTTGCGTCTCTACACGCGCCAGCCACATTGGATATCTTTGTGTTCTAAGGCTCGTTTTGACATGCGTATCCGCTGTATTTACGGATACAATACGGATACAATATGGATACAATACGGATATGCCATTCGAGAGTCGTTTAGCGTTCAGCTTTGATACCATGCAGGATGCTGTATGAAGTGGCGGTCATAGAAAATCGCGCTGCCCAGAACATTCATTTCAGACTCCCCTCACTTCGCCACTACATTTTTCCCAACCGTTTTTTCTTCCACAACGCCTTCGTGCGGTTGCTCGGTGAGCGGCTGGCCGAACCAGCGGGCGCGTTGGTGCAGGGCGTTGGGTTCGTCCAGTTCCAGCAGCCGGTAGCCGCCCGGCGCGGTTGGCGTTCCGATAGATTCGCCGGGCGAATCCATACCAGACTGTTCGCCAACGGGCAGTTCATACACCACCTGCAACCCTACCCAGCCGAGGTATTCGTTCAGAATGGGTTCGATGGACTGGTTTCCGAAAATGCACAACTCGTAATACCAGTCGAGCGGTTGGCCCGCTACGGCTTCGGTAATAGCCCGGTAATCGGCCAGGGTGTAGCCCACAAACGGTTTGCCAAATTGATGCCACATGGCCCGCATCACGTCGTCGAGCGAACGGGTGTGGTTGGTCTGTCGGCGGATGTGGAGGTCCAAAATCAGAGCTACCAGCGCACCTTTGTGATAGACCGACACTTTACGGTCGGGAACGCCCTTCTCGTAGCCGTCGAGCCACAAATCCCACGATGATTCGACCAGCGACTGCACAGCCCGGCCATTGTTTTCGAAATGGCGTTTGATAACCACCTGTAGTTCTTTCAGATACGCTTCATCGTCAAACACGCCCGACTGCCGCAGTATCAGGTCGCCGTAGTAGGTTGTTACGCCCTCAGCCACAAAACAGGTCTCGAAATACATCTCCCGCGTGAAATCGTAAGGCAGCAGTTCGATGGGCCGGATGCGGATGATATTCCAGGCATGAAACAGTTCGTGCGAAGCCACGCCCAGCAGATCGACGTAGAGGCCAGGCCCTTCGTCGTTGGGGCCGAGCACCAGCACCGTGCTGTTGCGGTGTTCAACGCCATGATAATAGGCTACAGGCAGCACCAGTACCAGGAAGTGATAGTCGCGTTCGGGAAACTCGCCGAACAGTTCGATCTGACTCACCGAAAACTTTGTAAAGTCTTCCGTGATTTGCCGGGCGTCGAAAACCGGGTCGCCATCGGTGCGCCTACCACCCTGAATCCATACGTGAACGTTAATGCCATTCACTTCGTAACCAATGTGTTGCAGCACGGGCGCGGCCATTAACGGGCAGTCGGCCAGTTCGTAAAAATCAGCCGCTACCCACCGTCGAACGCTCTCCTGCCGCAACCCGCAGGCCACCATCCAATTAGTCGGCACATCGAGAACAAGCGAACACGGCTCGTTGATGCGACCTTCAGCGTAGATACACAGATTTACCGGGTTAACATACAACAACGTGTCGTTGATAAAGCTACTGCCTGCGTTAAGCTGATGGGGCGCAGTGAGTAATGCGTAGTAATTATAAACGGCCCGAAGTTCAGTAGCACCGTTGGTTTCTACCCGCCAGCGATCTTTTGAAATCTTCCGGCATGGCAACGGTTTTCCGTCCTGATCGACCACCCCGAACCGTTGAATGTTTTTTGCAAACGGCTGTAACTCATAGCGTCCTGGTCGCCAGGCAGGCAATTGCAGGTCAACGGTCGGCGTGTCGATGTTGGTTAAATGGGCTTCAACGGCGATGTAATGCGCAGCATTGGTATCAGCAGACAAGCGGTAGTGCATAGGTTAAAGATACGAACGGCGAACACAGATACTACAGATCAAATAGATGAAGGATTATTTTTTCGATTTGATATTGAATTTTTATTCACTTATCTTTGCAGCGTACTTAGCTCAACAGTATGCGCACAAAGGACGAAGCGAAAGAAAAACTGATTTTGGAAACGGCTCTCCAGCTAATTACCCGCGTTGGCATGGCTGGGCTGAAAATGTCGGACCTGGCGAAAGAAGCGGGCGTAGCTACTGGCACGCTGTACGTTTATTTCGACGATAAACCCGCGCTGATTCAGACGCTGTACCGGTATCTGCTCCGGCAAAACCTGAACGACCTTACGCTGGGTATTGGCGACAGTGATCCGCTACGAATCAAGCTCCAGAAAATAGCCCGTAACTACTTCAACGACTGCGTAGAACACCCTGAATATACCATATTTTTTGAACAGTATTTCCGGTCTCCCTATGCAGTTGAAACGCCTGATTTACGGGCCGAAGAACAAGCTATGTTACAACCGATCCTGGACTTGGTAGTACAGGGGCAGCGCGAAACGATTATTAAAGATGCTAACCCCGATTTGCTCGTGACACTGGTTTGCGGTATGCTCAGTGAACTGGCTAAACAGGTGCCGTTTACGGGCCAACCCCTCTCCGATGCAGACTGGGAAACCACGTTCGGCGTAATCTGGGACGGTATTAAACGGTGAGATAGCCTCTCCTTTTTTTGGCACTAAAATGAATATTTTTTCACCTTAAAAAAACAAAATCATGAAAACTGTATTGATTACCGGCACGTCGTCGGGTATTGGCAAGGCTACGGTACGTTACTTCGCCGAACAGGGCTGGAACGTTGCCGCCACCATGCGTACGCCCGCCAAAGAAACCGAACTCGGTCAATTGCCCAATGTGAAACTATTTCGATTAGACGTCATGGATAGCGACAGTATCCGGCAGGCTATTGCCGACACCCGCGCGGCTTTTGGTCATATCGACGTCATCGTAAACAACGCTGGTTATGGAGCCGTCGGGCCGTTTGAAGCTGCCACGCCCGAACAGGTGCAACGGCAATTTGATACCAATGTATTCGGCGTCATGAACGTGATCCGCGAAATTCTACCCTACTTCCGCCAACGACGCGATGGCACAATTATCAACGTGACGTCGATGGGCGGGCTAATCACGTTTCCAATTTACAGCATCTATCACGGCACAAAATGGGCTGTCGAAGGGTTTGCTGAAGCCTTGTCTTTTGAGGTACGTCCATTCAACATTCGGATTAAAAATGTAGAGCCGGGAGCCATCAAGACCGATTTTTACGACCGTTCGCAGGACTTGCTCCAGAAGCCTGGCCTGACTGCCTACGATGGCTATGTGCGTATTACGCTCGCCAACTCCCAGAAAGCCGGAGCCGACGCGCCGGGCCCGATTGTAGTTGCCAAAACCATTTTTAAAGCCGCTAATGATCGCTCGTTCCGGCTGCGATATGTGACGGGCAGCAGCCAAACCGGTGCATTGCTGTTTCTGCGTCGGATTTTGCCGCTATCGTGGTTTCATGGCATTGTCAAAAGCGTTGTCGAAAAAGGCTATAAGCCAGAGGTATAAGGGTATTAGCCAGTCTGCTCGTTAGCAGCCTATTTACTTGATACCGCTATTTTGTACCGGAAAACGTTTCTTCCTGGAAACAGTCATCAGCACCTACGATCAGTTTGACGATATAACTGCATTGACGCTGCATTACCGGGGATCAAATCGAACATAACCGGTACTTGTAAAACTGACTTGGTTCTGCTATCTTTGCGGACTCATTTGGAAAACAAGGGTTTTAGGCAAGATATATCATGAAAAGAACGTACCAACCATCGAACCGGAAGCGCAAAAACAAGCACGGCTTCCGTGAGCGGATGTCAACCGCCAATGGCCGGCAGGTGCTGGCCCGCCGTCGTGCCAAAGGTCGCTGGAAACTAACCGTTTCAGACGAGAAAAAAGGCGAGCGGTTCAAGATTTAAAAAGCCTATGTCAATGCGGCAAACCTTTACCAAATCGGAGCGGCTTTGCAGCAAAAAGATTCTGGGTGAACTATTTAAGAAAGGTAGTCCGTCGGTTCAGACGTTCTACCTTTTTCCGTTTCGGGTGTTGTATATGCCAACACAGGTACAGATGCAAGATGTTGCGTCTCCTGACCGGATGGCTGTTGCTGACGCGAGCGAGACGCAAAGGGTTGCTGACGCACAGGAGACGCGAAGGGTCGCGTCTCTACCTGTACCCGCCATTGTTATCACTGTACCTAAACGCATGTTTAAACGGGCCGTCGACCGCAACCTGATTCGTCGGCGCGTGCGCGAAGCGTATCGGCTTAATAAACACCTGCTCCGGGCCGAAAGCCCCCGCCCGGCTTACATTGCGTTTTTATATACCGCCAAACAAATAATTTCGTTTGAAGAGATAGAAAAAGGCATGAAATTAGCCCTCAGACAGTTATCAGGTAACAGCCAACAGCCAACAGCTAAACGCTAACTGCGTTCAAAGGGGTTGTTTTGCGTACTGTTGGCTGTTGGCTGTTAATTGATAACTGACTATGAAACGTTTTACCCTTCTCGCGTCGTCGGCTATAGTAGCAGGCGGTATCGGTTTGTTTTCGTTTAAAACCGACGACCGTTTCTTTGAGATCGCCCGCAACCTCGACATCTACGCTACGCTTTTCAAAGAGCTGAACCTGTATTACGTAGACGAGATCAATCCCAATCGTATGGTCAAAACCAGCATCGACGCCATGCTGAAGGCACTTGACCCATACACCAACTTCTTCGCCGAAGACGAGATTGAGGATTACCGCACCATGACTACAGGTCGATACAACGGCATTGGTGCCCTCATTGGCAACCGGCAGGACCGCAACATCGTGCTAATGATTTACGAAGGCACCCCCGCCGAGAAATCGGGCCTGCGTATTGGCGACGAAATCCTGAAAATCGATGGCGTTGATCTCAAAAATCGCAAAGATCGTGGCGACGGATCGGGCGATACCGGAAAATTGCTGAAAGGACAGAATGGCACGGCGGTGAAACTGACTGTTCGGCGGTTTGGGCAGAAAGACCCTATCGAACTCAGCGTCACGCGCGACGTGGTAAAAATGACCAATGTGCCATATTACGGCATGATTAGCGACGAAGTAGGGTACATCGACCTCAAAGATTTTACGGCTACAGCCGCCCGCGAAGTGCGCACGGCTTACCAGGAACTGAAAGGCAAAGGCATGAAAAAACTGATTCTCGACGTGCGCGAGAATCCGGGTGGGCTGCTCAATATGGCTATTGACATTTCCAACATCTTTATCCCGAAAGATTCGGAAGTGGTAACGACCAAAGGTAAAGTGACCGAGTGGAACAAGACGTACACGGCACTGAATCCACCCCTCGATCTGGACATGCCGATTGTGGTGCTGACCAATAACCACAGTGCGTCGGCGGCAGAGATTGTGTCGGGCGTGATTCAGGATTATGACCGGGGCGTTTTGGTAGGGCAACGGACTTTTGGCAAGGGATTGGTGCAAACCACCCGCGAACTGTCGTTCAACACCAAGCTGAAAATCACGACGGCCAAATATTACATTCCGAGCGGGCGGTGCATTCAGGCCATCGACTACAGCCACCGCAACCCCGATGGCAGCGTAGGCAAAGTGCCCGATTCGCTGAAAACGGCTTTTAAAACCAAAGCCGGGCGCGTTGTCTACGACGGTGGGGGCGTTCTGCCCGACGTTGTAACCGAAGCGCCTACGCCCACGCCCATTGCGCTGAGTTTGACCAACAAAGGCTTGATTTTCGATTATGCCGTGAAATATCGGCACGAACACCCGACCATTAAACCCGCCCGCGAGTTTAGGCTAACCGATGCCGAATACCAGGAGTTTGTGAAATGGGCGTCAGACAAAGAATACGACTACACCACGCAGGTTGAAAAAGACCTCGGCACCCTCGAAGCGTCGGCAAAGAAAGAGAAGTATTTCGATCAGATTCAGGATCAGTTGAAGGCGTTGAAAACGAAAGTTTCGCACAGCAAAGACGCCGATATGCTGACGTTTAAAAACGAGATCAAAGCCTTGCTCGAACAGGAAATTGCCGGGCATTATTACCTGCAACGCGGTCTGAAAGAAGCCTCCTTTGCCACCGACCCCGACCTGAAAGCTGCCCTCGATCTGTTTAAAGACATGACCCGGTATCAGGCCATTTTAAAAAAGTGATTCTTTCCATCGATACCTCTACTACCGTTTGTTCGGTTGCTCTGCACGAGGGCGACAAACTGCTGGGCTGCTACGAACTATATACCGAGCGCACGTCGGCGGCTATGCTGACTACGCTGATCGATAACGTAGTTCGGCATACGGGCCACGAACTGAGCGCGTTGGATGCCATTGCCGTTGCCAAAGGACCGGGTTCGTACACGGGTTTGCGAATTGGCGTATCTACCGCCAAAGGCTTGTGTTTCGCTCTCGACAAGCCCCTGCTCGCCATCAACACCCTACAAGCACTTACCGAACAAGTACGGCTTTTACCCCACCCCCAACCCCTCCCCTTAAAACAAGGGGAGGGGGGTTTTTACTGCCCCATGATTGATGCCCGGCGGATGGAAGTTTACTGCGCTATGTACGATGCCGATGGGCGGGAAGTGCAGCCAACCTCGGCCCAAATCATTGATGAACAGTCGTTTGCCGAATGGCTCGAACGCGGGTCGGTGCTGTTTTTCGGCGACGGGGCTGCCAAGTGCCGCCCGGTGCTGGGAAACCACCCCAACGCCCAATTTCTCGATCAGGTGGTGCAGCCCTCGGCCCGCACGGTGGGCGCACTGGCAAGCGTAGCCTTTGCCGAAGGCCGGTTTGAAAACGTGGCAACCTTCGAGCCGTATTACCTCAAAGAGTTTATGACGACGGTGCCAAAGCGGCTGGTGGTCTGACCGATTGCGGGATTCTGGCAATTTTGCCGTTATTTCGCTCCGATAACCTCTCTCCTCTCGCCTGTGCAGATTATCATTGACATCGGCAATACCGACGCCGTTTTCGGTTTATACAACCAAACCTCCTGGCTTTACGTCTGGCGCACACCCGCAAGGCGCGAAGAAACCGCCGAGTCTTACGAAGCACGGTTGCGGCTGTGGCTCCTCGAAGCCGGGACGCCACTCAGCAGCGTGTCGCACACGGTACTCAGCAGCGTTGTGCCCGACCTCACGCCCACCATGCGGACGATGCTGACCGAGCTTTTTGGGGCTGAACCGGTGGTTGTGGGGCCGGGTGTTTATCCGTTGCTACCGCTCGAAATTCTGCGCCCTCATGAAATTGGAGCCGATTTAGTTGCCAATGCGCTGGCGGCTTACACGCGCTATCGGCGCAACTGCGTAGTGGTCGATTTTGGCACCGCCCTAACGTTTACGACCGTATCCGGGGAAGGTAAAATTCTGGGCGTCGCCATTGCACCGGGGCTGAAAACGGCTATTCGGTCGTTGTTTGCCAACACGGCCCAACTGCCCGAAGTACCCATTGAAGTACCCACGTCGGCATTAGGATTAAGCACGACGCACGCCATTCAGTCCGGTGTCGTACTGGGCTATGAAGGGCTGATTCGGTCGTTGGTTGAGCGCATCCGCACCGAACTGAACGGCGACTGCATAGCCGTGGCAACGGGTGGCCTGTCGGGGCAGATTCCTTCGTTACGCGATGTGTTTGCCGAGGTTATACCTTCGCTGACGCTGGAGGGCGTGCGGCTCATTGGCGAATCGGTACGAGGGGCTAATTAACAGTTAGTCAGCCGGTTCTATTCGTCTGTCGCGGACGGCTGGTTTTCGTCAGGTTCCGACGCGCTGCGTTTCCGGTGTTTGCGGAGCGCGTCGTTGAGCAGAAACTCGATCTGCCCGTTCACGCTCCGAAACTCCTCCTGCGCCCAGCGTTCCAGTTCTTTCAGCGTTTCGGGCGCAATCCGCAACACAAATGCTTTTTTCTCAGCCATAAGTTTTTGAGTGATGAGTGATGAACGATGAGTGATGAGTGTCGCCTGCGCGTAAACCACTCATCACTCATCGTTCATCACTCATCACGGATAAAGCGTTCCGGCGTTTACTACGGGGCTTACGTTTTTCTCACCGCATAGCACCACCAGCAGGTTGCTGACCATGGCGGCTTTCCGCTCTTCGTCTAACTGCACTACGCCTTTTTCGGCCAGCCGCGTCAGCGCCATCTCCACCATCCCGACGGCTCCCTCCACAATCTGCTTCCGGGCCGATACCACCGCTGTAGCCTGCTGGCGTTGCAACATGGCTCCTGCAATTTCGGGCGCGTAGGCAAGGTGGCTAATCCGCGCTTCCATCACCCGAACGCCCGCCTGACCAAGCCGCTCGTTCAGTTCCTGCTCCAGAAAACTATTGATCTGACCCGTATTATCGCGCAGAATCACGGTTTCGTCTTCGTCTTCCATGTTGTCGTAGGCATGTGAACTCGCCAGAAACCGCACGGCAGCTTCCGATTGAATCTGCACGAATGTCTGGTAACTGTCAACATCGAACAGGGCTTTGGCCGTATCGACCACCTGCCATACCACTACGGCGGCAATCTCGATGGGATTGCCCATCTTGTCGTTCACTTTAATCTGCTGCCCGTTGAAGTTACGCGCCCGCAGGCTGATTTTGGTTTTGCTGTAGAGCGGATTCACCCACCGCAGCCCATTCTGTTTCATGGTGCCCACATAATCGCCGAAGAACGTGCAGGCTACGGCTTCGTTTGGATTGATGACGGTGATACCCATAAACAGAATCATTGACATCAGGAAAAGCAGACCAGCTAAAAGCCAGCCTACCTGAGCCACGCCAACGGCGGCAGCTCCCAACAAACACACGACGGCCATCAGCAACAACAGATAACCCGACATCGAGGTAAGCGTTTTTTCATTCATGACTTTGATATTATTTTGATAGCACAATAATAGCAAACACTAAAGACATTTTGTCAAAAATCAGACGAACGGTTAGCCGAATCAATCAGCGGCAATTCCAGACTTGCCTCTGCAAACGCCAATCCTTTTCCTTATTTTTGCGGTTTCATTTTCTGAGCACAAAATCAATCGTGTTTAATCCTGATAATCCCGGCTAATCCCGGTTCAGACCGTTCAGATGATCTTAAGCGAACAAGAAATAAACCGCCGACAAAAACGGGAAGAACTGATGCGGATGGGCATTGACCCCTACCCCGCCGACCTCTTCGACGTAACCCACACCATCGCCCAGCTTCGCGATGCCTTCGCCAGCAAAGCCGGTTCCGACTCGCAGGGCGGCTACGAATCCCACCTCGATTTTTCGTCCGATACCCAGTACGGGCAAGTCCGGCTGGCGGGCCGGTTGATGGGTTTCCGAATTATGGGCAGCGCATCGTTTGTCGAAATGCAGGACGCCACTGGCCGTATGCAACTCTACTTCCGGCGCGACGACCTTTGCCCCGGCGACGATAAGACGCTGTATAACACCGTGTTTAAGAAACTCTTGGACATTGGCGATATCATTGGCGTCGAGGGCCACGTATTCACAACCCAAACCGGCGAATTGTCGGTATACGTCAAATCGTTCAAACTCCTGACCAAGTCGCTGCGGCCTTTGCCGGTGGTGAAAGAAGTGGTGAATGAGCAAACGGGCGAGAAAGAAGTGTACGACGCCTTCACCGACCCCGAACAACGCTACCGGCAGCGGTACGTCGATCTGATTGTGAATCCGCAGGTACGCGACGTGTTTGTGAAGCGCACGAAGTTGGTTAATTCGATCCGGCAGTTTCTGAGTCAGCGTGGGTATCTGGAGGTAGAAACGCCCATTTTGCAGCCCATTCATGGCGGGGCAGCCGCCCGACCTTTTAAAACCCATCACAACACGCTCGACATGACGCTGTATCTGCGTATTGCGAACGAGTTGTATCTGAAACGGCTCATCGTGGGTGGCTACGACGGCGTGTTTGAGTTCGCGAAAGATTTCCGCAACGAGGGCATGGACCGTACCCACAACCCGGAGTTTACGCAGGTAGAGTTCTATGTGGCCTACAAAGATTATCTCTGGATGATGGACACCATCGAAGAGATGGTTGAGAAAATAGCCATCGACGTAGCCGGAACGACCAAAGTGACCGTAGGCGAGAATGTGATCGACTTTAAACGCCCGTGGAAACGCCTGACCATGTTCGAGGCCATCCAGGAATATACCGGCGTCGACGTCTCGAACATGGACGAAGCCGAACTGCGGTCTGTAGCCGAAAGCCGGGGCATTCAGACAGACGCCAGCATGGGCAAGTCGAAACTGATTGACGAACTGTTTGGCGATGCCTGCGAACCTAACCTGATTCAGCCGACGTTCATTACCGATTACCCCGTCGAGATGTCGCCCCTGACCAAAAAGCATCGCAGCAAAGCGGGTTTGGTGGAGCGGTTTGAAGCGATTTGTAACGGCAAAGAAATTGCTAATGCTTACTCGGAGTTAAACGACCCGCTCGACCAGCGCGAACGGTTTGAGGAGCAACTCGAACTCGCCAAACGGGGCGACGAAGAAGCGATGGCCTTGGATGAAGACTTCCTGCGGGCACTGGAATACGGTATGCCTCCCACGGCGGGCGTTGGGCTGGGCATCGACCGGCTGGCTATGATTATGACTAATCAGCCAAGCATTCAGGACGTACTATTTTTTCCGCAGATGCGCCCGGAAAAGAAGACCGACGTTTCGACCGACGCCGACTTTACGGGGGCGGGTGTTCCGGCGGAGTGGGTTGCGGCTCTGCGTCAGCTAAATATTCAGACTCTTGAGCAGCTAAAAGCCACCAACCCAAACAAACTGTTCAACGACCTCGGTGGTGTTCGCAAGAAGCTGAAAATGACCGATGTGATAATGCCGAAGGTTGACGACGTGAAGAGTTGGGTGGCATAACGTATAGCTGACCCAGCAGGGCAGCTCGACAAAAAACCCCCGCCTGGCATCGGGCGGGGGTTTCATTTTTTATGTTCGGAAGCCTGAGCTTAATAGTCCGAATCCAATTTCTTTACCTTTACGGCGTTGAGTCCCTTCTTACCATCAACCACTTCAAACTGAACCCGATCTTTTTCCCGAATGGTAATGCCGTTCAGACCGGTAATGTGGACAAAAATGTCCCGGTTTGTGTCGTCTTCAACGATGAAACCGTATCCTTTACTTTCGTTAAAGAATTTTACTACACCTGTTTGCATAAAAAGAGAAAATTTAACCAATTAAACATTCACAAGGGGTTGGAACAAAGAGCGCGAAACAGGCACCAGCACACACCCATTACTGGGTCATTGGATTGAGCGTCAACGGACTTTGTTTAAAAAGAGAATATGACGAGACTTTCATAATGTCGACCTCGTTACAACACAAAGAAAGTAAAAATGTTCCGACTAAAAATAGCTACAAAATACTTTTTTACCTCTTTTTACTAATTTTATACCTGTTTTCTGTGTAAACGGCAAACATTATATCAGTAATAGGCGTTAGCTTTGCTCAGACGTACTCGACGTATATAGGTACACTTCACAAAAAAACCGGTATGTACAGAATCAGATATTTCGTTGAAAAGCAGGCATTCGGCGTATGCAGTCTGTTGGGTGAAAAAATGAATATCTCGGCGAGCAGTATCCGGCTTTATTTTATCTACACGTCATTTCTGACGCTTGGCTCGCCCGTTGTGCTGTATTTAATTATGGCCTTCTGGCTTGAGATGAATAAGCACCTCCGCCGACACGCTCACCCAACAATCTGGGAACTTTGAGAATTTCTGTATGTGGATAAGTTATTACACAGAGATGCACGGAGGAAAGGAGATACACGGAGAATGTTTTAAAAGAATCTCTGGGTATCTCTTTTTCTTAGTGCATCTCTGTGTAACAACCTATTACCCAGCATAATTTTTATACAATCTCTCCGAACGTTTTCTTTCCCTTCACAAAATACTGCCACACGATACTTTTGGCAAAAAGCTGAATGGTAGCCGTTTGTTGCTGTTGCAACGCACGTCGTTGGCGATGTAGCTGCGGCAGTCGGGCGTAGAAAGCGAAGTGAGCGCGGATGATTGCCAGCACGTCGCGCCACTGCCCGGCTTTTAAAAACAGCACCGACGAAGCTCCGTCGAGCAGTAGTCGAAACAGAATTTTGCCCCACAGCCAGCCGTCGGCGGGCCAGTTTTTGTAGAGCATGAGCAGGCTGTTACGGTAGTTAAGGTAGGTCTTCTGCGGGTTCGATTTTTGAAGCGTTCCTCCGCCAACGTGGTACACGGTCGATTCACCACAGGCCCACACCTCGTAGCCGAGCCGCTGCACCCGCCAGCACCAGTCGATTTCTTCCATATGCGCGAAAAACGACGCATCGAAACCACCCGTTTCGTGGAACACGTCGGCCCGCACAAACAAACACGCGCCCGTGGCCCAGAACACGCGTCGGTTGTCGTTGTACTGCCCGTGGTCGGTTTCAAACGTAGCAAACACACGACCCCGGCAAAATACGTAGCCAAGCCAATCGACAAAGCCACCGGCAGCACCGGCATGTTCAAATAAATCGCGCTGCTGATACGACCGGATTTTGGGCTGACAGGCCACAATGTTCGGATTAGTATCCATCAACGTCTGCACGGGCCGCAGCCAGCCGGGCGTTACTTCCACGTCGGAGTTGAGCAGCACGTAATACGTTGGCAATTCGTAGTTTGCCCGAAGATGAGCAAGGGCTGCGTTATAGCCGCCCGCGTAGCCCTCATTGCGGGGCAGTTCGATGATGCGAACAGCCGGAAAATTAGCCCGAACAAATGGAACGGAATTATCGGTCGATGCACTGTCGGCCACATATACCGGGTTACTGTCGGCGTGGGCCAGTACGGCAGGCAGGAAATCAGCTAAAAACTTCTGACCGTTATAAGTAAGGATAACAATGGCGAGGGTACTCAAATTGATAAACAGTCTAACTAACTCATCAATCCGTCCAGATTCAGGCCCGGAATGTTGGGCAGCAGTCCTTCGGTGGCTTTACGGAGGTGTTCGCGGGCTTTCACTTCTACATTCTGCATGGCAATGTTGGTGGCCGCCACAATCAGGTCCTGAAGCATTTCGCGGTCGTCGGGCTTCATCAAATCAACGTCAATCTCTACCGACAGCACGTTTTTCAGGCCGTTGACCGTCACGCGCACCATACCCGCCCCCGATTCGCCCGTGTCGGTCACGGTTCGGAGAGTTTCCTGCGCATCTTTCATTCGGGACTGAACTTCCTTCATCTTCCCAAACATATCCATCATATTCATCTTTCTTCCACAGGTTAGGTTATCGTATCAACAACACGCCACCGGTACGAACAGTTTTCTGGCCGGTCAGGTCTTCGATTTCGATGCGGTACATGTATTGCCCCGGCATGGCTATCTGACCGTTTATCGTACCGTCCCAGCCTTTGGTTTTATAGGGCGTGCTATACACTACCGTACCCCATCGGTCGAAGATGGTCATACGAAAGGCATCGACGTAAATACCCTTCGCCAGAAACTCATCGTTCATACCGTCGCCGTTGGGCGTGAACGCGTCGGGCACAAAAATACTGGCTTCGCGCCGAAAGGTAAAAAAGTTTGAGTAGCTAACAGCACCGGTACTTGTTGTGGCTACAATCCGGTATTTCTGCTGTTGCAGATTCGGGTCGTTGGGGTCGGGTTCGTAGCGGGTGTTACCGCCCACCCGAATATCGCGCTTGGTGTTGTTGACCGAGTCAATTACCTCGACCGTATACTCGGCCACGGGGCCGGGCAAAAACGGCGACTCGGCGGTCCAGTCAATACTACCGTTCGATTTTGAGCTTAAATGTATCGTACAAACCGGAGCCGACGGGGGCGAACTCAAGCCACAACTGTTGATGTACGTAAGTGTGTAGCAGTACGAGCCGGCGTTCGGATCGGCAGATTCGTCGATAAATGTGTTGCGGTTCGTAACCGTTCCTATTGTCTCCGCCGGGCCGGAGCCGCTGCTTCGATTGATAACCAACGTGAAACTGGTCGACGTACCTGTTAACGGCAAACCCGCCTGCAAACGCGGACGCCCGTTCTCGATTGATACCGTTGTGTTACGAAAACTGCCCGGCGTTTCGCCGTTGATGCCCGTCACGCACGACGGTCCCGACGCGACAACGGTTTGCGGCAGGCCATTGGTGCCGTCGATGGTGGCTTCTATGGCGTAGCAGTATTGCACACCACACTGCACGTTCAAATCCGTTGACGAACCCGTGTTACGATTCGTGATTGTGCCGCCGGTTGGAGAGCCGTTGCGCGTTAGTCGGTAAAATCGAAACGGACGCGTACCCGACACTGTACCGGCATACGGTTGCCAGCTTAGATTGTTCTGCTTGTTAACCGCCTGCGCGTTGATTACCAAGCTACAAACCTCGTCGGAGCGTTGCCCGGCGTTGTTGCAGGCATCCTGCGCCACCACCTGAAAACACTGTACTTGTTTAGCGTTTGTTTGCACTACAAACGGCGCGCCCGTGCTGGTTTGCCCTGTCGGTGCATACACGCCGTCGGTTCCTTTCTGATGAAGTTGCACCGTAGACCCCGGACTGGCCTGATACTGAATGCTAATGCTGTTGTCGCTGGTTGTGGTCAGGCGGGTAATGGAGGGTTGACTGTTCGCCTGTGAAACTGTAATAGTTGCTTTTGAAATTGGGGTTATACAATCAGTAGCGTTTTGTCCCGCGTATTGGCCTTGAATTTCGATTGTAAAGTTTCCAGTGCGAGTATACGTATATGAAGCCTGATTGATGTTGGCTCTTGTAATGACCTGAGGCAGTCCCTCACCCCAGCGCACAATAAAACTATCATACTGTCCTGTATTAGCATCGAGCGTTACGTCAAGCGTTGCAACACGACCAGAACACGCTTTGGCAGTGAATTTTAGCGGTTCAAGCGGCAGCACTCTAACAGTCTGGCAGAAGACAGAGGGTCTTGAATTTATCTGACCAATCTGTAATATTGTATAGGAGCCAGGCCGGGAATACGCAATACTTGGTCCAGAAGTTTCCGAAACCGATGGTAACCCTCTCCCGCTGTATGCGGAAACATAACCAGCAGTGTTGTTCATTGCAGAAGGAACACTACCACTAACAATGCTAACCGATGATCCCGCACATATAGTGCTTCTGTTCAACGAAAATCCACCTGTCTCTAAGCCCAGTTTATTTTCGCAGTAATTGTTGTTGGGGTCCTGCGCTATGGCGGGTATAGCCCCGGCTAAAGCCAGAAAAAGTACGCCTAAAAAAGTCTGCCACTGCACCGGTTTTCCGGTTTTCGCCCCTGCTTCGGCCAGCCACAATCGTAAAATTCGCACGGAGGGTATAGAGTTTTTCGTTCCTGTAAGTCAGATGGTTGCTATGCCTAAAACGGGTCGTCGGACATTTTCGCGCCCCGCGAAACGTATCTTTCTGAAAAAGAGTTTTCAACTTGCAGTAGCATCGGTTCTGTAGACAGGCTTTCCTGCTGCCGAACCACACAAACTGCCAACGAGCTATCAAATATAATTCCGTCGATTCCCATCGACCAAATCCATGAACAATAATAGTACCAAATCCGATACGCCACCGCCTGAAGAAATAACCCCCATTCGGCTCGATACCGTTGAAGACGCCATTGCCGACATCAAAGCTGGCAAGATTATATTGGTTGTCGACGACGAAGATCGTGAGAATGAAGGCGATATGATCTGTGCCGCCGAAATGATCACGCCCGAAATGGTTAACTTCATGATTCGTGAAGCACGCGGTCTGATGTGTGCCCCGCTCACGCAGGAACGCTGCGATCAGTTGGGTCTCGATATGATGGTGATTAGCAACACGTCGGTTCATACTACCCCGTTTACGGTCTCGGTCGATTTGCTCGGCCACGGCTGCACAACGGGCATCTCAGCTTCTGATCGCTCCAAAACCATTCGCGCTTTAGTCGACCCCACCACCACGCCCGACGATCTGGGCCGACCGGGGCATATTTTCCCGTTGCGGGCTGTTGAGGGGGGTGTTATCAGGCGGGCAGGCCATACGGAAGCCGCCGTTGATCTGGCCCGGCTGGCCGGACTGTCGCCGGTGGGGGTGCTCATCGAAGTGCTGAACGAAGATGGAACGATGGCCCGCCTGCCGCAGTTGCGCGTTATGGCCGACCGTTTCGGTATGAAACTTATCAGCATTCAGGATTTGATCTCGTACCGGCTACGTACCGAAACGCTCATCCGTCGCGAAATTGGCGTCGACATGCCTACCGAGTGGGGTCATTTCGATCTCATCGCCTTCAAACAAAATAACACCGGCGACACGCATCTGGCATTAGTGAAAGGCGAGTGGGACCCGAGCGAGCCGGTGTTGGTGCGCGTCCATTCGTCGTGCGTAACGGGCGACATTTTCGGATCGTGCCGTTGCGACTGCGGGGGGCAGCTTCACGCGGCTATGGAAATGGTTGAAGCCGAAGGGCGTGGCGTAGTGGTCTACATGTTTCAGGAAGGACGCGGCATTGGCCTGATTAACAAGCTAAAAGCCTATAAACTTCAGGAAATGGGACGCGATACGGTCGAAGCCAATCTGGACCTGGGTTTGCCGATGGATGCCCGCGACTACGGCGTAGGGGCGCAAATTCTGCGCGACCTCGGCGTTCGGAAACTACGGCTGATCTCGAACAATCCGAAAAAACGGGCGGGCCTGATGGGCTACGGGCTGGAGATTGTCGAGACCGTTGCGCTTGAGATGCCTGCCAACCCGCACAATGAGCGGTATCTGCGCACCAAACGCGACAAAATGGGTCACACCATTTTGAACGAGCCGGTCAATGAAGAGCAATAATCTCTGACGCATGACCGCTGCATTAGTTTAGTCAAAAAATAGCAGTAGGGCCGTTACCATACCCGAGCGGCTTAGTCTTAACTCCCGTTGTGCCTGTTTTCCGGCGCATAGCGGGAGTTATTTTTTGCGGTTCTTGTGAACGCTAACCCACTCGTAAAAGACACTTCATCAATTAATCAGTTATTAGTAATCAATCGTTTACTATTTCCCAAAAGTTCACTATTAAACAAACTCCAAAATGAACACAAACCTGTTAGACCTTGCTAAAGGTTACTTGAGCAAGGGCGTTGTAGAGCGCGTTAGTAACATGCTCGGCGAGAGCGAGGCCAATACGCAGATGACTCTCAACGGTACTCTGCCCACAATTCTGAGCCAATTGGTACAGAAATCGTCGGAGCCGGGTGGCAGCAGCAGCATCATGGATCTGATTGGTCAGGTAACAACCCCCAACCGGGCCGCTGGCGACGTTATCGAACCGGCAGGCGGCATTCTGGGGCAGCTCAGCAATTTGGCGGGTGGCAGTGCTTCAGACGCGTCGGCCAATCAGATAAACAGTTTACTGTCGATGGGATTAGGCGTTGTTTCGAGTTTGTTCGGTGAAAAAGCCGGTGGTGTTGCCAGTGCGCTGGCGTCGTATGGCGGGGTAAAGCAGTCGTCGGCATCCTCACTGATGAGCCTGGCCGGGCCGGTATTGCTGGCCGTGCTGGGCCGGAAAATGGCCGACGAAGGCACGGGCGTTTCGGGTCTGGCGGGCTTGCTGAGCAGCCAGACAGGGGCTATTCAGGGGGCTATGCCTACAGGATTGGGTACACTGCTCAGTAGAATTCCGGGACTGGGTTTGCTGGGTGGTCTGGCGGGCAGCGCGGTAGCGGGTGCCGGTGCTACGGTTCGGCAACCGGCAGCATCGATACCGCCTGTGAGTTCGCCGGTCTACAGCGACGACGATAATCGGGGCAGTGGAAACCGGTGGTTGCCGTGGCTGCTGCTGGCCCTCGGCGTGCTGGGTCTGTTCTTCCTGCTGCGTTCGTGCAACGGTGATAAAGCTAAAGAAACTGCTTCTGCAACGGCAGACAGCATCGGCACAGCCGCTGGTGAAGCCGCGTCGGGTATGGGAGCAGCCGCCGATTCGGCAGGTAGCGCACTGGGAGCAGCAATGGATTCGGCGGGTAGTGCAGTCAGCGACGCAGCCGCCAAATTAGGCGCGTTCTTCAAGCGCAAACTGCCCAACGGCATTGAACTGAACATCCCTGAACTGGGCATTGAAAACCAGCTTATTACCTTTATTGAAGATACCAGCAAGCCGGTTGACAAAACGACGTGGTTCAATTTCAACAACCTGCTGTTCGACACCGGAAAGAGCACGCTGCAAGCTGGCTCCGACAAGGAACTCGACAACATTGCCGAAATCCTGAAAGCCTACCCGAACGTAAACCTGAAAATCGGTGGCTATACCGACAACACCGGCAGTGCAGCCGTAAACAAAAAACTATCGCAGGACCGGGCCGAAACGGTTATGAATGGCATCATCAAGCGCGGCATCGCCAAGGCGCGGCTGGAAGCGGAAGGCTACGGCCCCGAACACCCGGTTGCCAGCAACGACACTGAAGCAGGTCGTCAGCAAAATCGCCGGATTGCCGTTCGGGTAGCGAAGAAGTAGAGACGCAACCCTTTGCGTCTCACCTGCGCCAGCCATACGCCAATACAACACCAAGTTCATGCGAAAAAAGGCGGCTGAACCCATAACGAGTTCAGCCGCCTTTTTTCGCAGTATGTGTGCAGAATAGGCCGGGATATATCACAATTCATACGGTATTAGACCGAGGGGCCTTAACTGTTGGGAACGGATCAAATCGGGCGAAAACTCTGCCCGTGGCTTGTCCATTTTGGCCGGAGTTGCCAAATATTATTCTGATTGTCTCTAAGTACGTCAGGGTGCAAAAAATTATATATCGTAATCTTACATAAAGCGTTAGGAATTTTAGCACTTCACGCCTTTTGCTTATTTATTCTATACTCTTCTCCCCACTTCGCCATAGCCTGCATTATTGGCGACAACGTAAGCCCAAACTCGGTTAATGTGTACTCTACCCTCGGGGGAATTTCTGCATAAATTTTTCTGCTTATTAACCCATCATCTTCTAACTCTCTCAACTGCTGAGTAAGCATAGATTGAGTTATCCCCTTTACACTTCGCTTCAATTCCCCAAACCTCGCAGGAGCAGTTAGGTAGATGGCATTAATAAGTATTGGCTTCCATTTTCCGCCCAAAACTTTCATTGTAGCTGTTACGGGGCAAGAATTTTCATCGAAAACAAAATTTTTTCCGATTTTATCTTCTTGATTATCAATATTAGTATTATTTTTCATACTTACACGTTTTAAACGTCCTACTTGCTTTATTTACTTTAACTCTGAATATTTGCAGTACAAATTTAAATAAAACTAATGAATAGGCCAAGTAAAATCATTTTAATCACAGGAGCAAGTACAGGCTTTGGCAACCTCACCGCCAAACTACTTGCCAAAAATGGGCATACAGTATATGCCACTATGCGGGATACCAATGGCAAAAACAAGGCGCATCATGACCACTATTGAAAAATTGTACACAGCATCGGCAACTGCCATCGGCGGCAGAGAAGGACATGTAAGCTCCTCTGACAATGTACTTGACCTGCCGGTACGGGTTCCTAAAGAATTTGGAGGCCCGGGTGGCCCCTATACCAACCCGGAGCAACTATTTGCAGCCGGCTATGCGGCCTGTTTCGGTGGAGCCCTGAACGTGGTAATCGGAACGGCTAAAGTTAAAACCGGTACTCCTAAAGTGCATTCACACGTAAGCATTGGTAAAACGCCAGAGGGCGGTTTTGGCCTTGCAGTGCGCCTGGAAGTAGAGATACCAGGTGTTGAGCAAGCCCTCGCTCAGGAGCTTGCAGAAAAGGCGCATCAGATATGCCCCTATTCTAATGCCACCCGCGGAAACATCCTCGTAGAAGTGGTATTGGCGAAATAATCCATGTAAAAACAAGGCAAACAATGAAACAGATAATAGTAAATGAATTTGGCGGTCCTGAAAAATTGCTTTTACAGGATGCACCAATGCCTTCTGCCGGTGATGGGCAAATTCTAATTAAAGTAGAAGCATCAGGGGTGAATTTTTCTGACAGCTTGCATAGACAAAATACAAATGTACTCCCCACCCCTTTACCTTATGTACTTGGCTATGAAGTGGCAGGAATAGTTACCGAGCTTGGAAAAGGTGTCGAAAATATTTCCTTAGGAGATCGTGTAGTTGCTATGCTTCCTGAGGGCGGAGGATATGCTCAATATGCTGTTACTCCCTCTTTTTTGGCAGCAGTTATTCCGCCTACTATCTCTGCCCAGGAATCTTTGGCATTGCAAGTTCAAGGACTAACCGCATACCTGATGTTGAAAGACGGAGCGAAACTACAAGCTGGGCAAACTGTGCTGATACACTCAGCAGCGGGTGGTGTGGGTACATTACTCGTTCAAATTGCAAAACAAATGGGCGCAGGTAAAGTAATTGCAGCCGCAAGTAATGCTGAAAAATTGGCTGTCGCCAAATCATTGGGTGCCGATGAATTAATAAATTATACGGAATCTGAATGGGTTCAAAAAGTGAAGGACGCTACAGGAGGAAAAGGTGTTGATTTAATCTTAAGTGGTACAGGAGGTGAAATTTTGCGAAATAGCTTTAGTTGCCTTGCGCCCTTTAGTAGGCTGGTAATCTATGGAAGTAGTGGTGGATCTACAACAATTGAAGAACCCTTTTCACTATTTGCGATGGGCAGCAACATACTGCAGGTTTTTGGATTAGCACCTTATTTTGGAAAACCAGAATTGATGCAGGAAGCTTATCAATATTTGTTTTCGCAAGCTGCAACTGGGAAACTAAAGGTTTACATCGGGCAAACCTTTAGTTTGGAAGACGCTGCCGAAGCACACAGACAAATGGAAAACAGAAAAACAACAGGTAAAATTGTGCTAATTCCTTAACAACTAAGGAACAAAAACAAATAAACTTTAATAAAATGGTAAACTCTCTAAATTGGTTTGAAATCCCGGCAACAGATTTCGCCAGAGCGAAAGCATTTTATGCTACAGTGTTAGATGCTCAAATTCATGACGACCCAAATAGGCAATATGCCTATTTACCGTCTGATCCACAAAAAGGCGCATTTGGCGGAGCAATTGCTTGTGGTGAAAACTTTGTTCCTGCAATGACCGGCACAACTGTTTACTTGGATGGCGGAAATGACCTTTCAGTTCCATTAGGCAGAATAGAAAGGGCCGGTGGAACAGTTATTCTGCCGAAAACTGCTATTGGTGGCAACGGCTTTATTGCACTTTTTATCGACACAGAAGGAAACAAAGTTGGATTCCATTCAATGGGATAATACAGAGTTCTCCCGTATCTTTTTAAAACAGCGGAGAAGTACGACGTCCGGCCATCTCCAAAAAGTGGCCGGACGTTGTGTTATTCGGAGGGCGGTTTTATAGACGTTTTTTATGTCATGAAAATATTTCCTGATGTACGACCCTCCACCAGCACAGCCAAACCCTGAAAAGTACAACACCAACAGCTACCGCCGTCGTTTCCAGCCCGGCTTATGCTTCTGATAATCAGGCTTGCCGTTGGCTTTTTTCTTGGGCATACCCAGCAGCCGCTCCACCAGATCGGGGCGGTTTAACTTGGTGAGCCGGTTCCGAATCCAGTCTTTATGTTCGGGTTTGTACCAGAAGAAATAGCGGTTCTGTGCTAATTTCTCGTCGCGCGTTTTGGCAGTTTTCACCGGCTTCAGCGTATACGGGTGAACGCCCGAATAGTAGATCACCTCGGCTACCGTCATGGGCGTAGGCGTAAAATCCTGCACCTGTTCGAGTTGAAAACCCATGTCTTTGGTCTCGGCAGCAAGGTTCGCCATGTCGGCCTCTTCGCAGCCGGGGTGCGACGAGATGAAGTACGGAATCAGCGGCTGATTCAGGTTGTGCTTGTCCTGAATCTGATCGTACTTTTTCTTGAACTGCTTGAAATATTTGAACGACGGTTTCCGCATCACCCGCAACGTATCATCGGCGGTGTGTTCGGGGGCAACTTTCAACCGACCCGATACGTGGCGCGTCACTAACTGCTCCATGTACTCGTCGTGGTTGCCGTCTTCGTTGTTCTTGTTAAAATCGTCAACGAGCAAATCGTACCGCACGCCCGACCCTACAAACGCTTTCTTGATGTTCGGATTCGCATCGACCTTGCGGTAAAGCTCCGTCAGCGGCTTGTGCGACGTGTCGAGGTTTGAGCAGATAACCGGGTGAATGCAGCTTGGGCTTTGGCAGCGGGCGCAGATGCTCTCATCTTTACCCTTCATCTTATACATATTGGCCGAGGGTCCGCCCAAATCCGAAATATAGCCCTTGAACTCCGGGTGCTTCGTAATCTCGTCTACTTCGCGCAACACCGACTTCTCCGACCGCGACGCAATGAACTTGCCCTGATGCGCCGAAATGGTGCAGAAACTACAGCCGCCAAAACAGCCACGGTGCATGTTCACCGAAAACTTGATCATTTCGTAGGCCGGAATCGGCCCGCGTTTTTTGTATTTCGGGTGCGGCATCCGCGTATACGGCAAATCGAACGACTTGTCGATTTCGGCTTCGTCCATTGTTTTGAACGGCGGATTAATGACCAGCACCTTATCGCTCACCTGCTGCGTAATCCGGTTCGCCTGCCACTTATTCGACTCAACTTCCACGATTTTGAAGTTGGCCGCATATCTGATTTTGTCCTGCAAACAAACCTCGTGGCTTGCCAGCTCAACCGTATCCCAGTTGTTGTAGTCGCGCAGGTCGCCCGTGCGGGTGTCGTGCAGAAACGCCACCTGATTAATGTTGCGCATCGACGAGAACGGAACGCCCTGCCGCGCCAGTTTCAGAATCTCGCGCAGGGGTTGCTCGCCCATGCCATACACAAGCATGTCGGCTTCCGAATCGACCAGAATAGACGGCATCAGTTCGTCTTTCCAATAGTCGTAATGCGTAACCCGGCGCAGCGACGCTTCGATGCCGCCAAGCAGCACCGGCACGTCGGGATAAAGCTGTTTCAGGATTTTGCTGTATACCGTAGTGGCGTAATCAGGCCGGAAACCGGCTTCGCCACCGGGCGTGTAAGAGTCGTTGGAACGCAGGCGTTTGTTGGCCGTGTAATGGTTCACCATCGAATCCATACAGCCCGCCGTTACGCCGAAGAAATATTTGGGTCGGCCAAATTTTTTGAAATCGCGCAGGTCGTCGCGCCAGTTGGGCTGGGCGATGATGGCAACGCGGAATCCTTCGCTTTCCATGATGCGGCCAATTACCGCCGTGCCAAACGCCGGATGATCGACGTAGGCATCGCCCGAAACGAGTATAATATCGACTTCATCCCAGCCTCGTTTTTCAACTTCGTCTTTGGTCAGCGGGAGCCAGTCGGTAATGGGTCGTTCTATCATGATTCCGTGTAATCGTCTGTTTACCAAACACCGAAATTACGAAAAGATTCCGTGTTCCATTTTACCACAACTGCGCCGGATACGCGCCCGTTTCGTGCAGTTTGGCAAGCGCGGCCTGTACGGTCGGCTTATCGTCGGGGTAGGTGACGCCGAACCATTCTGATGCGCTGCGGAAAACTTTGCAGCGGCCCGTTTCAGTTTGAATCAGGTTGGTCATCACGGTTGGGATGTAGAATTCGGCTTTGGGCGAATCGATGTTGGCGATGGCGTAGCTCTCGAACTGTTTCTGCACCAGCGGAAAAACCGATGGCTTGAAGCCCCAGAAGTTCATCGACACGGGCGTATCGGGCGAAAGTGGCGTTAGGTCGTCGCCTTCTTCAAAGACGATGCGCCGACCCGTCGGCCCGCTGTCTTTTTCATAAATCTTCGTCCGTTCAATAACCGACGTCAAATGGCCGTAGGCATCAACGGCGCAAACGCCCCGCGATACGGAGCCATTTTCAGACAGCGTTTTCTGCACTTCGTAGCCTACCATCGCGTGCAGGTCATCGTGCGTATCGGTCGTCAGGAAATCGCCGATAAGCTGAAACGCTTCAAGACCGTAAAAATCATCGGCGTTGATGACCGCAAACGGCGTGTGTGTGTGGTCTTTGGCACAGAGCATGGCATGGCCCGTACCCCAGGGCTTGGTTCGGCGCACCTCGCCAAGTTCTTCGGGAACATAGGAATCAAGTGCCTGAATAGCATAATCGACCTCAACTTTACCGGCTAATTTCGGCGCGAAAATCTCCTCAAAGTCGGCGCGAAGTTCTTCGCGGATAATAAACACGACCTTACCGAAGCCCGCCCGAATGGCGTCGAACAGCGAATAGTCGATGATGGTCTCGCCGTTCGGCCCGAACTGATCGAGTTGTTTAATCCCACCGTAGCGGCTACCCATACCGGCAGCCAGAATTAAAAGCGTTGGTTGCATTTTTTCAGAGTTCAGTCAACTGTGCGGTTCAAAATTAGGCAAAAGCCCGACTGTTGCCTATGGAAAGATAGCCAAGTGCGTTTTCATCTCCCCGATCAGCATTTCATTAAATATTTTCCCAACAATTTGCTATTCATTTAGTTGCTATTATAACTTTGCGCATAACAATAGTTGCCATAACAACAATATATGTTTTACCATACCCTCGGTCAGATTCCGCCCAAGCGGCATACGCAGTTCGAGAAGCCAGACGGTTCGGGGCTGTATTACGAGCAGTTGTTCGGCACCATTGGCTTCGATGGCATGTCGTCGCTGCTGTATCACGTTCACCGCCCTACACAGGTGCGGGCCGTGCTGGAGAGCGTAGACGTGGCACCGAAAGCCGCTGTGCAGAAGAATATGCTGGCTCGTAAACTGATTGGTTTTCAGGCCGAACCGGCAGATGATTTCTTAGATAGTCGCGTACCATTGCTGTTCAACAACGACCTGACCGTAGGGGTGGCGTCTCCACGCCAGTCGCTCACCGCTTATTTTTACAAAAACGCCGACGCCGACGAACTGTTGTTTGTGCATCGCGGGTCGGGTACGCTGCGCACACTGTTTGGGCAGATTCCATTCGGGTACGGCGATTATCTGGTGATTCCGCGCGGGATGATTTACCAGATTGATTTTGATCGGCCCGCTTCAGGGAATGCCGACACGCGGCTGCTCTACGTAGAGTCGCATTCGCCCATTTACACGCCCAAACGTTACCGCAACCATTTCGGGCAACTGCTCGAACATTCGCCCTTCTGTGAGCGCGACATCCGCCGTCCGCAGAACCTCGAAACCCACGACGAGACGGGCGAGTTTGTGATGAAAATCAAAAAACAGGGTTCATTGCACACGCTCGTGTATGCCACGCACCCGTTCGACGTGGTAGGCTGGGATGGTTACAACTATCCGTATGCCTTTAATATTCAGAATTTTGAACCGATAACGGGTCGCGTCCATCAGCCGCCCCCGGTGCATCAAACGTTCCAGACCGATACGTTTGTGGTGTGTTCGTTCTGCCCGCGCCTGTACGACTACCACCCGAAAGCGATTCCGGCTCCCTACAACCACTCGAACATCGACTCCGACGAGGTTATTTACTACGTCGATGGCGATTTTATGAGCCGCAACGACATTGCCCCCGGCCACATTACGCTACACCCCGGCGGCATTCCGCACGGCCCCGCACCTGGCGCAATGGAACGCAGCATTGGCAAAACCGGCACCGAAGAATACGCCGTAATGGTCGATACATTCCGCCCGCTGATGCTTACCGAACAGGCATTGAAAATTGACGACGGAAAGTATTGGCAGTCGTGGCTGTAACGTAGAGACGCAAGATTTTGCGTCTCATGACCGGATGGTTTTTTAAATCTTGCTATTAACGAGACGCAAAATCTCGCCAACGAGACGCAAAATCTTGCGTCTCTACACATAACACTGTTAACCGATGGAAACACTCGAACTTCTCAAACCCCAATCCGCCGAAGGCATTGATTTCCTGCCGCTCAATGGCACCGATTACCTCGAACTGTACGTAGGCAATGCCCGGCAGTCGGCACACTACTTTCAGACCGCGTTTGGCTTTCAGCCGGTGGCCCACGCAGGGCTATCGACCGGCCTGCGCGACCGCGAATCATTCATGGTGCAGCAGGACAAAATCCGGCTTGTGCTAACCTCGCCCCTGCACGGCGATACGGAAATTGGTCGCCACATCGACCGGCACGGCGATGGCGTTCGGGTGGTGGCGTTGTGGGTCGATGATGCCACGCGGGCATTTGACGAGACCACCAAACGCGGAGCCAAACCGTTTATGCCGCCCACGCGTGAGGAAGACACGCACGGTTACGTAGTGCGTTCGGGCATTCACACCTACGGCGACACGGTGCATATTTTTGTGGAACGCGGGGCATACAACGGGATTTTCCTGCCCGGCTACGAAGCCTGGAATCCTACGTACCGGCCCGCTGATGCAGGCTTGAAATACGTTGATCACATGGTAGGTAACGTAGGCTGGAACGAGATGAACCAGTGGATGCAGTTCTACCAGGACGTAATGGGCTTTCAGCAACTCGTATCGTTCGATGACAAAGACATTTCGACCGAGTACACGGCTCTGATGAGCAAGGTGATGAGCAACGGCAACGGGCGCGTGAAGTTCCCGATCAACGAACCCGCCGAGGGCAAGAAGAAATCGCAAATCGAAGAATACCTCGATTTCTACGGCGGGCCGGGCGTACAGCATATCGCCGTAGCAACCGACAATATCGTGGAAACCGTGCTGACGCTGCGCGAGCGGGGGGTTGAATTTCTGACCGTCCCCGACACGTATTACGACAATCTGCTCGACCGCGTTGGGCAAATCGACGAAGAGATTGCTACGCTCCGTCCGCTTGGTGTGCTGGTCGACCGCGACGACGAGGGCTACCTCCTCCAGATATTTACCAAACCAATCTGCCCACGCCCGACGTTATTTTTCGAGATCATTCAGCGCAAAGGTGCCCGTTCGTTCGGAAAAGGCAATTTCAAAGCCCTCTTCGAAGCCATCGAGCGCGAACAGGCGTTACGAGGAACGTTATGAACACGCGTAGAGACGCAAGATTTTGCGTCTCTACAACCGGATGGGTTGTTGCTGACGCACAGGAGACGCAAAGGGTTGCGTCTCTACAAATACATACCATGATCCAAAACTATTCTAAATACACAGCCGACGATCAGGCGGTTTGGCGGACGCTCTACGAGCGGCAGATGGAACTGCTGCCGGGGCGGGCGAGTCAGACATACATGGACGGGATTCTGGCGTCGGGATTCCCGGACGTGCGTATTCCCGATTTCGAGAATATGCTGAATCCGCGCTTGCAACCCATTACGGGCTGGCAGGTGGTGGCCGTGCCGGGCCTGATTCCCAATCGCGATTTCTTCGAGCTGATGGCTGACCGCAAGTTTCCGGCCACGACCTGGCTCCGCACCCGCGATCAGCTCGATTACCTGCCCGAACCCGATATGTTTCACGACACCTTCGGCCATGTGCCGGTACTGACGAATCAGCATTTCTGCGATTTCTTGCAGGAATTGAGCCGTATCGCACTCGGACACGTTGAAAACCCCGACGCCATCGACATGATTTCGCGGCTGTACTGGTACACGGTCGAGTTCGGGCTGATTCGGGAACCGGAGGGGCTGCGGATTTATGGCGGGGGCATTCTGTCGTCGCCGGGTGAGACGGTGTATAGTCTGGAAAGCGACGTGCCGAAGCGGCACCCGTATGACGTGGCAACGCTGCTCCAAACGCCGTACATCATCGACCGTTTTCAGGAGCGATATTTTGTCATCGACTCGTTTGAACAACTCTTCCATTCCATCCCGGAAATTGAGGAAACGCTTGAAAGACAGTTAGCAGTGAACAGCCAGCAACCAACAGTGAACATCTAAGTGCTAACAGGTAACCGTTGAAGTGCCGCTCTGTATGCTTACTTTGCTGAAAATATTTCAGTCATAGCCAAACACTGTTGGCTGCTGGCTGCCTACTGTTCTCAGAAATGACGCACCCCTCCGACAAACGTGCCTACTTTTTCAAGATTGACACCACAATCAAGAAAATTCGAAATGCCCTGCAAAAACAGTTTAACGACGCTGGTTTCGACCTGACCGTCGATCAGTGGGTATTAATCGACCACCTCTACCGGAATCCCGGTATCAGCCAGAATATGCTGGCCGAGATGACCACCAAAGACGCGCCGACGGTAACGCGCATCATCGACCTGCTGAGTCAGAAGGGCCTGACCGAACGGCGCATGGCCGAAGACGACCGGCGCAAGTTTTCGGTGTATCTGACCGAAGCGGGCGAGGCTAAATATAGTGAGGTGCTGCCCGTGGTATCGGCTATTCGGCGCAAAGGCTGGGGCGATCTAAGCGACGATGATTACCAGCACTTTGTACGCATCATGGATCAGATTTATCAGAATTTTAGCGAGTGAATGTACGGCATTTTTAGTTACGACATCGGCAGCCCGCGCGTGGGCTATAAACACGGTCAGCAGATTCTTGATCTGGAAATTGTAGGGCTATTAGGGTTTTTCAAAGACCTCGGTTTCGACCCGGCAGTATTTGCCCGGCCCGCACTCAACCAATTTATTGCGTTGGGCAAACCCATCTGGCAGGCCGTGGGCGAACGAATCCGGCACCTGCTTAGCGACGATGAGTCGGCCCTGAACGACGTTCGGGCGCAGGTGCTAATTCACGAAGACCGGGCGCGGCTGCACCTGCCGGTTCGCATCGGCGATTACACTGATTTTTACGCGGGTATCTACCACGCCGAAAACGTAGGCCGCATGTTCCGGCCCAACGGCGAACCGCTGCTGCCCAACTATCGGCATTTGCCTGTGGCGTATCATGGTCGTGCATCGAGCATCGTCGTATCCGGCACACCCATACGCCGACCGTCGGGGCAGATGTCGGGGGTTGATGGGCAACCCGTTTTCGGACCATCTCAGGCTCTTGATTTCGAACTGGAAGTAGGGTTGATTATTGGCAAAAGCAACCCGCTGGGCGAGCCGGTGCCGATTGCCGAAGCTGAAGACTATATTTTTGGCATTACCCTGTTCAACGACTGGTCGGCACGCGACATTCAGCGGTGGGAATATCAGCCGCTGGGTCCGTTTCTGGGTAAAAACTTCGGGTCGAGTTTGTCGGCGTGGGTGGTGCCGCTGATCGATCTGGAGCCGTTTCGGGTGGCTGGCCCCGTGCAGGAGCCAACGCCCCTACCCTACCTGCAAACCGCCCGCGACGGGCATTTTGATTTACAGGTAGAAGTAGCTCTCCGGCCATTGGACGGTGATGAAATGATAATCAGTCGTACCAATACCCGGCATCTGTATTGGAGTTTCGCGCAGATGGTGGCGCACCATACCGTCAACGGCTGCAACCTGAACATCGGCGACGTGCTGGCAACCGGCACTATCTCCGGCCCTGACCCCGGCGGCTATGGTTCGCTGCTTGAACTAAGCTGGAACGGCAACCGCCCGCTCAGGCTCTCCGATGGTTCACAACGCACGTTTTTGCAGGACGGCGACACTGTGACGCTGCGCGGCTGGGGAAATAAAAACGGGGTTCGGATTGACCTCGACGAAGTGACAGGTAGTATTTTGCCTGTGTTTCGACCTGCTAAACACCCACAGGCTATCCAATAGTGCATTTTTCGCTGTATCCACCAACTAATGTAATGACACAAACCATCGACCCCGCCGACTTACAACCGCAGGAATTTTATCGGCTGCTCAACAGTACCGTAGCTCCCCGGCCCATTGCCTTCGTCAGTACCGTTAGCCAGGAAGGACACGTTAATCTGGCTCCGTACAGTTTTTTTAATATGTTCGGGTTCAACCCGCCGATTCTGGTGTTTTCGCCCACCCGCAATCGGCACGGTCATAAGAAGCATTCGTTGCTCAACGTCGAAGAAGTACCCGAAGTGGTTATCAACGTGGTCAGTCATGCAATGGTAGAGCAAACGTCGCTGGCGAGCGCGGAATTCGACCGGCACGTGAGCGAGTTTACCAAAGCCGGATTTACCGAACTGCCTTCTGAGCGCGTGAAGCCGCCCCGCGTGGCCGAAGCACTCGTGTCGTTCGAGTGCCGGGTGAGGCAGTTGCTGCCGGTAGGCGACGGCCCCGGTGCCGGAACGCTCGTCATCTGTGAGGTGATACTGGCGCACGTCAATCCCGCCATTTTAACGGAGAAAGGCACCATCGACCCGCACAGGCTCGATTTGGTTGGGCGGCTTGGGGGCGACTGGTACGTGCGGGCCAGCCACGACGCCCTGTTTGAAGTAGGTCGCCCGCAGATGGGCGCAGGCGTCGATGCCCTGCCCGCCAACGTCCGCCAAAGCAACATTCTGACCGGCAACGACCTCGGTAAGCTCGGCAGCATCAGGACACTCCCCACCGCCGACGACGTAGCCGCCTACCGTGCATCGGGTGTGCTGAACGAGTTGTTCGACGAAGCCCGCACGGGTTGTCAGTACCTCCCTGACCTGCTGCACCTTCGCGCTAAACAGTTGCTGGCCGAAAACAACGTTCAGGAAGCGTGGCTGACGCTACTGTCGATTACGGCTTAGTTTTCCAGGGCCGAACAGGCATATCTCTGCTTTCACCAGGCTTATGCTGTGCGTTCGTCTTTAAAATACGAGAAGTTATATATGTTCATGCAGTGGATACGTAAAATGAATGACCGACATGGCAGCACCGCCCGTTGCCCGGTAAAAGCTAACGGCCTCTGTGTCTTCCTGATAGGCTTGTACAAATACTTCCTCCACACCCAGACTACGGCAGTATTGAGTCAACTTCGTCAGTAACTCCGTAGCAATTCCCTTCCGCTGAAACGGTTCGCTAACGGCAATATCATACAGATAAACCACTGGCTTTTCCGAATAATACTGCGTTAGTACGTAGGCCGTTAGCCCACCAACGACCTGCTTGTCGGACCACGCCCCAAAAACAAGAAAATCGGGGCGGGCCAACAGACGTTGTAGGTGTTCGGGCCGGGCACTCGTTACTTTATCGGTTTCGAGAACGTCGCGGAACAGATGAATGAGTTCCATAAACGACGCTACGTCATCGGGCATCAATTTTCTGATTTCGACATTCATCGGGATAGGGTTTTGTGATTAGCATCAAAGCTCCTCTGCCGCGAGCGTATCAGCCAGCTTTAGCGTTATGGGGAGCAGTACGTTCGTCTTCATTTCAACATCTCCACCCGTGCGCATCTCTTTCGTGCTTTGGTGCGATAGCTCGTCGGCGTATTTGACCTTGCCGGTAGCCACCTCCACGAGCCGGGTTTTGAGCGTGGCGGAACCTTGCGTATTGTATTCATCGACTGTCCCCGTCAGCACGTACCTGACCTGAAGCTGCTTGCCAACGCGCACCGCAGCGGCTGTCGAAGCACCGTTCACCGCTTCCAGGTCGGCCTGCGACGCTTCCCTCGTGTGCCGTACATCGTAAATGTCAAACTGGTTGGTTTTCATAAGCCGGAACGCAATGCTGGCCTGAAGCTGCCGCTTAGCCTCTGCCGACATGCCCGACGCCTTCGGGCCGGGCGTAAATTCGACCACCGCCACCCGCGTCCTGTCGTTGTTTCCCACCACTTTTTTCGACGGAGCCTGAGCAAACGCCACGCCCGTCAGCGCGACACCCAAAATAGCTACTGCAACTAAATTCTTCATGATTTTTTTGTTTTGTAAAGAGTAAGAGGAAAGTTCACTGTTTAAGTACCTTGGTCGTGAACGTCTGACGACCGTTGTTCACGTTAATGATATACAACCCGGCGGGTACTGGCATTCCACGTTGGTCAGTACCGTTCCATTGTACGCCATTCGAGTCTGTTGCTACGTTGCTGAGGTTGAACGTTGCGACGGATACACCCGCCGTATTGAGTATGTTCACCGAAACGGGGCCTCCCTCCGCAAACGGGTATTTTATTTCGGTCTGCTCGCGGAACGGATTCGGATACGCCCGCACCCGCGCAATCATTTCCGGGTTTTCGAGCCGCGACTGGTTGCCCATGCTTTCAGCCATCGCTACGTTTCGGGCAACGGATGATTCAGCCGCCCGCCGACCCCTGCCATTCGCCGAACCGATGACGACCTTACCGACCGGTGCCCGTAGCGTTAGGGGCTGGTTGAACGTGACCGCCCCCGGATACGTACCCTTGGCGATATACACTGTATAATCGTCGGGTGTGTGTTGAGCCGCCTGCTGCACCGTGAGGTAGGGCCTGTGAATCTCGCCCGTAGGCTGGTCATATAGACCTTCAAGGTCCACATAAGCTGATTTGTCGGAAAAGAACCGGGCGAGGCCATTCCGAAAACTGTCGCTCTGAAAACCAGGGCCAACGGCGGGATTTTTTCCCTCGTTGCTGCGGTCGTGTACACCGATGGCTACGTTGGAACCCTCGTAAGCAATAGGAGCACCATAGGCCAGGTAATTCGTGGAATACACCACGAACAGGTCACGGTCGTCACTTGCGTAGGGGAGGTCATAGTCCAGGGAGTTGTTCTGCTTCTGCAGGGACGTTTGCGTCAACTGTAGATTTTTGAAATTTAAATTGCCTTCCAGAACAGGGCCATTGTAAGTTCCATAATGAAACAGGTCGACCGACGCGTCCTTCAGTTTGTCAAGGATATAATTGCTTGGGTTTTTGGCAATCCGAAAGTACTCCTGTTGGCGTTCGCCCGGCCTTAGCCCTGTGATGTTATTTGGAAGTGCCTCCACAACTTTCCAACTCACTTTCGAGATCCAACCCTCTCCTTTAAAGACAAACTTATGAGTGCCTTCAGCGGTATTACCGTAATTTACCGGGTACTGGTCCTGAGGGGCCGGGTGTTGGACGGTGGTTCCAACTGAAGGGGGTACGTTGAATTCAATCACATCGTAGCCACCACTTAGGGTCACGATGGCCCCGTTGGGCGCAATCCAGCCCGTACCGGCGGCCTCCACCCCGTCAGTAAACCGCCCCACGGCCTTTGCGTGGGAGTAGGTTTCGGTGAGGCTCGCCGGGGTAGAAACCGCCTGCCGCGCACCCGGCTGCGTTTGCGCTGGCTGACGGTCATTGCTGGCTAAGCGTGCCAATTCGTCGCTCACTTTCATACCACTGATACTGACCATGTTTTGGTCGCCGGGAGCTGTGAACAACGATACATTCACCGATTGGCCGTTGAAATAGGCCGAGCTGTACCGCCAGTTTTCGAGGTCCTGTTTTCTGAGTTCCTGCCGGGTGCCATCGGTGCCGTCGAGCACCAGATAACTGCCTTCGCCGAGTTGCGTACCGGCAAAATACAGCCGCAGAAAGGTCGTGTTGGGCTGCGTCACCCGCGTCAGAAACCGGAGTTGGTCACGGCCTGTCGTGGCACGGTCCGACGTATCGGCTTGATACCGAAACGAATGCGGCACCATTTTCTGAGCCAGCACCGGCACACCGACCGGGCAGAGCAGAATGAAGAGCAAGAGTTTGATTGGATTCATAATTGCTGTGTGGTTAACGTACCTTACTGAAGACTCACCAACACCAGCACCAGCCCCGTACCTGTTTCCAGCGACGTCATGGCTTTGCCGAGGATGGCCCCCTGCGCCCGCCCGCCGTCCGACGCCTTCATGGCATGGCCCGCCGTGGGCGATGTAGTAAGCAGGTCGCCGGGGCGGATGGCTCCATACTGCGCATCGACCCGGCAATAAACGCGTCCCGTCAGGGCCACCGGGTGTTGCCCGCTGGCGAGCGTACCAGCCTGCCCCATCAGCATACCAGGCTGTACGTCGCCCGCACCGCTCACGATACCGGCCACCGTTTTGTCGTAGGCTTGCCGCGCTACTCGCAGTTGCCCCGGTTTGTTAGGGTCGATGCTGACCACCGTGCCCGGCACGAGTGTTTCGTCTGCTTCGATATCGAAGTGTTCGGCAAAGTCAGCACCGCCCGTAATTTCGAGGATTTTCGTGCTGGTCGTACCATTTACATGCAAGGTTTTAGAGGGCGTTGTGAGGCCGATACCTACGTTCCCGGCGGGCGTGATGACCATTGTGGCGTCGCTGGAATTGGCCGTTTTCGAGAACACCAGCTTACCGGCACCGGCCCCCCAGTTGCTGTTGGCCACGCCAATCCGCCAGGCCGCTCCACTGCCACCGGGATTGATCAGTTTCAACTGCATATCGCTCTCCGACGCTACGCTGAACCGAGCTTCGTTGTCGGTGGTGCCGACTTTCACGCGCCCTCCGCCGTTGGCCAGCAGGATGTCTTTATCCGACTCATTATTCAGGTACAGCGGGTCGCTGCTTTCCATCTGGTTGCCATCGAGGGCCAGCATGTGGATATTGCCGCCTACTCGCGAGTGCAGGCGCAGGGCACCGTCCACCACAGAATTGCCCGATTTGGTCACGTTTTTTCCGTAGATGGTAAATTCGACCGGGTTGTCGAGATTGATGCCCAACCGGGCCATATCAGGGGACATGGCAAACATCAGGTCGCCGTTGTGCCGGATGCGAAAGTGGTCTTCGTTGTTGATGGACCAGATGTTAGACGTTGCCCCTAAACTTCGTCGCAGTTCGAGACCTGCTGCGTGACTGGAGAGGGATGCACCGCCATAGGAAGTGACGCGGATGTAATTTTCTCCTAATTGAAATGATTCTAAGCTCCGCGCAGGTCCGGTGAGGCCGATACCGACTTTCACATTGGTCGCCGTGTAGAGGTTATTGCCGGATGTTTGCCATTGCTGGGCCAGCAGTTGAGTGGGGTTGAACAGAAAGCCTGCTAAACAGACTTTTACAGAGAGGTGTGCAAAGGAAGTACGCATGATTGTTAAGTGTATTGGTTTGGAAAATGTAGGATATGGCTTCCCCAACCCGGAGCAGACTCCTGCTCCGGCCATACGGCATTACTACGTTGTGGGAAGGCGGTTAGGCCAAATCAGATGTTCGGTACGGCCAGATAGACCTCAATAATGCGGGGCGTCATGGAGACGATGCGGATGCCGCCGTAAAGATGCTGCTCAGTCAGCTTGAAGAGGAATAAATCACCCTGCTGATACACCGGAGGCTCGTTGCTGTTATCTACCCAGTAGGTTTCAAACTTATCTGGCCTCTCTGTCACTAATGCTGGATGGTCTGAACCGGATTATAAAAATAGACTTGGTTGAACCAGGTGGCTTCCATTTGACCACCAGAACAGCACACGCGAGGCATTTCGTCCAGCAGCGTAGTAGACGTCTCTAATTTGGTGTTGTGATACAAATTGAAATTGGTCTTATACGTAGTGGCAGCCGGTCGGCTGTTGAGGAAGTCGAAACTGTTGAGCACCCCGTTCGATAGCGTAAACACCGTCGGAATCTTGTTCTGGTCGGTACCGCCCGGATAGTTCGGCCATTCGATCCGCCAGGTGAGCGTTTTGAGCTGGGCATACTTACTATCTTCAGGAACAAACGTCTGCTTAGTAATGGTCGGGTATGGCAGGGGTTGCCCTCCCGGACTGTCTTTGTAGCCGCCGGGACCTTCCGGGGGCGTGTTGGGCACAAACCCGTCGGCCCGTGCCGTCAGGTCTTGTCGCTGGATAAAGCGTTCTTCGCATCCGCTGAGTGCCATCAGCAAGAGCGAAAAAGCGATGGATACTCTCACAACTTTCATGATAATGTGTGTAAAAAAACGAGAAATTAGCTGCCTTCTGCTTACAGGTGATTCGGCGATTACCTTACGGTGACAAAGGTATTGCCAGCTCTCAGGCGGGGGCTAACACGGATTTCCCAAAAAATAGCACGGATGTAACACGAGAAGTTCATAATTATAAATACCTGATTATTAACACTTTATATCCAGCTAAACTACCTCTGGCGTGTTGCTGACGCAAAGGAGACGCAAAGGGGATGATGGCTGACGCAAAGGAGACGCAAAGGGTTGCGTCTCTACATTTGATCGTCCCGTGTACAGACGCAACCCTTTGCGTCTCCTTTGCGCCAGCCATACATACGGCATAATACATTAACAGATTTCCTTACGAGATGCTATAATTCTAAATAGGTTCATTACAAATCTGTAGCCTTCACTTCCTTCTGCCTGACGTACTCAGACGGCAACACACCAAACTGTTCTTTAAAGCATTTGGCGAAGTAGGAAAGGTGCGTGAACCCAGACAGATAAGCGGCTTCAGTAATTTGAATGCCGGGTTGCTTCAACAGGTCGGCGGCCCGTTGAAGCCGGATGTAGCGGATAAAATCGGAGGCCGACTGGTTGGTGAGAGCCTTCAGCTTGCGGTGCAACTGCATCCGACTCATGCCCATTTCTCTCTGAAGGGTCTCCACGCTGAACCGCTCATCGGCCATGTGTTCGTCGATGATGCGGATGGTTTTCTCCAGAAACTCGGCCTCCCGGTCGCGGATGGGTGCGCCTGTCGGTTGCATGATCACTTCCCGGCTGTATTTCTTGCGCAACACATCGCGCTGGGTAAGCAGGCTGTTTATACGGGCTACCAGTTCGTCCAGTGCAAACGGCTTGGCTAAGTACTGCTCGGCCCCGCCCTCAAAGCCTTCTTTGCGCGAATCGACATCGTCTTTGGCCGTCAGCAGAATAACTGGTATGTGGCTGGTGAGATCGTCTTCTTTCAGGTGACGGGTCATCGCAAAACCGTCCATCACCGGCATCATTACGTCGGAGATAATCAGGTCGGGAATTACCTGACGAGCCAGTTGCAATCCTTCGTCGCCCCGCATGGCCTGCACAACCCGGAAACGGTCGGCGAGTTGCTGGCGGAGGTAATCGTTCAATTCAGGGTGGTCTTCCACCAGCAGCAGCGTGGGCTTATCCTCCTGACTGACATCGGTTTGCTGGTTCTCTGCCAATGATTCAGAAGCAGCTACGTCGCTGTGGAGGGGTTGCCCGGTAAACGCAGCGGGCATCGTTACCTGTAGGCCGTCTGCCACCTGTGCTACGTCGCCTTTCAGCGGCAACCAGACTACGAAGGTGGTGCCCAGACCGGGCTGACTCGCTACGTTGATCGAGCCTTCGCACAAATCGACCAATTCTTTGGTCAACGCCAGCCCCAGGCCGCTACCCTCAAACGTTCGCGTTCGTGAGGGATCAACCTGGTAGAAGCGGTCGAAGATGCGGGTTTGCAGCGATTCGGGAATGCCGATGCCCGTGTCGCTGACCACCAGCCGAAGGCCGGTAGCCGGTTCTATGTTGGCAGATAGCGTTACCCCTCCCCCCGCCGGGGTAAACTTGATGGCGTTGGACAGCAGGTTATACACAATTTTTTCGAGCTTATCGCGGTCGAAATCCGCCACCCATTCGGTGTCGGGCAAGTCAATTTGATACGTTATCTGCTTACTCGCAGCCATCGGCTGGAAGTACTGCGCCGTCTGCCGAAGAAAGCGAATCAGATGACCCCGTTGCCGGTTCAGGGTGAGCATCCCCATTTCGGCCTTTGCCAGATCGAGCAGTTGATTCACCAACCGGAGCAGTCGGTTGGCGTTACGTTCCATCATGTGGGTTTCTTCGGGGCTGATGGCTTCCCGTTTTTGCAGCGGGGCCAGAATCAGTTGAAGTGGGGTGCGAAACTCGTGCGAAATGTTGGCAAAAAACTGCGACTTTACCTGGTCTAATTTCCGCATATATTCTGCTTCGATTTGCAGAATTTTGGCCTTTTTCGCTTCTTCATCGGCCAGAGCCTGCGCAATTTTACTGCTACAGATGGCCGCAATGGTTTGCAGGGCTTCCCGGTGGTATTCCTTAAAAAAACCTCTCTCAGGATGCTCCGAGTCGATTACGCCGATAACCTTGTTCTGAAGCAACAGCGGTACGGCCAGTTCCGAGTAGCGTATTTCGTCGTCCACGACATAGCGCGGGTCATGCGTAGTATCAGCTACAATTTCGGGCCTGCCCGTTCGGGCTACGCTCCCTACAATGCCTTCGCCAAGCGGAATTTCTATCGGGTTGAAAATAGCGTAAGCTTCCGGGTTTTTATTGCCATAGGCGGCTTTCTGAATGAGGGCCGTTTGGTCATCGTTGAGCAGGTAGATTACGCAATCGACGAAGCCCAGCCGGGCAATGCAGTTTTTAGCCACGTCCCACAGTATTTCGTCTACCGTGTTTTTGCCATAGAGCGACGTAGCGAAGTAGTTGATTGTTTCGTCAACTTCCTGCCGGAGTTGCAGACTTCGCGAAAGCTGGTATTGTTCGTTTTCCAGCAAAAGTTGCTTATTGCGCTGCCGGAGCTTATACCGATTAAACAGCAGATAGCCAATCAGCCCACTCAGCAGGGCTAAGGCAATGAGCGCGACGATGAGCGTGCGCTGCTGGCTGAGCGACGCCTGCTGGGCTTCCAGACGGAGTTTCTGCACGCTCAGTTCGCGGTCTTTCTGTTCGCCCTGATATCGCGCCTGCATATCCGCAATCTGCTTTGATAACTCCGCCGACCGTAAGCTGTCTGACAGGTGGTTATATAGCTCATAAAAGCTCAGGGCCTGTTCTTGATTGCTTAAGGCTGCGTGGATAATAGGCAGTAGCGATAGTGCCTGTTCTTCAAGGTGTTTCGCCTGGAAATGGCGGGCTGTCGTCAACGCTTTCTGTGCGTAGGGCAGTGCCTCCCCAAAGCGTTTCTGCTCAAGAAACAGCCGGGTAAGGTCGAGATACGAAATGGCTATGTTACGCTTATCATTATTTTTAAGGTCAACGGCGAGCGACCGGTTGTAGTACTCCAGTGCTTTGTCGTACTGCTTTCGGATACGATAGACCATGCCCAGGTTATGGAACGTATTCCCCACTCCCTGTTCGTCGCCGAGCGTCTGATTGATCTGGAGTGATTTCAGATGGTATTGCAGTGCACGGTCGTAGTCTTCCTGGTCGAAGTAAACATTGCCGAGGTTGCCATAAATAGCCGCTAATTGCGGGCTAAATCCATGCTCCTGCGCTATTTTTTCCGCCCGCACGTTGGCTTCGACACTGGCAGAATACTGCTTGAGATACCGGTTTATGATGCCCAACCCGATGTACATTTTGCAGGTTTCCTTGTGCTCGCCCAGCTTTATGAAAATAGCGATTCCCGCCTTGCTCGCTTCAAGGGCGCGGGTATATTCACTACGTTCGGCATGGATGCGAGTCAGGAGTTGGTACGCTTTCCCTTCAGATAATGCGAGGTGATTTCTTTTTGCCAGTGTCAGGGCGGTTTTCGCAGCAGTCAGGGCTTGTTCGGGTTGGGAAGAAGTGAGTTGCTCAGCTCGTGCGAGGTGCCGATCTACTGTATTCCGTGCGGCATCAGGCTGTGCCAGCAACGACGAAACCCCGGCGCAGACGAGAATGGAAACTACCAGAAATAGGCGTAAACGCATAGCTGTCAGCGAAGGCCGTAGCACACAAAGCCCTTCACTAACAGAAATTTAAGAACTTATTCCGGTATCCCACCACTGAAAAGCGGCTTTGTCGGTGAACAACGCGCGGGGCAAACCGTTCTTTCTACGAATAGATCAACAGACTATGAAAACAAGTACAGCGGGAACCCTATTATTGGCTGCGTGTTTACTGACGGCTTGTGGCAATGACGCCAAAGACAAGGCGCAGGAACAAAACGAAGCCCGCATCGACAAACAGGCTACGGCCATGAGCGACGATGCCAAGAAAGAGGCCAAACAAGTAGCTGGCTACATGGTCGATTTGTTCAGCATGGGCCTTACCGAGTATGAATTGAGCAAGATAGCCCTCCAGAAGGCTACCAACCCCGAAGTCAGATCATACGCGCAACAGGCCATGAACGCCCATCAGCAGAGCGAAAAAAGCCTGCGCGACGCGGCCCGGCAACTTAACGTGACGCTGCCCGCCGGGCTGTCGGACGATGGCGAAGATCGTGTTAGCGAGTTGCAGAACACAAAAGCAGGCACTGCCTTCGATATTCAATACCTCAAAGAGATGGGGACCGTTAACAACAAGACCATCGACCTTGCCAAAGACCTGCGCGACGACGCTCCCACCGATCAGGTTCGCGACATAGCAAAGAAAATTCTGGCCGACGACAACACGCACAAAGACCGCGCAAAACAGTTGAAAAACGTGTTGGAGTAATCAGGCTGATTCAATCTTGTTCTCCACTGGATTCAGATACCATCTCAATCTGATCGAGTTCGCTGAGTTATGCCAGGCCAACAGTAAAGTAAAAAGTAAGCGTATTTACGACCCGATGTTTCCGGGTTCGTATCAAGAATTTACAAACTTCTTTTACACCCAAAAGTACCTGTATTGTGAGCGAAATTTTGAAGCAAAGCGGGTTGATACGGCCTTCTTCTCTCAGAGTTGCTGCAATTGGGTTTTGTTCTTCTTTATATAAAAATTACTTTCCACTAAGTCCTAATTTGTTATGCAAACCATGCTTTTCTAAGCTGTACAAGAAAGCACTCATCAAATCTAAAATATCACATAATTTTATGCCTTTTCTTCCTAAATCACTTGATTCAGGTATAAAATGCGTGGCGTTAGCATAATACGATATATCTTTGTCGTACTGCTGCCAACCAAGTCTAATACCAATAACATTGCTAAATACATGTGCTTTGGGATCTTCTATTGAATTCTGATCGCCGGAGCTTGCGGCATCGTTGTTAAAAAAAATATTAATAGGATTATGCAAGTTAAACAATACTTTGCTCGCTATACACACTACACTGATTATTTTATCAATATCATCTTGCGCCCAAAAACTTACGTTTGAATTATTTTTAGATAAATATTCAATATCTCTCTTCAATCTAACGTAATCACCACACATTATTGAAAGCATTTTTATAACTTTCAAAATTGGCAGATCACCTGAACTAACATATAAGCCAACAGTCTTACCATCAAGGATTTTAGCTACCCTTCCAAGCTTTAAAATGGACATTCCTTCAGATTCACTACGCGGAAAAGGGTAACGAGTGTTAATAGTATTTCTTGTTATGTCGAAAGGTTCAAAAAGTTCTTTTTTTAAGAATACTTTCGCTTTGATTAGATTTCGCACAGTTAATTTCTCCTGTGCGACTAATTCTCTAAGAATTGATTTCAGAATAAACTCACATCCATCATCATTTAACAAAGGAGCAATAACGCTATCGCAGAAAAAGTTTACTGCCTTTTCGTTGTCAAACCTAAAAATATCTTGCGAATAGAATTTGTCAATGTAGCCTTCAAAATCTACTTCAGCTCCATATCTATGCTCAAAAATTTTTTTAATATTATCAATATCACACACAACGATTACCTTACTAAAACCAAATTTATTATCAGAATCAAAGTTCTCATTATGAACACTAAGAATATTTAAAATTCTGAAAATGTGTTCAGGGTCTAATCTATCTAAATCATCAATAATAAGTACAGTTTGATTTTTGGAATTTAAATATTCAATACAACCTCGAATTATCTTTGTCACAATATCATCCTCATAAATACTACCCTTCAACTGCATAGAGTTGTCTATATAATCTTCGATAACACTAAGATCAGTTTTATGTAATGGCTCAAATTTCTTTTTGAACTCATTAAATTTATCTAAGCCATCTTTTAGACCTATAAGCCCACCTTTAATACTCTCCGCAAATGGAACTATTGGACTGACTATACTCAACAATAATTCAACGGCCTTAACAGGAGAGCTTTTTATGTATTCATAAATAAATTTATCATCGCCTAATTTAATTTTCGTACTATCAACAAGTAAAGGGTATCTTAACAATTGATTAACAATATCTATTTTAATGTATTCAAAGATATTTTCATTCCCGCTAACTACATAATTAACGGGAGAAATATAAAAGCAAGAATATTTAAGCTCGCGCTCGTTAAAGAAACTTTTTAGAAAGTAAGATTTACCTGAACCAAATTTCCCTGAAAATAATATGCGCTTGTTGTATTGATCGCCAACATAATTATCAAATAACTCAACAACAGGGGTTATGCTAACAATCATATCAGTATCGATCTACAAAAATGTTACAATTGTACCACAAAAAAGCCGCAAAACAGGCTGTTTTGCGGCTTTTGCTCCCGAAGCTGGGCTCGAACCAGCGACCCTCTGATTAACAGTCAGATGCTCTAACCGACTGAGCTATTCGGGAGTGTGTCGGTTAATGTGGGTGCAAAAGTAGGGCTGAAAGTGATACTGCGCAAGTTTGTCCCGCAAAAAATGATAAAAAAATGGGCTTACTTACCCGGTAGCTTTCAACGCGCCTGACAATCAGCGGACTGGATAATTGCCGTTGGTAGGGCCACCGAATGCGTCGGGGCGGTTGCTCGGTACGTTTTGCAGAATCAGTTCCTTTACCCGGCGAGCATCGCCCTTGGTGAAGTTTTGGATGATAATTTCGGGCCGGGCACGCGGAATGATGCGGATCGTTGAAAAGAATATACCATTGTCGATTTCTACGCCCGAAATGTCGGAGTAGAACACGAAGTTGTCGGTACCGCCAATGAGCTTTTTGACGCGGAACGTAACACCCTTGTCGTTAAACTCAATCACATCACGCCGGATGGGGTCCTTGAAACTGCTGGAAGAAAAACGCTCGTTCATATGTGTCTCGAACTGTGATTCGTGGGATTAGGCTGACTGACTCTGATTATTTTCAATTCATCGCCGAAGGCGAAGTAATCAAAGTCAGTCAGCCTAATCCCACGAATCACAGTTCACTTTTTTGGTATGTAAATCACTTTTTTAGTCTCGAAAAACGGTTCGCTAAAGTAGTCAGAAAGCTCGAAAACCCGGTAACGGTCGGGTATTTCGGCGAGTTCTTCAGCTAAATCGCCCCCTTTCAGGTATAAAACCCCGTTCCGCCGGTCGTTGTTGCCATTTTTCAGAATCTTATACCGCACCCAGCCCAGAAACGGCTTCAGGCGCGTAACAGCCCGGCTTACCACAAAATCGTAGGTGGTATCAAGTTGTTCTACGCGGGCCTGTTCGGCCTTTACGTTGGTCAGACCGAGTGCATCGGACACTTCCTGCACTACCTTTATTTTCTTACCGATGCTATCGACCAGATGAAAATCGACCAGTGGAAATAGAATCGCCAGCGGAATGCCTGGAAACCCGCCCCCTGTACCAACATCGAGCACTTCGGTGCCAGGCTTGAATGCAACCACCTTCGCGATACCGAGCGAGTGCACTATATGCTTTTCGTATAACGCATCGATGTCCTGCCGCGAAATCACGTTGATTTTAGCGTTCCAGTCGCGGTAAAGCCCATCGAGAGCCGCAAACTGCTCACGCTGCCGCTCGGTTAGATTAGGGAAGTATTTTAAGATCAACTCCATTTTGTAAAAGCAAAACATTTGGCTACCTCACCAGGCGTATTTTTTCTTCTTTCGGCGAAATAGCGTTCGCAGCCCGGCGAAACCGTAATAAATGGCAAGCATTGTGTCAACAACGGGCATGATCCCCCAGTGAACCGTATGGGCCAGCCGGTAGCTGATGCGCCCGACGATACCCCAGAATAATAGCCATCGACATGCGAACAAGCCCGCTGCAATAAGCAAAAGTAGCCATTCGTCGGGTGTAAACGGTTGCTGGAGCAGTTCTTTTACCAGCAGCACCACCCCGGCAACCAACGCCAGCACCCACGTCAACACGTGCGAGCCAACCAGCAGGCCAAGCCGCCGTTTATGGCCGGGTCTGTAATACTGTCCTACGTTCAGGTGCCGCCGTTTCTGCGTCCGCCACGCGGCCCAGGTCTCTTTCGGCTGCGACCACGTAAACGTGTCGGGGTCGAGGCAAACGGCAGTATTTCGAGACGTAGCTACCTCATTGACAAACAGATCGTCGTCGCCACCGAGTACGTTTTTGTGGGTATAAAAGCCTTTATTGTCGAAGAATAATTTTGTTCGATACGCCAGATTGCGCCCCACACCCATGTAGGGTCGACCGGCCAGTGCCAGCGAGAAATACTGCACCGCCGTGAATAACGTTTCGGACCGGATCAGCAGATTCAGCAAACCAGCCCGACGTTCGTAGGGCGAAAAACCCAGCACCAGCGATTTAGCAGGATTGGTCAGCCCGGCTACCATACCTGCCAGCCAGCCATCAGACGCGGGTCGGCAGTCGGCGTCGGTGAGCAGTACGGTAGGGTATCTGGCTTTTTTCAGCGCGATGGTCAGCGCGTATTTTTTGGGCGTAACGTGTTCATGCTCGCCATCGATATGAATAAACCGGACATGTTCCAGGCCAGCAACTTCGTTTTCCAAGTAGGTATCGGTGCCGTCGGTCGAGCGGTCGTCCATTACCAGCACCTCGAATTCTGGGTACTGTTGTGCATTCAGCAGCGGCAGCAGTTCGGTCAGGTTAGCGAGTTCGTTGTGGGCGCAAACAACCACAGTTATGCCCGGCGTGGATTCGCCCGGCGTGGACTCGCCAGACCCATACTCCGGTTGTTTATAAAAAGCCGTTCGGGAAAATACAAAGAGAATAAAAAAGAGCTGGACACTCAGTGTCACCAGCCAGGCGATCAGCAATGCCGTAATCACAAAAAGAGGAAACGTTTACCCGGTAGTTGATTGATTTTCTGCATGAAACCGCAAAGATAAGGATGGAACACGGATTGGACGGATGTTACAGATTTACACCGATTTATTTTACCGATTTCGTGTAGATCCGCACAATCCGCGTCATCCGCGTTCCATCCTTATCTTTGTGCTATGACTTTTTCGATTACTGCCCATGATCCGCAGTCAAAGGCCCGCACGGGTACGCTGACCACCGATCACGGGCCAATTCAGACACCAATTTTCATGCCCGTTGGTACGGCGGGAACCGTAAAAGCCGTTCATCAGCGCGAACTCGAAACCGACGTTAACGCCGAAATCATCCTCGGCAATACCTACCACCTCTATCTGCGCCCCGGCCTCGACGTGCTGAACGGAGCCGGTGGACTGCACGGCTTCAACGGCTGGCAGCGGCCTATTCTGACCGATTCGGGTGGGTATCAGGTGTATTCACTGTCGAATACACGCAAGATTAAAGAAGAAGGCGTTACGTTCAAATCGCACATCGACGGTTCCAGTCACCGCTTCACGCCCGAAGGAGTTATGGACATTCAGCGCACAATCGGGGCCGACATCATCATGGCTTTCGACGAGTGTACGCCCTACCCCTGTGAGTACGGCTACGCCCGACAGTCGATGGAGATGACGCACCGCTGGCTCGACCGCTGCATTGCCCGCTTCGACGGCACCGACGGCTATTACGGCTATCGACAAACGCTCTTCCCGATTGTGCAGGGCAGCACCTACCCCGATTTGCGCCGACAGTCTGCCGAAGTCATCGCCAGTAAAGAGCGCGAAGGCAACGCCATTGGGGGGCTGGCCGTGGGCGAACCCGCCGAGGAAATGTATGCCATGATTGAGTTAGTGAACGAGATTCTGCCCGCCGACAAACCCCGCTACCTGATGGGCGTTGGCACACCCGCCAACATTCTGGAAGCCATTGCGCGGGGCGTCGATATGTTCGATTGTGTGATGCCAACCCGCAACGCCCGGCACGGCCTGTTGTTCACTACAGCAGGCATTATCAACATCAAAAACGAAAAATGGAGCCGTGATTACAGCCCCATCGACGCGGAGTTGGGCGGCTATGCCAGTACGTTTTACAGCAAATCGTATCTGCGCCACCTGTTCAAAGCCGACGAACTGCTGGGCGGGCAAATCGCCAGTCTGCAAAACCTGACCTTCTATCTCTGGTTGGTTCGGCAGGCACGAACTCATATCGCAGCGGGCGATTTTATATCGTGGAAAAACGAGATGGTGGTCCGGCTGATGCAGCGGTTATAACCGCTTCGCCTGACTCAGCACGCGCAGTAGATTGCCGCCCCAGATTTTGGCGACGTCTTTTTCTGAATAGCCCCGTTTCAGGAGTTCGGCGGTCAGGTTTTCGATCTGGCTTACGTCTTCCAGACCATTGACGCCCCCGCCCCCATCGAAATCAGACCCGATACCCACGTTATCGACGCTGGTAAGCTTTACAATGTGATCGATGTGGTTGACGATGTCAGTCAGGCTGGCGCGTTCCTGGGCGTAAACGCGCTTCACGGAGTCGGTCAGAGCCTGCTGCCGGGCCTCCTGTTCGGGCGAGGCTACACGGCCTACGTTCGCCATCCGAATTTTGGTTAACGCCTGCCGGTGCGCTTCGGAGGGTTTACGCAGATAATCGCTCACGAAATTGACCTGCACTACCCCACCTTTGGCAGCAATGGCCCGAATCATGTCGTCGGTCATGTTTCGAGGGAAATCGCAGAGAGCGCGGGCGTTGGAATGCGACGCTATCACCGGAGCTTTGGAGAGTTCGAGTACGTCGTAAAACGTTTTATCGGATGTGTGCGAAATATCGATCATAATACCGAGCCGGTTCATTTCCTGCACCACCTGCCGCCCAAACGCGCTCAGGCCGTTATGTTCCGGCCCGTCGGGATCGGTCGATGAATCGCAGATGGCGTTGTTGGCGAAGTGCGACAACGTAATGTACCGGCATCCCAAATCGTAGTAGGTCTTCAACAGACTCAGGTCTTCGCCTACCGGATAGCCGTTTTCCATGCCAATAAAAATGGCGCGTTTCCCGGCTTTTTCGAGTCGGTACGCATCGGCGGGCGTGGTAGCGAGTTCGGCCAGTTTCGGATATTTTTTCAGGGCGTCGTGAATCAGTTCGAACTGGTGCAGGGCATTGCGTTTGGCTTCGGCATGGCCTTCGGGTGTGCGCGGCCCCTGCGCGGTGTACACGGCGAAGAACATGGCATCCATGCCGCCGTCTTTCATGCGCGGAAAATCAATCTGCGACATGTCGCGCCGGGTATCGTGCCGCTGCCCCACGTCGAAGCCGGGTTTCTGCATCATAATTGGCGCGTCGGCGTGCGTATCGAGCGTAAGCATACGCTGGTGAACGGTTTTGGGGGGCAACAGTAGCAGCGGAAAAGAAAGTAACAGGGGCAGAATCGGGTTCGGCATTGCGTTGATTGTATAAGACATCAGCAAACTACGCAGAACCGCCCCCAAACGCAATGTCCGGTCTGCCGAAACTTTCCTGCAAAACAAGAGGTTTGGGCAAAGAGTGAAAGAGCGAAAGAGTGAAAGAGCGGAAGAGCCTGTCACGAAGTTGCTCTCTCGCTCTTTCGCTCTTTCGCTCTTTCACTCTTTCACTCTTTATGATAGTTCCCTATAAAGAAAAAGCTACCTCCAAGCGCGAGCAGGTTGCCGAGATGTTCGACAATATTTCGCCGAAGTACGATCTGTTAAATCATGTTCTGAGTGGTGGTATCGACATTCTCTGGCGCAAACGGGCCATCCGCGAACTGCGTAAAGCGTTGGCACCCAACGCCCCCAAACGCATACTCGACATTGCCACCGGCACCGGCGATTTCGCGCTGGAAGCCCTCGCGCTGAAGCCCGAAAAAATAGTCGGCATGGACATTTCGGAAGGCATGCTGAGCGTAGGACGGGAGAAAATGAAGAAACGCGGGGTCGATCAGATCATCGAGATGCGGCTGGGGGATTCAGAAGGTTTACCCCTGCCAGACAATGATTTTGATGCTGTCATCGTTGCATTTGGTGTACGTAACTTTGAGAACCTGCAAAAAGGGCTGACCGATATGCACCGCGTAACGCGCCCCGGTGGCGTGTGTGTGGTGCTGGAGTTCTCGAACCCGCGTCAGTTTCCGTTTAAACAACTATACGGTTTTTACTCCCGAACCATCCTGCCGCTCATTGGGCGCGTGGTCAGTAAAGATTCGTCGGCTTATACCTACCTGCCCGAGTCGGTGCAGGCGTTTCCCGACGGTTCTGACTTTCTGCGCATTTACGAAGCGGCTGGTTTTACGAATACGAAATGTATACCGCTTACCTTCGGCGTTGCGTCTATTTATATCGGCCACAAACGGTAGTCTTTGCCGGGCTATTGGCACTGATGGGTTTTCAGGCACAGGCACAGGGCTACAAATACGTCCGCAAACACCTCGAACGCTACGACGACCGCGATATTCACTACGGCTTTTTCTTCGCACTGCCCGTTACGCGCTTCAGCATTCGGCACAGCCCGGCGTTTATGCAGCAGGATTCGGCCTACCGGATTTACTCGCCCAACAAAGGCAGTTTCCGCGTTGGTTTTGTGGTTAACGCCCGGCTCAACGACCGCTTCGACGTTCGGCTAACGCCTTCGGTATCACTGTTTAGCCGCGAGGTACAGTATGACTATCCGAACAGCGCGTCGAAGGTTGAACGGCGCGAATCGACCTGGGTCGATTTGCCACTGCTGCTGAAATACAAGTCTGAACGGCGAAACAACTCGCGGATGTATTTGCTGGCGGGCGGTATGTTCAGCATTGAATCGAATGTACGCCGGAAAGAAAACATCGGTGTCAGTCGGCTCAGTACGGGTACAATGGATTTCTCTGTTGAGTACGGCCTCGGCTTCGAGCAGTTTTTCGAGTACTTCAAACTTGCACCCGAACTGCGCTTTTCGCATGGGTTGGTCAATTTGTATCGCCCCACCACCAATGCCGCCGGTATCGGCATCGACCGGTTAACCACGCACACCGTTACGCTCTACTTAAATTTTGAGTAATGGCTGTTTCGTATGGTTTGGTTTTCAAAGACTTACAAAAAACTTGAAAATTTCTCGCCAGATTTCTTGCAAAACGATAAAGTAGCCTGCTATATTTGCACTCCCAAACGACAACAACGGGCGGGAAAATAAAGTAAACAAGGGAGTTTAGCTCAGCTGGTTCAGAGCATCTGCCTTACAAGCAGAGGGTCGGCGGTTCGAACCCGTCAACTCCCACCATTGAAAATCAAGCACTTATCAGAAATGGTAAGTGCTTTTTTGTTAGCCAATTCTGCATACAAAATAGCGTTGCGCTGGCTTCGGTTAGATGAGCCGCCGAAGTCGGGCTATGTCAACCTGCCCTACCCGTTTTCAGTTGGCTTGTCTGAGTCTTCGTCAGCCTTTTGCTTTTGGCCGATTCGGAAGACGTAGGCCAACGCTCTTAAAACCGTACAGGCAATTGTGGCTGCAGCCGTCGGGTGTCCCTCATAAACAAGATAACCGCAAAGGGCTACGACTAAACAGATGGCAGCGAACCCTAATCTGACGCGAAGTTGGGCCAGCCCGAATTGACGTTTTATTGAAGCCATTTCCATGTCGCGCCGATGAATGCTTTCAATCTCGGTCATTGACAGCATCCGATCTACCCATCGGCTGAAGGCATCGCGGCTAAATAAAAGCCGTTCTGATTTTCCCCTGATTACAACGCCTTCGGGCATCTGGGCAACGTTGGCCTCAGAACAATCCGTAGTTTCTTTCTCCTGCTTCTCGCTCAGGACTGGCGCGGCATCGGCGGTGGGGAGCAGAACGGCTGGGCTGGTTTTAGCCATTGCCCGTAATACTGATTTCTCAATCAGGTTTTCTAACTCAGATAGCTGTGTGGGGCTTAAAAGAATGTCGTTCATAGCCGATATTTTTTTGTTTCGGCTACAAATAAAGTAGTGATTTTACCGACAAAAGCAAGGGCGCGTTACCCTGTTTGCACCGGGTGTAAACAGGGTATTTGGTGCAATTAGTACGTACTTGCTGGCTGAATAAAGGCAAGGTTATTTGTATGGCCGGTCTGTAGTTTTGTCTTTTTTACAAGGTCTATGCTTACGTCAAGACCAAATGTATTTTTTGCTATGCTGACAATTTGCGCGTTTGAAGGCTTCGTGTTGTTGTGGTAGAAGCCCTGCGCGTGAAGATGTTTTATCAGGGCTATTAACGTCCCTTTTGCTCCCACTGATTCGTCAATCCATAAAAACGTACCCGGTTGGCACCATTGCTTTTTAACTAGTAAACCCATCACAGTAGCGTACTTGCTTGAATGCTCAAAGCACTTTTCCAATGTGTCTCGTAATGGCTTATCCGGCTTATCCGATACGGGGGCAGGTTGCAGGGGCGGGATGGTGTGTGTTGGCTCTTGCTCTAAAAATCGCTTGAACTCGACCAGTCCCCATAACATAGCGAACGTTTCCATTTGACGACTTCTATAAAACTCCCCCCATTTGATGGCGTGTATGCCCTCTAATTCCCGTTCGATTAGAATAGTTGCTTTCTCTATCTGCTCTTTTACATTAGGCATTATGGGATTCTTTTTCATATCCATAATACCTAATGTCTGATTTACCTGAATCTCATCCCTTACCCAACTTAGGTGTACTGCTCTGCTTCGTTCGGTTCGCTCCTTTGACAGATAGTCCGCTTTCAGTTCGTCAAAATCGGGGCGGTGCTTGAGAAAGGGACGGTTTAGCGGAATAATAAACTTTTGTTTCAGGAAGCAATGAAAAAAGTACAGCTTATTCCGGTTGGCTTTTTCCTCAGTTGTCTTGTATACAGGTAAGTGCCAATGTTTGTATGGCACTTCATTACCTTCCTCATCAAAAAATGTATCTCCATTAGAACCCTCAACAAATTGTCTCTCAGGTATTATAAAGCCGCATAAAATCAGGGGATTATATAAGGGATAACCCATTGCATGACACATATCAATATAGTAAACTGTGCGGTCAGCATCCTCATCAAGGCTGTTCATGTACTCAGTAAATGTATCAACCATTGCATAACGATAGGCGAGGTCAGTACGTAGTCGTTCGGTATCGTAGGTAGGTTCTTGCGGCTGCATCTTATAATTAACAGATTGTGTCACAAGGTACGGGGTGGTACTGGCTGGTATAGCGGGAGAAGGAGGGGGAGAACATTTAGATAGATGTTTATTAAAATGGGTTTTCAGAATGGCGTACTTCGTTTTATAGTTTTCGATTACAATCGGGCTCTGATTACCCAAAATAGATTCAATAGCTAAATGCCTATTTTCTCTGTCTTCGAGTATAGTATTACGAATGTTGTTTGTGAGATTCCGACTTTTAAGCCGGGCAAGCAAGGTGCATATATCACCTGCAATCGATTTGGCATCCGGTCTATTATCATACTGTTCTGTGTGAAAATCACTCAGAACTAATTTCTGTAACAAGTCGAAATTTTCGCCTATTTCAATCAGGGTTTTGACGTTGTGCGTTTGGCTGAGGTCATGGCTATAAAATGAGTTTGACAACAACCCTTCCTTAAGCTTCTGGTGAAATTCCGCTTCAATGTCGTATAGCCGCTTTTCAATGTCGATGGTTGGTATAAACTGTGCCGCTACAACTTTCTGACTACTCGAAACGGCAGTTTTTTTGTTCGCTTCTGCAAACCCATTATTAATTTCCTTGTCAGTTAAATACTGTGCTGTGTAAAGGTAACTATCAGGCTTTTGCTCGGTCTGTATAAATTCAGTATAAAGGTCGTTTCTGAACTGTCTATCGCTTTCGATAAGAGACTTAAATGGGAATTTCACTTGCCCAAACTGCCTGATAAAGTCTCGGTAGTTTTTTGTTGATTTACTCATCATCGAAAGAGTTTTATCTGTTCATCTTTCGATACTATGCCGTTAAATTCAGTCACGTAGGGACGCAACTGTTCCATGTCCGTAACGCCAAAATTCCGCATAGCATCAGGAAGGGACATACCCAGATTTAGCATACGGAACACGGCAAAGGCTATGTGCTTCTTTTCGGTTTCGGGGTCAAGGTTAAATTCTTCGTGCATAGCTGCTGTTAGTTCGTCTTTCATGTTTTTCCTGTTGAGGGTATTAACCGGTCAGATGGTCGGCTAATCGCTGTTTGAGTGCCGATAGAGTAGCGGCTGGCACCCGGCCAATAATTTGTACTATATCAGTGGGCGGAATAGCTACCAGATTACTTAATCGAACGACTGACGTTTGTTTCAGTGCGTTGGTAGAAGTAGGGATTAGCACCTCATCAAAGCCGGGTATCTGCTCATTCATGATTTTTCGAGAGTTCTAAGGCGGGTACGTCGTCATAATCGGGTTCATCTTCGCCGTAAGCGCGGTTGAGCGCGGCATGACTGAATAACCGCCATTCAGCGCGTTCCTCGGCTTCTTCCTGCTGACCTCGAATAAGGTTTAACAGAGTATCAACCAACGGGTTTAGCTGTTGGTCATGCTGTTGCAGGTCAAGCGTTAAAATCTTGGGGTTGCCCTGTGGGTCATTGATTACTGATAGTCCTTGCATGGTTTTTGTCGGGGTTAAAGCTGTCTATCAAGATCAGAATCAACGGTCTGGGTGGCAAACCGGATAAACAGCGGTAGCGGCTTACATCTCAATATAACGCTCTTTTTCGGATTCTAAAAGACTGTTTACATTTTAGCCATTCTTCAGTTGTTGCACTTTACCCCCGGCCTAAAGGGGTGAGGTTTACCCACAAGGTTGTTAGGTCGCTACGCGACGGAACGCTTCTTAATTTTGCCAATAGCCTACAAACATTAGGTCGCTACGCGACGAATAGATTGCATAAAAGTGTGGGTAAACCTCACCCCTAAAGGGAGCCTTCGCGCGACCGTAGAAGTCCCCTTTAGGCCGGGCCGACGCTTCGGCGGGGCGCATCCTTGATGACTGGGAAATATAAAATTTAGACAGCCTATAGACAAGAATAAAATAATTATTACATACAAACGAATTAACTGCTCGTCACTAATAGATGCATTGCATCTGTCGCGAAAAGCCCTCTATAAGCCTATGTAGGTATGTTTACTAACCAAACCCTGAGCATCAAAGCCGCCAACCCAACTGCCAACACATCGGCGTTGGAAACGGAGGTTGCTACTTAGCCAGGAAATCGGCGGTTTCGGTAATGCCCATTTTAGCTTCGGTCAGCAGATCGCCCGTGAATGGCTCGATTGGCATATAACTACTCTCGTGAATGTCTTTATAAGGTTTGTTGCTGATTAGATTATAGGCCGTAATGATCGACCAGCGGGGCTTGTCCGACAGGTTGGCCGCTGACGCATGGAGGGTATTGCAATGAAAAAAGGCCGTGTCGCCCGGTTCCATCTCCAGGTATTCCAGCGGCATGATTTTCAGGGCTTCGTTCACCTTTTCCATATCGGCCCCAACCTGCCCACCTGAGAAGCCATGTTCGACCCGGCCCATCCGGTGGGAGCCTTTAATCATTTGCAGACAGCCGTTCTCCTTAGTGGCCGGAGTCAAGGCCGTCAGCACCGATAGCATATCGGGAAACAGGAATCCGTTGTTTTTATACCAGTAGCCATAGTCCTGATGCCACTCCCAGGCACCGCCCGTGCGGGGTTCCTTCTGCATCAGTTTGGAGTGGTAATGCGCAGCCCGACCGCCCAGAATCTGCTCCACAGCCTGCACGATTCGGGCCGAGCGGGCAAATTTGCTGTACAGACTGTCGTCTAAGGCGTACCACAGAGCCAGCCGGGTTTTCAGGCCCGATGCATCGACACGGGCGTAGGTTTTCTGGCTTAGCACATCATCGCTCACCGCTACGGCGTAAAGCCGCTCGACTTCGGCGGGTGAGAACAGGTTGCGGACGATAACGTAACCGTCGCGCTGGTAGGTTTCCAGATGTTCGGTTGTAAACGACATAATGACAAAAAATGGTCAGCGAAGTCGCGGGAAACGGGTTTGGTATTCTTGCCAGACCGCCATTGTCTGGCGGAGGTTGGTGGGTTTATCGCCTTTCAGCGCGTAGAACTGCACCCCAATGGGGCCGCGAAATCCCAGTTCCTGCACGGCGTATCGAACCAGTTCGTAGGTGTCGAAGCTGCCCGTTCCGAGTAGTTTGATATAGTCGTTCCAGAGTCCGCCCGGCTCTTTTGCCGCCTGAGTCAGCGGCACATCGTTGGCTCCGCAAATGGTCATCATTTTCAGGTGGGGTTTCAGCTTGGCCAGCAGCGGCTTCCAGTCGTAACGAAAAGCTACCGGTCCGCCTTCCCGCGTGGCCAACCAATGACAGAGGTTGAAAGTCAGTCCCACGTTTGGGCGAGCCACCTGCTCCACAAGTTGTAAAGCGTGGTCGGCCCGTTCCACATAAAAACCTACATGGGGATAGAGAGCAATTGTCAGCCCGGCGGCTTTGGCCCAATCGGCCATCTGCCGCAGGTGCCGCACCACCACGCTATCGGCCACGCCTGACGATGCGGGATGCCGCCCAGCGGAATGCCGCCCAGCGGAATGCCGCCCAGCGGAATGCCGCCCAGGAGGAAACCGGGTTTTATCGCCGACGATGAAGGGGGCCAATATGGTTTTGCTCCCGGCCAACGCCCGGATGTAGGGTTCAATACGCGGGTCTAACTCCGGCTGGTCGAGGTTGACACGGATGTAGAAATACGAGCCGGTAAATCGGTGCTTGTCCAGCGCGGTTTTCATGCCCTCGAACGACTCCAGTTGGTTGATCTCCACGCCATCGTAACCGAGACTTTTAATCAGCGCAACTTGCTGATCGAACGTTTTGTACGTCGAATCGCCCCGGATGGCATTGTGCAATACGAAAAAATCGTTGGGGACGGTTCGACGCTCAACGGTTCGACACTCGGTAGCCCGTTTTATCCGTTTTGGCGGGTGGGCAGTCGTTGTCAGGCAGACAATGAGCAGGCCGAGCAACAATTGAATTCGTCTCATAACTATCAGGGTTACATGATCCACTCTTTGCGGGCCAGCGGAGCGGTCAGTAGGGCGTTGGCCGCGTTGTTGCCCACAAACTGCTCTTTCTCAGGATTCCAGACTAACTTCTCGCCCGGCGAGCCGGTAGACGCACCTAATTGGCAGGCAATCAGACCAATCTGCGAAATGGAAATGGTTCGGTGGCCCACTTCGATGGGTTCGAGCGTTTTGCGGCCTGTTTTCACCGCGTCGATAAAATCGGGTTTGTCCCAAAGCGTTTTCGAGAGGTCCAGTTCGCCTTCCTGCGGTTTTGAGGTAAGCAGGGCCGGGTTACTGCTGGTCAATACGCCGGGAAAACCTTCTACCAGAATCCAGCCCGTCGAACCGGTATATTTGATACCCGGCTTACTGGTGAGCGTTTGCTGGCAGGTCATCTCAACCCCGTTGGCATAGCGATACATTACCTGGAAATTGATCATCGAGTTCCACAAACTTTTCGGAAACTCCCCTTTTCCAAAAACCTCTACCGGCCCCGAGTATTCGCTGTTGTTGGCCCACTGGGCCATGTCGAAATAGTGGGCACCCCAGTTGGCAATCATGCCCTGCGCATAGGTGTCTACACGCATCCAGTTGGGTCGTTTCAGAATGTCGAAAGGCGTATGCACCCGCATATCGGTGTAGGGTACGTAGGGAGCCGGGCCGAGCCACAGGTCGTAATCCAACTCCTTCGGCACGGGCATATCGGCCTGAGCAGGCACGGGGGTTGGGTCGGACGGGAACGAAATCTCGATTTTCTGCAATTGCCCGATGCGCCCGTTTCGCACCAGTTCAACTGCCTGATTCTGTGGGCGAACAGACCGAAACTCACTGTCGGTCCGGTTAACGACGTTGTACTTCGTCAGTGCATCGACCAGCAGTCGCCCCTGCTGTACGCTCAGGCTAAGGGGTTTTTCGCAACTGACGTGTTTTTTGGCGCGGGCCGCCAGTATGCCCATCGGTACGTGCCAGTGGTCGGGGGTTGAGATCATCACGGCATCGATGTCTTTACGGGCGATGATCTCCCGAAAATCACGGTAAGCCGATAGCCCCTTGAAGCTACTACCCGGCGTTGCTTTGGCGTAGTGCCCCTCAATGGTGGCTTTTGCCTTCGCCATGCGCCAGCTATCTACGTCGGAGATGGCGACAAGTTGGGCTTCGGGCACGTCGAGCAGGCCGGGTACGCGGGCACCAATGCTTTTTAAGTCGGCTCCCTGAAGATTTTGCCCATACCCCTGCCGACCGGTACCAATTAATCCGACGGTCACGCGATCCGACGGAGCCGGTCGACCGGTGCGGTTGCCTGTCAGCACCGAAGCCGGTATGATGGTCGGAAAACCGAGAGCTGGTCCGGTGAGAGCTGCTGCGCTACCGGTCTGGAGAAACTGACGACGATTCATGGTAACGGTTTGATTTTCAGGTTTCGGAAGGCAACGTTATGGCCGTGATCCTGCAACAGAATATGGCCTTCGGCGATGGTGGCGAAGCCCGCGTAGTTGTTGAATTTGCTATGTTCACCCCGCAGTTCGCCATCGACTACCTGCCAGCCCTGTCGGGGAAATGTATTGGCATAGGCTCCGCGCCAGCCAGCCGTCGTTTTACCATCGAAGAGCAGTTGCCAGCCTTCCTGCCGCTCCAGGGCGGAGAGCGTGTTAACGGGTTGCGCCAGGCCAACATAGGTCATTTGCACCAGAAGCGTAATCAACAAAAGCCGCATACATTCATCGTTTTGGCAAAATTCCGGTTTTCACTTTACTTATTTTGATAGTCAATTTGCCATTTCTGTTCTGAAATTAGCCTGATAAATCGTTCTTTGGTATAATTTGCAAATCATATATCAATCTGTATGCGCCCCAACCGACTGACGGTGCCCCAGCCCCCGGATGCCTCTTTCCACCTGCGCCACGAACAATCGGCCTACTTCACCAATCCCTGGCACTTCCATCCCGAACTGGAATTAAACTACATCGTAGCCGGCACGGGGACACGGTTCATTGGGCAAAGCGTAGCTCGCTTTGGGCCGGGGGAGATTCTGTTGCTGGGCAGTAACGTACCCCACTATTGGAAAAGCGACCCGGTTCATTACCAACCTAATAGTAGCCTACTGTCTGAAGCAATTGTGGTCCGATTCCGGCCTGATTTTGCCGGGGATTCCTTTTTTACGCTGCCCGAAACGCGGGCTATTCAAGGGCTGCTGGATCGGGCGGTGGTAGGATTGCAGGTGAACGAACCAATGGTGGCCTCAGTAGCCGAAACATTGTGGGCGTTGACGGAGCAGTCCGGGTTTTCTCAACTGATGGCATTCCTGACGCTGTTGCATGAACTGGCCCACTCAACGGCTTTGGTGGCCGTGTCGCCCGGTTACGTGTCTGCCCAGCAGTGGCAAAAGCAGAGCGAACGAATGAGCAAGGTGATTGCCTACCTGCACGATCATTTTACGGAGCCTATTTCACTGGAGCAGGTTGCCGGTATAGCCAACATGAATCCGGCTTCGTTTTGTCGCTATTTCCGCCAGCAAACCGGGTACACGTTAGGCCGGTTCGTAACCGATCTTCGGGTTCGGTATGCGGCAGAATTGCTGATCAGTACCTCCCTTAGCGTGACCGAAGTGGGCGAGCGGGTCGGCTTTGACAATGTCTCCCACTTTGTACAAACATTTCGGAGGTGTCAGCAGCAGACCCCGTTCGTGTTTCGACAGCAACTTAACCGGACCACTCCTTATTTGCCGAAGTTAAAATCACGGGAGGGGGTTCGGGCCGAAGCCAGCAACGTTTTCAGATAGGCTGCTACGTCGGGGGTATGGGTAATCAGATTGGTTTGCTCGGCGGGGTCGCGGCTTAGGTCATACAGTTCATACGCGTCGGCCCGGACCTTGTAAATCAGTTTGTTATTCCCCTGCCGAATGGCCTGCCAGCCGCCCTGCTCGTGAAATTCCCAATAAAGATACGGAGCCGGGGTCTGCTTTCTACGCAGCAGGGTTGGCACAATCGACTGCCCGTCGGTTTTGCTGGCTGGCTTTACTCGGGCCAGGTCGGCTGCGGTAGCGAAGAAATCCCATTGGCCGGTAAGATGGTCGCTCGTACCGGGTTTTACCTGCCCCGGCCACCAGGCAATCAGCGGAGCGCGGATACCGCCTTCGTAGGGGCTGCGCTTCATGCCACGCAGTTGATTACGGGCCGCAAATCGGGCCGGTATGTCTTCGGTAGAGCCGTTGTCGCTGCTAAACAGCACCAGCGTGTTTTCGGCAAGCCCCTGCTGGCTGAGCGTGGTCATCAGTTGCCCCACGTAATCGTCCATGCGGGCAATAGTAGCGGCATAGTTCTTTTCGAGCAGTGTCCAGGCCGGGCCGCCGGGCGGTTCGTTTTCGTAGGGTGTCAGCGTTGGTGCCTGAAACCGCTGCTCTTTCGGAGCTTCGCCATTGTTATGAGGCAGCGTGTAGCTCAGATACAGAAAAAAAGGCTTCTCCGATGGCTGATTTCGGCGTCGTTTCTGAAGAAACGTCACGGCCTCTTTCGTGAACAGGTCGTTGCTATACACGGTTGGCCGGGGCGTAAAACTGCCAAGTCCTTTAAAAAAAGACGTTTTAGGCTCCCAAATCACCTCGTTAGGCAAGCTTTCGCGCTGTCCGTTACGGACTAAGTACGCCGGAAAGTTGTTATGAGCCAGCACCTGATCTAAGTAGCCATAATACTGATCGAATCCCTGCCGGGTTGGTTCGCCGGTAGTGCCTTCGCTGCCCAGCCCCCACTTGCCAAACAAAGCCGTTTCGTAGCCTGCCTGTTTCAATACCTCCGCCACCGTAACGGTTTCGGGCGAGAGCGGCATTTGCCCCGACGGTTCCCATTGTTTGTTGCCCCGCACCTCACAGTGGCCGGTGTGCATCCCCGTCATGAGGGCGCAGCGCGACGGGGCGCAAACCGACGTACCGGCGTAGTGCTGCGTAAACACTAACCCTTCGCGGGCCATGCGGCTCAGGTGGGGCGTTTTAAGCAAATTTCGGCCATATATCTCGATCTCCTCAACGCCCAGATCATCCATGAGGATGTAAATAATGTTGGGCGGGGGTGTTCGCTGTTGCGTATGCGGTATCGTTGGCAACGCTGCCGACAGCCCGACAAGCAGGATCAGACACACAACGGTTTGTTTCATAGATTCTTATGCTTCAGCCTGTTCGCTATTGATTGAAAAGACCCAATATGGCCCGAATACTCTATCTTCGGGCAATCGTCAATGCAACAGCTATCATGTACGACACGCTCAAAGCTACGGTTCAATCGGTACAGCCACTTTCTGAAGCCGAATGGGCGTTGATGCTACCCATGTTCCGGTATCAGGCGGTGAAAAAAGGCGAACAGATACTACAGGCCGGGCAGGTTTGCCATACCATCGACTTCATTGCGGAAGGGGCTTTGCGCATCTTCTTCAACTACGATGGCAAAGACATAAGTCGTCAATTTTTCTTCGAGCGGGCCTTCGTAACCGAACTCGGCAGCTTTCTGACTCAGCAGCCATCGCGCTACAACATCGACGCCGTAGAGCCATGTAAGCTCCTGTCAATCAGCTATGCCGACCTGAACGACCTATACGAGAAAAGCGCGAGTTTCCTGAAGTTTGGCAAACTCATGTCCGATCAGACGGCGATATTCGTTATTAACCGCAACATTGAGCTGGCAACAACCTCGGCCAAAGAACGCTACCTTGCACTCATGCACGAACGCCCGAAAGTGATGAGCCGGGTTCCGCTCCATATGATTGCCTCCTACCTGAACATCACGCCCGAAGCCCTGAGCCGCCTGCGCCGGGACATCGCTAAAACTGACTTTTCTGCCCAATGAAGCCGCCACTTGATGCAGGTCAAGGGTTGGGCGTTCTTTCTTGATGCAGGTCAGCATTCTACCCGCGCTTCCTATTGTACATCAAGGAGCCGCTACGCCGGAGGGCCGAACTTTGTATCGTCAACTTAAACAAGCCAAGACGATGTCATTCTGCCAGCTTCCCAACCTGACCACTGCGGTTCTGCTCGCCCTCGCTGCCTGCTCGGCAACGCCCGCCCAAACCCTCGACTCAGCACCTCAACCGGGCCGCCCAACACCGAACGAACAGCCCGCGCCAGTTCGCCGATGGAGTGTAGAAGCCAACCTGCTCTGGCCCATTTTTCCGGGCAACATCTACTCGGCCAAAGTATTGCGAACCCTCTACAGCAAAGGCCGAACGGCTGGCGAAGCTTACGTGGGTCTGCTGCACCGACCTTATGAATTTCGGGCAGAAGAAGGGCGTTTTTCCAACTCGGCCCTGCTGTTTGGCTACCGGCAATACGTCTGGAAGGGCCTGAACGCCGAATGGTACAACGCCATTGGGCCGGGTCGGCTGGAAGGTTCGGTAGTCGATGGCCGCAGCTACCGCAGCACTGATTACGAAGTGGGCGTGCTGGTAGGCTATACCGTTCGTTTCAATGAGCAACGAAAACTGCCCCTCTATGTCAATCTGCAACCTCTCGGCTTTTCCTATGTTGCCTACCAGTCGAACCGGCATCCTATTGTTGGGCAAACGGCTGAAACACCCATCTACGTTGGAGCCGTTCAGGTAGGGGTGCGGTTCTGAGCAGGTTCAGAAAAACAAATTTCGTGGCAATTAGTACCTTTGCCCGCTATGAACCAGAAGATTAGGCGCGAAGATGCCCTTAACTACCATGCCGAAGGACGACCCGGCAAATTAGAAGTCGTACCCACCAAAGCCTACAACACCCAGCGCGACCTGACGCTTGCCTACTCGCCGGGCGTGGCCGAACCGTGCTTAGCCATTGCCGACAACATCGAAGACGTGTATAAATACACGGCCAAAGGCAACCTCGTAGCCGTAATCTCGAACGGAACAGCAGTACTGGGTCTGGGCGACATTGGCCCTGAAGCCAGCAAACCCGTTATGGAAGGTAAAGGGCTGCTGTTCAAGATTTATGCCGACATCGACGTGTTCGATATTGAATTGGACACCAAAGACGTCGATGAATTTGTGCGGATGGTGAAAATTCTGCAACCTACTTTCGGCGGCATTAACCTCGAAGACATCAAAGCCCCCGAATGTTTCGAGATCGAAGAGCGGCTGAAGCAGGAACTCAGTATTCCAATCATGCACGACGATCAGCACGGCACGGCCATTATCAGCGCGGCTGCCCTGCTCAACGCACTCGAACTGGTTGGCAAAGACATCGATAAGGTAAAAATTCTGGTCAATGGAGCCGGAGCGTCGGCCATTTCCTGCACGAAGCTGTACGTGTCGCTGGGGGCTAAACTCGAAAATATCGTCATGTGCGACAGCAAGGGTGTCATTCGGGCCGACCGTACCGATCTCGATGCCCGCAAAGCAGTTTTTGCCACCTCACGCGATCTACGAACGCTCGAAGAAGCATTTGTTGGGGCCGACGTGTTTGTGGGTCTCTCGAAAGGCAATGTCGTGAATCAGGCAATGGTGCAGTCAATGACCGACAATCCGATTGTCTTCGCGATGGCGAACCCCACGCCCGAAATCAGCTACGACGACGCGATGGCCGCCCGCCCCGACGTAGTCATGGCAACGGGCCGGTCAGACTATCCAAATCAGGTGAACAATGTGCTGGGTTTCCCCTATATTTTTCGGGGCGCACTCGACGTTCGGGCCACGGAAATCAACGAAGCCATGAAATTAGCCGCTGTTCATGCGCTGGCCGACTTAGCTAAGAAAACCGTACCCGATCTGGTAAATTTAGCCTATGGCGAAGCCAATCTGATGTTTGGCCGGAACTACATTATTCCGAAACCCGTTGACCCGCGCTTGCTCACCTACGTGGCTCCGGCAGTAGCACGGGCTGCCATAGAGTCGGGGGTAGCGCGGCAACCCATTACCGATTGGGCCACCTACGAAACGCAACTAACTCAGCGACAGGGTAAAGACAATCGGCTAACGCGGGTCGTGCATACGAAGGCAAAGTCGAATCCGGGCCGGGTTGTGTTTGCCGATGCCGAAAATCCGACTGTTTTGAAAGCCGCCCAGCAAGTGCTGGATGAAGGCATTGCCTACCCTATTCTGCTTGGCAACGAAGCCCTCATCCGCTCTATTCTGGCGCAGAATAACCTTGATCTGGGCAACTCCCCCATTATCGACCCGCGTTCGCCAGAGCAGGCCGGGCCGGTACAGACCTACGCCGACTTATTTTACCAGAAACGCTACCGGAAAGGCATTTCGATGCGCGAGGCACACCGGCGCATGTCGCAACGGAGTTATTTCGGCGTAATGATGGTGGAAAACGGTGAGGCCGACGCGCTGATTTCGGGCCTGAACAGCAACTATCCCGATACAATCCGGCCCGCGCTGCAAGTGATTGGCAAACAACACGGGGTAAAGAAAGTGGCCGGTATGTACATCATGCTGACCAAACGCGGCCCACTCTTTCTGTCGGACACGACGGTAAATTTTGATCCCACCGCCGAAGAAATCGTTGAAATCACCGAACTAACGGCCCACGCCGTCGAGCGTTTCAATGTAAAACCCCGCATCGCACTCGTGACCTATTCCAACTTCGGCAGTGCCAAAGGCGACGATGCTGAAAAAATGAACCGGGCCGTTGAACTGCTGCACGCCAAACGCCCCGACCTGCTCGTAGATGGTGAAATGCAGGCTCACCTCGCTTTCGACACCGACCTGCTTCGGCAGAACTACCCGCTTAGCCGCCTGGTCGATGAGGGGGCCAACACGCTGATTTTTCCGAATCTGTCGTCGGCAAACATTGCCTATAACCTGCTCTCGAAAGTTGCCAATTTCGACACCATCGGTCCGGTACTGCTCGGTTTGCGCAAGCCCGTTCACGTCTTACAGGTCGGTTCGTCGGAGCGCGAAATCGTGAATATGGTTGCCATCGCCGTTACCGAAGCGCAGCGGTAAATACCCCACCCCAACCCCTCCCCATTAGGGAGGGGCTTACTTACGTAAGCGTTATCGCTTGGCCCCTCCCTAATGGGGAGGGGTTGGGGGTGGGGTACAAAAAACACCGCTTTCGGGGCGGTGTTTTTTTATAAAAAAATCTGTATTTGTCTTACGCAGCAGCCAATGCTTCGGCACCGCCAACGATTTCGAGAATCTCGGTTGTGATAGCGGCCTGACGGGTGCGGTTATAGACCAGCCGAAGTTCTTTCAGCAGTTCACCCGCGTTTTCGGTCGCTTTGTCCATCGCGGTCATCCGGGCACCGTGTTCCGATGCGTTCGAGTCCAGCACGGCTTTGTACAACTGCGTTTTCAGCGTCTTCGGAATCAGTTCTGTAACGATTTCTTCTTCCGATGGCTCAAACAGGTAGTTCGTAACCGATGTTGCGCTACCCGCAGCCGCAGCCGGGGGCGTAGGCACGATAGGCAGCATCTGCTCGGTGCGCACGATCTGAACGGCAGCATTGCGGAACTCGTTGTACACAATCTCGACAGCGTCGTACTGACCACTGGCAAATCCGTTCATGGCTTCTTCAGCGGCTGCTTTCACCCTCGAGAAGCTCAGCGATGTAAACACGTCCATGTGAGCCGTGTTGACCCGGAAGCCCCGGCGGATGAATGCTTCGCCCCCTTTCTTGCCAATTGCCATAATCTCGACATTGCCCGAACGCGCCTGTGCTGCGTACTTCTCATCGATCAGGGTAAGCGCGCCTTTCACTACGTTGGTGTTGAAGGCACCGCACAAACCCCGGTCAGACGTAACAACAATCAGGAGTACGCGCTCAACGGGCCGCGCCTGCTTATACGGGCTATCGGTGGCTGTTTCGGCACCTGCCGATACCGTACCCAGCATTTGTTTCAATTTCTGCGCATAAGGCCGAAACTGCGTGATGTTTTCCTGCGCCCGACGCAACTTGGCAGCCGCCACCATTTTCATGGCTTTGGTAATCTGCTGCGTCGAATTCACCGACGTGATACGGCTGCGTACTTCTTTAAGAGATGCCATAGTCTACTTAAAGTTTAGTAATTCGCGGCCAAATCGGCCACTACTTTCCGAATCGTAGATGTGGCTTCATCGCTGAGTTTACCGGCGCGTAGGTCAGCCAGAACAGCGGGGTATTGCGCACTGAGTACCGAACCGAATGCGCTTTCAAAGGCTTTCACTTTTTCAACCGGCACTTTGTCGAGCAGGCCATTGGTCGATGCATAGATGATAGCCACCTGCTGCTCAACCGGCACCGGCGAGTACTGTGGCTGTTTCAGCATTTCCTGATTACGCCGACCCCGCTCGATGGTCAGTTTGGTCGATGCATCGAGGTCGGAGCCGAACTTGGCGAAGGCTTCCAGTTCGCGGAACTGCGCCTGATCGAGTTTCAGCGTACCGGCTACTTTCTTCATCGACTTGATCTGAGCATTACCACCCACCCGCGATACCGAAATACCTACGTTGATGGCCGGACGAATACCCGCGTTGAACAGGTTCGATTCAAGGAAAATCTGCCCGTCGGTAATCGAAATTACGTTGGTCGGAATATAGGCCGATACGTCGCCTGCCTGCGTTTCGATAATCGGCAGAGCCGTCAGCGAACCGCCCCCTTTCACCTTGTCTTTCAGACTCGGCGGCAGGTCGTTCATATTTTTGGCAATATCGTCGTTGGCGTTGATTTTGGCGGCCCGCTCCAGCAACCGGCTGTGCAGGTAGAATACGTCGCCCGGGTAGGCTTCGCGACCGGGCGGACGACGCAGCAACAGCGACACCTCGCGGTAAGCCACGGCCTGCTTCGACAGATCGTCATAAACGACCAATGCCGGACGGCCCGTGTCGCGGAAATATTCACCAATGGCAGCACCCGTAAACGGCGCAAAGAACTGCATCGGCGAAGGGTCCGATGCATTGGCCGACACAATTACGGTATAGTCCATCGCACCGGCTTTGCGGAGCGTGGCCTCTACCTGCTTCACCGTCGATGCTTTCTGACCGCAGGCTACGTAGATGCAGTAAACGGGCTGGCCTTTGTCGTAAAATTCTTTCTGGTTGATGATCGTGTCGATAGCCACAGCGGTTTTCCCCGTCTGACGGTCGCCAATAATCAGCTCGCGCTGACCGCGCCCGATGGGAATCATGGCATCGATAGCCTTGATACCTGTTTGCAGCGGTTCATTTACGGGCTGGCGGAAAATTACACCCGGTGCTTTGCGCTCCAGAGGCATCGCGAACATGTCGCCCTGAATTGGCCCCATACCATCGATAGGCAGACCGAGCGTGTTCACAACCCGGCCCAGAATACCATCACCCACGTTCACGTAGGCAATCTGGTCGGTCCGTTTTACGGTGTCACCTTCTTTGATTTCGGAGTAGTCGCCCAGCAATACGGCCCCTACGTTATCTTCTTCGAGGTTCAGAGCCATGGCCTGAAGGCCGTTTTCGAACGACAGCAATTCACCGGCCTGCACTTTCGAGAGGCCGTAGATACGCGCTACGCCGTCGCCGATTTGCAGCACCGTACCGACTTCTTCGAGTTCAGCCTCGGTTTGAGTTCCGGCCAGTTGCTGGCGCAGGATGGCTGATATCTCGTCGGGTCTTACGGATTCCATATGTATAGGATGAGATTAAAACGATTGATTTCAGGCCGCAAAGGTACGATTAAAAATTGATAAAAACGTGTTACCCGCCCGATTTGCAAACTGATTGTTAGACTTTTCTAATAAGGCCCGCCAGAAACTGTTATCTTTGTACTTCTTAACAAAAAGTTCGATGCAACAGGCAACGTATCGCGTTTTATTACGTCGGGAACCTGAGGGCCTTTATACTGCTATGGTTCCATCCATACCCGGTTGCGTGACCTGGGGCGAAACCATTGAAGAAGCCATCGCAATGGCGCGTGAAGCGGCTGAAGGATGCCTGGAGGTGTATGCCGAAAAAGGTATTTCAATTATGGATGATAGTGAAACGTTTGAGTATTCAATCTATCTACCCAGTACCCATTTGACAAATCAAGCCGCATAGGCAGTACATGAATTACTCGCCGAAACGACTGATTACGCTGCTGGAGGAACGAGGCTGGCAACTCCAGCGGATCAAAGGTAGCCACCATATCTATTTCAGTGAAGAACTAAACCGCACCATTCCAGTGCCGATGCATGGGAATAGGGATATGGCGAAAGGAACGTTCTTCTCCATTCTAAAACAAGCCGGTATTGACCGGAGCGACGTATAAACCAATGTTCGAGAATCTTCAGGATAAGCTTAATAAGGCCATTAAAACCCTTAAAGGGCAAGGCCGCATTACCGACATCAACGTGGCCGCCACAATCAAAGAGGTGCGCCGGGCACTTACCGATGCCGACGTAAACTATAAGGTCGCCAAAGACATTACCGACCGCATCAAAGAAAAAGCCATTGACCGGAAGGTGCTGATTTCGGTAGAACCGGGTCAACTGTTCGTCAAGATCGTGCAGGAAGAACTGACCGACCTGATGGGTGGCGAAGCGCAGAGCATCAACCTCAAAGGCGAACCCGCCGTAATTCTGATTGCAGGTTTGCAGGGGTCAGGAAAAACGACGTTTTCGGGTAAGCTTGCCAGTTATCTCAAAAAACAGGGCCGTAATGTGCTGCTCGTAGCCGATGATATCTACCGCCCGGCAGCTATCGATCAGTTGAAAGTACTGGGCGAACAGGTTGGCGTTGAGGTGTATAGCGAGCCGGAGAACAAAAATGCGGTCAGCATCGCGCAGAATGCCATTGCCCACGCCCGCAAAACGGGTAAGAAAATCGTGATTGTCGACACCGCCGGTCGCCTGGCGATTGACGAAGCGATGATGCAGGAAATTGAAGCCGTAAAACGCGCCATTACGCCTGCCGAAACGCTGTTCGTAGTTGATTCGATGACCGGGCAAGACGCTGTAAATACGGCAAAGACCTTCAACGACCGGCTCAATTTCGACGGTGTTGTGCTGACCAAACTCGACGGCGACGCACGCGGTGGGGCCGCGCTTTCGATTAAAACGATTGTTAATAAGCCGATTAAGTTTATCAGCACGGGCGAAAAAATGGAAGCCCTCGACGTGTTCTACCCCGACCGGATGGCAAGCCGGATTTTGGGTATGGGCGACGTGATTTCGCTGGTTGAACGGGCACAGCAGGCGTTTGACGAAGATGAAGCCAAGCGCATCAACGCCAAGATGCGCAAAAACCAGTTCGACTTCGACGATTTTCTGAGTCAGTTGCAGCAGATCAAGAAGATGGGCAACGTGAAAGACCTGCTCGGCATGATTCCGGGCATGGGCAAGATGATCAAAGACCTGGACATCGACAACGATTCATTCAAGCCTATCGAAGCCATCATTAGTTCGATGACACCGCTCGAACGCCAACGCCCCGACATCATCGACGGAAGTCGCCGGAAGCGTATTGCCAAAGGCTCCGGCACTGACATTACGCAGGTGAACAACCTCATGAAGCAATTCGATGAGATGCGTAAGATGATGAAGAAGATGAACACAATGCAGGCATCGGGCAAGCTCAACAAGATGATGCGCTAACCCTTCGCCTTTCACCCCGGAAAATCAGCCGCTCGTCTATTTCCTGAAACGCGGCTTTGCCTGCCTGCATCTTTCTGGCGTACTCCGAACAAGTCGGGGTACGCTAACAACAAACATCATGAAAGCAGGTTGGAATTCAGGACTGAAGGCGTTGCTGCTGGGAGCGGCTCTGTTGGCATCGTCGTGGGGTGTGGCGCAGCAGGCACCGTATTATGAAGAGAAAACGTTTGCCGTAGGCACCTATGCGGCTAAGGAACCGTCGAAACTGTGGGTAAACATTGAGCGGCTGAAATTTGCCGGGCCGATTCGCGTAGCGGTTTATGACGCAAAAGGGCGTGAACTTTTCACTGAAGTGCTGCCTAAACGTAATTTGCGTTTCCGGCAAAAATTCGACTTCAGCCAAATAAACGACGGTGCCTATACGCTCGTTATTTCCGACGGTCACCAAACCCAGGAACAAACGTTCCGGCTCAGTACGCCGGGTTTGCAGGAGCAATTGCCCCAACGCCTGATTACCCTGCGCGATATATGTACATCAACCGAAACCCGGATGTAGTATAAACCGGGTGGTCGTTTTCTGGCCGATGCGTCTTGTTTATAACCGGAAAGTTGTTGTTTTGCGGCCATGAAACACGCATTGACAGTTTTACTCATCGGCCTTTCTATGTCGGCATTCGGTCAGGCTTCTGTGGCCTACTACCCATTCAACAACGTTATCTCGGTAAGTACAAATCCTAACCGGGCATTCTGGCTCGACACGCGGTTGCAAACCAACACTACGTTCGGTTCGCTTGCCACTACGCTTTGCCCGCTCGTGAATGTATCGCGCAAAACGCAATACAACGTCTACACCGGTCTGGGCGTTCGGTTTAATGCCCTGAACAGCATCGATAACCGCGACATTCTGGAAGGTTATTCGCTGCACGTGGGCGTTCGCGTACAGGTGCCGTTTGTGCCGGGTTTGCGGGCGGCTGTTGAGTTAGCTCCCTACTCGCGTAAAGATTTCAAAATCGGCGCGTTCCAGTCGCTGCTGGGGCTGACCTATCAGTTTAAGAAAAAGGAGTAGGGGAAAAAGGGGTAAGGTTGTAAGGAGTAGGGTTGGAAAGGGCGTAAGCAAACAAAACGCCTTTCCAACCCTACACCCTGCCCCTTACAACCCTATTTATTGTAACTCACTGCTCCGTGGGCGAGTTTGTCGGCGCGGTCGAAGAGTTTGAGTGCTTTTTGATACGTGTCGTCAGACTCCCCGACCACTTTGAAAAACTCATTGTTCTGCCCGGCCTTGTTAGCTTTTTGATAAATATTGCGGGCCACCAATGCTTTAATCTGAGTACGGATGTAGTTTTTCGAGCGATTGTATTCTTTCTCGTTAAACTTAATCCCCTCAGCAGTAGCCTCTTTCACCAACCGAGCCAGTTGATCGTCGCCGATAACTACCGAGCGGTCGAACTCAGCGAAAGGCATCTTCTCCAACTTCTTCCGATTATCGTTGGCGAATTCCATGGCGAATTCACGGATGATATTCTTGCCATATAACTGCACCAAATACGCCGTTTGCCAGGTCGAATCGCGCGGAATAAAATAGTCGGGCGTAATGCCTCCCCCGCCGTATACCACACGCCCGGCGTCGGTTTTAAATTTCAGCTTCGGATCATTTTTGATTGAATCGGCCACGTAGTACTCACCCCGTTTCGAGCGTTGTTCGAGTTCTTTTTCGTAGTCGCCCTCCTGCCCCATCACATACGGTTTCTGAATGCTGCGACCGCTGGGCGTGAAATAGCGGGAAATGGTCAGCCGCAGTTCCGAACCATCGGACAGTTGTACGGGCATCTGAACCAATCCTTTGCCAAACGACCGCCGACCAGCAATCAGGGCGCGGTCGTGGTCTTGCAACGCACCCGCCACAATCTCCGACGCCGACGCGCTACCTTCATCGATCAGTACCACGAGCGGACCATCTTCAAACTGACCCGGCAGTTTGGCAAACGTCTGTCGGTCGTAGCGATTGTCTTTGCCGTCGGTATAAACCAGCAGTTTATTGCCCGAAATAAACTCGTCGGCCATGTTGGTGGCACGGTCCATGTAGCCGCCGGGGTTATTCCGCAAATCGAGTAGCAACTGCTTCATACCCTGCTGTTTGAGCGAGGTCAGCGCGGTCTTGAACTCGTCGTAGGTAGTTTCAGAGAATCGGTTAACTTTAATATAACCCGTTTGCCCATCAACCATGTAAGCGGCATCGACCGAATAGGTCGGGATACGGTCGCGCGTAATAGCGAACACTTTGGGTTCGGTCGATCCTTTGCGTAGAATGGTCAATCTTACTTCTGTGCCGCGTTTACCGCGCAGGGTTTTAAACACTTTGCTGTTATCGACTTTGCCGCCTGCCAGTGGTGTTTCATCGACCTTGATGATTTTATCACCACTCTGAATACCAGCCGTTTCTGATGGTCCGCCAGCTAACGGCGTTACCACATAGACAGTGTCTTTGTAGATGTTAAATTCAACGCCAATGCCATCGAAGCCGCCTTCTAACTGCGACCGGGCCGCAATAGCATCCTGCGGATTCATATACGACGTATGCGGGTCGAGTTTGAGCAACATCTTCTCAATCGAATAGTCGACCAATTCCTCTGTATTGACCGTATCGACGTAGTTGTTTTCGATAAGCTGCAGAATTTCACGGTACTTGGTGTAGCCTTTACCAATCGTATTCAGGCTTTTCGTACCGCCGAAAAACGTGGCACCAACAAGCATACCACCCGCCAGCGCAATGCCCAGCAGCATGGGTAGCCGTACAGTGGCTCTGTCATTCTGAATAACCGGTTTTGTGTGGCCGATGGGGGTTATTCCGTTTCTTTCTTCTTCCGGTTGGTGTCCTGTTGTTTCCATTCGTTATCTCCTCCGCTATCGGGTTGTATTCTATTGCGATAACGTTAGTAAGGTAGCGAAATGTTTGCCAGAATCGCGTATACGGTAAAAAATGTTTTGCCGAATACGCGATTTATTCACCACTCACCTTTTCGACCAAATTTCTCCAGCGCGGCTTTGCCAAAATCGGCCCCAGCCTGATTCATGGCAGCCAGCACCTCGGGCATGGGTCGTCCGGCTACGTCGCGGGCGGCTGCAATGACCGTGTTGCACTCGTTGGCATCCATAAAGCAACTGGCTTCGTAAATCCGGTCCTGATCTTCAGGCGGAATCACTAAGAAACCATGTTTATCGGCATGAATCAGATCGCCGGGCTTCACCGGGCAACCGAACACCTCGACCTCGACGCCCCAGCGCACGGGCCAGCTAAACGCATGGCCTACGCACATCCGTTTGGCAAGGGCTTTAAAGCCGGCATTGGTCATCTCGTCCACGTCGCGGATGGCCCCGTGGGTGATGGTGCCTACGCAACCCAGACTCCGGTGGATATTGGCGTTGACCTCGCCCCAGTACGAGCCGATGTGCGGGTTATCTAAATCCTGCACGACCACGATTTTGGGGCCGGGCACACTGGCGATGTACTCGCGGTAAGCCCGCAGGTTGTCGGGGTTCTCGCGCAGGTGTTTCGGGTTACTCGGTTCGCACACGACTGTTACGGCGTAGCCAACCATCGGCCCCATCTGCGGCATGTAGTCGCGGGTTTCGTCGAGGTTAAAATGGCCCCGTGTTGTGTCGTGGCGGGTAATTTGCTCCCAGCCGTTATAAACGGTAGGCGTGTTCCAGCGTTTGAGCTTAAGCAGTTCGGAATGAGTCATAGTCCTTGAATGTTGCCTTTTAGTGTTGGTACTAACCATTGAAATAGCCCCAGCGCGACGAGATAAATCGACGCGGCTACGGCGAAGATGAGCAGGTAGCTACCCGTGGCATCGAGCAGGTAGCCGGTAGCGGTGGCGATGAGCATACCGCCTGCTGCCCCGGCCATGCCGCCAATACCCACCACCGACGCGACGGCCTGCTGCGGAAACTGGTCGGAAACGGTCGTGAACAGCACCGCCGACCAGCTTTGGTGAGCCGCTGCGGCCAGGGCAATCAGGCAAACGGCCAGCCACAGGTTTTGCGTGAAGGCCGCACCAATAATGGGCGTAATCAGCAGGGCCGACGCGAGCATAACGGATTTTCGGCTTCGGTTCACCGACCAGCCGCGCTGCAACAGCCGCGACGACAGCCAGCCACCAACCGTGCCACCGATGGCTACAACGCTGTAGATGAACACCAGTGGACCAATGGATGCGGTGATGTTCAGGCCATATTGTTTCTGTAAGAATTTGGGGAGCCAGTAGAGGTAAAACCAGAAAATGGGATCGGTCAGAAACTTGGCCAGCACAAATGCCCAGGTGGCCCGATAACGAAGCAAACTTGCCCAGGTCGGTGCGGGGCCAGTCGCTACGTCGCCATCGCTGCGGATGTACGCCAGTTCGCTTGCCGACAGCCGTTTTTGAGCTTCGGGTCGTTCGTACCAGGCCCACCAGCCGATGAGCCACAGTAGCCCCAGCCCGCCCGTTACGAAGAAAGCCATTGGCCAGCCGAACGTAACGGCCAGCAACGGCACCACTATTGGGGCCAGCACCGCCCCCAGACTCGACCCCGCCGTAAAAATTCCCGTAATGAACGCCCGCTCCCGCTTCGGGAAATATTCGGAGAACGCTTTGATGGCCGCCGGAGTATTGCCGCCTTCGCCCAACCCCAGCACCGCCCGCGCCAGCCCGAACTGAACTACCGACCGCGCCCACCCGTGACCCATAGCGGCCAGACTCCAGAGTGTCAAGGCCAAAGCATAGCCGATTTTAGTGCCGTAACGGTCGATAAACCAGCCGAACAGCAGATACCCCACCGCAAACGCCCCCTGAAACGCCGTGACAATATAACCGTACTCCACCTCCGACCAGCCAAACTGCCGTTGCAGGTCGGGTGCAAGCAGCCCCAGCACCTGCCGGTCGATGTAATTGATGGTATTGGCGAAGGCAATCAGTGCCCCAATCCGCCAGCGAAACCGACCCAGGGTAGCGACTGATGGCTGCCGGAGTGTTCCGGGTAGATCGGTGGAAGATGCGGGCAGATTCGGTTGCATTGGCGTTGCGTGTGTTAATTCAGGTTCAGCCGTTCGTGCCACTCGGCCACGTTACGGTGTAATGCGCTGAGGGCGGTGTGATGTTTGGCAGGCAACGTACTCGACGCCGTTCGGCAAACGGTGGTTATGGGTAAGCCCCGGTTCCGCAAAAACTGTTTGGCACTGGTCGGGTACTGTTCATGAATCAGGGCGTTGATGCGGGTTAGTTCAGCCTGTAGCCAATCGACGGTTTCCTGTTCAGCCGGGTCGTGAACGTGCTGACACAACCAGGCCACAACTTCCGGAAAGTAATTGGCCGCGATGGGCGATAACCCACTGGCTCCCAGCCGCAACGATGCCACGGCATTGGGCAGATGCGCGTCGAAAAAGCCAAAGTCCGGGCGGGGTACAACGACTAATTTGGCTGCTACGTCCGCCGTATTACAGGAGGTGTCTTTGTGGTACTTGATCCGGCACGTCGCGCTCAGGTGCGCCAGCATAACCGGGGTCAGTAGCCGCTTGTACGGCACCGGGCATTCGTAAACCCCCAGCGGAATGGAGCCTGCTGGTACGAATTCGTCGTGCGTCGTCATAGACATCTTTTCACTGCTTTATCAACCATACCTCACTCACCTGATTCCCCCGACCCGACTCGCCCGCACGGGGCGTACCCGTCCACGAGAGATCGAGCGTACCCGTGCGGGTAGTTTCGGCGGGCAAGTCGTACTCCAGCAATGTAAATTCTTTTTTTTGCAGTGGATGGATTTCTGTGTTCTGATTCGCCACCATGCGCACCGGGCCACTGGCATATACAACCCGTACTTTGTAGCGGGCCGCCGGGTCGAGACCGTCGTAATGCAGCCGAATGGGTTGGTCGTAGAGGCCCATGACATGACTGTACCACGATAGCGGGTAACGTAGTGAACCGGGTGCCCGCTGCTCGTTAATGGTCAATGGCGTTTTCAAAAAATCGGGATCATTTTTGTACGTGTCGGCTTTTACCAGATGCGGTTGCCGGGCCGGATTGCCGAGATCGTCATACAGTACGCCGGGCTGATTTTCATGCGGCTGTAGTTCGGCCTGCAACGCCCGGAGCTGCACAAGTCGTTCGTTTTCAGTAGTCAACGTAGCAATTGAACTAAAACGTTGGAGCACATACGAACGGTTGTTGAGGGGCGTATTCAGCCGTTCGAGCGTGGCCCCGTCGGAGCGTACAGCCGCGTGGCGTTTCATGTACAACTGCATGTTTATGGTTTGGAACAACGCTTCGCCTAACTCCAATACCCGCATTTTCAGCGGTAACGCTACCGGTTGTGTTTCGGCCTCTGCCAGCCGCTCAACAGCCCGTTGCATGGCCCCCGCCGACCCTAATACGGGTGCATTTGTCAGCATTGCCAGTGCATCGGTTTCGAGGTGCTGTTCGTGCAAAACCCGCTGCCGGACATAAGCATCATAATACGCCCGAAACAGAGCCTGCTGAAATCGCCAGTTTTGCAATAAATGCGGCCCGGCCTGCTGTTCTACTTGCTGAAAAAGAGCCAGCGTACTATCAATCCCGGTGTTGGTCCGAACGGAGCCGCGCCAGTTTTGTTCCAGACGCTGTAATCCGCTGGCAAAACGGTCGGCTACGGCGGGGCCAATAAAGTAGCGGCTGTATTCGCGCAGAATCTGGTCAACGGGCTGGTTTGGATCCCAGCCGAGCGCACTCCAGATGGCTTTGTTCACATCGTCGTTGCAGCCTTCCGAATACGTGATGTAGCCGATGGTGTGCGGGGCGGAATAGCGATAAATGGCTGCCATATCCTGCGGGCGCGGGTTGATGGGTTCGCGGTGCTGCGTCAGCACGTAGGCATAGTCCCAGTCGGGCACGGGATACTGGCAGCGGTGCGAGTGCGTAATATCGGGGTATTGCCGGATGGGGTAACGGGCGGGCGTCCACTTCCGAAAATCGGGCAGCGACAGCCGCATCCAGGGGCCATAAGCCAGTCCTGTCAGCCAGGGCGGGTTTTGCTCAATCAGGGCTTTGAAGGTAGCGAGCCGCTTCTCATCGAACCCCTGGGGCGACATCCACCACTGTACATTGGCATGGTATTTTTTCAACTGAGCCGCCTGTTTTTCCAGCATCGGCACCAGCAGTTGGGGCGGGGTATGGCCGGGGTCGCCACAGGGCACCAGAATGGCGTTTAGTTTCGGCAGTTGCTTCAACACGTTGCCCCACTCGTTGAGGGCAAACTGCACCGTTTCGGGCTTGCTGTAATCATCGTCCAGGGCCGGATACCACACCCACACGTCTAAGCCATAATCAGCCGCCAGTTGCGACATACCAATCATGGTTTCCATGGGTGGCAACGGAAAATGGGGACTGTCGCGGTCGGTATCGGAGCGGGGTGGAATCAGTTCGATGGCATTGGCTCCAAACACGACTAAATCGCGGATGTACTGCTCCCACTGGGCAAGGTCCCAGCCGTCGTAGGAGTTGGGCGTGGCCCGGTAGCCCAACTGATGCCCCCGGAGCGGAGTTTGCGGGGCTGTGCTGATGGCCAGCGAATTATCCGCCAGAACCGTATCCCGCATCAGGGTTAGCTGCCGCAGCAGCCAGCCAGCACCGAAGACTGTGCCACGTGGGTCGTTGCCCTGCACCCAGATGATTGGTTGCCCCGGCGCAGCATCGACACGTACCTGAAAACCGTCTTTAGGCGTTTGGACCGGAGGTGCTTTTCGGCCTGTTTTTTTCAGCGCGACGGCCTGCCCTACGGCAATAACGGGCGAGTTGCTGGTGGGCCACTGCGTCGCTTGCGCCAACCGAATTCGGGTTCGTTTCTGAATCTCTTCGACCAGCATCTGAGCGGCCTTTCGTTCGGGTGTGGTGGCGCCGGTCGGGCAGTAAACAACGGCCCGCGCGAGGTTGAGGGGCGTTTGGGCGAAACCAGACCCAACAACCGATAGCAGAAGCAGTAATGAAAGGAAAAAACGCATGGGGAATAAGGGAAAGGACGGTTGGCCTAAAAATACCTCCGCTGACAGAGCCACCGGAGGATTCACATCCAACCTATGAAAAAACTACGGCTAATACCCCGGATTCTGCGTCATTTTACCCGGATTAATGTCAATTTCGGCCTGCGGAATCGGAAAAATCAATTGGTGCGGCTGTACGCGAAAGCCCAGCGCGGTCATGACCGGAATGGCCCGGTCGGTCCGAACCAGGTCGGGCCAGCGGTGGCCCTCAAAAGCCAGTTCGAGCCGTCGTTCGTTTTCGACTGCCAGCGCAAAAGCCGCCTTGTTCAGCCCGGCGGGTATGTCGAAGGCCGACGTTGTAACACCGTGTGCCCGCCGACGAACGCGGTTGATGGCGTCGTAAGCTACGGCGTTGGGACCGCTATTGGTTTCGTTGAGTGCCTCCGCGTACATCAGCAGCACATCGGCAAAGCGCAGCACCGGAAAGTTCATGTCCGAATCCGCCTGATTGAACGGAATGGAGCCGTAAACGGGTTGCAGGTATTTTTTAACGTACCGTTGCAACTGCCCATTGATAATCAGCGAATCGAGATTGGCCGACCGGCGCGGGTCAGAACGCGGAAACGCGTTGAATACCTGCACGGTGGGCCAGATAAACTGCCCATTGCCGTTACCCACACCCGTTAGCGTAAGCGGCCCGTTGGGTGGGGCCGACCCGTTGGTATAGCCACTGCCTTCGCCGATACCGCCCGTTTTGTACTGAATCTCAAATAGGGATTCTTTGTGCCCTGAATTATTAGAACGGGCCGGGTCGAAATTGTCGATGTAACGGGGAGCCAGGTCATACACGCGCCCACCCGTACCGGTCAGGTCGATCACCTCTTTGAGTTTCACAACAGCCTGCGCGTAATTTTTCTGGGTCAAATACACCTTACCGAGCAGGGCTTTGGCGGCTCCGCTCGTGGCCCGGCCAATATCGGCTCCGGTATACGAAACGGGCAGTTTGGTTTCGGCATCGGTCAGGTCGGCCAGAACCTGTTTGTACACGTCATCCGCCGAGGCCCGCGTGTAGGTGTAACCCTCTTCGGCAGCGTTGATTTCGTTCAGTACCAGCGGCACCCCGCCGAAAAACCGTACCAGATTGAAATACATCAGCCCCCGAATAAACCTGGTTTCACCGGTAAACTGGTTTTTCAGCGCGGGCGTAACTGCCGAGGCTTCGATGCGGCCCAGCACAATGTTGCACCGCTGAATGGCCGCATAACTGGCCGAATAAAACGACAGCAGGCTGGGGTTTACGGGCGTCACCACAAACTGATCGAACTCGTTCTGGGCAATGCCACCCGCGCCGTTGGGGTTCTGAACGCCCGCATTGTCGGCGGGTACTTCCGAGAAATGGATGTAAACGCTACCGTACAGTCCGTCGGCCTGTAGAGCCGCGTAGGCCGCATTGACCGCCGTCCGGAAATCAGACGCCGATTGGTAAAACGTATTCGTAGAAACCTGCGTGTTGGGCTGTAGGTCCAGAAACGATTCGCTACAGCCGCTCAGGGTCAGCAACAGCAGGGCCGAAGAAAAACGGATGAATTTCATGGTGATAGCCGGTTAAAAATCTACAGTCAAACCAAACGTAGTGGCGCGGGCCAGCGGATAGGTGCCATAATCGACGCCGGGGTTCAGCACGGCCCGACCACTGAAACTAACGTCGGGATTATAACCCATGTAGTTGCTCAGCATCAGCGGGTTCTGCATTAGCGCGTATACCCGCCCCCCGCGCAGGCCCAGCGGTTTCAGCAACGCCGTGGGCAGGTTATAACCCAGCGAAACGGTTCGGATGCGCAGAAACGACCCATCTTCTACCCAAATCGAGTTCATGTTGATGATGTTGTTCGACGAACCGCCCAGCCGCGCATATCCCGTGCCGGGATTTTCGGGCGATTGCCACGCGCCTTCGATGACGCGCCGATACTGGTTGTTGCCAGGTCGCTGCGTGGCCATAAACCGCGAGGTGCCGTTAATAACCTGATTGCCGTAGTTGCCCTGAATCAGTACGCTCAGTTCAATGCCCCGATAGCGGAAATTATTGGTCAGGCCGTAAATGAGCTTCGGAAACGCATTGCCCAGAATGGTCCGATCCGATGCGTTGATAATTCCGTCGCCGTTGGTATCCTGAAACTTGTAATCGCCGGGCCGCGTCACGGGGCCTGAACCCCAGCGGGCGTGGTTATTAATTTCTTCCTGCGTATTGAACACGCCCAGAATCTGATAGCCGTAGAAATTACCCAGCGGTTGCCCTACTTCAACTACGTGCGACTCGAAAATCTGCGACGTGCCCGACAAAATCCGGTCGCCGGTAGCGCCGAGAGCCAGCACTTTGTTGCGGTTGAACGACAGGTTCAGGTTGGTCGTCCACTCCAGCCCGGAGCCGCCTTTGAGGTTGCGCGAGTTGAGCGAAAACTCCCAGCCCCAATTGCGCACACGCCCAATGTTGGTCAGAATGCGCTGGTAGCCCGTAATACGGGGTACGTTCACGTTCAACAGCAAATCCTGCGTTACCTTGTCGTAGTAATCGACGGTCAGTTGCAGCCGGTCGTTGAAAAAACCGGCATCGATCCCTACGTCGCCCTGCCGCGAGGTTTCCCAGCGCAAATCGGGGTTGACCAAACTGGCAGGGGCCAGCCCCGTAACCAACTCACCCAGCCCGGCCCCGAAAATATAGTTTTGGTCGGAGAGCAGGCCCTGATAGGCGTAGTTGCCGATGTTGTTGTTGCCACCCAGCCCGTAGCTGGCCCGCAGTTTCAGGGCCGAAACAACGGGTTTTACCGATTGCATAAACGGCTCGTCAAGCACCTGCCAGCCCGCCGAAGCCGATGGGAACGTTCCCCATTTGTAGTTTGGCCCAAACCGGCTCGACCCATCGCGCCGGATGTTGAAGGTGAGCAGATACCGACCGGCGTAATCGTAGGTGACGCGCCCGAAGTACGACAGCAGCGACCACTCCGACAAACCACCCGAACCAGCGGTAATTAACCCGGCTGCGCCAACGTAAGGCGCGGCATCCGACGAGAATTTCTCCCCCCGTACATACGTGTCCTCAACGCCCTGTTTCTGGGTTTCGTTGCCCAGCAGGAACAACAGATTATGCTTGCCAGCCAGCGAGCGCGTATAGGTTAGTGTGTTGGTATTGACCCAGTTGAATAGCAACGACGGGCGAGCTTCGGCCCGCGCCAGCGACGGTGGTGCCGACCCGCCCCGGCCCAGATACGACGGATAATAGCCGTTATACGATGAACTGACTACGTTGGTGCCAATGGACGTGCGGGCCGTAAGTCCGGGCAGGGGGTTCCAGTCGAGGTAGAGCCGACCCGTTGTCGTAAATTCTTTCTCACCCTGCTTGTACTGAGTAGCAATGGCATAGGGATTAATCATGGCGTTGAAACCGGGCGTTCCAAGCTGATACTGACCCGGATACGTGCCATCGGGCAACTGTAGCGGAATGTGGGGCGAAATGGTCAGTGCTGTCAGTACCACCCCCTCCCGCGACCAGGTATCATCTGAATTCACGATCTGCCGCTGGCTGAAGGTTGGAGCCAGATTGATGCCTAATTTTACCGTTCGCGTCAGGTCGGTATCAAGGTTTAACCGGACGGAGTACCGTTGAAAACCTGAACTGACAATAATGCCCTGCTGGTTGAAATAGCCGCCCGTTACGGCAAAGCGGGTACGTTCATTACCACCGGTTGCCGTTAGCTGAACGTTGTTGATCGGTGCCGTGCGGAAAATGGCATCCTGCCAGTCGGTACCAGCCCCCAACGCCGGGTTGATCACGTTCGAGGAATCATTGAGCAGATACAACGGCAACACCTGATTGCCGATAGGCCGACGCGAGTTTTTGAACCTTGTGAAGTCGGTAATGCCCCCTGCGTCGGCGTAGGCGTTGTTTTTAGAGTCGATATGAAATTTAGCGTACTCGGTTGCGTTCAGCACGTCGACCTTGCGGAGCACGTTCTGAAAGCCCGTGTACGTATCCAGCCGGAACGTAGTGCGTCCATTGCGGCCTTGTTTGGTCGTAATGATTACAACGCCGTTGGCCCCTCTTGACCCATAAATGGCAGCCGCGCTGGCGTCTTTCAGTACCTCAATCGACTGAATATCATTGGGATTGATGGCTGTGATGTTCGTTACGCCCGGAAATCCATCAACCACGTACAGCGGTTCGTTGCCCGCGCCAATTGAGCCGCTGCCCCGTACCCGCACGTTGATGGTGCCACCGGGTGCGCCCGTAGTTTCCTGCACCTGCACGCCCGCCAACTGCCCCGTCAGAGCCTGATCGAGGCCGGTTACGGGTACATTCTCGATTTGCCGGGCCGAAATCGACGCTACCGAGCCGGTTACGTCGCGCCGGTTCTGTTCGCCATAGCCGACCACCACTACTTCGCTAAGTGCTTTGGTATCGATTTGCAGGCTGACGTTGAGGGCAGACTGGTTGCCAACCCGTACCTCCTGCGCCAGATACCCCACAAACGAAAAGACAAGTATTGTTCCGGGGCTGTCGGGTACAGCGATACGGTAGCGACCTTCGGCATCGGTAGTGGTGCCCCGGTTGGTGCCTTTCACGGCCACACTCACGCCCGGCAAACCGCTTCCTGTTTCGTCGGTCACGCGCCCGTTCACCGTGCGGTCGGCGGCAGCAGCCTTTTGCGCGCCCGATGTTTCGGCGACGGAGATGGCCGGAAAGCACACGAACAGGGTGTAAAAAAAACACCCCAGAAATTGAATCGCTAAAACTGACTTCATAACGATTAAGGTTTAGAGGATACATGCACAAATCCGCTGGCAATCGATTCAAACAAATTACTTGGCAGCCAGCGGGTCGAAGACGTTTTTGCGCTGAACCACGAATACCCAGTCCTGCGCGTCGGGCGGAGTCAGCGTGAGCGTGGCCGACGTACCCGTTACGTCGCGCTCGTGGACGTACTCGCCCGTGCGGGGGTTGTAGCGATGGATGGAATGGAGCCGCTGCGTAAGCTTCGGTGCCGGGTCGAGGGGGTCGTGCAGGGGCGTCAGCGTGTGCGGCCCGGCCTGCCCGCGCATATACACTACCGCCGTAAAGCCTTTGCCCTCTTTGGCCAATACGCTGTGCATCACGGTGGGCGGAGTATGGCGCGGCCCGTCGGCACTACGTCCGATAGCGGCCCGAATCAGCGTGTCGGCCCGGAACGAGCGGTGGAAGGGTTTTATCCACGACCACTCACCCCGTCCGTTGCCGTTGGGTGCTACCTCTTCAAAAAAATGCCGCAGCAAGGCAAGCTGCTCGAATTTCACTCGTTGTGCTGCCGAATCGGCCCCGAATTTGCCGCCGAACTGCAACCCGCCGAGGTACGTATCGGCAAAAGCCGTAACGGGATAATTACCGGCCATCACTACGTCCCAGGTGGCGTGCCGAAACGCATCGGGCGTAGCATCGACGGGCGCGTAGCCCGTATGCACGGTAATTTTCTGGGGGATTTGATACGTGTAGTTGCGGACGTACAGGTTTTGCAGGCTATTGCGGAAATCATAAAAACTCATCCACGATGCCCCGGCAAACCGACTCACCGACCCGGCCTCTTTACCCGCATCGCCCAGAATGGTAATCCAGCGGTGGTGCGGATCGGTCTGCTGCATCAGCGTGCCGAGTCGGTCCATGCGGGCCGCTTGTGTGGGGCTGTCGTCTGTCTTGTTCCAGTCGGCGGCAATGCCAAACGCTACGTTGTAAGCCGAGTAGCGGGCAATGACGTATGCAGCATACCGTTCGCGGGCGGTTTGATCGGCAAAGTCAGACCAGGCCGTAGCACCGAGCGGGTTCTGGCGGTCGCCCCAGGCCAGCACGAGCAGGGGTGTTATGCCTTTTTGGTTCAGGTAGTTTACACGCCGGTCAATGGCCTGCCAGTAGGCCAGATTGGGTTGGGTCATGGCCCGGTCTAAAAATGGTTTACCACCTTCGTTACTCCCTCCCGGCAGCAGGGCTGTTTGGAGGAACGTAAAGCCCTGACCAACCCGCTTATCGACGTACTGCCGGAACGTGTCAAACGTCAGATTTTCGGTTGGTTCAGCGCGGAAAGCGGCCCAGTTTGTCTCCCCCATCAGCCAGTACGGACGCCCATTCTGGTAGGTCAGCTCGCGACCGGGCGCGTGGCCTTTCACAATCACCCCGCCCCGGTTGTCGGATGGTACGCAGGTAAATACGCCCGTTTGCCCATTCAGCCGGGCATCGGCAGACTGGATGCGCCACGTCCAGCGACCGGGCGAATCCGGTGAGAAGCGGAATCGCCAGCCGTTGGCACCGTCAGGAAAAAGCGGAATTTCATACGTGCCGCCCGCATGGCGAGTGAACATCGCTTTTGTTTGACTATCAGTGGTTTGTGACGAATTACCAATAAAGATTTTATCAAAAATACCGTATCGTTCCACGACCTCGGTAGCAACGGGCGTAGTGGGCATGGGTTCGGATTGGCTGACCAATCGAACGTCGCTAATGATGGGAGCCGGGTCGGTGAGGGCGTCGCTGACAAACGAGTTGTCGAGACCAATCACGAAGTACCGCAGGCTCATCCGGGCAAACGGAAATTCGCCTAATCGTTTTCCGTCGATGGTGTAAGTCAGCCGCCCCCGGTTCCACTCCATCCGGTAACGGTGTGCTTCACCCCGCACCGTTACGTCGGGTACATTGACTTCGTAGCGCGTGCCCGATCCGTCGCTGAATGCCAGCATCTTAAGATGGCACGACGTACCAATCCGCAGCATCCAGTTGCTGCCTTTTTCCTTACCCGATTTGAATGGCTCGCCCGATTCCCAGGCCGATAGAATATTCGACTTGGCCGCACCGACTGCCGGTAGCGTCATACCCCGAATGGTAGCCTCGAAATAGCCGCGCTCAATGGCTTCGCCTGCATCGTAAATAATCCGTCCGCCCGCACTGCGCCAGCCGCCCGCTTCGACAAACGCTCCGGCTCCCTGCGGTTTCCCCGTTGTTTGACCGGCTAAGGCGTCCTGCACCAGTACCCGTTCGGGAACTGATTGCGCCTGAAGTTGACATTGGACGGCTATCAAGCCGAGCAGAAAGCTGATAATCAGTTGACAACGCTTCATAACAGGTTTAGGAAGTAGGGGTTATGACGGGGCTAAATACGGACAAAAAATCCAAAAACAAAAATAATTGTGTACAATTTTTTGGTTTATTTGTGTGTAAATAATAATCTTTGTCTGTAGTTTATCGATTCATCTATTCGTTTAAGCCACCGATTGTGGCCTGTCGCTATGACCATCGTCTTATTTTTTAGCCTGCGTCTGTATTTTATCTGGTTGGCTGTACTGCTTTCGGCAGAATCAAAAACCGGCACCATTGTGTTCGATACCGATCTGACGAAAGGCCCGGCGGCTTTCTCCGGCACGGTTCGGGGGGGCGTGTGGGACAACGGCTGGCGCGTAACCGACAACGATCAGCGATTAGTCTGGGATGCAGGCTATCCGGTTCGCAACGGCACATTCGAGTTTTGGCTCACCGCCGATCAGCCACCCGTGGCACCGCTGAAAACGTTCCGGGGTAAAACGCACCACCCCGACGTGCATTGGGCGGGCGTATCGGGCGTGGCCGATCTGGCATCGATGCAGAAACACGTGTTTGCGCTACGGCTCGGTCAGGCCCGCGAAGGTATGGCCGTTGGGCACGGCTGGTCGAAAATTGTGGTGTTAGGAGCTAACAACGCGGGCGAGACGGAGAAAACAGAGCAGGTGATGGGCGATTACGCCTGGTGGAAACCGGTAGCCGATGGGCGGCAGCGTATCTATATAAAAATGGAGTGGCACGATGGGATCGCCAGTTTGTACCTGCCCGATGGCAGCAAAGCATCATGCCGCACCACGGGCAAGCAGGGTAACGACGTGCGTATCAGCGATTTGCGATATGCATGGTTGGGCGGAATCGACGCCGAACTTCAGACAACTTTCCCCGGCATGCGCTTCATTCGGGCACGTCTAACCGATTTGGGAGAGTAATAACACAATTAAGAAAATAATTGTGTACAATTTTTATGATTAATTGTGTGATATAATATTTTCTTTTGTACGTTTGCTGGAGAAGTTAGCCTTTTCTCAAGAACCTATTAGTCTGTTACCTGCATGAAAACATCTCTCCACCAATTGATTATTGGCGGGTCGGGCCTATGGTTATGGGTCTTGCTGCTGATAAGCTATGCACCCGATTTGCAGGCGCAATCGGGTAACCCAACCGACGCGATGCTGACCGGGCAGGTGCGTGGCGAAGATGGTAAAGGTATGCCCGGCGTTAGCGTACTGCTGAAAGGCTCATCTACCGGCACCACCACCGACGCCAACGGGCAGTATCAGATTCGGGCTTCTCAGAACCGTGGCGACGGACCGGCCACGCTCGTTTTCTCGTTCGTAGGCTACACCCCGCAGGAAGTGGCCGTTGGCAATGGCAACGGCCAACCGCGCTCGTCTATTGACGTAACGCTGACCCCCGATGAGCAATCGCTCAACGAAGTGGTGGTGGTGGGTTATGGTACGCAACGTCGGCGCGACGTAACGGGGGCAATCAGTACGGTATCGTCGCAACAGATTCAGCAGGTGCCGGTTACGAACGTAGTACAGGCGTTGCAGGGCCGTGCGCCGGGTGTCGATGTCGCCACCAACGACTACGGCCCCGGCGAGTCGGCGGCCATTCGTATTCGGGGCAATCGCTCGTTTCGGGCCTCCAACGACCCGCTCTTTGTGGTCGATGGCGTACCGCTGTCGGGTGGTAGCCTGAACGATTTCAACCCCGGCGACATCGAATCGCTCGAAGTGCTGAGAGATGCGTCGGCAACGGCTATTTACGGCTCTCGTGGGGCCAACGGCGTGATTCTGATTACAACCAAACGCGGTAAATCGGGCAAAACGGCTATTACGTATGATGGCTTTTACGGCATTCAATCGCCCTCGAAACGGCTGACGCTGATGAACGGGCCGGAGTTTGTGGAGATGAACCGCGAAGCCTACCGCAACCGCAGCACCGGTTTCGTGTATAAATCGCCAACACCGAATCGGCTCGAAGATTCAACCATGTTTGCCGGGCTGGATTTTTACGCCTGGCAGAACGTTCGGAACGCCTACGACCCCGACGGTTCGTACCACCCCGAACGCATCCAAACCACCGACTGGCCGGGCATGATTCTCCAGTCGTCGGCTCTGCAAAGTCATCAGCTAACGCTCAGTGGCGGCAACGAAAAAACGCGTTTCCTGCTGTCGGGAGCGTATTTCAGCGACAACGGCGTGATGAAAGGCAAGGATTTCAATCGCTATACCACCCGCTTCAACCTCGACCATCAGGTATCGGCCCGCGCCCGCGTGGGTTTCTCCACTACGTTTGCCTATTCCATCCAGAACAAAAATACCAACACGTATTATCAGGCGTCGCGGGTGATTCCGATTGCCGTACCGCGCGATTCACTGGGTGCGCTGATTTTCAACCCCGGCAACGACGCGTTTACCTACAACCCGCTTTACGATATTGAGGGGGTTGTGCGCGAAGACCGGAACACGCGCTTCTTCGGCAGTCTGTACGCCGAACTCGATCTGATAAAAGGGTTGAAATACCGCGTCAATTTCGGACCCGATTTCAGTATGACGCGGGGCGGCATTTTCTACGCGTCGCTATCGTCGGAAGGCAAGGGCGGGGCACCCTCGGCGCAGTACAATCAGAACCACCGCTACGGCTATACGCTCGAAAACCTGCTGTTCTATAACCGCCGGTTCAACGACAAACACGACCTGAACCTGACCGTGTTGCAGAGTATTCAGGACGAGCGCACTGAACGGTCGGGCAGCAACGTAACGGGCTTACCGTATGAGTATCAGGAATTTTACAACGTTGGCACGGCAGAGAACATCACGAGCGTAAGCAGTGAGTTGTCGCGCTGGCGGCTGCTGTCGTACATGGGACGGGTCAACTACAATTTTGCCAGTAAGTATTACCTGACGCTCACGGGCCGCCTGGATGGCTCGTCGAGGCTGGCACCGGGCCGCAAGTTCTCATTCTTCCCCTCGGCGTCGCTGGCCTACAACCTCTCCGAAGAGCCGTTTATGCGCCGGGTTACGTTCCTGGACGAACTGAAATTCCGCGTGGGTTATGGCGAAACGGGTAATACGTCTATCGACCCGTACCAAACGCAGGGGTCGCTGGGCCGCACGGTGTATTCGTGGGACGAAGTGCCCGCGTTTGGGTTTCAGCCCGCCAACATCCGCAACCCGAACCTGTTCTGGGAGCGCACGGCCTCGGCCAACATCGGCCTGGATTTCAGTCTGTTCAAAGGGCGGGTAAGCGGTTCGCTGAACGTCTATCGCTCCAACACCTACGATCTGCTGTTACAAGACCAACTACCTACCGTATCGGGCTTTGGCAGCTACCTGCGAAACATCGGCTCCACGCGCAACGACGGGGTTGAACTGAACCTCTCGACGGTGAACGTGCGGACACCGGGCGGCTTTAACTGGACTACCGACTGGATGTTCTCGCGCAACCGCGAAGCCATTGTCGAACTCTACAAAGGCAAGGTCGATGACCTCGGCAACCGCTGGTTTATCGGGCAACCCCTGAGCGTATTCTACGATTACAAGTTTGACCGCATCTGGCAAAACACGCCCGAAGACCTCGAACTGATGAAGGCGTTCAACGACAAAGGGCGCAATGGCTTTCGGCCCGGCGACATCAAAGTGGTAGACGTGAACAACGACGGCATCATCAACACCGCCGATCTGACTATTGTGGGCAACGACCGGCCTAAATACATCGCCAGTCTGAACAATACGTTCAGTTACAAAGGGTTGGAGTTGTCGGTGTTTGCCTTTACCCGGCAAGGACTAACCTACGGAACTGACATTTATAACCTGAGCGCGTTTCTGGGCGGGCGGGTCAACCACGTAAAAGTCGATTACTGGACACCGACGAATACCAGCGGTACGTTCCCCCGCCCCAGCGACCGCGAACGCCCGCTCTACTCGTCGGCCCTGCGCTACTCCAACGGGTCGTTTGTCCGCATCCGCACGGCCACGCTGGCCTACACGCTGCCTTCGGCCCTGACCAATCGACTGAAGCTGAACCGGATGCGCGTTTACACCACCGTCGATAATCCGTTCATCTGGACCAGCAACCGGGACATTCTCGACCCCGAAGGCGCGGGTGCTGCCGAAACACCCAACCGCATCGCATTCATCTTTGGGTTGAATGTGGGCTTGTGAAAACCACCCCACCCCACCCCAACCCCTCCCCGTTAGGGAGGGGCTAAACTATCCGGGTTCAAAGCCCCTCCCTAACGGGGAGGGGTTGGGGTGGGGTAAACCTTCAAATCACTATGAAATCAATCTATATTTTTCTCCTGATTGCCTTCGTGTTGGCAGGCTGCAAAGACTATCTCGAAGAAGAAATCGTATCGGGTACGTCGTATGAATATTACGACACCGAAGACGGTATCGGCAAGGCTCTTAACGCCGTATATGCTCCGCTACGTGACTTCCACGCGACCGAAAACGTGGGTGTGGACATGAACGTACTCGGTACGCACATCTGGACCGACGGCTCGACCGGCAAGGTCTTCAACGAATACAACGCTACCCTGAACTCGACCCACGCCAACCTCAGCACGCTCTGGACGGCCTATTACCGGGGCATCAATACGGCCAACATCGTAATCGAGAAAACGCCGATTGTACCGGCGAGTTCGTTTCTGACGACAACGGCCAACCGCAACCAGTGGATTGGCGAAGCGCGGTTTATGCGGGCGTTTTACTACTTCCACCTCGTGCAGCAGTTTGGCCGGGTGCCGTTGCAACTGACGCCGAACCTCGAAGCCCGCAAGGATTTTCAGCGTGCATCGGTAGCGGCTGTTTATCAGGCTATTATCAATGATTTGCGTTTTGCATCGGCGAGTTTACCCGCCGTGGCCCGCAACTACGGCCGCGCCACACGTGGAGCGGCCAACCACCTGCTGGCCAAAGTCTATCTGACACGCGGTAGTGCCATAACCGACGCACGCGGCCAGAAAACCACCGACATGGACAGCGCGGCCCACTACGCCGAAGCCGTTATCAACTCCGGTACGTACTCGCTTGTATCGGATTACGGACGGCTCATAGACATTGGTAATCAGCGTAATAGCGAAGTAATCTTTGCCATTACGTTCAACCCGGATATTCGGTTCGGCGGGTTCGACAAAACCGGCAACTGGACGCACGTTTGCTGGCTGTGGGGCTACGACGTAGTAGCGGGCATGAAACGCGACATTCCGAACGGACGTCCGGGCATTCGAACAGTGCCGACCGATTACGCGCTCAACATGTTCGACTGGGGCAAAGGATTTCGGAAGTGGGACTCGCGGTTCTACAAGAATTTCAAGTGGGTGTTTTATGCCAACAACGCGGCCACCATTCCGAAATGGACCGCTGCCAACGCGCCCAACCCCTCGCTGGTTGGGAAAGCCCGCTTCGCCGAGGGCGACACGGCTATTTACCTGTCGATGGACGCGGGCGTTTCGGACGCCACCATTGCCCGGCGGTCGTACACCTGGATTCCGCGTAACAAGTTTGTGCAGGGTACGCAGAAGCGGTTCCCGGTGCTGCTCAAATCGCTCGACCCAAACCGCGCCGACCTCACCATCGTATCATCGCGCGATTGGTGGTACGCCCGGCTGGCCGAAACGTACCTGATTGCTGCCGAAGCACATGGGCGTATGGGTCGCTACGCGAAGGCGGTAGAATACATCAACAAAGTGCGTGAGCGGGCGGCCTATAAAGAAGGCGAGGTGAAGCCGGGGCAGTTTCTGACCACCGAAGGCGGCTCCCGCGCCGACCTGACTAAAAGTACTGTGAATCAGATGCTGATACCGGTTGATTCGGTGAATTCGGCCACAAAAATCGTTACGTTTATGATGAACGAGCGGGCGCGTGAGTTGCTGGGCGAAGGTCACGAGAAGTACGACCTGCTCCGCACCGAGCTGTTCTACGACTGGGTGAAGCGGTACAACACGCAGGCAACGGGTTTGCAACCGTATCACAAACTGATGCCCATTCCGCAGGCCGTTCACATCGACCGCCTGAGCGATCCAACGAATAAAGACCATCAGAACGAAGGATATTAAGTAGAGACGCAAGATTTTGCGTCTTTGACCGATAGCAACCCGTTACGTATTCGACCAACAACAATCAATTGCGTCTTTAACCAACAGTGACCTAAGCAAATAGAGGATAGAGACGCAAAATCCTGCTGTCGGTCAAAGACGCAAAATCTTGCTGTCGGTCAAAGACGCAAAATCTTGCGTCTCTACATGGAAAACACGCTGAATATGACCTCTCGAAGAACCTTTCTCAAAACCTCTGCCACAGCGGGCCTGACGCTGTCGTTTGCGCCTTCGTTTGCCTTTCGCGGGGCACCCAACGATACGGTCGTTATCGGCGTGATGGGCGTCAATAGCCGGGGGTTGTATCTGGCCCAGCAGTTTGCCAAATTACCCAACGTAGTGGTCGGCTACATCTGCGACGTAGATACAACGGCTGCCGAAAAAGCGGCTGCTGAAGTGGAAAAAATTTCGGGTAAAAAACCAAAGCTCGTCCCCGACGTGCGCAACCTGCTCCGCGAAAAAGACCTCGACGCCCTCGCCATTGCCGCCCCCGACCACTGGCACGCGCCAGCGGCTATTATGGCCTGTCAGGCAGGCAAGCACGTGTACGTTGAGAAGCCGTGCAGCCATAACCCCGCCGAGGGCGAAATGCTGGTAGAAGCCGCGCAGAAATACAACCGGCTGGTGCAGTTGGGCAGTCAGCGACGTTCGTTTCCGACCTTACAGGAGGCCACAAAATCACTGAAGGAGGGCATTATTGGGCGGGTGTATCTGGCGAAGGGCTGGTATGCTGCGGGCCGCAAAAGCATTGGCACGGGCAAACCGGCTCCAGTGCCAGCCAACCTGAATTTCGACCTCTGGCAAGGCCCCGCCCCCCGTCGGGAGTTCAAAGACAACCTCGTGCATTACAACTGGCACTGGTTCTGGCACTGGGGCACGGGCGAGTCTCTCAACAACGGCACCCACGAATTAGACGTAATGCGCTGGGGCCTGGGCGTCGATTACCCCACCAAAGTCAGCTCGACGGGCGGGCGGCTGCACTTTGAAGACGACTGGGAAACGCCCGATACGCAGGTGATTAACTACGAATTTCCGGGCCGGGTAATGATGACCTGGGAGGGCCGTTCGTGCAACAGCCACCCCATCGAAGGCAGTGGTCGGGGCGTAATTTTCTATGGCGACAACGGCACGATGGTTATTCCGGGCGGGGCCGATTACAAGGTCTTCGACGGTAAAAACAAGCTGGTAAAAGAGGTGAAAAAGGGCGACAAGATGGACGCCACCAACACCGTGAGCGCGACCGGCGACATGGACGCGTTGCACATAGCCAACTTCGTGGAAGCCGTTCGTGGCACCACCAAACTGACCGCCCCCATCAGCGAAGGCCACAAATCGACGTTGTTGCCGCAGTTGGGCAACATTGCCTACCGCACCGGCAGTATCCTGACCTGCAACCCCGCTAACGGACGCATTCTCGACAACCGCGAGGCACAAAAACTCTGGAAACGTGAGTATGAAAAGGGCTGGAATGTGATTGTGTGAACATGACCAAAAACTTCTGTATGCAACGTATTAACTGTTTTATTCTAATTGCTGTGCTCGTGGCGTTTTCTCCGTCGTCTCGGTTCAGTAAATCGCTCAAAGAGCATCCGGGTCTGGTGTCATACACATTCCGCAACGAGTTTGCCAAAGACGTTCCCGGCACACTCGATATGATTAAGTCGCTGGGGGTGACGAACATGGAGATGTCGAGTCTGTTTGGCAAAACCCCCGCCGAACTGCGGAAACTTTTAGACGAACGAGGCATGCGCTGCACGAGCTACGGTGTTGGCTATGACCCGCTTATGAACAAAACCGACCAGATTATTCAGGACGCCAAAACGCTGGGTGCCGAATTTGTCCGGCTGGGTTCGTTCCCGCGCAAAGCCCCCTTCGACCTGGCACAGGCGCAGAAAATTTCGGGCGAGTTCAATACCGTGGGCAAAAAACTTCGCGAGGCCGGATTGACGTTCGTGTATCATAATCACGGCTTCGAGTTTCAGCCGTGGAAGGAAAATACGAATCCCGGTCGGGAAGCCGCCCCTCTGACGTATTTCGACTACATGCTGCAAAACACCAACCCTGACGACGTATCGTATGAGATGGATATTTTGTGGGTATTTCACCCTGGTCAGAATCCGGCGGAGTTGCTGCAACGCTACCCGAAACGATTCAAACTGATGCACATCAAAGACCTGAAGAAGGGGGTCGAGGGCAATCTGTCGGGCGGTACACCCCCCGAAAATGACGTGACGCTTGGCACGGGCCAAATCGATATTCCGGCGGTGCTGAAAGCAGCCCGCAAGACCAGCATCAAGTATTTTTATATCGAAGACGAGAACCCAAATGCACGGCAGCAGGTGCCGAACAGCATAGCGTATTTGCGGAGTATCTAAACCGGGTCTGCATTTCGTTGGTTAACCAAATTGTATGCAGATATTCGTACAACCGAATACAACAATCTATGGAAGCCACCGAATTATCGACCAACAAGAAAGCCTGGCAGGAAGCCTATGAAGTAATTCTGGATAACATTCTGAGTCTGAGCATCAAGCCGGGCGAGGCTGTTACCGAAATTGCCCTGTCGGAGCGGTTTGGCATTGGCCGAACGCCCGTTCGCGAGGCTCTAAAACGTTTAGAGCAGGAAGGGCTGATTGTGACGCACAATGCCCGAAAAAAAGTTTACATTCTGTCGATCAAGGAGATAGAGGAGATTTTTGATCTTAAAGCCGCCATCGAAGGGCGCGTAGCCAAGTGGGCCGCCCTGCGAGGCAGCGACGATGATTTCGCCGAACTTCACGTAATTCAGGAGGAGATGAAGTTGTTTTTGGCCGCCCGTCAAACAGACCAGAAAGACGAAGAGACCTGGCTGCAACAGTGGCTCGAACTCGACCGCCGATTGCACGCTCACCTGTTCAAAATGGCCGACAACAAACGGTCGGAGAGCGTCGTGAAGAACCTCAATGTACAGTGGCACCGGCTCAAAGTCGGGATTCTGGCAATGGAAGGTCGCATCGACAAGACCGTGGCCGAACATCAGCAGTTTGTCGAAACCATCTTAGTCAAACAGGCCGATCTGGCTGAAGAACAGATGATTGCCCACTTAGACAATCTCAAACGCGAGTTGGTGAAGTTACTACGCGTGTATCACTATCCAGCATAAATCAATGATTGAATGATTGACTTGTTGCATGATTGAATAAACACCAACATTTCATTCAACAAATCAATCATTCAACAGTCAATCAGTATGCATATCACAATTGCCGGGGGCGGCATTGGCGGGCTGGTTACGGCCCTCGCCCTACACGACGCAGGTATTTCGGTTCGGGTCTATGAATCGGTGCCGACGCTCCAGCCGCTGGGCGTGGGCATCAACCTGCTGCCCCATGCCGTGCGCGAACTGACGCGGCTCGGGCTTCAAGCCCAATTGGAAACCACCGGTATTCCGACTGCCGACCTGAGCTATTACAATAAGTTTGGGCAACTCATCTGGACCGAGCCGCGTGGTCGGGCTGCGGGCTATGCTTGGCCGCAGTACTCCATTCATCGGGGCCGGTTGCAGATGTTGCTGCTCGATGAAGCCATTGCCCGGCTGGGTGCCGATAACGTGCGAACGGGTTGCCACCTGTCTGACTTCGAGACGTTTGACGAGCAGGTTCGGGCACGGTTTGTAAATCGCGAAACGGGCGAAACCGTAGCCGACGAATGGGCCGACGCGCTGGTTGGGGCCGATGGTATTCATTCGGTAGTTCGGCGCACGTTTTACCCCGACGAAGGTTTGCCGCGCTGGTCGGGGCGGATGCTGTGGCGGGGCGTTTCGGTGGCCGAGCCGTTTCTGACGGGCCGCTCGATGGTTATGATCGGTCATGCCGACCAGAAGTTTGTGGCCTACCCCATCGACCCGCTGCTGGCGTATCAGGGCCGTTCGCGCGTTAACTGGATTGCTGAGTTAAACGTGGGCACCGATACGATGCCCGTTCGGCAAGACTGGAACCGCAAAGCAGACCCGGCTACGTTTGCCCCGCCTTTCGCCAACTGGCAATTCGACTGGCTCGACGTGCCAGCCCTGATCGACTCAACCGACGCCGTGTACGCTTACCCAATGGTTGACCGCGACCCGCTGCCCCGCTGGACATTCGGTCGTGTGACGCTACTGGGCGACGCGGCCCACCCCATGTATCCTATCGGCTCCAATGGCGCATCGCAAGCCATTTTAGACGCCCGCGCACTCACCGACGCGCTAACAAATTCGCCCGACGACATTCCGGCGGCTTTGCAAGCCTACGAAACAGCCCGGCTTGCCCCAACGGCGCAGATTGTGTTGATGAACCGGCAAAACGGCCCTGAACAAGTGATGCAACTGGCTGAAGAACGCGCCCCACTGGGTTTTCAGCAAGTAGAAGACGTGATTACGCGCGGGGAGTTGGAAACTATCGCCCAACGCTACAAACAGATAGCAGGGTTTGAGCGCGAAAAACTGAGTCAGGTATAATGCGCCTAAGCCCCGCCTTCGTTATTACGGCAACGCTCGGCCCGATGCAGGACCTCGGCCCTACCACACGCGGCCATCGGCGCATTATACCAATTACGGGCGGCACCTTCAACGGCACCATGCCCGACGGTACGCCGTTGCGCGGGAATGTGCTACCCGGCGGGGCCGACTGGCAGATAGTTCGGCCCGATGGCGTGGCCGAAGTAGAAGCCCGCTATACACTGCAAACCGACGATGGTACATTGATTCTAATTACCAACCGGGGCTACCGACACGGCCCGGCTGAGGTCTTGAAACGGGTAGCCGACGGTGAATGGGTCGATCCTGCCGAGTACTATTTCCGCACCACGCCAATGTTTGAAGTGGCCCCCGGCCCGCACGACTGGCTGGGCCGCACCGTGTTTGTTGCCACGGGCGAACGGCGGGCAGATGAAGTGATAATTCGCGTCTTTGCCGTTGAGTAATCCTATTTCGTTGCCGCTACGGCCCCAACTGCCGTACCCGGCACCGGATAACCACGGTCGGCATCGTCCAGCACCAAAACCCAGTCGTTGCCTTCGCCGGGGTCGCCGGGCGGGTTCAGTTCAACTTTGTCTTCGGCGTGGGTGAACTGCCGGAAGGGTTTGCCCGTAGGTTGCCCGGTTTCGTCGCACACTTGCCCCGTGCGCGGGTTGAACCACCAGCCGTTGAGGGTTTTCCCGCGCAGGTTGGTCAGGTTAGGCTTTACGTTCTGCCCGCTCGTCAGGTAAATCATGGCCCAGCTCCGGTCGGCCCCGAAGGTAGCCTGGGTACGTTCGGCTTTTTCGCCCACCGGCGAACGCAGTATAGAGCCGTCGTCGGGCAGGCGGCTCAAAAACGGGCGCGATTCCATCAGGGAGCGAACGTGCCGCATCTGTTCGGCACCGGGCAGGTGAAGGGCTTCGTCCCAACTCAGATTAGCGTGCGTTTTCAGAAACGGTTCCTGACCCTTTTTGTCCATCTGCCAGACGCCGTTACCGCCATAGGTATAACCGAACGCACCCGCAAACAACGACCAGTAGGCCCGCATCCGCATGTACCAGTCCGTGAAAACGCCGTTATCGAACTTGTGCCGAACGGGGTGATTTTCGTAGCACGGTTCGCCGTCGACGGTGGGTTTCGGCGGTGTGAGGGCGTAATTGGCGGCAATGATGTTGTAGCCCAGCCGCCAGTAATCGTGGCCGGTTTGTACTAAGTTGACATCGAGCCAGGGCCGATCATGGCAAAACCCCACCGACGACGGTTGACCAGAGGGCGGATGGTAGGTGAACAGAGCCATATCGGGGTCGCCACCAACGCCGTCGGTGATGCCTTTGGCAAGGGCGTCGTAGACCGCGTAGCGTGTGGGCCGGATGTCGCCCCCCAGCATCCAGACTATGTTGAGAGCCTTATTGTAACGGTTGCCCAGAAATTTGCCGTAAGCGTAGGCAGTCCTGGCATCGAGCCGGTTGGTGGTGTCGGTCGTGCCTTTTTTGGGTTCTACGTAGTTCAACGCCCAGGCCGGTACCATGCACAGATACAGCCCCTTAGCCGCCGACTGTTCGACGATGTAATCGACGTGCTGCCAGTATTTTTTATTGGGTTTGGTGTAGTCGCTGTTCTCGAAAGCGGTTTCGCCATACACGTTTGTCTGGCCCGGAAGCCAGGGCAACAGCATTCCCATCACGACCGAAAACTGCTGCGCGGCCCGGTTCTCGAAATATTTGTCGATCTCTTCGCGGTCGAGTTTGTGAAACAGCATCCAGCCCGTATCGGCCAGCCAGAAAAACGGACGCCCCGATTCTGTCACCAGAAACCGTTTGTTCTCGCTCACTTTCAGGCGCGGCAATGCTCCAGACGGGCGGTAGGGCAAGGGTTCGTTACCAAAGCCGCTCACCTTAGCCACGATTGGGGCATTTTTGCGCCGTTGCCAGGGGCCGTTCATTGGCTTCTTTTTGGTTGCCAGCGCGAAGCCTTCTTCTATGAACTTCAGGCTCTCAACCCCTACGTTTTCGTACAGGCATTGCGTACAGTGTGCCAGCCCCGGCACTACCACCCAATCCGACGGAATTTTCAGGCTATCCAAATGCGCCTGAAACTTTACGTTGCTCGTAAACAGCCAGTCGCTGTCGCCACAAACCATGCGGACGCGGAGGTTTTTCAGAATGGCCCCGCGATTTTTTACCGTAAGCGCACGGGGGTCATATTGGGCGAAATCGGCGGCATCTTTGTAATTTTTATCGGTTGCGCCAATCACCAATGCGGCCCCATACGATACAACCGACGAGAAAAGTTCGGGGTTTTTGAACGCCAGCATCAGCGCACCGTAGCCACCCATGGAGAAACCATCGACGGCACGCCCTTCGCGCGAGGCAATGGTTCGGTATTTCGCGTCGATGAATGGAATCAACTCGGTCACGATGCTACGTTCGATCATCTTCCCGGCTGCGTTATTGACAAAGTTGGTATTGCCCAAGCCGTTGACATACACGTAAATCATGGGTCGGGCCTTCCGGTTATCCATGGCATCGGTCAGGGTTTTGCGGGTGCGATCCCATTGGCGTTCGGGTGTGCCGCCCCCGCCGTGCAGGTTGTACACCACTGGGTAACGTCCCGCGCTGCTTTCGTAGCCGGGCGGCAAGTACACCATAATCGGGACGTCCTGCTTATTGAGGGCCGAGGGATATGTGAGCGTCTGAATCTGGGCGTGAACCGCCACGGAAAGGAGAAGGAAAAGGAGTATCTTCATGGTGTTCAATCTTTTACCGTTTTACTAACCTGCTGGGCAAGCCCCTGCCCACTACGTCGGAAATACACAACCCAATCCTGCGTGTCAGGACATGTCAGTGTAACGGGTTGTCCGCCAGTCCAGTTGGGCAGGGCGGTATCGCGGCCTGTGCGCGGGTCGAGCAGGTGAGCCGTGTAGGTGCCGTAGGGCAATAGCAGTTGAGCGGTTCCGCCAGCGGCTGCGTAGACGATGCCCATTTTACCATCGCCGGTAGCCAGCGCGTAGGTACGTTCGCCCGCCGAAACTAACGTATTGGCCGGTTCCATTGCCCAGTAAGGCAGGCCGGTTTTAGTAAAAAAGGTATTCAGGTGTTTCAGGTCAGCGTATTCGGGGCGCGGGTGCCAGATGGCCGAGTGATACGGTTTACCGTCGGCGTATTGCGCCTTGTCGCCAATAGTGGCATAACCGCCTGCTAAATAGATGCTCCAGAGGGCGTTGCGATGCACAGTTTGATTATAGCCGCCCTTACCCCACTCGCGGATGTCGTCGTCGAAATAGCCAAACTCATCATTGACTATGGGCATATTATGGCCCCGGTTGCGGAGCGTAATCACGTTGAGCGTATCGGCAGGCACGAACCGACCCGATTGCAGAATGACATGAACCGGCCACGGCTGGTCGTGAAACTGGAACTGAGCCCCGTTGCTCTGCCCACCAAACGGGTGAATCGACAGCGGGCGCAGGTTTTGTTTATAGCTTGCGTAAGGGTCATGCTGCCGGATAATTGTCCCGGCTGTGTTCCAGAACTCCCTCGGTTTATTGGGCACCCGCTGAAACTCGTTCGTCAAACACCAGATTACGTTCGGGTAAGATGCGTATCGGGCCATCAGGTAACGGAGGTAGCGCAAGTCCTGCTCGTCGGTCCCATAAAAACTCTCCTGCGAATCGAACGGCATCAGATCGGCTACAATGCCCCGCTCGTTCATATACGTCAGCACCTCATCGACCAGCCGCAAATGCGCCGGGTTAAGTTGGTCATGGTCTTTGCCGTCGCTGCCCCACACCGACGAGCAGGGGCCGGGCTGGGTGCTGTTTTTGCAGAGCTTTATATTGACCCGAAACCGGATTTTCGTAATGCCATAGTGGGCGCAACTGTCGATAGCCTGTTTCCACGTATCTCCGGCAATGGCCGTGCTGAGAATGCCGTAATACGTTGTGCCGAGCATGAAATATCGCGTCCCATCGTCATACATAAAATGGTGCGGATGGTCGGCGTCACGCCGAATAAACCCGTGATTGCCAGCCTTCGGGGCATTGCAGGTCAGGCTTCCTTTCTGGTTGTTCAGCCCCTTGTCGGCAGAGCGCGTTACGTAGGTCCAGCGGCCCTCGGCAGTGGGCGTAAACCGAATTTTAAACGTGTTGCCTTCGTACCAGAATCCGCCCACTTCGTGCGAGACACCGCCCGGTCCGGTAAACGTAGCCGACACGCGGGCGTCGGTGTAGGGGTTGTTGTAACGCCCCGACGCCGTCAGGGTAATTTCCTGCACCGACCAGCGCGGTACGTCGGCCAATGCCGCGAGACAGGTTGAGAGGAGGAGTAAGATGGTTTTCATAAAGTTTTAGGAGTTTAATACGTCACCTACCCGCCGAAAGCCCGTTTCGCCACTGTTCAGCACGGGTATGCCGAACGCGGCTATCGGGTCGGGATACGAAAAGCAAAACACGCTCATCGACAATTGCGCCAGCACCACTACGTCGATGGAATCGTGTTGCTGGGCTTCGCGTATGACGTTGGCAATAAGTTCATTGTGCTCTTCGATACGCCCGTCGCCAAGCAGGTGAAAGGCGTCTTCTACCGTGGCTCCGGCAAACTGAACGGACTTGCCCATACGGTCGGCTGTTTCCTGAAGGAGAGCCTGCGTACTTGCCACCGTTGGACCGTGCGTGGCTACAACCAGAATTTTTCCATCACGAACCCGCTCCGTCCGGTCCGCCGGTGCGGTACCGGTTTGCACGGCTTCTTCCATCATGGCTTCGTCAATCTGCACCACCGGCACGCCCAGCGGAGCCAGTGCTTCGCGAACTGCCGGAGCCGCCCGATTCATGGTTGAACACGACAGTAAGATGGCATCGACGCCCACCAGATCAATAAGGTCTTTGGCGTAGCGGATGGTCAGGTCGATGTTCAATTGGGGTGGGCAGGTATCGCCCCGGTGGTGGGCATCCATAAAGTTAAGTTGAACGCCCTCATTGCCCACCTGCACGATTTTCACCCCCGGCAGCACCGTTCGCCCGAAATACGTAGACCATAAACTAACCCAGTTCGACCCGTTGACTACGCCGAGTTTCTTACCGACCAATGCCGGGTCTCCCGACGGCTCGCTACCGAGCGTCGGCGTACCTGTCAGGCGCATGTATTCGCTGAAGAGAGAAATCATAAAAAGTGATTGAATGGTTGGATGATTGAATGGTTGAATGATTGGGTGATTGAATGGTTAAGTGATTGAGTGGTTGAATGATTGAGTATAATCCTTGCACTCCATTCAATCATTCAACCACTCAATCATCCAACCATTCAATCACTCAACCATTCGTTAGAATCCACTTTTTTTGTAAACATAGCACGGCCACTATCGCCACTGTAAAGCACCCGGCCAGCAACCAGAAAATAGCGTTGAATCCGCCCGTCTCCTGCGCCACCTGCCCCACTTTCTGCACCAGAAACGCGCTCGACAGCGTTTCGGCAAAGCCTACCAGCGCGGCTACCGTTGCCACCCGACCCGGCAGTACGTCCTGCTTAAACGCCTGTTGGTTAGCCTGCCAGGCTGCCAGACCAAACACATATACGCACAGAATTGCCAGCGTACTGCCAATGGTTTCAGCCTGTGGCAGCAGCACAATTGCCATCATCAGTACGTAAGCACCAACAATCACGCTTTTACGGGCCGCCAGCACATTCATGCGCTTGCTCAACCACCACACAAGCCCCCCGCCAACCCACAGGCCCACGTCCTGTACAAGATAAACCAGCGTAAGCCGGTCGCCCAATGATTGGTTGTAGGCCACGTTCCAGCGTTGGGTCAGGTAGGTTGGCAACCACTGCGACATAAAATACCAGCCCGGCAACAACCCGATACCAATAAACGTAATCAGCCAGAAAGCGGGCAGTCGAAAAAGTGACCCCACAAACCCCACCCCCGGCCCCTCCCCAATAGGGAGGGGAGCAGGACCCGGATGGTTTTCTCCCCTCCCTACTGGGGAGGGGCCGGGGGTGGGGTTTCGATACACCAGCAACCAAAACACGAGCCATACCAGACCCAGCCCACCAGTGACGTAAAAGCTGTATCGCCAGTTGAACTCGGTCGAGAAGTAAATGACTAATTTGGGGGCCGTCAGCGTTGCCAATACAGCCCCGCTGTTGAAAATACCGGCAGCTAAACTCCGCTGACGGGCCGGAAACAGCCGGGCAATCAGTAGCAGACAAAGCGGAAAATTGGCCGCTTCAAACACACCCAGCGCGTAGCGAAGCCACAGAATCTGCGTGGAGTTAGTGGTTAAGCCAACCAGCACCGTACATACACTCCAGCCAACGACCATCACCGCGAAAAATCGGCGAATATTCTGGACTCGGTCGATGATAAAGCCAATGAACAGGTGGGCGCACGCATACGCATACACGAAAGCCGCCAGCAACGTACCCCGGTCGGCGGTGGTCAGGCCAAATTCGCGGCTAATCGGTTCGATGGCAACACTAAGCGTTTGCCGGTCGAAATAGTTTAAGAACGTAGCACCGAACAGCGTTGCCAGAATCCACCAGTGGCGGGTACGCGTAAACCAGCCCGGCGGAGTAGTAATTGTAGCAGTTGGCACGGTATAGGGCGTAAACATGGGAGAAGCTCAGCTTTTTTTCGCTAAAATAAAAAGTATTGTCTTGCAAACTTCTACTTAATTGTGTACAATTGCAAAGAAAATTGTATGCTATTATGCATTTATCCTCACAACAACAGCAAGACCTGGCTTTTCAGGCATATCAGATTCGTCGGTTATCGCTGGAAATGATTGCCTTTAGCCAGTGGGGGCATATCGGCGGTTCGTTTTCGATGGCCGAACTGCTGGCTGTGCTGTATTTCCACGAGATGACGCTCGACCCGCAACGGCCCCACTTGCCCACCCGCGACCGGCTGATTCTGTCGAAAGCGCACGGTTCGCCGGCTCTGTATGCGGCTTTGGCCCTGCGCGGGTTCATGCCTACCGAGCGCATTTATACGTACTGCGAACCCGACGGGCTGGAAGGCCACACGCATATCGACTCGGCACCGGGCATCGAGAATTCTGGTGGGCCGCTGGGCATGGGCCTATCGGTGGCTGTGGGTATGGCGATGGGGTTGCGCAAAAAAGAAAATCCGCGCTCGCGGGTGTTTTGTGTGCTGGGCGATGGCGAATGCAACGAGGGCAACGTCTGGGAAGCGGCCATGTCGGCGGCTCATTACCACTTAGATAATCTGATTGCCATAGTCGATTATAACAAAGCGATGGCAAAGGGATTTGTCTGGGATTTGATGAGCATTGAACCCTTTGCCGACAAATGGCGGGCATTTGGCTGGCAGGTGCTGGAAATCGACGGGCACGACCTCGACGCCGTGGCTTCGGCCCTGCATCAGGCACGCTGGCTCATGCCCAACGGCAAACCAATTGTCATTATCGCCCATACCGTAAAAGGCAAAGGCATCGAGCAGGCCGAGTTCAACTACAAATGGCACACGCACGCGCCCGACCCCGATACCGCCGATGCCATGCTGCGCGAGGTGTCAAGAACCTACGGGTATCCCGAAGAAGGCTATAGTCGACTAACGAAACAATTCCAAAAAGACGTTTTTTATGGCGGAGAATAACGACAACGAATCGGGCGACGCTTCGCTGCGCGACGCCTTCGGGCACACGCTGCTCGAACTGGGCCACCGGCACGACAATCTGATTTTTTTAGATGCCGACCTGCATACGTCCACCAAAGCCACTGGTTTTAAAAAACGCTTTCCCGACCGGTTTGTGCAGGTAGGTATTGCCGAACAAAACCTGTTTGGCATGGCCGCCGGGCTGGCCCTCGAAGGCTTCACGAGCATGCCATCGACCTTCGCGGCTTTTGCGGCCCGGCGTGCCCTCGATCAGTTGGCTATTTCGATTTGCTTCCCCAAACTGAACGTCAAAATTCCCGGTTCGTACTGCGGCATTCCGACGAGCCGGGCTGGGGCTTCGCACAATTGCATCGAAGATTTGGCCGTGATGCGTTCGCTACCCAACCTGCTCGTGGCCGACCCCGGCTCCAACGCCGACCTGCGGGCCGTGATGCATACGGCCATGAATACGCCCGGCCCGGTCTATTTCCGCGTCACGCGCTATGCCGTGCCGGAACTGTTCGGGCCTGACCACGAGTTTGTCTGGGGCCGGGGCGAAACCCTGCGCGAAGGAGCCGACGTAACGCTGTTTGGCACCGGTATTATGACCTGGTTTTGTTTGGATGCCGCCGACCAACTGGCCCGCGAAGGCATCGACGCTGAGGTGATTCATCTGGCGTCGGTCAAACCCATCGACCGGACGTTGATTGTGCAGTCGCTAAGCAAAACGGGTTGCGCCGTCACTGCCGAGAATGCCAGCATTTACGGCGGCCTGGGCGACGCCGTTAGCGAAGTGTTGACCGACGAATGGCCTGCACCGGTTCAGCGCATCGGCGTTCGAGACAAGTTTGTGGAAAGTGGCGGCATCGACGAATTGTTTGCGCGGCACCTGATGACCCCCACCGACATTGCCAAAGCCGCCCGCCTGGCCCTGAGCAGAAAGGTCAGGCGTGAAGTACTAATCTGAATGACTTCTAACAACCTGAACCATGACCCACTTCCTGCTTCGGTTAGCTTTCACTCTTTCACTCTTTCGCTCTTTCACTCTTTCACTGTGTGCTCAGCCTTACGGCGACCTGACTATTCAAGGGACGAATTTCTACCGCGATGGCCGACCGTTCCCGTTTACGGGCGTCAGCTTTTTCAACGCCATCTACAACCCGACGTTCAACAAAAGCAGTGCCGACCGGAAACAGTGGCTGGCGAAGTTTCAGAAATATGGTATCAACGTGCTGCGTATCTGGTGCCAGTGGGACAACAAAAGCAAGTTCGTAGACAGCGACCTGACTACCACGCTCTACCGGCCCGATGGCTCCCTACAGCCGCAGCACCTCGCCACGCTGAAGGCCATTCTGACCGATGCCGATCAGATGGGCATGGTGGTTGAGCTGGCTCTGTTTTCGCAGGAAAGTTATTACAGCAACATCCGGCTCGACTCGCTGGCGGCCAACCGTGCCGTGTCGACCGTAACGCGCGAACTGCTGCCCCATCGCAACCTCACCATTCAAATCTGGAATGAGTTGTCGGAGCGGGTAATCGATCATTACAAAACGGTGAAAGCCATTGACCCAAGCCGGCTTGTAACGAATTCGCCGGGCATAAGCGGTATTCTGGGCGACCGTAAACAGAACGAAACGCTCGACTATCTTAGCCCGCACACCAGTCGACAATATAGCGGGCGGCACTGGGAAGTGGCCCCTACTGAAATTACGTACCTGCTGAAACGCTACAAAAAGCCCGTAGTGGACGATGAACCGGCCCGCAACGGTACGCCCGCGCACGGTGGCCCCAAAAACGGCTCCGACCCACACGACCACATTCTGCAAATTGGGGCCGTGTGGCAGGCAGGCGGCTACGTCATCTACCACCACGATATGTTCCAGACCGGATACGGCTCATCTGCCGTGCCACCGTCGGGCATTCCAGACCCGGAGTTCAATCCCTACCACCGAACCGTATTTTCGTTTCTGGCCCTGCGCGACCGATATATGCCCGCTGTAAAATGAAGCTACCGTTTCCGCACTGTACACGTGCTGGAAAACACCACATCGTAAGTTGTGAACAGCGTCGAGGGTGTCGGCGAACTGCCTCGTTCACCTCCGCATCAGAGCCGTTCGGCGTGAGTCGAGTTTGAGGAAGATGAACAGCAGTATCGAAAACGACCAGAGCGACGAGCCGCCGTAGCTGAAAAATGGCAGCGGAATACCAATTACGGGCATCAGCCCGATGGTCATGCCGATATTTACCATGACGTGGAAGAAAATAATGCCGGCCACGCAGTAGCCATAAACCCGCGCAAACTTGCTGCGCTGCTTCTCGGCCAGAATCACAATCCGCGACAACAGCCCAACAAACAGCGCAATCACGATTGCACTGCCAATGAAGCCGTGTTCTTCACCAATGGTGCAGAAAATAAAGTCGGTGCTTTGTTCGGGTACGAAGTCGAATTTGGTTTGGGTGCCTTCCAGAAATCCCTTGCCCTGCAACCGCCCGGAGCCGATGGCAATTTTGGCCTGTGTCACGTTCCAGCCCACGCCGAGCGGGTCGATGGTGGGGTCGACCAGTACTTTGATGCGGTTGCGCTGGTGTTTTTGCAGTACGTGATTCACGAAGAAATCGACGCCCAGCACTACCACCATCATACCCCCTACGATCAGGCCCATCGAAATAAAATTGCTGACGGTGCGGTTGTAGCGCGGCATCAGCAGCACAATAACCGCCATCAGAGCCACAATACCGGCGAAGATATAGAGTGGAGGAAAAATGAGAGCCAGCACAAACAGCGCGGCCACCGTAAGGCCCAAAGCAGGAATCCAGCCGGGTAGCCCTTCGCGGTACAGCATAATAACGAACGAGGCAAAAACGAGCGTAGAACCCGTTTCGTTCGAGGCCAGAATCAGAATACACGGCAGCACAATGATACCGCCGATATACATCAAATCTTTCTGCTTTGCGAGGTTAATACCCGGATTGTCTACGTATTTTGCCAACGCGAGAGCCGTAGCAACCTTGGCAAACTCGGCGGGTTGAATCTGAAACGCGCCGAACCTGAACCACGACCGCGACCCGTTGATGTTCGTACCGGCTACGAGTACCAGCAATAGCATCAGAATCATAAAGGCGTAAAACAGGTACGCAAATGAATCGAAAAACTTATGGTTGAGCACCAGAATGCAAATGACCAGAATGACCGTTGTGCCAATCCACATCATTTGCTTCCCGGCGTTGGTGGTCATGTCGAACAGGCTGGTATGATCTTCGGGGCTATATACGGCGGCATATACGTTGAGCCACCCCATCGTTACGCAACCGAGGTAAAGCACCAGCGTAAGCCAGTCGATATTCTGCGAAAAAGGATCGTTTGAGCGAGACATTTTGCTTCAGTTTCCACTAACGGCAACTATTGTTACTGATTTCGGGCGCGTGGCTGTCATCAACGGCTTGGCGGGTGCGGGTTTGGGCAGTTCGTCGGGCGGGCGGGTGGTATCTTTTTTCGGAGCCTTTGGTTTGGGCTTTGCCAGTTGGCTGGCAGGCGGCAGGTAGTTTGCGGCCAGCACTTTGGCTTCCAGAACTTTAGCTTCGGTTTTACGTTTCAGGTATCGCTCGGCCACCAAAGCTGCCACCGACGCAGCCGCTACCCCACCCCAACCGGCATTTTCAACAAATACGGCTACCGCTATTTTGGGATTGTTCATCGGGGCAAACCCAATGAAAATCGAATGGTCGTACTTGTGGCCGAACTTGGCGTTTTGCGACGTACCGGTTTTGCCGCACAGGTCGATACCGGCAATGTTGGCTAAGGGCGTCACGGTGCCATGCGCCACGGCACCGCGCATTCCGTCGATTACGGGCAGGTAATATTTATAGTCGACACCCGTTTCGTGACGGACTTTGTATTCATTGGGTATGCCTACGCCCGCCTTGCCAAAGCCTTTGATGTAGTGGGGTGTGATGTACCAGCCCCGGTTGGCAATGGTAGCGGCTAAGTTGACTAATTTGAGCGGGCTGATGAGCAGTTCGCCCTCGCCGATGCTGAGCGAATACACGTTCGAGAATTTCCAGCGCAGTTCGCCCCCATACACTTTGTCGTAATAATTCACCGTGGGCAGATTGCCTTTGAGTTCGCTGGGCATGTCAACGCCGAGTTTCTGACCAATGCCAAACTTCTCGACCATGCTGTGCCACTGTTGCAGCCCCGTTGCCGACGCCCTGAACGTATTTGGTTGCCCGTTATGGTAAATAAACTTCCGAAAGACGTTGTAGAAATACGGGTTGCAGGAGTTGGTAACGGCCCCGCGCAGTGTATTGCCACCCCGGCAGTGGCACCGCATCGGCGAACCGCCGTGGCCGTAGAATGTACTCGGAAACAGCGATCCCTGCTGCTGGGCAATCAAAGCCTGAATCAGCTTGAACGTGCTGCCGGGCCGGTAACTCGCCATAATCGGGCGGTTAATCAGCGGCTTGTACGGATTTTTGACCAATGCCCGATAATTTTTCGAGAAAAACCGGCTCGATAGCAGATTGGGGTCATACGTTGGGGCCGATACCGACACCAGAATCTCGCCGGTCGATGGCTCAACGGCCACTACAGCCCCTACCTTGTTGACCATCAGGCTGTCAGCATAGCGTTGAACCTCCACGTCGATACCCGTAATCAGGTTCTGCCCGGCCACGGCGAGTGTGTCAAAGGCTCCATTTTTCCACGAGCCTTTGTTAACGCCCCGCACATTCTGCATCATAAACTTAACGCCCCGCCGACCACGCAACTGCTCTTCATACTGCTCTTCCAGCCCGTTATGACCCACGTAATCGCCTTGCCGGTAGTAAGGCGTTTCCTGTTCATCGATCTGTTTTTTACTGATTTCGCTGACATAACCCAGCGCATTGGCGAGCGTATGGGCCGGATAGGTACGCATGGAACTAATGACCGGCTCGAAGCCCCGATAATCGACTAATGCGTCCTGAATACGGGCAAAATCTTCTTTCGAGAGTTGCCGCATAAACAGCGACGGCTTCACGGGCGAGTAGTTTTTGGCAATGCCCATGATACTGTCGAAATCCGACTGGCTGATGTCCATCATCCGGCAAAACGCCGTTGTGTCGGGGATGCGTACCTGTTTCGGCGTTACATACAGATCGTAAACGGGCGTGTTGTAAACAATCAGCTTACTGTTGCGGTCGTAAATCTGGCCGCGATACGGAATTTCAACAACCCGCTTGATGGAGTTTTTCGACGCACCGAGTGAATAGGTGTCGTCGAGCACCTGTAGATGAAATAGCCGGGCCAGATAAATCAGCCCAACCAAGCAAAAAACGCCAATAATAACCCACTTCCGATTCTCTACCATGAGAATAACCCACTGCTAATCAAGCTACGACGAATAAAGCATATCAAAGATACTAAAATGTAGTGTCGAATATTGCCCGTCGACTATCGAATGTTCATCGGTCGATAATAAACATTCAGAATTAACTATTCAATATTCGATATCTGCAATTTCTACCAGCCTCGGGCTGTGGTTTTCACCCGGCACAAATACATATCGGCAGTGATGTAGAGCGTAGTGCCATCGTCGCCCCAGGCGCAGTTGGCGGTGGCAACGCCAGTTTTGATATGCCCCAGAAAATCGCCCGTCGCCGACAGCACCAGTATACCGCCGGGGCCAGTAGTCCAGATGTTACCGTCGCGGTCGGTTTTCAGCCCATCGAAACCGCCTTTCAGATTTTGTTTTTTCAGGTTTTCAGCCCCAAAAATCAGCTGGCCTTTCCCAACTGAACCATCAGCCTGAATCGGATAGGCCATAATTACCGGATTCTGCCAGTCAGACTGGGCTACGTACAGGGTTTTGCCATCGGGCGAGAGGGCCACGCCGTTCGGGCGGGTCAGGTCAGGAACGGCCAGTGAAATGGTGCCGTTGGGCGCAATGCGATACACGCCGTACACGCCCGTTTCAGGCACTTCTTTTTCGCGATTGGGCAGGCCGTAGGGCGGATCGGTGAAGTAATAGCTGCCATTTGGGTGCGCTACCACGTCGTTGGGGCTGTTGAAGCGTTTGCCGTTGTAGTGATCGGCCAGTGTGCGTTTGCCTCCGCTACCATCGAGGGGCAGGGCCGAGATGCGCCGGTCGCCGTGTTCGCACGAAATGAGCCGTCCCTGTGCATCGATGGTCAGGCCGTTGGAGCCGGGTTCCTGACTGTAATTACCCACGCCCGTATAGCCCGATGGTTTCAGAAACGGCTTGATACCTTCTTTCTCAGTCCATTTGTAAACAGTATTCTCCGGCACGTCGGAAAACAGCAGGTAGTTACCATTTTTTACCCAGACCGGCCCTTCCGACCAGGTAAAGCCACTGGCAAGAACCTCAATTTTGGCATCAGCCGGAATAAGTTTATCCAACTTGGCATCAACCCGAACAATCTGGCCGATAGTTGGGAAAGGCGACTGAGCCACCGCCTGATGCAGTGCAGATGCTGCTATAATAGACAGCGAAAGAAGGAAAGGTTTCATATCAAAGTAACGCGGCTGGAAAGCCGCTGCCAATAGTGCGTTGGGTGTATCGACTGATTCGCAGCCTGGAAAACCGCTTTTGCTAACTAAAGGCGGCTGTCCAGCCGCGTTACTTGCCTAATTACTTAACGGCCAGCGTGCGTCGGCCCATACCCGGCATTCCACTGAACGTAGCACCTTCAGCTTGCAGGCGAATATCCGTTTTGTTGTCCGACGTGTAGAATGATACGGTTGCTTTACCCTGCTCGTCGGTTTGAATCATCGGACTCCAGAATAGCGTTGCGCGGTAATCCGGTCTTATGTGTTCGGGCTTTTTTGCGTCGTAGCGCGGGGCGTAAAACTCGCGCACGGGCGCGTAACCGGCCAGTTTAGCCACCAGCACACCGGGCGCGGCTTCTTTGGTGAGGTCGTAATTGGGCGAGCCGCGTTTGGTCAGAATCGAGATGACGCCCCCAGCCGCCTGCGACCCATAAATGGCTGCCGACGGTCCTTTCAGCACATCGACCTGATCGACGTCCGTCGGCGGAATCGATAGTATTCCCTGCAAATCCATCGGTGTGCCATCAAGCACAAACAGCGGCCCGACGGCCCCGCCAAAATTGGCCGCCCCCCGAATGTTTACCGACACATTCATGCCCGAACCCGTTACCTGCACCCCGGCCACGCGCCCCTGAATCACCTCCAGAATATTCATACGCCCGGCGGTATTGTTCTGGTCGAACTTCACCGTGGCGTCGGCGTTGCTGTAAATTTTGCGGGTGTCGGGAGCCTGGTATTTTTTGGCCCGTACAGTCACGCTCTCCAGCAGTACCTCGCGGTTGCGCCGAATCTGCCGTTCAATTTCCATATACTCGTTGGTGCGCTTGATGAACTCGGCCAGTTCGTCGCGTCCAAATTCGAGCGGGTTGTAGGGCGGCTGCACAATGGTTACGGTTGGCATCAGCAACTGATCGAGCGTAATGCTCAGGTCACGATTTCCTTTACCTTTCGTAGCCTGCACCAACACGGTTGTTGAGTCGGTAAAGTTAAGATCATACGCTGCGTAGTTGCCTTGCTCGTCGGTTTCGCCCATCAGAAAATCACGATTGCTGTAGTTACCGGCACTGTCGCGCTGGGCCACAATAAACGTTAGGTTTACTTTGCCGTTTACGCCTTTCTGGCTCGGTCGCAGCACCCGGCCCGACAGCGTCAGGCCACGTTCGACGGGATATTTGGTAACGGCAGGGGTTTCAGCCAGCACGTCGGTCCAGGCAAAGCGTCGCCAGCCCTGCGTCATCAGCAACAAATCGAGTTTGGCGAAGCGGTCGGTATTGGCCGGGTTGAAATAGTAGCCGGGTTGTTCGATGGTGCCGACCAGATCGGACGACAGCAACAGGTGCGACGTGATGGTAGCCGCGTTGGTATCGAGTTGCGGAGCCAGGCGGGCATCCACAGCCGCCAGCGAGAGATTGGCGGGTACGGGTTTGCCGTCGGCGTCGGTCGTGGTCAACGTCAGGTCAACACGTTCGCGGCTGGCGTAGGTGGTTTTGCTGGTTGTTAGCGCAATGGCAATCTGATCTTTTTTGTCGATGAACGCCAGTCGTTCGCAAACGGGTTTGTTCGTTTCGTCGAACAGCGTCAGTTGGGTAATGCCTTCCGGGAAGTCGGCGCGGGGCAGCAGCACCACTGCTGTTTTCTTCGCCAGCGAGACCTTGGCGGCCTGAACTACCTGCCCACGCGTTTGAGCCAGCAGCGTAAACATTGCCGCCGGGTCGTTGCTGGTTTTATTATGACGGACATACACCCGAATGTTGTCTTTATTCGACAGATTATCGACCTGCATGGTAACGCCCAATGGCTGAATGGCAGGCAGCGGATAAGGCGCGAACGCACCGCCCGGCACCCGCGCAAAAACCTTGTAGGTTTGGCCGTTTTCGGGTTTGACCGAGAAGTACCCCATACCCTGATGCATGGCCGAAAAGCCCACAACAGTATCGTTCTGCGCGCCCAGCACAAACCCTTCAATGGGTACGCTTCGGCCCGTTTGGTCAACGGCTTTGAACGCCACGCGCCCATCGATGCCTTCAACCAATTGTCCGCCTTCGGGCAAAAACTGAACATCGGGTTTGCTACTCGCAGCGCGGGCCGTTGGCGTCAGTTGCCCATCTGGCTTGAGAATCGCAAGCGTTTTCGTGAAAAAATACGCGTCGGGTTCATTACGCATATAATTAGTGTAGGCCCGCAGTTGATACGTTCCGGCGGGTAGTGTATCGGGCAGGGCGAGCTGGCCGGGGGCATAGCTGTTGGTGGCTTTCAGTTGTATCCGCAGCCGAACGCGTTTGGCCGCCACATCTACCAGATCGACGTGTAGTACGCGGCTGATGGTATCGGCATTGTGGGTATTGCCGCTGAAGAGGTAGCCTTTCAGCCAGATGGTTTCTCCGGTCAGATACGTATCGCGGTCGGTGTGCAGATACGTTTTTTCGAGGGGTCGCTGTTGATGGTAGGCTTTGAATTTCTCGACCAGTTGGCTTATAAATGCATCGTCGCTGAGCGTAAACGCCAGACTCAGCAATGCGGTTGTGAACAGAATGGAAAGGGCTGTTTTCCGTGGAATAAAGCGCATATAATAGATTTTTAGGCGTATCCAGTTAATGTGTGTTATTGGAGCGACTAAATTAGCGAAAATACCCCTAACCTATGTCTCCACTCTCTCACAAAACGGCCTTACTAATTGGCGCAACGGGCTTGATAGGCGACTTGTTAACTCATCGCTTAGTCAATTCATCTACCTACGACAAAGTTAAGGTGTTGGCCCGCAAGCCCTTAGGCTGGCAGCACCCGCATTTACAGGAAATCTTGTTTGACTTCGATCATCCAAATGGATTATTAATTCAGGCCGATGATATTTTTTGTTGCCTCGGCACAACCATGAAGAAAGCAGGTTCGCGCGATGCATTCCGGAAAGTTGATTATCAATATCCTATCGACATTGCCCGGTTAGGTTTGATGAATGGTGCTCAACAATTTGCCATTGTGACGGCTATGGGTGCCGATACCGAATCAACGTTTTATTACAACCGGGTGAAAGGCGAGGTTGAACGCGATTTGGCCGCTCTGAATTACTCAACACTGCTCATCTTCCGCCCGTCGCTCCTGCTGGGTAATCGCGCTGAAAACCGGTTAGGCGAGCGATTGGCCGAAGGAGCCATGCGGTTGTTCAACCCACTTATACCCGCCAAATACAAGGGCGTAGAAGCTGCGAAGGTCGCCAATGCCATGTTTCAAACCACTCAGCAGGGCCTGACGGGCAAGCACATTTTTGAGTCAGACGCGTTGCAGACGTTTTGATTATCCCGGCAAATACACGCGAAACGTGGCTCCTTTGCCAAGCTGACTGGTGGCAGTGATGGCTCCGCCGTGGTTCTCGACCACTTTTTTACAGATTGCCAGACCCACACCCGACCCGGCGAACTGGCTTTTACCATGCAGCCGCTGAAATACCTGAAAGATACGATCTAAGTATTTTTCGTCGAAGCCGATACCGTTGTCCTGTATGCTGATTTCTTGAAAGCACTGGTCGACTGACCCGGTAGACAACTCAAGCGGAATACCCGGTTCTAAAAGAGCAGGGCCACTTAGTTTGCGTGCCGTTATCGACACGGTGGGAGCCGATGCATCTGTTCTGTCGATACTCGAAAACTTCAATGCATTGCTCACTAAATTCTGGAATAATTGATACAACTGAAGCTGATTACCCAGCACAACCGGCAAATCACCCGCCGAGACGGTGGCTTGTGTTTGCTCAATCACTATACCAAGATCATCGAATATGTCGGAGATTAGTTCGGCAAGCGATACAGGCTCGTGCTGATCTGGCTGTACGGATAAGCGTGAATAGGATAGTAAATCTTTGATTAACAGTGACATTCGCTCGGCAGACTGCTGCATTCGCGTAATGTAGTCGCGGGCAGTTTCACCCAGCCCTGCCCCGGCCTGTATCTGAAGCAGATTACCAAACGACTGAATTTTGCGGAGCGGTTCCTGCAAATCGTGACTGGCTACGTAGGCAAATTGCTGAAGGTTGTCGTTCGAGCGTTTCAGTTCGCGGTTGGCCATTTCGAGCTGGCTGCGATAAAGCTGACTTTCCGTTACATCGAGGTAGGTAAACAACACGCCGTCGCCCTGTTTCACGTACTGGGCGTCGTACCAGCCATTGATGCCGTGCGCCCGATAGTCGAGCAACTGGCGTTGAGGCTGGCCGGTTTCTACCACCTCTATCAGTATATCGAAGTGACCGTTTGTGCGGTTGGTGGGGTAATATTCAAGTACCTGTAAGCCTACCACGCCACCGTTCGGACGACCCGTCACGTTATCATTGGTAGGGTTCGACAACGCGTGTATAAAATCTATGATATGGCCCGTTTCGGCATCCCGAACGGCCTCGTACAGTACAATACCCGTCGGCGAATTACGCACTACGTTTTGTAACAAATCGGCCTGTTGCTGCTGAGCCACCTGCGCCGTTTTCAACCGGGTTACATCCAGAAACATCAGCAGAACAGCGTCTTCCATCTTTACGAAATAGTACTCAAACCAGCCTTTTACACCGTAATTGTTGTATTCTTCGGTGTACTGCCGTGGTTCCCCCGTTTGGAGCACACTTACCATCGACTCGAATAGCGAGAGTTGCTGCCAGCCCGGAAACAGGGCCGAAATTGGCTGGCCTACCATTTGCTCAATGGTGTAGCCTGTAAGCTCAGCATTAAGTTTATTCGTTAACTGATAGCGAAAATCAACAATATGACCCGAAGCATTGTAGATGGGTTCCGTTAGTACTACGCCGGCGGGACTCTGATCAACAACGTTCTGCAACAGAGCCGTTTGCCGACTGGCATTCAACTCGGCCCGTTTTCGGCCACTCATGTCCATGACCGTCATGACTACGCCATCGTCTAACTTCTGTACAAAAACGTCGTACCAATGAAGTTCACCGTCTCGCGTCGACACCTGTTTTATTTCGTATCGAAACGGCATACCAGTTTTTACAACAGCCAATGTTTTCTGGTATCGCTCGACGTCCTGGATCGTACAAAACAATTCACTATATAATTTTCCAGTTACTACCGCCGGTATGCTGCCCATCTCGCGTGCGCCGTGCGCGTTGACCATTGTCAGACGCAAATCTGTCGGTTCATTCGTGTGCTGATTACGTATTGTCTGAAAGACTAAGATGCCATAAGGAACCGTATCGAAAACCGAACGAAGCAGGGCGTCTGTAGAAAGGTGTGTTTCCATGCGGAGATCGCTCAGAGCGGGGTGCCGGTGTTCGCACCCCCTCCTTCAATACACTAAAGTTAAGCGCAATCAGTCAGTAATATGCTATAATCAACATATATTTCTGAGAATTTTAAGTTGTTTTTGCATACTGATTATGCAGCTCGGGGTTACTTTAATCTCTTTGCCTGCAACAGTTTGATGAAGTACCCACCAACAACCGACCGGGCCTGAAAACCAACTTTAGTGCCGTTGGTAGTTTCGTGCCAGTCGTTGAGTGGCACGCGGTCGGGGCTTTCGTTTGCAAACTTCAGTACGGGCGCAATCAGCGTCTCAAAATCGGTCGGGCGGTCAGCGAGTGTAGCTGTCCAGATAATCCAGTCTGATTTGGTGTAGGTTTTACGACTGTCTAAGGGTAAACCAAAGGGCTGCTGCTTAGTCAGGTAATAGGCTATTTCTTTCTGCGCCACTTCTTTCGGGAAGATGTTCAGGTTCAGCAGTTTATCCCAGACCAAGTTGTACTTCTGGCTCCAGGTGCCTGGGTTTTCAAACGTCAGGGAGTAGTGATCGCCGTTGTCGGCCAGTTTCATCCATTTACGGGCCAACTCACGGGCCAGATCGATGTGCTTCTTTTCAGTAGCCTTATCACCCATTTTTCCGGCCAGATACCCGTAGCTCGCGATGCCCATAATAGCTTTGATCGACAGGTTGGCGTTCCGGGCGATGTGTCCGGCAAAATCGTCAGTGCAAAGCTGATTTGTCGGATCAAACCCATTCTCAATCAGGTAATTAGTCCAGGTGGTGAGCGTGGGCCAGTGTTGGCGGGCGTAGTTGGCATTGCCTTCAACAGCCGCAATAGCCGCCGTTAGTACCAGCATATTACCGCATTCTTCCACGGGCATATCTTCGCCGTAAGTCTGCCCGTTTGCCAGCGGGTACGTACCCACGTCGTGGGCGGCAAAAGGCTTGGTCCAGCGTCCACTTTCTGAATACTGGAAAATTGGTTCCAGCATTCCCTTCAGCAAGGTAGGGTTATACAACAGAAATAGCGGAGCCGACGGGTACGTAACGTCGACGGTGCCGATGGAACCATTCGAAAAATTTTCTTTTGAGAAGAAAAAAGCTTCGCCTTTCGGACCGGCCACTAATTTGTGGGCTGCAATGGCCTGCCGATAGGTCAGCACACACAATTCGGCATACGTTGGGCCACCAGCCGCCAGGGCGTCGTTGTAGAGTTGTTTATCGAACGCATCACATTTTGCCCGCAGTTTGGCGTAATCGGTTTCGGCGTCCTGCAATGCCTGCTCCATCGATTTGTCGCCAGACCGACGCCACCATGCATTGAGCGGTTGCCCGAAAAACTCGACCGACTTTACATCATCGTACCCTATGAGCATGTGTCGACTTACGGTTTTTTCGCCCACATTGCCGAGGTTCATACTCGTTGCCAGCACCGGCAAACTATCGCTCACCACGCGTGGCATTCGCTCGTGGAGGTCGGTTACGCGGCCTTCGCGCTCAAATTGGTTGAGTGTACTCGCCAATGAACCAATCCGCCGACTCGTACCCGGTTCCACCGCCGAGGCAAGGTACATGTGCCCCCAGTCGATGCGAACATCGTCGCCTTTACGGCCCAATACCTTCTGGTCAACAGTACCAACGCGCATATAATCGAGTTGCGGGCCGGGGGCGGTTGTACGGCCTCGCTGCCACGTCACTAACTGATTGGGCGTATTCACGGCTAATTCTGCCGATGCGTCGGTATATAGCTGAACATCGTGCGTTTTGCCATCGGTAGACCGAGCACGGTAGCTAATGTACTGCACAGGCCGCGACAGCACGTCCAGATTATCCATCAGCAACGGAGCCGTGAACGTGATGACCAGTTCGATACCAGCAGCCGTAAACGTAAATTCCGACTGGGTAGCGTTCATCTGCCGGTTCGTCTGCGTAGCGGTTTTAAAACCCATTGGCCGTTCTTCTACCAGACCAATATCCACAAAACCCGGACCAGCGAAATTTTGGCTATGAAACGCAATCACGTTTTTACCTTTCCGAAGCACCTCCGACACGTTGCGATTGGTGGGCGTTAACCGATAATCGGGCGAAACCCCCGACGCTTTGGCAACCCGTTCGCCGTTTATAAACAGTTCATAATTGTCGTTCTGAATAGCCGACACCAACAATCGGCCATCCGGCACCTGATCGAGTTCGACCACGCGCCGGACGTAGATATCGGGCGTTGTCCACTTGGTTGGGTCACTATCCCGACTACCGAAAGTGCCGCGCCCGGTGGCCCATTGGCTATCATCGAAATCGGGTTTAGTCCAGTTGTCGGTAAGAGGTTTATCGGTCACATAGCGAGCCTGATATGCTTGCCGCTGCGCCGACGCCATTAGCGTTTGCCCGGCAAACGTTGGATTGCCCATGAACCGGAACGTTTGCCCATCAACCCGAATCAAGCCGTTGAGCTGGTGCGGCTGGCCGGTCCAGTGGCGGGTAACGTCGGCGTTGAGTTGACTGCCAAACGACCAGATGCTGGTATAGGGATCAATGGTAATCAGGGGTGTTGCTGGCGGATTGAGCGCGACCCTACGCGTAGTGCCTGGCTGCGAAGTGGCTGATAGAGGAAGCATACACAAAACAAGTATTACGGTTAAGTACTGCTTTGCAAATCTATTAAAACGGTCAATAAAATTGTACCTATAGCACATATATTTTAATTATTTTAATGTGAAGAGATGCAGAAGCCAATTCAGCGACGTTATTTGCTCCTGTTGTCTAAAAGAATAATCCAGCTTATTTTACCCCACATATGATATTACAAATCAGGGATGCTATCGAACAGGACGCACCCGCCATTTATACGTTTCTGTGCGATTTGGAGGAAGAGACGCTCGACCTGGACCGTTTTATGGCGGTATATCAGTACAATCTGACAAATCCGGCGGCTTTTTATCTCATTGCCGAACGTGCGGATGAGGTTGTAGGCTTTGTCAGTTGTTATGTGCAATATGCCTTGCACCACGTCGGCAAAGTTGGCGAAATTCAGGAGTTGTATGTCCGGCCCGATTGCCGCAACGAACGCATTGGGCGACAATTAATAACTGCCATAACCGAACTTTCGCATCGTGAAAACCTAATCAATCTGGAAGTAACGACGAATCAAAAACGTGCCGATACCGTTCGATTCTACGAACGTGAAGGTTTTCAGCGAACCCATTACAAACTTGTCAAACCCGTTCAAATCTGATGCGCTACTTATCTACATACCTGTTTCTGTGCTGTTTAACATTCGTCAATAACCCTATTTCAGCCCAACACACCAAACGCAAAACCAACCTCGACCTGCAATTGAAGGATGCCCTCGCTGGCTTCCGGGGCGACGCAGGCGTGTATGTCCGCAACCTGCGCACAGGCGAAACCGTAGCCATCAACGCCGACACACTGTTCCCAACCGCCAGCACTATCAAAGTCCCAATCATGTGCGGTTTGTTCGATAAAATTCACAAAGGCGAACTCAAATACGGCCAGGAATTGGTCTACAAAGACTCGCTGCATTACGATGATGGCATTACGGGCCAATTACGCGACGGGGCTAAAATTCCGCTGAGTGAAGTGGTAATGCTGATGGAAACCGTAAGCGATAACACGGCCAGTTTGTGGTGTCAGGCACTTGCCGGGGGAGGAACAGCCATTAACGCGTGGCTCGATGCCAACGGGTTCCCGAAAACGCGTGTCAACTCCCGAACGCCGGGCCGCGAAGCTTTCCGGTCGCGCTACGGCTGGGGCCAAACCACCCCCCGCGAGTTAGCCGAATTGATGGTCTATATCCGGCAGGGCCGCGCCATTAGCCCCGACGCCAGCGAGGAAATGTACCGAAATCTGGGGCGACAATATTGGGACAACGACGCCCTTTCACAGATACCGCCCGACATAAAAGTGGCAACTAAAAACGGGGCCGTAAACCGGTCTCGGTCAGAAGTGGTGCTGGTTCATGCGCCCCACGGCGAGTACGTTTTTTGCCTGATGACCAAAAACCAACAGGACGAAAGCTGGGAACGCGCCAACGAAGGCTTCACACTGCTCCGTACCGTTTCGGCCCTGCTGTGGCGGCATTTCGAACCAAAGTCCACCTGGAAACCAGCCGTAGGTCATGAAAAGTGGTGGTGAAGATTATGATTCATTCGCTAATCTGTCGATCTATCAAAACGAGCTGACGTTCGAGAGGAACAGAAATGACAAAAGCCATTACGTCGAGTAATGGCTTTTGTCATTTCTGTTCCTCTCTACAGGAAATTAATTCATAAACTGCAACCGGATATTATTCAGTTGGCTCCGAATTGACCCATCGATTTGCCGGTCGCCGATACGTAGCACGTAACCACCAATCAATTTAGGATCGATTCGTTCTTCAAGTTCAATCTGCGTCAGTCCCGTTTCTTTAGCGATCATCGCTTTAAACGTCTCGCGCAGTGATTCGGTCAGTGGCATGGTCGTAATTACAACCGCGTGCTGAATGCCTTTCATTCGGTCGTACTGACTGATGAATTCATCAGCAATCGAATCAACGATGGCTTCGCGGTTTTTACGAGCTACAATGCCCAGAAACGACATCATAACGGGACTCAACCGATTACCAAAAACGCTTTTTACAATAGCGTTCTTCTTTTCGGCCCGTACAATGGGGTTCTTCAGAATGAGGTTCAACTGCCGATTATCGGTCAGCGTATTCCGAAAAAACTTCATGTCGGCATAGAGCGTATCAGTAATGCCCTGCTCTTTCGCCAAATCCAGCAGCGACTTGGCATATCGGGATGCTACGGTAGCAACAGCCATAGTCGATTAGTTTAAACGTGACTGCGACACAAGGTCCGCAACTAATTTTGCCTGTGCGCCTTTGTCGCTCAGTTCTTTACGCAGTACTTTCTCCGCAATGTCGAGCGAAAGTGTAACCACTTCTTTTTTCATTTGGGCTACCAACGCCTGCCGCTCGTTCTGCATGGCTTCGCGGGCCTGTTCCAGCATACGCTTGCCTTCGGCTTCGGCTTTCTCGCGCGAATCGGCCACCATTTTATCGGCGGTTTCTTTTGCACCGCGCAGAATAGCGTCGCGTTCTGTGCGGGCCTGTGCCAGCAGCTTTTCGTTGTCGGCTTTCAGCGCGGCCATTTCAGCCCTTGTTTTCTCAGCCAGATCCAGAGCCGACTGAATATTGTTTTCGCGCTCGTTCAGGCTGGCCGTAATCGGCCCCCAGGCAAACGCACGCAAAATGAGGAACAGACCGACAAACACAATAACTTGCCAGAACAGCAAGCCAAGGTCAGGAGTAAGCAAATCCATGAATTTACGATTTATGATGTACGATTCTGATCAATCTTTTGTTTGATGCAGACCCACCTGCTGGCAATCCCAAATCGGGCGGGTCTGCATCGTGTACTTGGTCGGTACAGGTGCCGACGCCTAATGCAGCCGACGTACCTAATTGATTTGCTGTGGCAGCAACGGCGAATTAGGCCGTAGCAACCAGCAGACAGATAACGGCTGCGAACAGAGCCACGGCTTCGATAAGAGCCGCGATGATCAGCATGGCGGTTTGGATACGGCCAGCAGCTTCGGGCTGACGGGCAATACCTTCCATCGCACTACCACCGATACGACCGATACCCAGACCTGCACCGATAGCAGCCAGACCAGCCCCAACGGCAGCACCCATAACGGCTACGCTACCCGTGGCCTCCAGCAACAAAGCAAACAACATTGCGAACATGTACTTAACTATTTATTAGTGAAACAAAAGATTGCTAATTAATGCGCTTCCGCGCCTTCGTAACCGATACCGTGATCGGCTTCGTGATGTTCCTCAACCGCGCTGCCAATGTACATGGCCGTCAGCAACGTAAAGATGAACGCTTGGAGAAACGCCACCAGCAGTTCGATCAGGTTCAGAAACAGGGTAAAGAACAGCACAACCGGGCTGATTGCGATGCTTGTAGTCATACCGCCGAGGCTGTTCGCCATAAAAATCAGGCCGAGCAAACTCAGAATAATGATGTGCCCCGCCGTGATGTTGGCAAACAATCGGATCATCAGTGAAAGCGGTTTCATGAACACGCCCACAATTTCGACCGGCACCATGATTGGCAACAACGCCACCGGAACGCCCGACGGCTTAAAAATGTGCATCCAGTAATGTTTATTACCACTGAAGGTCACAATCAGGAACGTAATCAGGGCCAGTACGAGCGTAACGGCAATGTTACCTGTGAGGTTGGCCGCGCCAGGCAGCAGCCCCAGCAGGTTGTTGATAAGAATAAAGAAGAACAGCGTCAGCAAATACGGCAAAAACTTCGTGTATTTCGGACCAATGCTCGGTTTGGCGATTTCGTCGCGAACAAACAGAATAATTGGCTCTAAGAACGACTGTAATCCTTTGGGTGCCTTGCCTTTGTTCTTCTCATAACCCCGCCGAACCGACGTAAATACTAGCAACATAATAACGGCACTCAACATGAGCGACGCTACGTTCTTCGTAATCGAAAAATTATAAAAATGCGCTTCGTGATTCTCGTTACCAGCCGCATCGACCCGGTGAATTTTGCCGTGCTCAAGTTTATAGTCGTTATAAACCTGACCATGCGCCAGCCGCGACGATGAGAATACTTCCAGACCCCGGTCCTGCGAGTACAAAATAATTGGCAACGGCAGCGTAACGCCATGAGCAAATTCCCAACCGTGGTCGTCTTTAATGTGGTGCATAATCATTCCACCCACATCAAATTTCCCTTTCTGTTCGCCGTGTTGAGCCGCTGCGTGGTCGTCGTGCCCGTGTTCTTGCGCCTGCGAGAAAGCTACCGGACTCAAAATGAGCGCAATAGCTAATAACAATCTATGAAGAGTCGAACGCATCATGTGATGGTACTGATCGTTTTTACGAATTTTGGCGCAATTTACGATTAATGGCCCACATCTCAAAGCCAGTATAAATTATATAAAGCACCAGAAAGTTTAGTACGAACGTTCGGCGGGCATCGATGCCCTGATAGAGGAAAAAACCGACAAAAGCCAACCCGAGTACCAACCGTGCTACGGTGCTGGCTAAAAACAGGGGTATAAATCGCTCCCGATTCCCCTGTAAACCCGTATCGACCAGCCGGTGCGTCAGAAACGAAATCGTCAGGTAAAAGACCAGCAGCACCGGCCATTTGGCGTGGAGCCAGGCAACGGGTGCGTATTGATCAACTGCAAAAAATACAATTGCCACAAAAGCTGTAAAGAGTGTAGAATAGAGCATTATTTATTGGTCAATTGCCGGATGAAGAGATACAGCGACGCTCCAATTGCCGTTAATGACAAAACAATGGTCCAGATGGGGCGTTCATTTTGTTGCCATTCGTCGAGTTTCAGACCCGCATAAACACCCAGCCCGATAGTGCCCAGCATCTGAAAGGCGATGCCGCTGTATTGCGCAAATGAGGTTGTGCGCTCGGCTTCTTTCTTTACATCAGTTTCAGGCCCCGCTTTTTTGGCACTGTTTATGTCAGACTTTTCCGGCTGGTTTTCCATGTCGTTGGGGTAACTGATGTTGGTTAGGAGCAAATTTCGTTAATTTGGGCTAACGTTCTATATGACTGAACCCGTCTGCAACGTTTTGGCTATAGTGTCTACGCGTTTTTTTCAAATGCTTCTCAATTTTCGTAACCGCCCATTTTTACGTGCAACGGTCTTCGTCTGGCTGACCGGCGGGCTGGTTTCGTGTTCGCAGTATAGCAACAAACCCGTTAGCAAAGGCTATCATAATCTGACGGCCCATTTTAACGCTTACTACATTGCCCTCGACCAAATCGACGGTGCCGAACAAATGTTGTTTAAAACCCGGCAGGATAACTATAATCAGCTTTTGCCGATTCTGTTGCCTGTCGATTCCAACACCGTAACGCCTGTGAAGCCGCAGTTAGACGATGCCATCAAAAAAGCATCGATTATACCAGAGCGGCATCAGAACAGCAAATGGCTCGATAATGCCTATATTCTGATTGGTCGGGCGCGGTTGCTGAAACAGGATTTACCGAACGCTATCGAGGTGTTCAAGTACGTGAATACCAAAGGCACCAATGAAGACGATAAACACACGGCTTTGGTCTATCTGATGCGGGCGTATACAGAAGCCGGTGATTTCACGAACGCACTGAACGTGGCCGAATACTTGCGTACGCAACCGCTCAACAAAGAAAATACCCGCGATTTTTATTTAACCAAAGCGTATCTGCACCAGCAGAAAGGGGAATATCCAACAGCGGCTGGTATTTTGGAGGCCACTTTTCCAATGCTGAAAAAGAACGAAGCAACGGCCCGATTACACCTGATTGCAGGACAGTTGTATGACCAGATTGGGCAACCCCAAAAGGCCGTTGACGAGTACCGGCAAGTGCTTCGCTCCCACCCCTCCTACGATCAGACGTTTTACGCCAATCTGTATGCCATTCAAAGCAATGGCCTGACCGGCGATCAGAAACGTATGGCGCAGTCAGCCGAAACATTCGAGCGGCTATTGAACGATCAAAAAAACGCCGACCTGAAAGATAAAATTTATTATACGATGGGTTTGCTCGAAGCCCGTAGCGGACGCATCGATAAAGCCATTGATTACTATCGGCAATCTATTCGGGAAGCGGGGCCGGGCTCGGCGCAGGTATCGGGTACGTACCTGGAAATTGGTCGGCTCTATTTTGAGAAGAAAGCCGACTACGCCAATGCGAAAGCATATCACGATAGCGCGTTGGCCCTGCTGCCGCAACAATCGCCCAACTACGCAACGCTGCTCGCCCGTAAGAAAACGCTGGATGAGTTTGTACTGTATAAAAACACCATCCGTACTAACGACAGTCTGCTGGCACTGGCGCAGCTAAGCCCGGCAGCACTCGACAAAGCGTTAGACAATGTGCTGGACGAGCGGGCAAAACGCGATAAAGAACAGGCCGCACTGGCGCAGCAAATCGTTGACCGTGCATCGGGTGGCAATGTTGGCATGGTGCCGGGCGCAGTGAACTCCAATCTCCCGCCCAACGAACGGTGGGTGCTCTATAATCCGGTTGCGCTGAGTCAGGGGCGGCAGGAGTTTTCGGTGCGCTGGGGCAATCGTCCGCTCGAAGACAACTGGCGACGGAGTAACAAAGAAGCTGCCGATGCAGTGGCCGCTGTGAATAGCCCTCTTAATGGCAACTCACCCGCTAACGCACAAAATCCTAACGCTCCCCTTCGGCAGACCGATGCCATCAACGCTACGCCGGGTCTGCCGGGTGGAGCTACTACGGGCCGACGCGCACAGAAAGATGCGTTGATGGCGCAGATTCCGTTTGGTCAGGCTGCACAGGCGCAGGCACATCAGCAGATCGAAAACGCGCTTTACAAATTGGGAAAGCTCTACAAATTTCAGTTGAATCAACCTGCCGATGCTATCCCGGTGTTTGAACGGTTATTGAGCAGCTATCCAATACGATTCAAAAGCCAGAGGTGTATTATTTGCTCCATTTGTCGAATGAGCAGTTGGGAAAAACATCCGTCTGGAAAGATAAGCTGATTGTCGACTACCCAAACACGTCTTACGCCCGGCTGGTGGGCAAACCCGCCGAACATACCAACGACTCGGAAGTTAAAGCACTGAGGGTTTACACCGACATTTACGAACTGTATAAAGGCAACAACCCAACCGAAGCCCTGGCCGCGCCGAGACGTCGATGAGCCTGTTGGCCGGTACGCAGTTTGAAGATAAATTGGCCTTGTTACGCGCTATTTTGATTGGTAAGGTGCAGGGCGTTGGGCCTTATCGGCAGGCACTCAACGAATTCGTTCGTGACTACCCGGCGAGTGCGCTACTGTCGCGTGCCAAAGAAATGCAGGCAGCAGCCGATCAGCCAACCGCCAATAGAAAATGAATTATAAACTGTTGAACGCTGACTATTGAATCAGTCCGACGCAGGTAATCAGTATTCGATATTTTACATCACTCTCTTCAAATGTTCGACTTTGCTTCTGGTACATACCGCAATTTTATTCGAAATATCTGGCGGTATACGCTGATTGGCATTGGTTTACTGGTGCTGTATATATTGGCCGTCAGCTATAATTTTCTGTGGCTGTTTGGCGGAATGCCCAGTTTGAAGGCACTTGAGAACCCGAAAAGCGAAGAAGCATCGGAGGTATATACGGCTGATAATCAACTGCTCGGCAAGTACTACGTTGAAAACCGGACACCCATCGAAATTTCGCAGGTATCTCCCAATGTGGTGTCGGCATTGTTATCTACTGAAGATGCCCGTTTTGTAAAACATTCCGGCATCGACCCACGCTCGCTGTTTCGGGCAGTGAGTGGTTTTCTGACGTTTCGGAATGCGTCGAGTTCGGGGGGGGCAGTACGCTGACGCAGCAAACGGCCAAAAACCTGTTCGATACACGCCGGGAAGAACTGCGTGGGCCGCTGGGCCGCATTCCGGTTATTGGGCTGGTAATTGCCAAAACGAAAGAGTGGATTCTGGCCGTAAGACTCGAACGCAATTACACCAAGCAGGAAATCATTATGATGTACCTGAACACGGTGTCGTTTGGCAATAATACGTATGGTATCAAAACAGCGGCTAAGTCGTATTTCGATAAAGAACCCTGGCAGTTAGACGTTGAAGAAGCGGCTATGCTGGTCGGTATGCTCAAAAACCCGACGCTGTATAACCCGCGCCTGTATGAAGACCGCACCCGCGAACGCCGGAATGTGGTACTGTCGCAAATGAAAAAATACAAATTCCTGACCGACGAACAGTTTTTCGCCTACAAGCGTAAGCCGCTTAAACTTGACTTTAATATCGAGAACCAGAATACAGGCATGGCGGCTTATTTTCGGTCGGTTATCAAAGACGACATCAAGCGATGGATTCGGCAGTATAACGAAGAGAATCCCGGCGCCGAGCTTGACCTTTATACGAGTGGTCTGAAAATTTACACCACCATCGACTCGCGGATGCAGGCGTATGCCGAAGAGGCCATTATGACGAATATGCGCGATCAGCAACGTAAATTTTACGAACACTGGCGGGGCCGCAATCCGTGGGTACAGCAGGACAGACGCACGAAAAAATACGTTGAAATACCGGGCTTCATCGAGAACGTAGCCCGCCGAACGGCCCGCTACAAACAGCTCAAAGCCGAATACGGCGAAGACGAAAAAGCCATCTGGCGTGAAATGCGCAAGCCAGTGAAAATGAAGGTGTTCGTGTACGGCGGCAAGCGCAATGAGAAAGATACCACCATGAGTTCGCTGGATTCGATTCGGTATTACAAGCGACTGCTGAACACGGGCTTTATGTCGATGGACCCGCGCTACGGGCACGTAAAAGCGTGGGTAGGTGGTATCAACTTCAAACACATGAAGTTCGATCATGTGCGCCAAAGCCGCCGACAGCCGGGGTCAACGTTTAAACCGTTTGTGTATTTAACGGCTATGGATCAGGGCTTTGTGACTCCCTGTAGCCATGTGGTCGACCGCCCGGTTGTATTTGCACATGGTGAAGACAACAACGGCGGCCCGGCCTGGATGCCTAAGAACTCGACGGGCCGTTATAGTGGTCGAAGTTTATCGCTGCGCGAAGCATTGGGGCAATCCATCAATACCGTCAGCGCACAGTTGATTAAGAAGACGCGTGCGGCTGCGGTGATAAAGTACGCTCGCGAGATGGGTATTCAGAGCGAAGACCTGCCTGAAAATCCGACGCTCTGCCTCGGGACAGGCGACGTTTCAGTCTATGAAATGGTGGCAGCTTATTGTGCCTTTGCGAATGGTGGTATTCGGGTTCGACCTATGATGCTACTGCGGATTACCGACAAAAACGGCAACATGCTGAAAACCTTCACGCCCGATGCCAATCAGGTGATCAGTTCAAACCGGGCCTATGAAATGCTGCACCTGATGCGCGGGGCGGTTGAGGAGCCTAATGGTACGGCCCAACGGCTACGGACCCAATACAAACTGCTGGAAGGAGGCAATGAAATTGCGGCCAAAACGGGTACAACGTCTAACTATTCGGATGCCTGGTTTATGGGCCTGACACAGCACCTCGTTTCGGGTTTGTGGGTGGGTGGCGACGACCGGAGCATTCACTTCCGTACCATCGAACTGGGGCAGGGTGGCCGACAGGCAATGCCCGCCTGGGCCATGTATATGCAGAAAGTGTACAAAGACCCGACCCTGACGCAGTATCGGCCTGAGCCGTTTCGCAAACCCAATAACTTCCGCATCGACTGTGGCGGCTACCACATCGACTCCTCGCAGCGATACATCCCGCCCAAAGTCGCTCCCGAAGACGCGGAAGAAATTTTACAGTAGTTACCTCACATGCATATCCTGCTCGCTCCCGATAAATTTCGTGGTTCCCTGACGGCTCGTGAAGTAACCAACGCCATGACCGAGGGCATACGGCTGGCCCTGCCCACGGCAACGGTTACGGCCCTGCCATTAGCCGACGGGGGCGAAGGCACGGCGCAGGTACTGACCGAAGCCACGGAAGGCATCTGGCACACGGCCACTGTCTACGATCCGCTTGGTCGGTCTGTCGAAGCCGGATTTGGTATTTCGGGTGATGGCACTACAGCATTCATCGAAATGGCACTGGCGTCGGGGTTGGGTTTGTTAAAAACAGAAGAGCGCAACCCACTCTATACCAGCACGTATGGAACGGGCGAACTGATTCGGGAAGCTGCAAAAAAAGGCGTTCAGAAGATTGTATTAGGCATTGGCGGCAGTGCCACGACAGATGCCGGTATTGGTATGGCCGCAGCATTAGGTTGGCAGTTTTTGGATGCCAACGGTCAGCTTCTTGAGCCGACAGGGGCCAATCTTCTGCACATTGCCCAACTAATTCGGCCCGATACAAACATAGCTGATGGCATTCGGGTAGCCGTTGCCTGCGACGTGACAAACCCGCTGTTTGGCCCCGAAGGTGCCGCCTATATTTACGGTCCGCAGAAAGGAGCCGATGAGCAGGCAGTTGCTACGTTAGATGCTGGCCTTCGTCGCTTTGCCCGATTGGTCGACGAGCAATACAGCATAGCCCTTGCGCAGATTCCGGGTGCGGGAGCGGCTGGTGGTTTGGGCGCAGGGGCGTTTTTTTTCCTGAATGCAGCCCTACAGCCGGGCGTCGACCTGGTACTGGAAACCGTCGATTTTGATCTGAATCTGGCAAACGCTGATCTCGTGCTAACGGGCGAAGGCAAACTCGACCGGCAAACTACACAGGGGAAATTAATACAAGGCATTGCTGACCGGGCTAAACACGCCAATGCGCCGGTTATCGCGCTTTGCGGCACACTCGACCTTGCCCCTGAGGCTATTCGGCAAATGGGTTTAAAAGCCGCCTTCTCTGTACTAAATCAGCCACAATCGCTTCGTGAAGCCATGCAAACAGCCTACGATGATGTGGTTCGGGCAACCTTTAACGTATGTCGGTTGTTTTTGTAGAGCCGCCGTCCCGGTCGGCTGTCTCGTAAAGAAAGTCAAACCGCCGGCTGGTACGGGCGGCTTTACCTATGCCAGAATTCGACTATAAACAAGAGTTAGCCAAGGTGCCGCATGAACCGGGTGTATATCGGTATTTCGATGCGTCGGGCGAAGTCATTTACGTAGGAAAAGCCAAAGACCTGAAAAACCGGGTCAGCAGCTATTTCACCAACTCGAAAGGCCATGACCGCAAAACGCTTCGGTTGGTCAGCCAGATTCGGAAGCTTGAATTTACTATTGTACATACTGAATTTGATGCCTTGCTGTTGGAAAACCAGCTTATCAAGCGATACCAGCCCAAATTCAATATTTTATTACGCGACGACAAAACATATCCGTTCGTATGTGTTACGAATGAGCATTTTCCACGCGTGATTACGACCCGGCGCATCGACCGGAAACTTGGCACGTTTTATGGCCCGTTCGCCAATCTGAAACCGATGTACACGGTGCTGGATATGTTCAGCCAACTGTTTACCATTCGCACCTGCACGTACAATCTGGCTCCCGAAAATATAGAAGCTGGCAAATATAAAGTTTGCCTGGAATACCACATCGGCAACTGCAAAGGCCCCTGCGAAGGCAAACAAAACGAAACAGACTACAACAAAGACATCGAGCAGGTTCATCACATCCTGAAGGGTAATTTGAAACCGGCGCAGGAGTACTTCAAAAATCGAATGGTTGAGGCTGCCGGTGAATTGGCGTTTGAGCAGGCGCAGAAATACAAGGAAAAGATGGATGTACTCCAGCGATTCCAAAGCAAGTCGACAGTGGTAAATCCTAAAATTGCCGACGCCGATGTATTTACGATTGCCTCAGATGAAGCTTGTGCTTATATCAACTTTATGAAAGTAGTTAACGGCACTATCGTACAGACGCATACGGTTGAAGTCAAGAAGAAGTTGGACGAAACCGACCCTGATTTGCTGACGATAATGATTGTAGAGTTTCGTGAACAGTATGGTAGTCAATCAAAAGAAATCATTACCAATATCCCGCTCGACGTTGATTTAAAAGCCGAAATCACCATTCCGCAGATCGGCGACAAGAAAAAACTGCTCGATATGTCGTTGAAAAACGTGCTGTATTTTCGGCGTGAACGACAGGAACGTGCAGCCGCTGAAGCTACGGCCAACGCCAGCAAAAAAGACCGCGTACTTATTCGGCTCAAGCAGGACTTGCAGCTAAAAACTATCCCGAACCGTATCGAGTGTTTCGACAACTCGAATATTCAGGGTACAAATCCGGTATCAGCAATGGTGTGCTTTATTGGCGGCAAACCGGCAAATAAGGAGTACCGGCATTTTTCGATTAAGACAGTTATTGGCCCCAACGACTTCGCCAGTATGCACGAGGTTGTAACGCGCCGATATACTCGTGTGCTGGAAGAAGGCACCGACATGCCCGACTTGATTGTGATCGATGGTGGGAAGGGGCAACTGAGTGCCGCCTGCGACGCGCTGAAGGCACTTGATTTATACGGCAAAGTGCCCATTATTGGCATTGCCAAGCGGCTCGAAGAAATCTATTTCCCGGAAGATAACCTCCCGCTGTACATCGACAAAAAGTCGGAATCTCTAAAGTTAATTCAGCGTATTCGCGACGAAGCGCACCGCTTCGCTATTACCTACCACCGCGACAAGCGCAGCCGTAACAGCCTTATCAGCGAACTCGAAAACGTGGAGGGCATCGGTAAAAAAACAGCCGCAAAGCTTCTAAAGCACTTCAAAGGAGTTACCAAAATACGCGAAGCGTCGTTCGACGAAGTGGTTGAGGTCGTTGGCAAAGACCGGGCTACGAAGTTGAAGCAATATTTTGATACGGTAGAACAGTAACGCGGCTGGAAAGCCGCCCTGTGCGTCAGCAAAATACTGACTCAATCCAGGGCGGCTTTCCAGCCGCGTTACTTGACTGCTTTATTTTAGTACTCCCACAAACCGTGTTCGGTTTCCATCAGCTCATATTCGGTTTGGTATGATTTCAGAAGACCATCGCGGTCTCCGTACATATCAACCAAAGCCTGATCGGCTGGGTTGGCAACTTTCGTAATCCGTCCGTAGAACAGGCGCAAATCGAATGCATCAGCCAGATTTTTGTGCTGAGCCTGATTCTGTGGATTGTACCAGATAAATTTTTTCGGGTCTGACCGGAACAGCTTATCCAAATCTTTGTACTTGAACGTAGCCAAAGGTGTTTCTACACCCGCTGTGTTTTTGTCGGAGGGCAGGTAGATCGTAACCGTTTGAACGTCGTAATATAAACGCGAACGCTTACGGTCGAAGATCCAGTCTTCCTTAATCTCCATGACGTTGAACTCCTTCGCAAAGTACTCATCGCCAGCCGGTACAGCCGGAGCTTTTGCCACCGCAACAGTGTCAACTTTAGGTTCTTCGATAGGCGCGGCTGTTTTCGCGCCTTTTTTACCTTTGCTGTTCTTCGCCGTTGCTTTCTTCTTCACAGGTGCTCCCCAGCCATCATCAGCAGGTTTGGCTGCCGTTTTCGGTGCGCCCCAGCCATCTTCAGCCGGCTTGGCAGCAGGCTTCTTGGGATCAGTCTTTTTTGCGTCGCCCCAACCGTCGCCACTATTGTTGGTTGCTTCATTGCCAAAACCAGCGGCAATTTCTTCTGCCGACAGTTGCGGAGCCGAGTTGGGCATAATCATGCGCTGCTGAAACTTCTCCGGTGTAAGTTTCGTAGCTACCGAATCATTTTCATAGGCATCTAAAAGCCCTGCTTTTACAGCTTCGATCAGGTACTTCGAGATTTCGTTGTTCTTTGAGAACATCGACTGATTCTGTTTCTCCTTCAGGTCGATTCGACGCCAAAGGGTCTTCTTCATCATAATGTCGTTCTCATTAATGGCCCGTACCGACAGCGCGTTTGTGCCGGTGCTTGGTTTCTCCTGCGCCATCGCTCCTCCACCAGCCACCGCCAGCATGGCTGCGGCTACGGCCATCGTTCTTGCCTGTTTCATTGGTTGCATTCTCGTTTTGCTGCGTTTTCTGTTCCACTAATTAACGCAGTTGCGTTATGTTTAGTACAGTGGCACACTCTGCATTGGATTACCCATCGGCACATCACTGATGTTACCCTGGAAATTCCGCCGTTGCACACCGTCAACTGTAATCGCGATTCGGTCGCCCGGTTGAATCTCAGCCGCCAAAGAACCCAGCGAACCACCGCCCGGACCTAAGTTGACCTGACCAACTTTACGCGTACCACGCGCCAGAATGACCGTAATCCCCGTTACCCGGAAATTAGCATCATCGGGCGAGTAGTTGCGGAAACTTTCGTCGGCAACTGCCTGTACGCGCACACTGCGGGCTTGCCCTACCGGCACACCACGCGGGTCGCCTACTTTCGTTCCACCGACAAAATATTCGAGCGTTGGACGTGGCACCCGGTTCACCCGAAACCGTTCTGTACCCAACAGGCTTCCACCGTTGCTGATGTTGAGCGATACCTGTGCCGAATTTGGCACAATCGTAATTTTCCCTTTCTCACCCGAAGAGACTACACTCGCTCCGTCTGCCGAAAAGCTCGGACTCCAGAGTGCGCCCAACTGCGGACTTTGAATACTCAGCTTGTTGGCGCAACCTAAATATAGCGGAGGCATTGTACCAGTTTCAATCTGGTACGATGGTTTCGCCACAAAGTATTCAGCCTGCAACGGTACGGTTTTCATGCCCGCAGCGGTTTGGTACGAAATCGAACCTGTCAGCACCCGACGAGCTAAACCCGTTTTGTCATAAGCCCCGCCCTGTGCTGTAAACTCAACGATACCTGTTCCATCCTGCATACGCACGGGCGCACCATTCAGGCTCATGCGTGGCTGAATTCCCGACGACGACGCGGCCAGAAACATCTGTCCTTTGAACTTCGTACCAGCTACAACCACTTTCGACTCCATACTAAGCATTGCCAGAATTTTGTCGAATTTCACATCCTGCGCACCTACTTTGCTGGCGAGTACGTTCAGCACTTCACCTTCAATGCGCCGGATGTCGGTTTGCCGCTGTGTGAGCACGGCCAACGCTGCCGGAACGGGCGTCTGAGCAAAGTTCAGTTCAGCAAAATCTTTCTGACGCTGCTCAGGCGAACGGCTCGAAATTGGATCTTCTTTTCCGTCGGCTGCCAGCGTGTTGTACTTTGCGGGGCTGTACTTGGTCAGGCCCTGTAAATAATCGTCCAATGTCTTTTTCAGCTTGTAGGCTTCACCTCGCCGACCACCAGCAATCATAATCTGAGCTACTTTTTCTTCCTCGCTCAGGTTTCTGATGTTTCCGGTCTCGTCTAAGCCGCCACCAGCCTGCTCAATAATGCGCTGTTTGAGGCCATCGATCTGGGCGATCACGTCCGCCGTTTGCTTTCGCACTTCGTCGGCTTGTTTAACAATAACTAAATCAGTTGCCCGGTTACCTGATTTTTCAACAGTCGCCCGAATGTTGTCGACCGTAGATTGGTTAACCCGATTTGCCGATACAGTAGACTGTTCTAAGCTATTATTCAATAGGACAAACTTCTCCAGAATGGCCGACGTGACCTGTAAGGCCAACAAAGCGGTCAATACCAGATACATCATCCCGATCATTTTCTGACGGGGTGTCTCTTTTACTCCTGCCATTTTATTCGGTGAGTTGTAAAGTGCTTAATTTCCCCGCATGGCAGTTAACATGCTGCCATATACGTTGTTGAGCGATGCCAGATTACCGGTAAGTTTAGCCAGTTCGCTCTTAAACTGCTGCGTATCGCGGCTGGCGTCGGCCATGTTTTCCATTGCCGAGGTCAGGCTACCATAGAACGCGTTCATGGCTTTGAGGTGCTTGTTGGCATCCTGCAATTCCAGTTCATAGACGGCGTTCAGCGCGGTCATGCTGTTCGTAACTTTCAGCGTCTGATCGCGAAGTGCTTTCGTATCACCCGTAGCGTCGGCCATCGAACTCACTGCCGTAATTGCTGTATTGTACGACTTATTCATTTCGGTCAGCGATTGCGAAGCCGTTTTCACGTTTCGCGCATAATCGTTGGTCGCTACCGTGGCGTCAGTCAAGTCACTCAATTTTGACACTGTATCGTTGAGGCTGCGGAAACCCGTACCAAGTTTCTCAAACACGTCGGGCGTAACTTTCGCCTGCGCCAGCATCTGATCCATGTTGGCGGTCAGGCCATTGGGTTGAGCAACAGGCTTGCGGGCCTCCCCTTTATACTCATCAGCCAGTTCAGGATATACCCGCTCCCACTGATAATCAGACGATGTTGGCGGAAAAAGAAAGCTTTGGGCAGCGTAAATCAGGAAGATAATGGCTTCGGTTCCCAGACCGATGAACAACATTTCAGTACCGCCCGGTAAGTGGTTAATTTTGAACATGGCACCGGTCACAACGATTGCGGCACCTACGCTGTAGATGGTCGGGACCAGCCGATCCCAAAAGAAATTAACTTTTTGTGCTGCCATGATAGCGATTATTGATTGTAATGGGTAATTGGGTTTGTGTGGTATTTAGTGATGTAATTAATTAGGCCCGGCCCTTTGAGGCTTTAGACGATTTAGACGCTTTTGTTTTGCTTTTGCTGCTACCACCTACGCGGCCCGCCCGACCCGATGCCGTGCGTCCTTCGAGGTTATCCATCACGCAGCGAAAACCGATGTATGAACGTTTCTGATCTTCGTATTCGTAATAACGCGTACCTGTTTCAAGGTAGTAGGCAATGTCTTTCCACGAACCGCCCCGAACCACTTTGCGCGGCTCGTCGGCATTTTGGTTGTCGGGGTTCATGTCCCATACAATAGCGTTCGAGTTATCGGCGTAGGCATCACGGCACCACTCGGCCACGTTACCAGCCATGTTGTAAAGACCGTATTCGTTGGGGCTGTACGCATTGGCCGGAGCCGTATATGGATAGCCGTCGGCATCGAAGTTACCACGCTGCGGCTTGAAGTTTGCCAGATAGCAGCCTTTACCATTGGCTACGTAGGGGTTGCCCCACGGGTATTTTGCGCCCTGTTTGCCACCACGAGCGGCCCACTCCCACTCCGCTTCTGAAGGCAACCGGAAGCCGAACGACCGATAGCCACCATCTTTGCTCCGGAAATCATCGAGCGTGTTGGTACGCCATTTGCAGAAATGCTTCGCAGCAAGCCAGCTTACGCCCACTACCGGATATGTGTCGAAAGCCGGGTGCGCGTAGTAGTGTTCCAGCATGGGGTCGCCGTTGTGGTACGTGAAGTCGTTTTTCCATACCGTCGTATCGGGGTAATACTTCGACATGATTTCTTCCTCACCTAATGTTGCTACCGAGTCGGCCAGGAGCGCGTTTACGTATTGGCGGTACTCATGGTTCGAAATTTCGGCATCGTCCATGTAAAACGAGCTAATGGTCACCTGCCGGTTCATGTTAATCTGCGTAGCCGCTACGTCTTCGTCGGCCTGCCCCATAACAAACGATCCCGACGGCACCAGCACCATACCATACGGCGTCGGCTGTTTCCAGCCTTTGCGGCCTGTAGCCGTAACTTCGCCGTTTGTTACACCAACCTCCCCGCCTTTGCCGCCTTTGCCGCCGAATTTTGACTTCACAAAGCCACAACCTTGCATTAGCAGAACTACTGCCGCAACCAACACCACACGGGCCGAGCTATTTGTAAACCAATTATACTTCATCATTGTAGGCTATTTTTTCCTGCTTCTTGTGCGAGACCGATTTAGAAACGAAATTCTGTTTGGTTATTGTATGTAATTGAGCCTGCGGATTTAGTTTCCGTAAGCCTTTTGCTCCAAAGTTTGACCAGATGCTGCATGTACTCAACTGATTAGACTGGCTAATCTACCAAAATTAACGTGTCGACAGCAATCTGCCTAACAAGAATACTGCCAAAAAATTGATTTACCGCCGATCAATACGGTAAATCAACGATTGATCTGATTTATACGGATTTTGTTGTACCTGCATTACCAGCGTCAATACATATCAGGCATTAATACCGGAAGCGGGGTGTACGCACAATGGGCTTTTTACGACCATCAGACGTAGGCAGCGCATAAGCGAGTAAAAATTCGTGCGACGTAGCACTTTTAGTACTGGCTCCGCCTGCCACAAGATCGAGCGCGTAGCCAACGCGCAGAGCATTGTTACGCATGAGATTAATACCTCCTGTAATCATAATGGCATCCCCAAACCGATAACCAGCTCCTGCCCAGATGCGGTTGGCATAGGTAGCCAGCAAATTGGCGGTTGCCGTTGACCCTCGAATTCCTTCACGAGCACTATAGGCCAGTAACAGTGAAGGCTGAATATCAATATCATAGGTCAGGCCCAGCCGATACCCGGCAGTCAGGTATGTTTTACCATTAGCCCCCTCCGTCGAACGGTCGGCAATATAGTTATAAGTGGCCCCATTCAGGTGCATCGAGCTTATGCCAATCCAGTAATCGGTTGTATTGTAGTATACACCCGCGCCCAAATCAGGCCTGAATTGATTGATACGCCCGGTTGGAATGGTAGGATCTCCGGGTTCGCCAGGACGAAACTGCCCAAAATCGTAACCCCTGTTGAACATACCAGCCTGAACGCCAAAGGCCAACACGCCACTTTTCAATGTAAGCCGGTAAGCATAGGACAGTTGTACCGATTGATTGATCGACGGCCCGAATACGTCATTCATGGCATATACGCCAATACCGCTTTTGATGCCATTGAGCGGCATGTTGAACGACACCACCTGCGTATTTTGCCCACCGCCCGGATCGCCCACGTTGGTCTGATAGCCCAGATACTGTGATCGGTGCGTAATCTGTACCCGCGACACGCCCTCCGACCCAGCCGCTGCCGGGTTATAATAGATCGGATTATACATGTACAGGCTAAGCTGCGGGTCTTGCTGTGCCAGCGCGGTATGGGCAAAAACCATCAGAAACGACGTAGCTACGTAGAGTGTGCGAGTCATACAACAGGAGCAGTAAAGCGTTATGGCCAGAGCATTTGCCCTCCACGCCACAGTTTACAATTAAACGCCCACAACCGCAAAATATTGAACAAAAATAAAGGCTGAATACCACAAGCGAACCAATCGGCGCGGCTTCGGCAAATCAGCCTTCAATTAACCACCAGTTCTTACTGATTGTTAGCTTTCTTGATATATAAATCCAGTGCTCCCGTCATAGAAGGTGCGTTGGGCAACGGAGCTTCAATGTCGAGCGTTAGCCCGGCTTCTACAATGGCTTTAGCCGTTGTGGGGCCAAAGGCAGCCAAACGAGTGCCATTCTGCTTAAATTCAGGGAAGTTACTCATCAGCGACGACACGCCCGACGGGCTGAAAAACGCAATGATGTCATAACTCTGAATAGCCAGGTCCGACAAATCAGTGGGTACCGTTTCGTACATCACGGCCTCCGTGAAGTGCAGACTACTGGTATCCATAAATTCAGGAATGTCGTTGCGCCGGATGTTCGAGCAGGGAAACAGAAACTTCTCTGTTTTATGCTTCTTGATCAGGTCGAACAGTTCGGTAGCGGTTTTGGTCCCGTTAAAGATTTTCCGTTTTCGAATGACGATGTACTTCTGAAGATAGTTGGCCGTCTGCTCTGAAATACAGAAGTACTTCATATCGGCAGGGACCTCGATTCGGCTTTCCTGACAGATGCGGAAAAAGTGGTCTATGGCATTTCGGCTGGTAAAAATAATAGCCGTATGTGCCAGAATATTCACCTTCTGCTTCCGAAAATCTTTGGCCGAAACGCCCTGAATTTCGATAAATGGACGAAAATCTATTTGAAGATCGTACTTGCTTACTAAATCAAAATAGGGCGATTTCTCGTCGGCAGGCCGGGATTGCGTAACTAATAGCCGTTTTACGGGCTTGAGCCGGTCAACAACCCCCGCTTCGGTGGCTTGCATGCTGGTTTCGTTCATTGACTCTTTACTGACAGAAAACATCCTATCATAGCGCAAATCGCAGTCCTATGATAAGCGGAACCAATTCAACGATGCAAAGATACGAAAATAAATAGAGATTCTTGATAGGTTCAACTACCCGGATAACGAGGTAAAGCAAGGCCAGCCGAGCTATATAAAAGCCAATCAGCGGCAGTAAAAGCGTACTCGCCGACCACGAAGCAGCCGACCAGTTGTAAGCAACCACGACCAGCACGAACGTCATGCCGGAGAAGAACAGCATAGACGACTGCAGCACTTTAAAGTAATGTATATTGATAATGGATGGCAACCGATATAAACTGCCAATTACCTCCAGAGCTACGTATTTACCCAGTAATGCCAGAAAGGTTACGACCGTTAACAACAAAAACTCGCCCAGCAAAGCCAGAAACGGCTGACTCCCCAGCAGCAGTGTCCGCGACGCAAACACGTCTACGTTACGGCTCTGCACGAAGATAATTAGGTAAGCCAGCAAAAAACTCAGATTCAGCACGAACAGATTATTGGTACTGCTCAGCGGACGATTTATTAAAAATGATTCTTCCTGCGCCCGCAACGACAGCAAATCACGCGGGTTGTAGAAGCGAAGAAAGGCCCGTCGGTAAAATGAGAATAAAAAAGCGTGCGTAGCCAGCAAAAAAACCAGCCCGGCACTCAGAAAATCGTCATAGATAGAAACAGGGCGAGGCCGAACGCTCAGATTATCGTCGCGCAGTACGATGGGTTTCTGGGTGGCCGAGCGCGGGTGAGCAATCAGCAGTTGCTTATCGATCAGGCCCGGTGCGCCATAGAGCGTAATAAAAATCTCCGGCGTTCGATAGGCCCGATACAGACTGTCGATAGAGAGAACCTGCCACTGACCAGCCCGTAGTTTCCGCTTCAACGCTGCATTGATAAACAGATACCCATCTTGTTGGGTGGCGATAAGCAGGCTGTACCGCCGATTACTCTCTAAATCGACAAATGCACTAAGGGCCGTTTGGTCGGCGTGCTGCTCAAGAATGTACGGCACATAAGCTTTGGTAGCTTCGTCGTACACTAAAAAATCGTCCTGAAAGGAATAAATTGGATCGAAACGACCACCGGGGCCAATGCCCGTTGTGCGCGACTGCGCTAAAGTGAAAAATGAAAAATGAAAAGTGCTTAATGAAAAAAGTAAGACTCGGATAAACCAACGCTTGACATTTTTCATTAAGCACTTTTCATTTTTCATTTTTCACTCAACTATTTCCCCAATGCTTTCAGCATGGTGTCGCCGATAAGGGCGGGCGATTCAACCACATGAATACCGCACTCGCGCATAATCGCCATTTTTGCGGCTGCCGTATCGTCGGCTCCACCGACGATAGCTCCGGCGTGGCCCATCCGACGACCTTTTGGCGCGGTTTGACCGGCAATAAAGCCTACAACGGGTTTGCGGTTGCCGTCGGCTTTAATCCAGCGGGCGGCTTCGGCTTCCATACCGCCACCGATTTCGCCAATCATCACGATAGCTTCGGTTTCGGGGTCGTTCATGAGCAGTTCAACAGCTTCTTTGGTCGTAGTGCCAATGATGGGGTCGCCACCGATACCGATGGCCGTGCTTTGGCCCAAACCGGCTTTGGTCAGTTGGTCAACGGCTTCATAGGTCAGCGTACCTGATTTTGAAACAATACCAACGGTGCCTTTCTTGAAAATAAAACCCGGCATGATACCTACTTTGCATTCTTCTGCCGTCATAACGCCGGGGCAGTTGGGGCCAATCAGCCGCACGTCTTTATCGCTGATGTAGTTTTTCACCGCCACCATATCTTCGGTAGGAATGCCCTCGGTGATGCAGATAATGACCTTAATACCGGCGTCGGCTGCTTCCATAATGGCATCGGCAGCAAAAGCGGGCGGTACAAAAATAATCGACACATTGGCACCGGCCTGTTCAACAGCCTGTTCAACGGTATTGAACACAGGCCGGTCGAGGTGTGTTTGACCACCTTTGCCGGGCGTTACGCCCCCAACCACGTTGGTGCCGTATTCGATCATCTGCTGGGCGTGGAAACTGCCCTCCGAGCCAGTAAAGCCCTGGACGATAACTTTGGAGTCTTTGTTGACTAAAACACTCATGACGGTTTGTTAATCGTTGGCGATGCGGTTAACATTTTTCTGTACTACGCTCCAAGTACTTAGAACCTTTTAAAGGCTTTTAACCTCCAGAAAAATGTTGGGCAAAAGTAGGCTAAACTTCGTAAATTACGTGATGATTTTTTCACACATTGTCTCTGGCTTCGTTCTGGCTGGGGCAGGCGTTGGCGTGTTCTGGCATTTCTTCGGGCGTATCTCATTGTTCAACCGCCTGCTTTGGGGCTTTTTTTTGCTCATAACTTCCTTAGCTGCCCTTACTGGCGTTCTGCTGTATGCTGGCAACCAGTCGCTCGAGTCGCTGCACCAGTCGATGATCGTGCTGTCTGATAGTCTTGGTGTGGTCTGCGTTGTTACGGCGGTGTATGCCCTGCTGAATCAGCAAACGCTATCGCTCACCTCGTTTATAGCCACGGTTGTTTTTGGACTACTGCTCTTTGTAGGCTTGCTCCTGCCCGACGTGCGCGTATTCACCCCCGTTGTTCCGTCGCTGGGTATTCTGATTCTGATGCTGCTGGCGGTGTTTGCATTGCTTCAGCGCAATAAGCGGGGGTTGTGGGTCGTGCTGGCCGCGATGATGATGGGCCTGAGTACAAAAGCTGATGCGTTTAACAGCCTGATGCACCCCACCGATTTTTTTCACTATATCACCGCGCTGGCACTCTGGTTTTTTGGCAAAGCTGCCGAGTGGCGCGTGCCCATAACCAATCGTCCGAACAAATAGTTACTCCACAAAACTCAACGATTGTGGACTTATTAGAACTGGCACATGACCCGGTGAAAGCGGCTCGGGCGGCCCGGCTCGTGTACATAAACGATACTACGCCCGGTATCAGCCGCCAACGTGCAGGCGACCGTTTTACTTACATTGCCCCGAATGGCGAAGAAATTACCGACGATGATTTACTGACCCGTATCCGCAGCATGGCTCTGCCACCAGCCTGGGAACGCGTATGGATTAGCCCGAAAGCAAATAGTCATTTACAGGCTACCGGCATCGACACTAAAAATCGCAAACAATATCGGTATCATGCCAATTGGAATGCCATTCGGAGCGAAACAAAATTCTTTCGCATGGTAGCGTTTGGCGACGCCCTGCCCCTACTCCGCGAACGACTGCACAAAGACCTGAAAGCACGCGAACTAACCCGCGAAAAAGTAATTGCCATCGCACTGAGCGTAATGGAACAAACCCTGATTCGGGTAGGTAATGCGGCCTACGAAAAAGAGTACGGCTCCTATGGGCTAACCACGCTCAAAGATCGGCATGTAAAGGCCAACGGCACCGAAGTACAATTTAGCTTCAAAGGCAAAAAAGGCATATACCACGATATTACACTGCACGACCGCCGACTGTCGCGGTTAGTGAAAGCCTGTCGCGATATTCCGGGTAAAGAACTGTTTCAGTACTTCGACGCTAACGGCGACCGGCATTCTATTGACTCCGGTATGGTGAACAACTACCTGCGCGAAACGATGGGCGATGATTTTTCGGCCAAAGATTTTCGGACATGGGCGGGCACCGTCAATGCGCTCCGGCTATTGGTTGATCTGGAACCCTGCGAAACTGAAAAAGAATTGAAAAAGAATGTCAATACGGTGTTAGATGACGTAGCGCATCGGCTGGGCAATACGCGCACCGTTTGCCGAAAACACTATGTGCACCCACAAGTGCTTGACGCCTACGAATGCCAGGATTTAAACCCGTATATTCGGCAAAAATCCCGCTTTCGCCAAACCAGCCCGCACGGCCTCGACGGCGTTGAAAAGCTGTTGCTACGGTTTCTGAAAGATCAGGTAAAAACGACTGCGAAAAGCCGGTCGGTAAAGAAAGCGGTTGCCTGACTTAATCAGCGGCTTCTACCCAAACGGGATTACTACAGGTTGGGCAGGGCGGTTGTTGAGCGGGCTTGTCGAAGGTTTGTACGTACCCGCACGTGCAGCAGGCATAGCTGCCCGGTTCCTGAACGTGGTCGGTGTGCTTGTCGAAAAGTTTTGGCAAAATCGGTAATCCTTTCCGAGTCTCTTCAGCCTTAAACCGAAATACACTCAACTGGCCGTTTGGCTCCCGGATAGCCGTTCGTACCTCCCCCAACTGCTCGATACCTTCGACGCGCAGGTCCGACATCAGTTCGTCTAATGTCAGGTCTTCGCGGTCGAAGTTATCGATCAATATGCAACCGTTTTCTATCACGTAAACGGGTTTGCCTTCGAGTGTCTGGCGTATGCGTTTGTTGCGGTCACTGATGTATGTTACCAGTTTGTAGCACCCCATAATTACCGTGAACACCACCACTGCCGAACTCAGCGGCACATCGTGATAAAACATCGGATCGCCAGCCGCCGAGCCAAGACCAATCAGCAAAACCAGTTCGTAAACAGACAGTTGACGAACTTCACGCTTCCCGGAAACGGTGAGAGCCGTGAGCAGTACGACGAACATGAAAACCGTTCGAAACGCTACCTCGCCGAGATACGTCCACGGAAACTGGTCGATCAGAATACGCTGCCAATCGAAAGGCTGAACGGGTTCCTGCATGTAATCTGTAGTTAATTGCGGTTTTCGGGGGCGTTGTCTTTGCGAACTACTTTTGGCTACCAACTGCCTACAGGCCCAGTTCCTGCGTAATGGTGCTGCTAAGTCGAAGTAATTCTATTTCGGCAGCTTTGGCGTTAAACTCAGCCTCAATCAGCCGGGTTTGCGCATTGATGGCATTGCGCTGTACGTCACGAAATTCAACGAAGTTAGAGTTTCCGATACGATACCGGTCATAGGCGATGTCTACGTTTTGATTCGCCAGTTCGTTGTTTTGTACTTCGAGGTTCAGCAGGGCCAGGCTATTGGCGTAGGTCTGGTACGTTTGCGCCAGAGCCGATTGCAGTTGTAGCCGCTGATCAGCTTCCTGGCTTTCGGCAATCAGGGTATTCACACGCGCATTCTGAATCTGCCGTTTCAGGTTGTAGCCGTTGAAGATGGGAATAGTAGCCTGTATGTTGTAGGTTGGCCCCCAGGTACGCCCTGTACGAATACCAAATCCACCCTGATTGTCAATCCATTGGTAATTATAGCCGGCTTGCGCCGTAATGAGGGGCAACTGTTGAGCATTAGCCAGCCGCACACCAATATCAGCCAGTGTTCGGTTTAGAACGGCTGAGGCTAATAATGGATTTCGGGCCGTCAGCGATTCCTGTAGCGGAGTTAACTGTAAATTAGACCGGGCAATAATTGTATCGCGTACAGCAAACGCAGTTAGCGGATCGCGAATCAGCAGTGTGTTCAAAATAATTTTGGCGTTTCGTAATGACTGATCCTGCGACAACAAAGCCGCGCTATCAGTGTTATAATCAACTTGCGCGCTTAGAAAATCAACCTTCGAGCGCGTACCCACTTCATAGTTGGCACGGGCCAGTTCAAGCCGCTCACGCGATATATCGAGAGCCTGCTCAAAGGCAATAAGTCGCTGTACCTGACGCACTACGTCGTAATAAGCTGTGGCTACGTTGGCGATAGTAGCTTCAATATTGGCACGAGTTGTCAATGTGCTTACCTGCACCAACTGCCGCAACTGTGTATAGAGTGCCGAGCGGGCATAGCCATTAAAAACCGTATAGGTCGCGTTTACTCCGGTGTTGGATGTCCGGTTAAATGCATTAAAAAACGAACGGTCAGTTGCCAGCCCCAGCAAAAAAGACTGACGGGCACTTTGCAACCCCCGCTCGAGTTGCCGTTTACTGATACAATGGGCAGATAACCAGCGTTGCCTTTTATAAAATTATTGCGGGCGATCTGCTCCTGCGAACGGTTGATACGAACCTGATAATTTTTATCGACAGCCTGCTGTAGCGCTTCCTGCAATGTCAACACTTCGCCCGATTGCGGAATGGTCGCCATCGTGTAGGTACGAAGCTGAGCACGCCGAATGGCATTTGGCGTTTGTTGCGCAAATGCCGTAAAGGGTAAACAGAAAAGAAAAACGAGGTAACGATTGAGTTTCATGGACAGGCGATTGACAACGACAATTTGGGTCAAAATTACGATTATATGCGATTGAGTAGCCCGCCCGCTAATTTTCGCTTAACTTGTGGCTCTCCCAACCATCAACTATGATTCGTTTACTACTGTTATGCAGCACAGCCCTATGTCTGCTCTGGGCTTGTTCGACGAAGAAAAAAGCCGATCTTCTTATCACCAATGCCCGCGTCTATACTGCCGATTCAATCTTCTCAACCGCCGAAGCGTTTGTGATTCAGGACGGCAAATTTCTGGCTGTTGGATCAGCACAGGACCTTGCCAGCCAATACGACGCCGATAGCACTGCCGATCTGGGAGGAAAGCCAGTTTATCCCGGATTCTACGATCCACACGCCCATTTCCTGGGTTTAGGTCAGGTGCTCGATCAGGCCGATCTGGTGGGTGCCAGCTCATACGACGAGGTTGTGGAGCGATTAAAAACCTTCGCAACAAACCACCCCAACGTGACCTGGATTACGGGCCGGGGATGGGACCAGAACGATTGGGCCGACAAAACCTTTCCGACCAAAGAAAAATTAGACGTGGCTTTCCCAAACATTCCAGTTGCGCTTACCCGCGTTGATGGTCATGCGCTGCTTGTGAACTCGAAAGCTTTACGACTGGCGCAAATTACGGCGGGTTCGAGCGTGGCCGGGGGCGAAGTAATTCTGAAAAACGGGCAACCTGCGGGCGTACTGGTCGATAACGCCATGCAGTTCGTGCGTCGGGTACTGCCCCGCCCCGACCTCGCCGACAAAGCCCGGATGCTTCGGGCCGCTGAAAAAGTCTGCCTGTCGCTCGGCCTGACCACCGTGTCGGATGCGGGCATCAGTCCCGACGAAATTAATCTCATCGACAGCCTGCACCGGACGGGCAAACTCAACATTCGCGATTACGCAATGGTGAGCCTGGGCGAACCCAACCTGAATTATTTTCTGAAACGCGGCCCGTTCCAGACCGACCGGCTTACGGTGCGTTCGTTTAAATTGTATGCCGATGGCGCATTGGGGTCGCGGGGGGCCTGTTTGCGCAAACCCTACAGCGACCGCCCCGAAACAAGCGGGTTTCTGCTGCTTAGCCCTGCCGAACTCGAACGGGTGTCGAAACTACTGTACGCGTCTAATTTCCAGGCCAATACGCACTGCATTGGCGACTCGGCCAACCATATCATGCTCACTATTTACGGCAAGCTGCTCAAGAAAGCCAACAACCGGCGGTGGCGCATCGAACACGCACAGGTGGTTTCGCCCGAAGATTTCTGGAAATACAACCGCTACTCGATCATTCCGTCGGTGCAGCCAACTCATGCCACGTCAGATATGTACTGGGCCGACGACCGGCTCGGTCCGGTGCGGGTAAAGGGGGCGTATGCGTTCAGGGATTTAATGAAGCAAAACAACCGGATTGCCTTCGGCAGTGATTTTCCGGTTGAAGCTCCAAATCCATTGTTTGGCTTTCATGCAGCCGTTGCCCGGCAGGATGCCAGGAATTTTCCGAAGGGTGGCTATCAGATGGACAATGCCGTTGACCGCAAATCGGCTCTGCTGGCTATGACGCGCTGGGCGGCCTACGCCAATTTTGAAGAACACCTGCGCGGCAGCATCGCGCCGGGCAAACAAGCCGATTTTGTTGTACTGGATCAAGATATTATGACCGTTCCGAACGAACAACTTCGAACCACGAAAGTCCAGCAAACCTGGATTGGCGGGAAGCGGCTGTTTTAACCAACCGAGTTAACATGATACATCTGCCGATTAAATGTAATCGCGTCGCCCGTTTTTTTGCCCAGCAGAGCCGCAGCAATGGGCGAAGCGGGCGATATGGCGAAATACTCAACGCTATCGACCACCATCTTTCCCGCGCTGATGCTGACGAAAAAACGCCCCCGGTCGGTGATGACTAAACTGCCGGGCTGGGCTATCTTGTAGTCTTTTTCGGCATCAACGCGGCTCAACTCCTGCTCAAGTTTCAACGCTTCGGCCAGCAGTTGAGCGTGACGGTCGCGTTCGAGCTGGGCCATTGCCCGGCCTGTTTCGTACTTGTCGCCCGCGCTGCTTTTTTCTTCGCTGTTAGCTGCTTCCTGGGCGGCCTGCATGGCTTGACGGGCGGTGGCGATACGCTGCTGTACATACTGCCGACACTGGTTCAGTAAGGCGTGTTTGATTAGGTGTAAATCAGTCTGTGAATTATCCGTTGACATGCGATTGAGAATTAGTACCTTACGGTTGATTCCTCTCAACCGTACCCTTCTCATAATGCGGGCATTACTTACAACTGCGTCTTCACGGCAAAACGTTCGGTTTGTGCTGGGTATACTCTTTATCTGTCTGTTTAGTAGTTGGGTACGGGCGGGCGTCGATACAACGACCATCAATCAATGGCGGCAAAAAACACAGTATCTTCTCTTCAGAAGCAATGATTCATCGTTTGCTCTTGGCACGCAGATCATCAGGCACTCAAAACAGTTGGGTTATACGAAAGGGGTAGGCTGGGGATACGCACTAATCGGCACTGTTTATCGGAACAAAGGGGCATTTGATTCCAGCCTGTATTATGCCCAGCAGGCACTCGCCATTTTCGACGCGCAAAATCAGGCCGACGGGCAGGCTAACGTGTATAACCTACTGGCCCTGACCTATAAGCGAATGGGCGATGCGCAGAAAGTCAAACTGCTCACTCACAAAGCCATTCAATATAGTTACCTCGCCCGCGATTTTGCCATTAAGAGCCGTCAGTATGGCGAGTTGAGCCGAGCTTACAATACAATTGGCATTTCGTATCGCGATCTCAAACAGTTTGATTCGGCACGAGTGTACTACCGCCGGGCCATCGCCGTAGAGTTACAACACCAGCCTTCTTTTTCATACCTGCCTGTCAGCTACGCTAATTACGGGCAAATTCTGATGGATGCCGACAAGCGATACGACGAAGCGATCAGCTATTATAAGCGAGCTATTCCTCTATACGAAAAACAGGGCAACTGGGCGGGTCTGGAGCATGTTTATCGAAACCTCAACGTCACGTTTCGGCTCCAGAAAAAGTACCCGCAAGCTATCGAGGCAGCCAACGAATCAGTTGCCTACGGGCGGGCTGTCAACGATCCGCACCGGCTCTTTAACTCGCTTCAGCAGTCATACTTAACCTACCGGGCTGCTGGGCAGTATGAGCAGGCTATCATACACCTCGAAGAGTGGAAGCAACGCGAAGATTCGCTGCTGAGTATCGAAAAGACCCAAACCGTAGCTAAACTCGAAGCGGCCTACGAGTCGGAAAAGAAAGAAGCCCGCATTCGGCAGTTGGCCGACGAACACAGGAAAAATCGTCAGCAGATGACCATTCTGGCTGTAGGCATTTTACTGCTCCTGATTCTGCTGGGTGGGTTGTTTGGGCAATACCAGATCTTGCAGCAAAGCCGAAGCAAAATTCGACAGCAGTCAGACCAGATGAGCCTGATGATGCGCGAACTGCATCACCGGGTCAAGAACAACCTCGCCATTGTATCGAGTCTGCTCCGATTACAGGCCAGTCAGCTCAGCGATGAGCGCGTTGCACAGGCCATCCGAACGGGTCAGCAGCGGGTAGAAGCCATGTCGCTCATTCACCAGCGGCTTTATCAAACCGAGACCATCACAACCGTAAACGTGCGGCACTACCTGACCGATCTCATCAACAGTCTGGTTCGGGCTTACGGCTACAACTCCGACGATATCGACCTGCAACTCGACATTCGCAGAGAGTGGTTAGATGTTGACGTTGCCGTTCCGCTTGGTTTGATTGTTAACGAGTTAGCAACCAATTCCTTTAAACACGCTTTTCCGCAGGTGAACCGGCCCATGCTTCGGCTCAGCCTTTACGAAGACAATGGACTGCACCTCGAACTTCAGGATAATGGTCCCGGCATCAGCCCCGGCAGTTGGCAGGAAAGCAGCGAACAGTCGTTTGGGAAACAGTTGGTTATGTCACTTTGCGAGCAATTGACGGGTGTATTGCAGGTGAAGCAGCAAAACGGTGCGCTGTTTCAGATGCGCTTTGAAGAAAGTTCCTGATCGCTACAAATTGCCCCGCTTCATGTCGCTCACCGCGTAATTAGCGGCCCGTGCAGTCAGAGCCATAAACGTAATCGACGGATTTTGCGTACCGGTCGAGGTCATAGCCGCGCCATCGGTCACGAACACGTTTTTGCACAGATGCAGTTGGTTGTGTGCGTTCAGCAACGACGTTTTCGGGTCGCGGCCCATGCGTACCCCACCCATTTCGTGAATGTCGAGGCCGGGGTTGCGGTGGTCGTCGTAGGGGCGAATATTTTTGCAGCCGGCCTTGTCGAGCATCTCGGCTCCCTGCACCAGAAAGTCGTTCATGAGCTTCAGGTCATTGTCGGTATAATCAATTGCCGTCACCAACTGTGGAATGCCCCACGGGTCTTTCTGGTCGCTGCTGAGCCGGACGTGGTTTTCGTAGCGCGGCACGGTTTCGCCCTGCATCATCATAAATACGTGCCACGGGCCGGGCTGGGTCAGGCTTTCTTTATAATCGGCTCCAAACGTAGCTTCGGTAGGTTGGCCGGTGCCGCGACTCGCGCTGAATGCGACCATGTAGCCCCGCTGAAACTGGGATGCCGGACCGCTCGTTTCCTGCTTATCGACATTGCGGAAGTTGGGCATAAACGCCGTGGTGGGCCGACGACCGTAGTAATAACCGTCGTCAAAACCCTCATAGTCAGCTATAATATTGCCCCGATAATTATGAAACGCCACGTAACGCCCCAGCAAGCCACTGTCGTTGCCCAACCCGTTGGGGAAGCGATTCGAGGTTGAGTTGAGCAAAATCAGGTTGGTATTCAGGCAGGCCGCGTTTATGAAAATGATACGGGCGTAAAACTCCGTCATCTGCTTCGTTTTCGCATCGACCACCCGCACGCCCGTTGCCTTTTTCTTCACCTCATCATAAATTATCGAATGCACGACCGAATCGGGCCGGAGGGTGAGTTTGCCAGTTTTGGCCGCCCACGGCAGCGTTGACGAGTTCGACGAGAAATAGCCGCCATACGGGCAGCCCCGGTAGCACAGGTGACGCGCCTGACACTGTGCCCGCCCCTGATCGTAGTGAATCTGTTTCGGTTCGGTCAGATGGGCGCATCGGCCAATAATTACGTGCCGGTCTTTGTAGCTTTCGGCCACCCGCTTCTGAATGTGTTTTTCTAAACAATTCAACTCCCAGGGCTTCAAAAATTCACCATCGGGCAGGGTTTCCAACCCGTCTTTGTTACCCGAAATACCTACAAATTTTTCGACCCGACTGTACCAGGGCGCAATGTCGGCGTAGCGAATGGGCCAGTCTACGGCGGCACCGTCGCGGGCGTTGGCCTCGAAATCGAACCGGCTCCACCGCTGCGTTTGCCGCGCCCATATCAGCGATTTCCCACCAACCTGATAGCCCCGAATCCAGTCGAAGGGTTTTTCCTGCACGTAGGGGTGTTCGGCGTCTTTCACAAAGAACTGCTGCGTGGCTTCGTCTAAAGCGTAACACTTCGTTGCAATCGGGTTTTCCTGATCAAAAGCCAGCGGCATTCGATTCCGATGCGGGAAATCCCAGGGGTTGAGCGTGGCAGTGGGGTAATCGACAATATGCCGCACATCGCGCCCACGTTCCAGAACGAGTGTTCGTAAGCCCTTCTCGCAGAGTTCTTTAGCTGCCCACCCTCCGCTAATGCCGGAGCCAATTACAATGGCATCATACGTGTTCGTTTTCTGGGCGTCGCCGGTAATGTTCATAGTTAGGTAGGATTAAAACGCATTAAAGTTAAGGCTTACAAACGAAGACTTGACAATAGATTTTTTGTCAAAATAGATGACAATAATTTTTTTGTTAAACCTTCCGTATCAACCCACTCGTTCAATAGATTTCTGCAAACAACCGACGTTGCTTTTAGCTTAACGGGTAGAGTACAGTTAACTCAAACGCAATGTTATGGAAAATCAGATTAAACCGCAGCATCAGGAACAGCACCCTGGGCTGGAGACTGAAATGAACCCCAAACCGAAATACATTCGGCATTTGTATGTGGGGTCCGACAAACTGAAAGACAAAGTCGCGCTGATTACGGGGGGCGATTCGGGCATTGGCCGGGCCGTTGCCATTCACTTCGCCCGCGAAGGAGCCGACGTTGCCATTGTGTACACACCCGAAGAAGAACCAGATGCGCAGGAAACCAAACGCTTAGTAGAAGCAGAAGGACGGCAGTGCCTGACGCTATCGGGCGATTTGCGGCAACTGGCATTCTGCCAGCAGATTGTGGCCGACACCGTGGCCCGGTTCGGCAAGCTTAATATTCTGGTCAACAATGCGGCTGTGCAGTATCAGCACGAAGACATCGGACAGATTCGCGAAGAAGATCTGCTCAAAACGTTCGACATCAATGTCTATGCGCAGTTTCGGGTAACGAAAGCCGCTCTGCCACACCTGCACGAAGGCGACAGCATTATCTGCACCACGTCGATTACGGCCTATCAGGGACGGGCCGACCTGCTCGATTATTCGGCCACGAAAGGAGCCATCATGGCCTTTGTGCGTGCGCTATCGAGCAATCTGGCAAGCAAAAAAATTCGGGTAAATGGCGTAGCACCCGGCCCCATCTGGACACCGCTGATTCCGTCGTCGTTCCCGGCTAAGCAGGTGGCTCAGTTTGGAAAAGACGTGCCCATGAAACGCCCCGGCCAACCCAGCGAAATTGCCCCGGCTTTTGTGTATCTGGCCTCCGATGATGCATCGTATGTAATGGGTCAGGTTATCCACGCCAACGGGGGTACGATTGTAAATACGTAAATCAACATCTCAACTGTTATGGAACAAATGGAAATCGAAACTAAAGCCCAGCATCAGCATGAGCAGCCGGGCTTAGAGTCGCAGATGGACCCGCAGCCGGTCTACATCCGTGACGATTATAAAGGGTCAGGAAAACTACAGGATAAAGTCGCGCTGATTACGGGGGGCGATTCGGGCATTGGCCGGGCGGTGTCGGTGCATTTCGCCCGCGAAGGGGCCGACGTTGCCATTATGTACCACCCCCGCGAAGAAGAAGACGCGCAAAAAACGGCAGCATTGGTCCGGGCCGAGGGACGCCGGTGTCTGCTATTACCGGGCGATTTACGCATTGTCTCGAATATAAACGAGGCCGTTGGCAAGGTCGTCAGCGAGTTCAGGCGCATCAACATTCTGGTCAACAACGCGGCCAATCACGTTGAGCAGCAGGAATTTACGAATATATCTGACGAGCAGATGCGCGATACGTTCGAGATTAACATTCTGGCGATGTTCCGGCTCACTAAAGCCGCTCTGCCGCATATGGGCGCGTTTGATTGCATCATCAATACAACCTCAATCGTGTCGTATCGGGGCAGTGAAGCCCTCATCGATTATGCGTCAACTAAAGGAGCTGTTACTGCCTTTACGCGCTCGTTGTCACAGAATTTGGTCGATAAAAGTATCCGCGTCAACGGCGTAGCTCCCGGCCCTATCTGGACACCCTTGATTGTTTCGACCAAAACGCTCGAAGAAGTTGAGAAATTTGGTAAAGATACCCCCCTGGGTCGGCCCGGTCAGCCCGCCGAACTGGCCCCAGCTTATGTGTATTTAGCGTCGGATGATGCGTCGTACACCACCGGGCAGGTTATCCACGTAAACGGGGGCGATTCGGTGAATTCGTAGTATTTTTGTCTGACGTAAAACCCCACCCCAACCCCTCCCCGTTAGGGAGGGGCTAAACCATCCGGCTTCATAAGCCCCTCCCTAACGGGGAGGGGTTGGGGTAAACTGCTGAATTTACCAAAGCTATGGAAACCCTCACGTCATCAACCCGACCGGTTCCTAAACATCCTGGTTTGCCCATGTTGGGAAATACCCTGCCATTCATGCGCGATCCGCTGGCGATTTTACAAACGCTACAGCAACGCTACGACCGGCTTGTTCACCTCAATATTGGCGGGCGTCATCAGTATTTAGTGATGACGCCCGAAGATGCTAAACACGTTTTGCAGGAAAACCACCGCAACTATGGCCGCTCTCCGGCGTTTCGGGTATTGCAGATATTTCTGGGCAATGGCCTGCTCACCAGCGATGGCGACTTCTGGCGCAGGCAACGGCGGCTGGCTCAACCCGCTTTTCACCGGCAACGGTTAGCCGCGCTGGCGCAAACGATGATCAGCGAAACAACCGACTGGATTACCGAACTGAGCCGATTAGATAAATCTAAGCCCGTTAACATCTCGCAGGCGTTTATGGACGTGACCATGCGCATCGTCTGCAAAACGCTGTTCAGTTCGAACGTGGTTGGTAAACTTGATGGCTTGTCGGAAGCGTTGGAAACGCTGATGCACCTATCAAACAACCGTATGCTGTCGCCTTTTCGGTTTCCGATGTCGTGGCCTACCCCACCGCAACGGCGATTTCGGCGGGCCGCTCAGGTGGTCGATACGTTTATTTACGGCGTTATTGACCAACGCCGACGCAGCAATGAGCGGTACGACGATCTGCTCGATATGTTGCTTTATGCCGAAGACGAAGACACAGGCGACTGGCCCAATTCTGGGCGCATGTCGGACAAACAATTGCGCGACGAATGCGTCACCATTTTCGCTGCCGGTCATGAAACCACTGCCGTATCGATGGCCTGGACCATGCATCTGCTCACGCAACACCCCGATGTACAGGCCCGGCTTCGTGATGAAGTAAACGAAAGGCTCGGCGATGCAGCAACGCCCGCGCCTGAAACGTTCCGTAGTCTGACGTATGCCATGCAGGTTATTCAGGAGTCGATGCGGCTCTACCCGCCTGCCTGGATTATGAGCCGCCTGGCCCACGCCGACGATCAGATTGGCCCCTACACCATTCCGGCAGGCGACACGGCACTGGTTAGCCCTTATCTGCTACACCACGACCCGGCCAACTGGCCTGATCCTGAACGCTTCGACCCGGAACGGTTTGCACCGGGCTGGGAAAAAGAACGGCACTCGTATGCATACCTGCCCTTTGGTGGTGGACCACGTTTGTGTATCGGCAATCAATTTGCCCTGATGGAAATGCAAATTTTATTAACCATGCTCGTTCGTGCATTTGCATTTCAGCCAATACCCAATCAGCGCGTTAAACCCCAGCCACTCATTACACTGCGGCCCAAACGTCCAGTTTGGCTGCTGATGAGTAACCAGATATCCTGACCCAACCGCTTACTAAATATAGCCATGTGATTAGTAACGAGATACTGGCACCATAGTCTAAATGGTAGACTAAAATCCTCTTTTGATGCCAGATTCTATCTATCTCACCTTATCGAGCGATAACTACTATGCACCTATGGTAGCAACCTTGCTCAAGTCTATCGAGCAGAACTACCAATCGGCAGAAACGATTGAAGTGTATATTATTGATGATGGCATTTCGGCAACCAATCGGAAACGGATAGAAGCTTCTGTACGCGCGGATCTATTTCATATTCATTGGCATCCGGCCAAGTCAGTCGTTCCGGCCACGGTGAAGCTACCAGCCGACAAGTCGGCCCTGCCCATGACCACGTATCTGCGGTTGTATGCGCCCTACATCGTTCCGCCGGAGGCCCGTCGACTGTTGTATTTAGATGTCGATATGCTGGTTTTAGGCAACATCGCTGATTTATGGCATACCGACTTACGGGGCTGCGTGTGTGCCGCCGTACAGGATGTGGGTCAAACCGTTAGCTGCGCCTGGGCTGGCATCAGGAATTACCGGGAGTTAGGCATGGACCCCGATACAAAGTATTTCAATGCCGGTGTGCTTCTTATGGACGTGCAACAGTGGCGCGAAGCTGACATTGCGAACCGGGTGATTCGCTGCATGAACGACAACCTGAAACATGTTACATGCGCCGACCAGTACGGTCTCAACGTTGTGCTGATGAACCAATGGGTCCAACTCGACCCGCGCTGGAACTGGTTCAGCACACTGCCCCACGCGGCTCCGTATCTGATTCACTTTGTTTCGGTTGACAAACCTATTTTTGCTGCCTGCTCGTCGGATAAGCATTTTCTGGATCTTTTCTTTACGTACATGAGACAGACTTCGTGGAAGAATTTCCAGCCAATAAGCAACCAAAGCCGCTTCTTTCACAAAGTGTACCGTAAGGGCAAGAAAATATCGATGCACATGCTGGCCCGTTTATAGCCATGAGCCAAATTATACTTTACGAAGAATTTTCGTTTGTTACCGTTTCACGAAACTTATAAAATCACTCATACTGACCTCTTTGTTATCGAAAAACGCATTGTGTGCGTGGAACACGTTTGCATCTTTCGTAGGTGCTATTGACATTCTGGTTGGTATACCCAAACTTAGACAGTCCATTGATGTTCTGATTTATTCACCTTTAAACGCGACACAATGAGACTACAAATTCACGCCGTGAAGTTTACGGCAGATCAGAGCCTGTTAGATTTTATCCAGGCGAAACTGAACAAATTAGACACCTTCCATGACCGCATTATCGGCGCAGAGGTGTTTCTCCGATTGGACGGAGCCGACTCCCAAAAAATAAAAGAAAAGATTGTGGAAGTCAGGCTGACTATCCCCGGCAAAGAACTGTTCGTTAAGGAACACGACAAGAGCTTCGAGAGTGCAACCGACCGTGTGCTCGATGTCCTGAAAGACAAGCTCGTTCGCTGTAAACAAAAACGCAACGATATTTCCAGCCCGGCCATTGCACAGGCCAAATCGCAAATAAACGAAGAAGAGGAGGTTTTTGAAGCCGACGAATTATAAACTGAGTCGCATAAACAGCAAAAAGCCAGTCTTCGTGGACTGGCTTTTTGCTGTTCGGGACATACGTCCCGAACCTAATAACTTCGGATATTCATCCGCCTTACAAGCTATTTTCGCGGACGAATAGTTACAACCCAAACTCGGCTTTGATCTGATCTACGAAATCAAGTTTTTCCCACGTAAAAAGTTCAACTTCCATCTCTTTGGCAGTGCCATTCGAGCCGAAGGTTTTCTTCACAATTTCGTTCTTACGGCCCATGTGCCCATAAGCCGCTGTTTCGGAATAGATTGGGTTGCGAAGTTTGAGCCGCTGCTCGATAGCATACGGACGCATATCGAAAATCTGCCCGATTTTTTCAGCGATTTCACCGTCGTTCATGCTCACTTTCGCCGTGCCGTAGGTGTTGACGTATAGGCCGCAGGGTTTGGCAACGCCAATCGCATACGATACCTGCACCAGCACCTGATCGCACAAACCGGCGGCTACCATATTTTTGGCAATGTGGCGGGTGGCATAAGCCGCCGACCGGTCAACTTTCGAGGGGTCTTTGCCCGAAAACGCTCCACCTCCGTGTGCGCCTTTGCCACCATAGGTATCAACAATGATTTTCCGCCCTGTCAAGCCTGTGTCGCCGTGCGGACCGCCAATAACGAACTTACCCGTCGGGTTAATGTAGTACGTAATGTCGTCGGTAAACAAGCTGTGAAGATCGGTTTTCTGAGCCGCTTTCACGCGTGGAATCACGATGTTGATAATGTCTTCGCGGATTTTGGCGAGCATTGTCTCGTCATCAGCAAAGTCGTCGTGTTGCGTTGATACCACAATGGTATCGATCCGAATCGGCTGATGGTCGTCAGAATATTCAATCGTTACCTGCGATTTGGCGTCGGGCCGCAAATACGGCATCAAATCGCTTTCATTGTTACGGATATGCGACATTTCGCGCAGAATGGCGTGGGCCAGGTCCAGCGGCAACGGCATAAAGTTATCCGTTTCGTTGGTTGCGTAGCCGAACATCATACCCTGATCGCCCGCACCCTGTGCGTTGGCTTTCGCGTCAAAGTCGTCGCTATCTACCTGACGGTCAACGCCCTGATTAATATCAGCCGACTGATCGTGCAGGGCCGAGAAGATACCGCACGAATTGGCCTCAAACATGTATTCGCTCTTGGTATAGCCAATTTTGCGAATCACGTCGCGCGTAATTTTCTGAACGTCTAAATAGGTATCGGTTTTAATTTCGCCAGCCAATACGACCTGCCCGGTTGTCACGAGCGTTTCGCAGGCTACTTTGCTGGATGGATCGAACGCTAAGAAGTTGTCAATCAGCGCGTCGGAAATTTGATCGGCGACTTTGTCGGGGTGCCCTTCTGAAACAGATTCGGACGTGAAAAGATACGGCATTGCGGCTCTTGACTTGGTTTTAACATGCAAAACTACAGTTTTCTACGCAGGTGCCAAGCTTCGGGGTGTAAAACCGTTTCAGGATACGAACTTTCGGCGCAATACGTCGAACAGGGCCACGGTAAAGGGCCATTTTGGCATTGAGTTCATAACCCGCAGGTCATCGAAAAACTTATCTTCCTCGTCGAGAAACTGAAAGACCCGCTCGGCTGGATTACGCTCGTAGAGAACAGAGAACATTGCATCGGCGGGGTAGCGGTGCTTTTCCAGTACATTAAGCATGATGCTGTCAAAAAACTTGTATCGCTTCTGCCACCACGACACTGGCCGTTGCGGGCGGCCTGTTTGAGCAAGGCTATCGACCAAACTACGCAGATAACGCTGGGTGCGCTGAAAGGTATAGCCCGTAGAGGGTTTGGTGTAGCCGCCCGACGTACCGATCCGAATAATGTGTTTCGATGGATTCTCCTGGGTAGTAACATCCGACATGGGAATGACGCCGAATTCAGTTTCGCGAATATCGAACTGGAGACCATTCAAATGATTCTGAATGTACTGGTGCAGGTCGTTATCATATTCAGCATCCGTCAGTAATTTGTCGTTGAACAGCGTGTATTCAATCAAGGCCGTCTGCTCATCGAAAGGCAGTACATAAACAAACCGGCAATCGCCCTGCTGAGGCACGCGGAAGTCCATCATTCGGGGCCGACTTACATCAAAAAAAGGCTGATCGATTTTAATAACCCATCCTTTAAAGTGCTGAAGCAGATTATGGTTTTCCGGGATGGTCAGATTAAGAGCATACGTACTATCGAATACGTAATCGGCAATGAACGGCTCGTCGTCGGCAATGACAAAGCCGCCCTGTGGCGTATCCTTAATTCGGTTAATGGTCGCCTGTCGCCGTTCGATGTTTGAAAACCTGGCAAGATGGCTATCCATAAACGTATAGAAATCAATGCCTCTCAGCATTTTATAGCGGTAGCTCCCCATGTCGAGCAATCCACTGAGCGTTGGACCATGAAATTCTACCTGATTCCAGATGCGGTACAAAATCGATTCAAACGCACCTTCTCCGCGTTCCCAGTAACACCACGTTCGGTCGTTACGATTTTTCTGATCGCGGTCAATGAGCAGGATGCTACGGTCTCGCAGGGGCGACTGCGTCAGGTAATAAGCCAGGCTTAAGCCCGCCATTCCTCCCCCGGCGATAATGAAGTCGTATTTTTTCATAAGCCAACGAAAAAGCCCGAACCAACGGCCCGGACTTTCCGGCTAAATAAGGTAGTTCTGACGTAGACTGCAAAAAGATTTATCAAACATTCACGTGTTTTTCAGCGTGATAGCTCGACCGAACCAGCGGCCCCGACTCTACGTACTTCAAGCCGCGCCGAAGCCCTTCCTCTTTGTACATGGCAAAGGTATCGGGATGAATCCACTCGATAACCTCGTGGTGCATTTTGGTGGGTTGTAGATACTGCCCCAGCGTTAATATGTCTAAGCCGTTCTCAACCAGATCGTCCATTGCCTTGAACACCTCGTCGTGGGTTTCGCCCAGGCCGAGCATAATACCCGATTTCGTGCGCTGACCGTAGGCTTTTGTACGCTGAATCTGCTCTAAACTCCGGCTGTATCTCGCCTGAGGCCGCACGCGCCGATATAGTCGCTCTACGGTTTCCATATTGTGCGACACCACTTCCTGCCCCGCCGAAATCATGCGGTCAAGAGCCTCCCAGTTGCCTTTTGTATCGGGAATCAGCGTTTCGATGGTCGTTGTGGGTGAAGCTTCTTTCACCATTCGCACGGTCTGATACCAGATTTCAGCACCCCGGTCTTTCAACTCATCGCGATTAACCGACGTGATAACGGCGTGTTTGACCTTCATCAGCACGATGGCTTCGGCCACGCGCCGGGGTTCGTCGGTGTCATATTCGTTGGGACGGCCCGTTGCCACGGCGCAGAACGTGCAGCTACGCGTACAAACGTTGCCCAGAATCATAAACGTAGCAGTTCCGGCTCCCCAGCATTCGCCCATGTTGGGGCAGTTGCCGCTCTCGCATATGGTATGCAGTTTATGCTCATCTACCAATTTGCGCACTTTAGCATATTCAGGGCCGATAGGCAGTTTCACCCGCAGCCAGTCGGGACGTTTCCGCCCGGCATTCTGGTTGCGTTGCTGTTCAGAGGGTATTACGGGTAGTTCAATCATGGCAGAAGTAATACAATTCTCATTACTTTTTAGTGCCGAAGAACAGCGTTAGATAGCCCGATGTGAAGAAACTGCGATTTCCCAGCGCACGGTCGGCTCCGGGTTCGGTGTTGGGTACGATAACGATACGCTGCGGAAAAATTTCGGTCAGGAAGCCAATTTCTACGCCCGTGGTATTAGTCCGAAATGCGCTCAACTCGAAACTGAGAGCCGCTTTCAGGTTCAAACCCACCGTAAACTTCGACTCACCGAATCCACGGAACAGGCTACCCGCGCCCGTTACGGCTTCGCCTGTTGGTGTAGTAAACCCATTTACCTGTGAGGCAGGCACCTGCCGAGACGAATTACCAAAGGAGACTTCGAGATAATACGGTTTGATGATACCCAGCGATGGCCCACCGGCCAGAATGCCGCTCACCGAAATACCTTCGTCGGTATCGCGCTGAAACACCTTCACCTCCCGGCCATACTGCGGACGTATTACAAACAAGAAATTTTCTTTTCCGGTGATGAACCGTGAGCCTACCGAGCCGATACTCGCCGACAGTTCTTTCGGATGCTTCACATTAACCAGTTCGACGCTCAGATAACGGTACTGTGTTCTGCCAAACAGGGTGCCGTCTAACCGTTTCGACTGTCGGAACGCAAAGCCGCCAATAACGCCGGAATTGGTGTTTGTGCTGATGCCAAACGTGGTCACGGTCTGGAAATTATCATCGTTTTCGTCGTTCGTTTGCGCACGAACGTCCGACCCCAGCAACAGGGCACCGATAAAACCCGTGAGTATGTAGCGGTATATTCTTTGCATTTTTCGTAAATTCCTGACCTAAAGCTACTCATAAATGCGAAAATCTGCAAAAAGTAGCGATCAATAGTAGCGTAACCAATCCCTTGTCTATATGTTTGGGGGAAAATGCCCCACTTTTCTTATGGCTACCATTCACATCGATTATTTGGGCGATTTACGCACCGGCTGTACGCACCTGCAATCGGGTACGCACATTAACACCGATGCCCCTACCGACAATCAGGGACGGGGCGAAGCGTTCTCGCCCACCGATTTAGTTGCCAACGCGCTCGGCACCTGCATTATTACAACGATGGCAATTTTCGCCCGGCGCGACGGCATCGAACTGGCGGGCAGCGCACTCGACGTTACCAAAGTGATGTCGAGCGAACCACCCCGGCGCATTGCCCGCATCGAAATTGATCTGGTTCTGCGTACTGCACCCCTACCCGACGACGAGACCCGCACCCGGCTCGAAAAAATTGCCCACACCTGCCCCGTTGCCATCAGCCTCCATCCTGACCTGGAACAGGCCGTAACCATTCGCTGGGAAGAAGCCACGGCGGAAGTAGCGTAACAATGAAAAGCCGAATGCCATTACTTCGAGTAATGGCATTCGGCTTTTCATTGTTACGCTACTTTTCTTAAGACTACTTCTTCGTCACACGAATCGAAATCCGGCGGTTTTGTGCGCGGCCCTCTTCGGTATCATTGCTGGCAACGGGGTATTCCTGCCCATAACCCTCCGACTCTAAGCGGCTGTCGGCAATACCGAGTTTTACCAACTCAGCTTTGACCGAAGCGGCCCGGTCGCCCGAAAGTTTCAGGTTGGCGTTGGCATTGCCGGTATTATCGGTATAGCCGCCCAATTTTACGTTCACGTTCGGGTAGGCTTTCAGAATTTCGGCCACGTTTTTCAACTGCTCCTCCGACTCGGGTTTGAGCGTTGCGCTGCCCGTCTCAAACAGCAATCGGTCGAAATCGAACCAGGTTTCTTTGTCAACCGGCTTGTCGGATTTGATAAAGTCAAGCAAGTTTGCTTCGATGCCGTCTACGTCAACACCTTTCAGCGAAACGCCCCCGTCGAGTGTGAGATCGGTTGGGGTGAAGTTAGCGTTAGGCGTCGAAACATCGGCGTTATCGGCTGCGGTCGATTTTTCAAGGTCAACGCCCTCGGTGCCGCCCACGGCCTCGATACCTTCACGGTTGAAGTTCGGCTGTTCACTCGATTTGACGGCGATGTAAGGCGCGATGACGAGCGATACAATCGACATCAGTTTGATAAGAATGTTCATCGACGGACCCGACGTATCTTTGAAGGGATCACCCACCGTATCGCCCGTTACCGATGCTTTGTGCGGCTCTGACTTCTTGTAAAACATTTCACCATTAATCATCACGCCTTTCTCGAACGACTTCTTGGCGTTGTCCCACGCGCCACCGGCATTGTTCTGGAAAATACCCATCAGTACGCCCGACACGGTTACGCCCGCCAGCAGACCGCCCAGCACTTCGGGACCGAAAATAAAGCCCACGATGATAGGCACACTCAGCGCAATGGCACCCGGCAAAATCATCTCCCGGATAGACGCCTGCGTTGAAATAGCGACACATTTCTCATATTCAGGCTTGGCCGTACCTTCCATGATACCCGGAATTTCGCGGAACTGACGCCGTACTTCCTCCACCATCGCCATAGCCGCCCGGCCCACAGCCGCAATCGCCAGCGACGAGAAAATGAACGGAATCATGGCCCCAACGAATAACCCCGATAACACGTCGGCCTTATAGATGTCGATAGCTGAAATGCCCGATATGCCCACGAACGCAGCAAACAGCGCGAGGGCCGTAAGAGCTGCCGACGCAATGGCAAAGCCTTTACCCGTAGCCGCTGTGGTGTTCCCAACGGCGTCCAGAATATCGGTACGGCTCCGCACTTCTTCGGGCAGATAACTCATCTCGGCAATACCACCGGCATTATCGGCAATAGGCCCAAACGCATCGATTGCCAACTGCATGGCTGTCGTAGCCATCATGCCTGCCGCCGAAATTGCCACGCCATACAGACCCGCAAAATGATAGGAGGTATAAATACCAGCCGCCAGCACCAGAATGGGCAGTACCGTTGATTCCATACCGACCGCCAAACCGCCGATGATGTTGGTAGCTGCACCCGTGGCCGATTGCCGGATAATGCTCAACACAGGCCGACGACCCATTGCCGTGTAATATTCCGTAATCGACGACATCAACGCGCCCACAACCAAACCCGTCAGAATGGCGTAGAACACGTCCATACGGGTGAATTCAACACCCCGAATTTCCATCGTGATATCGGGCAATACGGCACCGACCAGGAAGTACGATGCAATTACGGTCAGGATAATCGACCCCCAGTTGCCGAGGTTCAGTGCGCCCTGCACATTACCGTTATCATCTTTCACCCGCACAAGGTAGCAGGCCAGAATCGAGAAAATCAGGCCCATACCGGCAATCAGTACGGGTAACACAATGGGTGCGTGGCCAATGATGTTGCTGGCTTCGGGAATGCGGATTTCGCGGCCCAGCACCATTGTTGCCAGAATAGTTGCCACATACGAACCAAACAAGTCGGCCCCCATACCAGCCACGTCGCCTACGTTGTCGCCCACGTTATCGGCGATGGTAGCGGGGTTACGCGGGTCGTCTTCCGGGATACCGGCCTCGACTTTACCCACCAGATCGGCCCCTACGTCGGCGGCTTTGGTGTAGATACCGCCCCCCACACGGGCAAACAGGGCAATCGACTCGGCCCCGAGCGAGAAGCCAGCCAGCACTTCGAGTGCTTTTTCCATCGGCAGGCCGTTGACATCGCCAAAGGCACCGCCCGAACCGGCTACATAGGTGTTATAGAGAAGGATAAACAAAACGCTCAACCCCAGCACCGCCAGCCCGGCCACGCCAATACCCATTACCGAACCACCCGTAAACGACACGTCGAGGGCGCGGGTAAGACTTGTGCGGGCGGCATGGGCCGTGCGAACGTTGGCTTTGGTGGCAATTTTCATGCCGATATACCCCGCCAGTGCCGACGTGAACGCCCCAAAGGCGAAGGCAATACCAATTACCCACGATGAATTTTCAACCTGCGCGCCAGCATACGACAGCAGCGCGGCCACAATAACTCCGAAAATGATAAGAACCCGCCACTCAGCTTTTAAAAACGCAATGGCCCCATCGGCGATGTACCCGGCAATTTCCTGCATTCGGGCGTCACCGGCATCCTGCCGGGATACCCAAACGAACTTGGCGAACATCACCGCCAGGCCCACCAATCCCAGAAATGGGACGAGGTAAAGACTGTTATTCATGCGAAAAAAACAAGTTTGTTTAGATTATAGGAAAGGCCACAAAGATAGGTCTATGAATAACATTTAAAAGCGACTCCAAACGCTGAAGTTGAATTTATTTGATGCTTTGTTTGGTTTTTCGAGGGAAAATTTCATTTGTTACCTATTTCAGCGAACTTGTTTTGGCAATCTCAACAGCTATTTTTGCTTACGTCCATTAACTCACCCGATCTGCCCGTGTACCTGCCCAAACGTTTCGTCGCGCTGCTCTCCTTTTTTCTTACCTCTGTTGCCACTGCTCAAGTTCCCTACGGCCCTGTCCGTCAGATGCCCCCCGGCGAAATTCTGCAAAACCTTAAAAAGTTGAACGTCCTCGGCACGGTACTCTACGTGGCCGCTCACCCCGACGATGAAAACACGCTGTTTTTGGCGTATCTGTCGAAAGAACGTATGGTGCGTACAGGCTACCTTTCGTTGACGCGGGGCGATGGCGGGCAGAACCTCATCGGTCCCGAACAGGGCGAAAACATTGGCGTCATTCGCACACAGGAGCTGCTGGCGGCCCGGCGCGTCGATGGCCCCGACCAGTTTTTCAGCCGCGCTTATGATTTCGGATTCTCGAAATCGACGGACGAGGCCGTTCGGACCTGGGGGCAGGATAAAGTACTGGCCGACGTAGTCTGGATGATTCGGAAGTACCAGCCCGACGTAATTATCACCCGCTTCCCACCCGACAAACGGGCAGGTCACGGCCACCACAGCGCGTCGGGGTATCTGGCCGAAGAAGCGTTCAAAATCTCGAACGACCCTACGAAATTCCCGGAGCAGTTGGTCTACGTGAAACCGTGGCAGGCTCGGCGCGTTTTCTGGAACATGTTTATTCCAGGGGCGTTTTTAAGCAATAAAAAACCCGACGAAGCGGGCAATCTGATTGGATTGGAAACGGGGCTTTATAACCCACTACTGGGCAAATCATACGGCGAAATTGCCGCCGAAAGCCGTTCGCAACACAAGAGTCAGGGTTTTGGCGTTCCGGCAAGCCGGGGCGTTAAAGTTGATTATCTGCTACTAAAAAATGGTGATCCGGTCGAAAAAGACCCATTCGAGGGTGTTGATATGACGTGGAAACGTGTGCCGAACAGCGAGGACGTACAGGCGCAGGTAAATCAGCTAATTAACAGTTTCCGCGCCGACCGCCCGGCGGCTTCGGTTCCTGCGCTGGTACAATTGTACAAGGCCATCGGCCAATTGGATAGCACAACGTTGTACGTGCAGACCAAGCGGCAGGAAGTGCAAAGCCTGATTCAACAGTGCCTCGGTCTGTGGCTCGAAAGTACCCCCGCCGATTATGCCGTTACGCCCGGTTCGTCGGTAAAACTCACGACCAGCGTTGTCAGTCGCGCCGATGTACCGGTACGTTTGCTGGCGATACGTTACTCGACCGGGGCCGATACAACGCTGAACCTGCCGCTGAAGCCAAACGATCAGGTTGTGCTGAATTCTATGCTGGCTATTCCCAGGACGCAGAAAATTTCGCAACCCTACTGGCTCGAAAAACCCATCGACAAAGGGCTGTTTCAGGTAGACAATCAGCAGTTAATCGGTCTGCCCGAAAACCCGCCCGCCGTTTCAGTTACGTACACGGTTGAGATTGCCGGTCAGCGGTTTTCGTACACACGGCCCGTTGTATACAAATCGACGGATCCGGTGGAGGGCGAAACCTACCGGCCTTTTATTATTCAGCCCGACGTAACAGCCAATATCGCCGAGCGTGTCTACGCTTTTTTGGACAACAATGCCAAGACCGCCGACGTGGTGCTGAAAGCTGGCCGCGCCAACGTGACGGGTACACTCCGGATCGACGTTCCGACCGGCTGGCGCGTTGAACCGGCTACGCTGCCGTTTGCGCTAACGAATAAAGGCGACGAGCAACGGCTGTCCTTCCGGCTGCTGCCCGGTAAAAATGCACAGAACGGTGCGATGAAAGCCGTTATGACAACGGAGAATGGTACGTTCACATCGGGTTTGCGTACCATTGCCTACCCGCACATTCCGCCCCAAACACTGTTTCCACCCGCCGAAGCGAAGGCTTTGAAAGTGGCTGTAAACGTGACGGCTAAAAACATCGGCTACATTGTGGGTGCGGGCGACGAAATTCCAGCGGCATTGCAGCAGATGGGTTGCCGCGTTACGCCCCTCGGCCCTGCCGAACTGGCCCGCGACCTGTCGGGATACGACGCCGTTGTGGTGGGGGTTCGGGCGTATAATACTAACGACTGGATGCCTGTATATCAGCCGAAACTGATGGACTACGTAAAAAATGGGGGTACCATGATTGTGCAGTACGTCACGCCGGGCGGATTTGTAAACAACGGCGGTATCAAAGTGGCTCAGATTGGCCCTTACCCGTTCACGGTTGGGCGCGACCGCGTGACGGAAGAAGACGCGAAAATGACGTTCCTGAATCCGCAGCACCCGCTGCTAAACCGTCCTAACAAAATTACCGACGCCGATTTTGCGGGCTGGATTCAGGAACGCGGCATCTACTTCGCCCAGGATTGGGACAAAGCTTACGAACCTCTTTTTGCTGCCAACGATACGGGCGAGGCTCCCAAACAAGGCAGTTTGCTGTACGCCAAATACGGCAAAGGTCATTTTATGTACACAGGGCTGGTGTTCTTTCGCGAGTTGCCCGCTGGTGTGCCGGGTGCATACCGGCTGTTTGCCAATATGATTTCAGTGGGGAAGTAGCAAAGCCATAAAACTCTACAGTTTTTGTAGAAAATTGCCAACAGATTGGCCTTAGCCTCTCTCTTAACTGCCACATAATCAACGCATGGCACAGTTTTCGATGCATGATGGCGAGAGTATAACAACTAACCATTAATCATCAACTGCTATGGCAACGTTAGGAGAACGCATCGCAAATTTCTTTAATGGCGACGACAACGACACCCGTGAAGGGCTGCACGGCTTGTTTGTAACAGAACTGAAAAACACTTACTACGCCGAAAAACAAGCCATCGACGCACTTGGCGAACAAGCCGACGCGGCCACAACCGACGAAGTACGAAACGCTTTTCTGCACCATCAGGACGAAAGCCGCAATCAGGTGGCGCGTCTGGAACAAGTTTTCCAAAGCTTGGGCGTTGATGCCGAAGAAGGTTCCTGCGACGCCATCGACGGGCTGGCTGACGATGCCCGTGCGGTTGTATCGATGACCGAGTCAAACTCGCTGACCCGCGATGCTGGTTTAATTATCGCGGCTCAGAAAGTTGAACATCACGAAATTGCCACGTATGGGTCACTGGTAACGCTGGCACGCGTGATGGGCCATCATGAAGCTGCCCGCCTGCTCGAGCAGACCCTCGAAGAAGAGAAAAACACCGACCGTAAACTGACGCAGTTGGCCGAGTCGTTCATCAATGATCGGGCAAACTCAGAATCAGGCGATATGGGAACAATGGATAGCGATTACCAACGCAGCTCCGACGCCGTTCGGCCCGACGGTGTGCGCTACCAGGATAGCGGCAGTACAGGCCAAACGTATCAATCGGGGTCTTCTTACAGTGGTTCGCAGATGGGAACGGGTACATCAGTAGGTAGCTCAACCTACGGTTCGGGAACATCATCGTTCGGTACGGGGCAAGATGCCACGCTGGGTGGTACGTCGGGGATCTAATCCTAAATTTTCCTCTTGCTAAAAACGGCACCTTCTCAGCGGGGGTGCCGTTTTGTATTGCCCGATTCGTTCTACCTTTGCCGATTGAATCCGTTTACTAACTCATTATGCCGTCTGCATTTTTCCGGCTGTTGCTTTTTTTAGGTCTTTTTGGCGCGATTTTCTTCTTGTTCTCCTATAATTCGGGCTACGGCTATGATGCCTATGAATACCTGATTATTGCCCGCACGCTCGATCAGGGTTACCAACTGTACGATTTCATTCCCTCAAAATCGTATCTGCTGTACTCATCGACCAACCTACTGTTGGGTATCCTGGGGGGTATAATCACGTGAGCGTATCGCTGCTGATTACGTTGCTGGCCATTGGCACGGTGCTGTCGGCGCGTCGGGCGGCACGACCTTTTGGCGAACAGGCGGCCCTTTTCGCGATGGTGATTACGGCTATTTCCTGCTTTTTTATGGAAATGAACTTTCTGGAGCCGGAAAGCTGGATCGGTATTTTGGGTCTCAACGCCTATGCATCCGTTACACAAAACGAGTCGCGACCCGGTTGGGGGTGGTTCTGGGCAGGTGTGCTGCTGGGACTGGCTATGTCGTTCAAGAGCGTGGCGGCTTTTTACGTCATGGGCTTTGGCGTATTCGGTATCCTGCTCTGGCTGACCGGACGGCAAACAATTGGGCAGACCGTTGGGCGCGGAGCGTTGATAGGCATTGGTTTCGCACTGCCGCTGGCATTGGCCGCGCTCTATTTTCATCTGACGGGTCGATTAAGCACCCATTTGGAGTGGACCTACATCTATCCACTTCAGGGCTACCCGGCACACACACTGTTTCTGACCAAGTTTTTTATCAAATTAGGCTGGTTTCTGCTTCTGTTGCTGGCAACTCTTGTGGTGGCTCTCCAACAGCCTTATCGCGAACAATATGCCCGAACGCCCGCGTTATGGCTGGCGATGCTACTGGGCCTGTTTTCGTGTGTTGCGCTGATGAAAACGCAGGCAAGCCACTACTTTTTTCCGGCGGCTGTGTTTTTCGCGCTGCATATGGCGTTCATTATCAATCAATGGCTGGTGCAACAGGGGCCAAAACCACAGCAATTGCAGCGTCGGTTGGTACTGGGCGGTGGCGGTGCGGGCATTTTAGTAGTGGCGAGTTTACTGTTATACCGTCCTAATGCCCTGAAGCGGTTTGTGACACTGGCCGATTATTCGGGCGAAGAGCAAACGGCGGCTTTTATTCAGCAACAGGTAAAGCCCAATCAGTACGCGCTATTCTTCGACAATGCGATGAGTTTGTATTACCTCTCAGACCGCGAGCCGAATGTGCCGTTTATTTTCACCGAAATGCAAACCACGCACTACCTCTCAAAACACCCCGATACCTACCGCAAGGCATTAGCCGATACCAGCCTGAAATTGGTGGTGTTTGGCAATCGGGCGTCTGTCATTGACGATAGCACAGCCCTCAATAAACCCAGCAATGTGCGGGCTATTGGGCAGCTTCGGGCCGGGCTTCAACAGCATTTCATGCCCGTCCAAAACCCGAACTTCCCACTGAAATATTGGGTTCGTAAACAATAAGCATCTTTTCTTTTTTGTCTCAAACATCATGCTGCTGTCTGTTCTGATTCCTGCTTATAATGAAATTAAGTCCATCGATGCCATACTCGCGAAAATACAGGCAGTAGCCTTAGACAAAGAAATTATTATCGTTGACGACGGCTCGACCGATGGCACCCGCGAACGGCTGGCTACCTATGCATCAGTGCCGAACATTCGGGTTATTCATCACGAAAAAAATCAGGGGAAGGGCGCGGCCATTCGCACGGCCATTCAGCACATGCGTGGCGACATTGCCATTGTGCAGGATGCCGACCTCGAATACGAACCGCAGGATTACCCCGCGCTGGTGGCTCCCATTGCCGACGGGTCGCACAAGGTTATTTACGGGTCACGGTTTATCAAAGCCGAAAACCGGCACTCGTACTTCACGTTCTACCTCGGCGGTCAGCTCGTGACGTGGATAACGAATCTGCTTTACAATCAGCGTCTGACCGACGAACCAACCTGTTACAAAGTCTTCGAAGCCAACTTCTTACGATCAATTCCGCTCGAATGTATGCGGTTTGAGTTTTGCCCCGAAGTAACGGCCAAAGTTGCCAAACGGGGTATCCGGATTCAGGAGTTGCCCATCAACTATTACCCACGCTCGATTGAAGAAGGCAAAAAAATCTCGTGGCTCGATGGCATCGAAGCCATTTGGGTATTATTGAAATATCGGTTTGTAGATTAATACCGATTTGACGTTCCATTGGCGTATGGCTGGCGCACGTAGAGACGCAACCGGTTGGTGGCTGACGCGGGTGAGACGCAAAGGGTTGCGTCTCTACCCGCGTCAGCCATTCGCTACACCTTACTCAATGTTGTATAAGTCACCCACGTACCGAATAACTTAGAGAAGCCTACAACTACATTGTTAATTTTATCGACTTTACCAGTTAAAATCATAATGCTACAGAAACAGTAGGGTAAAGTTCACGTCACGTATCCGGCTCACCTTTGTGGTAGCAATGATCGGTTTATTGACTGGCATTGTCAGTAAAGACTTTTCTCGACGGAATTGAGCCATACGTGCATGAAAGAACCGCTACTGCTTGCTTTGGGGCTAGGTAGCCTGCTTGCCTTTTACCAGTCAGACGTTGCCCTGACGCTGACCAACTCCACCACTATTGACTCACTCGGTGCCTGTCAGGGCGTCAGCTACATACAGGGGAAAGCCTATCTCTACGGCGACCGCGAAGTAGGTATGATCCGTACCTACACCCCTACTGCTAACGCGCTGACCTACACAGGTCGGGAAATCCGCCTGACCGAAAACGGCAAGGACGTTATCAACCACCCAACGGGCATTGCCTGGAATGGGGCAGACCCAACGTTTATTGGTAACAGTATTCGCTTAAATCCCGAAGGCACCAAATGGCGGGCCGTCATCTACAACGTCAACTGGGATGAATTGCTCCGCACTGGTACGCTCGATGGTAATTTGCTCAACACCATCGAAGACGACGCCTGCATTCAGGGTACGCGGCCCGAATACGTGTACTACCAAAACAAGTGGTATGTAGCCACTGCCGATTACGGCAACCGCGCCAACGAAGTGCGACTCTATGACCCCTCCCGCTTAGCTACCGCCAAAAAAACCAGCGAACCGGGCATTCTGGTCAAAAAATTTACCTGTTCGCCCTGGGTGCAAAACCTGCACTGGATACCCTCGAAAGGCATTTTGGTTCTGATTCAGAATCAGATAGAAGGCCGACGCTGGCGGTTTACGTTTGTCGATCTCGCCAAATCTATCGAAGCCGGACACGAACAGGTTATTAAAACCATCGATCTCGACAACGCCGACGAACTGGAAGGGTTCGCCCTTCTCGACAACACCAGCGCAGGTTTGACCGTGACGTCTTCGCGCCGTGACAACGTACACTTCGTAAGCCTCAACTGGTAGCCTGACGGGGCTGGCATTGCCGCCAGATGTACTTCTCTATCAATGCATTACCCGAATACAAACTGACCTAATTTATTGACATGAATCGTTACGCAACAATCCATCTACGGCATTGGCTCGGTCTGCTCGGCCTGAGCATTGCGCTAAATACCGGCTTGCCCTTGTCCAGCGCGGCCATCCATCGTCTGCCCACTGCGGCCCGCCCATTTGTTACGCTGTCGGGCACGGTTACGGATGAGCAGGGGTCTGCATTGCCCGGTGTGAGCATCGTTGAAAAACAGACCAAAAAAGGAACCGTCACCGATGGCAACGGGCAGTTCAGCATCGACGTGGTGCCGGGTGCTACGCTCGTTTTTTCATTCATTGGCTTTACCTCGCAGGAAATTGTTGTGGGCCAGCAAACTACGCTGCGGGTACAATTGAAAGAGGAGGTCAATCAATTGGCCGAGGTGGTGGCTGTGGGCTACCAGACGCTTCGGAAGAGCGACGTAACGGGAGCTATCTCTAACGTAAAAGCCCGCGAACTGAACCTGGCCGCGCCAACGCTGGGGCAGGCATTGGTCGGTAAACTGGCCGGGGTGCAGGTAGCGCAGGTGAGCGGTGCGCCCTACGTCGGTACAAAAATCCGGGTGCGGGGTATCGGCTCCATCAACGCCAGTTCCGACCCGCTGTACGTCATCGACGGGTTTCCGGCAGGTAACGACGTATTTATCAACCCGAACGACATCGAAAGCATCGATATCCTGAAAGATGCGGCATCGGCAGCTATCTACGGTTCGCGGGCATCGGGCGGGGTTGTGCTGATTACGACCAAGCGCGGCAAAGATGGCAAAGGCAAACTGGATTATGAATACCAGTTCGGTATCAATCAGTTAGCCAGAAAAGTGAAGCTGTTGAACTCCGAACAGTTCGTTGATTTGCTTATCGACGCCCGCAACAACACCTACCGCGACCTGATGCAGAACGCGGGCAGGCCGTTTACGAACGCCAACTTCTCGGACCCCAACGCTACCCGCATCGCCAACGTAGGCAACGCAGGTGCGGTCAGCATTCCGACCGAGTTCTACGATTTTGCCAATCAGCGGGCTATTGCCCCGCAATACAACACCGACTGGCAGGACGAACTTTACCGCAACGCGCCCGTGAACCGCCACAACCTCCAGTTTTCGGGCGGTACAACCAACACACGGTATCTGCTCAGCGCGGGTTATCAGAATCAGCAAGGTATTATCGTAGCAACGAAGCAGGAACGGCTTAATCTCCGGGCCAACATCGACGCCGATTTAAGCCCGAAACTCAAAGTTGGTACGAGTTTTTTCATTACCTCAACCAATAACCGCGAAGTGCAGGAAGGCCGCTTCAATCAGGGACCTATTCTGGGTGCGTTGATTTACCCACCCATTTTTCGGGCCTATGACGACAACGGCAATCTGATTAAAAACGAGTCGGCCCGGCAGCAGCCAACGTTTGGGTATCAAACCGTTGAGAACCCGGTAGCCTTGGCGCAGGAAACTAACATCACCCGCCGGGGACTGCGCGGCACGTACAATGGCACAGTCAGTTATGAAATCATCAAGGGGCTGATTGCCAGAGCTAACGTAGGTTTACAAACGTTCAACGAAAAGTACGATTTTTACCTGCCTACCAGCCTGAGTAATGGCAACAACCCGCCGTTCTCGCCCCAGGCCATTGCAGCCGCCCGCGCCACGGCCCAAACGACCGACACCCGGAATCTGCTCGGCGAATTCACGGCTACTTATACGCGCCAGTTTGGTCTGCACAACCTGAGCCTGCTGGGGGGCTACACCGCCCAACGCATTACCAGCGACCAGATTAGCGTATCGGCGCAGGGTTTTCAGAACGACCGGGTGCCGGAAATAACGGCAAAAGGTGCTGACCCAACCAACTTCTTCCTGAACACGGGTAATACAGGAAAGTACGAAGAAACGCTGCTATCGTATCTGGCGCGGGCTACGTACAGCTTTGATGAACGGTACTTTCTAACGGCAGCTTTCCGTACCGATGGCTCGTCGCGGTTTGGGCCGCTCAACCGCTGGGGTAACTTCCCGTCGCTGTCGGCAGGCTGGACAGTCTCGAACGAACCGTTCTACCGCGACTGGCTCGGTGCGGCTTCGACCCTGAAACTGCGGGCAAGCTGGGGGCTGACGGGTAACTACAACATCCCGAACTACGGCTTCCTGCAAACGATGGCAAACCCCGGCGGGGTGGTGTTTGGCACCAACGCCATCAACACGGCTTACTGGGCCGGGCCAATTAAAGATCAGGCACTTGGCTGGGAAACCACTTCCCAGTATAACGTCGGCGTCGATGTTGGTTTGCTGAACAACCGCCTGTTATTCATTGCCAACGGCTACCTCAGCTACTCGTATGACCTGCTGTTCAACCAGCCGATTTCGGCCATATCGGGCGCAGCTTCGATTCTAACCAACCTCCGCGATTCGCGCATTCGTAACCGGGGGATTGAGTTTCAGGTCGATGGTCGCGTGATTTCAACGCAGGACGCAAAAGTAACGCTGAGTGGTAACATTGCCCTTAACCAGAATAGGGTGCTGAACATGGGCGGCTCGAACGCCATTTTCTCGGTCGGGGCTGAACGCCAATACATTACGCATACTACGCAGGAAGGCTTCCCGATTGGGTCATTTTACGGCTTCAAGGTGATTGGCATGGTGCGCGAAAAAGACATGGCGGCCCTTGCCGAAGACAACGCCAACTACAACTCGGCTACGCAGAGTTTCAACCCCGGCTACACACCCAAAGGCCCGGCCCGCTCTACCGCATCGAGCAACCCGCTGCGCCCCGGCGACCTGCTGTTTGAAGACGTCGATGGCAATGGCGTCGTGAACGATGCCGACAAACGCGTAATCGGTACGCCCTTCCCGAAATTCACCTACGGTTTCTCGGCAACCGCCAGTTATAAAGCCTTTGATTTTAATGCATCCTTCAACGGTGTATATGGCAATCAGGTGCTCGACGGTCAGGATTATTACGTCTTCAACATGGAAGCCTCAGGCAATCAGTACGCCATTGTGAACGACCGTTACCGCTCTGAAACCCAACCGGGTAACGGCGAGGTGTACCGGGCAGCGCGGGGTGGCACACAGTCGAACAGTACGCGCTTATCGACTTTCTACCTCCAAAACGGCTCGTATTTCCGGTGTACCAATCTGACGCTGGGCTACAACCTGCCGGTGTCACTACTGAGCAAAGTCAAGGTGAGCGGCCTGCGGCTATATGCCAACGTCAACAACGCTTTCACGATTACGAAATATAAGGGCTACAACCCCGAAGTAGATTACAACGCGGGACTTAACGTGACGCCGGGCGTCGATTACGGCATGTATCCGCTGGCTCGTGGCTACAACGTCGGAGCGCGTATTACTTTCTAACATGTACCCCACCCCAACCCCTCCCCGTTAGGGAGGGGCTTCCGGTAGAACCCTACGTGAGTAAGCCCCTCCCTAACGGGGAGGGGTTGGGGTGGGGTTAAACACAACAACTTATGAAACCTACATACATCAAAATTTCAGTACTCGCTACGATGCTGTCGATGGCGTCGTGCAGCGAAGATTTCTTAGTCAAGACCGACCCGAACGCCATTGCGGCTGCTGATTTTTACCAGACCGAAAACGACGTGCTGCTGGGTCTGAACGGTGCGTATCAGTCTCTTCGCAACAACAACGGCATTGCCGAAGGTAGCGGTTTATATGCCGAACAACGCTCCGATAATACGGGTACGAACGATAACCAGTCGAACGCGGGCGAGCCGTTTCAATTTAACGATTTTTCGATTCTGCCCAGTAATACGTATTTGCGGAGCCATTGGCTGGCCCTGTATCAGATTGTTACGCGAGCCAATCAGGTGCTGGCCGGTATGGAGGGCATACCCTTTGCCAATCCACAAACCAAAGCGCAGTATCAGGCCGAAGCCAAATTTATCCGGGCGTTGGCCTACTTTCATCTGGTGCGTAAATGGGGCGACGTGCCGCTCGTGACGCAGCCGCTCAACTCGGCTGATGCCGTGCGGGCCAGTACGTTTCGAGAGAAAAAAGAGAAAGTGTACGAGCAGATTGTAGCCGATCTGACCGAGGTTGCCAACAGTTCTCTCCCCGATGTTCAGCCCGCAGCGCAGAAGGGCCGTGTCTCGAAAGTAGCCGGTAACGCGCTGCTCGGCCAGGTTTATCTGACGATGGCAACCACGCTCGATGCCGCTAATCGGGCCACCAATCTGAATCAGGCCAAAACATTTCTGACCAATGCCTACAGCAAACGAACGTTCGGACTCTTGAAAGAGATTCCGTATGCCGACGTGTTCGACGTGACCAAGAAAAGCACCAACCCGGAAATCATTTTCCAGATTGTGTACCGGCAGGGCGACGTCAACTTTGCATCGGGTATTGCGGCCAGTAATCAGGCGCAGGGCGAAACCATCAACTCGCTACGGACCACCACAGGCGTGGGCGGCAACGTAAAACCTGATCTGGTGAAAGACTACGAAGAGGGCGACACGCGTAAAGATTTCTCTATCAAATTCGCCAACGCAGCCAACGTGCGCGACTATTTTATCACTAAATACCGCGACACCAGCCCGGCGGCAACTACCAACGGCTGGGGCGGCAACGACTGGATTCTGATGCGCTATGCCGACGTAATCCTGATGCTGGCCGAAGTAAACATGTACCTCGGCGATGAGGCCGCAGCTATCAGCTTGCTCGATCAGGTACGCGACCGGGCCAAACTGCCGCTGTATAACGTAGCCCGCACTAACTCGGCCTACAGCGCGAAATACCCGACACTCAAACTGGCGATTCTGCACGAACGGCGCGTAGAACTGGCGTTTGAAAACCACCGCTGGTTCGATCTGCTGCGGTTTTTTACGCCCGCTGAATTGGTCACTTATTTCCAGGCCAAACCACAGGCCGACTACGGCGCGGCCAAAGTGTCGAACTTCGGCCCAAAAGATTATTACTTTCCAATTCCGTTCGATGAAGTAAAGCTGAACCCGGAGAAAATGAACCAGAATCCGGGGTATTAAATCACATGAAAACCTTCCTCTTTTTTATTTCTCTCTTTACGGTTCAATTCCTGTACGCTCAATCGCCGACGGGTTATCAGCGGACGTACCGGCTGATGCAGTCGGGCGATTGGGTGACGGATAAAAACTTTTACCTGCTCACAGCCATCGGCCAAACACCGGCTGCACAGCAGCTTATCCGGCAAGATACCGCTTTGCAGGCCATTGGGCGCGAACGGGCTACGCTCCTCAAAGCTCACGCACAGGATACGTGCCGAACGCCCGCTTCGCTCGTTACGGGATTCCGATGGTCGCGGGCCGATTCGCTGCGGCTGCAAACAGCTCTCCAACGGCTCTATAGACAGAACAGCACCGCGTTCGATGCGCTCGTTACGAAGCATCTACGGCCATCGGGTTGTTATCAGCGGTTTGCCGACATGCCAAATTCCGAACTGCTGGCACGGGCCTGGGGGCAATATATGGTCGGTATAAATTACATTATCGACCAGTATGGCTTAGGCAAAAAAATGCGCTACCCCCGCATCGACTCTGCCAACTACCCGGTCAATGGTCGCTATTACCGAACGGTGCTGAAAGACCTGTTTGCGGTGCTGGCCGAACGCGCCGATTCGCTCACGCTATTTTACGAACCATCGCTGGCCGTTGCCCGGCAGTTGATGGATGTTAACGACCGCGACGAACCCGCCCGGCACGAACCGATGGAACAACGCGACAACCGACCGGCGTTTGAGGCCGTTGCTAAAACCGACTGGAAGAAATTTCGATACGCGGCTATTCTGATACCCGGCAGCGGCCCCGAACTGACGACTACGCCCCTCAGCCCACTCAACAAAATGCGCTTAGACATGGTAGCCTCGCGCTACCGCAACGGCTGGGCACCGTTTCTGATTGTGAGTGGCGGCTATTGTTATCCGTTTCGGGGGCCGTATGCCGAAGCCGTGGAGATGAAGCGGTATCTAAGGCAAAAGTGGAACATTCCCGAATCGGCCATTCTGATTGACCCACACGCCCGGCATACCACTACCAACCTGCGTAATGCCAACCGGCTGATGATTCGCTACGGTTTCCCAACCGACAAACGCTGTGTGTTTACGACCACGCAAAGCCAGACCGATTACGCCACCAACGCGGCTTTCGACGCCCGCAACCTCCGCGAGTTAGGCTACCTCCCCTACCGCGACAAACGGCGCATCTCGCCCCACGACATTGAGTTTTTCCTAACGTTCGAAAGTCTTCACATGGACCCACTCGACCCGCTCGATCCGTAGCAATCCTATACGCTTATAGTGTCAGTGTGAAGCCCGGCAGCACGGTCTCACCCGATAGTGATTTATCAAACCCCTCAATAATCTGGATTTCGCCGTTGGCGCGAAAAATGTGCGTTGTTTGGCTTTTGGGATCGATGAGCCAGGCCAAACGGCAACCGTTCTTGATCCAGACATCGGTCATCTTCTTTTTAGTGACACTCAGCGAATCGGAAGGCGACCGAACGTCGGCCCGGAGCAGCTCAATTACAAAATCGGGGCAAACGGGCGGAAATTTTTCCTGTTGTTGCTCTGTCAGCGCATCCCAACGCTCGCGGCTAACCCAAGCAACATCGGGCGAGCGTGTGCTGCCGTCGGGCAGGTCGAACGCCGTTGATGAATCGAATACTTCGCCTGCATTCGTCTGCTCGTTCCAGATACCGACGCGCAGATTGAGTTTTGAATTTCTGATTCCGGTTTTTCCTCCAGTATTGGGCATAACGAAAATGCGTCCGTCGGGGTCGCGTTCAAACTTGTAGGTGGGATTGTCCTGACAGAACGTATAAAATTCTTCCGAGGTCATAATTTGCCGGACGCGGAACGAAACCGGTGCGATATCGTCAACGTCCAGTGCCTGAACCGGCTTCGGCGGAGGAGTTAAGAGCGTTTCCATGACCATACTGTTTTATCAAAGATAACGTCTTAAAACTGGAAATAGATAAACTGATTCGACGAGAAGACGCCGAACAGATACGTCAGAAACGTAATCAGCACGAACAAAGCGTAGAACCGGGTCGTATTGCGGGTAGGAATAGTGAGGTAAAAATATTCCTTCACATACAGAAACACGATTAGCCCAATGCTGAACCACATCTCGGTAGCGTTGAGCGGGCTACTAATCGTTTCCGTGAACGACAGCGTAGCAATGCGTTGTAGGATCAAAAAGGCATCACCTACGCTTCTGGCCCGGAAAAACACCCACGTCAGCATAATCAATACAAACGTTATCAGCACATTAACCACTACCCACACGGGCGATTTAGGGCGGCTATCGCTGGCAGGCGAGGTAACTTGTCGAGGGGGTACCGCCGAAAAACCCAGCCGTACCAGCAGCTTATCACGTAGTACGGCCAATACCTGATAGGTGCCGTTCAGCCCGCCCCAAATTACGTATGTCCAGTTGGGGCCGTGCCATAAACCGCTGGCTAAGAACACGATGAGCATGTTGATGTACTGCCGGACTTCGCCTTTGCGGTTGCCACCGAGCGGGATGTACAGATAATCGCGGAACCAGGTCGAGAGCGAAATGTGCCAGCGTCGCCAGAATTCCGAAATAGACTGGGCAATGTAGGGCGTTCGGAAGTTTTCCATGAGCGTGAAGCCCATGACCCGCGCAGCCCCAATAGCCATGTCGGAGTAGCCTGAAAAATCGCAGTAGATCTGGAACGTGAAGAAGAATGTGGCTACCAGGAGCGTCAGGCCGTTGTGCTGACTGGGGTCGTTAAACCCGAAGTCGGCCATCATGGTCAGCCGGTCGGCAATCACTACCTTTTTGAACAGACCGAAAGCCATCTGCATCAGTCCGGCCTTTACGTTCTCGAAATCAAAGGGAAACGTTTTATGAAACTGCCACAGCACGTTCTGCGGGCGTTCGATAGGCCCGGCCACCAACTGCGGGTAGAACATGACGTAGAGCGCGTAAATGCCGAAATGCCGTTCGGCCTTCTGGTTGCCCCGATACACCTCGATGGTGTAACTCATGGCCTGAAACGTATGAAACGATAAGCCAACAGGCAAAATACTTTTGTTGTCTTTGAACGACGCCACGCCACTTTCACCGAACAAATGCAGGACTTTTACGAAAATCCGATTGCCCATATTCATGACCTGATCGGCCACCTGCGGCATCTGAATCTGGTCAAAAATCCACGATAGGTTTTCCGTGAAAAAGCCGAGGTACTTGAAAAAAGCGAGAATGCCGAGGTTTGAAATCAGCGAGATAATCAGCAGCCATCGGCGTGTCGAACCCGTTGTTCGTTCGATCCAGATACCGGCAATGTAATCGATAACGATGGTCAGAAACAGAATGAGAATGTATTCCGGTTTCAGCACCATGTAAAAGTAGCAACTGGCAACCAGCAGCAACAACCAACGCCCCCGCCACTTCAACCCGAAGTAGCTGAGCGTGACAACAATGAAGAACAGTAAAAACTGAAGCGAATTAAATAGCATAATTCAGTGAGCAGCCGTCAGTGAGCCATCTCCAGCCGCTCGTACATCTCTGGCTGCTGAAGACTGCCTGCTGTCTGCTAATAAATTTCTTCGACACGCTCAACGAAGTCGCTAAACTGCCGGGCCGGAATGAACTGCGGCTGGGTTCGGTACGACAGCACGACGAATACCAGCAGCAGCGAAATTAAAAACGCCTGTAAAATCACGATCAGAAACGACGACATCAAATAGCTGGTCCAGCCCGGAATCGACGTATTGGTAAAGAATTTCAGATACAGCAATACGGTAATGCCCATCGATGCCGCCGATGCCATCAATACGCAGAACAACACCAGTCGCACCGCCGTTGTGTCGATCAGTACCGACACCGCGCTCAGGCCATGCAGTACCAGCGAAACAAAATTCATTTTTGATTCACCCGCCAGCCGCCTGCCCCGTTCGAGCGGTATGGCCGTGTAAGGCAGTCGCGACCGAATAACGCCACCAGGGTAGTTGTTCCAGATTTCGGAGACGTGCGAAAGCCGCCGAAGCTGCCGGGCCGGAATCAGGCTGAAGTTGCCAAACGTAATGACTTTACCCGTCAGAATACGAAAAACGGTTTTATAAACCTCGTAAAACAGCCGGAAGGTCAGGCTTTCGTGGCGTTTGGCCCGGTGGGCAAACACTACTTTGCCGGGGTTAGCGGCTTCGGTACGAATTAGCTCCGCCATGTCTTCGGGCCGGTCTTCGCCGTCGGAGTCCATCACAATGGTTGGGTACTGGTCGGGCAGGGAGCCGAGGTAAGCCAGCCCCAGCGCAATGGCTTTCTGATGGCCTACGTTCCGGTAAAGCCGCAAAATCGACAATGATTGACCAACGCCCGACGGAAACGCGTCGTAGTTTGTTACCGAGCAGTCGTCTACAATCAGGAAAGCGAGTCGGTTCTGAACGGTTGGTTCAACTACCGCCCGGATGCGCTCCAGCAACAGCCCAACAGCCTGCCAATCGTTGAAGAGTGGAATCACGACATTGATACGGTCGGCGGGGGTAACAGTCTGGTCAGTCAAAGCTATTGGTAACGTATTCAACCCAGAATACACGTGAATAATACGTTTTTTCACCTATGTTGTCAGGCGGCAAAAGTACGCCTTTTTACGGTATATCGACGTACTGGCTGGTATACTGAATTAGGCTGCGGTCTGGATACGTGCGAAATACGCCGAGCCGATACCGCCCCGGCTGTACCATTGCCGTTGGAATAGCCGTTGTAAAACCGGGCGAAAACTGCCAAGGTCTCACGCCCAGTGGTCGGTGCCGGGTGGCAAACAGCAGGTAGGTGCGCTGATTGGCTTTCAGCACAACATACGCTCCTTCATTCAGGCCAACATGGTAGCCCGGCTGCGTGTTGTTCACCACTAAATAGTCGGGTTTGAGCAAAAGCTGCAACGGTATGTTAACGGGCGTGGAGTCGGCAGGGGTAAGCAGTTGCAACTCGCTCGGCGTGATGGCTGGCCGGGGCAGGCTATACCAGTTCCGGTCGTGCATCATCACTGTCAGGCTATCGATAAAGTGTGCCAGTTTTGAGTTGCGCGTACCGCCCAGCCCAATTCGGCTATGTTGTTGATTAAAGGCCAGCCCCTGCATGTGTTTGCGCCGTTCGACCGCTTCGGGCAGATAGGTTAGATAAGTCAACGCATTAATGCCCAGAAAGAAAACCCACACCAACGGCCAGAACCGCGCCCGCGCCGATTCAGTTAACTGACTGAATAGCAACACGCTGGCAATAGCCCACAAGGTCAGGCCGTAGATTCGGTAGGAGTTGTGCAGCGTCAGATCGAAATTGAACCGGAGCCGGAAGAAGCAGATGAGCAGTACGTTTGCCAGCAAAAACAGCAGACTTCCGGCCACAAAAGCCTCGAACCGCGACGCTGGACGCGTTGGCCGGAAGATTTTTTGAAAAAACCAGATTCCCAACCCAACCAATAAAACCAGACCGGCCACGAACGGTAGGTAGATACGCTTTTCAAACGGCAGCGTTGGAAACAGATCGAACACACAACCCGCGAAGATGAATACCCCCGCCAGCGTCTGAAACGGATGCTGCACCACATACTCGAACCCGGCTGCATTACCCTGCTGCACCGGATAACCTCTGAAATACAGATAGATACTTAGTCCACCCAGCACAAGCCACCCCGCCGATGCCCGCCACCGCCGTTGCAGCAACAACGCTCCTGCACCGGCAGGCCAGACAATTAACCCATTGCCCATGCTAAACGTGCTTAACACACCCAACGCCACAGCGATCCCAAAAAACAGCGGTTTATCATGTACCAGCGCGAAAATCGTCAGCATCACCAGCATGATAATGGCTAAGTACTGAAGCGAAAAAACGGCGGTAAACGTCAGGATGTAGTTTTGGGCCGTAAACAAGAGCAACGTCACTGGCAACAGCCCCAGCACAGCCCGGTTTGGCTGCGTTTCATGCCAACGCAGCGACCGGTAGAGCAGCCAGAAAATGACTACCAAACTGGCATTGCCCAACAGCATCAGGTTACTGAAGTGAAGCCCGCCCGTAAGGTAATACTGCGCCAACACAACCAGACGGGCATATAGCACACGATGCTCGTTGTTGGGCCGCAACAAGGCTTCAACCCGCGCGGCCAAATCGGGCGCGTGCAGAAACCGGGTCAGAAAATAAGGAATGTTTTCGTAGTCGTCGAACCACGGAATGTTGTAGCGCAACGCAAAGAAATACACAAAAAAACAGCTACAGGCAGCAGCACCAGCATTGGTGCTACAAAAGGCCGGGTAAGCCACTTGTATAGATAGCGCGCCATAATCAGGGAGTTGGCTGGCCGGGGATAGCTTTCAACGTAACAGTTTTCTTACCGTAATAATCGGCCCAACAGCGGTTCCAGAGGTGTTCGGGATTTGTTTTCACGTCTTCCATCACCATCGAAACGGGGTAGGCATCCAGCGGCACCACCGTAACGGCACTGGCCTGGGTTTCGGCCATCTGTTGGTATCGTTGTTTCATAGCGGCATCGTAGCGGGCGGCCCGGCCACTGAGCCAGTCGCCGTAAGCCAGCCTGACCACGGGGCCAAAGCCAACGGCCAGAATTGCCCACGCCAGAACGCCTGACACCAGCATAGGCCGGGCCAATAACCACCGCTCCAGTTGCCAGCGCGTTTTGAAGACTACGGCCAAAAGAGTCAGGTTATACCCCCAGCTTAGCCAGAAAACCAAATTGATAATATTGACCAACCGATGTGCAGGCGGCACCCCAACAGCATAGAAATGCAGCGAAATCAGCACTAACACTGTGGCCGCGCCGTGCAGCAACCCCCAGACCGGATGTAGTTTCAGGTAAGTTGGCAAAGGCCGCTTTTGCGCCAGTTTAACCGCAATGGGCCAGTACAGCACCGACAGCGGCAGTAAAGGCGTCAGAAATAATTGCCGGGCCAGATACCCAACCGAATAAGTCAGCGACGACAGCAGCGTGAGCGGAATATTGGCACTGTTGGGATTCATACCCATACGGATGGCATTGCCCGGTGCTTTAATCAGGAAATAGCAGCCAACGCCACCCACCACTAATAGCACCAAAATCGCTACCGACAACCGCCGGTGAATGACCAGACCGCCAAACGCTACTAACCCCAGCACCGACATGCCCATAACCATGCTGGTCTCGCTTGACCCGATAATACCCAGCAACAACCCACTTTCGAGCAGCAGATAGCCCGGCTGTACGCCAAAACCACGCCGTTGATGCGCCAGCAGCACCGCCAGCAAAAACAACAAAAACACCGCCGAGAGGCTGTAACAGGCCATACCCGCGTACCAGTACAAAAACTCGGCCAGGCTCGCCAGCGTGCCCACGAACCCAAGAAACAGGCCAGCCGCCACTGTCAGTTTTGAACGGGCATTAAATCCATATAGCCACTGACTGGCAAACGCGTAGCAGGCCAATAGCAGTAAAATCAGCAACACAACCGGATAAACCTTGTAGCCGGTTAGCCAGTGCAAAACCAGCGGGCTACCGTGTACGATGAAGTTATGAAAGAAACGCCCGCTCCAGCCGTCGTAATAAATCTGTTGCGACTCCCAGAAACCGTAACGCATCGACGTGTTGGCAAAGCAGTAATCATCGGTAGGCGACGGGTGATTGAAGAATGAAAGTGCAATCAGGGGTACTATAAGCAATAATACCGCAGTAATCAATGAAAACGAAATAAGGCGCGACCAGGGTGGAGATGTTTGCATTTAAACTAAGGCGTAGTGAGAGGTAACGACGACTCCGAACGGGTTTTCGGGCGATTCAGCATCGGGTATGCCAGCACGGCGATCAGAATAACGAGCGTGCCGACGTAAAAACCAGCAGTCATACGTTCGGCATCGCCAAAGATGAGCACAGCCAGCAGAATGCCATAAACCGGCTCCAGGTTGACGGTCAGAATAGCCATAAACGGCGAAAATTTGCGCAACAACCGAACGCCTACCCAGTAGGCATACACCGTGCAGACCAACGCCAGAATAATCAGCCATAAGACCTGTGCCGGTCGGGTCGGATAAAGTGTTTCGGGGAGCGGATTTTCGAGCAGCACATAAAGCGCGACCGCAGCGACTGAGCCTACAAATGCGCCAACCATCTCGTAAAATGAAATTACGAGCGCGTCGAGCCGTTGGGTAAAGCGGCTGTTAATAATGGTGAACAGAGCCGACAGCATGGCCGACAAAACCGCCAGCAACAAGCCCGCTACCTTGTCGAACTCGAACCGGAAAATCAGGTATAGGCCCGCCATCACCACCGCGCCCAGCAGCACCTCTACGGCCCGAACGCGCCGACGCAGCAACAGCGGCTCGAGCACACTGGCCCATAATGAACTGGTTGCCAGCCCGGCCAGACACACCGACACGTTGGCAACGCGGGCGGCTAAAAAAAACGTAATCCAGTGCAGCGCAATCAGCCCGCCCGTTGCCAGCAGCCGCCAGCGGTCGCCCGACTCGATCTGAACAGTTTTTTTCAATACCAACAACAGTAGCCCCATACCGCCAACCGCCAGCAGGGTTCGGTAAAGTACCAGAGCCGACGAATCGAGCGGCTCAAGCAATTTTCCCAGAATCGCCGTAAACCCCCAAATCAGCACTATAAAATGAAGCTGGAGATAGTCTGTAAGGGAAGGCTTTGTCATCACTTTTTACCTCGGTATCGTATTGTATAGCAATACGCCGATGCCCGCAAAAATAGCGTTTGGGAGCCAGACCGCCACCACCGGGTTCAGATTCCCCGATTCGGCAATGCCTTTGGCGAGCATAAAAAACAGTAGGTAGGTGAACGCCAGCAGAAAACCTAAAGCCACCTGCCACCCCACCCCGCGCCTGCTTTTGCGGGCCGACATAATTACACCGATGATTGTCAGGATAATAATAGAGAACGGGCGGGTATCGCGGCTATATTTTTCGAGCAGGTACGTTTCTACTCCATCGGCACCCCGACTTCGCAGCCGGTCGATGTGGCGGTTCAGTTCGGGGCGGGTAAAGGTTTCGTAGAGGTTAAAATCCGAGCTAAAATCGTCGGGTTTCAGGTTAAGGGTAGTGTCTGCCCGCGTACCCGACGCCAGCGTTTCGCGGGAGCCATTGAAAGTCCGGATTTTGTACTCGTAAATAGCCCACTTCTTTTTCTTAGCGTCCCATTCGATGCGGTCAGCCGAGAGTTTCTGCTTCAGTTGGTTGCCATCTACCCGCTCCAGTGTAAACTTATAACCAATATTGCTCGTGTTGTTATAGCTTTCTAAATAAGCGTATACGCTGGGGGCAATTTTGATGTGTACGTTGCGTCCGGTATACGTGTAGGCATCGTTAATATACTGAATTTCAAACTCAATACGGGTTTTATTGGCTCGTGGAATAATATAATTGACCATGAAATAAGTAAGCACGGCCAGCACGGTTGCGCCCAGCGCATAGGGAAACAACAACCGGATGAAACTAACGCCACTGCTCAGAATGGCAATAATTTCGGTACGCGACGCCAGCCGCGAGGTCAAAAACACCGTTGCGATGAATACCATCAGCGGGCTGATGTAGTTGGCCCAGTATGGAATAAAGTTCAGATAATAATCAAATAGAATCCGGTTTGTGGGCGCATTGTTTCGGTGAAAGTTATCGACTTTCTCCGTGTAGTCGATCATGACCACCACCAGCACAATCACCAGCACTACGAAGATATAGGTTTGAAGAAAGCGTTTAAGTATATACCAGTCTAATAGTTTCATAATCAGTTGACTAAAAGATTTTTTGCCACTTCGTGGCTGACAAAAACGGTTCGGCCCGCTGCGGTTTTCACCAGTACCGATTTGTCGAAACTGTTAACGTCAGATACGGCAACGGTGCAGCCCAGCGTGAGGTCTGAGCGGTCGAGGTGTTGTAAAAATTCGGTCGAGTGTTCGAGTACGCCCATTAGCCGCACCTGTGCACCCACTGTCATATCCGATAGTTTCTGATACCCCGTCTCCGGCATCTGACCGGCAGGCGTCGGAATCGGGTCGCCGTGTGGGTCAAACTGCGGATGACCGAGGTATGTGTCTAAGCGAGCTACCAATTCTTCGGATCGGATGTGTTCGAGTTCTTCAGCAATTTCATGGACTTCATCCCAGCCGAAACCGAGTTTTTCAACTAAAAATACCTCCCAGAGCCGGTGCCGCCGAATCACCTGCAATGCCAGCCGTTCGCCTTCGTCGGTAAGCCGAACACCCTGATACTTTTTATAGTGAATTAACTGCTTATCAGCCAGTTTCCGCAACATATCCGTTACCGATGCCGCTTTGGTGGCCGTCATTTCAGCCAGCGCATTCGTGCTTACTTCGCCCTGTTGCCGGGTGGCGAGGTAATAAATCGTCTTTAGATAGTTTTCTTCTGTGAACGACTGCATATAAACTGACTACGCTAAAAACTCAATTAAGGGCCAAAACAGTTTAGCAACAAAGGTAGTTTTTATGTTAAACTTTCTAAAAATTTAGGCTTGTCTAAATTTTTGTTTCAACAATACTTATCTTTGTGGCTAATAAATCTAAACGGCTCTGTTACGAGTAGTTTAGCCAGTAGAGATTCACCTATGAATGCAACAAATACGTTTATGAAAGGCTGGCGACAGGAAAACACAGCGAACTCGCTGGCCGACGTACATAGTTCGGTACACGTACCACGCGGGGCTGGTTTTTTCAAAACGCTGATGGCTTATGTCGGCCCCGGTATGATGGTGGCCGTTGGCTATATGGACCCCGGCAACTGGGCAACAGATATTGCCGGAGGGGCGCAATTCGGTTATAAACTACTGTCGGTGGTGCTGATCTCCAACCTCTTTGCGATGTTGCTTCAGCATTTGTCGCTCAAATTGGGCATCGCTACCGGGCGCGATCTGGCGCAGGCTTGCCGCGACCATTTCAGTCGTCCGGTGGGGTTTGGGTTGTGGGTGCTGGCCGAAATTGCCATTGCCGCCACCGATCTGGCCGAAGTAATTGGTTCGGCCATCGCGCTCAATTTGCTGTTTGGCCTGCCGCTAACGGTGGGTATTCTGATTACGGCGCTCGACGTCATGCTGTTGCTATATCTGCAAAACAAAGGCTTTCGTATCCTCGAACGTATCGTTGCCAGTCTGATTTTCCTGATTCTGCTTTGCTTCGGTTATGAACTATTAGTGTCGCGACCGGCAATGGCCGATGTGCTTAACGGTCTGATACCCAGCCCCGACATTATTACCAATCCCAGCATGTTGTACATCGCCATTGGTATTCTGGGGGCCACGGTCATGCCACATAACCTTTATTTGCACTCCAGCATCGTGCAAACCCGCGACTTCGACCGCACCGACGCCGGGCGGCAATCGGCCATCAAATTCGCTACTATCGACTCAACGGTATCCTTGTTTCTGGCTTTCTTCATCAATGCGGCCATTCTGATGCTGTCGGCGGCTGCATTCCACTACTCGGGTAATCAGCACGTTGCCGACATTACCGATGCTCACCGCCTGCTCGACCCTATTCTGGGGACCAAACTGGCAGGCATACTGTTCGCTACGGCTCTGCTGGCATCGGGTCAAAATTCAACGCTGACGGGTACGCTGGCAGGGCAAATTGTCATGGAAGGCTTTCTGAATCTGCGGATTAAGCCGTGGTTACGCCGAATTATTACCCGACTCGTTGCCATTGTTCCAGCCCTGATTGTGGCCGTGTTGTACGGCGAAAAAGGCACCTCGGAGTTGCTCGTGTTAAGTCAGGTCATTTTGTCGTTGCAACTAAGTTTTGCCGTAGTACCACTCGTTTCGTTCACGAACGACAAGTTGAAAATGGGACGTTTCGTGAACATTGGCTGGATGCGAATTACGTCATGGGCGGTAGCCGTTATTATTATTTCCCTAAATGCCTATTTGCTCTGGGACACATTTAGGTAAGTCATACCCAATTCAGTACTTTTGGCCCTACTACTCACTTTACAAAGTGTATGGCCATGCGGTATACGGGCGTATTGCTGCTACTTATTTTAGTTTCTTCGCCCCCCTGCCACGGTCAGGCGGGCTTTTTGTTTAACCAGCTACCGGCTGATTTTCAATTATTTGCCCGCGACAATACCAATCAGGCAACGATTGTTATAAGCGGCATAGCTACCAGTACGCAACCACAGCGCGTATCGGTGCAGGTTTGGCGCGAAGGTCAGCACTGGGCCAAGTCGATGGTCTCGCTGCCCGTTTCGCGCCCGGCTTCGTTCAGTGTTGGGGCTTCTATCAGGTCTGGGCGGGCGCAATATATTGTTCGCGTGTTTTCGCATACAGGTACCGATTCAACGCTGCTTGTGGAACGAACCCGCATTGTTTGTGGCGATTTTATTCAGATTCACGGTCAGTCGAATGCTATCGCTTTCGACCCTACTTATTCGTTCGATGACACCTATGCGCGGAACGTGGCGTTTCTGCCCGGCTCCGACCCCAGCAGCGGGCAGGTGGGCTGGTTCCCGGCCAAACAACCTTACGGCAGTGTGGGACTGATTGGCTGGCGGTTACAGGAGTTGATTCTGCACCATTTCGACGTACCCGTCTGCATCATCAACGGAGCTATCGGCGGAGCCGGTATCAACGTACTCAGTGCGCGTAATGCCAACAACCCGGCCAGTTTGAACACGGCTTATGGGCAGCTTTTATTCAGGCACCAGTGGGCCAGTGCTATACCCCGGCTGCGGGCCATTGTCTGGAAACAGGGCGAAACCGAAGCGGGAGGTGCTTTTGAAAATGCGGCCTACTATAGCACGCAATTCGACCAACTCTATCGAAACTGGCGGCAGGACTATGGCCCACAGCCCCGCATCTATGTAAGCCAGATTAATTTCATGCCCGAAACAAACCAGCAGGCCGGGGCAATCCGCGATTTTCAGCGACGCACAAAAACGCTATATGCCAACCTCGAAACCATTGCTACGGTTGGTACGCCCGGCCACGATGGCGTTCATTATAGCACTGCCGGAAATCTACAGATTGCAGGTGAACTGTTCCGGCAAATTGCCCGCGACGTATACGCATCTACCGACACGCTCCAAATCAATTCGCCCGATATTCAGCGAGCCTACTATAACACCAGCCGCGATACGCTGACAATGGTGTTTCAAGACGATATGCGTATGGTTTGGCCCGCCGATTCGACCCTGACAAATCCGAATACTGGCACAACATACCAACGGCGCATGGTTGATTTCCTATACATCAATGGTCAAAATGGACGCGTACAAAGCGGCACCGCCGACCGTAACCGCGTTCGGCTAAAACTTACCAGCCCCCAATCGGGTACTGCGCTGACCTATCTGCCGTCGTTCTTTACCGATTCGCACACGGCGTTTTATAATGGCGTTCACCTGAAGAACAGTCGGAATATGCGAGCCTTCTCATTCAACAACGTCTTCATTGCCAACGTACTTCCGGCCATAACCTGGGTATCGGCAGACTTGCTGCCTAACAACCAAATTCGGATTACCTGGAATCCGCCCGCCATGCAGCCACTCCGCTACGAACTCGACCGCTCGGACGATGGCGGGCTTACGTTTAACCGAATTAGTCAGCCTGCTGGCGTTGCCACGCAATTTATTGATCAGAATCTTCCCTATCAGGCCATTGCGGTTTATTATCGAATCAGGGCTATTACTGCGCAAACCGAGTCAATAATGAGCAGTTTATTACACGCTTTTAAGCCTGACGTTCGTTTGGCTGATCTGTCGCTCGGTCTGGTAACATCGGCACGCATCATGAAGCTTAACGAGCCGTTTATAGCCCAAATGACAGTCTACAATAACGGACCTTCAACAGCCACAACCGTTGTGCTTGAAAACCGGCTTCCACCCCATGTCACGTTTCTGGGTGGCAACGGTCTGACCCACCTTGCAGGAGTAGTGTCGGCTACGCTTGGTTCGGTAGCCGTAAGCGAAATGGTTAGCCTGACATACACGCTCAGTATCCAGCAGCCAGGCCGCTATGTCAACGCGGCCCAAATCATTCAGTCGTCAGTACCCGACCCGGATTCCCAGACGAACAGTGGCACCGCCGACGGGCAGGATGACGCGGTTATGACGGATTTTCGCAGCACCCCGACCAACGAGCTAACTGTGTATGTGTCGCCTAATCCAATCCAGCATCCGTTACCACCCGTGCAAGCCAATCAGCCCACGCCGGTGGCAGGACAAACTGATTTGAGTCTGCAAATAACCCCCAATACCCTAACGCCAGCTATCAATGAAGTGGTAACGTTTACGCTTACGGTCAGCAACCGGGGTGGAGCAGTGGCTGCTTTGGCTACGGTAGTCAACAAATTGCCAGACGGCCTGATGTTGCACGAAGCCTCCGGCTGGACAATTGCGGGCAACGACGTATCGATTTCTCTAACGAATCTGGCAGTGGGCGAAAGTCGGCATGTGTGGTTTCGGGCACGGGCCACAGCGAGCGGAATTCAACTCAATCAGGCACAAATTAGCCATACGACTCCTATTGATTCTGACAGCACACCCGGCAACGGCTACCTCAACGGGGAAGACGATACAGCCTCGGTTAGCCTTCGGGTGCGATAATCCAGGACGCCCCAAAAGAGATGACCCACTCAAGGAGCGGGTCTCTGCCTGTACACACCTAATCAAACAAACTCTCATATGTTACCTTTAACAAATAAAAGGCCGCGTCATAAACTATACAGTATTAACGCTTTCTTTCAGCCTTACAAAAGGCCGTGAAGTGTAACATAACATGTTAGACGGAAACCCAATCAATACGTAACATCTTTTTTCGAAAAAGTTGCGTAAATTTAACAATACCAACTTTCTGGCTCTGTGCGTCGATAAAATCAAACAACGGCTATCTTTGCCGCGTTCTATGCTGTCGCACAAGCAGGCGAAAGCCGGTACTATGGAAGATAAAAAACAGTTAGACACCGTAACAGCCGCTGGTTTGCTGGTGGCAATGGGTATTATTTACGGTGACATCGGCACATCGCCCCTGTATACGCTGCGGGCAATTATTGGCTCCGGCAACATCATCAGGGCCGACGTTGTTCGGGGAGCACTGTCCTGCGTATTCTGGACTCTCACGCTGCAAACAACCGTAAAATACGTTATCCTGATTTTGCGGGCCGATAACCGGGGTGAAGGAGGTATTTTTGCCCTCTACGCGCTTGTGCGCCGACACGCCCGCTGGCTAACTTTACCGGCTATTATTGGCGGCTCGGCACTGCTGGCCGATGGCATCATTACGCCACCTATTTCGGTATCATCGGCAGTTGAAGGCTTACGGTTACTATATCCCGACATTACAGAGATCCTGATTATCCAGATCGTCATTGCGATTCTGACGGTTCTGTTCCTGATTCAGGCGTTTGGGACGAGCGTAGTAGGTACGGCTTTCGGGCCTATCATGCTGGTCTGGTTTGTGATGCTCGGTACGCTGGGTATCTCGCAGATTGTGCAGGGGCCGGGCATTCTGGCGGCTATAAATCCTTACTACGCCTGGTGGCTGCTGGCCGAATATCCGGGTGGGTTTTGGCTGCTGGGGTCGGTATTCCTCTGTACGACGGGTGCCGAGGCTCTGTATTCCGACATGGGCCACTGCGGGCGGGGCAACATTCGAATTAGCTGGATTTTTGTAAAAACCTGCCTGTTGCTCAATTACTTCGGGCAGGGTGCGTGGCTTATTAGCCAGGAAGGGCAAAAATTAGGTACGCGGATTCCATTTTATCAGGTGATGCCGGAGTGGTTTCTGACCATCGGTATCGTTATTGCTACGGCGGCTACGGTTATTGCCAGTCAGGCCCTTATTAGCGGTTCGTTTACGCTCATCAGCGAGGCAATCCGGCTCAACTTCTGGCCCAAAGTGCGGCTACGGTATCCCAGCACTCAAAAAGGTCAGCTTTACGTACCGAGCGTGAACCTGCTGTTGTGGGCGGGCTGCGTTGGTGTGGTTCTATATTTCCGCGAGTCAGGGAATATGGAAGCGGCTTATGGTCTGGCAATCACGCTAACCATGCTCATGACCACGCTGCTGATGTCGTATTATCTGTACACGCACCGTTACAGAGCGTGGGGCGTGGTGCTGTTTCTGCTGGTATATCTCGGCATCGAAGGTTCATTTCTGGTAGCCAACCTCATTAAATTCCCGCATGGTGGCTGGGTGTCAGTCTTTATCGGTGCCTCCATTGCCAGCGTAATGTACATCTGGCTACAGGCATTCCAGATCAAACTCCGCCTGACCGAGTACGTTCGCATCGACCAGTATATTCAGGCTATTAAAGAACTCAGCCGCGACATCAGCATTCCGAAATATGCTACGCACCTCGTCTTTATGAGCAATGCGGCCCGGCAGTCGGAAATAGAATCGAAAATTATTTATTCCATCTTCCAGAAACGGCCCAAACGCGCTGATATCTATTGGTTTGTTCACGTCGATACCACCGACGACCCCTATACAATGGAATATAAAGTAAACACCATTGCACCCGACGACTGTTATAAAGTGACGTTTAAACTCGGCTTCCGGGTTGAACAACGGATTAATCTGTTCTTCCGAAAAGTGATCGAAGACATGGTGAAGAACAAAGAAGTAGACATCACGAGCCGCTACGAATCGCTGAACCGGCAAAACGTAATTGGTGATTTCCGGTTTGTGGTACTCGAAAAATTCCTGTCGTTCGAGAACGAACTGCCGCTTCGCGAACGCATCATCATGAATCTCTATTTCAACGTCAAAGGCTTTACTACACCCGAAGATCGCTGGTTTGGCTTAGATAGCAGTTCGGTAAAAGTCGAGAAAGTACCGCTCGTTATCCGCCCAGTCGAAAACGTTAAACTAAAACGAATTGCAAGTTGAGTGAAAAGTGAATAGTGAATAGTGAACAATTACCCCTGGCTACATTCTTCACTATTCACTATTCACTTTTCACTTTTCATTTTTCACTTGTAAGTATGAAACTTCTCATCACCGGCGGGGCCGGATTTGTTGGCTCATCGTTAGCCATTTCACTAAAGAAAAATTACCCTGATTATCAGATTTTCGCGCTCGACAACCTGAAACGGCGCGGGTCGGAGCTTAGTCTGGCGCGGTTGAAAGCGGCTGGCATCGAGTTTCTACACGGCGATATCCGCAACAAAGAAGATTTCGATGCGCTGCCCGGCGTTGACACCGTAATCGAAGCTTCTGCCGAACCGAGTGTACTGGCCGGCTTAGACGGTACGCCCGACTATCTCATCAACACCAACCTGTTCGGTACGGTCAACTGCCTGAACTACGCGCTGAAACATAAAGCCAGCTTTATTTTCTTATCGACAAGCCGCGTTTACCCAATCAAAACCATTGAAACGCTGAATTTTGCGGAAGCCGATACGCGTTTTGTGTTGACCGACGAGCAGCCTGTGCCCGGCGTATCGAGCCGGGGCATTGCCGAAAATTTCCCGCTCGATGGGGCGCGGTCACTCTACGGCTCTACCAAACTGGCGTCGGAGTTGCTGATTCAGGAATACAACGAGTTTTACGGCCTGAAAACGGTAATTAACCGCTGTGGCGTTATTACCGGCCCCTGGCAAATGGGCAAGGTCGATCAGGGTGTTATGGTACTTTGGATTGCCAAGCACTACTTCGAGCAGCAGCTTGCGTATATCGGATACGGTGGCACTGGCAAACAAACCCGCGACATGCTGCACATTGCCGACCTTTACCGGCTGATTGACTGGCAGTTACACAACCTCGACGCCGTGAACGGCGAAATTCTGAATGCGGGTGGCGGCACCGAAAGTTCCGCGTCGTTGCAGGAATTGACCACTGTTTGCCAGGAAGTGACGGGCAAAACCATTCCGATCAGGGCCGTGACCGAAAACCGGGCCGCCGACATCCGGCTCTACATCACCGATAACACGAAAGTAACGGCCCTAACCGGCTGGAAGCCCGAACTTGGTATCCGCCAGATTGTAACCGACATTCACGCGTGGCTTAACGAAAACCGGGCCGCACTGGAGCCGATTCTGCGATAAAACCGTAGCAACGGCCATTCTGATCGCTGCTGCATTAACTGAGGGCAAAGTCAGGAATCAGTTTCCGACGCGCCGGGGATTGAAAAGCCAGCACAATCTGTGGCTTTTCAATCCCTTTTTCATCCAACAACTCGGCCAGCTAAAAGTCTGAGAAAAATAATTTCATATACCTTTTTGTTTACAAAAAGTAAGTTTACATTTGAGTTAGTATCACACCTATCCACGACTATGTTCAACTATTATATCTACGTTCTTATTCATGTCGCTGATTACCTTTTGCCACCGCCGTATCTTATCACTGCAAATAGGAGCTTTAGCACAGGAAGCTGGTTTGAACTGGCGCATTTCGCAAGCTGATCCTGTTGCGTTTCGGGCGCAGATTAAAGCCAGTCCGCCCCGTTTCGCGCTTATCACACACGACCATCTGACCGACCCAATGCTGTTTACCGATATTAGGGCTAACAGCCCCAATACGTTGATTGTGGTTTGCCTGACTGCCGAGGTAAAGACGACCCCGCAACTCTGGCAAACGCTCGATAATCAGGAATTCGACGCGCTTTGTCGGTTCAACGAACTTGTAGACTGCTTAATCACACTAAAAGCCGGGCGGGTTTACTGCTCAACATTATTTAAGGATCGGCCTGACGAACAACCTGATGAGCCGTTTCCCGGCTGGGGAACGTTATCGCTGACTGAATTACGGGTGCTAAAAGCCGTTGCGGAAGGCAAAACCGGCCCACAAATTGGCTATCTGCTGGGCATTAGTGAAAAAACTGTTAATAATCACAAGTTCAGCATTACACAAAAACTCGACCTCAACGGTGGTGGTCCGGGTTGCCTGAATCGATTTGCCCTGCTCAACCGCGACCGGTTGTTGCATTTGCTCGAATCGATACGCTATAGGTAAGTTTTGGGTAAACTCCCCTACGGTCGGTGGGTAAGATTTGAGTAATGTTGCTCATGCGCCGGGGCTATCCACCCTGCCATCTTTGTATCGTCAAGCGCGAGACAAAGGCGGACACCGAAAAGCCTGTAAGAGAGTAGGTATTAGGCATATATCATTTATATCTTGAAATGATAAAATTAACCCCTATCATTTTCGTTCTGCTCACTTTTAGTTGCAACCAAAGAGAGGGCGAACGACCACTGAAGCCGAGTGATTTGGCTCTTAGTTACGGAGCCAAGTTTGATAAACTACTTTTAGGAGTAGAAAGCCCCAACAATCAGTTCGTTTTGACGCAAGAACTGAGAGTGGAGGGCTATGGCATCACGCTACCTGTTGGAACAACTTTACATAAGGCGGAAAATAATCCTACCACCTTTACTTACGATCTACCTGTGGGCTATAAACTAATTGGTCAAAGTGCCGATGGAAAAGCGCGAGTGGCAGCAGGCGGAAGCATAACATGTACTTGTACTGCCGGTAAAGGATGCTCACCTTATATTGCTCAATTAGGTTCAAAGGAGAGCATTGGGTGTGCAATGAGTGGTAATTGTACGCAGTGTTCCATGAAAAGGAGTGGTGGTAGAGTGGAAAATATCGATGAAATCCTATCAGAAGCTGAGATTGTCAATTTTAATCAGCCTATACACTTTATTACTACGAAACAAGAACTCAGTACTACAGTTTCCCCAAGTCGGACTTTGATGCAATTGGATGCAGTAAGACAACAAATTGTTTCTTTCGCTAAAGCTTATCAACTCTCTGACTTAGATGCTTTGGAGAAAAGTACGGGGCCTGAAGACTTGCCCTCTACATATAATTATATTCATGTCAACGTTTACGGCAGAGTTATACTACTCCCTGTACAAACAGATTTGGTGATCTCAGCTAATCCTCTTGTCAACGAAATAATGAGGGACGCGACTGATGCTAAAGGTAGAATAGCAGCAAGGGTATACAAGTGTAAATGCAATACGAAAAGTTCTGGATGTAGCCAAAATACTGGTAGCCTTCTCTTCGCGAAAGCCGTTTGGTGTGATGCTGGTTCCTGTGAGAGTTGCACCCTGAGTTGGTTGTAGTTTAGCCTTACAGTTAGAATTTGTTTGAGTCAATTGCTACACATTCACATCAATTGACTCAAACAAATTCTTGTGTGAAAAAAAGTTGAACAATTCTATCAATGCATCTAACAAAAGCTATCAGGGCGGCTATACAATTGAATGTAGTTATTCTACTTGTTGTTCTGATTATCAACAAACAGTCTGTTTCTTTTAAGTTCATTCTTTTAGTGAGCATTCTTGCGGTATCTCATCTTGTGTGTGCCAAGAATTATCCTTTTTTCAGGCAATCGTTAAATCATGCAGGAGGAATTCTGGGCATCTTTTACTCTATTATATTTGTATGCATAGTAGTGGGCTTTGCGTTTTCTAAAGAGAATATATTTACCCAAAACGGCGTAATCGCTGTTATCTTTATCACGTCCTATGAGCCAGGAATTTTTTTGAGCAAGTTTTTTCGATTTGATACATCACAAAAGCTGGAGAACGTTACGGGCGGTACGCTGTTATTTTGGGTCAGCTTAGTATCAGCATTAAGTCTTCTTATTATGTTTAGTTTATTTGCACTATTAAAATTGCCTGTATTTTAAGTAGTTATGCGGTTGATTGTATGAATGAGTGTAAAATTCAAGCCAATCTACCAGGTCTATCCATGAAACTGTTAAAAAAAATCGTTTGGCTATTGCTGTGCCTGTTGCTTGTACTTTCTGCGTTGATTTTTTTTGAGTTTCGAGAGATGACAAAGGCCAAAAGTAGTGTCCCTGTGGATGTGAAAATAGTAAAGTTGCCCAAGCCAAAATAAAACTATCAGAATGGTTATTGTTCGATACCACTCTCAATAATCAACCTTTGAAAAAACTAATTCTACTTGTCACGCTGCTAACTTCGGCTTGTGTGGGTGACTCAAAACTAACCCGATTTAGGATTGAGAACGTTGCGGAAGATACCGTTTTCTACCTCGAAAGAAGTCGGGGCAATAAAAGACCCAGAATCCTGATGTCAGCAGTGGGCTATTTAGATAGCACAGCCTCCGTTTTCCTGATTAATCCTCAACAAGCGGAAAGGTTGTACTGGTTAACGTTTCCGCTGCCCAAAGGCCCAGTCGATTCGTTGAAACGAGACTGGGATTATTATGCGGACAGAATTGAGATTCACTACAAACACGAGAAGGCAACAGAAGGTAGCCTGATACTGACCGCCGATTTTTAGCGACTGGATCTCTTCAGAAACAGCCTGACTCCAAGCCTGTGTGCTTGCGTCAGGCTGTTCCACTTTTGTAAATACTGTAACTATTACTTCACAAAAATTTATTGTACAGCCCACAAGTACATTGATAACAATCTATACCTTAGCTATCGATTAACTTTATCCAACTATTCTTATGAGATTAAAAACACTTCTACGCAAAAAGCGTACTTACACGTATGCACTCGCCTGTCTCGGCTTCATTACACTGCTCTCGTTTTCATCACGCGACAATCCACCTGGTGAAAATCCACCAAAACGCCTGACAGGCCAACGTTCACTCAGCTACCTGACACAAAACGCCATCAGCAACCCCGACCCGATTCGGTTTCGGCTCTTTTGCAACAAACGGTCGGTTCGACCCGGCGAACTGCTCGAACTAACCGTTACCGCTGAACTTCTCGACGTATCGCCTAATTTGCTGTTTTTTTTGCCCGGCGCAAGCAGTTATAAACTGAAACTGCTACTACCGCCAAACTTCGTTCAAACCGAAGGCGACCCTGCCGATAATTTAGTGGCCGATCTATCCCGTCCGGCCAATCAGCGGGTAAACTACCGGATTGTTGGCTATTTTACATCCACGGCGTCAACAGGGGCGTTTCGATTGCTGAGAAGCCACAAACAGGCCGACGACCAGAGTTTGTATGTCGAAAAAGCGGCAATCCGTCTCAAACAATCGTCTGAACGACTTACCGTTGCGGAGAAAGCGGGGGTCGCCCAATCAGATGCCGAAACGCTTTTTATTGTGGCCGATGCGCCAACGCACGCGGCCCGCGCTGCTGCGTATCGGGGCTGGCTGGAATTTGCCAACTGCAACACCATTGGCGGCTGGGCGGCTGACCCGGCAAACCTACGCCAGTCGGTAAATCTCGACGTCTATTTCAACGACCGGCTCGTAGCCACCATTCCGGCCAATCAGGGCCGGGGCGACGTGGCTGCGGCTTTTGGCGCGGATGGTTTCGACCGATATGGGTTTCGGTGGGATATTCCCGAATCGTTGAAAACTAATCGTGTCATCAAAGTAGCTGTGAAAATTGCTGGTACAAGTGTTGAGTTGAGTCAAAGTCCGCTCACCACGCCCGTTTGTACTGGAACAGATACTCCGCCCGAACCGCCTGTTGTTGATCCACCTGTTACCGATCCTCCCCCAGCCAATGCGTCGTATCGGGGCCATTTGGATGGAGCCGACTGCGACGGAATTGGCGGCTGGCTTGCGAATGTGAACGACAGCCGTAAGCCTCAGCAGGTAGATATATTTGTAAACGGGGTGAAGGCTACCACCATCTCTACCGATTGGTCGCGTCCCGATGTGGCGAATGCGTTGGGTGTCAGCGGTTTCGATAAATTTGGTTTCCGCTGGATAATTCCGGCCTCTTACCGGAATAATGCGCCACTTACTATTTCTGTGCGGGCGGCCAATGCCAACTTTCAGTTATCAGAGAGTCCAAAGACTACGGCTTCATGTCCTGGTTCGGGCACTACGGCCACCTGCAATTTCACTGTATCGGCAAGCCCGGTCGAAGCGAGTTGTGGCGGTAACGTTCGGCTTAGCGCAACCTGTTCGGGGAATGATTGCTCTGACCAAATCGCTTACAACTGGACGGGCAACGGTATTAGCCAAAGCGGACAATCGATTACCCTAACGGCCCCCGCTACAAACGGGAGTTATCAGTACACCGTTTCGGCGTCGCGGCCCGGCTGTGCGCCCAAAACAGCTACGGCTACCGTCAACGTAAGCAACTGCCCAACAGTACCACCCGTAGAACCGCCACCGCCAACGGGCGACTATCCTATTCTGAGCAGCCCACCGCCCGCTGATAAGCGGCCTTTCCTGCAAAACGAACGCGTTCGGGTGGCTATCGACCTCGGCGTGGGTGGTGTCATCCGCGAAATAACCGACCTACAGGTGGGCGAAAATATGATCAACTGCAAGATAGAAGGCAATGGTCAGCGCGACCCTGGCCGCGACGATCAGATTTCGTTGTATGGCTTCCCCAGCGACGGTTCGGGCTGGACTCAGAACGGCAAACCGCTGCTGGCCGACATTGGCTACAACCCCGTTCAGGGCGGCAGCGTGGCGGGCGAATACTCGCCGGTGCTGGGTTATGGCCGCACAAATTCTATGTTATACTGCAAAACGCGCGGGCTACATTGGGGCATGAGCAATGAACTTGGCGACTATGTTGTTGAGCAATGGATCCGGCTGGAGGGCAACGTAGTGAAGCGGCACGTGCGCATCACCGGCAACCGGCCCGATCAGACGCAGTTCAACGACGTTCGGCAGCAGGAGCTACCGTGCATTTACACCAACAGCGCGTATTACCAGTATTACGTAGTACAGGGTACGCCGTACACAAATGCGCCTTTGATTGATGTGAACGCCATTCCGAACCCCGGCAATGGCGGTGTAAGCTTAAGTCAGCACAACGGTAGTCCGCAAACCGGTCCCTATGACATCGATGCATCGGAACCCTGGATTATGGCCGTTCGGCCCAACACCAACCGGGGTTTGGCTCTGCATACGCCCTTCTCGCATGAGTTTAAAGTGGCTGCCTTTGGCCCGCTTGGTAGCGGCCCCGCCGAATCGGCCAATGCCGGGTACATTTCCAACGGCATGAGTCTGCGGCTCGACCACAACGGCGTGTATGAGTTCGACATCAATGTAGTGGTCGGTACTGTGGGTGAGATGCGGAACACCATCAATTCGTTACCGCGTTCGGAAACGAAACCGAACTACGTATTTGCGGGCAATGCCACCCGACACGGTTTCTATTATCGCAAAGCCTATGACCAGGGCTTTCCGGTAGGCAATGAACTGGTCATTACGCCAACCGACCGGCGTTTCCGGCTGTTGTCGCCCCGAAAAGGGTACAAAGCGGCTGATTTTGGCGTAATCTATGTACGAATGCGTACCAATATACCCGAAACGCAGATGAAATTAGACTGGCGGAAGGTCGGCCAGAAAGAAGCCGAAGCCGAAACAACCGGGCAGTTCGTCACGTTCTCCGTCATCAATGATAATCAGTACCATACCTACGCCATTCCGGTCAGGAACAGCCCGCACTGGAACGGTATTATCAATGATTTCGGGATTCGCTACCTTAACCCCAACGAAACCCGCACGAACGGGCAACAGTTTGGCGTGCGCTGGATTTCAGCCACAGATTTAGGAGACAAATAATTTTTTAAAGGGGAACACGGATTGTACGGATAATACGGATCAACGCAGATTTCTTTTTACGAGACAAAATCTGTGTCAATCGGTAAAATCCGTATAATCCGTGTTCCCCTTTTTATCCGTGTTCCCCTTTTTATATCTTTGACATTCTTCCATCTCTCCCAAACTACCTGTGAAAAAACTACTACTGCTTTCTTTATCAGCATTGACATATGCGCAGGCGCAGAACCTGACGGGATTTGTTCCGGCGCGGCAGGATGCGCAGGTTAAGCTCGAAACCGAGTTTAAAAAACAACAGTCGTCGGCAGCGTTTAAGGCGCACCTTATCAAGTTGAGCAGTGTCCCCCACATCACCGGCTCGAAAGAGAATGAACAAGTGCGCGACTACATCGCCGAAACCATGCGCAAAGCCGGTTGGCAAGTCGATATTTACCCGCACGACGTGTTGTTGCCCAAAGGCCCCGGCGAAATAGCCGTTGAATTGGTCGAACCAGTTCGAATGCCCATCAACATAAAGGAATTTATCTTTAAAGACGACAAATATGCCAGCGACCCGCGCCTGACGCCGGGTTACAACGCCTGGTCGGGTTCGGGCGACGTAACGGCGGAGGTGGTGTATGCTAACTACGGGCGCAAGGAAGATTTCGAGCAGTTGAAAAATATGGGCGTGTCGGTGGCGGGTAAGATTGTGCTGGCGCGATACGGTGGCAATTTCCGGGGCTACAAAGCGCAGTTCGCACAGGCTGCCGGGGCAGTGGGCGTTATTATTTTCACCGACCCGCAGGATTCGGGCTATATGCGCGGGCTGACGTTTCCTGAAGGCCCGTTCTACTCCGAAAGCATTATCCAGCGCGGGTCGTTACTTACGGTTCCTTATACCGGCGACCCCCTGACGCCCGGTGAAGCGGCATTACCAATGGATGCCAAAAACACCCCCAAACGTCTGGCAGAGAAAGACGTAGCCTTGCACAAAATACCGGTAACACCCCTCCCCTACGGTTCGGCGGTCGAAATCCTGAAACGCATGAACGGCGCAAAATCTGTACCAACGGGCTGGCAGGGCGGATTGCCATTCACGTACCGGCTCGAAGGTAGCCCGTCTCTGCGCGTGCGGCTCATGGTGAAGCAGGAACGGGCCATTCAGCGAATTTATCAGGTAGTAGGTACACTAACGGGCAGCGAATTTCCCGACGAATGGATTATTGCCGGGTGTCATTACGACGCCTGGAGTTTCGGAGCCACCGACCCCAACTCAGGTACGGCTATGTTGCTAAGCCTGACCGAATCGCTCGGCAAATTGGCAAAAGCCGGTCAGCGGCCCCGACGCACGATTAAGGTTGCTCACTGGGACGCCGAAGAACCGGGCGTGATTGGCTCGGCGGAGTGGAGCGAACAGTTTCGCGACGAGCTGACGCAGAAGGCCGTGGCCTACATGAACTACGATGCGGCTGTGTCGGGCCGGACGTTTGGGGCGAGTGCATCACCAAGTATGAAAAGGCTGATTATTGAAGCCACGCAGGCCGTGCAGTACCCCGACTCGAACAAAACCGTGTATCAGCACTGGATGGCGCAGAAAGCGGCAGGCAATCCCACCCGCGTAACAGGATCGAGTGCGCCGGCAGTGCAATCGGGCGAACCAACCATTGGCAACCTCGGCGGGGGTTCTGACCACATCGGGCCGTATATGCACGTGGGTATTCCGGCTTTAAGCGCGGGTATGGAAGGCCCAACGCTCTACCATTCGCAGTACGACGACCTCTATTTTTACGATAAATTCGCCGACCCAACCTATAAAATGGGGCCGATGATGGAGCAGATTGTGGGTACGATGACACTCCGTCTCGCCAACGCCGACCTGGTGCCCTACGACCCAACGCGCTACCCCACCGACCTTGCCGTTCACCTGAAAGCGGCTGAAAAGAAGATTCAGGAATACGCGCCTTCGTACTCGATTCAACCCCTGCTCGACGCCGTAGCCGACTTGAAAAAGAACGCCGATGCCTGCGAAAACGCCCGGCAGAATTACCTGAAAAGTGGCCGCACCGACAGATTAGCCGAACTAAACCGCGAATTACGACTGCTTGAACGGGCTTTTATCGACCCCAAAGGCAACGCGTTCGGGTCGTGGTATCGGTCATTATATGCCTCGTCGGACCCCAACAGTGGTTATGCGTCGTGGATGTTGCCCGGCCTGTTGTACGAAGCCTCGCTGAAGTCGACCGCTAATCTTCCCGATCTGGAAGCGCGGTACAAAAAAGCCATTACTACCCTGAGCGAAAAATTAATGGCTCTATCACAGGGAATGGGAAGCCCCGCCAGTGTGGGAGGAGGCAAATAAAGTGGGGAGTGGTTGAGTGATTGAATGACGGAATGATTGAGTGGTTGAATGATGGAATGGAGCGATTACCTAAGTGTTCCATTCCATCATTCAATCACTCAATCATTCCGTCATTCAACGGTTACGCTCCAAAGGCGGGGGCAAATTCGTTTTTGGCGAAATCTTCCAGTTTGATTTTGCCGTAATGCGCTGGCTTATTGGCTAAGAAATCGGCCTGCATCTCACCCGTCCGCATGGCCTCGCCTAATTTGGTGTAATTATTGGCAATCTCTTCGTTTATACCAGCCTGCAACATGCCTTGTCGGCTTTGTTCGTCCTCAAACACAATCCAGGGCGTTTCGGGTTTGCCTACAGCTTCGCCCAGAACACGGGCAATTTCGGGTCCCGTGCGCTCGTCACTCGCAATATACTGAACCCGATTGCCGGTGAAGTCAAGGTTCAGCAGTGCCTGAAGAGCTACGTCGGCAATGTCATCGGTATGCGTTAATATAACGGTATCAGTACCAAAGTTGCTGCCCATAATACCCGCACCTTTTACCATGCCAATCATGCTGAGGAGGTTGTACATGAAGTAGGAAGGCCGCAGAAAGAGGTTGTTCAACCCGGCCACCTGCGACAGTTTCTGCTCGGCATCGTGCAGCCCGTCGACCGGACCGGCACCATTGCCCATGTGCGCCCCTACGCTGCTCAGCAGAACCGAAAAGCGAATGTCGTGGGCTTTGATAGCGGCAATGTAATTATCAGCGATTTCGTTCTGAAACCCGCGCCAGTTGGTAACGCCCCAATTGGAGGGGATGAGCAGATAGACGGCATCGGCACCAGCGAAAGCATCGCGCACAAAATCAGCATTGGTTACACTGCCAACGGCGGCTTTCGCGCCAAGTGCTTCAATAGCAGCCGTATTCTCGGCTTTGCTTGTTACAACCGTAACGGTATGGCCTGCGTTGATAAGACCTTCTGTAATGGGTTTACCCGTGTGGCCCAACGAGCCAGTGATGACGTAATGCATGGTAATAATGAAAAGTGAAAAGATTAAAAAAGCAACTTCCAGCCATTAAAAAACAGGTCCTTACCAGGCTGACCCGACCATTGACGGGGCGGTTCTACATCGGTTATCGCGCTCCCTTCCTTTTGGATTACAATGGCCGAAACGCCATTTTTCGCCAGCGAACGGCATATGTCTTTTGTGGTTTCGTTGCCGTTACCCAGCATCAGGCCAATGGGTTGTTCGTTCGTTTTCATGACTGTTTGTTGTTAATTTGCTTGCACATGCAATAATTCTATCTGTATATCAGGCGGTAAATCTTTACCGTTAGATAGCCTCCAGCGACTGCGCGGCTCTAAACACCTGTTGTGTAAATTGACAGACGTTCTCCTCACCAATAGCTTGTGAGTACCGTGCTCCTACCCGCTGCCAGGCTTCGGCTATGGCGGGGCGCAAAGCTTCACCGTCGAGCGTAGCGTAAATCAGCGTTTTCTTCCCCTCCGACTCGCGCCGGAGCAGGTGTTTCTGTTCCAGTTTTTCGACTAATCGTGTAATAGTCGAAGGAGTCAGATACAACGTTTCGCTCAATTCAGAGGGCGTTACGCCAGGCTGATCAACGACTTCGCAGAGCAGATACGCATGTGAATACGATAGGCCAAACCGACCAAACTCGTCGTCGCCAATGGCCGTGATGGCCCGCGCCAGCGCGTTAGCCGAAAACAGCAGACACGCACTGTATCGCGTCACGCTCTTGGTCTCTTCGGCTATGGTTGCTTCAACTTCGTTGTTCATGGCTTATTCCATATTGGTGCAACAAAGGTAAAAAGCATATTTGTATGTGCAAACAAAATCAAGAAAATATTTTTCAATTTATTTGCAGCATGTCAACACGTAGAGTCGCCATTCTTGGCGGGGGCAATATTGCCGACAAAAACCACATTCCAGCCCTTCGCCAATTGGCCGAGCGGGTTGAGGTGGTAGCCGTATGTAGTCGTGACCTTAGCAAAGCCCGCACGCTGGCCGATAAGCACGGTATCCCCCACGCTTTTGCCAACACCGCCGACCTCTACGCACAGGCCAGGCCCGACGTGGTAGTTATATGCACCCCCAATCTGCTACACTATTCGCAAACGATGGAAGCGTTGGCAAACAACTGCCACGTTTTCTGCGAGAAGCCACCCGCCATTACCGCTCAGCAAGCCCAGGAAATGGCCGATCTGGCCGAACGCAGCAACCTGATGCTGGGCTACAATTTTCAACTTCGGCAGTCGGCAGAGTTTGCGCTGCTGCGCCGATGTCAGGCCGATGGGCTACTGGGTGATATTTATCACATCAAAGCGCATTTTCTGCGTCGGCGGGGCATTCCGGGCTGGGGTTATTTCACAGATAAGGCAATGCAGGGCGGGGGCGCGTTAATCGACCTCGGCGTTCACGTACTCGATTTGGCTTTATGTGCGCTGGGTTATCCTTCCCCCAATCAGGTGGTGGGCAACACGTATGATTTTATCGGCAAAGCGGGTGGCAAAGGTTTGCTGGGACAATGGAATCCGCAAACATTTGAGGTCGATGACGCAGCAGTGGCTTACCTCAAGTTTCCCAACAAAGCATCGATAATGCTGTCGGCGTCGTTCGCGCTCAACATGGAAGCCGAAAAGGATCGCAATCTTGACTTTTTCGGCACAAAAGGTGGTGTACGACTATTTCCGTTTTCGCTACATACCGAACTGGCTGGCGAACTGGCCGACATTCGGTTTCCACACCTCGAAGAAATCGACATTCAGCTAAAAAATACGGCAGCTTTCTTAGACGCCTGCGACGGCCTGCCCTCCTCCGTCTGCACGGGCAGGCAAGGAGCCATTTTGCAGCGTATTATCGAGCGAATCTATCAGTCGGCGGAGGAATGATATAGTCTGTTCTATGCCTGATTCGCCCTTTCTGAGGCTGTGTAGATACAGATGCCTACCCGTTTTATGTGATCAATCAGATCGGCATTCGTGATTTTTTCAAGTTGCTGAACATCAAACGAATAGAGCAGGTCAAGGTCTTCCAGTTGGCTCATCAGACTCAACAGCTTACTAAATGTTAAGCCGGAGCCAGAAACTGCCAAATCAATATCGGAGCCAAGTCGGTGTGTACCCATCGCCCGCGACCCGTAGAGAATAGCCTGTTCTACTGCTTCATTGCGCTGGAAAACCGTGGTTATCTGTTCCAGGATCTCATTTGGTAATCCAGCATTCATAACGTAACAAGATTTGACTGACGCCCGTAACGTTCTTCCTCAAGCCGAATTTCCAGATTTTTCAATAGCTGATAATAGGAGTTGAACACAGATCCGGCAATTTCCTCTGCTGTTTCGCTATTGTACGTGTGCGACGTTAATTCCCGAGCTTTCTTCATTTGCCGCCAGCCTTCGGCATTGGTTATATAGCCATCCGCAAACGCCTGAGTCAATACTGGGTTTGGCCCGGCAATATCTATGTAGCCTTTGTTCCGCAATAAATCCTGAAGGGTTTTCCAAGCCAGTTCATAGGTATATTCAAAGCGTTGGATTAAGCCTTCCTGCTCCAGTTCCGATAATTCGTCCCGATTACTTTGCGTTACGGTTTCGGCAAGCTTGCTCAACGCTTTTTTATAATTGGCAAAACGCTGCTCCCAGCGTACATCCTTGCTTTCCATACCCACCAAGTAGCTGAAAAATCCCTTAATTCGTTTGTGCGTGTAGACGCAAAATCTTGTGACAAAACAATTTGAGTAAGAGACGCAAAATCTTGTGACAAAATCATCCGGGTAAGAGACGCAAGATTTTGCGTCTCTACTTGAGCGGCAGATGTACTTCGGCCATCATGCAGCGGGCCGAACCACCCCCGTTGCCTTCAATCATCGACAGGTCGAAATGCAGAAGCGTAGCGTAGTCGTCCATCAGGTCAATTTGCTTTGGCGTCAGCGATGCGTAGGCTCGGTCTGACATAATCAGTAGTTTCTGGCCCTTCTGAGTCATCACCATCAGCATGTTTCCGGCGAAACTTGCCATCTGCTCCAGCGAAATATCGATTACGCGCTTGTTAAGTTTTTCCAGTTCATGCCGTACCATAATCCGCTCGTCGGGATCGGTGATAGCCGACAGGCACACCACTGCGAAGGTATCGGCAATGCACATCAGCACATTAGTATGATAAATAGCCTTGCCGCTGGCATCGGCGGCCCGAAAGGCCACGGTCCGGTAGCCGGTTCGATGGCTGAATTCGGCCAGCACGTCGGGATGTGTGCGGGGCGACAGGCAGGCAAACGCCACGCGGTGCATCCGGTCGAGAACCATACTGCCCGTGCCTTCGAGAAACTTGCCTTCCTGCTCGAAGTGCGTCAGGTCAACAATGCGCGAGACGTGAAACCGCTGGGCAAGATCGTCGATAATATCCTGCCGACGTTCGAGCCGCCGGTTTTCGGCCTGCATCGGATATAGAACCACCGTACCGCTGGCATGAAACGAGACCCAGTTGTTGGGAAAAATAGAGTCGGGCGTATGTGGGTCAGCGGTATCGTCATAAACCATCACCTCAACGCCCGCAGCCTGCAATTGGCGGGTCATCTCATCAAACTCCCGCCGGGCATCTTCCTGGGCAACGTCTCTGGTTTGCGCGGCCATGTCGATGTCCTGAAACGCATTCGATTCTGCCGTTTCAGTATTGAAGCCAAACCGAACCGGGCGAATCATCAGAATGCGAGAGGTAGATTGAGACTGCATAGTATGTGGTCAGTGAGTTAATAATGGCCCGAAATTACGAAAAAAACGCGCTTGCCGCCAATTAAACTGCATCACGCAGGAGCGGCAAACTCATGCAATGCGACCCGCCCCGCGCCCGGCTCAATTCAGCCGATGGGAGCATAATAAACGTATTCTCAAGCGTTTGGGGTGAGGCTTCTCCATCCTCGAAGCGTTCGATGAGTTCTGCCGCGCCCACCACGTCGAAACCAGCCTGCCGAAACGCTTCGAGCGTGCGGTCGTTGCGGTCGTAGCCAACAACGACACCGTCTTTCAGGGCCAAAAGGTTGCAGGAGTCGGTCCATTGTTCGCGGGCACCAAACGGAAACTCATTGTTGCCGGAGTAAATAAATCGGACTGGCTCGGCAGCTCCCAGGTCGTTTTTGCTGATGTCGGTGAGCAAGTCTTCAAGGTTTTCGATTTCGATGGGCTTATGTTCTAATCCCTTGATAAACTGAAGAATACGCAATTCTTCCGACATATCTTTGGGGGCGAAGAAATGTAGTACGTCGCGTTTTTTGGCTTCGTCGCCAGTGCGGGCCAATGAGCCAAGCAACACCCACACATTACGTTTCACCTGCGTAAACACGGTGTCGATGTGCATGTAATCGCGCTTTTTCGGAATCTTGATGATGGTAACTTTATCGACCACGTTTTTCTCGAATACCAACCGCATTACCTGTTGGGCCGCGTAGAGCGTAGTGCGTTCCGAAACACCCACCAGCAAATGCCGGGGTGCAATCATCATCACGTCGCCCCCTTCGAGCGTCGAGCGGGTTACGTCGCGATTTACGTCGGTATCCGACAGCAGAAAAGCGTGTTCGTTGTCGGGAATCTCGATGATTTTGTCGCGGTAGCTGGCAAAAATCGGATGGTAATGAAAGAAATACTGCGCCAGCAAAGCTTCGCGGGTGCGGGCCAGTTTAGCAGGTTTGTTCAGTAGAATATGGTCGTTGATAACAATGCCAATGTCGCGGGTAAAAATAAAGTTTGGCAGGGGCGCAAAGAGCATCGTCTGATCGGGCAGCGAACCGGAGATCATAATTTTCGCCAGTTCGACGGGGTCGTATTCGTGCAACTGCTGCTGCGTTTGGAACGACGTGCGTTCAATGCCGCAGATTGATGCTATCAACTTTGTCCGAATCACCTCATTCTGCAAAATATCGGTCAATAACACCTGAATATCAATGACTTTATCGGATCGAAAATAGTCGTCGTGGTCGGGCTTGAAAAAATTACGATTGGGGGTGGTATCGGCTTTTCGGCCCTGGACTTTTTCGGGGTCGAGAAAATACAGCAGCAGTTTTACGTAATAATCATATTCATCCCGACGCATCATGTTCAGGTTTACGATGTCTTCAAAGAGCCAGTCCTGGGCTTTTGAGGGTACTACTTTTCCCAGCCCCCGGTCGGGGCTATGGATGAGCAGTCGGCGGAGTGTACCTATTTCAGAGGCAACCTGAATTTGAGCAGTCGTAATGGGAGAGAGTGTAGTCGAAGGCATACCTGTGATTTTGTTTGGCCGCAAGTTACGGCAAAAGCGACCGTGTTGATAGTCTCATCCAAACCGATTATTAGCAGTAGCCTATCGTTTTGTTATACCAAGTATATATACTTACCCACCAATGAATATATAGATAATTGGCATAAAATTTATCTACGCCATTGCAACAGAGTTCGTGGTGAATAAAGCTACTCAAAAATTTATTTCAGCACATTTTCGCAGAATTTCACCTATAAATTCAGAGTTTCTTAAGATCGGCAAACTTTTTGGTATGCGACTTTCGGCGACATTCTCTACACAATATAAACTGCCGGGTCATGAATTCATTCACTACATTTCTTAAATTATTTTTCACGTTTGCAGGACTAATATTATACGCTCTTGCGGGATATAGCCGAACCGTGACAGGCACTATCCTCCACGAATGCAATGTAAACAGGGCGTATGGAGCCATACTAACTCCCGGCACAGAAACTAACGCCGATACCATCGATACAGTCCCCAACAGGGCGGGTATAATTCTGCCTAACAGCGGCTATATTCTGACGGGAAACATCAACCTAACGACTACACAGGGCAGTTCCACGACCTTAACCGAAGGCACTCGCAGAGCGGCTGTAACCGTTCCGTCCGGAACCACTTCGTTTGCTCATTCATCGGCGCGTCTGGCATCAAAAACGAGTACATATGCTGCATTACCTGACATCAAATACGGCACCGTTGCTGTCAGTTGCGGTGCTGTCAATTCGGTGGCTGGCAATACTTCATCCATGACGAATTATGTATTGGGGTTAGTTGATTTGTCAGCCCCTGCTCCTTATACCTCACCGGGAACCGTCTGGGATGGGCCTCCGTCTTATCACCACCCCGACTGGACTATAGAAAAAGTTGGCAATGTATTCGGACTTACGTTCGATGTTTCAGGAAATCTGTACGCAACTGCCTCCTCCTCCTATCCGTGGAATTATGCATCCTGGTTATCCCCTTCGCAGTATGGCACAATTGGCGGATGGAATGGCAATGGCAGCTCAGCAGGTAGTGTGTCAGCAGCGGGTACAATCTATAAAATTGATAAAACAACCGGGACACCCACTGTCTTTGCTGTTCTGCCCCAAACAGCCGTGGAAATCCTTAGCTGGCTTTCTTCCGAGAAAAGACGCACGAAGGGACCTGGCATGGGCGACATTTGCTATGACCGTACTAATAACCAGTTTTTTGTCTCCAACTTCAGCGATGGAAAAATTTATCGCCTAAATGCTACAGGAGCCATCCTTGACTCCTATCAGGCACCAGGCACAAGTGCGTGGTTTGCGAATCCTGTTGACCCGGACGCGCCCCTAAGCACGAGTGCAAGCATCAGCACTAATCTGCCCTGGGCATTGGCGGTGAAGAATGGACGGCTGTATTACAGTACCTGGAAGGTAAATCGCAATAAACCTTACGGAAGCGATTACAGTAACACGAGCGATACCCGTATTCGGTCGGTGGCGCTGAATGCCAATGGCACTATTAACTCGGCAACGGATATTGAAGAGTTTGATGTGCCTGCCCGTCAGAAAGAATTTATCACTGACATTGCTTTTACGCAAGATGGGACGAAGATGCTCTTGGCAGGCCGAACCATGATATCAGATGCGGGCACATACGTACACGATGCCCACGTCTATGTTTATCAGGGTAGTACAACGAATTTTACGTTGGCGAACAGAATTAATCCTGGCACCTCCAGCACGCCTAATACATACGACGCCTATGGGGGTATTGATGTTGCCCCATTAAATGGTCAGTCGGATATTACGTTAGTGTTCAGCGCGGGTGATATGATCACATCCGATGGCCCACATGGCCTGCAGGTAACAAACTTAACGACAGTCGGGAGCATCACGAATGGCAACCTGGGAGGTAAGGTTAGTAGTTTCCGAGCCGTTCCGTATGTGCCTGGTTATGACGGCACTGGCGACGACATAAAGGGTGCCGGTGGCGACGTTGAAGTATATAACTATATTCCCTTATCCTGTAGCCTGACGCTGACAGTCACGCCCGGCACCTGCAATTCAGCCACTAATCAATATACTCTTTCGGGCAATGTTAACCTGACAGCCACAGCGGGCGGCACAGCGACGATCACAGATGGTCTCTACAGCACCACTGTCACTGTTCCATCAGGTGCTACGTCGGTAGCTTACTCACTGACGGGCTTAGCGTCAGGAGCAACGACACACACCATAACGGCAGCATTGACTGACTGCGGCAGCGCGAGTGCTACCTATATAGCACCAGCCTCGTGTACGGTCTGTTCCCTTTCGATTAACACTACAGTCGTAGCCTCCGGCGCAGTAAATCAGCCTTACAGCCAGAATATTGCCATCAGTGGAGCCGCCCCCGGTTCGCTCACCTTCGCGGCCATCGGCTCATTGCCCAGCGGGCTGTCGCTTAACGCCAGTACAGGCGTCATTTCAGGCACACCTACTTCAGCGGGCAACTCCAGCTTCACCCTAACGGTGACCGACAGTAAGAGTTGTACGGCCATCCTGCCATTGAGTATTACAGTCGTTTGTCCTGCTCCTACCCTGACAACTACCTCCGCTACGGTTTGTAGCGGACAGACCGGCACACTCACGGTAACAGGAGCGGAAGCCTACCTCTGGAACACAGGCGCAACCACGGCCAGCATTGAGGTGATGAGTGCGGGTACTTACTCAGTGACAGCTACCAGTGCAGCAGGCTGCTCGGCAACGGCAACGGCCCTGCTGACGGTCAACCCCCAGCCCCAGATCATCGCCCTGACCCAGGGTACAGCATGTATGGGCAACGTGGCCAGCCTAACGGTGGAAACAACCAACATAGGGGCAGGTGTGCTTGAGTATAGTCTCAACGGAGGAGACTTCACCACTGCTAATAGCTTTACCCTCAGTGCAACCACCAGCACCACTGCTACCGTAGTTGTTCGCGCCATCGGCAGCTCTTGTACAGACACCAAGTCGGTCGTGGTCAACTGCGCCTGCCAGACGCCGGTTAGCCTGACGTTACTGCCCACCACCATGCAGACCTGCGGGCAAGCACTAGTCAGTTTTACAGCGGGTGTCAGCGGAGCAACGTCAGCTACACTCACCAGCAATGGAACGGGCATTCTTTCATTGAACACAATTGGGTCTGTCACGGCTGTAACCTACCAGCCTTCACTGGCCGACGTCACTGCTGGCAGTATAACGCTGACGCTGACGAGTGCTGACCCTGACGGCAGTGGTAGCTGCGAACCTGCCCAACTCAGCCGGGTGCTCACCATTGACCCACTACCACTCGTAACAGCCACTTCAGCCACTGTTTGCGCCGAAGAGACAGGAGTACTCAGCGCGTCGGGTGCCAGCACCTATCTTTGGAGCACAGGTGCCACAACGATGTCGATCTCAGTCAGCGTAGCTGGCACATACTCGGTCACGGGCACAACGGCCCAAGGTTGCTCAGCCACGGCCAATGGTATTTTAACGGTAAGCCCCGCCCTGACGGTCACTCCAGCCAATTTGCCCAACGGCCAGATCGGCACAGCTTACAGCCAGACTATCGTAGTTAGTGGTGGCACGCCCGCTTACACCTTCAGTTCGACAGGAGCTCTACCAGCCGGGCTGATTGTCAACACCAGCACGGGTGTCATCTCGGGTACACCTACCGCAGCCGGTACAACCAGTTTCAGTCTAACCGTAACAGACAGCAAGGCCTGCTCGGCTACCGTGCCGCTGAGCATCAGCGTTTCAGCGGCTCCCATCTGCTCACTCGGAGCGACAGCCACTGCCGGCCCTTGCGACCCCCTTACCAACACCTACTCGGCAACCGTGGTAGTCACGGTCGCTAACCCTGTCGAGGGCAGCATCACTATCAGCACTGGTACGCTAACCCAGACCCTGTCTACCTCGGGCGGTTTGGGCACCAACACGCTAACCGCCATCTTCAACGGCTTGCCTTCCAACGGCCTGACCCAGACCGTCAGCATCGCCAGCAGCGTGTTGGCCTGCGGCACTACCAGCACCACCTATACCGCACCAGTTTCCTGCTCGGTCTGCTCACTGTCGATCACCACTACCTCACTAACAAGCGGCACCCTGGGCCAGCCCTACAGCCAGAGCCTGGCCAGCACGGGCGGGGTAGGTTCGCTGACCTACGCGGTCGCCAGCGGGACGCTCCCGACAGGCTTGAGCCTCGATGCCAGCACAGGCATCCTTTCCGGAACACCCACCGCAGCAGCCATCACCAACTTCACCCTTAGCGTGACGGATGCCAACGGCTGTGCCGACGAGCAGCCTCTGAGCATCACCGCAACATGTCCGCTGCTTTCGCTGCTTCCTACCAGCCTGCCCACTGCCCAGGAAGGCACCCTCTACAGCCAGCCGCTGACCGCATCGGGCGGTACGGCTCCCTACGCCTACTCGGTGACGGCGGGTACTCCACCCCCAGGACTTGGGTTGGTCGGCAATGTGATAAGTGGTACGCCGACGGCTTCGGGCCTGAGCAGCTTTACCCTCACGGCTACCGATGCCAACGGGTGTTCGGTGCCGCTTCCGCTGAGCATCAGCGTTTCAGCGGCCCCAGTCTGTTCGCTGACCCTAACCGCAACGGCTGGCCCCTGCGACCCGACTACCAACCGCTACACAGCCACCTTGAGCGTAACGCTGACCAACCCGCCCGCCAGCAGCGGCATCCTTACCCTTATCGACGGCGTGGAGAGTCGAACGCTTACTGTTCCGGCCAACGCCACGCTGATTACTGAGCAAATGGCCGGGTTAGTATCCGATGGCAGCCCCCGAAGCGTGTCGGCCAGTTTAGCCGGATGCGGCACCAGCAGCACCACCTACACCGCACCCGTTTCCTGTACTACCGCTCCAGCGACGGTTGTGGTGGTGGTTGGGACACCCGTCTGCAACACGGCAACCAACACCTACATCGCCAGCGGCACAGCCACCATCGCCAACGCTACGCCAGGCTCCAGCCTGAGCCTCACCGACAACGGCAACTCCGTGCTGAGCCAACCCGTAGCCGCCGGTTCTTCCAGCGTGATCTTTTCAGTGACCGGGGTCAGCAACGGACCAGCCAGCCGCACCGTTGTGGCAAGGCTGACCGATGGCACCCCGGCCAGCACCACCTACAGCGTACCGCTGGCCTGCACCCTTTGCTCGGTGAGCGTTACCACCAGCAGCCTGCCCAACGGCCAGGTTGGCACGGCTTATAGCCAGAGCATTGCCACCAGTGGTGGTATCGTCCCAATGACCTTCAACGCTATTGGTACGTTGCCCAGCGGGCTGTCGCTCAATGCCAGTACAGGCGTCATTTCAGGCACACCTACTTCAGCGGGCAACTCCAGCTTCACCCTAACGGTGACCGACAGTAAGAGTTGTACGGCCATCCTGCCCCTGACGATCAGAGTCGACCCAACTCCACCGACGGTACGGGTAAACGTTGGCCTGCCTGCTTGTAATACAGCGACCAACACCTACACCGCCAGTGGTATAGTAACGCTCACCGATGCCCCAGCGGGGTCTACTCTTACTGTAAGCGACAACGGAAGCGTTGTGTTGAGCCAGACGGTCACGGCAGGCCAGCCTACGGCTATCTTCTCAGTATCGGGCGTGAGTGACGGACCAGTCAGCCGCACGGTAGTTGCTGTGCTCACCAACGGCTCCAGCACCAGCAGTAGCATAATTTATACTGTGCCGATGAGTTGCACAACCGCTCCTAACCCCTCACTCAATCTGGCGAAAGCTGTTGACAAGAGTAGGGCGAAAGTGGGCGACGTACTGACCTACACAGTGGTGCTGACCAATACCGGCTCAGTAGCGACCACAGCCGTCGTAAGGGATCTGCTCTCCGAAGGAGCCACCTATCTGTTGGGTTCGGCTGTCGCTCCAACCGGTACTACGTTCACCCCAGCCATGTCAGCTTCGGTAGCCAGTACGTGGACAGTCTCCAGCATCGGAGCCGGACAAAGTCTTAGCTTAACGTTCCAGGTGACAGCAACAACCGAAGGAATCGTGTATAACAAAGCCGCTATTCCTGGTAAGGAAGTCGACGTTTGTACCAGTATTCCGATTCTTGTCTGCCCCGGCAGCGAATATGTCTTTCAACTGACGGCCCCCACCGAGCGCACCAAATATCATTGGTTCCGCACCTTCGAGGGCGTGACTACCGAACTCACCAGCTTCACCACTAATATACTGGAAGTGCGCCAGCCCGGCGAGTACAAGCTTTCGGCGAACAATGCTAATGAGCTGTGTCCGGATTATAGCTGCTGTCCCTTCATTGTGGAAGAGATACCGGGTGTAGCGTCTTACTCGCTGACAGCCAGTACTCCTACCTGCTCGGGGTCTACAGTGCAAGCCAATGGGCGTATTATACTTACAGGGCTAAGTAGCGTGACGAATCTGACATATCAAATCAGCCGGGGCGGTATTGATTTTGAGAGTGGTACATTGATAACATCAAATCCGATGGCTTTACCAATTAATAGCGTGTTGGCCAGTACGCTGCCCGCAGGCACGTATTGGGTCCGGGTTTATAACGCGCTAAACTGCCACCGTGATGAGCAGGTAGTTATTTTGCCCGCCAACTGCAACTGCCCGCCATCTGTGTGTGTGCCGTTTGTGTTAAAGCAAACCAGAAAAGGAACCCGTATTGGTGGTCAGTAATAGGTGAGCTGATTTGTACGAGTAAACGGGTAGTTGAAGCATTCTTCAGCTACCCGTTTACTTTTTCTTTATGAAACGAGTTAATATATAGGTTATATAAGGCCAATTCTAAGTTGGATGGCTGGCATATTTTTTGTAAAACTCAGTTACTCATTATACTAACTTATAAATAAGTAATAGTCTAATCAAAATAAGAAATAAACCAGTTAAAATAACACATAAAAACTCACTTTCTCTAATGAAATGCTCTCATGGCACACATATTGCCAATTTATCGAATGAACCATTCGATCAACACAAAATATTTATTCGATGCCTACCTCTACACGCTTATTACTTGTTACTGGTCTGCTGGCACTTTTGTGCCTGCTGACCAACTCGCCCAATAGTTACGCCCAAACTATTACAGGTACAGTATACCGTGACTTTAACAGCAACGGCCTCGTTGATAACCCCACGTCGGGCACGGGTATTTCAGCGGGCGAAATAGGTGTTCCGGGCGTTCGTGTCACGGCTATTAATAGTTTGGGCACGTCTCTATCTGCCCTTACAGACGCATCAGGGCTTTATACGCTGAACGTGGGGGCCAATGGCGTTTATCGATTAGAATTCTCTAATCCTGTCGCTACTGATTACGATGGGTTTGTGAGTGCGCCAACAAACAGCAGTGCAAGCGGTTCGAGTGTTCGGTTCGTAAACCTGTCGGGATCAGCAGTGGTCAACTATGGCCTGAACTATCCCGCTCATTTCTGCGGGCCACTTAACACCAACGTTGTCACAACGTGCTTCGTCAATGGCAATCAAACGGCCATCGAACCAACCATCGTTACCTTTCCTTACAACGCCACGGCCACGTCGACCACGGGCAAAAACGTTGATGCCAACAGCCCCGCCACCGGCTCAGTCTGGGGTTTGGCGTATCAGCGATCCAGCAAACAGATGTTTGCCGGTGCCTTTGTGCGTCGTCATGCAGGCGTTCTCAACGGGAGGTTAGGTGCCATTTACAAACTCGATTACACGGGTCCGGCCAGCACAACCGTATCGGCCCCCTTGTTTTTGACGCTCAACGCTGGCACCGAAGGCGCACGCAGCCTGCCAGCCAATATTAACTCACCCAGCAACGACAACTGGGGCTTTGGCAATGTAGGTCGTGCTGGCTTAGGCGACCTTGATCTGTCGGATGATGAACAGACGCTGTTTGTTACCAACCTGTTCGACAAAAAACTGTACGTAATTCCGGTTGGCAATCCGCCCTCGGCTCCGGCTTCCGGTCAAATTCAGTCCTACACTATTGTACCCTCCGGTACATGCTCCAACGACGATTACCAGATTTTCGCTACCAAGTTTTACCGGGGCAATGTGTACGTTGGTGCCGTTTGTACGGCTGAAGTGTCTCAATCGCGTAATGACCTGAAAGCATTGGTTTATCAGGTGAATCCGCAAAACGGAGTTGCTACGCAGGTATTTTCCACCACTTTGGGCTTTCAGCGCGGATTTGCCAGTAATGAGTACACGTCTACAAACCCAGCCTCGGCCAGCAGCCGCTTCTGGAGGCCCTGGACCAATAATTTCAATCTCTTTTTTCAGTCGTCAACTTTTAACAACTCTCGTATTGCGAGTTATCCACAGCCTATGTTAACCGACATTGAGTTCGATGTAGACGGCTCGATGATACTGGCTTTTGGCGACCGTACTGCTTATCAATTGGGCACCTACAATAACGGTCCTACGTCGTTTACCTACGTCACAGGCCCCGGCACAACCACAACAGCCTCGCCTACGTCTGCTTCTGGCAGCAATGGCTGGACGGGCATTAGCGGGGGCGATTTGATGCGCGTACACAACAACAGCGGTACGTTTGTTGTGGAGAGCAACGCATCGGCAGGTGGCATAGCAACACTCGGTGCGGGTCGTAACGAAGGCAACGGCGGGGGCGAATACTACTGGGACGACCGCTACGAAGCCGGTTTTGTTCCGCACGAAGAAACCGCTATCGGCGGGCTAACGTTCTTCCCCGGCAGCGGGCAGGTAATGGCTACCGTAATTGACCCCGTCGATTTATGGTCGGGGGGCGTATCTCGCTTCAACAACCGCACGGGTTCGGCGGGAGGCACGGCGTTTGGCTCTAATCAGGACGCCAACTACAATGCCAGCCGTTTTCAGGTGTATGGTGATGGAACGCCTAACGTCAATGCAACGGGTAAGTCGGCGGGTTTGGGTGATCTGGAACTGCGGTGCGGAGTGGCCCCTGTCCAGATTGGCAACCGCGTTTGGCGCGACGATAACGACAACGGCATTCAGGACGCCGGAGAGCTTGCTCTGGCGGGCATTACGGTGCAGCTAAAAGGTTCGGGCGTACCGGCCAATACAACCGTAGTAACCGGCAGCAATGGCGAATACTACTTCTCGAACGCCAGCGGCACCAACGCTACCGGTTTCGTCTACAGCCTGACAGGGTTAAGTGCCGGAAACAGTTACTCAATCTGTTTCCCAACCAGTGCTTCGGCAGGGGCACTCAGCCTGAGCACCAAACCCAATCAGGACCCCAACGGGCGCGTCGACTCCAAGCCCAATCCGGCAGGCATTGTTTCGTTTACGCTGGGCGGTGCCGGGCAAAACACCTTTGTCTACGATGCCGCTTTCGTTCCCTGCGTAACGCCTACCAGCGTGGTAGCTACTGCCACACCCAACAGCGTAGCTCCCGGTGCCGTTGTTACGCTCAACGCATCGGCCTCGGGCGTGACGGCAGGCACTACCAACTACACTTGGAGCGGACCGGGCATCAGCTCGCCGACTGCAACAACGGTTGCCAGCCGCACCATAACGGCTCCCACTACTGAAGGCGTTTATGCCTACACGGTGCTGGTTAGCAATGGTGTTGGCTGCACCGCCACCGCAACAACCAGCCTTTCGGTAATCTGCTCCCTGTCAATCACCACTACCTCACTAACAAGCGGCACCCTGGGCCAGCCCTACAGCCAGAGCCTGGCCAGCACGGGCGGGGTAGGTTCGCTGACCTACGTGGTTGCCAGCGGCACACTCCCGACAGGCTTGACCCTCGATGCCAGCACGGGAATTCTTTCGGGAACACCCACCGCAGCAGCTACCACCAACTTCACCCTTAGCGTGACGGATGCCAACGGCTGTTTCGACGAGCAGCCCCTGAGCATCACGGCAACATGTCCGCTGCTTTCGCTACTTCCTACCAGCCTGCCCACTGCCCAGGAAGGTACCCTCTACAGCCAGACGCTGACTGCATCGGGCGGTACGGCTCCTTACGCCTACTCAGTCACGGCGGGTACTCCACCCCCAGGACTTGGGTTGGTCGGCGATGTGATAAGCGGTACGCCGACGGGTTCAGGTCTGAGCAGCTTTACCGTCACGGCTACCGATGCCAACGGTTGTTCGGTGGAGCTTCCGCTGAGCATCAGCGTTTCAGCAGCTCCGGTCTGTGACCTCTCGGTAACAGCCAGTGCCAGCAGCGGCACAGTAGCGATTGGTAATTCGGCTACGCTTACTGCGAGCGTGTCGCCCACTGGTTCATACACGTATGTCTGGAGCGCGCCTGATGGTGTTACCCTTGAAACGCCCAATGCTGAAATTACGGATACGTCGGCCCTACCCTCAGGCGTACACACCTTTACAGTAAGCGTAACCAGTGGTCCCGACTGCTCGTCTACGGCTACGGTCTGCGTATCTGTACCGTTTACGGCCTGTCAGGGCAGCGATTATGCGTTTAGCCTGAGTACAGTGGCTGGTTATGACAGCTACGACTGGATTTACACCGCCCCCGGCTCAGCAACCAGCACCACCGTGCAGAGTGGTTCGGCCAATACCTTCGTAGCTACATTGCCCGGCGAATATCAGGTACAGGCATTCCGGGACGACGTTTCGAGTTGTCCCGATGGCTCCTGCTGCCCCGTCATTATCAATGAGATTCCCGCGCCTGTAGCTCCTTCGCTGACAGCAGTAGCCGCTACCTGCAATAGCCAGACGGCCACTGTAGCCAATGCCGATGCCCAGCTTATTCTGAGCGGTACGGCCCTGAGCGGGCTGACCTATAACGTGGCGAAAGGGGATTCGTATACGGCCTCGGCACCGTTGTTTGACACCAATCAGAACCTGCCTGCTACGACGGGTAGCGTGCTGGCAACAGGGTTGACAAACCCGACCAGTTCGGCAGGAGACGTGTACACAGTACGGATTTTCTCGGGCGACTGCTTTATAGACGTAGCCGTAACGGTGCCGCAGAATGTCTGTGGTTGCCCACCGGCCAAGTGTGTGCCGTTCGTAATCGAGCAGGTACGACGCAGTCAGCCGGGAGGTGGCGGAGGGAGCGCACCGTTACAACTTCCCTCAGAACCGTCGGGAGGACAGTAAAATTAGTACGTCATTGAACGGGGCTGAAAGTCTGCTACACATTGCCAGACTTTCAGCCCCGTTTTGATTTACCAACCCCATGTTAAGCAGGTTTTTTATGACCGATTCTGCCTCTACAAAAAGCCCCTTCTCGAATAAGCAATGTGATGCTCAACTTTTAATCGCCTGATTTTGTTACAGTACCGAATACGTACCGACGAATCGGTTAACTTTGCGGCTTGATTTTCGAGTCGACATATCATCTAACCTACATGTTATCCATCAGTAATTTGCATGCCTCTATTGGCGACAAAGAAATACTTAAGGGCCTGAATCTGGAGATCAACTCCGGCGAGATTCATGCGATTATGGGGCCGAACGGAGCGGGCAAAAGCACGTTGGCATCGGTACTGGCAGGCCGCGAACAATATGAAGTAACGAACGGCAGCGTGACGTATCAGGGCCAGGATTTGCTTGAGATGGCTCCTGAAGAGCGGGCCGCCGAAGGCATATTTCTGGCGTTTCAATACCCGGTCGAAATTCCGGGCGTCAGCACGACCAACTTCCTCAAAACGGCCATGAACGAAATCCGCAAGCATCGCGGGCAGGAACCGCTCGACGCCGTGCAGTTCCTGAAATTAATGAAAGAGAAAATGAAACTCGTCAACATCGACCAGTCGTTGCTGAGCCGGTCGCTGAACGAAGGGTTTTCAGGTGGTGAGAAAAAACGGAACGAGATTTTCCAGATGGCCATGCTCGAACCGAAACTGGCGATTCTCGATGAAACTGATTCGGGCTTAGATATCGACGCGCTGCGCATTGTGGCTGAGGGCGTTAACAAACTTCGCTCTCCCGAACGGTCGACTATCGTAGTTACACACTACCAGCGGCTGCTCGATTACATTGTTCCCGATTACGTTCACGTGTTGTATCAGGGCCGCATTGTGAAATCGGGTCCTAAAGAACTGGCTTTCGAACTGGAAGAAAAAGGCTACGACTGGATCAAAGCCGAGCAAGTCGTATAACATAGTGAAAAATGAAAAGAAATGTCTTTCTCATCATACAATCAATTTAAAGATCAACTGCTGGCGGCTTTTCACGCGAACGAAGAACGCATGAATGGCGAGGCCAAAATGCCCCTGCATCAGGTGCGCCGGGCCGCGCTGAAGCAGTTCGATCTGCTGGGTTTCCCTACCATCCGGCACGAAGAATGGAAGTATTCAAATGTTAGTGGTCTGTTCAAACAGGCGTTTGAACTGGATGAAAACACGACCGTAACTGAAGCCGATCTGGCTCCATTGGCAATTCCAAATCTGGAAGGCAATGTGCTCTACTTCGTAAATGGTCGCTATCATCCCGAACTGTCGCGGATTGTTAGTCCGGCCAGTCAGCTATCCATAACGACATTTGCCGAAGCCCTTAAAGCCGACCCCGACTTTATCGGATCGCACTTTGCCCGCTACGCTGATTACCAGGACAATGCATTTACGGCACTGAATACAGCCTTAGCCAACGATGGAGCAGTGCTTCGCATTCCTGATAACACCGTTGTTGAGCAACCTGTTATTCTGCGCTTTGTCAGCGACTGCCGCCAAAACAACATAACGTCGCAGCCCCGCAACCTCGTGATTGTAGGCCGCAACGCCGAAGTCACAATGGCCGAGTCGTTCAGGACAATGGGCGACCGTGCCAGTTTCGTCAATGTAGTGACCGAAATTGTGCTCAACCGCGATGCGCGGATGCAGTACTACAAGGTACAGAACGAAAGTGAGCAGGCGTATCACATCGGCACCACACAGGTGAGTCAGGCCGACAACAGCCATTTTTACTCGGCCACTGTTACGCTCAACGGCCACTTTGTGCGTAATAACCTGAACATTGTGCTGAATGGTCAACATGCCGAAGCATTCATGTACGGGCTGTATATGCCCAACGGTCGGCAGCACGTCGATAACCATACGCTGGTAGACCACGCTATGCCCAATTCGTATAGCAGCGAACTTTACAAAGGCATCTTAGACGACAACGGCACGGGCGTTTTCAACGGCAAAATCTACGTCCGGCCCGACGCGCAGAAAACCAATGCTTACCAGTCGTGCAAAAACGTGGTGCTGTCGCCGGGCGCGAGCATGAACACCAAACCGCAGTTGGAAATCTTCGCCGACGACGTAAAGTGTTCGCACGGCACCACCACCGGGCAACTCAACGACGAAGCCCTGTTTTACATGCGGTCGCGCGGCATTCCGAAAGACGAAGCCCGGACGCTGTTGCTCTATGCCTTCGCCCAGGACGTGTTGAGCCAGATAAAAATCCAGCCCATCCGCGAGTTTCTGAACGGCGTTGTGGTAGAGAAGCTGGGGAAGTAAGTATAGCATAAACCACGAATAATGCACAATGAATAATGGTTGCTACTAACCAGCATTGTTCATTGTGCATTATTCATTACCCGCACCTTTCCCCCACCCGCTTTGTTATCCTGAAGACAATTCATCCTGAATTCCATGCAAGCGGCTCCCGAAACAATTCTTGATATAGCTAAAATCCGACAGGATTTCCCCATTCTCCATCAGCAGGTAAATGGGCGTCCGTTAGTGTATTTCGATAATGCGGCCACCAACCAGAAGCCGCTGCCCGTCATCGATGCCCTCACGCGTTATTACGAAGGCTATAACGCCAACATTCACCGGGGCATTCACCACCTCGCCGAGCAGGCTACGGCGGCTTTTGAAGCGTCGCGCCGGGCCGTTCAGCAGTTTCTGAACGCGAAGCACTGGGAAGAAATCATCTTCACGTATGGCACCACCGACGGCATCAACCTCGTGGCCCAGACCTACGGACGCAAATTCCTGAATGCGGGCGACGAGATTGTTATTTCGGGGATGGAACACCACTCCAATATTGTGCCCTGGCAAATGCTTTGCGAAGAACGCGGCTGTGTGCTGCGGGTAATTCCGGTGGATGACAACGGCGAGTTGATGCTTGATGAATACGAAAAGCTGCTGTCGGAACGTACCAAACTCGTGTCGGTCGTGCATGTGTCCAACTCGCTCGGCACCATCAACCCGGTCGAAACGATTATCGAAAAAGCCCACGCCGTTGGGGCCGTTGTGCTCATTGACGGGGCGCAGGCCAGTTCGCACCTCGACCTCGACGTGCAGGCGTTAGACGCTGATTTCTACGTATTTTCGGCACACAAACTTTACGGACCCACCGGTATGGGCGTCCTCTACGGCAAACGCGCCCTGCTCGATGCCATGCCACCTTACCGGGGCGGGGGCGAGATGATAAAGGAAGTTACGTTCGAGAAAACGACCTATAACGACCCACCGTATAAGTTTGAAGCCGGAACGCCCAACATCGCCGACGTAGTAGCCGTAAAAACCGCGCTCGAATACATGGACGGGCTGGGTAAAGAGAACATTGCCGCCCACGAAGCCGACCTCCTGCACTACGCCACCGAGCAGTTACAGGAACTCGACGGGCTGCGGATTATTGGGCAGGCCAAACATAAAATTGGCGTCGTGTCGTGGGTTATGGATGGCATTCACCACCAGGATACGGGCGTGATTCTCGATCAGCAGGGTATCGCGGTAAGAACAGGCCACCACTGCACCCAGCCGCTCATGCAACGCTTCGGCATTGCCGGAACCACGCGGGCCTCCTTTGCGGTTTATAACACCAAAGACGAAGTTGACCGGCTCATTGCGGGTCTGCGCCGGGTGCAGAAAATGATGTTGTAAGACGTTCTAAACCTTAACAAACATGGACGAGGAACTGTTGTTGGATAAAAATCAGGTTATTGATAGCCTCAGCCAACTACCTGATAAAGTATCTTCGGAAGAGTTGATTGAGCGCATTCTATTCATCAAATTCATTCAGCAGCGCCTGCTTGAAACCAAGCATGTTTCGCATGCCCAAGTAATGCAGGAGCTAAACGAATTGAAACAACAGAAACTAGCTGAGTCGGCAAAGCAGAATGGTTGATTGGAAAGACTCAGCTCGCGAAGATGTACGGAGGACTTATTCTTACCTACTGGACTTGTCAATGTCAGCCGCCGATGATTGGATGGAGCAGTTAGAAAAGAAACTTGGACTTATTGAACAATTCCCTGGCATGGGTCGGATGGTTCCTGATTATAATGTCTCATTCATTCGGGAAGTGTTCGTAGGCAGATATAGACTGGTATATAGCGCACAGACAGATATTCCGCTCATTCTTGCATTAGTACCAATGGGGATGCCACTTGGCAAACTGTAACTTCATGACCATTAACCAGAAACAAGACGAAATTATCGACGAGTTCGACTTGTTCGACGATCAGTTGGACAAGACGCAGTACATTATCGACCTCGGCAAAAAACTGCCCCCGATGCCCGAATCGGCCAAAACCGACGAGAACCGGATTATGGGCTGCCAATCGAAAGTCTGGGTTGATTCGGAACTAAAAGGTGAGCGGCTGTTTTTCATGGGCGATAGTGAACCGACCGCCCAAATCTCGAAAGGGTTAGTTAGTCTGCTGATTCGGGTACTGTCGGGTGAAAAGCCCGAAGACATTGCCAGTGCCGATCTTTATTTCATTGATAAAGTGGGGATGCGTAACTTAGTTACGTCGCTGCGGGCCGGTGGTTTGGCCTCTATGATCGAACGCATGAAAAATACCGCCCGCGCCTACGCAGCCGTTAAGCCATGACGACAATGAACGACGAAACAGAATTGAAAGAACAGATCATCCTGGCCCTGAAAGGCGTATATGACCCCGAAATTCCGGTGGACGTCTACGAACTGGGCCTGATCTACGATATTAAGATTTTTCCGGTCAACAACGTTTATATTCTGATGACGCTGACCTCGCCCTCGTGCCCGTCGGCGGGTGAGATACCAGGCGAAATCGAAGCAAAAGTACGGGCCGTACCGGGCGTCAACGACGTAAGCGTTGAACTGACCTTCGACCCGCCCTACTCTACCGAGTTGATGTCGGAAGTAGCCAAACTCGAATTGGGCTTCATGTAGCCCGCCAACTGTTGATTGAAAACTGCAAACTGTAAACTAAATATGTATCCTCCTCATTTGCTTGTCCCGTTTCGGGAAGACCTGACCAGCGTTGGGTTCACAGAACTGACCACGCCCGCCGACGTTGACGCGGCCATGGCTGACCAGAAAGGTGTTGCGTTGGTTGTTGTAAACTCGGTATGTGGCTGCGCGGCTGGCGCGGCCCGTCCGGGCGTGAAAGCGGCTCTGGCAGCCAGTGCCGTTAAGCCCGACCAACTGTATACCGTTTTTGCCGGTGGCGATATCGATGCTACGGCCCGGATGCGCGAGTACCTGCTCCCCTATCCGCCGTCGTCGCCCGCCATTGGTATTTTCAAAGATGGCGAACTGGTTCACTTCATCGAGCGGCACCACATTGAAGGTCGGTCGGCGCAGATGATTGCCCAGCACCTCGAAATGGCTCTTGAAGAGTTCTCCACTCCGCAGAACGCCTGATTTACAGTTCACAGTGAACAGCCAACAGCCAACAGTTACGCAGTGCATCACTGTTGGCTGTTGGTTGTTCACTGTGAACTGTAAGTCACGTTACCGCAAACGCCTTTGCCAGTAGTCGCGAGAGGGGCAGCAGGCAAAACACCAGCATTGCCAGCGGAAACGATGCGAAAGCCGCTACCCAGGCCGCGTTCATGACGATGAGCGATAAAACGCCCGCTTTTACAGCCAGGCCAATGTTACGCCCGATGGGGTCGCGAACGGCCCGCCAGAGGGGTGGAAAAATGTAATACCCAAACAGTATCAGAAACGGCAGTGCTGTACCGAGTTGCCCACGCCGTTGCGCCAGAGCCGCTACACAGCCGATGACAAGCGCGTAGAGCAAACCCGCCAACCGCAACGTTCCAGCCCGACCGCCGTGTACTTCACCCCGGCTAATCATCGTGATGGCTCCGATGTAGGCCACTGGCACCAATCCTACCCACGCCCACGGCCCCACCTGTTCGGGCAGGATGCTTACGCCCAGCAGCAGATTCAGGCCCCGGCACAGGCCCATGTTTAGCGGCCCAAACCAGTTATGATGCTTACCAAAACGGTCGTAGATAAGCGATAGCAGCACGATTGCCATTGCCAGCCAACCCGCCGTTGAATTAACCAGAAACGATGCAAAAACTCCCATCACATACAATCCAGCACCCAGCAACGAAGCCGCCTGTTTGCTTACTAACCCGCTCGGAATGGCGCGTTCGGGTCGCTCAATGGCGTCTAACTCGGCATCGAATACGTCATTGAAGACCACGCCCCCGCCATACAGGCCAACCGTAGCCAAACACAACCACCCCACTGGTGCAGGGGGCGGATTTGGAACCAGAAAATAGCCCGCAATAGCCATCCCCGCCAGCACGTCGGCAATGGCCGTAACGAGGTTGGCAGGGCGGGTGAGGGAGAGAAGGGCTTTCAGCATAGATTGATTGAATGATTGAGTGGTTGACTGATTGAATGGGTATGCTGAGAGTACATTCAATCAGTCAACCACTCAATCATTCAACACTATTTAATTATCGTCGATTCTTTATCAACCCTCGGTGCCTGACCACCGCGCAGCACCGAACTGCCGTTGAAGCGTTGGCTTTGGTCGATGTCGATAGGTTGCGTGAGTTCGTCAAGGCTAATTTGGCCGCTTTGCGCAAAGGCCGTTATGGCATTCTCGAACGTTACGAGCCGGATGGTTTCGTCAGAAATGCCGCGCTGTTTCATCAGAGCGGCTGTTTTCGGCACGGCTAACGGGTCGCTGATACCCCAGTCGGCGGCTGAGTTAATCATAATGCGGTTGGGACCGTATTGCTTCACCACCTCCACCATGCGTTCGTTACCCATCTTCGTGAATGGGTAAATGGTAAACGCAGCCCAGAAACCACGGTCGAGTACCTCGCGCACAGTTTCTTCGTTGTTGTGGTCAACAATCACCATGCCGGGGTCGAGACCATGTTCGAGCGCGATGTCCATGCTGCGGGTGGTTCCCTGCTTTTTGTCGCGGTGGGGCGTGTGAATCTGCACGGGGAGGTTGGCTTCTTTGGCTAACTCCAACTGAGCGCGATAGTATTTTTCTTCGGCGGGGGTTTGGTCGTCAAATCCGATTTCACCCACGCCGACCACGCCTTCTTTGTAGATGAATAGCGGCAAAATTTCCATAACCTGCTCAGCCAGAGCCTCCTGATTGGCTTCTTTCGAGTTCAGGCCGATGGTGCAGTAATGCCGGATGCCAAACTGCGACGCCCGGAACCGCTCCCAACCCACCAGCATAGCGAAATAATCGCGGAACGAATCGACGCCCGTGCGCGGCTGACCAAGCCAGAACGCCGGTTCGATCAGAGCCACCACGCCCGCATCGGCCATCGCCTGATAATCATCAGTTGTTCGTGAAATCATATGTACGTGCATATCGAAAAAAGACATGCCGCGAATCAAGTCCCTGAAGTCCATAATGAGTACATCTGTTAAACGGTCGCGCAAAAGTACGGTTTGGAGCGACATAGCGAACCGTAGAATTCTAATTGCTTTCTAACCTCACTTGTATAAACTTCCATTTTCCCAATTCGTTAAGTAAACAGTAGATAGCAAATACTCGTATGAAAACGCTTCAACAACGAAAACATGGATATTTGGGACGGCTGCTGGTGTTGTTGCTGGCCCTTAGCGGTGCCCTGATGGCCTGCCGGGAAAACGCCCTGAACGACCTCTCTCCCCAGGACCGACTGGTATATATTACCAACTACGACCGCTCGGTGAATTTCAGCCAATATCCCACATTTAGTCTGGCCGATTCGGTAGTGGTGCAGCAAAATGACCGGGTAACCACCTCGCAAAATGAGATTGACCGGCGATTTATCTCGAATGTAGCGGCAGCCCTTACCAGCCGGGGCTTCCGGCGCGTGGCGCAAGGGCAACCCGCCGATTTGGGTGTGGCAATTATTCGGGTCAACAACCGTTTTACCGGTGTGGGTGTCAACCCCAATGCATATTTTTCGAACTACTGGTTCGGCGGTGGTTTCGGCGGACTTGGCGGCTGGGGGTTCGATCCGTTTTTTCCGCCCTACTACACCTATCAGGTCAGTGACCGATACTGGGAAATTCAGTTGGTCGATTTAAAGAATCGCCCCGCTCCCAACGGCAACAACCCGGTGCAGCTCAACGTGCTCTTCGACGCTACGATTCGGGGAGCCGATATTACCGACACACAATCGGTTGATACGGCGACAACGGCTATCTTCAATCAGGCACCTTACCTGCGTACAAATTAGTAGGCGGTACACAATAACAGAACATCATGAAACGGTTTTCATTTTTCATACTGCTTGCGTGGCTGTCTGCGGATGCCTGGGCACAGCGCAGCCCCGACTACTCAAACATTTTTGAGTCACCTTTCAACCGCTACGTCACCTTCAACATCGCGGCCCGCTATGGCGTAGCGATGCCGCTGGGTGGTCAAAAAACGTACATCGACGCGGTTTCGCCCGCCAATCTTGCGCTGGAGGGCGAATGGCTGTTTCCACAACGGTTCTCACTCGGCATTAAAACCGGCTACCAATACAGTCAACAACGACTTGGCCGGCAGGTGGTTAGTTTCTCAGAGGGTAATCTGGGGCAGGACATCTCGGCGGTACAGACCCGCACTTTGACGATTATACCGGCAATGGCATCACTGTCATATTATTTCGCTGAAAACGCTGCCGCCCTGCGCCCCTATGTGCAAATGGCGGGTGGTGCAGCCCACGTCAACTACTCCAATTTCTTTGGCAGCTTAGTTGACCAGCAGACGGGTTTTCGGGGAGCTATTGCGCCAGCAGTGGGCGTAAAATATTACGGCAAACGCGAACAGGGATTTGGTGCCGAAGTACAGGCCCAATATCAGCACGTTTTCTTTAACTACGACCGCCTGCCCAACAGTGCGCCTTCGCTGATGCTCTCGGCGGGAATTGTGTATCGATTTTACTGATGTAACGCGGGTGGAAACCCGCATTGAAAATAGTTGTTGTTATCCAATGCGGGTTTCCACCCGCGTTACGTTACATCGCCAGTTCGATTCCTTCGGGCAAACTGCGCCCGGCGGCCCGGCGTTCGGCTACGTAATCGGTCAGCGTTTGGGTGAGTCGGGCGTTTTTGCGCTCAGTAAGGCCGATGATTTGCGAGACGTCTTTTTCGGTGAAGAAGGCTTTCAGGATCAGTTGATTCCAGGCGGCTTCGTCTAAATAATCTGCCGGATATGGGTTGTTGAGCATAATGGCCGATTGCACGTCGGCAATGTTGTTCCGAACGCCTTCGGTCGCCTGAAACCGCCACGCTTCGGGGTACGCCAATACGGGCAAAGCCGAATAGAGTGCCACCAACTCGTTCATCTCGGCGGCTTTAAAAAGTTCCGAAATGGTTTTCACATACGTTTCCTGTCCATCGACGGGCAGTTGCAGCAACCACCACACCCGCGCCAGCCGGTCGCGGGTCCAGCCCTGAATCGTAAAGCCGGGGCGAATGCGTTCGAGCGAGAAAGCCAGATCGGGCGGTACAGTAAGCACTTGTTTATTCACAAACCGGGGAATAGCCGTAAAAACGCGATAGAAAACAGCGGTTTTCAGATCCTGCTGAAATAGCTCTGTTTGCTGCCGCAGGTAGGCAACGCCCGGCGTGGATACGCCCGCGTCTGCATCGGGCTGCTGTTCAAGGATATAGAACAGCGTTTGGTTCATTTGTAGGATATTCATAATGGCTGCCAATACGGGTTGAAGCCCGCACCTACGCTACTTTTTCGCCTTTGGATGGGCCTGATCGTAGGTTTTTTTGAGTTGTTCGAGGCTTGTATGTGTATAAACCTGTGTAGCGGCCAAACTACTATGACCAAGCAAATCTTTGATGGCGTTGAGGTCGGCACCCCGGTTGAGCAGGTGCGTAGCAAACGTATGCCGCAGTACGTGTGGGCTTTTCTTTTCCAGCGTTGTCACCAGCGCAAGGTGTCGCTTCACGATTCGCTGAATCAACACGGGGTAAGCCGCTACGCCTTTATCGCTCACAATCAGCACCTGTTGATCGGCATCGCTGCCAAACGTAGTGTCTTTTAGTTGCCTGTATTGCTGAATCAGTTCAAAAAGCGGTTGATTGAGTGGTACAATCCGGTGTTTGTTGCGCTTACCCAGCACCATAATGGTCTTGTTGTACAGATCAACGTCGGTGGTTTTGAGACCGATAAGCTCGCTCAGACGAATACCGGTGCCATAAAGCAGTTCAAGCACCAATTTATCGCGCTGCCCCTCGAACGTATCGGGGAAATCGACTTCATTGAGTAGCGTTTCCATCGGTTTTTCTTCGACGTAAACGGGCAGTTTCCGGCTCTTTTTCAGGGCCTGAATCTTCGTCATCGGGTCGAGGTCAATTGCTTTCCGGCGCAGCAGCCAGCCGAAAAAGCTCCGCAGCGTGGCAATCTTGCGGTTTACGGTCGATTTGTCCAACTCCGCTTCGACCATGCTCACAATCCACGACCGAATGTGCCGGAAATCGGCGCGTTCGGGTTGCTCCACATTACATTCCTGAACCAGAAACAGCCGAAACTGCTCTAAATCATTCGCATAGGCCGTCAGTGTATGCTGACTCAGCCGCTTTTCATAACGAATGTGGGCGAGGAACTCATCTGAACTATCTGAACCAGGATTAGCCATGATGTCTGAACCAGGATTAGCCTGGATTTGCAAGATTAAACAAGATTTATTTGTTGCGCTTACTGAATTCTCCAAAGTCAACTAAGCGCAGCGTAAAATCCTGTTTAATCTTGCAAATCCTGGCTAATCTTGGTTCAGAAAACAAAAAAAGCAGCAAACATCCCTGCCTGCTGCTCTGTTTCGCTGGCTGACCAACCCATCGCGCTGACTGCGCATTCAGCGGGGGCGGTTCAGCAATTTGCCACCGGCCTACTGCTCGGTGTGGTTGCCATACATCCGCTCTTTGTAAGCGGCCTTGATGATCTCAGTGCGACGCTTTACCGACGGTTTCTGAAAAGCCGTCCGCGACCGCAACTGCCGTAACACGCCCGTTTTCTCGAACTTCTTTTTGAAGCGTTTCAGGGCCTTGTCAATCGACTCGTTGTCTTTAACGTTAATGATAAGCATGTGTAACTATTGTGTTTTAGCTAAAACCGGACGGCAAAGATAGTAGCTTTGCTGGTATGAAACAAGCAATTATCGACTTAGGTACCAATACGTTTCACCTGCTGATTGTTGAAAAAACAGATGCGTCTCATAAGACCCTCTTTCGCGAAAGTCGCCCCGCTAAAATCGGCATGGCGGGCATCAATCAGGGAATTATAACGCCCGAAGCCATCGAACGCGCCCTGACCGTACTGCGCTACTTCCGCACCATCCTCGACCAGTACGCCGTTCGGCCCGAAACCGTAGCGGCTATCGGTACGAGTGCCATCCGCGTAGCTCGGAATCAGGCCGAGTTTATCGAACGGGTTCGGCAGGAAACGGGCATCGTTGTCCAGGTCATTTCGGGCGAACAGGAAGCCGAATACATTTACTACGGCGTTCGGGCGGCTGGCGCATTAGACGCGCAAACAGCCCTCGTAATGGACATCGGCGGGGGCAGCGTTGAGTTTATTCTGGGCAGTGCGTCGCGGATTTTCTGGAAACAAAGCTTCGAGATTGGCGGACAACGTCTGCGCGAACGGTTCATGCAAACCGACCCCATCGGCCCTGGGAGCATCGGGCGGCTACACGATTATTTTCGGGAGCAACTCCTGCCATTAGCCAACGCCATTCACCAGTATCAGCCTGCCACGCTGGCTGGCTCGTCGGGGTCGTTCGATACGCTGGTCGATATGTGGTTTATGCACGAACGCGGCCACCTGCCCCCGCCCGAACAGGCCGCTTTCACACTGCCCGTTTCCGAATTTTACCGCTCGTATGAATTGCTGATTACGCGCAATCACGCCGAACGAATGCAACTGCCCGGCATGATCGAACTGCGCGTCGATATGATTGTTGTGGCCGTCTGCCTGATTGATTACGTTCTAAAAACGTTCGGCATCAGCCAGATACGCACGTCGACGTATTCGCTGAAGGAAGGTGTTTTGGCAGTGAATAGTGAAAAATAAAAAGTGCTGTTCTTGGCTTGAATTTGGCACGAAGTAGAACCTGATGCAAGCAAACTTTATTGACTGCACTCAACGATCAACTTTTCACTATTCATTTTTCACTGATCACTAAGCTATGCACGGCGAGACTAATAACCGCTCTTCATATCGCAACCTAATCTATACAGCCCTGATTATTGCGGCTGTCGGTATCGCGCTGGCGTTTCCTGGATTGTTCTTACAGGTTGGTGATTTTCCACTCAAAAAATTGATTGTACCGCTCCTGCAGATTATTATGCTGGGTATGGGCACAACCATGTCGTTAGCTGATTTTGAGGGTGTTATCAAGCAACCCCGTGCGGTTTTTATTGGCGTAACCTGCCATTTCATCATCATGCCACTGCTGGGCTTCACCCTCGCAAATGCGTTTAGCTTTCCGCCCGAAATAGCCGCAGGCGTTGTCCTGATCGGCTGTTCGCCAAGCGGATTAGCCAGCAATGTGATGTGCTTCATTGCTAAAGCCAATGTGCCGCTGTCGATTACCGTGACTACTATTTCTACCCTGCTGGCTCCGTTTCTGATGCCCGCCCTCATGAAACTGCTGGCCGGTCAGTTCATTGAAATTGGTTTCTGGAAAATGATGCTGGAAATCATGCAGATCGTGATTTTACCCGTGGCCATTGGGCTGATTCTGAACCGGGTTTTCCGGCAGTCGGCAGTGATTATCAACAAAGTTATGCCGCTGGTATCAATGGCTGGCATCGTGCTGATTGTCGCCATTATCACAGCCGCCGGTCGCGACAGTATGCTCGCCGTAGGCTGGACACTGGCACTGTGTGTGCTGATTCATAACCTTTCCGGGTTCACGCTTGGTTATTGGACCGGGCGTATCTTCGGGTTAGATGAGCAAAGCTGCCGAACCGTTGCCATTGAAGTTGGGCTGCAAAATGGCGGTCTGGCGTCGGGACTGGCGGTTCAGATGGGTAAAGTGGCTACGGTGGGGCTGGCACCGGCTTTATTCGGCCCTATTATGAACACCACCGGCTCACTGCTGGCAACATACTGGAGCCAACGCCCGCCCAAAGCTGTACCGGCACCTGAAACGCTGTCGCGTCCGGTGTCATCGCCCGATGCTTGATTCGTATTCGTGTAGCTAAAGTATTATCTTTCAGGACTAACCATCATGCTGCTCAAAATGCTAATCCGACTCATTTCCGGCTTTTTTCTGCTATCGTGCCTTACCGCCTGCGGTTCTAAATCAGATGCCGACCAACCTCTGCGCGATGAAGCCATCCGTTACCATACCGAAGCTAACGAAATCCAGCAGGCCGTAGAACTAAAACTCGACCAGCTCGACTCGCTCAAAACGGTGTTAGCCAGCCGAAAAACTTCCCAAAGTCAGGCACTGAGCCAATCGCTCGACAGTTTGAAAACGGCGTTCGAAGCCTGGGAAGAAAACCTCATTGAGCCACCCGGTATGCCCGCCCACTCGCATGAACATGGCGAGGGTCACGAACACCACCACAACCATAGCGACGGCACCATGAAAGACCTCCCCGCCGACCAAATGCGCGACCTGCAAAAAGAACTCCTGAACAACATCAGGCAGATTCAGCAGCGTACTGAGCAAGTGATGGCACAGGTGAAGTAATTACGGCTTGGTTTTCTGCAAGTCCTGCCACAAAGCCAACGCCCGAAGCTTGGTATCGGCACCCACATACTTCGGGCGCAGTTGGCGGTAGCGTTCCAGCACCTGCCCGGCCTGCCGATACAGCGTCGAGTCGGTTTCGGTAGGTTTCATGCCTTTGGGCAGCGCATACGTGAAATGGCCGGTCTTGCCGGAAGCCACCGGAATCTGGAAGAAATCGCGCTTGACAAACCCTTTCGTCGCAGCCTGGGTTTTCCCGGCTTCTACGAAAAAATCGACCGCATGGCGCGGGTAGCCAAACAAATAACCATACCCCCGCCACCGGTCGAACTGATTTTCGTATTCGATGGTGTGCATAACAAGCTCCGGCTCGCTGTTCGGCACGAAGCCCCATTGACCAAAAAATGCCTGATTATCAGCCACCATACGCTGCACACGGCTCCGGCGATACGCACTGACCTGCATGATACGTTTGCCATCGTAATCTTGCCGGAAGGGGTGAATAATGAAGCCCACGTCGGGCGTTTCGAGGGCGTCGAGCACGGTTTGCCAGCGGGCTAATTTGGTTAAATAAGCCGCTTTCTGGTCGGGTCGGATGGCATCATGAACACCCGCCGAATCGGTTCGGCCCAGCGGGAGGCTGATGTCGCAGAGCGTACTCATTGGTTTCAGGTCGGACATGAGGGTGTACAGAGCTTCGTTCTCAAAGCCAAGTGTCAGCAGTGAATCGGCCAGAGCGCGGTCGAAATCAGCCGCTTTCGTGCGCTGAAGGGTTGTGGCGGGCCGGGTGCAGCCGCTCAGAAAAAGCAGCAGAGCCGCCAGTATCAGTTGAGGTTTCATAGGTATAAAATGCTGTAAGAAAGGGTTGCTAACCAGCGTTGCCCGGCGTTGGGAGTTAACATTCCCTCGGCGCGTGCTTCTACGCGGTGTAGCAATTTATTGACGGCATTGAGCCGGAAATCGCGGCCAAACCCGCCCGTGAGCAACAGCCCATCGGCCACCTGAACGGCATAATCGGGTCGAGTCAGCAGCGCAGTCAAACGCGTAGGGCGCAATGCCCGAAATTGTCGGCTCGGCACATACCGCCCGCCCGCACCCAGCCGCCCAAACCACCCCTGCCCATCAGCCCCATCAGCCTGACGCGGCCCGGCCTGACGCGGCCCGGAACGTTCCCACCGACGCAGCCATTCGACCTGCGCCGATACCCGCAGGGCCGACCAGTTGGTGCGGGTAATCTGATCGCGGTAATCTAAGGTTTCGGCCATAAGCCAGGCCGTTTCGCGACTGAACCGCCCCGCCGACTGCCGCCAGCGCGACGCATCAAGCCGGGTGGTTGTGCGCGTGTAAGCCGGGTTCACGGTACGCAGAATGGGGTCGGTGCCGGTGCCCTGCCGAAGTTGGGTTTGCAGTGCCAGCCGATGGCCGCCGGAGCCGTTGGTTTGCAGCCGGGCCAGCAACGCTTCGGCTACGGTTTCGTTGAAAACTCCGCCCGCTTCGGGTGCCGCGATGCCCTCACGAATGGTTTCCTGCCGGATTCGCCCACCCACCTGCCCCAGCCACGACACCGTTTGGGAGCCGGTTTGGCGTTGCCAGTGACCTTGCAGCGTTCCCTGCCAGACGGTACCTTTTACCAACCGCTCTGCCGACACAATGGGCGACTGACTGAACGACCCGTAGCCCCGCAGCCGGTACAGCAGCGGGAAATCAATCGCAAAAAAACCGACTTCGTTTTCCTCCTGCGTGAACTGCCCGCCCAGCACGAATCCCCACCCCCAGCGGGCCGACACCTGCCGCCAGACCGAAGGCAGTAGGCTTAAATCGCGGAAGCGGTAAAACGGCTTTGGGTCGAGCAAACGCGACCCCTGTCCAACGTGATACGGTACGCTCAGGCCCAACTGCCAGCGGCCCAGCCGGGGAGCCGCCACTGCTACCCGCGCCCGGATGTGGTCGCGCTCCCAACGGCCCGCCAGCGTATCGGCCCAGACATAGGGATTGCCATTCAGCGGGTCGTAGCCGTGCGAGAAGCCAATTTGTTCATCGAGTTGCTTTTGGTAGTCAAAGTCGCCATAGACCCGCCAGCCCGATACATCTCGCAGTCCTTCGCTGTGCAGCCCGATAGCCGTGCGTTGGCGCGGTTCCTGCGGTCGGCGGAAGTCGCCCGTATGGTGTTCTCCCGACAGGCGGGTGATGCCGTAGCCAAATCCCTGCCACTGATTCAGCCCAGCCGCATTTTGCCCCGTCAGCCACACGGCATTGCCCAGCCCGGCCAGCCCAAGCCGAAGGCTATCGGCAGGTGTCGGCTGAGCCAGTGCGGGCGATGTCAGGAGAAGAACGAGCAGAAAACGCATGGTTATCAGGTTAATAAAATTACCCCCTAAAACCCTTTCGGTGTGGGCGATGCAATTTTCTCGAAGTCGTTAGTTGAGTTATTGCTATCCTGCAAGACACGCCGACCGCCGATGGTTGTCGCTGTCTTTCGGCGGAAGCTTTGCCGGTTGTAGGTATCATCGGCAAACACAAACCCGGCGTCTAAAGCGGTTGGAATCCGCTTGAAATCGCGGCTGTTACCGTTTTGAAGAGCTTCAAACGCGTCGATCACTAAATTGCCCGGCACCCGGATACGCGGCTGAACGGTAGCGGCTGCACCGGGAATAGCGATGCGTTCGAGGGCGTCGACGTTATCGGTTCGGAAAATAATCAGGCCCGGCCCGAATACCGGCAGCAGCCAGTCGAAACCGCCCGTAAAATAGAGCCGTTCGAGGTTCGGTACGCCCGGCGCGTCGGCATCGCGCCCGTCGGGGCGTTCGTTAAACGTTTCCCAATCCGCCCCCGACAAATCGACGGGGCTGCTCGGGTTGAGGTCGGCGGCCCGGTGGTTCACGCCGTCCTGCGCGATAACGATACTGCGGCCCGGTGCCAGTGGCCGCTGCCGCCCGGTGCCGGGAATCCGCCACACACTGTTCACAAATACGTTTTGCTGAAAAATGCCCTGCGTTGCCGTACCCGAACTGAATTCGGTAGGCCGGTTGGTTGGGTTAATCAGCCCCGACACGCCGTAGGCATCGGCAATGCACAGCCCGTCCAGGAAAAGTGTATCGGTCGAGTTGTTATAGATTTCTACGAACTGATCGGAGAAATACGTGCCGTTGGCGGGTGTGCGCGAGCCGGTATAGTACACCTCTTTGATAACCAAACTACCCAGCGTTGACCCCGACAGGCGCAGGTCGATGGCAAGGGGATTCGGTGTTTCCAGAATGGCAACGGCATTTCGGGCTGCGTTCAGTTCTACGCGCTGACTAATGCCCGTGAGTGCGAGTGCTTCGGCTTCGGTCAACGAACGGCTGGCCGCTACGTTATAGTTACCCGGCAATACGTCGGCAAAAGTAGCCCGGCCCGACCCGTCGGTTACGGCGGTGGTGCTGCTGGCGTCGGCGGTGTTGGTCAGCGTAACGCGTACACCCGCTGCGTTGGGCTGATTATACGTAGCCGGGTAAGTTACGTTCACGTTGACCGTGACGGTCGGAATCGGGTCTTCGCGGTTGCAGGCCGTGAGGCATAAAACCAGAGCAAAGAAGCTAAGCAGTGTTGCTATACGTTTCATAGTCAATTAATTGTTTAAAAACTCAGGTTGATTTCGGCTCCAAAAAACAGCGGCTCGTTACGTCGGACAAACACCCCCGACTGCGGGTTAAGCGCAAGCGGACGATTGCCCGTTATGTTGTTGGCGAAGAACGAAAAGCCGTAGCCCTTCGCCCATTCTTTCGTGACGCGCAGGTTGAACAGATGCAGCGGTGGCGGCTGAAACGGCACCTCCAGCCGCACGTCGATAGCCCGGCGCAGGTCGGCAAATTCGGGCGACTGGCTCTGCTGGGGCGTCAGCATCGTGGTTTGTCCGCGCCGGTCAATATACCCAATGGCGTAGGGATTGAGCGGTTCACTGCGGTTTGTGTTGGTCCAGATTACCTGCCAAAGGCCCGAAATCACCAAACCCAATCGAGGAATCCGCTGAATCAGGCGCAGGCTGGTATTAAAAAACGACGCTGTACGGTTGGCGGCACTCTGGTAGATTGCTACCCGTTGCGGCACGTTCTGCGTGGCATAAGCCCGGTCGGCGTCGATCAAAATACCGTCGTCGAACGAGTTGGAGCGAATCCAGGCTCCGTTCAGTTGAAACGATGTGCGGATGCGCGGCCATTCGGGTGTGAGCAACGAGAATTCAACGCCCTCGTTCACGTATCGGCGGTTGGCAACGGGTTGGTCGTAGCCTACAAAAACCGTGTCAAAACGGGTGGGTTGGGGCGTCAGCACGGGCGGCTGGCCGGGGGGCGTGGCGGTGATGCCGTAGCGGGCAAGCGCGAAGGGCCGCACGAGCCGGTTGGTGCCAAACGCGCCCGTCGTGGTTTCCCGGAACGCCGTGATGGCACCCTGAAACTGTTGAATCTGCCCATCGAAGCCGATTTCCGCTTTTTGCGTGCGGAACGGTCGGACAATCTGCCCGTCGAGGTTGATGACCCGCGTTGTAATGAGCAGTAGCCGTTCGGCAGGGTTGTTGGCGAAGTAATTGACATTGACCAAATCGAAGAAGCGTGGGCCGGGATACAGCACGTCGAGCGTGGGTGCTTTCGCCATCTGCCCGTAGCCACCACGCAAAAACACCCCTGGCACCGTTTCAAGTGTCACGTTGATACGGGGCGACGGCACAAAGTCCAACCGACTGGTAAACAAGCCTGTAGGCTGCACATTATCGAAGCGAAACCCAGCCTGAATGGTGTATGACCGCGCCCCAATCCAACCCGACAGTTTATCTTCGACATAATACGAAAGCTGATGCAGCGCCGGGATGTCGCGGAACGAGCGGGGCCGTTCGCCTACGCCGTAGTTCTGCCGGGGTGGGCGCGTTGGGTCGAATATGCGGCCATCGCCCCGGTTCACATCCATTTGCCAGCTCATGCCTGCAATGATTGAGTGGGTCATTCCTAACCCGCCCGACAGCACCCAATTGGCTTCCCAATTGGTGTACGTGTTGATGGGCCGACCCGAAACCGTCAGGCGGCTCAGGTATTCAGCTTCGCCGTAGCGGCCCCGCATGGTTGTATCGCGCAGAGCGGTTGAGAGCGGAAACAAATCGCGCGTAATCAGTTCCTGCGTAAACGCTTCCTGATCGACGTAATTGATCCCAACAATCGCCCGCAGGCTTGTCAGCCAGGGTTGCCGGGGTCGCCAACGGGTCTCGAATGAGCCTTTTACACTCGATTCGCGGGCAAAACGCTGCCGCTGTGTGCGTTGGTCGCTGGGGTCTCGTCGCTGATCGTCTAAAGTTCGGTAGCCAGTCAGAATGGCTGTGGTTGTCAGGCCGGGCACCTGCCGTCGCCAGGAGAGCAACCCCGTCAGGCGGCTATATGAATTAACCCGGTCGCGGGGGTCATCCTGCGACCGTAGCACGTCTACATGTGTATTGAAAGTCTGCGTTTTCTGCTTATCGAGCCAGAAACCGCTTACGAAAGACGCCTGTAGCAGGGTCGGGTTAAGCCGAAGGCGCAGTTCGGGCCGGGTGGCTCCAACACGCGAATTGGTGATAATCATGCCCGATGTCAGATCGCCATATTTGGCCGACGGAATACCCCGCACCACCTCCACCGTCTCGATATTATCGGCCCCCATCTGCCGCAAATCGACACCCCGCCCAACCACGCTGGAAAAGGGCGCGAAACTGCCGGGAGCCGCATTCAAAATAGTCTGTACCGATTGCAGATTGGCGTTGTTGGAGACGGGCATACCATCCTGAATAACAGCCGTTCCGAGCGCGTTGGCGCGGGTAGCATCGGGGGTTGTAGGCACCTGCCGGAGCGTTACCTGCTGGGCGGCTCCGAGGTTCGGGTTGGTAGCCAACTGCCCCGGTACGAGCTGGAGTACGTCGGCCAAACTGGTGGGCTGTACGTGAATCAGTGCCGACTTGTCGATTACCGACGAGGAGCCAATTCGTTGTTCTTTGGCAACAACCGATACTTCGTTCAGGCCAAACGAGCGGTCTTCGAGCAACACCGTCAGGGTGGTATCACGGGTGGGTTGAACGTTGAGCGTCAGCGGTTGTTTTCCGAGCAGCGTAAACGTCAGAGCACGGGGGCGGTTGGCGGTCAGTTGCAGCGAAAAACGGCCCTCGTCGCCCGTATAGGCAGCTTCGTCGGTAGGTGGAGCCTGAACCAGCACCCCCGATAAAAGCTGTTGCGTAGCGGCATCGCGCACCACACCCGTCACCGTTACGCGCTGGGCTACGCTAACGGAGCAGAAGAGAACGAGTAGTCCGAAGAGAAAACGTGTCCGCAAGCAGTGGTGTATTTGCAACTAAGTTGCAAATATCGGAAAAAGATTGGCGGGGTGTATGCTGCGGCTTGTTTTTTCATCGACGAAACGTCAGGAAGGCAGTTTCGGGGTTGGCTGCAATGCTGCCGAATTGGTGATGTTCCAGGCCGACGGTTCGGGTTTGGCGTTTCGGATACACTGCTTCAGCAACTTCTCGAAACCCGCCGGTTTGAGCAACTTTCCAATGAACACCACGCGGCTAACACGCTCTTCATCGGGTTGCCACGCGGCTCCTTCGGTGATGGTCAGGGTTCGGCCAACCGACTGCACAATCCAGCGTTCGGCGCGGGTTTCGTCGTAAATAATGCCTTTGACCCGGTAAATACCCTGCCCCTGAAAAAGCAACAATGTGGTAAGCCGGTGGTACACCTGCGTCATATCGAACGACTCGCTGAACCGGAAGCTTAACGACACAATATCGCTGTGTTTGTGGTGGTGGTGCCGGTGCGGCATTACGCCCAGCGAGTTGGCTTTTGGAACGGCCTGCAACAGCGACGGACCGGGCGTAGCCGAGGGTTGCACAGGGCGCAGTTTGGTGATAGCTCCGGCATCGGCGGTTTCGCGCACTGCACGCATCAACTCGTCAATTGGGTAGGAGTCTTTATGTCCGAGAAACACTTGAGCAAATGGGTTCAGACCCCGTAACGTTTCCTGCACGGTGGCAAGGTATTCGGGCGAAACCCGGTCGGTTTTGTTAATCAGAATAACGTCGCTGAACGAAATCTGACCGATGGCCTCCTCCGTGTCACGAAGCTGATCCTCAACCAATTCGGCATCCACCAAGCAAATAACCCGCTTCAGCGTGAACTCGCGCTGTACCATTGGCACCATCAGAAACGGCACGGCCACGTTGGCAGGGTCGGCAATGCCAGTAGTTTCAATAATCAGCTCGTCAAACTGGTCGCGCCGGTCGTAGAACGCTTCCAGCACGTCGAGCAGGTCGTTGTTGAGTGAGCAGCACAGGCACCCGTTGCTCAGTTCGACCACGTCTACGTCGGGCCGCATCACTAAGCCGCCATCGATACCTTCTTCGCCATACTCATTTTCAATCAGGGCGAACCGGGTTTGGGGCCGGGCGGCCATCAGCGCATTGAGCAGGGTGGTTTTGCCCGCGCCCAGAAAGCCGGTCAGCAAGGTTACGTCTTTGGGCATGTTTTCCGATTTGTTGTGCATCTGCGCGAAATTAGCGTATATTGTTTGTCTCTGAAACAACCATTCCCTATGAACGAAGAACAACTCCGCGACGTAGCCAGCCAGCTTCGCCAGCCCCACGGCGATGCCGGCGTAGAAGTAGGTCAGCGTATGAACGTTGGCAACGAACTAATCTACCGACGGGCCATTCGCCAGTTGGCCGTTCAACCCAACGACCGTATTCTTGAACTTGGCCCCGGCAACGGTCTGTTTGCCCGCGATCTGGTCGGCGTTGCCCCGTCGGTGCGCTACACTGGCTGCGATTTTTCGGAGGTGATGATTGCACAAGCCAACCAGCTAAACGCCGATTTGGTGCAAAGCGGGCAGGTTAGATTTGTGTTTCGGTCGGGTGCTACCCTGCCGTTCGACGATGGTTCGTTTACTAAATTCCTAACAATCAACACGTTATATTTCTGGGAAGACCCAGCCGCTGAACTGGCCGAAATACAGCGCGTTCTGGTGCCGGGTGGGCATGTTGTGTTGGGCATCCGCCCCCGCAGTCTGATGGAACAAATGCCCTTTACGGCATTCGGCTTTACGCTTTACGACCCTGAGCAGGCTACCGAACTCCTGATTGCCAATGATTTTACAGTAACAAGCGTTGTGGTCGAACCCGAACCAGCCCAAACGTTTTTCGGTAAGTCGCTGGCTATGGAAACGGTATTAGTCTGCGCCCAAACGCTCGATTAGATCTTCCTCGATCAGTTCGCGGTTTACGAACGAACCGGCTTTCATACCGTTGGCAACTGCTACGCTCACGGCCCGCAAAGGGAAACTATTATCTCCGGCCACGTACAGCCCCGGCACGTTGGTTTGCCCAAATTCATTTGCCTGAATCAGTTTCATATCGTTGCTTTCGCAGCCAAGTTGTTCGGCTAATGGGTTTCGATGTGCAACCACCGGACGAACGAACAACGCGTCAACAGCCTGTGCAGAACCATCGGCCAGTTGCAGATGCTGCACCTGACCCTCTTGATGCACAACTGCCAGCACAGGCGATTCAGCAACGGGTACGTTTAGTTGTTGAAACAGCGTTTTTTGCTCTTGCGAGAACGTAGCCGGACCATTGGTAAACAGTGTTACCTGTTTCGACCATTGCTGAATCAGCCGCACCATCTCAACCGCCAGATCGCCATTGGCAAGTACTCCTATTCGCTGCCCGGCCACCTCGTAGCCATGACAATACGGACAGTGCAGTGCCGAAATACCCCAGCACTCGGCCAGTCCGTCAATAACAGGCAACTGATCAACAACGCCCGTTGCCAATAGCACCTTCCGGGCTTTGTATTGTCTGCCGCTCTGAGTCGTAACAACAAAGCCGCTGTTGATTCGGGCGGCTTCGGTAGCAAAATCATGAACAAATGAAACAGTTGGATACGCCAATACCTGCTCCCGCGCCCTGTCGGCAATCAGGGCGGGGGGCGTTCCATCATGCGTGATGAAGTTATGCGAATGCGGTGTTTGCCGATTACAGGGTTGCCCGGCATCAATAACCAGCACCTGCCGTAATGACCGGGCCAGTGTCAGTGCAGCACTCAATCCGGCATAGCTGCCGCCAATAATCAATACGTCTGTCGATTCCATAAAATAGTGTTACTTCAGCTTCCACCAGCCCAATCCAAACAGGATGACCGTTAGTAGCAGCAGTTTCAGCAAGCCTGGACCAACGGCAACATCAGGGGCTGCCGACCGAAACTGCCATACGGGAAATTGGGCATAGTCGGCGGCTGTGAGCCGTTGATTTTTAAAGTATTTTGGCACAAAGAAGCCATTCCAGAGACGGTGGAAATCGCGCACTTGCCCGATATAGGCGCGGTGGGCCGCTGCCGACGTACCGGCCAGTCCGTTGAAGAGTTCCTGGGCCGTAACGGCGGGCAGTACCCAACTCCAGTCCGAAACCGTAGCTTCGCGGGCAGCCACAGCCGCTTCGTACTGCCCAACTAATGGAGTCAGTATTTGATCGAGCTGGTCGTTACGGGCGTAATAGACCCGTAAATCAGGGGTACGCTTTATTGTATCGCGGGGAAAATAACGGTCTGGATAGCGGGCGTAGTACGGCTTGAGCACTACTGAGTCGGGCTGTTCCTGACCGTATTCATCGCGCACCAGATTCTCGAACGTACTGCGGTCGATGGGCTGGCGAACCGTCAGCACCTGATGCAATAGTGTCGGCAGGGCCAGTACCAGCACGAGCCAGCAGCCGAGCAGCATGAGCGCGTTAAATGCCGATGTTTTCTGAAACGATACCACCGCAAACACTACGCCCGCCCAGAACAGGCTGTACATTGCCGACACCACAAAAAAACGGGCTGTCAATGCACCATCTTCGCCTACATCGATGCCCAGCAACCCAATAGCCAGCCCCGTCATCAAAACCAGAAATCCCATCAGCAAACCCAGTCGAAGCACGAGTTTTGCCAGCACAATTTGCCGAAGCGTGATAGGCTGCGACCGCAGCAAGGCATACGTTCCCTGCTCTTTCTCGACCGATAAGAGATTGTACGACAGCGCAATTAGCAACAAAGGCAGTAAGAATATGACAACAAAGGCCCAATCGAAATGCCCGACTGCCAGTTTTTGCGGATTGGCAATTTCCTGCTGAAAAAGCTGCCGATAAATAGCCCGGCCCATTACATCGTGGTAATAGGGAAACAGGTCGCGCATACCGAGCGAGAGGGGCGTCAGGGCCGACGGTTCGTGCATGGTAGTACGGTATCCCTCCGGCACGTTCACGTCGTAGGGGCTGGTGGCTTTCTCCCATTTTTCGCGATTAGCCGCTACGGTTGGGTCGAGTTTGGCCCAGATCAGGAGCGAGTCGAGCCGGGCGCGTTCGTTTTGTTGCAGTTCGGTAATGGTAGCCTGCTGCCGTTCTACGAACGTTTTGCCGTAAAATAGCGCATAAACGCCCGCCAGCAGGGCTAACAGGCTCACGATAGTTAGCGACCGCCCGCGTTTCAGCAAACGCCAGTCGTTTCTGAGAAGTAGAAAAAAAGGGTGCATAAACTGCTAAAGAATAGCCACAGATTTTAAACTGCGCTGAATACCGCCCAACAATAGCCCGCTAAACAGCAGCAATGCTACCAGCGATACGCCATGCTGCCGCAATGCCCAGCCAACCGATGGCAACTGATACGTAAAAGCGGGCGTTTTTGCCCAGAAATCGCGGCTGACTTTCTTTTCCCAATCGCCGGTTTTCGAGAAGCGTATCATCTGGTTATTAAGTTGTTCGACCAGCGCGAATCGGTGCTGTTCGGCTTTATCTTTAAAATCCAGAAAATGCGCGTAATCGGACCCCGACAGCCCCATCGACAAATTCCGCACAGCTAAGTATGGGTTCACAAAACCCAGTACAGTTGCCAAACTGTTCTGTTTCTGAAACTGCTGCTGCAATGCGCCAAAATGCTTCTGATAGACCATGCTGGTGTATTTTTCACCCTCCTGCATCACAATACCGTCGAAGTTGACCGGCAACTGCGCTACAGAATCGACGCCATATTGGGCCAACACCTTCTTTTCCAGTTCTTTTGCCCGTGCATCAGACGGGTTATGCCCGTCGATACCTTTTTCTTCGTCTTCGTGAATCAGCCGTTGAAAGGCGTATTTCGATGGTACACTGAAGAGGCTTTCACCCAGATTAGCCGCAGCTTTTGGCAACAATACACAGGCTACAATCCAGACGCCAAGCAAGGTGAGCAAACTTGCCCGCGAACTGCTGCTACGAGCCGACACGTACACGCTTCCGGTAATAAACAATAGAAAATAAAGCGCGTAAATCAGCCCAAACAGCAGCAGCCGCAGCACCGTGTCGATGCTGGTCTGAAAACCCGTTTGGGCAAACAACAAGCCAGCCGCCAGCAGCAGCGCGGGGCCAAGCACTAACCCGGTCACCCGCGTCAAACCCAGCACTTTACCCCAGTATAAATCCGCGACGGATACACCCTGACTGGCTACTAATTTAAGGATGTGTTCGTCGCGCTCCTGCGTGAAAGCACTGAAACACAGAAAGATAATCAGCAGCGGAATCAGGAGTTGCAACACAAATGCTACGGTCATCTCACCGAATCGAATCAGTACGGTGGCATCTTCGGCCTGACTGAACTTTGCGTCGTTCTGGCGGTGTCCTTCCAGATATACGCTCGCTCCGGTGTACGTATCGAGACCAAAGTCCAGAAAACTCAGGTCAGATTTGGGACGGAATGCAAACGTGCCGTAGTGCGCTGCCGAGTGCGGATTTTTTTCGGGTTGCCCCAGCCACGCAGCCCGCGCCGACCGATTGGCCTGCCCGCGTTTTTCGGCCAGCATCCGGTAGTTCTGAAAGCCCGTCCAGACTGCTACGAGCAACAGCAACAGCACAACCCCACCGGCAACCCAAAAACGCCGGTCGCGCAGGGTAACAACGAACTCTTTGTGGGCAATGATATTTTTCATGGTTTGACTACACCGTTTGGAGGTAGATGGCTTCCAGTTCATTGGCCGTCATATCGGTAGCGGTCAGCGTTTCGACTAACCGCCCTTCGCGCATGATACCGATATGCGTAGCAACTTCCTTTGCCCGAAAAATATCATGCGTTGCCATCAGGATTGCCGTTCCCGAGTGCCGTAATTGCAGCAACAGGTCAGAAAATTCATTGGCGGCTTTAGGGTCCAGCCCGCTGGTGGGTTCGTCGAGAAGCAGCACAGTGGCCTGTTTGGCCAAAGCAATAGCAATGCCTACTTTTTGCCGCATCCCTTTCGAGTAGGTTTCTACCCTTCGGGCGTGGGCATCAGGTTGTAAACCGGCGCGGGTCAGCAGATCGCCCAACTCAGTCGATGCGTACCGACAACCGGCCAGCGACGCGAAGAAATCAAGATTTTCAAGCCCCGTCAGGTTCGGATACAACATAACGGTTTCGGGCAGGTACGCCAGCCGTTTTTTTGTTTCGAGCGGATGGGCGACAACGTCCAGACCGTCGATCAGAGCCTGTCCGCCCGTGGGTTTCAGAAAGCCCAGAAACAGATTAATCGTCGTGGTTTTGCCTGCGCCGTTCTGACCGAGCAGGCAGAAGATTTCGCCCGATGCCACAGTCATAGTCAGGTTATCGAGTGCCAGCGGGGCATTGGGCGCGTAGCGTTTGGAAAGATCGAGAGCTTGTAGCATGGCTAAAAAGGAGAAAGATTTTGGCCGGTGGGGAGTGCCTGACATTCAAGAAAGTACCCAACCACCAGATGATGCCCTCGGTCACTCTCCCACCCGCAACAAAAGATTTTTAGGGGTTATTACACAGAACTACACGGAGCAGATAGGGAAATACACGAAGAACGGCTTATTAAAACCTCTGCGTAGCTCTTTTTCCCCGGTGTATCTCTATGTAACATTTTTTTCTATTGTAATTACCCCCCATTCAATAGGTGTAAAAGTTATACGCCACTCCCTTATCTTATTCCCAAACCGGAAATGGGTCTTTAAACGTACCACCTGCTTCCATGTGCTTCAGTTCCAGTTCGGTACACAGACATTCCTGTAATTCGGCAGTAACCTGCGCTTCGCTCAAATCCTGCCCAATAATGACTAATTCGTTTTGCCGGTCGCCGAACCGTTTGTGCCAGCGGGCTTCAATGCGCTCGCGGTTTTCGAGAAACGCGCCGTATTGTGTGCGCTGACTAAACGGCATCGATGCCCACCAAACACCCGCCGACTCGGCCCGTAAGCTGCCCCCGGCCTGACTGAAATTCAGCGCATCATCCGGGCGCGATGCCAGCCAGAACAAGCCCTTGCTGCGGATAATACCCGCCGGAAAATTCTCGCTCAGGTAGTGCCAGAACCGCGCCGGATGAAACGGTCGGCGGTCGCGAAACACAAACGAGCCGATGCCGTATTCTTCGGTTTCGGGCGTGTGTCCGTTACCCGATTTCAGGTTCTGGAGTTCCTGAATCCAGCCCGCCGACTGCGACGCTTCGTCGAAATCGAACCGGCCCGTATTCAGAATTTCGCTCGGGTCAACTTTGCTGAACTGACTTTCGATAAGCCGGGCTTTGGGGTTCAGCTTTTGCAGAATGGCCTTTAGTTCACCCACCTGATGGCGGCTGAGCAGGTCGGTTTTGTTCAGGATAATCACGTCGGCAAACTCAATCTGATCGGTCAGCAGATTCACGATGGTACGTGTATCGCTGGGGTCGGGCGTTCCGGCGTTCCGGTTAAGTTCGCGGCTGTGTATGGTGTCGGTGCTGCCGAAATCTTTCGGGAAGTTGAACGCATCGACTACCGTCACCATCGTGTCGAGCCGGGCAAACCGCGACAGGTCGATACCGTTGGCTTCGTCAACGAAGCTGAACGTTTGCGCTACGGGCAGCGGCTCCGAAATGCCCGACGATTCGATGAGCAGGTAATCGAAACGGCCCTCCTGCGCCAGCTTCTCTACCTCAACCATCAGGTCTTCGCGCAGGGTGCAGCAAATACAGCCGTTGCTCATTTCAACCAGTTTTTCTTCCGTGCGTGAGAGGTTTCCCTCCTGCCGCACTAATTCGGCGTCGATATTTACCTCGCTCATGTCGTTCACAATTACGGCCACTTTCAGACCCTGTTTGTTATTGAGTACGTGATTGAGCAACGTCGTTTTACCTGCGCCCAGAAACCCGCTCAATACCGTAACCGGCAAACGCTGGGCAATGGACTTATTCCTGATTTCGTTCGTGAATGCAGTGGTCATACGGCAAATATACAGGTATTTACGTTAAATGCAACAATGTTGCATTTAACGTAATCAATTATTTTCCAACCCCTGAATAACTTTGCCATACTTATTTCCAACCGATGCGTAAAAAAATTGCTCTTGCTGTCGTAGGGGTGCTGGTGGTGTTGCTGGTCTGGCAATGGGAGTTGGTCAGTTACGGCCTGATGCAGGCACGGGGGCAGGTGCGAATTATGGTCAACAGCCGCCCCGTAGCCGAACTCATGGCCGACCCCAACTACCCCGATTCGCTGAAACAAAAACTGAAACTGATTGCCGAGATCAAACGCTTTGCCATCGACTCGCTCCGGCTCGACCCGTCGGGCAGTTACGAATCATTTTACGACCTACAGGGCAAGCCGCTGATGTGGGTGCTGGTGGGTGCCGAACGATTTCGGCTCGTGCCGGTTTCGTTTGAAGTGCCGATTTTGGGAACGTTTTCGTACAAGGGTTTTTTTGACGAAAGCCGACTCCGCGAAGCTGATTCATTGCTGCGTAAACAAGGCTACGACACGCGCATTAACGAGGTGGCAGCCTACTCGACGCTTGGTTTTCTGAACGACCCGATTTTGTCGAACATGCTCGACCGCAGCGAGGGTAGCCTGGCCGAATTGATTATTCACGAACTTACACACGGCACGTTGTTTGTTCGCGATAATCTGGAATACAACGAAAACGTAGCCGATTTTGTCGGCGAGTACGGAGCAGAGCGATTTCTGGCGCAGAAGTACGGGCGTGATTCGGAGCAATACCGAAACTACGTAGCTGGCAAAACCTTCTACGAACGCTACGACGAACACATTCTGCGCGGCACCCGGCTGCTCGACAGTTTGTATCAGTCGTTTAAACCTCAAACGCCAGTGGCAGTCAAAGATTCGTTGAAGTGGGAAACGATTGGGCAGATTGTTGCCACGTCGGACACGCTGACCGACGAACGGACACAGACCAGTATGCGTTTAGTAAATAAGCGACGGTTTAGCAAACTAAACCTACCCAATAATGCGTATTTTATTGGGTATCTTACCTACCGAAAGCAGCAAAACCGCTTTCGGCAGGAGTTTGAAAACCAGTTCAACAGTGATTTTGGGCGGTATCTGACCCATTTAAAACAAACTTATCCATCCTTGTAAAGAAGGCCCAGCCGTGGGCAATTGCGTATGAAAAAGTGGTTGATTGGTTTAGGTATTGCCTCGGTGCTGGCAACAGGCTTTACGGCTCTGAACACCTATCGGCGCGTTGCCAACACCAGCTTCGGGCCGGGCGAACATCTCGAATACCGCGTTCATTACGGCTTTCTGAATGCTGCCGAAGCTACTGTAGACGTTAGCCCTACGCTCTATAAAGTAAATGACCGACCCTGCTACCGCGTCAATGTCGATGGCCGCACGGTTGGCGCATTCGATCTGGTGACGCATGTCCGCGACACCTGGCGGTCTTACATCGACACGTCGGCTATTTTGCCGCAGAAGTTCTACACTAATTTGCAGGAGAACAAATATCGTAAGGAAGAAAACATTACGTTCAATCACGTATCGAACACGGCGAAAGCTGAAGAACGCGCCGAACGTAATACGTTCAAAGTGCCTGATAATGTGCATGATTTTATCAGCGGCTACTATTTTCTGCGTACCATCGACTTCCACAAACTGCCCACCGGGCAGGTGCTGGAAGTACCGGCTTTTTACGACGATACGGTGTATAACATGCGTGTTCGTTACCGGGGAAAGTCGGTTTTGAAGGTGAAAGAAGGCAAGATCAACGTGCTGAAACTTAACCCCATTTTGCCCCCCAACGGCATGTTCAAGTCGGAAGAGTCGATTCGGATTTTCGTGTCCGACGACGTGAACAAAGTACCAGTTAAGGTTGAAGTTGATCTCTGGGTTGGTTCAATGGTGATGGACCTGCGCCGGAATAATGGCCTGAAACAGCCGCTGCGGTATTTTTAAGCAACCACACCAGCCCGCGCTCAAGCCATGTCAGTCGGCTCCAGCGGGCTGTCCAGAATGGTTCTTCTGCCGCTCCGAAGCTCTGGTAAAAGGCTACGACCGAGGATTTATCGGGGCTTTCAAAATCGAATAACACTGGCCCACTCGCCTTTTCACGAATCATCTCATCAAGCAGCACGGTGCGGGCATTGCCCCGCCGACCGGCTTCAGACGCTGCGTTGAAGAGGTAGATAATCCGGTTGCCTTCCTGCACAAACAAGGCTCCGGCTTCAATCTGACCGTTGCGTTCGGCGTAACGTAAACGGCCCAGATTCCGGCTTTCCAATTCGCTAATCAGGTTTTGCAGGGTGGTGTAGGCCCACTCGCCCACTCCGCCGGGAATAGTATCGGCGTGATTTTCACGGAATAGTCTCAGCAACGGCCCCGCATCAACAGAATCAGTTAGCCGCCAGTTGGCAGCAATGCCCCGCCGAAGGTTGGTTCGGCGGTCGCGGCTGTAGCGTTTGTAAATGGTTTCGTAGGTCGCCGATAAATTAAGTACGTGCGTAGCGTGTTGCCGAACCACCTGAAAGCCCAGGTCAGGGGCTGGGTACTGCCGGAGGTTAATTTTTGCGCCGTACCGAAACCGCCTAAGCATTACGTCAAAAAACGGTGTTGGGTCGAGCGTTGCATCGCGACTGAAAACGGTCAGCATCTGGCAGAACAATGGCTGATACACGACCCATTTCCCCCAGCGTCGGCGCAGCGGCACGGGCATCACGGCCCTGTAGTTTCCCTGTTCGTCGGGCAAGACCAACCCTACCCACTTCCAGCCACGCGCCGACGTTACGGCATCGAGATACCATGAATAGCCATAAATAAGTCGCTGCGCCGACGCCATCACGCAGGCGTCCCAGGCAAGGGTGTCGATGCGGGAACGGGGGAAAAAAAATAGGTCTTTAATGTTGAATACCGAATGCTGAATATCGAATGTTGAAGTGCCGTCCGGTTCCATACTCCGCTATTCAACATTCAGTATTCAACATTACTTAAACATTCCCTTCAGCTTCTCCATCATTTCCCGTGTTTCGGGGTGTTTGGCAACAAGGTCGCTAATGCTTTGGATGGCATGAATAACGGTGCTGTGGTCGCGCCCGCCAAAATGATAGCCAATGGATTTAAGTGAAAGTTCGGTTTTCTCTTTCGCAAGATACATGGCAATCTGACGCGGGTGAACCAGCTCACGCTTGCGGCTTTTCGCTTTCAGGTCAGCCACGCTCACGCTGAAATAATCGGCTACAACCTCTTGCACCGAATCAATGGTTACGTCGCGTTCTGAGTCGACAACGATGTTGCGGAGCGTTTGCTTGGCTAATTCAAGGTCGATTTCGCGCCGGTTGAGCGATGCCTGCGCCATCAGGCTCACAATTACACCCTCCAGTTCGCGCACGTTCGTGTTTACGCTATGGGCGAGGTATTCGATTACGTTATCTTCGATATAAATGCCTTCGGCCTGTAGCTTCTTCTGGATGATGGCGATGCGTGTTTCCAGGTCAGGCGTCTGTAAATCAGCCGATAAACCCCACTTAAACCGCGAAAGCAGCCGGTCTTCCAACCCATCGAGCGCACGCGGAGCACGGTCCGACGTCATAATAATCTGCTTGCCCGACTGATGCAGGTGGTTGAAGATGTGAAAGAAAATCTCCTGCGTTTTTTCCTTTTTCTGCAAAAACTGCACGTCGTCGATCACCAGCACGTCGACCTGCATATAAAAGCTCGTAAAATCGCGAATACCGTCGGAGCGAATTGCATTCAGAAACTGATTCGTAAACTTCTCCGAGGTAACATACAGGACAAATTTATTCTGGTTATTATTCTTGATATAGTTGCCAATGGCCTGCACCAGATGCGTTTTACCCAGCCCTACACCCCCATAAATCATGAGTGGGTTGAATGAAGTCACGCCGGGCCGCTCTGCCACGGCATAACCCGCCGACCGCGCCAGCCGGTTACAATCGCCTTCGACATAATTATCGAAAGTATATGACGGATTAAGGTACGAATCGAGCGAGAGCGAATCGAGGTCTTTGAGCTGAAACGGACTTTTCAGAATATCGGGGCTAACGTTATCAGGCTTAGCGGTTTGGGGCGTCTTGGTAGTGGGCACATTCACGGTTAATGGCCGGTTTTGTGCATTACCGTTATCGACAATAATCGAGTACTCCAACTGCCCGTCGGGTCCGATGGCCGCGTCAAGAGCTTTGCGCAGTGCATGAACGAAATTGTCTTCGAGGAACTCATAAAAGAACTCGCTCGGCACCTGAATGGTCAGCACATTACCCGTAAGCCGGTGAGGCACAATGGGTTCAAACCACGTATTGAAGCTGTGTTCGGGTACAATTTCCCGGATAACGGACAAACAGCGTTTCCAAACTATCGCTACTTCGCGTTGCAT